>JAGAZB010000008.1 GCA_017940255.1 Treponema sp.
ACCATCTTTTACAGAAAAGTGAAGAACATCACCATTTCGCTTTAAGCAAAAAACACCTTCATCATTAGAGCCAACCCACAAGTTTCCGCGTGAATCCAAAAACATAGTTCTGGCACTTAAGAAGTCATATTTAGGATTCAAAAGTCTGTTGATGGCAAGAAATTCTACTCCATCAAAACGCAAAAGTCCGCCGTAAGTACCAAAGTACAAATAGCCATCCTGATCCTGCATAATATCTGTAATAGTGTTTCCCGGCAGGCCATCTTCTGCATTCCAGTTTCTGCTGACAAAATCTTTTAACAAAATATCAGCAGAAAGATTTGCTTTTTCAACTCTTTCCTGAACTGCTGCATGTGCAGGGCTAATAAAAATAAATGAAAAAAAGGCACATGCCGCCGCTATGGATAAAAATTTGTTATTCATAGCGAATATTTTACTACTAGTTTTCAGATTTGGCGAATTTTTCTAGTTTTCTAAAAAAATGAATTGCATACGGAATAGCGGTAACAGCACTAAGGGCATCTGCAACAAACTGACTGATTTCTACACCAGTAAGGCCAAATATGCGGGGCAGAATCAAAATAGCAGGAATAAAATAAATACCCTGACGGTTCATAGAAAGGAAGGTTGCCGCTTTTATATGACGGGTAGACTGCATGAGCATATTTGTGCCAACAATAAGCGGATGAATTGGAATAAAGGAAATCTGCCAGCGAAGTGCCACTGTTCCAACTGCACGGGCAGCTTCATCTTCAATAAATGCCGCCATAACATAAGGTGCAAAAATAAAGATGATTGAAGCAAACACCAGCATGATACAGAAACCGCTGGTCAGCATAAAACGGTAAGCCTGTTTTACACGGTCGTAACGTTTTGCGCCGTAGTTGTAGCCGCTTACCGGGCTAAAGCCCTGTCCTATTCCAATCATAATGCTTGCAACAAACATTACAATTTTAGTAGTGATAGACATTCCGGCAATTGCGGCATCTCCATACTGGCCGGCCGCTGTGTTCAAAAGAATTGTTGCAATGCTGGCAAGACCTTGTCGGGCAAGAGAAGGAACTCCTGTCCAGGTTACCTTAGCCAGAACACCATTACGCAAGGTAAAATTCTTTATGCTCATGTGGCAGACAGCTTTTTTGCGTAAAAACCAGCTGAGCAAAATACAGAAAGACACAAACTGACTTACCAGAGTTGCTATAGCCGCACCGCTAATTCCCAGGTGAAGCCCATAAATAAAAAGCGGGTCCAGCGCAATGTTCAACACACCGCCGGAAGTAAGAGCAATCATAGAAAAAAAGGCTTTTCCTTCTGAACGAAGAACATTGTTCAAAACAAAGGAGGCACACATAAAAGGAGCACCCCAGAAAATGTAGCGGGCATAGGCCTGGGCATAAGGCAAAACAGCCTCAGAAGCGCCGACAAGACTCAAAAACTGGCTTGAAAAAAGATTACCAAAAATTGTGATTAAAAAACCAATTCCCAGTGCAGAAAAAAAGGCCGTAGAAGCAATTACATTTGCTTCTTCATTTCTTTTCTGACCAAGACGAATAGAAACAAGACTTCCTGCCCCCATTCCCAGAGTAAAGCCGCAGGCCTGAATTATAGACATGATTGGAAAAACAATTCCAACCGCAGCACTTGCTTCCATGCTAATGTGTGAAACAAAAAAAGTATCCGCAATATTGTAAATTGCAGTTACCAGCATGGAAATTACTGTAGGAATAGCCAGAGTTGCAATCAACTTGGAAACTGGCGTATTTACCATTTTATCATATTGTTCTTCGGCAGTTAGATTCTTATTCATGGCCTTATTCTAACTACTTTGCCGTAAAATTGATAGCATCATCAGCAGAAAGAGGCCTGCTAAAGTAATATCCCTGTATTGCATCAGCTCCAAACTCCTGAAGTTTTTTAAACTGCCAGTCTTCTTCAACCCCTTCAACAATCATCTCTTTGCCTAGGTCATGCATCAAATAAATTATATTTTTTATAACAGAATCCTTTCCATCAATCAGATAATTATCTACCAGCGATTTATCAATCTTAATAATATCTACCGGTACGTAAGTAAGATACCCCAGAGAAGAATAACCGGTTCCAAAGTCGTCCATTAAAAGCTTAATTCCAGCGTCTGTAAACCTCTTAAAGACTTCATCTGCAAGAGCACTTTTTTCTATAAAGATACCTTCGGTAATTTCAATTTCAAAATATTTTGGATCAATTTCATACTTATCTAAAAGCGTAAGTAGAAAATCTACATATCCATGGTCATTAAGCTGGGTACTAGAATAGTTTACAGAAACAGGGTGAAGTTCATGGCCAGCATCCCGCCATGCAGCCAGCTGTTTAATAGTCTGTTCTGTAGTAATTCTACCAATGCGCCAAATCCATCCGCTTTTTTCTGCAATCGGAATAAACTGCGAAGGCAATATTCCCGAATCTTTCATGCGCACCAAAGCTTCAAAACCGCAAACTTTCATTGTATTAAGATTTACCTTTGGCTGGTAAAGCATGTAGAATCCATCATTACTCAGAGCCTTTTCTACCTTTTCTTTTATTACATTGTCTAAACGAACCTTATCCTGCATTTCATCACCAAAAAGAACTACACGGTTCCTTCCGGTATCTTTTGCCGCATACATTGCACTTTCTGCATTCAAAACGTGCTGTTCCGGACTGCTAATTCCATCAGAATTAGAAATACCAATACTGGCAGTAATTGCAAGACTTTCTTCTCCCAGCGGAATAGGGGAGTGTATTCCATTCATCAGCTTTCGTATAAGATCGTGATTTATTGAAAGGCTTACATCCGGAATAAACAGAATAAACTCATCTCCACCATAACGGGCCAGCTTCCAGCTGTTGTTTTTATCTTCATTACTTGCAAGATTCTTAAAAATACCAACCAGATACTGTAAAATCTTGTCTGCTGCCTGATGCCCATAATTTTCATTCAGAGATTTAAATCCATCAACATCAATTATAATGATAGAAAACTTATCTTCTGGCAAAACTTCCTTTTGAATATAACTTGTAATAGATCTACGATTCCAAATATCCAGAATATCATCATATTTTGCCTGATACCGTAAAAGTTCCTGAGACTGTTTTAACTCTTCTATGGATTTTCTCAATTCCTTATTAACAGCCACCCCTTCTTTATTTTCCAGATATGAAGAAATAATCATAAGTGAAGCGGCAATAATCAAAAGTAAGGCGATTGGGATTATATACTTATATTTTTCATAAAAAGAAGCCGGCTTATCAAAGAAAATGGTATCTTTAGGGAAAAGTGATGAATCTAACTTCCATTGTTTAATTTGATGCCAGTTGAACATAGAAAGTCCCGGTGTATCCATATTCAGAGGAATATCATCAATATTTTCGCCAGAAAGTACCTGATATAAAACTTCACCCACCATCTGACAATGAGCTTCAAAGTTCATATAAATTCCGCCCAAAATGCCGTCTTCTGCACCACCTTCGTAGGACCGGAAAATAGGCACCTTAGTATGACTAAGCAGAGTATTTGTGCGGGCCTTTACAGATTCAACATTCCCGTATTTATCTATGTAAGATGACATATAAAATAAAATTGAATCCTGTGGAATATTTTCCAGTTCATTAACCAATTCTTCATAAGAAAGCTTTGAAGTATCAATTTCTATAGAATTATAATCTGGAGTTTTTTTGCAAATATCGCGGAAGAGTAAATAATCAGACCAGCCCGGTTGTGAATCATCATGAAGGATAACAAGATTCTTATTATTTGGAAAAAGCTTTAAAGCTAACTGAAAAGTAGGGGTAAAGTATTCTTTTTCATAAAAACCAGTCATATTCTGATTCTGAACACCACGTTCAGCAAATACCCGGTCATTAATTCCAAAAAAGATGATTGGTAAATCCTTAAATAACTCATCCTGATACTCCAAAGCAAACTGAAGGGCAACATCGTCTCCAATCAAAATTGCTTCGTAATCAGTTCGGTTTTCTAAGCGCACCTTTAAAAAATCATAAAACTCTTCCAAATCTTTATCAGAACCATAAAATTTTGCGTCCATGTAAATTACGTCATATTCAATTCCATGTGAATAAAGACTTTTTTCCAGACCATGCTTTTGCGATTCATGACTATAATAAAGCGGAGTATATGAATTTATCAGCAATACTTTGTGGCTAAATTCTTCAGGCAGTTCGACAGGTTCACTATTTCCATTGCTCACAACAAACTGTGTCAAAAGAGCAATAGCGAGCAAAATAATCAGAAGGCTTACAACCATCAATACATTGCGTATCTTTATAAATTTTCTTTTACTATTCACCATACGCCTCCTGTCAAAATATTACTATCCATTATAACTTATTAAGTACAATACGCAATTTTTTTCGGTGATTGAAACTTTTTTCTAAAAATTATAATATCTGTGATATGACAAAACAGGCTGATATTCTTTCTGATTTTCTTGATACAAACACAATAGAAGCGTTACCAGCTTTTCTTGATAAATCTTCTGACTATAATTCTTCTGCAGATTTAATTGCAATTGCTTTTGGCGCAAACGGAGATTTTTCATCAATTGATGAATCTGGTGCTTCAAAATTAGTTTCCAGTTTCAAAAATAATCTTACACTTCTTATTCAGAAAACTTGGGTAGAAAAATCTGATATTGCACTTAAAGACCAGCTTTTGTATCAGCTTGACGAATTCCGTACAAAGAATACCTGGAAAGATGATTACGTGCCTTTCCTAAACATAATAAACCAGGCAGTATTCCTGATGTTCGGCCAGGATCCATCTTCTGAAGATTTTGCAGAATACACACTGCGTATCGACCCAGAATTTGGTATTTTCTGGTGGTACACTTCAAATCTTCCAAAAGAGGCTGATTGGTCAGAAGAAAAATGCCGGTTAGCAATGCTTCTTGGAATGTTCTTCCTAGCAAATTACTAATTTTTTATGGATATTAAAAAAACATCTTCCAGCTTGCGTTCTGCAAGCCAGAAACTTGCCCTTCAAAATGCCTGCGACAAAAATGCCGCACTTTCTGCTGTTGCCCTTGCTTTAGACAAAAATCGCGCTTCAATAATTGCTGCAAATGAAATTGATGTAAACCAGGCCCGCAAAAACGGACTTTCCGAATCTATTATTGACCGTCTTCTTCTTGATAACAAAAGAATTGATGGAATTATTTCCAGCCTGCGCGATGTAATTGCTCAGACCGACCCTGTTGGAGAAGAAATTACCGGCTGGAAGACACCTAACGGTTTGAATATCCGCCAGGTTCGCGTTCCACTTGGAGTTGTTGCAATCATTTATGAAAACCGCCCTAACGTTACAGTAGACGCATTTAGCCTTGCTTACAAAAGCGGAAATGCTATTTTACTGCGTGGTTCTTCTTCATCATATAATTCAAATAAAGAAATTGTTCGTGTTATTCGCGAGGCTCTGGCCGGCGTAGAAGGCGGAGTTCCAGACGCAATTGAACTTGTAGAAGTACATGAACATGACCATAGCGATGTAGACCAGATTTTGAATGCGGTTGGCATGATAGATGTCTGCCTGCCACGCGGCGGAAAAAAACTGATTCAAAATGTTGTGCAGAATGCCCGCATACCAGTTATAGAAACAGGAAGTGGTGTTTGTCACCTTTATGTTGATAGCGAAGCAAACCTGGAAATGGCTTGCCGCGTTGCAGAAAATGCAAAAATCCAGAGACCAAGCGTTTGTAACGCAATTGAGTGTATTCTTGTTCACAGCAAGGTTGCAGCTCAATTCCTGCCTATGCTGGAAAAACAGTTTGCCGGCCGGGTAAAACTTCATGCAGACGAAAAGGCTATCAAACACCTTAAGGAAGCTGTTCCAGCCACAGAAGAAGACTATGGCAACGAATATCTGGACTACGAGTGCTGCATCAAAGTTGTAGAAAGCATTGAAGAAGCCATCAGCTACATAAACAGCCACAACACAAAACACAGCGAAAGCATTATTTCTGAAAGCCGTGCAAATACACGCCTCTTCCAGGCAATGGTAGATGCAAGCTGCGTTTACGTTAATGCCAGCACCCGCTTTACAGACGGTGGCGAGTTTGGCTTTGGCGCAGAGCTTGGAATAAGCACACAGAAGCTCCACGCCCGTGGCCCTATGGGAATAAAAGTTCTAACAACTACAAAATACCTCATAGACGGCGATGGCCAGATAAGATAAGTTCCGGGCCCTTCCACCCCCGTGAACTTTGGTTATTTTTTAGTAACTTTGGTTATTTCGTATTTAGTAAACTTTACAACACAAAACTTGTAATCTATCATGCAAGGCATGATGAATAGATTACTTACTATATCTCTTTTTACAGCAACCCTCTTTTTTAACGGCTGCCGCTTCTACACAGAAGTTAACCAGGAAGAAGTTTCTGCTTTATCAGCAAAAACAGAAATAAAAGCCTTCAGTCATTTGAATAATCCTCTGGTATTCACCATACCAGTAGAAAACGAGCTCTATCTCTTTGGCAATAAAGAAACAAACTCGTGCGCCATGGAAACTAAAGGCTTTGTTTATGCAGTCTATGATACTTCTACAAACAGCCTTTTTGACTGGGCTTTTTGTGAAGGCCGCTGCTACAACTGGGGAACCGCTTATTGTACTCCAACAAATGACAGCCGCTATTATAACTGTTTTTTTGATGATGGTTATATGAATGAAAACAATAAATCACAGACGCGTTTTCATCAGCTTGATTCAACAACAGGAAAAATCTCTACAAAAAAAGTTTCCAACCTTCCATATTTTGAATACGGCGGAGAAACAGAAGGTGATTTTTACATACACGTAGATTCCAATTACCATTACGCTTCTGACGGTAATACACTTTTAACTTGTGATTATACACTAACCCTTTACAACAAAGCCACTCTTGAAACAAAAGAAATTACTTTTACATCTGAGTCAGAAGTAGCTTCGTTTACTTATCTGGATAGTTTTTATGTTGTTTATACAGAAGGAAATCAACGATTTTTAAAAACTATTTCCGATGATGCAAGTTCTCTGAAAACCTTGCTTTCTTTCGGACAATATGAAGAATACACCTATGATTTATTCGATATTTCTGAAAACTACGCATTTTTTCTGTACTACAAATACTGGTCAGATGAAACAAACCATTGGGATTATAAAAAACTCCTTATTTATGATTTAAACCAGCCGGAAAAAGAACCTATTTCTGTTGATATAGATAATGATTCAAAACTGATTTACGGATACTATTTTTATCATAATGATAAATTCTACAATTTAGCAAACGATTCTCAAGATACAGATTGCAAAGTTGTTGTTTATCAATCAGATAAAGAAGCCAAAAACTTTGAAAAGAAAGCTGAATTAGACGGCTACTTTAGTCCAATCAAAAAAATTGATTCAAAAATTTACTTAGAAAATAATGGCAACGTAGTTTATTTTGATTTAGACACATTAGAATTTAATAATGCTTTTACTGTTTCAACTGAAAACTTATTGAAGGAGACTAAATAATGAAAAAACTTATTTGCATTTCAATTCTTACTGCTGCACTTTCTGCTTTATCTTTTGCAGATGTATTATTATCAGCATATAACTCTATTTCACCTTTGGTATTAACAAGCGATTATTCTTCCTACAATATTCCTCACTTGAAAAATTATCCAAATTCTAACATTGGAGGCTCCATTTTATTTTCGCTTCCGCATCCAGAGCATTTTAATTTTTATGTCGGCCCGGGGACTTCTATAATTACTTCTGATTATGGCTTTCCTGCAATCTGTCTTACGCTTAACGGTGCACTTTCCTATTCTTTTCATGAAGAAAAGTGGCCCCGCTGTGAAATTCTTCTGCTCACTAATTGTGGAGCGGGTTTTAGCTTTATAAAATCCATAGAATATTATATGTTCGCTAATGCAGCACCCTATTTTACATTTATGCCTGCAAAAGATAAAAACGGATTCTTCTTTGGTTTTGGTCCTCATGTAGGATATCTGCAGGCAGCAAACTGGGAGTTTTATAATCAGATAACAGTTGGACTTTCTGCAATAGGCGGCTACCGCTGGCATTAAGAAGGCAACTGTATCAGGGGTAACTGACAAAATCTTTGTTCTGCTCTATAATAACAAACATGAATAATGAGATTTCAGAGATTTTAAAATCTGCAAGAAAAATTGTAATCAAAATAGGTTCCAACACTCTGGCAAAAGAGGATGGAACACAGAACACAGACTTTATGGCAAGCTTTGCCGAACAGTGTGCCGAACTCATTAAGCTCGGAAAAGAAATTGTAGTAGTTTCTTCAGGTGCTCAGGTTGCCGGTGTTTCTACCACAAAGGAATGGGCCCGCAAAAAGGATGTTCACTACCGCCAGGCTTTGTGTGCAATTGGTCAGGTAGAGCTTATGCACCAGTGGCGCAAGGCCTTCCAGAAGCAGGACCTTCATATTGGACAGCTGCTTTTTACAAAAGAAGATTTTGAAAACAACTTGCACACTCTGAATATCCGAAATACACTTTTTACCCTTGTAGACGAAGGCGTAGTTCCAATCATTAATGAAAACGACAGCGTTTCCTTTGAAGAAGACAAAATTGGTGATAACGATAACCTTTCGGCACTTACTGCTATTTTGTGGTCAGCCGATCTTTTGATTCTCTTCAGTGATATTGATGGAATTTATACCGATAACCCAAAAACAAATAAAAATGCCAAGCTTATAGAAAAGGTAGATTCTATTCCCGATTTACGAAAAAACATTAAGATTGGTGAAACAAATGCTTTTGGAACAGGCGGAATGGAAACAAAGATTCAGGCTGCCGAAAAAGTTACTGAGTATGGAATTAATCTGCTGCTCGCAAACGGAAGTCACGAGCGCGCTTTAATTAATCTGTACGAAGGAAATCTTCCAGGAACAATTTTTAGCGCTAAATAATTTTTTCAGGTTTTCCAGTAAGCAGAATCCGGAGGTTCAGTTTTACGTACGCACAGATTTCGCGTACGTAAGACATAGGAGCTAAAAAAGGATTACAGTGAGCCCCAATTCCCGCTATATTTTCAAACCCCATACGACTAGCAAGCCTTTCGGCTCTTCTTAAATGATAATAATTAGAAATAACAACTATTTTACTTTTTAAGATTTCAGATTTCTCAAGTCCTGCATAATCTGCAAGCATGGCGCAAGAGTACTGGAAATTCTGAATGGTATCTAAAGCCTGATCTTCTACCAGAATACGTTCTTCAGAAATACCCGATTTTACAAGTTGTCTCTTAATTTCCGGCGCTTCGGCATAAGGCAGCCATTTTAAGGTTCCACCCGTTACCACGCAAACCGCATTTTCATGAGCGCCCAAATATTCAGCAGTTTTCTTCACCCGGTTTAAAACCGAACGCGGCAACTTACCGTTTTTATCAATTCCACCGCCTAATAAAATTACGTAATCTGCTTCTTCATCTAAAGAAGCAAGGCGGGGAGTGCAGATAAAAAACAAATTCACAAAACTGATAAGAAGACACAATGAAAGAAAACTAACGACTGTTAGTTTAACTCCCTTCTTCCACTTTTCCCAAAACCAGCGGCCGGTTTTATGTCTGTAGATTCCAGTAAAAATCAAAAGAGAACCCAAAAGAGTCCAGATATGTGAAAAAGAAGTAAGGATATCCAGAAAAGTTCCCGGATTTATTACGTTCAGTAAAATGTCATATAAAATACAAAGACTGCCAAGAATTATAAGTATCATTTTTATACAAGCCGATTAATACAGATTAAGCTGATGTCATCATTCTGATCAGCACTTCCTCTGAATTTTTCAATTTTTTCTCTAATGTAAATTGTCTGCTCATCAGCACTCAAATCAATAGATTCTTCAAAAGCCCTGATAAGACGCAAGCGGCCAAAAGATTCGTTTCTTTCATTTGCAGCATCAATAACGCCATCAGAAAAGAACATAAGCCGGTCGCCATCTTCAAAATCTACAAATTGAGAAATATAGAATGTAGGGAAACCTGCAATTCCAATGGCACCAGTAGATTCGCTCGTTTTTTTCAGATAATCGCAAATACCAGTAGATTTTTTATAAATGATTGGGGTAGGGTGACCCGCAATCACCATTTCGGCTTTTTTTGGAGTAAAACGAACCAGAATTCCAGTAAGATAGTTTTCTACATCACCTTTTTGTTCAATAATGCGGTCATTAATATTATTCAGAATTTCCCAGAGTTCCAGTTTATTGTCATTATAAAATTCCTGATGAATAATATTTTTTACCAGCATAGTAATAAGGCCGGAACTAATACCGTGTCCCGAAACATCAAAAATGCCAAATCCATCAAGTTTTTTACCGGTTTTGTAAAAATCAAAAAAGTCTCCGGAAACACCAGCCATAGGTTTTATATAAGTAGCAATATCCCATCCGTAAAGATCCTTTGCATCCTGACGGAAAAATGCCTGCTGAATTACAGAAGCTCTTTTAATTTCATTTTCAAGCATTACATTCTGATTAGTAAGATTACGCTCTACCTTGGCAACGATTGTTGTAAAAAGCATGATTGTAATCAGAATTAAGACAATTACACCAATAAAATTAATATTCTTGAAAAAGACATTTCCGGCACTAGAGATTTCGTAAAGTCCCGGATAATTTTGATTTTGAAGAATAAGAAAAACAGTAGTACATACCAGCGTAATTGGTATTGAAATCTTCATGCGATATTCAAAAACCAGGTATGGCAAAAGTCCCATTCCAAAAATAAAAAAGCGGAAATTTGTATCAGACCCAAGAAGGAATTCTGCAAAAGTTTGATGAAAAATTACTTCCACCGTAGAAATCAGATACAACAGGATTAAGGACTTTCTTTTGGGAATAAGTAAAAGGATGGTGGTAAAAAAAAGACAACTGAAAATATTATAATATGCAAGCGGATAAATCTTCATAAAAAAGAAGATAAAGAGAACACCTACATGATACACTAATGCACACAAAGCAGCGGCCCGGCCTACTGTTATGGCAATTCGTGATGGAATACGATTTTCAGTAGTCATAAATCTATAAATATTTTAGGTCTAAAAAGAAAAAAAATCTATAAAATAAATACGTTAGAGGCAAGTTCATTCAATTATTTTATAATTCCAGTTGTGCTTTGGATAACGACCCTTCATTTCCTTACAAATTTCAGGCCATGCTCCAGTCCAAAAGTTTTCCAGATCATCGGTAACCTGTAAAGGTCGGCTGGCCGGCGAAAGAAGACGAAGAAGAACTTTCTTTCCACAGATTTCCGGCGTCTTAAAGCAGCCAAAAATTCGCTGAATGATGATTTCTACAATTGCCCTGATTTCTGCCTGCCTTTCATAATTCACACGAACCCGGCGGCCATTTTCCAGAATAATTTCTTCTGGTGCAAGACGGTCTATTTCACTTCCGTTCAGATACCAGTAAAGGGCATCATATAAGAGATGGGAAGTAAGTTCTTTTGCACCGCCCAAAAAAGGAAGCAGCCATTCTCTGGCAGAATCTGCAAGACTTTTCACTTTGTCTGCAAGTTCCGGGCTTCCATTCTGTTGTATAATGTATTCTGCACGGAGCATAAGGCTTTCTGTTTTTTTATCAAAAGGCAAAGAAGAAAGACCTTTTTCTGCAATTTCTGTAAGCCAGGCTTCGGCTAAATCTTCTGAAGTAGAAGGCAGTTTTCGCGAAGAAAGCACAATTTGACCATAACACTTATTTTCAGTTTTTTGTATTTTTCCGTTGGAAAATTTACAAATTATGCGAATTTCAGCGTGATTTTCAACAAATTCGGTGATTTTTGAGGTAGAAAGCTCTTCAAATTCGAAAATAACCACACCTTTTTGAGTTGTCATAACATCTGGGGCAACCAGCCATTCCGGGGCATTTTGAGCGAAAAGCAAAGCTTTACGGCCGCCGGCAAACTGGTACTCGGCGGGTTCCACACCCGGAGCGCTTAAGCGGTGAGCCAGTCGGTCCGGGTAGCCGGAAAGGATGAGTATGCCACTGGCAGTGGTGCCGGCGTTGCCCCGCAAACTAGCCGCGTGTTTTTCAAGCCGCCGCTCCAAATCTGCCAGAAAGCGTTTTTGAAGTTCAGGAGACGAATGAGAATACTGGCTGAACTTTACCAGCAGTCGGCGAGCTTGCTCGCCGAGCTGCCCGGCCGCTTCCCAAGATTCCAGGGCAATTCCCGCCAGGCGGGGATGCACTCCAAGGTAGAGGGCTGCGCGCCCGCGGCTCGTGATTCTGGCAGTCGGGCTGGTAGCAGAGCCCGCCGAGGAAGAGATGGCACCGGTCGCGGAGCTGGCTGGGGAAAGCGTGTCGCTGGCGGCGGGGCGGGCTCCTTCCGCAAGGGCTGTGTCGCTGGCGGCGGGGCGGGCCGTGCCTGCAC
>JAGAZB010000009.1 GCA_017940255.1 Treponema sp.
ATAAAGGTTTCTCCCTTTTCTTCCTTAAAAAGCTTGCTCAGATAGAAGATGCTTACGCCTGCAAAATCTGCAGTTTCTTCCAGAGAGATGTCCTTATCTAGATTTTCGTCTATATAATCACAAACTTTTTTGATAATAGGGTGCACTTCCGCTTTCTTTACACTTGTAATGGCAGAGATGCATTCCAAAAGGAATTTATGAACAAATTCTTTTATGAGGTTTACGTCGTTTTCAGAAGAAAAGATAGAAAAGGCGTTATCAAAACTTTCGCTGCTAAAGTTTCTGTTTATTTCTTTTGTAGAATTGTTGGCAGTTACAATCAATTCAAAAAAGGAATTTTTTATTTTATCAAGTTCTAGCTTTGAAGAAATAAGTTCCGAAGTATAAAGCTCCAGAAATGATTTTACACCAGAAGAATCGCCTGCAATCAGCTTAGAAATAAGGTTTGTCTTGAATTCAGAAGTATTTGTGTGCTGCTGCAAAGTTTCTGAGCATGGTAAGCCGAAGAAGACTAAGCCGCCGTTCTGGGCAGACTTATTAAGGGCAGAAAGTGCTTCGTTGTAAGAGGCCTGTAGTTTTTCTTTATCTGTCTGAATCTGACTAACACCAGCTCTTATTCCCGCAGAAATGTTATAGCTGAGCATAGTGTAAAACTTTTTAATCTGCTCCTGAACTTCTGTGTAATCCGGGTTTACGGAAAAAATCGGGAAGAAAACCACAATGCGGTTCATCATAAAAGAGCTTACAAGACAGCGGTGTTCCGTGTTCAAAAGCTCATGGATTTTAAGGTAGGTTTTATACTGGTTGTCGGAATTAATATTTGGAAATTCAAAACAGCAGAAGACCCAGGGATTTTCAGAAAGATTAAAATATTCCAGATAAGAAGTAAGGTCCAGACTTTTATCATTATTAAAAATACAGGCATAAATAAAGTCGTTTTCGACCATTGGCGAAACAAGGTCTAATTTTTTGTGGAGTTCAAGGTCTGCGCTGAGTTTGCCTTTTTTTTCTTCAACAAGCTTCATGGCTCCTTGAATTGTTTCAATCACCAGGTTTCGATTCACAGGTTTTGTAATGTATTTGTAAGCTCCAAGTTCAATTGCCTGCTGGGCATATTGGAAGCGGTCAAAGGCACTAAGGATGATAAAAACTGTGTTTGGTTTAAGCTTTGTAATTACGTTTACAGTTTCTAATCCGCTTAAGCCTGGCATATTGATGTCCATAAAGAGGATATCAATGTTTTCTTTCATCACGATTTCTATGGCTTCGGTGCCAGAAAGGGCAGTGAAAACTTTTGCCTGGTCTGCAAAGTTTTTATTGATAATAAAGGAAAGAGAATCTATTACAATCTGTTCATCATCTGTGACTAAAATATTAAACATGATTTGGAACCTTTATTATAAATTTTGTGCCCTCACCGTTTTCGCCAGCTGTAATATCATAAATATCATCGCGGTGGAACTGCAGTTGAAGCCTCATAAATACATTTATAAGACCAGTTCCGCTGTGGGAAGCGGAATTATCAAGCACTTCCGAAGAAAGTCTTGTTGTGCCAGACTTGAGGGCTTCAAAAACCGCCTGCCTGGTGTTTTCCTTCATACCTTCGCCATTATCGGAAATACTGATTACAATGAACTTTTCTTCCACCTGAATATTCAGTTTTACAATTCCCTTGGTGTTTTTCAGACCGTGCTTTATACAGTTTTCAACCAGAGGCTGAAGAGTCATAGATGGAATTTTCTGCGGGAAAGAACCTTCCGGAATTTCTTTTGTAAATTCCAGCCGGTTTCCGAAGCGAACTTTCATTATATATACAAAATTATCTACCAAACCAAGCTCTTCGTCAATTGAAACCGTGCGGCTCTGCTGCTGAATGTTGTAGCGGAAGAAATCTGCAACCTGTTCAATAAAATAACAGGTTTTATCGGCATTTTCCATCATGGCAAGCTGGGCACCAGTGTTTAGCGTGTTAAAAAGAAAGTGAGGATTAATCTGGTTTTGCAGGGCGCGGAGCTGGGCGTCTGTGTAAAGGGCCTGCATTTCAATTTCTTTTTCTTTTAATTCAGCTTCGGTGTGGGCCTTTTCCCAGATGGTGTCGATATATTCGCGGATACTAATAATCATACGGTCAAAAGCCTTGCAGATGTTGCCAATTTCGTCGTTGGAATCGCGGTTGAAGAGGGGAATGTCAAAGTCGCGGCGGGCAACCTTGTGGGCAACATTGGAAATTTCAACCAGAGGCTCCATAATAGAAGTAATTGTGAAGTAGAGAACAAAGAAAATTAAAGCAGAAAATATGAAGAAGAAAATAATGCTCAGGGTGTTTGCAATAAAAATGCGGTGCTGATTTTCATTGTAAAGCAGGGCGTTTTGCTGCAAGCGCAGACTGTTCAATTCCAGAATTTGTGAAATAAGGTAGTTGTAACTAGTCATCGCATAAGCGTAATTTATTGCAATTTCACTTTCGTTGTTGGCACGGCGGGCCGAAATTGCATAGTTTCCGTAATAAAGAAAGGCTTCTGTAAGCTGATGAATAACATATTCTTTGTGGGCAATTTCATTGCGGGAAGGAAAGTTTTTTAATTTATCATAAAGCTGTTCAACTTTTGTGCGGGAATTGTAAAAGGCATCAATACTTTCAAAAGTGCGGTAGTTTACATAATCTTCCAGGGCCTTTTCTGTAGTTGTAATGGCCTGTGAAAATTCAGTTAGTTCAGTATTAGATTTGTAGGCATCGGAAAAATTATGAACGGAATAATAGACAAACCGCATGGTTGTTAAAATTCCCGCTGTAAGCATAAGAATTGCAATACCGATGCAGGACATGATTTTCCAGCGGAGACTTTTGTGTCTGACGTAATTTACAGGATCGAATTTCATTGTGAACTCCGTGAAAGTTTTACATCAGCTGTAATATAAGAGTTTGCAGAACCGTGATTGCGGTATTCAAAAAGTTCACGCATGGCCTTTTCGCCAATCTTCTCTGGATCAAGAGAAAAGAGTTCATCTATCCAGCCCTTTTGAAGGTAGGTCTGGCAAACTTCGTTTCCGCCCGAGCCAATCAGTTTGCATTTTTTTTGAGGGAATAATTCCGCCAGCAACTGAGCGTAGTGTATTGTGTCGTCTTCAGAAAGCGTGATGAAAATACTTTTGTTTTCCGGAAAATTAAAGTTTGGAGAAATATCTTCTATGACAGTTGTAGTAATATTCCTCTGAGCCTGAAGAGCCTGCTGTAAACTAGTAATCAGATTTGAAGATTTAGCCGCAGATTTACTGCTTATGATGTAAATATTTCCTCCGTGGGGAAGAAAATGCCTTGATTCAGTTGCAAGCCGTTTACCAAGTTCCCAGTTATTTACTCCGATAAAAGAAACCTGATTCAGATTTGGAGCAAACTGCCCCGTTGTAATAAGAGGAATTTCAGATTCATCATTTCTGTGAGGTAAACGCAAAACCTGGTCTGGAGAATCAATGTAAGCAATAATGCCGTCTACATTTAGAAAAGAGGCGTAAGTAATAAGTTCCTGTAAAGATGCGCGGTCTGCCTGAGATTCCGGCACGTGTAATTCAACAAGCGCGTTGTAAGATTTTGCCAGAAGGTTTGCACCGTCAAAAAGCTCTTTCAGAAAACTCTGATTTTCGTAGGTTCCAGTGACAATCACATGATAAAGACAAGTGTCTGAATCATTATAGGCAAGCTCCGGCTGAACTTTTGATTTAGTGAGGATAAATGATGTTGAAAAGATAGAAAAAAACGCAAGAGCCGCAATTAATGAAGTTATTAAAAATATCCATTTTATAAGTCTAGCGGTTCTTTTTTTCATAGCTGAATGTTATTTCATTCTTTTTGCAATCGGCTTTTACTTTTCCGCCTTTTTCGAGCTGGCCGAAAAGTACCTCATCAACAATCTTATCTGCAATTTCGTCTTCAATCGTGCGGGCAATATTGCGGGCTCCGAATTCCTTTGAGTAGCCTTTTTGAGTAAGCTGATCGACACATTTGTCTGTAACTTCAAGAATAACTTTTTTCTGCAGCATACGGTCGGCCAGTTTTTTAATTTCTTTCTGACAAACCTGTTTTGCAACTTCAAAGTCCAGGAAGTTGAATGGAATAACTGCATCGAGACGATTTCGGAATTCCGGAGGGAATTCGCGGTCTACAGCTTCTTTTAGTGATGATTCAAGATTTGCGTTTGAAGAAGAGCCTCCAAAACCAATGCTGCCTTTTTCAAGATCGCGGGCACCAGCGTTACTAGTCATGATGATTATACATGAACGGAAATCTGCTTTGCGTCCCTGGTTATCTGTAAGCTGACCGTAATCTAAAACCTGAAGAAGTACGTTGTAAATATCGGCATTTGCCTTTTCAATTTCATCAAAGAGGATTACAGCATGAGGATTTTTGCGGACATCTTTAACAAGAAGTCCGCCTTCTTCAAAGCCCACGTATCCTGGTGGAGAGCCGACCAGACGGCTTACAGTGTGCTTTTCCTGATACTCACTCATATCGTAGCGGAGCAGCGGTTCTTTTAAGAGGCGGGCAAGGGAGCGGGCCAGTTCAGTCTTTCCGCAGCCGGTTGGCCCTACAAAGAGGAAGCAGCCCTCCGGCTTTTCAGGATTGCGGAAGCCAGCACGGGCCCTTTTTACGGCTTTGGAAAGCGCGGCCACGGCAACTTCCTGCCCAAATATCTCTGCGCTTATAGTGCCTTCTATATTTTTAAGCGCTTCTTTTTCGGAGCCGCGAACCGTCTCCAGAGGAATCTTCGTAATCTTTGCGGTTACCGTGCGGATAATTTGCGGTGTAACAAGAGGCTGGGCTGCGCGTTTTGCGGGCGCGACGGCTCCCGCAGCCAGCTCCGCGCCAGCTCCGGCGAATCCGCCGTTTTTAGTAATGCTCACAAAGGCGCCGGCTTCGTCTATAATATCAATGGCCTTGTCTGGCAGGCGGCGCTCTGGCATAAACTGCATAGAAAGTTTTACCGCGTCGCTAACGGCGCCGGCCGAATACTTTACCCCGTGATACTTTTCGTATTTAGGCAGAAGTCCTTTCAAAATCTTTTCGGTTTCGGCAGGAGTTGGCTCTGCAATGTCAATTTTCTGGAAGCGGCGGGCCAGTGCCCGGTCTTTTTCAAAGTTCTTTGAATATTCTTCAAAGGTTGTAGAACCAATAAACTTTACTTCGCCGGTTGCAAGAACCGGTTTTAGCAGGTTTGCGGCATCCATTTGAGAGTTGCCGTTTGTTCCTGCCCCCATAATCATGTGAATTTCATCTATAAATAAGATAGCTTTTTTCTGTTCTTTAAGTTCATCAATAACCGAATGCAATCGCTCTTCAAAGTCTCCGCGGAATTTTGAGCCCGCCATTAAAAGACCAATATCAAGCGACCAGATAGTGTAGCCCTTCAGACTGTCTGGAACCCGGCCTTCCACAAGGCGCTGTGCCAGTCCCTGAGTAATTGCTGTTTTTCCAACTCCGGCATCTCCAACGTGAAGAGGATTGTTCTTTGTGCGGCGGCAGAGAATCTGAATTGTGCGTTCAATTTCTTCTTCGCGGCCGACAAGTGAATCATACACACCCTTTTTTGCAAGCTCATTCATGTTGATTGCAAAACGTTTTAATCCGCCTGAGTTGTTAGACATCATGCCTTCTGGGAAGCCCTGAGTGCCCTGTCCTCCCTGTGGACCTGCCTGCTGACTTCGTTTCTTTGGAGACTGGATTTTTGTAATATTTTCCAAAAGACGCATTCGGTCTACGCCATTAGTCTTTAAAAAATAAGAGCAGTAGTTGCGGCTTTCGTCCAGCATACTCATCAAAATATCTGTAATATCGATAGTATCAGAAGCAGATGCAACGCAGTGAAAAACCGCCCTGTTCATCATTGCCTGAAAACCTGCCGATTCAACAGGATCCTTCATTAATTCAGGATTTGCATCCGAAGAAATTACCGGCAGCTTTGTATTCAGATAGTTTATTAAATCATTTTGTAGTTCTTTTGTATCTACTCCGCTGCTTATGAGCAAATTTTCTACCTGTTCATCGTGAATGGCAGAAGCAAGCACATGTTCTGGAGTAAAAAACTGATGTCTAAGGTCTTTTGCGGCCAGTAAAGATTCAGAAAGAATTCTGCTAAGTGCAGGAGTTACCTTCATCTGGCGCACTGTTCCCTGTACTTTATTGTCGTTACTCAATTTCAACCCTTAACGGATAACCGTTCTTTCTTGCAGCCTGAATTGCAAGATTTGTTCTGGATACTGCAATATCATAAGTATAAATTCCAACTGTAGACGAGCCTTGTTCGTGAACCTGCATCATCAGTTTTTCTGCTGCCTCATGTGATTTGTTAAAAATAGAAACAAGAATATCAACAACAAATTCCATAGTTGTATAGTTATCGTTGTAAAAAACTACCTTCTTTTCTGGAGGAAGAGGAATTGATGTGTCTTCTGCAAAACTGCTGCCAGTTCCGGCTGTTCTGATATTTGAGTCATCCATATTATAAAATATAGCATAATTGGAATAAAAAAAGAAGAATAAAAGTAAATTTGTGTGTATAATTGAAGTATGGCTAAAAAGAAAATAAAGTTCCCTTATAAAGTGATTTTGGACGCTCCCGTTCCTGTATTTTTTGTTTTAATCTGCACAGTTTTTTTTCTGATTGATTTCCTTCTGCTGAAAAATAACAATAGTTTGAATTTAACATCGTCGCCTACTACAGCAGGTGGTGCACTCCCATTTTTGATTTCTCAGCCTCTTTCTTACCTGAGGCTTTTTCTTTATGTTTTTGGTTTTTCTTCTCCTCAGATGCTGGTTACAGATCTGATTTTTATTATGCTTCTGGGGCCTGCAATAGAAGAGCGTTATGGTTCGATTGTAATTGCAATTATGATGGCGGTTTCCGCACTTTTTTCTGGAGTGCTTAATGCCTGCTTCTGCAAAACAAGCTTGCGCGGAGCTTCCTGCATTATCTTTATGCTGATTTTTCTGAATTCCTTTATGTCTCTTTCAAAAAAGAAAATCCCTCTTTCTTTTATTTTTGTTGTGATTCTCTATGTAATCCGCGAAGTTTTTGAAAAAACGGCCGGCGGAGTTGGCGGGGCAGGTGGTGCTGTTGCAATTTTAATCTGCATTGCCGGCGGCCTTTGTGGCAGTCTTTTTGCCTTCCTTACTTCACCAAAAGCCCGTGCAGAAAAAAAGGCTTCTGCTAAAAATGAGCGGGAAGCCCTGCTGGAAGAAATTGATAGCCAGAGTCCTCGTTTTCAGAAAAAATCTCTTTTTGGTAAAAAACGCAAAAATGATGATGACGACGGAGATGATGATAGTGACGATGATTCAACTATCGTTGGAACCTTAAAATTCTAAGTAAGACATAAGTATAAAATAAGTTCAAAATAATAGTTTTCTTAGTTTTCTCAACAAGTCCTTATGCAAGTGTAACCTGTTTTTTATAATCGGGTTTGTGTTTGTGATTACGTTTAGTGCGTAAAAGAGGAGTATATGAAACAGAGAATTACTTTTATTTGTGTCTTTTTTATTCTGCTGTCCTTTACTTATGCTCAGGAATATCTGGAAATTGATGTTGAAAGTGCCGTTACTTCGGCTTTGGAAAACCAGACTTCTGTAAAGGAAAGCGCAATAGAATTAAATCAGAGTCAAAGAAAATACCTTCATTCATGGAACAGCATTTTACCTTCACTTACAGCAGGCCTTACAGGAAGTGAAGGCGGAAATCTTACAGATTCTTCTGCTAATACTGTGGGCCTGAATGCCAACGTGACTGCCAGTTTGAGTCTGAATCTTGGACTTGCTTCTAAAATTAAGGCCCTTAAAGCTTCTTACGAAAGCGGTAAAAAAGATTACGAGGACACACTGCGTCAGATTGAGTTAGAAGTTCGTAAATCTTTTTATTCACTTTTGTATATGCAGTCACAGGTGGAATCAAGCAGAGAAGCCTTAGAGTCGTATAAAAATCAGTATGAACAGACAAAAACAAAAAAAGAAAAAGGTCTTGTTCCCGAAATTGATTTACTGACCAGCCAGGTTAATTATGAAAGTGCTAAGATTGATTATAAAAATACAGAAAAATCTTATATAAATGCACTTTTGGAATTTTTAAATGAAACTGGAATACAAGTTGAAGCCGACCAGAAGGTTATTTTAAAAGGTAGTCTTGATGATTATGAAAGTCTTATGGATTACAATTTTGATGAATCAAAAATAGACGAGTTTGTAGAAAAGAATTCTTCAGTTCGTTCAATCAAAGATTCTATTGAACAGGCAAAGCTTAGTAAAAATCAGCTGATTTCATCATCTTATCTGCCTTCCCTCACACTTTCCGCAAATGTAAATCCTTATTCTTATTCCTATGGTGTGGCCGCAGATACTTCTTCTACTTCGAACTCCTGGTCCGCCACAGTGGGCCTCTCTCTTTCCCTTGATAATCTGCTTCCGGGTTCTTCTGCCAGTGATTCAATTAAAGATTATGACGACACAATCGCCAGTCTTGAACTTCAGCTGCAGGATACAAAGCTTCAGGTGCGAACAAGTCTTTTTGAAATGCTGAACGAAATTGAAATTGCAAAAGAAACGCTTGAAAACTGCAAGTTAAACGAAGAACTTGCCAAAAAAACTTACGATATGGCTCTGGTTGCCTACAAAAACGGAACAAAAGATTTGGCATCCCTGCAGACAATTCAGAATTCATACACAAATGCCTTACTTCAGCTGCGAAATCAGCAGCTTAATTTGATAGATAACATTCTTGAACTAAAAAATACTATAGGAGAATAGGTGATGAAAATTTCTAAAAATACTATAAAAAGAATAGCTTTGGTTGCAGTAGTTTTACTTGCAATTGTGATTGTAGCCCTTTTGCCACAGGAAAAGTCTAACGGACAGGGTGGAATGGCTGGCGGTCCGGGCGCTGGAAGGGGGGCTGGCCTTCCGGGAGCTTCCGCTTTATCAGAAGCTGTGCACAGTGTAAAAACTCAGATTCTGGAGCCTTCTGTTTTGCAGGAATATCTTACAATGAACGGTAACATTCAGGCCAACAATACCATTTCAGTTTACCCTGAAATTGGCGGAAAAATTACTAAGGTCTATGTAACACTCGGTTCTAATGTAAAACGCGGAGATCTGATTGCAGAAATTGACCCTTCTACTCCGGGAACTTATTATGAAGTAAGCCCGGTTTATGCTCCTATTTCCGGAACTATCACAGCCCTTCCTCTAACAGTAGGAACTTCTGTAAATACAAGCACTTCTATCGCCCAGATTGGAAACATTACTCAGCTGCAGATTAAGGCAAATGTTCCTGAGCGGGATATTGCTGTGCTTAAGACCGATTTGAAGGCAGATGTAAGCCTGGTAGCTTACAAAAATGAAACTTTTTCGGCTCATGTTATCAGAGTTTCACCAATTGTAGATGAAGTTTCCCGCACAAAAGAAATCTATCTTGCCTTTGAACAGGACGATTCCAGAATAAATGCCGGAATGTATTCAAAAATCAAACTTTATACAACTACTCACGAAAATGCAATTGTTATTCCTTATGATGCAGTGCTTACACAGAGTAACCAGTCTTATGTTTATGTAGTTGCTGATGATTCAACAGTAAGCGTAAGAAATGTTGAACTTGGAGTAAATGTGGATGGAAAGGTTGAAGTTTTAAGTGGCCTTACTTTTGGAGAAAAAGTGGTTGTAAGCGGAACTCAGAGCCTTTCTAATGGAGCCAAAATTAAAGATGTAAGTCAGGAGAATTAGTATGAGTCTATCAAAAAAAATACTTGAACACCCGGTTTTAACTCTTTGTACTTTTGTTTTAATCGCAATTGTTGCGGCTTTTTCACTGGGAAATATTAATGTTGCAATGATGCCGGATATGGATAATCCGGTTGCTATGGTTATGACTACTTACACAAATGCAGGTCCGGAAACTGTAGAAAAATCTGTTACTCAGGTTTTGGAAAGTGGACTTGTGAGTGTAAATAATCTTAAATCTATGACTTCCACATCTTCGGAAGGTTCTTCAACAATTGAGCTTGAATTTAATTACGGAACAGATATGGATGTGGCCGTCAATGATATTCGAGACAAACTTGATATGGTAAAAGGGCAGCTGCCTGATGCGGCTTCCACACCTTCAATCTTCCAGTTTTCTTCATCTTCTATGCCTGTTATGACTATTGCCATTAACGGAAACCGCACAGAAGAAGAACTTAAGAAAATTGCAGATGAACAGATTGCAGACCGTCTGGAACAGGCCGATGGTGTTGCTCAGGCAAATGTTCGTGGTGGCCGTGATGGAATTGTCCGTGTTGAATTGGACTTAAACCGTCTTGATGCTTATGGCCTTACACTTTCTTCCGTTGCTTCCACTCTGGCTGCAAATAATATAGAAGTTGGCGGTGGAAATGTAAGTGAGGGAACAAAAAAGTACATGGTTCGCACTACCGGTGAGTTTAATTCTATAGAAGAAATAAACGAAACTGTAGTTGGCACCTATAATGATTATGACGTAAAACTGGAAGATATTGGTCAGGCTTACATGGGCTATTCAGATGTTTCCAGTATGATTTACATTAACGGAAAACCCGGAGTTTATGTTTCAATTCAAAAATCTTCCGGGGCAAATACTGTAAATGTTGCCAAGGCAGTAAAAGCTAAAATTGAAGATATTAAAAAGACACTTCCAGAAGATGTTACCATCGAAATTCTTAGTGATGATTCAACATCTGTAAGTGATACAATACATGAACTCATAAAGTCAATTATTGAAGGATTTATACTTGCTGTTGCAATCCTCTTTCTCTTCCTGCGCAGTGGTAAATCAACCTTTATTATGGCCATTTCTATACCATTCTGTGTTTTAATCACCCTTACTGTTATGGTTTTTGCCGGCATCACCCTGAATATGATTACCATGACCGGTTTAATTCTGGGACTCGGTATGGTTGTAGATGCTTCGGTTGTTGTGATTGAAAACATCTATGTTTACAGGAACCGAGGAACAAAGGCCCTTACAGCCGCTGTGATTGGTACTCAGGAGGTTATTACTTCTGTAATTTCCGGAAACCTTACTACAGTTTGTGTATTCATTCCTTTCTTTATTTTTAAGGATAAGCTTGGAATGATGGGGCAAATGTTTACATCACTTATGCTTGTAATTTTGATTGCACTTCTTTCTTCGCTTTTTGTTGCTATGTTCCTGGTGCCTGTTTTGGCCGGAAAATTTCTCCCGGTAGATAACCGCATGGAAAAACCAATTACCCTGCCTTGGCTTGCAAAAGCAGACCGTGCTCTGGCAAAGGCGCTTGACTGGCTTACAGGAAAATATAAAAAGGCTCTGGGCTTTGTGCTTAGTCATCGTTTTGCAACTGTAGTTATTGCCTTTGGAATTCTTGCAATGTCTTTGGTTCTGGCTGGTCGCCTTAAGATTTCTTTTATGTCTCATTATAACGATACTTCTGTTGGCTTGAATGTAGAAATGCCTTTGGGAACAAAACTTGAAGAAACTCAGACTGTTCTGCAGGATTTCTTTGAACTTGCTCAGGAAGAAATTAAAGGCTACGAAAATATCGTTGTAAGTGTTGGAACCGGGCAGAGGGGCGGAAGTACAGATTCATCTTATAAGGGAAGTATTTCTATTTACCTGCCGGATGCTTCTGAGCAGATTGATAGTGCAGAAAGCGTAAAGGCAAAACTTCGCGCTCATTTTAATGATTATCCAAATGCCAGCTTTACCTTTGATGAAGGTATGATGCAGCAGATGGGTGGAAGTGATATTGATATTGTTTTCCGTTCAAATGACCTTGATGCCGCAAATAGTCTTGCAAAAGAAATTAAATCTTTAATACAGGCTAATATTTCTTCGGTTTCTGAACCTCAGATTGATATGGAAGACGGTCTTCCTCAGGTTGAAATTAAGGTTGATCGCGCCAGAGCCGCACGTTTTGGCATTTCTGTAATGTCTATTGCAAATGAAATTAACTACTGTATCAACGGATATACAGCAACAAGCTATAACTTAAACGGAGATTCTTATGATGTTGTTGTTTACCTGAATGATGAAGACCGCTCTGATATTCCAGACTTGGAAAAAATCTTTGTGGAAGGAAAAAATGGACTTGTGTCTGTTGCAAACTTTGCAGAAGTAATCAGGGGTACGGGACCTGTTTCTATCAGCCGTGAAGATCAAACTCGTATTATTCATCTTACTGCAAATATTAGTGATGGAAGTAATGCCGGAGCTGTGGAAGATCAGATTAAAGAGCTGATTAGCGATAATCTTGTAATTCCAGAAAGTGTAACTGTTACTTATGAAGGTTCATGGCAGAATACAACCAGCACTGCAAAAATCTTTGCTATTATTATTGGCCTTGCAATTGTGCTGGTATTTGGTGTTATGGCGGGAACTTACGAAAGCTTTAAGGATCCTTTTATAAACCTCTTTACCATGCCATTTTTGATTGTAGGAGTTGTATTAATTCACCTTATAACTGGCCAGTCTTTTAGTATGGTTTCTTTGATTGGTGTTGTAATGCTGATTGGAATTGTAGTAAATAATGGTATTCTTCTGGTAGATCAGACAAATCTGCTGGTGCGCCGTGGAGTACCTGTTTTGCAGGCCTGTGAAAATGCGGCTGCAAGTCGTCTTCGTCCTGTTTTAATGACAACTCTTACAACAATCCTTGCTATGATTCCTATGGCCTTCTTTGGAAGTGCAAGTTCATCTATGACTCAGCCAATTGGACTTTGTGTTGTGGGCGGGCTTCTTTCCAGTACCCTGGTAACTATGTTTATTATTCCTGTTATTTATTCGCTTTTGAACAAAAATGGAAATAAAAAAGATATAAAATTGCCATCTGAATTACAGAAGTTAAGAGATAATTCTGATTGTGATGAGGGGGATAGATAATATGATTAGAATTGAAATTATAACAAATCAGTCTGTTTATTCAGAGCTGAAAGATAATCTTGAGGCCTGTATTCCGAATTTTCTTTATACGGTTATTCCTCTGGTCTATGGGCGCGGTGGAGATTCTTATAAACTGGGGGATTCCACCTGGCCGGAAACAAACGTTATGCTTATTGCCTATGCCGAAGACAATGCTGAACAGAAGGTTTCCCAGGTGGTGCGCTATATTAAAGCAAAATTCCCTACAGAGGGAATAAAAATGTTTGTTTTACATGATTCTGCTTCTAATTAACTTGAAAATATGGTCTTTTAGAGGTTAATATGAATTAGATATGCTAGGTACTATAAGTTTTGAAATTGTAAAATTTCTTCTCACGGCTTTTATTATCACAAATATTGTTGATATTTTTTTAATGGGACTTATAGTGCCTCGTTTTGGCCGTCATGCAAAGGGTGGAAAGTTTTTTGTTAAGCCTGATGATAAAACTGTAAGAACTCCAGCTGGCTCTTATTTTGAGTTCCAGCAGGGCGGCGGTTGTGCAGGCTTTTCTTCGGCCTTTGTCCTGCGTCATAGTGGAGTGCAGATTGGCGGAGAAGAGGCCTTTAAGGAGGTTCCTTTTCAGATGAAGGGAGGACTTGCTTTTCCAAAGGGAATTACAGGCTTTTTCAAAAAGCGTGGAATCAAAATGACAGCCTGCACAGGAAACTTTGCGGCTTTGCAAAATGAGCTTGAAAAAGGACGGCCGGTGATTGTTGTAATCCGTTCTTTTGTAGGAAAAAGTTATCTGCATTTTGCAACTGTTACAGGCTATGATGAAGAAAAGGTTTACCTTGCAGATTCAATTCAGAGCTGGGTAAATGTCGATAAAGATGGAAATGCTATTGAGCCAGCTCTAGATACAGCGCCGACCAGCGGAGAATCAGTTTATTATAATAGAACAATTCCTGTAGAAGAGTTCAAAAAACTCTGGAATACATCAATGCTGAAAATGCCATTGTACCGGAATATGTTTTATGTTTGTAAAGACTAACATCCAAAAAGCTCTGCGGCCTTTTTCATGCGGTCTGCAATCTTTACTTCAAAAGGACAGCGGCTTTCGCAGGCACGGCAGTCTATGCACTCGGCGGCCTTGTGGGGAATAAGCTCGTAGTGAGACTGAATGCTTTGCGGAACTGACGGCTGCTGCTTTGCTAGGTCATAGAATTTATTTACCATGGCAATATCAATATTTGACGGGCATGGCTTACAGTGACCGCAGTAAGTGCACTGGCCCTTGTAGGAATGATAAGGGGCATTTGCAATTACAGAGGCATAGTCCTTTTCATCTGCGCTGGCGGTTTCGTAAGCAACTGCCTGATCAATCTGCCTTGTTGTGTCGTAGCCACACATAATTGAACTTACCGCAGGCCGGGTCAAAGCATAATGAATGCACTGGGCCGGAGTAAATGCAACTCCAAAAGGAGAATTTTCTGCATCAAAAAGCTTGCCACCCAAAAATCCCTTCATGACGGTTATACCAACATCATTTTCTTCTGCAAGGCGGTAGAGCTCAGCGCGCTCGGGGTCAATGCCTTTCATGTTGTCCTCGTACCGGCTGAACATCTGCATAAGGTCTTCGCTCGGTGGCTGCATGTCAAAGGCCGGATTTATACTGAACAAAATCATCTCTACAAAGCCGGAAAGAACTGCGCGTTTTGCCATAACAGGATTATGAGTGCTGAGCCCTATGTGGCGGATTACTCCGCGCTCATGAAGGTCTTTTACATAATCAATAAAAGGGCCGTTCATGCTCTTGTTCCAGTCTTCTTCCGAATCAATATAGTGAATCATTCCAAGGTCAATGTAGTCGCTCTTAAGGCGGGCAAGCAAATCTTCAAAAGCAGGCTTTACAAACTTCATGTCTCGGGTGCGCACATACTGACCGTTCTGCCAGGTGGAGCCGATGTGTCCCTGAACATACCATTTGTCGCGGCAGTCTTTTATAGCTGCTCCAATTATGTCGCGGGATTTTGGGTCTGGCATCCAGCAGTCGATTATGTTTATTCCCTGTTCCTGTGCATATTTTATGAGGCCAACAGATTCGTCAAATTCGTGCCGCTCCAGCCATTCACCGCCAAAACCAATTTCGCTTACCATGAGGTTAGTTTTTCCAAGTCGTCGTTTGTTCATAAGAGGGTCTCCAAAGTCTGTGATTTTAGTATATATCTCACCTGCTTTTTATGCTAGAATCAAAAAAAGGATTTTTATATGGAAAATAAAAAAGAAATCAAAGACATCCGCATAGGTTACCCGGACTGCTGTTTTTCTGCGGACGATAACTGGTTCCGTTATAGAACCGGAGCTATCATAATTGAGGATGGCTGCTTTCTTGTCGTGAAAAGTGAGACTTCATCATATTTTTACACGGTTGGCGGTGGCGTTCACATGAATGAAAAATCGGAGGAGTGCATTGTCCGCGAGGTTCGTGAAGAAACTGGCGTTGATTACGAGGTTGAGCGTCTTGCCGTAATCTGCGAAAACTTTTTTAAGGAAAATTCTTTGGGCTATGAGCCGCTCCACTGCCATGTAATTGAATTTTATTACCTTATGAAAAGCCGTGGCAAAAAGGATGCAAAGTGCAGCAGCATCGGCTGGGATAATGCCAAAGAGTCCATTCACTGGATTCCCCTGGACAAGCTGCCAGAGTCAGACATCCGCCCGGAATTTTTACGCACCCGTATGCATGAGATTTTAGAAAACAAGGACGTGCTTCACATTGTAAATGATGAAAGATAATTAATCACATCTTCCTGATGTTCTGCATGCGGGAACTCATCAAGCAGAGGACATGGTATGTGAGGCTCAAAAGCAAGCTCATGAAACCAGGTGCATTGGAGGGCATACATGCCTATGTCTCGGGCGGCATAAAGCTCACGGGAGCCGCCGTCGCCAACATAAAGGCATTCTTCTGGACTAAGCTTTAGAGCGTCCAGCATTTTCTGGTAAATTGTAGCGTCGGGTTTACAAAGGCCCTGCTCATAAGAAATCATCGTTACATCAAAAAGCGGATAGAGGGGGCTGGAACGGATAAGGTCGCGTTCGTCTGAAAAAGTATTTGTAATAAGTCCTGTTTTGATTCCCCTCTGGTGCAGGTCTTTCAAGAGTTTGATTGATTCGTTTGGAATTGCAGAAAAAGTGTCTCCAAGAGCCTCAAGCCGCCTGCTGCAGACAAGATTTACATTTTCTTCTGAATAAATGCCAAGTTTTTTTAACGCAATCGAAACACCATCTGCCATAGTAAGCCTTCCAATCGTGCGGTCTTTTTCGGTTGCGTGCCATTCCCTTCTAAAATCCTGCAGCGGTACTCCAAGGTCTTTTGCAATGTCTTCGCTAAAATAAGTCTTTCCAGCAAAAAGTGTGACCAGGGTTTCAAACATGTCAAAAATTACGGCTTTTATCATGGGTCGGGTGAATACTCCTTATACTACTGTCGTTCCTTAAGTTTTTTGTTCATCTCTTTTGCAGAATTATAATCAATTTTATAAAAAACAATCATAACCGTGATGTAAACAAAAATGATTATAAGTTCAAAGCTCAACACAGCAAGCGGATTTTTGAAGTTGAACCAGTGAAGCAGAAAGCCTGTTGCAAGAGTTGTTGCATTTATAACTACAAAATAGCCAGCCTGAAGAATTATCATCGCGGCTTTTGAATAATTTTTTTCACTGAGCAGGGGAAGATAACAGATTGCACAGAGCAAGCCTATAAGCATGATGCCCCAGATATCCATAATCTTAAAAGTAACGCCCATGCCGATAAAAAGCGCTTCGTATATTGTGACTATCAGGAAAATAGTTGTAACGACGCGTGTAAAAATATTTATCAAGATATTTATTTTTTCTTTCATATTAATCTCCTGTGTATGTGTAAGGCCGCCCGGTAGGCTCCTAAAGTCCTAGCTTCTTTTTGAGGTCCGGGACATAATTGCGTGAAATAATTACCTTGTAGCCGTTTTTCAAAGTAGCTTCAAAGCGGCCGCCAAAAGCAGGCGACAGGCTTTCAACTTTATTAAGGTTCATAATTACAGCTTTATTAACCCGCAGAAAATTCTGGGGTAGGTAGTCTTCTTCCAGCTGATATAGTTTGAGCTTTGTTTCCAGAGCCTGGTCCAGCGTGTAGGCAAAAACCTTGTCATCTACAGATTCAAAATAAAGTATGTCTGAAAGTTCAGCAAAGATGATTTTTGAATCCTTCAGGAAATTTATTTTCTGACTGCGGTTTTTTATTCTTTCAATAAGAAGACGTAAATCATCATCAAGCCTATCACACTTAATAATAATCTCGTCTTCTTCATCTGGAAATTTATCTAAAATTGAAATCTTCATACTTTAGAATTCTATCACAAAGACTTTGTTATAGTCACCCCTAAAACAGTAGCTTGCCTTGCGTTTTTCAGGCTCAAAAGCAATGCTCCAGGCAGTAATATCATCTGTTGTATAATTTTTGGCACTTACACTTTCCAAAGTTTTAAAGATAGCAGAGGTATCCATTTTCCAGTCAGCTTCTTTTCCGGCAGCCAAAAGCTTTGCAAAACGTTCTCGTGAATTTTCTCTCTGAGGATTTATACCATCATCCTTTTTAGGACTGTCAGCAGTGTAGTGATTTGTGAGCACAGGACCTTCTGTTATATACATCTGATTATTTACATACTCGACAACAACTGATTTTCCCAATGAATCTGCAATTGCAAAATGATGGGCAGCACCAATTACAGAATGCATATCAATTCCTTTAAGAAGTTCAATCGCTTCATCAACGTCAGCTGCTTTGTCCAAAATTAAACGGATTGCTGCAGTTGTTGTCAGATTTGGTTTGTTTGTGTTCTGGGCAGTTTCTTCATCATCACCGGCCATAAGGTCTGCAATATACAATCCTTTTTCGTTTATACCGTCAAGAGGAACATAAATTGAAGCTAAGGCAAGCATATCGTTTGGAAATTTATAGGCAGGTTGCCAGTCGCGATCTAAACCTAAGAACTCAAGACAGCTTGTAGAAATTGATTCATAACCGTCACTTGGTTTTGTATGAACAATGATTATAGAGCAATCGTTCCAGTCGTAATTTCGTCCGTAAATCTGCCCGCCATCTGTGTTTTGTGCAGCAATGGAACTACATCCAAAATCCGGGGTTGTGATTTTTACTGAAATATTTTTACCGGCACCGATACCATCCCACGTTCCTGTTTTGAGACATTTTTCGATAAAGGCAGACATTTCTTCATTTGTTTTTCCGCCTCCCTGAGCAATATAGTCATCCAGTTTGTAGTTTCCTTCGTATTCAATATAAAACACGCCGTCTGTTACTTTTGTAAGACTTTTTAAGGCTGCCATTTCTGATTGGAAAGAACAGCTGGAAAGCAAAACTGCAAGTGAAATAATAAGGCCGCTCAGGCTGGCACATGTAAATTTTTTATTCATATAATACTCCTTTTGTTGTTTTAGAGGAGTGTAAAATATGCAGCTTTTGTTAGCAATATTGTTTTTGGTAAGATGCCTTTTTAAGGGGGTAAGATGCATTTTATGGCTTTTTTGTCAGATACATAACATAAGTGTCATTAAAAATAATTTTGTTTCCGTGGGCTAACACTGCCTTGTGCAGGCCTTCAAAAAACTTTGCTTTGTAGGGCTCTGCAATTACCATGTGGTCGCAGTGGGTGCCGCTGAAGGCAACGTATTCGTCGGCAGTCATTTCGCGTTTACCGTAAAAGTCCCGTTCTTCAAAATCTGCATAGCCGTAGTTTGTGGCGTTTTCATAATGAAAGCCGCCGTGCTGGTAGGGAGTCTCCGGCTTAAAGTATGCGTCATAGATTTTCTGAATATCGTCATAAAGGGCCGGATTTGTACTTTTGTATTCTGATTTTGTAAGAAGCATTGCAAGGGTACCGCCGGGAGCAAGAAGGTCGTAGGTTTTAGAAAAAGCAATGTCTTCGGGAATCCACTGGATTGTTGCGGCAGAATAAATTAGGTCGAACTTGCGGGGGCTATCGGTGCTGCTGGTGTTGCCGACACTGCCGGTGCTGTTAGGGTCGCCTGTCCCCAGCATGTCAGAAAAATCATGGGTAATAAAATCATCATTTACAATATTAAAGTTAGGGCGGTCGCCGAACTTTTCCTTCATCTTTGCATAAAGATGTTCGCCAAGTTCAATCGCATTATAGTCGCAGCCTGTGTTCAAAATTGGCTCGGTTGCCTGACCGGTTCCCGGACCTATCTCCAGCACTTTTTTACCCGGCCCGATTTTTGCATAAGCAATCAGACTGTCAAAAAGCTCTTGACTGTAGCGGGGTCTGAACTTATCAAACTGTTCTGGAATTGTGTCAAAAATTTTTCTGAATTCCATTTTAATTTTCCTTTTTATAAATCCAGTAGCCGTTAAAAGGAACGCCGTCCTTTGCGACCAGAAGTGCGTCTGTCTTTTCAAAACCAAAAGTCTGGGCGGCCGCAGTTCTTTCAACTGCATAAAGAGGAATCTTAGTAGCAAGCTGTTTGCAATCAAACATTTCAAAGGCGTGTGGAATTATCATGGACATGATTTTTTTCAGCACTTCTGATTTTTCATAAGAACTGCCGACATCAAGACGCAGAATTCCAGATTCATTAAAAGGGTCATCAGAAAGTCGTTTGAAAAGTTCAATTGTACCGATTACCTTGCCTGTCGACTTTTCAATAATCGCCCAGCGGACAAACCATTTTTCTTTATAAGAATAAAGCCAGAAATCAATAGCCTTATTCATAAGTTCTTTTGTGTGATAATAAAAATTATCGCCGTCACAATTGTCGCTGTTAAAGAAAGGCAGTGCATTTTTATCGCTATAAACCTGCAGCAAATCATCAGCATCAGATTTTTCCACAAAGCGCAAAAGCCATTTTTCATTTTCAAAGGTTGGACATTCTTCGTAAACGTTTTTCATGATTTAATTATACCACATATGAATTGAGTTTTCGAAGAATATTTTGGCGTTCCCGGACACTCCACTTCGTTCCGTGTCCGGTCGCTACGTCCGCAGTTCCGCTTTCGCTTCAGCCTCCTCAAAAAGGGTGGTTTCGACAAGCTCAACCACCCTTTTTTGCGGTGGCCCGCTTCGCGGCTGCTCCCATCGCTAACGCAGTTTAAAAATTACAAATCTACCTACAAAAATAGCAATAATCCTGGTTTTGTAGGTTGCAACCTAAGCTATGTAACAATAGAAGTACCTACAAAACATAATGTTTCCTCGATTTTGTAGGTAGTCACTAGTTTCCAGAATAAAATACCAACCTACAAAATGTGCATTTTAGTACTTTTGTAGGTCATTTTAGCAAAACCATAATTACAGGGTACCTACAAAATAGATAATTTTAAATATTTTGTAGGCCACCCCTTCCATATACAAACCATTTCAAATCCTTTATCCTAAATATTATGGAAGAAAACCCAAATTACAAAAATCGAAGCGTCGCAATTGTAATCCGCAATGGAAAAATCTTAATGGAAAGGCTCTGTTACAAAGACGCAAATAACGGTAAGGAATTCTTTTCGGTGCCAGGCGGCGGCATAGAAGAAGGAGAGACTCCCGAACAGACAGTCTTACGCGAGCTTAAAGAAGAGTGCGGCCTCGATGGCACAATTGTAAAGCCGCTTGCTGTAATCTATTCACACGGGAGAAAAGAATATTCTTTTGAAGTTTCAGTTCCAGAAGATCAGCAGGCAATTACAGGCTATGATCCCGAAGAAGCGGGCTCCGAAAATCCACCGCTCAGAGAAGTTGTCTGGAAGAGCCTGAACGAAATCAGCGAAAAAGACAGGGCCTTCCTTTTTTCCTACGGGCTCATTCAGGTTCAGAATTTTTACCAGACAATTGTCGGCTGGGGCAATGAAATAAGTTACCCGGGGCAGTAAGCATTTTTGTATGCCAACTTCACCTCTACCCAAACTCAACATATACAAGAAGCGTTTAATCCTTTATTCTAAAATCACAACGCAGTGCACGAGCGTAAAAAAATAAGGTGGATTTTATGAATTACAGAAACGCGCAGGACATTTTTCCAGAGCAGTTTCTAAAGCAGATTCAGCGTTATGTGTCGGGAGAAACAATTTATATTCCGGCCAGCGAGCAGAAGAAGAAGGCCTGGGGTGAATCTTCGGGCTACAGGGCTTATCTTGCAAAAAGAAATCAGGCTATTAGGGATGATTTTGCAGCCGGCTCTGATATTGATTCTCTTGCCGATAAATATTGTCTTTCTGTTGATTCTGTAAAGCATATTGTCTACACAAAAAAGGAGACACCTATGTTAGAATACAACAAGACTCTTTCCTCTGCACTGAGTTATGCAAAGGAAAATAAAATTGATGAATGGATACACACGTACCTACTGGAAGATGGCCGCAATGTGCCTTTTTCGGACGGGCTCAAGCTTTTTGAACGCTACTACATTGGTCCGGTAAAAATGCCTCTGGAACTTTTTCATCGCTGCACAGGCCCAGAAGAAAATATGAAATACAGAATCGATAAAGACTGGTGGCCGATTCACGTTGCCGCGCTGGAGGATTCAATTAAAAAGGATCCGGACATGCCGCCGCTCATTGTTCACTATGTTGAAGATGATTTTGAATTGAACGACGGAAACACCCGCTTTCAGGCCTATACAAATCTTGGAGTTAAGAAAGTAAACGTTATTGTCTGGATTACAGAAGAAGCGGAATATCAGGACTTTCTTAAGCTCTATGGAAAATATGTCCAGGGAGCCCCGGTGATAAGAAGATAATGGAGATAAAAATGAAACACTTAATAATTTTATGCGCCCCATGCGGCACCGGAAAATCTACAGTGAATCAGATTTTCAAAAGCAGGGGTCTTCTTCCAGACTATGCAACTCTGGACTCTGATGATATTGATATTTCATGGCTTGATTACAAGGACACGGAGCACGAAGACCAATATTACACCGACAACTTAAAACGCGCTCTTGAAATTGCCGGTGACAAAAATCTTCTGCTGGTATCGGCTGGGATGAATCCGATAAATTTTTACGAGAAGGTGGAGCTATCCTCAGAAATAACAGATACGCATTTTATTGCCATGGTCTGTTCCGATGAAGAAATCAGCAAACGCCTGAAAGCCAGATCGGCCGAACGCAACTGTGGCAGCGACGAATTTATCCAAAGCCAGATTGAATATGCAGCCTGGTTCAAAAAGAATCGCGGTAAGTTTCAGAAGTTTATAGATAACACCGGACAGACGCCGGAAGAAACTGCGGAAATTATTGCTGAGTATGTGAAAAATCTGTAAGAAAATTTAAAAATTTTCGAAAAGTTTGTCAAAAATGATAAAAGTCACACCATATTATATATGGGGTTTTTATCCTCAAGGAGTTATAATATGGTGTGTAAACTTGTTAATCATCCAATCAAATTGATTTACAATTTAAGGTGTGTTAAACTAGTTGGCGAAAAGGTGGTAGCCTATGCCTGAAATCAGTAGATTCTTGGGCATATCGATAACTATGTATTTTAATGATCATATGCCACCTCACTTTCATGCGGAGTACAATAATCAGGAAGCTGCATTTGCAATTGATAATCTTTCAATAATTGCAGGTTCGCTTCCTCCCAGAATTACAGGATTTGTTATTGAGTGGGCTTCTCAGCATCAAAAAGAGTTGATGACGAATTGGGAATTGCTTAATACAAAAGGAACTTTTGAAAAGGTTCCGCCGCTTGTTTAGAGGTATTGTTATGTTGCACGTAGAATCAGCAAAATATCAAAGTGACTATAAAATTGTAGTGACTTTTAATGATGGATCTTCTCATCTTGTTGATTTCGAAAATACTATTTCCAATGATTCACGTGCAATTGTTTCTGCTCTGAAAGATCTGACGGTGTTTAAGGATTTCTCAATTCAACATCATACAATTGCATGGGCTAATGGATTGGATTTTGCACCGGAGTTTATTAAAGATTGTTCTATAAAACTTCTGGGTGAAAGTGCGTAAATAAAAAAAAACAGCAGAGTCTTTCAACTCTGCTGTTTAGGTTTTATATGACTTTTTGTTGACCTGTCATTCCCGGACTTGACCCGGGAATCTTTTAGCCGAAAATAGGTCTAACTCTGTTTACAGTGTCACAAGCCTTGAGCTTTGCGATGATGTCGTCGGTTACAATGCCGTCTACGTCGATGATGTTGTAGGCTACGTCGCCGCGAGCCTGGTTGATGAATGAGCTGATGTTGAGCTTTGCTTCACCGAGGATTGTTGTGAACTTAGAGATTGTATCAGGAATGTTTTTGTGGCTGATGCAAAGACGAGTTCCGCCCTTTGGAATTGGGTTGTCTGTAACTGTCTTAGGGAAGTTTACAGAGTTTACGATATTTCCATTTTCGAGGAAGTCCTTAAGCTGAGCTGCAGCCATGATAGCACAATTGTCTTCTGCTTCCGGAGTTGAAGCTCCAAGGTGAGGCATACAAACAACCTTTGGATGATTCAAAAGTTCTTCAGCAGCGAAGTCTGTGATGAGACAGCTTACTTTTCCGCTGTCGAGGGCAGCAAGAATGTCTGCATTGTTTACAAGACCACCGCGGGCAATGTTGATAATGCGAACTCCGTCCTTCATATTTTTGATAGAAGAAGCATTAATCATTCCCTTTGTGTCGTTTGTTTGTGGAACGTGGATTGTGATGTAGTCACACTTTGCATAAAGTGAATCCAAAGTCTCAGCAATCTTTACATTCTTGTTCAACTTCAAAGCAGCGTTTACAGAAAGGAATGGGTCGTAACCGTAAACTTCCATACCAAAGTGAAGTGCAAGGTTAGCAACCATAGCACCAATAGCACCGAGACCGATTACACCAAGAGTTTTTCCCATCAGTTCTGGACCAACAAACTGACTCTTTCCTTTTTCTGCCAGGGCAGGGATTTCGTCTCCCTTTCCTGCAAGGCCGTTTGCCCACTTGTTAGCTTCGATTACAGGGCGGCTAGAAAGCAAGAGTGCGAGGAGAACAAGCTCCTTTACAGCGTTTGCATTAGCACCAGGAGTGTTGAATACAACAACGCCCTTTTCTGTGAGTTCTGGAATTGGAATATTGTTAGTTCCGGCACCTGCGCGGGCAACAGCCTTTACATTGTCAGAAAGCTGCATATCGTGCATTTCTGCAGAACGAACAAGAATTGCATCCGGATTATTAATATCAGTAGCAATTTCGTAATTATCGCGATCCAGCTGGTTCAGACCAACACTGGCAATTTTGTTTAATGTTTGAATTTTGAAACTCATTTTCTTTTCTCCTTTTGTCAGGTTTTAGGTTCTAGGGAGGAGGGGGGAAGTCTCCCCCTCGCTTCAGCCTGCTACGCAGTCTTACGCTACCCCCTCTGCGGGCTCAAACGCCGCCCGCAACGCCTGCTTGTGTAGGTGGTAAGCCTAAAAATTGCTTTCGCAATTTTTTTAACGGCTTGCTATAAAACACTGGCCGCCAGCGGCCATACACACCTGGCACCTATAACCTCAATAACCTATTTATTCTCAGCAGCGAACTTCTTCATAAACTCAACAAGAGCCTTAACTCCATCAAGTGTCATAGCATTGTAAATAGAAGCACGCATACCACCAACAAGGCGGTGACCCTTGAGGTTTACGAGACCTGCAGCGGCAGCGGCCTTTACAAACTTGTCGTTGATTTCCTTTTCTTTTGCGGCAGCGGCTTCGTCGTCTGCGGCGTGGTCACTGTACTTTGTAAGGAATGGAACGTTCATCAAAGAGCGGCTTCCTACTTCAGTTGTTGCGTGATAGAAGTTGCCTTCGTTGTTATCAAGGTAGTTGTAAAGATAATCAGCCTTTTCCTTGTTGCGCTTGAGCATTCCTTCAGCTCCGCCGTTTGCTTCAATCCAATGCAAAACTTTTCCAAGCACATAGATAGTGTAGCATGGAGGAGTGTTGTACATAGAATCGTTATCAGCATGAGTCTTGTAGCAGAGCATAGTAGGAGTACCAGCGCGGCATGCCTCAGGCTCACAAATTAAATCTTCGCGGATAATTACCAGAGTAACACCTGCAGGAGCAAGGTTCTTCTGAGCACCAGCAAAAAGCAAACCGAACTTGCTTACATCGAGTGGCTCACTCAAAACGCATGAAGAAATATCAGCTACCAATGGGATATTTCCGCAGTCAGGAATGTACTCGTAGTGAGTTCCCATAATTGTGTTGTTGAAGCAGATGTAAGCATAGTCATAGTCGCCTTCAATCTTTTCAACGCGAGGAATGTAAGAATAGTTCTTGTCTTTGCTGCTTGCAATAATATCAACATCAACGCCAAGCTTTTTAGCTTCTGCAGCAGCCTTCTTTGCCCAGACACCAGTTTCGATGTAGGCAGCCTTTCCTGTGTGAATACCAAGGTTTTCTGCAACCATAGCAAACTGAGTAGAACCACCGCCCTGAACAAAAAGTACCTTGTAGTTATCAGGTACCTTCATCAGCTTGCGAACCATAGCCTCAGCGTCCTGAATAATAGGCTCATAAGCCTTAGAACGGTGGCTCATTTCCATTACCGACTGGCCTGTTCCATTATAATCCAGCATTTCTGCTGCACAAGCATTCAAAACCTCTTCCGGCAGGCAGCTAGGACCCGCACTAAAATTGTACACTCTTGCCATAGTTGTAGACTCCTTTGTCTTTTTTTTTTATTTCTGGAGGGGGAAGTCTCCCCATCGCTCGCACTTCGTTGCTCGCTACCCCCTCTACGGGGGCTCCGCCCCCGTAACGCCCCCGTTTCACTCGGAGACAGTAACTCACAACTAGTTAGATACTAATTTAAGCGCATTTAGAATCGAAAGATTTTCGACCTTCACGCCGTCGGGCACTTTTATAAGAGCCCGAGTCATGTTTACAATCCCTGTAATTCCTGCCTTCAAAAGTCTGTCGCACATAGCCTGCGCGTCCTTATCGGCAACAGCAAGAACTGCAAGTGTGATTTTCTCCTGTCGGATTATCCAGTTCATATCACCAGCCGGATACAATGGAAAGGTAGAACGCAGAATTTCAACCCGGTTTACGTTTGAATCAAAACCTGCCTTAATCACAAAATTACTACCTTCAAATAAGGTTTCATCAAGTAGTGCCGCTCCCAGTCTTCCCAGGCCCACAATGCAAACATTTATTGTCGCATTTTCACTACCAAGCGCAAGCCTTATTGCCTGTAAAAGATTTTCGCATCTGTAGCCGTTCGAAATACCGTGAAAAAAATCTGTCTGGATTGTCTGTCTTAGCAGCCACAAATCATGACGAATAAGCGAATCTTTCCAGCCGGTTGCCGAACTTATATCTGCAGAAGTTATCTTTTCTACCTGCCAACCCTTCAGCAACTCTTCAATCTGTGCAAGCCGCTTCGTTGTGGCATTAGGTAATAATGTGGTCATTATAGGAAGCCCCTCCTTTCTGGTCAATTTGAATTCCAGGCTAATAAGGCACTTTTTACTTGAATTTGCCCTGAATTTTGCGAATTTTGCTATTTACTGTTAAAACTTTAACAGAAAGCTTACTCTAGTTCAAGAAGATGTACATAATGTCAGATGATAGAAAACATGAGTTAAAAAAAAGAGGGCCCGGGAAAACTAAAAAAACCGGGCCCTCCAAAATTAGGAGGCTAATTAATTAAAGCAGTTTCTAAAGGCAAGGCCGCAGAAAGTGCTTATTTTGTGTATGCAACAGCAATACCTGTTGCCAACTGAGGTTCGTAGTAAGCTACAACCTGTTCTGTAAAAAGCTGATCCAGAAGTTTCTGGTAAGCCATAATTTTTCCGACATAATTTAATGTCGTCTGTGGTGTCCTGTTAGAGCGAACAGCTCCGGTTCCTGCATTATACATAGCAAGTGCAGACACCTGATTTCCTGCGGTATTCAAGCAAAACTTAAGATGCGACATACCGTATTTTGCACTTACAAAAGGATCAAAAAAATCTGCTTCAGAAAGTGCAGGAAAAGAATTGTTATTCAACTGAAAGAGTCCTCTATCAATTGAAGCATTCTTATTTTTATTTACAGCTTCCGAATTGTAATTGCTTTCTGTGTGTGCCAGAGCAAAAGCAAGCGAAAGCGGAATATCATTTTTTTCAGCTTCCGAAAGAATGGCCTGTGTAACATTTCTGTTACCGCAAATCTGATAATAGAACCATTCTACAGCTGATCTTGAAAGTGGCTGTCTGTAAAGTGTAAGCCCCTTGTCATAATCATCAGAAAGCTGATTAAGTGATATTTCTGCAAAATAGTCCTGGAAGTCGGAAAAAAAATCTTCCGTTGTTTCTTCCGGGATTTCTGCAATTTCAGCAGGAACTTCTATCGTCTGAACTTTTTCAGATGGAAGGAGAAAATAAATAAGTAGAGCTCCTGCAAAAAATGTAAGACACAAAAAAATAGCAACTATACAAGCTGATGAAAAACTATTTTGTTCTATCTTTGTTTGCGTCATAACGGTGAAGATAATGGCACAAATAAAAAAAAAGAGCAAGAGAATTTTTAGGAAAAAAAGTGAATTTTTAGAAAAAAACCGCAATTTCTTGCAGATATTGCGGTTTTTCGCATTTATTGCGTATTAGTATAAAACAATACTTTCGTTTGAAGTCTGTTTATCTTTAGAGAAATAAATGTACTGGGCATGTTTTATGGCAAGGGTATCCATAAAATCCTGAGTGCTTTTTAATTCAGAAGGAAGTTCAAATCCCACTACAGAAACGCAGTCTTTTACCCGGCGGGCAGTATGATTAAAGGCTGCAATAAAAAGTTCTGTTTCTTCAGGGCTTTCAAGAGGCTTGTCTACAAGAGGAACTAAAACTGCAAAAATGCCGCTTTCATCATAAGATTTAAGCTGGTCTCTAAGATTTGCAAGGTACTCTTCATTATAACTTTCTTCTTCAAGCTCTACGGTTGACCACTTTATTTCAATCCGTTTTAGAGAAGTTGTATCAACAAGGCTGTTATCTGCAATCTTATAAAGTTTATTATCTTTTGAATAAAATAATGGTTCTAGTTTCATTTTTGTCCTCAAATTAAAAATATAAAAAAAATGCGGCCAACTTAAGTTGCCCGCATTTCATAAGCATTTTGTTTTTCCTATTCTGTAAGAATACGGAATACTTCTGCCTTGTCCTGAGTGTCCAGAATCTCCTGACGCTTTTCTGGACTCTTGAAAAGCAAGCTTACTTCTGCCAGGAACTGAAGATGTGGACCTGTCTTGTTTACTGGAGACAAAGTCATAATGAAGATACGACAAGGTTCCTGATCCAAAGAATCAAAATCTACAGGATTATCAGAAATACCGATGCATGCAACTAAGTCTTTTACAGTATCAGTTTTTCCGTGAGGAATAGCGATACCGTGCTTCATTCCTGTTGACATCTTCTTTTCGCGATCTAATACACATGCGCGAGCAGCAGCTTTATCTGTTACTTTGCCTGCTTTGTACAAGACATCAAGCATTTCATCTACGATTTCTTCTTTTGTGGTTCCCTTCAAATGAAGGTTAATAGTGTCCGTTGTTAATACTGTTCTTAAGTCCATATTTTTATCTTATTTCCACTTGCAGAATTTGTCAATTAGAAAAGCCTCTTTTTAAGACAAATTTTATAAATTGAGGTGGTCAAAAATAGAGTAATGTACTATTAAAAAAAACTTGTTTCTAATCATTATTTTCTATATATTTTATACATCAGAGATTTCTCTTATACGAGGTGTTAAAATGGCTACATGGTCAAACGCAGACTCTCTTTCTTCCTGGAAGAAATTGCAGTCTCTTAAAGGTATGGTTTCTGTTGCAGATGAGCTTTCTGCTTCAGGTGCTGCAGACAGAATCGCAAAATATTCAATTCCTATGGGCGGAGAACTTACTTACAATTTTGCCGCAAAACAGGTAAACGAACAGATTTTGAAAACTCTTGCTGAACTTGCAGAAGAACAGCAGCTTGTAGAAAAATATCAGGAGCTTTTGGATGGTGCTGTAATTAACACTGGAGAGAAGCGCATGGTTCTTCATCAGCTTACACGTGGTCAGCTTGGAAAAGATGTTATGGCTGATGGTGTAAATAAGCGTGAATTCTACATCAACGAAGTAAAACGCATTGCAGATTTTGCAAATGATGTTCACTCTGGAAAACTTGTAAACGAAAAGGGTGAAAAATATACAACAGTTTGTCAGATTGGTATTGGTGGTTCAGACCTTGGTCCACGCGCTATGTACCTTGCACTCGAAAACTGGGCAAAGAAAAACAATACTTTCAAAATGGAAGCTCACTTTATTTCTAACGTTGACCCAGACGATGCAGCAAGTGTAGTTAAATCACTTGATATTTCTAAGACAATCTTCATTCTGGTTTCTAAATCTGGAACAACTCTGGAAACTCTTACAAACGAATCTTTTGTAAAAGAATTTATTAAGAAGGCTGGATGTGATGCAAGCAAGCACATGATTGCAGTAACTTCAGAAACTTCTCCATTAGCTCATAACCCAGATTACATGGCAGCTTTCTATATGGATGATTACATTGGTGGCCGCTATTCTTCAACTTCTGGTGTAGGTGGAGCTGTTCTTTCTCTTGCATTTGGTCCAAAAGTATTCCAGGAATTCCTTGATGGTGCCGCAGAAGAAGATAAACTTTCTTTGAACAAAGACATTACAAAGAACCCTGCTATGATGGATGCTTTGATTGGTATTTATGAGAGAAACGTACAGGGCTATCCTGCAACAGCAATTCTCCCATACAGCCAGGCTTTGAGCCGCTTCCCAGCTCACCTTCAGCAGTTGGATATGGAATCAAATGGTAAGAGCGTAAACCGCGATGGAAAACCTCTTGGATACGTAACAGGTCCTGTAATTTTTGGTGAACCTGGAACAAACGGACAGCATTCATTCTATCAGCTGCTCCACCAGGGAACTGATATTATTCCTTTGCAGTTTATCGCTTTCCGCGAGAACCAGACTGGCGAAGATGTTGTAATTGAAGATTCAACAAGCCAGGTAAAACTCTGCGCTAACGTAACAGCTCAGATTGTTGCTTTTGCCTGTGGTAAAGAAGATGAAAATCCTAACAAGGCATTTGCCGGCGGACGCCCAAGCAGCCTTATTTACGGCGCACAGCTCAATCCAAAGAGCCTCGGTGCCCTGCTTGCTCACTACGAAAACAAGGTTATGTTCCAGGGCTTCGTTTGGAATGTAAACTCATTTGACCAGGAAGGTGTTCAGCTTGGTAAAAAACTTGCTAAGACAGTTCTTTCCGGCAACATGGATGGTGCCCTTAAGGCTTTCGCAGGACTTTTGATAAAGTAAAGTTTTGTGAAGATGGGAATGTCTAATAAGTAAGTAATGCGGTGGTTGAGCTTGTCGAAACCACCACATATAGTGTAAATGGTCATTTCGACAAGTTCAATGACCGCAGTCCCAAATCTTATTAGACATCCCCATGACAAGATGTGTTATTTAATTGAGCAAAATTTATCTAAAAGCTATAATCATTCTTAATGAAAAAAGCTGAAGAAACAAAAGAATTTAGTTTTAGAAACAAAAGACGTTTCAAATTATTTTACAGAAGTGTATATAGTCGTCTTATAATCAACTTTTTCTTTATTGCACTTCAAATATCTTTACTAATCCTTTTTGTAATTCGTCTGCAGAAGTATCTTGAAGTTTACTTTGGAACTTCCCTGGTGCTTTCTGCCTCCTTCATGATTTTTCTGGTAAACAAAAAAGGTAAGAACGAATTTAAACTTGCCTGGATAGTTCCAATGCTGGTCCTTCCTCTGGTTAGCATTGCGGCATATCTGATGTATCACACAAACCGAGGTTCAAAACGCCAGTCTAAAAGGCTAACAGAACTTAGAAGCGAAACAGAAGCCTGTCTGCCGCCATCAGCCTCCCGAGAAAAAGAAACTCCTCTTCCTTCAAACTATTCTGATTTAGTTTATTATCTTTCAAAAAAGAATTCGTTTTATCCCTATCAAAATTGTGGGGTAAAATATTTTTCCTGCGGCGAAGACTATTTCCCAGATTTACTCAACTCTATTCGCGCGGCGCAAAAGTATATTTTCCTTGAATTTTTTATTATTGAACTGGATGAATCCTGGGGCCAGATAATGGCCGCACTCGAAGACCGCGTTCAGCATGGTGTAGAAGTCCGGATTTTGTGTGATGGTCTTGGTTCTCCCGTGTTTTCTTCGGCAAGGTATCAGAAGTTCTTGCACTCAAAAGGCATTCAGTCAAAAGTGTTTGCAAAAATCGTTCCTGTGTTTTCAACTTATCTGAATAATCGCGATCACAGAAAAATTGTCATTATTGATGGTAACTGTGCTTATTGCGGCGGTCTTAATCTTGCAAATGAATATTTTAATCGGGGAAAAAATCGCTTTTCTTACTGGAAAGATAATGCCGTACGCCTTCAGGGCGAGGCTCTTCATACACTTTTACAGCTTTTTCTGCAAAACTGGAATATTAACTCAAAAAGTCATGGGGAAGATTACAGGCTTTTGCAGAGCAGCTATCAGAAATATGAAGCATCTGGTCTTACAATTCCTTACGGAGATGATTTTTACAACAACAAGGATATAGCAGAAAACATTTACCTGTACATCATCAATAATGCAAAAAAATATCTGAATATTACAACTCCCTATTTATTAATTGATAATCAGATGCAGGAAGCGCTTTTGTTCGCGGCAGAAAGGGGAGTGGAAGTTTCAATCATTCTGCCTTCTGTGCCAGACCATTTTCTTACCTTCTGTGTTGGAAAAACTTTTTTGGAAAGCTTTGTGAATAGCGGAATAAAGGTTTATCTTTATCAGAAGGGCTTTATTCATGCCAAAACCTTTATTTCTGATAATCAGATTGCAACAATCGGATCTGTAAATCTTGATTACCGCAGTCTTTTCCATCATTTTGAAAACGGAGTTGTTTTTATTGATTCTCCTATAGTTTTTGATGCAAAAAATGATTTTGATACTACTCTGGCAGACTGTCAGCTGATGCAAAAGGATGATTATAAAAAAATTCCATGGTTTATAAGATTTTGCGGACGGCTTTTCAGGATTTTTGCTCCTTTAATGTAAGTTTGCGGATAAAGACTTGAGTAAAAAGTGAATAAAAACTTGCGAAAAATGCATAAAAACTGTATATTTATACATTATGAAAGAACGACAGTCACGATTAAAGTCAATTAAGTCTCTTATAAAAAATAACACAATCGAAAGTCAGGATGATTTGCTGGCTCTGCTTTTAAAAGAAGGTTATGACGTAACACAGGCTACTTTGAGCCGCGATTTGAAGCTTTTAAAAGTGGGAAAAGTTCCAGACGGACAGAATGGCTACAAGTATGCTCTTCCTGGTGAAGATGTAAATGGCGAAAGCGAAGCAATTTATGTTCAGGATTTCCTTCGCGGTTATGTAAGCATCGATTTTTCTGGAAATATTGTTGTAATCAAGACATTCCCTGGTCATGCAAATACTGTTTGTAACGCAATTGACAATCTGAATATGGACGAAGTTCTTGGAACTGTTGCCGGCGATAACTGTATGTTCGCCTGTTTGCGCGAAGGCGTTACCGGCGACGAGTTCATGGAAAAACTCAAGAAACACATCCCGGGAATTGAGGATTGACGGTTGAAAATACCTTTGCAACCGTCAAAACGAGTTTGTCAAGGCCTTGAGCGAAGCGTGCCTTGACGAACTCGTATTGAGGATTAAATATGCGGTGAGGTGGTTTCGACAGGCTCAACCACCGCTGTCATATTGAAGAATACACCTTTTTGAGGTAAACTTACCTCATGCAGTTTACCAGTACAAGAAATAATAATCTGAATGTGCCTTTTTCTCAGGCTGTGCGTGATTGTATTCCGTCTGACGGAGGAGTTTTTATTCCTTCCCAGATTCAGGACATGCGCCGTTGGATTTACTATATTGATGAAACCACACCTTTTTCTTCAATTGCAGGCTCTCTTACTTCGGCATTAATGCACGAAGAATTTTCTCCAATTATTTGTGAAACTATCGCTACAGACGCCTTTCCAAACGAACCGATTGTAGCCCAGCTGGATGATAATCTTTTTTCACTTGAACTTTACCACGGTTTTACGGGCTCTCATAAAGATTACGGTGTTTCTTATCTTTGTTCTTATCTTGAATATACATTAACCCTTAAGGGCGGAAATGCAGTATTTTTAGATTATACACATGGCGGTTTGGGCTCACTTTTGGCCCGGGTTCTGAAGGGAAAAAAGCACCTTAAGGCCGTTTTAGTTTATAAAAAGGGTACTGTACGCGGTCTTGAAGATGAAGACTTGGTTTGGAACGGAGGAAACATTTACCCTGTAGAAATGGAAGGCTCCGAGGCCGAAATTAAAGCCGCTGTTGCCCAGGTTTTTCAGGATAGAGATTTTGTAGAACAGTTTGGACTCACTGTTGCAGATTCAACAAATGTATGTCGCCTTCTTGGTCAGATTTTCTTTTTCCCATATTCTTTTGCACAGATTAAAAGCAAGGTTTCTGGTGATATTTACTATGCTATGGGGCCGGATAATTACGGAACTTTGATGGCTGGTCTTTACAGCTGGCGTTTTGCCCTTCCAGTAAGTGGTTTTTATATGCCTAGTTCCCCTGCTTTATATGCTGACCCAAAGGGAAATCCTGTTGTTTTGGATTCTATGGTAGATGTGGATCACCGGGGAAGAACAAATCCTGTTTCTCCGGCTAATCTTGAGCGCCTGGAATCTTTCTTTCATGATAATCAGCTGATGATGCGCAACTTTGTTTTCCCGGTTACAGTTTCTGAAAAACAGCGGGAGCAGGCCGCAAAAGAGCTTTATATGAAGTATGGGCTTTTCTCTTCTCCAGAAACAGCCGAAGCTTATGCGGTTATCCGTGAGCGGGGCCAGGAGTTGTTTGAAGAAGACGCAGCCTTTGTGCTTATCTCTCATAATCATCCGGCCCTTTCTGCAGATTACTGCCGCCACGTAATTGGCGAATCTCCAGAAATCCCTGAATCTATAAAAGCTTCTCTAAAACCAGTAGAGCTTGGCAAACCCGTACTTAGCAGCGTGGAAGAAATTAAGGCGATTATTAAGAGCCTTTGATACAGTTGTGCAAGACCGATTTTGAACTGAAGTTACAGATTGATTTTATACCCGACTCCGCGCACAGTTTCGATTATCTTTTCGTTTTTAAGTTTTTGCCGCAGAAGTCTGATGTGAACATCCAGAGTGCGGCTTTCAATTTCTTTGTCATAATTCCATACTGCTTCTAGAATTTCTTCTCTTGTAACAATTTCGCCCTTGTTTTTCATCAGAAGTGTAAGAAGTTCATATTCCTTTACGGCCAGCTGAATTTCGTTGCCGGATACAAACACTTTACGGCTCTTTGTGTTTATGATTACATTCTGCGCGCTTATAAGATTTTTTTCAGATCCATCAGATAAAAGGGATTCAGAAGGATTTGCGTGCAGGGCCTGAATTACACCAAAAACGCAGTCGCCGGCTTTTTCAATTTTGCGGACAATATCCATGTAATTAAGTTCCACTTTTACATTGCTGCCGTTTTCAATTCTTTTGCGACTGGCTTTTTTAAGTTCTCGTTTTGCCTTATCAATTTTGTCTTCTACTTCAGAAAGAAGTACCTTATCAATTTCTGAAAGTCCTAAGGCGATGTAAGTACAGGTCTGTTCGTAAAATAAGTGAACCTGTTCAAAATAAGAAACCAGTTCTGCAGTCTGATTTTTAAAAGATGAACCATCAGTTTCTTTTTTGAACTTGCAGACTGTGTGCATCATAGAACAGCATTCATCACTTAAATCTTCAAGATTTTGAACAATGGAAATCATTTGGGCAAGATTATTTCTGTCATTATGATTTGCAGAAGGGAGGCGGGAACATTTTTGCAAAAAGGAAGTGATTTCATTATTCATTTCGTCAATGTATTCTTCATGTGTGTTTATCTCTTCTATAAGATTTTCAAGGTTGCCTGATTTTTGACTAAGACTTTCGCCAAGATAATCCATCATTTCCATTACACGGCCAGACATTTTTGTAATTTCTTTTTGAATCTGAAAGCTATACAAATCTGCGCTGATATGATTTGAAGGAAGAATGACCGGCATTTTGTAATGGGCATCTTTTTCTTTCTGACTTTCGGGAATGAACTTTTCTGCAAGGCTTGCAATCTGTTTTACAAAAGGAAGGAAAATGAGGGTTGCAGAAATGTTAAAAACTGTATGAAGCATTGCAATGTGGGTTGTAATGTTTTCTGCAGGCTTTCCCGGAACAATAATATCTATCAGGCTCAAAAAAGGATGGAAGAAAAGTAGTGCCAGCAGAGTGCCTGTTACGTTGAAAGCCACATGAACTGCAGCTGTTCTTTTTGCATTTACGCTTGCTCCAAAAGAGGACATAACGGCATCAACTGTGGAACCGATGTTGCTTCCAAGTACCATTGCCGCTCCTAAATCCCATGAAAGGGAACCGTTGGCAGACATTGTCAGGACAATGGCGGTTGTGGCTGATGATGAATGGATAAGGGCGGTAAAGAAAATGCCGATTAAAACTCCCAGCAGGAGGCCCAGGCCGCCAAGTTTCTGGAAAGTTTGAAGGAAGGAAACTGATTCCGGCTTTAGATTCATAGCGGTTTTTAGAAGTCCCAAAGCCATAAAAAGAAGGGCAAAGCCCATAAAACAATCTGCAAAGTTATGAATCTTTAACTTCTTAAAATATTTTAGAATAAAACCAAAGCCAAAGAGGGGAATTGCCGCTGCTTCCATGCTGAAGGAAAAACCAAAAAGCGAAACAATCCAGGCTGTAACCGTTGTACCGATGTTTGCACCAAAAATAATTCCGATAGCCTGGGTAAGGCTTATGATTTCTGCATTAACAAAACTCACCACCATTACAGTTGTTGCACCGGAAGACTGTATGATTGCCGTAACCGCAAGGCCAGTAAGAACTGCCGTAAATCTGTTCCCGGAAATTTTTCCCAGTAAAGATTGAAGACTATTTCCCGCACCTTTTTGAATTCCGTTAGAAAGCATTTCCATGCCGAAGAGCAAAAGGCAGAGAGAACCAACAAATCCTAAAATCTGGCTAATTACAGTTATCATGATTTTAATGTACTATGAGTATAACTAAGAGTGCGTAAAAAATATAGCGGACTTATGTTAATTATATGTAAATTTTGTGAGGCGAGTCAGTTTATTTATATCTTATTAGCACTGGTGTGTGCTTCTTTTTTTCATGCTTTTTTAGTTTGTTTGATTGCCCCGGTTGGCTTCTTAGCACTTTTCTTAACAGTCTTCTTGACAGTCTTCTTTTTGGTACTTTCTTTAGGTGCGAACTCTTTTAGAAGATTTTCACATTTGTAGGCTGCCTTTGTTTTTGCGGCGCAAAGTGTCTTATAAAGCTTAAAGATATCTGCTGTCTTTGCTGGCTTTGAAGCAAGAAGTGCAAGCAGTGTGAGTTTATTCAGACTGTCATCGCTGACTTCTTTGTTAAACCACCAGATTTTATCAAAGCAGTTGGCACCGGCAAGAAGAGCACTGTACTTTCCGCTCATCAGAAGTTTTGTGATAGCGTATGGGTCTTCTGCTGGTGCTGCTGCCAGAATAAAGAGCTTTGTAAGATTCATGCGTTCATCATCTTTTGAAAGTTTTTCATCACGAAGATATTCGTTCAACTTGCGGCCAAGGGCAAACTTTTCGCCAAGACCTTTTTCTGCAAGACTTCCAGTAAGCGCCCAGCACAAAAGAGTTTTTTCCAGGCGGGCATCTGCCTTTTCCATGAGTGCTGCAAAAGTTATTACATTGTTGTTTTTTTCAGATGGAGCACTTGCCTTGAGCAGGGCCTTCTGTAAATCTGCTGGAGCCTTTGTTTTTTTAGAAAGATTTTCATTGTGAATCTGGGCAAGCTTTTTAATGCGTGCTGCAACTTCTGAAAGTTCTTTCTTAGCATCAAGTTTGAGTTTTGAATCTGCAAACTTAGCGGCTGCTGTAAAGAATTCTTCTGCTTCTTCTGCGGCGTCTTCAAGTGCGGCAGTAAGTTTTTTTACAGAAATTTCTGCAGGCTTTTTAGCGGCGGCTGATTTTTTAGCAGCGGCAGACACTTTTGCATCGTCTGTATTTTCTGCGGAAGTGTCTAAAATCGGTTTGATTTTTTCGTAACCGAATTCGCCAAAGAGTCTTCCCATTATCTTACTTGCATATTTATGAAGAGCGGCGTATAAATCCTTGTAAATAATTTCCTGCCATGCTGTTTCAATATCTTCGCAGCCGCGGCCGTTCAGATATTCACACAGAATCTTGTAGCGGTGGTCTGCCTGGTCGCTTACCTGGTGAACATTCAGATAAACCTGATATTCAAAACCGTTGAGCATTACAAACATACCTTTTTCGCAGATTTCGCTTGATTTGCGGACAAACCAGAGGCGACTTCTGTGTTCCTGGAAGATACAGTATTTGTCGTCTTCTGCGGTGAGGTTGAGGCCTTCGGAAATAGAGCGTGATTTCATCACAACTTCGTCGCCCTTACCAGTTTTTACTGCATAAGGGTCAGACTGTTTAATCCATCCGTGTGCCTGATCATATTTATTATTATAGAAAACAATAGCTCTTTCGTTACCGGCCCCGTTTGAATAACAGAATACGTTTTCATTCACATGGCCGTCTTCCCATAAATCATAAAGAAGGAAGTTGTCTACGCCAGAGAAGAGGTAGCGTTTTTTCATCAGAGGGAAAATATCGTGCCAGTGGCGGTCCACCAGATACTGACTCGGTTTTTCATCCTTGTAAGCCTTGGTGTATTCCATTCCGTATTTTTCAGTAAAGCCTTCAATCTGACCGTGGCCGAACATAGGAAGTCCCGGCATAGTAATCATCAGTGTGCAGACACCAAAATACTTGTCGCCGTCGCCAAACTGGGCAATGGCAGTTTCCTCATCTGGATTGTTCATAAAGTTTACATAGCGCTTCAAAACCTGAGGGTCAAAGGTGATTGTGTTTTTGATTGTGTCGCGGTACTTCTGGTTTTCCTCTTTCTTAAGCATGTTCATGAAGGCTGAATTGTAAACGCGGTGCATTCCAAGGGTGCGCACAAAGTAACCTTCCATCATCCAGAAGGCTTCTGCCAGAAGAAGTGTGTCCGGGCATTCCTGGGCAACGCGGTCTACAACTTCGCGCCAGAATTCGTTTGGAATTGCGTCGTTGAACTGCTGAGTTGACATTGAATACTCAGAACGTGAATAGATGTCTCCTCCGTGTCCAGGCTCCGGATACCAGAGGCGGCGGATAGATTTTTTTGCCAAAACCATGGCAGCATCAAAGCGGATGATTGGGAAGTTATGCGCAACGTGTAAGATTTCCTGCATAACGGCTTCGCGGGCTGCCGGATTCAAGAAGTCTATCTGGGCAGTATCGTTCCATGGAAGGCCGGTACCGTCGTTTCCGTGGTAGATGTAGCGGGTATCGCCAGTCTGATTATCCACGCGCTTGAAAACTACAGAGCAGTCTTCCTTGCTGTAGTAGTGGTCTTCAAGATAGACGCTTGTGCGCGGGTCGTGAGAAAGGTTTTCGCCATTGAAGGTGTATTTGTAAGATGGTGGGTCACGACGCTGAACAAAATAGTCTGGGTGATTCATAACCCATTCGCCGTCCATACCAGTGTGATTAGGAACCATGTCTGATGCCAGACGGATTCCGCGCTGCCAGAGGCGGGCTCGAAGATTGTTCAGGGCATCCCAGCCACCAATATTTTCTGCGATGTTATAGTCGTAAAGAGAGTAGGCCGAAGCTGCTGCTTCCGGGTTTCCGCAAAGCTGTTTAATTCGTTTAGAAGCCTCGCTGCGGGACCATAAACCGATTAGCCAGAGGCCGGTAAAACCTTCGTCGCGCAGGCGGTCTAGTTCTGCATCTGGAATCTGGTCCAGACGGGTGATAGGGTAGCCGTACTGTTTTGTAAGCTGATCCAGCCAGACAAGAACGGTTTTTGCCATCAAAATTACATTTGGCATCCATTCGCTGTCGGCAGAAAAGCGTTCGTATTCATTCATCAGATTTTCAAAGCTGTAAGGCTGCATATCTGGAAGTTCACCGCCTCCAAAACCGTGCCAGGCAGCTTTTTCTTCTTCAGAAATTGTATCCATTCCGGCAAGAATTCGCTTGAGCCATTCACCAAGGAATTTATCCCAGTATTTCTGCAGATATTCAAGCTGGCCGCGCAAACTATCAGGAGCAAAAACCTGTGGTTCGCGGAGCAGTGTGATTAAATCATGATTAAAAGGACCAAAAACCGGCTGGCTGGCTGCATATTTTTGAATAGATTTCCAGCTTTTTTCATACAGTTTATTTTTTGCCAGTTCCTTGTCTGAAAACATAATCATAAAAGGTTCAAAGGCCTTGTTTTCATTTGCAAGGTGAAGAAGGACAAGCTCTTCAAGAGTCTGGGCGCGGTTAGTGCGTTCAACGCCGGTACCTGCATCAAGCTCTGTGGCGGCAAGATATTCTTCTGGTCTTATTTTTTCTTTATAAACTGCAACCGGCGGAAATTCGCGGATAAAATCCAGCAGTAAGCCGTCTACAGAATCCCGACCGAATTCCTTATCCAGACTAGCGAGCAGGTCGTCCATAAAAGTGAGTACCTTGTCGCGGCGGTAAAGCATACACACATAATGAAGAATTTCATCAATCAAGCCCATCGCGTTGAGCTGACCGGCCGACAGTTTCTTGTTTTCTTCGCCGCGACTTTCAAACACATTGTTAATCAAAAGCTGAAAGGCGCGGACATTTTTCATGTTTGCGAAAATTACGTTTCCGCTTGAAGCAAAGAGTCCGCCGTCGAAATTACAAAGATCGCGTATCTTTTTTGAGATGTGAAATTCGTTGTGTGAAATTTTCATGTTTTACCTACTGGATATTTTTTTTATTTTGTTTATTAATTCCTGATTTTTACAAAGGTCTTCAAGCGTGCAAGGCAGGCGGTAAGTCCAGTTGAAGTTTGTTACTGTGCCCGGAACGTTGATTCTTTCGTCTGCAGAATTGTCCAGCCAGAGTGATTTATCCATATACAGGAAGTCCTGGAGTGGTGGAATAAACCACTGGCTTGCAGAAGTGGAAGAAGCCTGCAAGACTTTTTCTGCAATTTCTGGTGTAAATGGAGAATTTGCAGTTTCTTCGATCTTGTTTTCGTCACCAAAGTTTTCTGCATTTTCTTTAAGAAAGGCCTTTACGCTTTCTTTTTCATCATCCCACCACTGGCGCAGGGTGCTTGAATCATGTACCGAAGTTGTTGTAACCGAAAGTGGTGTGTAATCAGCAAATGGAACATAAGGCTGTCCTTCTTTGCTCCATTCTCGGCACCAGCGCACAACCCGTAAGCCCAGAATCTTGTGGGCGTCCATTGTTTTTGGAACACATTCAATATTTACGCCAAGGTCTTCGCCGCACGGAATCATTTTTACAGCCTTTGTGATTGCTTCAAAAATCTCGTCGGCCTGCTTTTTCCAGAGCTTTTCGTTTTTCTTATTCAGCTCTTCAAAGCATGCTGTAAGGGCTTCTTTTTCCTTTTCGTTCAGACTACCCCAGGAAGTAGACTGTCCGTAAGTCCAGAGCGGAACGTATTTGTTTTTTGCAATTTCAATCAGAGTGCGGTTGCTCCAGTAATCTTCCAGAACTTTTTTTATTCTAGGAAGAGCTTCCGGCGCGCACAGATCTGTTAAATCTGCCTGCTCAATCATCTTTGAGCCAGTTACAGCCGGCGCAAAACGCCAGAGTTCTTCGCCGTCAATCTTGTTGCAGAAGATGGCAAGAATTTGATGAGCCTTGTCGTGATTCCAGGTAATGTCTTCAATCACACTTGTTGGAATATGTGGCTGCGAAAGCCAGCGGATTCGGTCATCATCAAAACCAAGCTCGTAAAGCTCAGTCTTTTTTATAGAAGCATAAGGCTCTGTGTGGCCGTTTAAGGCATTCAAATCTGCTTCTGGAATTGCCCAAATGCGGAAGAAACCAAGTATATGGTCCAGGCGGTAAGCATCATAATATTTTGAAGCATTTTTAAGGCGGTCCTTCCACCAGCTGTAATCATTTTCTTTAAGATTTTTCCAGTTGTAGGTAGGGAAGCCCCAGTTCTGGCCGCTTGGATTGTCACCGTCGGCAGGAGCCCCCGCACGCAAATCCTGATTGAAAACTTCAGGGTAAGCCCAGGCGTCTGCAGAGTCTTCATTCATCAAAATTGGCATGTCGCCTTTAAGCAAAAGGCCTGCTTTGTGCACGTATTCAACAGCCCCGCGGAACTGCTCGTCTGCAATCATCTGGCACCAGGCATAAAAAAGATGTTCCTTCTTAAAAGCCTTTTTGTGCCATAGGGCAGAAATTTCTTCCTTACTTTTGATGCGGTCTGTATCAAGCCAGCTCTTCCATGAAGCCTGCATGTAATTCCATTTTAGATTTTTATAAACCGCGTAATCTTTTACCCAGTTGTTTGCGCGAATCCACTTAGAAAGCTCCTCTCCAGGCTCGCCGGTTTTTCCTTCATCAGTAGAGTCATAAATCATCTTGAGGAGGTCATTTTTGCCGTTCAAAATAGCGTCGTAGTTGTAACGCAGCGCATATTTCTGGCCTTTGACAAAATCATCATAGGCCTTTTGAAATTTGGCGTCGTCCTTATAAAGCGCGTCAAAGCCCGGCACCTCGCTGATGCGGATATAAATTGGATGCAAAGCAAAAGCAGAAAGTCCGCTGTAAGGCGAACTCTGAGTTCCTGTATCATTTACCGGCAAAAGCTGAATAATCGAAATGCCCGAAGCCTTGCAAAAATCTGCAAAGGGTTTAAGGTCGCTAAACTCACCAATTACTGAATTATCTTTAGTATAAAGGGCACCAAGCGGAACCGCTACGCCCGTAAGTTTCTTTTTCATAGCCCATATATTATAACACGGAATTTCTAAAATAGATTATAAAATATCAAGTTTTTTACCACATCAATTGAAGTCCGTTTTCTTCGTATTGCTGGAACTTTTCATCTTTGCTGATTAAAACAAGGTCATTACGTATGGCCTGTTGAATGAGCATTCGGTCAAAAGGGTCGTGATGGTTTTCTTTAAGAGGAATCTGGCTGATGCTTACGTAGTCGTAGGTTTGAGGGTCTAATATTGTGAAGTTTAATTGTTTTGCAATGTGAGGTAGTTGAAGTACGTTGATTCCATGTAATTCAAGCTTTTTAGACTGAACTTTTATTGCAATTTCCCAAAAACTCATTGAACTGATATAAACTGTATTATTTTCATCTTCAAGAATTTCAAAAGTCTTTTTGGGAATCTTCTTTGTGTCCATAAGAGCCCATATGAAAACATGTGTATCTATTAAATATTCCATAAAGTGCTCCTACAGCAAATCATCCATATCATCAAAAAGCCATTCTGGAGTCATTTCAAAAGTTTCGTCTTCCCAATAGCTGGCTTTTCCTTCATATAAACCTAAAAGGCGTTTTCTTTGCTTAGGCTTTTCTTCAATTTTTGTAAGCTGTGCAACAGGCTTCTTTGCACGACCATATAAAATCTGAATGCTGTTACCATTCATAACTTCATCAAGAACCGAGGAAAACTGAGATTTAAATTCACCGACTGTCATCTGTTTCATAAGGATATGATATGATTAACTTGTCAAGTTGTCAAGAATATTTTTTGACCACTTATCGCAATAAATTGCCACTTGTCACCAAAAATATTACATGGCTGGCTCATTGTCTTATACTGCGACGTATGAAAAGAACAATTATTTTATCGCTTGTGGTCGCATTAATTTGCTGGGGTGGATTTGCAGGTGAAAGCCAGGAAGAGGTTTCTACAGATTTTAATTATAGAACCGTTTCCGGAGGCTTTTGGTCTTGCGGACAGGATTTTTCAGGCGGACTTGGAGAATTTGGAATAAATCTTCTTCCATGCGAAAAATCTTTTGTTTTAAGAGACTGCATTTATGTGCAGGGAGAAGGCGGCTCCTTAGATATGAACAATAAGCTTAGCTTCGGAGCTTTAGAAATAGGAGATAAGCTGATTTTGGGAGGCCGGGTTTATGGTCAGGGATTTATTGTAAGAAGCTATGGTTTTACAGCATGTGCCATCGGGTTATTTGCTTGCGAGGGACATACTTTTTTTGAAAGGCCCTTTATGATTAATTTGACCTTTGGAGGAGGCTTTGAATTTCAGTTTTCAAAAAATACGGCCTTTGTTCTTGAGTTTGGAGGAATTAACCGTTTCCTTGCAGGAGGAGATAAAAAGACTTATGACTACTTTTCAAAATCAAGTCCTGTACTTACAATAGGATACAGAACCTTCAGGAGATAACCTTGAACACACAAATCAAAATTGAAAAATGCGATAAGCCCTACTGTGTAATTCATACAGAAGCAGAAAGCGACGACATAAAAGCCATTGCAGAAAAAATCAGCAGTATGGATGAAAGTGGACGTGCCACAATGCTTACCGGCTGGGATGGGGATTATTGTATTCAGATAAAGCAGAATGAGATTTTCAGAATCTACAGCATGGACAAAAAGGTTTATCTGGAAACTGAAAAAGAAAATTTGCTTTTGAAGCTGAGGCTTTATGAGTTCGCAGAGCTGGCAGAAAAATGCGGCTGGACAGATTTCATCAGAATTTCGAATACGGATATTGTAAACTTTTCAAAGGTAACAAATCTTGATATGTCGCTGACAGGAATTGTTCGCGTTAATTTTACCAACGGAAAATCTGCAATAGTTTCAAGAAGATATATGAGTAAAATCAAAAGGGAGCTTCTAAATCTGAAGAACCGTTAATGAAGGTGATTAATATGAAAGAATTTTTTAAAAGAGCAATAATGGGATTTGTATATGGGGTTTTTATTGGCCAGACAATTTTGATTTTGGAATCACTTGCCGGCGGTAAAGGAAACTTTTATCCGGTTTCGGCTTATCTTTTAGAGCATTCAAGCTCGCAGATTTCTGCTGTAATCATCCAGTATTTTATTACAGGAATAATTGGAATAAGCTTTGCTACAACAACCCTGATTTTTGAGATTGACAGCTGGAGCATAACATCACAGACAGCTCTGCATTTTGCAATCACTTCTCTTGTGATGTATATTTCAGGCTTTTTCTGCGGCTGGTTTCCACATACTGTCAAAAGCACAATAATCTGGTTTGTAATCTTCATTGTGATTTATGTGATTATGTGGGTGGGCTTTATGTTCTACTTCAAGAAACAGATAAAAAAAATCAATGAGGTTCTGTAAAAAAATAAGCCCGGATTTGAGTTTATTTGTCAGATTTTTTTAATAAACCGAAGCTGTTTTTTATCATCAGTATAGCCCTGGGCGCGGTAAAAGTCGTGGGCTTGCAAGCGGCTTTCTCCAGAGTTTAGGCGCATGCTGTAAGCTCCATTTTGGCGGGCCCATTCTTCTGCGCGCTTAAGCAAAGCAGAACCAATTCCTTGACGTCTGTAATCAGCCGCAACTGCCAGCCCAAGAATGTTTGCCATGGTAGGGAAGTAGAGAACGTTATATTTTTCTACGTGGATTACGCCTGCGATGCGGGACCTGCTGTCAGGAGTGTCGTTGTGTGTACCGGTGCATTCTGCCTCTGCAAGGAAAACCGCTTCGCGCGAATTGTCCAGTCCGGCGAACTGCTTTTTCACAATCTCAAGTGTGCATTCTTTGTAGCCCAGATCTTTGCGGAAAAGTTCATTCATTGCAGGAATATCGCTTGTGGTTGCCTGCCGGATTTTTATCTGGCTTTCTTTTTTCATTATGTATCCTTTTATAACTTATGCTGGCAGTGCCAGATTGGAGTTGCGAGTTTATTGCTGAAGGGCTGTGGGCGGCGGAAGTCTGGCAGCCAGCTGGTGTCGTCTGTAAGTTCCTGGTAAAAAAGATAGTCAAAGTCGTAGGCTTCAATCAGGTCGCGGATGTCGGCATCTTCCTGGGTAGTGACAAGGCGGTTTTCCAGATTTGCAAGTGCGGCGCGGCGGGCGGCTTTTTGCTCAGGACTTTCTTCAAAGTTTACAGGAGTGTACTGGTTCATCAAACTGATGATGGCGCGGCCGTCTGCATTTTCTTTAAGCCAGGCAAGTACATCTGCAGTTTCTTCAAAGTGACCGGGCATAAAAAGGTGGCGCACAATTACTCCGCTGGTCATTTTGTCGCGTGCCTGGCCGGGCTCTGCCCATTCTGCGGGCTTTGCGTTTGGCGGTTCTGGAATCTCTGCAATTTCAAGAGGATTGTTAGCTATCATCCAGCTGATGGCGCGGCTGGCAACTTCCGGGTAGTCTGGAGCCGCAAAGACTTTTTTTGAAAAATTGCTGTCCAGAGTTTTAAGGTCTGGCAGCCAGATTGTAACAAGATCTTTAAGAAGTTCCAGCATTTCTACGCTTTCGTAAGCCGAAGAGTTCCAGCAGAAGGGGATTGTGACTCCCTGGTCGCGGGCGGCACGAAGGTATTCTGCAATTCGCGGAATGTGGTGACTTCCTGTAACAAGGTTTATATTTTCTGCACCGGCGGCCTGCAGGCGAAGGCAAATGTCTACAAACTTGGCCTGGTCTACAACCCGGCCCATACCATCCTGACTAATCTGATAGTTCTGGCAGAAGGCGCAGCGCAAGGTGCAACCGGTAAAAAAGACGGTTCCGCTGCCGCCAAAAACGGTGACCAGTGGCTCTTCGCCAAAGTGAAGCCCCGCGAAAGCAATGCGAAGGTCGGCGGGTTCGCGGCAGAAGCCTGCGTGAAGCCGCTGTCGTCCGGTGTTCGATTGCACTGCGGTGGTTTCGATACACCCTGTCGGGCACTCAACCACCGAGCTCTTTGTCTCAACTACCGCACTTGCCGTACGGTCCACCCCGCAAGCCCTTGGACACTGGCGGCACTCTTTATAAAGCTCGTCTATTTGCATCAATATGCGCCCTTGCTTACAAGAATCTTCATTAAATCCTGAAGAACATCAACATCCAGTTCTTCTGCTTCAAAGTTTACAAGGCGGCCAAATTCTTCCCAGTCTTTGTCAGAAATCAGATCCTGGTATTCATCACTGTTTTCCAAAAAGGCCAGGTAAGCTGCCAGACGGTTGCGGTTTTCTTCACTAGGTTCTTCTGCTAAATCTGCAGAGCGGTATATATATTCATTTTCCCAATATTCATAAACAGAATCTGCAAGTTCGCCCACAGCAGCGGCGTTTCGCTCAAAAAGTCTGCGGATATCATTTTTTACGAGCTTATAATCACATTTTCCACCATTGTTCTGGCGCTTGTATTTCAGGCTTTTTTGAATGTCTGTAAGGAATTTATTTATATCAGTCATAAGAAAATAATACCTATTTTCTTGATAAATTTCTACTTTGTATTTATCCTTAAGGTTGAGGAGTTGTTTGTATGAAGTATAAATTTGCCCTGTCTGCATGCATGGCAGCATGCCTTTTATCTTTGTGTGGCCTTTTTTCTTCTTGTCGTAATTATTTGGATTTAGAAACTTCTGAAATTGCCGTCTATTTGCCTTTTGGTCAGGAAGATGGCAAAAATGTTACTTTTTCGCGCGAGGCAAGTGCCGATTCTATTTCTTATTCCTATGTCGTAAATTTTACAGATAAAAATGGCGTAACAACCGAACTTAGCGGAAACAGCGGCGAGCAGCTTGTATTAAAACCGGCAACTCCCGGGGACTATGACATTTCCGGCAGCGCTTTTGATGACCGTGGAAAAATGCGCTATCAGGGAGACTGTACGGCAACGGCTCATTCTGGAAAGAAAACTGATGTGGAACTCACCCTTTATGCTGTAGATATTTCTTCTGAATCAAAACATGTAAAACTTGAACACTGGGAAAAGGGTATAAAAATCACAGTTTCCTGGCGCGAAGGCGACGGACAGTGGGAATTTGGCAACACCTACATGTATAATGAAGACACTGGCAGCGAGTTGAAAATCACAAGTCTTCCAGAAAAAGATAAGCCGGTTGTAATGTATTGTTCCCTTACCGATCCTGGATACATTTATTCTTTCCATTGTGAATTGAATGTGGGAAGCTCTCAATGTTCTGAATCTGTTTCTATTTTGGCAAAAGCGGGTGATTCATCATATATTTATTATGATGACGACTACTATAAGACTTCTCTAACTTTGGATTCATCTGGAACTCTAAAGATTGGAAAAGATATTACCTCATATTTTGATTCTAATAAGATTAGTCAGATAAAAGATATTGATTACTACTTTGATTTTTACGGATTAAATTCTGATGTAAGTGCACCAAGCGATAAAGCTGTATGGCTTAGTTGTTCAAGATTGAGTTATAGCGAAAAGGCAAGTTTTATTAAGAATGGCTTGAATCTGTGGGAAGCATTTGCCGAAAGTCTTGGAAAACTTACTGATTATAAATACTTTTACGTTTATCTTTGTGTGGAATTCACAGATCCACTTGCAAGTTCAACAATCGTCAGAACTCCTTTTATTTGTTCTGATAAAGCTACTGTAAATAAACCTGCTGAATTAAAAACTGGTAAACACATTACAATTGAACCTGTTAGTGATGGTATTAAAATTCAGCTAAAATGGCTTGATGGTGATGGAGAACTGGAAGACTGGTCTGGAGTTACCGAGGTTAATTCAAAAATTAAGTTTGATTTTTATGGTGACAATGTAAAGCCTAGCTCTAACAATACCAGCCTTGAATATATTTATCCGTTTACTACTGCCGGCGAAACTTACGAGTTTGTATATGGATTCTCTGGAGGTGAATATCACGAAGAAAGAGTCTGGTGTAAGGCAACTGGCGGAATTGGCTCTGTTTATGATTCTGCAAAATGGAGAAAAACAAAAATTTCAATTGATTACGATAGTGTGGCATCAGAATATATGTTTAAATTTGATACAACACCATCTTCTGTAGTTTCTTCAGATAAATACTCCAGATTTAAAATGCTAAAGTTGGATACTCAGATTTGGGGCGGACTAAGTGATTTTTCTAATGCCGCATTCCTTAGTGGTCATGAATTGGATTTAACAACTTCAATGAGTGAAGGAGACTATTTACTTACTTCTAATACTCTGGATTATTTTGGAACTGCAGCAAAATACAGAATTGCAGGTTATAGTACCTTCTTTATTCAAAGCACTATGAAATTTAAGATAGTCGGATGTGATACAGATTTCGTTTCTGAAGCTGTGTCTACACAGGTCAATTATACCGGCCCAGTATATACTGACAAATACATTGAAGGTACTGAAGATAAGGGTAAAGGTTGGGATATTTATTATAGTTGTTTTGAAAAGGATTATCAGAAATTTAAGATGACAAGCTTTGAAAATGATTCAGTGGCATTCAGCTTGTCTGGTAGTTTTGATAATGATACTTTTGAATTGCAGATTAGAAAGGCTCTTACAAGTGTTCAGGCTGGTCAAAAGTACAGTATTACATTCAACCTTAAGTGTACTGAGGCGCTTGAATCATTTGAATATGATGTATTTGATGACAGCGGATTTGTTGCAGGTGGAAATATTAAGGATTTAAGCGGAGTACCTGCGGCTGCAAATACAAGTATACCTGTCACATTAGTAGTTGATTCAACAAATATATCTGGTGTAGCATCTCTGAGTCTTATTCCATTTACAAGTGGAAGCTATTCTATCTCAGATTTGAATGTCACCGAGGTAAACTAATGTTCAGCGATACACATTTTCATTTTAAGATGATGACTGAAGAACGCGGCGTGGATGGCGTGGCGGTTTTGTCTGCAATGGCGGCAAGAAATTGCTTTTTTGGCTTAGATATTGGAACCCATTGTGATGATTTAGCAGAACGTCAGTCTTGTGTGGAGAAGGCGATTGCGGGCTTAACGGACTCGCTGCTTGCAGAAAGAGCGCGAATCTTTATGTATTTTTCTGCTGGAATCTGGCCGGATGTGGGTGCAATTCACGAAAGAGGTGAGCAGATGAAGAAGCTGCGCGCTTCTATAGAGAGTGTGGGCTCGGGGGGCGACCAGGACATTTTGAACCGCCGGATTGTTGCGGTGGGTGAGTGTGGTATTGATCATCACTGGAACCCAAGTGGAGAAGACGGCCGTTGTGAATCTGATTTTGACGAAAAAACTTATCGCGGCGAGCGCGAACTTTTTGAAGCCCAGCTGGAGCTGGCACGCGAATTAAATCTTCCTGTAATTGTTCACAGTCGTGATGGTTTTGAAGACACAATGGATTGCATTAAAAACGTGGGCTACGACAGGGGAATTATTCATTGTTATAGTTACGGCATAGAAGAAGCCCGGGCCTTTTTGGATAGAGGCTGGTACATCGCTTTTGGTGGAGCCATCACATACAACAAAAAAGCCAAACTTGAGGCTGTAAAAGATTTGCTCCGCTTTGTGCCTGCCGACCGCTTTTTGTGCGAAACCGATTCCCCTTATCTGGCTCCCGTCCCTTTACGCGGCACCGTAAATACTCCCGTAAACGTAGAACATGTTTACAACTTCGCCTCGGAAGTCCGCGGCTGTTCGCCGGAAGAATTAAGCGGCATTGTGGATGAAAATATTCGGGCTTTGTTTAAGATTTAATTATTTTTGAAGAAGAGAAAGTTCTTCTTCCGAAAGTTTCCTGTACGCGCCCGCTTCCAGCTTTTCCGGCAGTTCAAGTTCCCCAATGCGAATGCGTTTTAGTTGTAAAACTTCATTCCCCAGGGCGCGGAAGATGCGCCTTACTTCGTGAAATTTGCCTTCAAACACAGTGATATCGCAGTCTTCATCGCTTACAAAGTTCAACTTTGCTGGTGCGCTCTGCTGCTGGGGGAACTTTTTTTCAGCGGGCAAAACAAGTCCCTGCTCTGAGCGTGTAATGTAATCATCCTTTTCTTTTAGAGTCAGCGGTCTGCTAAGTTTTGCACGGTAAGTTTTAGGAAGACTCAGACCTCCAATGCCCTCTGCCGCCGCAATTTTATGGGAAAATTGTCCATCGGTGGTAAAAAGCAGCAGCCCGCTGGTATCGCAGTCCAGCCTGCCGATTGTGTGGAGGCGGTGCCCGCGTTTTGCTCCCTGCACCAGAGCCCGGAGCTCTGGAGAGAGCAAATCATAAACAGTGCTATGAGAATCAGAGACAGCCGAGCAGACATAACCGCAGGGTTTATTCATTATTAAATAAATCTCGTCCGCCATAAGAACCCTGCTTTTTTTGTAGCGCGCCTGTATTTCTTTCCCAGAAAACACCGTCACTGTAGCCTTGAATTGCCTTGTCTTCCTCCGCCATTAGCAGACGTTTTTCAGCGAGCATACAGTATTCTTCATTCATTTCTATTCCGCACCAGCGGCGGCCAAGTTTTTTTGCAACAACACTGGCGGTTCCGCTGCCTAAAAATGGGTCAAAAACAACATCGCCGGGACGACTGCTTGCAAGTATCAATTTAGCATAAAGTTTTTCAGGCTTTTGTGTGGGGTGATCGGTATTTTCCGGCATAGACCAGAAAGGAATGCTGATATCATCCCAAAAGTTTGAAGGATAGGTAAGGCGGAAGTTTCCATCCTCTTCTTCTTCCCAGTCTTTTGGTTTACCCCCCTTGCCACCTTCGCGGTATGGGGCTATTACCTTGCGCTTCATTTTTACGGCTTCTACATCAAAATAGTAATCATCAGGATTTTTTACACCAAACCAGATGTCTTCCATGCCGTTTTTCCAGTTTGATTTAGCACCGCGGCCCTTTTCTCTTTGCCAGGTGATGCGATTAAGCACAGTAAGTTCGCCTTCCATGGCCCGCTGCAGGGCGGAAGTGCATTTCCAGTCGCCGCACATATAAAGGGAACCCTTCGGCTTTAGCTTGCGGCAAACCAACGGAAACCAGCTTGCAAGATAAGCTTCGTAATCTTTTTCAGAGCGGGCCGCAAAGGTTTTTCCGTTGAAATTTTTTGTGAGGTTATATGGCGGATCAATAATAATTAAATCTGCAAATTCATCTGGCAGAAGGGGGAGGGCAGCAAGCAAATCTGCATTTATGGTTTTATCTAGAAAATTTGTGATTGTTTCCGAAGTATTCTTTTCTGCAGAACCTGTTTTAATCAGCCTTTGTCTTAAATCATCTTTTTCGTCTTCTAAAAGTGTGATTGTTCTGTTTCGGCCTGCGCGTATTTTCTCTACTTTTTCCATTTGTCTGCTTCTACCTTGGCCCCTGGGCAAAAAAAGGGGATGTCTAATAAGTAAGTAATGCGGTGGTTGAGCTTGTCGAAACCACCACATATAGTGTAAATGGTCATTTCGACAAGCTCAATGACCGCAGTCCCAAATCTTATTAGACATCCCCTTTTAGTAAAGACAAGTCTACTTCAAGTTAATCATGCTCTTGTCGTAGTCTGTTGGTGGAACAAAGCCCATCAAAGTCATCAAAGTTGGTCGCAATCCGCTGCGCGTCTTGCGACCAACATTGATTGAACAACTCTATTTAAGATTAATCATACTTGCATCATAATCTTTTGGAGGCATATAGCCCATGAGTTCAATCAATGTGCTAGGCCAAGAAGAGATTCCAAGACCATCATTCAACTTAGTATTGTCATATTCACCCTTGTATTCCGGGTCATAGATAATACCAGGAACCGGGTTCAATGAGTGAGAAGTCTTTGCCTTTGGTTCTCCAGAAGCCTTGTCCATCTTTACGCTGCCGTCCTTTGCATGCTCGTACATATCGTCAGAGTTTCCGTGGTCAGCTGTAAGACAGAGGATACCGCCGGCTTCATCAATTGCAGCCTTAAGGCGTCCAAGCTGAAGGTCCATACCTTCCATAGAACAAACTACAGCGTTGAATACACCTGTGTGTCCTACCATATCACCATTTGGATAGTTGAGGCGGATGTGGTCATATTTTCCAGATTTAATTGCTTCAATTACCTTATCAGTAATTTCTGCACACTTCATCCATGGGCGCTGTTCAAATGGAACTACGTCTGAAGGAACTTCGATGTAGTCTTCAAGCTTTTCGTCGAATTTACCCTGCTTGTTTCCGTTGAAGAAGTATGTTACGTGTCCGTACTTCTGTGTTTCAGAAATTGCAAGGAGCTTTACGCCAGTTTTTGTAAGATATTCACCCATTGTGCGGTCAATGCTTGGTGGGTTTACAAGGTACTGAGCTGGAACATGAGCGTCTCCGTCGTATTCCATCATACCTGCATATTCAACAGCTGGTACACGAACGCGGTCAAATGGGAGGTCTCCACCCTTTGGAGTTTCGAAAGCGCGTGTCATTTCAAGGGCACGGTCACCGCGGAAGTTAAAGTAAATTACAGAATCGCCGTCTTCAATTGTTCCAACTGGCTTTCCATCTTTTGCAATTACAAATTCGTGCATATCCTGGTCGAGTACGCCTGGAATTTCAGCACGGTATGTTTCAATAGCCTTTGTTGCAGATTCAAACTTGCGTCCTTCGCCAAGAACGTGAGCCTTCCATCCGCGCTCTACCATGCTCCAATCTGCATTGTAGCGGTCCATAGTCATGTACATACGTCCACCACCAGAAGCAATCTGATAGTCAACTCCTGCAAAGCCAGCAAGGAATTCTTCAAGTGGAGTGATGTAGTTCAAGGCAGAAGTTGGGTCAACATCGCGACCATCCAGCAAAGCGTGAACGCGAAGCTTTTTTACTCCGTCTTTGTTTGCCTGTGTAACCATTGCCTTAAGGTGGTCAATGTGAGAGTGAACGTTTCCGTCAGAAACAAGTCCGATAAAATGCAAGGTTGAGTTCTTATCGTTTACATTCTTAATAAGTTTTTTCCATGTGTCAGCAGCGAACATAGAACCGTTTGCAATAGATTCACCAACGAGCTTAGCACCCTGAGCAAAAACGCGGCCACAACCCATAGCGTTGTGTCCTACTTCAGAGTTACCCATATCATCATCAGAAGGAAGACCTACGGCAGTTCCGTGAGCCTTAAGTTTTGTGTGAGGACAGTTTGCAGTGAACCAGTCCAGGTACTTCATTTTTGAAGCCTTAACTGCATCTCCCTCTTCGTACTTACCATATCCAACGCCGTCCATAATTACCAGGACAACAGGACCGCGACGACCCTTCCAGTTAGGGTTCTTTTCCAATGCATGCATTGTGTCTGCCATTTATAACTCCTTTAAAATTACTCTCATAAAATAGTTATCCTATTCTACAGATTTTTAGCGGGATGTACAATTCTATTTATACTCGGGTTCCTGAGTTGCGGCAGATATAGTGTTTTCGTTTTCTGAATATGGGGGATAGTGTACTTCTTCTGAATGACAATCTGATTTATAAACAGATTCGTCTAGAAGATCTTTTACATCAACCTTCAAAACTTTTGCAAATGCTACAAGTTGAATGTCGTTTATAGTGCCTTGACCGGCTTCCATTCTTTGCACGGTATTTTTTGTCATTGGAATGCCTTCCAGCTGAATAAGGGTGGCTAATCCATTTTGAGAAAGTTCAGGATTTTTTGCTAACCTGATTTTTTTTATGTTCATACCAGCAATATTTGCGCGACCGTTTTTTATAGGTACGTGAATCTTCTTTCGTGACATAATTCTTCAACTTTCGAAAAAAGAATAAATCATTTTATTTAATCACATGACCTAATAATTAGGTCATACATTTATAATGTGAATGCTGTATGAATTTTACTATCGTTTTTTTTTAATATGGTTTATAATTGAAATATGTGTGTAAAAGGCAAAAGTTGCTTTTCTTTAATAGTAATTTGTACGCTTCTTTGTAGCATAATGTCCTGCAAAAAAAAGGAAATTGGCTATACACGCATAGATTTATCGGATGCAGTTGAATACATAGAGGCTCCCCCTGATTATTTTGTAGGAGATATGATTCGGCTGGAAAATGATTTTAAGCCACTTGAAAAAAAAGATATGCCAAATCTTCTGGACCTTTTGGAAGATGAAAACAACTATCTCTGGCTTAGAATCCGCTTTCAGGTGCCACGCGAACTGCAAAATTCTGATGTAGGTCTGTATATTGGCTATATTCACGCTGCGGATAGAGTCTGGCTCAACAATTCTTCAGTCCGAACATATGGAAACTTCCCGCCAAATGCCCTGGGGGCTGGTTATCAGGCCCAGTATTTTATGTTCGCAAAGAACATTGTAAAACAGAGGGAAGTAAACACTATGCTTATTCAGGTCTGGACAGGAACTTCTGTTTCTATTTCCGATAATATATTTTTGGCTCCTCAGATGTATATTTACCGCATGGCGGAGCTTAATTCTTTTTTGAATTCCAAGATTTACCTTTGTGCAGCTGTAATAATGCTTTTAATTAGTGCCCTATATGTATTCCTCTATGTAAAAATGAGGAAATTTGATGAATGTAGGGCTTACCTTTATTTTGGACTTCTTGTTTTTTACAGTGTGGGCTTCCTTATGCCTTTCTTTATTGCAGAAGTTCCATGGATAAAACCAATATTTATCAGTTATTTTGGAATTATAAAATGGTTTATGTGCTTTGGTGCCTATACTGCCGTATATTTTGCCTCTTCTTTCATTACGAACTGGCTTAGATATAGAGAAACAAAACGAACAATTGCTGTAAGGGTGATTTTGTGGTTTATTCCTCTTGTTGCTACTCTTGCCATTCCAACCTACAGGGGGCTCAGAACATATTCGCAGATTTGGTTCTTAATCATTATGCTTCAATTTTTGTTCTGTACTCCAAAACTTTTCAGGGCATTCCGTGACAACACCCGCAGACATCTTGCCTTGCAGTGTATTCTTGGTTTTACTCCTGTATTAGTCGGAATTATTCTGGATATTTTATTCCGCTTTGGACTTAGAAATCGTAATCTTCCTTTCTTTAGTCTTTATGGCTGGCAGATTACTCTTTATACATTCCTCTTCTATCTTATGAGCAGGTTTGCTCAGATGTTTGTTCATTCAACTGCACTCAAAGAGCAGCTCACCGAGTTTAATGCTCACCTGGAAGATGTTGTTGCAATCAGAACAAAAGAGCTTTCCGAAACAAACTTTATGCTTTCACGAGGATTGGAAACTGTTGCTCATGTTCAGAAAAACTTCCTTCCTAAACGCGATAAAACTTTCCGCGGCTGGGAAATTGCCGTAAGTTATAAGCCTCTGGACAGTGATGTTTCTGGAGATCTTTATGATTATTACTACGACGGTCAGAATTTGCTTGGCCTGGGTATTTTTGATGTTTCAGGACACGGAATTCCAGCCGGACTTATGACAATTCTTGCAAAGAGTATCATCAGTCAGAAGTTCCTGACTGGACTTGCAAATTCAGCGAATATGTCTGATATTCTGAAAGAAATAAACAATTCATATATAAAAGAAAAGAGTAATGTTGAAAATTACATAACCGGTCTTTTGTTCCATTTTAGTGAGTTTGATAAAAAAGATTTCTGTGAACTTCAGCTTGCAAATGCGGGACATCCGGCTCCCCTGCTTTATTCAAGAAAAAATGAAGAAGTTACTGAACTTAAATTTGAAGACCCGAATGAGCAGTATGGTATTCTTGGTGTAGACGGACTTCCTGTTTCATTCCCAGATGTAAGCTGCAAAATTGGTATAAATGACATTCTGGTTTGCTTTACAGATGGACTTACAGAAGCTTCAAATGCCGATTCTGAAGAATTTGGAAAGAAGCGTGTTGCAGAAATCTTAAAGGAAAATGCAAGCCGTTCTGCAGAAGAGATAAAGACCTGCATTATAAATGGTTATCAGGAATTTGTTGGCAAGCAGAAACCTTTTGATGACCTTACACTCATTGTATTAAAGAGAACTCTTTCAAAAGATTTCCTTGAAGAAATCTAATTTGTTAAAATCATCCTGATTAAATCACCCTGGTTTTAGTTGAACTCAAATCTTACCGTTTCTTTTTCTGTCTTATGGCGAGATTTAAGGAGCAGAGTATTTGTGTTCTGCTTATAAACGTAACCAGAAGAATTATAAGTTTCAAAGCGTGGGTCGGTGCGGTAAAGCATGTCATAGATGTAAATCTTTGTAAACTGTGGAATTCCACGGCAGATAAGGTAGTTTGTCTGACCTTCAAAGAAGTCAATAGTAAGAGAACTGCTTCCGTCTGCTTCTTTTTCGTAAATAACAGATTTTGCACAGGTCCATGCAATTACAGGAGTTGAGCCTGCAACCTTTATAATTTCAAAGTGAGGAAGATATACATTGTCGTAGGCAAGAATTGGGAAGAGGTTTGCAAGTGTTCTTAAATCAAATGAAGAAGCTTCTGCGAGGTAAGAATTTACCAGAACATAACCTGCTTTCTGCAGAATTGAGTTATCTGCAAGAATTCCGTAACGCAGAATTGCCATACCAGTTTCCAGAGCCTGAATTACAGAAAGGAAGGTGTCGTTTTCAGAAATTGTAAGAACGTTGTTGTCAAATGAGCAGGCTTCTGTAATTCGTTCAATACAGTCTTCCATTGCAGGCTTAAGAATGCTTGCATAGTCTGGATTAAGTTTTTCCAGTGTAACGTATACCTGAATAATTCCGGTAACCTGGGCAATTGTTGCTTCCTTAAGGTTTGAAGTAGCAACTTTCTGTAAAAGTGTGCGTGCAGTAGACTGTTGTGGGTGCATACAGATGTATGCGGCAATATTATTTACAGTAAAGATATCAATATTGCCGTTGAGAGCACTTTCTGTAATTCTGCGTTCGTAGTCTTTGAGGCTTTCTTCCAGCTGGGTGTTCATGTCTTCTAGAGAACCAAAGTATGGTGCAGAAAGGAAGGTGCGCTGTTTGCCGCGGCGTAAAGACTGAGGGATTTCTTCTACAGCCTGAGCATAGTTACCGCGTTCTGCCATAGCGGCAATATAAGAGATGGCAACCTGTTCAGAAACAATACTTTCTGAAGAATTAGCCTTGTATGCGGAAATAAGATTGTTTTTGTAAGTATCAATATTTTTCTGGAATGTGAGGCTGTTTGCAATTGGAAGATCTGCAACTGCTTCAAAAGAGAATTTCTTTGTTTCTGTGAATACTGAATAGCTTACAGTTGATTCAAGTGGCGAAAGATTAAGTCTATTGTCAGAAATAGAATGAGCAAGAACTTCCCAAAAGTCTTTTTTGCCGGCTATTACAATGTGGTCAGATTCTTCTGTTGTAACTTTTGTGTTTGAAGTAAATTTAAATGGAATAGAAAGACTAAGGGCATCTTCTGGAAGTGATGCTGTAAGAAGGAAATTTGCATTTGCTTCTTCTGAAGAAATAGAAGCTGTGAGTTCAACATTGTTTGTAAAATAGAATTTGAACTGGCCGTCTTTTTCGTTAGACCAGTTTATAAGTTCCAGCGCAGTTTCTTCATTCTGATTGTTAATGAGCAGGGCAGGTGTTTGATCATCACAAAAAATATTTAAGCCGTTGTAAGAAACTCTGAGTGTATTTTTGAGTGTGCTTGTATTTCCGTTTTCTGTTTGTGCGAGTGTAACCTGAAGTCCACCGAATTTTTTAATAATATTTGAATCTGTTCTAAATTGAAGGACAAAAATGCCGATGATAATAACGATATCGACAATAAGCAGTCCTAATGCTTTTTTTAATATCCGAATGCTCATTTGTTATTAGTTTAGCCAATGATGCGTTTAATTTCAATAATATAGAATAAATAAAAAGGGTTTAATATGAAAAAGATTTTTTCACAATCAGCTTTAATTATCTTGTCTGCAGTTATGGTAGTCTGCATTTCTGCCTGCGCCAGCAAAAAGGGAGTTCAGCCAAAAGGTGAAGAACCAAAGGTAGCAGAAAAAGCGGTAGAAAAGGAACCGAAGGCTCCTGCAGTAGAAGAGCCTGCAGATGTACGTTTTGCAAAAAAACTTCAGAAATACCTTAATGACGGGGATAGAAGAGGGGCTATTGCCTGTTTTGATAATATGCCAAAAGAGCTGGAAGACAAGGTTGATTTAAAGATGATTCTGGGTGCTCTTTATTTTTCTGACGAACAGTATGAAAATGCTGTAGATGTCGCAAATCGGGTTTTGGAAATTGAAGCTAACAATCTTCAGGCCTTGGAATTGCTTTCTATGTGTGCACGTGCAAGCGGAGATAAAAAATCGTATAAAGAGACATCTGAAAAAATTCTTTTAATTGATCCATATAATCCAACTATAAATATTCAGAAGGGTGAAGATTACGCTTTAAATAAGCGTTATAAGCTGGCCCTTAATTCATACAGGAATGCCGTTAAAGGGGATGCAAAAAACACAGATGCACTTTTTGGTTATGCCCAGATGTCTTATTATCTTGATGATACAAAAACAGCAGAAAACTATCTGAATAAGATTCTTGAGATTGATTCAAAAAATGCTCCTGCCCTTGCATATCTTGCAAAGCTTGCATACGGCGATGAAAACTATTTGCGCGCAACTAAACTTATAAAGCAGGCCATAGAAATTGATCCAATGATTTATGATTACTGGATGGATTATGGAACTTATATGCGCTATCAGGGAAAATTTGAAGAAGCTGCCCGCTGTTGGGAAAAAGCTGTTTCTCTGGATCCAGAATACTTCCTTGCTTACGCATATCTGGCTGGAAACTATGATGATTTAGGAAAATTCGATCTTGCTCTGGAAAATTATCACAAGGTTATAGAAACTAATCCAAAATATTTTTATGCCTATGAATCAACTGCAATTCTGGAATATCATGCTGGAAATTATAAAAATGCAATTCAGTATTTTAATAAGGCAAATAGTTATAGTCAGAATTATTCTTACGCACTTATGATTGCAGCCTGCTATTTGAAGCTGGGCGATGCTGTAAATGCGAAATCTGTGCTTGCTAATCAGTTAAAAACACTTGAAAAGACCAGTCTTGAATATGATATGGTTAGATTCTTTAATGACCCTTACAGTAAAAATGCTGAAAATCAGTTAAAACAAAAAATTGCAAAGGAACTTAATGGCAATAAACGTGGTAAAATGCTATTCTACTTGGGACTCTATTACGAACTTATGGGCGCCAATGACGAAGCTGTTGAATATTACGCTAAAGTTGCCAATATGAGTGCGCCAATGTTCTTTGAGTACAGATTTGCAGAATGGGGAATGAAAAATGGGTCAGACTCGTAAGACTTTGGAACTTGCCGGCAGAAAAATAACTTTAGTTGGAACTGCCCATGTCTCAAAAGAAAGTATAGAAGAAGTTGAAAACACAATCAGAGAGTTAAAACCGGATTGTGTTGCAATTGAGCTTGATGAAAAACGTGCCGATTCAATCAGAAATCCGGATAAATTCCGTCAGTTAGATGTTATAAAGGTTTTAAAGAATCATGAAGGCTTTTTGATGATGGCGAACCTGATTCTTGCTTCATTCCAGAGACGTATGGGAATGAATGTGGGTGTAAAACCAGGAGATGAAATGCTGGCGGCTATTCATGTTGCAGATGAATTACAGGTTCCGGCTGTTATGATAGACCGCCCGATTCAGACAACTCTGCGCCGTGCCTGGGCAACAAACACCTTCTGGGGAAAAATGAAGCTTCTGGCCAGCCTGCTTGCGAGTGCTTTTTCAAAAGAAGAAATCGGTTCTGAAGAAATTGAAAACCTTAAAAATAGCAGCGAAATGGATTCTATGATGAATGAACTTTCGGATGACATGCCTGTTATTAAAAAGGTTTTAATTGATGAACGTGACAATTATCTGGCTGCTGGAATCTGGGCTTCAAAAGGCGATAATGTAGTGGCTGTTTTGGGTGCGGGACATCTTCCTGGTGTTATTGCCCACCTGGAAAAAATGGCGGCTGGCAGCGAAAATACAGATGTAAGTGAAATTTCACAGGTGCCTGCAAAGGGCTTCGGCGGAAAAATTGCCGCATGGATAATTCCTTTAATTATTGTTGGTCTGATTGTAGCGGGCTTTATTTATGGCGGCCGTGGACTTGGTCAGAAGATGATTTTGGAATGGATTTTATACAATTCCATTCCGGCTGCAGTTTTCTCTCTGCTGGCACTTGCTCATCCTCTAACAATTCTGGTGGCCTTTATTTCGGCTCCTTTTACATCGCTTTGTCCTTTTATTGGGGTGGGCTTTGTTGCCGGCATTGTTCAGGCCTTTTTCCAAAAGCCAAAAGTTTCTGACATGGAAACCCTGCAGGATGATGTTTCTTCATTCAAGGGCTGGTATAAAAACCGTATTCTTAGAGTCTTCCTTGTATTCATTATGTCTTCAATCGGAAGTTCAATAGGAACCTTTGTTGCCGCCGGCGGTTTTATCTCAGACTTGTTGTAATTTTCGCAAAAAATCAAAGTAAGAAAAGTCTTATTCTTCTTAGTGTATCTATCCTTACAGATTAGTTGTTAGATTTATACAAGATTTGCTCATATAAAATACATCTGTGTAGATTTTATGAAAAGACTGTTTAAAGTAGGGAGACAGAATTGCGAAGAATAATTTTTTTCTTTTTATCAAGTTTTTTTACAACCTGCTTTGCTTTTGAAAAAATACCAACCCAAGAACTTTTATTAAACTATCTGGAAAATGACATAGAATTGCAGAATCTTACTCTGGAGGCAAAAAGTGCGGCTCTTTCTCTGGACTATGCCAAAGTTTCTAATGGATTCGATGTAACAATCAGTTCCGGTAGTGTTCTGCTCAATCTAAATGATGACGGCACAAAGCTTTCTGCCACACCTTCTGTAAAAATGAGTCTGCCCCAGGCTTCGGGCCTGGGTATTAGTGCGCAGACAGATTTATTGCTTGAGGGGGACAGCAGGGAAGTTTCTGATTCATCAATTTCGGCAGAAATTGATTTGATTTCTACGACAACTCTGGCGCGTAAGGTGAGCCTGTTAAAGGCGGAGCGAAGCTATCAGGAAAGCCTGCGTTCTTTGCAAAAAAGGGCTTATGAAGCCGAAATTGAATTCTATACAGAATTAGAAGATTTGCTTTCTTCTATAAAAATACTAATAAAAGCGGAACAGACCCTTTATTCAGATACAATCGATTTTGATTCGGTAAAGGCTCAGGGCTATTCAGAGTCTTCTTCAACCTACCGTCTTGCGCAAATGCAGGTGCTTTCGGATAAACATTCGGTGGAAAGTTATTTACGGGAATTGATTCGTGATTATGTGATTTTTTACAAGAAGTGCGGTTATGATATAAGCCTGGAAGTAAATCTGGATTATCTGCAGCTTATTCCAGATGATTTTGAAAAGTGTCAGGCAGTAAATGTTCAGGATTTTGAAAAATCATCGTATTCAAAAATTGAAGAAGCTCTCTGGACTAACAAAATAAATTCGATGGAAAGGCGTACTAATTCTATTTTTACGCTTTCTGCTAACAGCGGCTATACTTTTGATAATTCTTCCACAGATTCGGATACGGTAGATGCTGGACTGAGCGCTGCTTTTAGCGGGCTTTCGGTAAATGCCGGAATATCGCTTCCTGTGTCTTCATCATCTTCTCCTGCTATAAGTATGGGCTTTGCCCTTTCTCCTTCTACTTTTAAAAAGAATTCAATTGAAAAAAAACAGGCTTCGATAGCGGAAGAAGAGGAACTTTTGGATATTCAAAATGCGGAATATGAGTATGAAACTTATCTTGTAACTGCGGAACAGAATCTGGAAAGCATTTTGTGGGAAAGTCAGACAGCAAAAGAAAATTATGAAATGTATTCAAAACTTGCTGATGACCTGGAAGCCTGGTATAAGATGGGAATTGTAACAGAAAGTGAATATTTGAGTGCAAAAACAAATGCAGAAATGTATCAGGTGGAAATTCTGATGGATATGCTGGAAATTATAATTTACAACGATGAAATTAAGAGTAATTTTGTAACTTTAGAAGAAAATGAGGCCTAAGATGAAAAAGAAAATAAAGATTGTTTTTATTGCGGCAGGAAGTCTTATCCTGATTTTTGTGTTTTTAATCATCTTGAAAAATCTTCTTGCGTCATCTAAAAGTGATGACACTGTATACTTTGCAAAAAAAGAATCTTACGAAAATGTAATTGAGATTTCTGGAACTGTTGCGGCGGCTCAAGAACAGACCTTGCAGGCTTTGAGTGATGGAACTGTAACTGCGGTTTTTGTAAAGGCGGGGGACACTGTAAAAAAAGGTGATGTAATTATTCAGCTTGATGATTCGGAACAGGTTTATAATCTGGAAAAGCAGGAATACAGCATGGCAACAAAGAAAGTTACTGGTTCTGCAAGGGAATTAAAGCTGATGGAAACTGAACGGCTGGCCCTTATTCAAAAGGTGAATGACAGAAAGGTTGTGGCAACTTTTGACGGAATTATTGCTGATTTGGATGTTGCGGTGGGCGATGCTCTTGAAGCAAAAGATGAAATTGGAACTTTGGTAAATGTTGATTATCTTACGGCTGAAGTTGAAATTGCCGAAACTGATGTTTCTAAGCTGGAAGTGGGCCAAAAAGTAGAATTTACTTTCCCGGCTTATAGTTCGGAAACGGTTTACGGTTATGTAACCGGCTGGCCTGCAATTGGAGAAGTAACTTCGCGAGGGGCAACTATTGTAAATGCCAAGGTTCGTATTGATGATTATCCTTCTCAGATTCTGCCAAACTTTTCTTTTACCGGAAAAATTCAGATTAGTCCAACAGAAGAATATGTTGTAGTTGAACGCTATGCGATTGGCTATGAAAATAAGCAGGCTTATGTTGTGCTTGCTCGCGGCGGCGAAAAAAAGAGCGTAAAGGTGGCTCCTTACGGTAACGGTTATGTAAAGGTTTTAGAGGGGCTTTCTGGTGGGGAAGTGCTAAAACAACTGAGTACGCCTAAAAAATCGGGGCAGAACAAAAATCAGAAAAAGTCTTCTAAGGAAAAAGAAAGTGCTCTTGAAGGGCCAGGCGGATTCCCTGGCAGTGGCTTCCCGGGCGGCGGTGGCGGACCAGGAGGCCCAATGTGATGGAAGAAATTGTAAAGAGTGGGCTGGCGGCCGGGACCTGGGAGGGGGACGCGGCCGAGTCTGGGGCCGGGGCGGCTGCTGTTGGGGAGCCTGTGCCTGTGGTGCGGCTTGAAAATGTAGTGAAAACCTATTCTATGGGAGATTCTCAGGTGCACGCCCTGCGCGGAATCAGTTTTTCAATTAATGCGGGGGAATTTGTTTCGATAATGGGGCCTTCCGGCTCCGGAAAATCTACCTGTATGAATATGATTGGCTGTCTGGACCGGCCTACGTCTGGGATTGTAGAAATTAACGGGCGCGATATTTCGGGGATGAATGAAAAAGAACTGGCCGCTTTGCGGAACCGCACTGTTGGTTTTGTTTTTCAGCAGTATCATCTGATTCCTTCGATGAATGTGCTGGAAAATGTAATGCTTCCGCTAAAGTATCAGAGAGTGGAACGCGGGGAACGTGCGCGCCGGGCTCAGGCGGCTCTGGAAGCTGTGGGTCTTTCTGACAGATTAAGACACAGACCGCATGAACTTTCGGGCGGGCAGAAGCAAAGGGTTGCTATTGCGCGGGCGATGGTAACTGGTCCAAAAATTCTGCTGGCGGATGAACCTACTGGCGCTCTGGATTCAGAAACCGGCTTGCAGGTTATGGATATGTTCCGTCAGATTAACAAAGAAGAGGGAACAACTGTGATTATCGTAACTCATGACCCGCGAATTGGCGAAAGTACAAAGCGCTGCATCCGTATTTTAGACGGAAGGATAGAAAATCAGAATGATTGAAGACTTTATCAATGCTTTTATGAATTTTAAGAGCAATAAAACACGAACCTTTCTTTCGCTTTTAGGGGTGATTATAGGAGTTGCTTCTGTAATCGTCATCTCCAGCATGGGTGCAAGTTCTACAAAAGAGGTAGAGGCAACTTTTGGAAGTGCCGGTCTTGATGTGGTGAGTATAAGTTCGGGTTTTAAGCGTAAGAAGCGTGATTCAGTTACTCTTGTTTTTGATGAAGCTTTTCGCGAAGAACTTTTTGATAATATAAATGACATAAAAAAGGTTTGGTACAAAAACAGCCAGAGTGCAACTCTTACTTATGGCGAAACTTCGGCTTCTATCAGCTGCTCTGCGGTAGAAACCGGCTATCTTGAAATGTACAACATGAAGCTGGAAAGCGGAAACTTTTTTAACGTGACAGATAATGAAGAGGGAAGTCAGAAAATCATTTTAAATCATGATACTGCGGAAAGCTTTTTCCCTTCTGGAGATGCTGTGGGTAAAAAAATCCTTGTGGTTGTGAGTAAAGTTTCTTTCAGTTTTGAAGTTATTGGAGTTCTTGCAGACCAGACTACAGGCATGGAAAATTCTTCTGCTTATATTCCGCGGGGCTTTTATTCAAAAAAGATAAAGCCTAATCCTTCGGCAGATACTGTTATGGTGCAGGCGGTGAGCGCACAGAAGGCTTCGGAGCTTGTAACGACTATCACAAGCTTTTGTACTGAAAAAACTGGCACTGAATATTCGGTGAATGTAACTAGTATGCAGTCTATGCTGGATCAGATGAGTGAAATTACAGGTACTATGAGTATGATGCTTAGTGCTATTGCTGCCATTTCGCTTCTGGTAGGTGGAATTGGCATTATGAATATTATGATTGTAACAGTTACCGAGAGACGGCAGGAAATTGGAATAAGAAAGGCTTTGGGGGCCAGCCCTGGTGATATAAGACAGCAGTTTTTGATTGAATCTGCTAGTATTACACTTTTGGGCGGTATTTTTGGAATATTTTTGGGTGTGATTATCAGCCTTGCGGTGGAATATGTTCAGTCGCAGACTTTTGTTATCAGTGTAAATGCATGTCTTGTTTCTTTTGTTTTTTCGGTTCTGGTGGGAATCTTCTTTGGTTTGAATCCTGCAAGCCGGGCCGCAAAACTTGACCCGGTTATTGCATTGAGCGGGGAGTAGGTGGCCTGACCTGCTCAAACTGGTTGTTTCGGATAATCTAGACTCTTACTTCACCCTGACGCAGAACTTTTACTCCGCCATTTTCAAGCATAACCAGAGTAGATGGCAGGGCATTTTTCTTGTCGCCGTCGTCTACAATAAGGGCTGTTTCTGCTTCAAACTCGCTGCGAATATCAGAAATTGTGTCTAGAACCGGGGAACCGCTACGGTTCACGCTGGTGCTGTAAATAGGAGCGCCTGTAAGTTCTATTACGCGGCGTAACCAGGCATCTCCCGGACAACGATAGGCAGTAGTTGTTGTGCTAGCGTCGGCAAGAGCTTTTTTTTCGTGTACTATTATAGTCAGTGCTCCCGGCCATTTTGCAAGCAGTTCTTCCGGAATTTTATCGTCTGTGTGCAGGAAAATATCTTCCGGTTTTGCAATCAGCTGAATTAAAGGTTTTGTTTCGGCGCGACCCTTTATTGCTCGGATTTGTACGTCTGTCGGCACCTGTTTTTCATCAGCAGAATTTTTCTCAGAAACAATTCCACTGAATCCATAAACAGTATCAGTCGGAAGAATTACAATCCCTCCTTCCTTCAAAATCTCCGCAACCCTCTGAGCCGCTCCCTCTTCAGTCTTCTTTATAATCATACTAGTCCTTCTTTTCGTTTTTTGCCGCACTTTCATAAGGATTTGTGCGCGGCCCTTCGTCATCAGTCAGTTTTTTCCAAACCGAGCCGTCATAGCAAAAAACAGTTTCTTCGCAGTTTCCTTTAAGTCCGCTGCCCCAAAAGTTTTCCACTCCGTGCCCTTCCAGATAACACATCAGAGCGGCTAAAAGTGCCCCGTGTGCTACAACCATTACCCGCTCCGTTTTTCCGTCGCCGGCAAGTTTTTCCAGTTCTGTCTGAACAAAATCGCGGGTGCGGTCGCAGGCATGCTGCAAAGTTTCGCCATCCTCTGGCGGCTGGTAGCGGCCTGGTTCTGTAAAAAAGTATTTGCGGGGGTGGTCGGTGTCTATCCACTGTGTGTATGGCATGCCTTCAAGGCCGCCAAAGCTTAATTCCCGCAGTCTCTGGTCTCGGATAATCGGAATATTTCTGTGTCCGCGAATCAGACATGCAGTTTCGTAGGCGCGGATTAGGGGCGAAGAATAAATCCTGTCAAAATGCACATTTTCCAGTCGGCGGCCAAGTGCGCCGGCAAGCTCGCGCCCATTTTCGTTCAGTTCAATATCTTTTTCACCCTGAAAACGCCGCTCTGCGTTCCAGTCTGTTGTCCCGTGACGAATAAAGTATACTTCCATTTTGAATCCCTAAATAAACAGAAAAAATATATGTCATATAGGGGTAAAATTCAAGCATGCTTTAATCTTCAAGTGATGCTACCACAAGAGGCTCCTGAAGAAACATAGTGAGCCACATGTTTTTACAGAAATCTCTGACTAATTTGTATTTTTTTGCACATCTGAGCCTATTATATATATAGAAATACTTTTTTGAAAGGAAACTGTTCCATGCAGTTTCCTTTTTTTTATTTATAGGAGAAATAAACTATGGCATTCAGAAACAGAAGGTACAAAGATTCTGTATTTACAGATTTATTCGGAAGTGACAGGGACGGAAAGAAAAACTTTCTGGAATTGTATAATGCACTTTCAGGGTCAAATTACAGGCTGGAAGATGTGCAGCTTGAACGAAAAGTGATAGAGCAGTCGCTTTACAAGACCTTTAACAATGACGTAAGCTGGGAGATAAACGGAAAACTGATTGTTTTGGTTGAACACCAATCAACAGTAAATGGAAATATGCCCTTTCGCTGCTTGGAATATGTTACACGTATTTATGAAGAAATTGTTCCAATTAATAAACGTTATGCAGAAAAAGTTCAAAAGATTCCTAATCCAGATTTTTACGTAGTTTATATTGGAAAAGAAAAAATCCCGGTTGAAGAAGAACTTCGCTTGTCAGATGCCTTTTATGAAAAAGATGGCAGTAATCTGGAACTTGTTGTAAAAGTAAAAAATTGTTCTGATTCCAAAATGTTGCCGATTAAAAGTAATTGTGTTATTCTTAAGCAGTATTGTCAATTTATAGAAATTGTCGAGCGAATGTACAACAAAAGATTTCCAAAACGTTCATTCAAGAAGGCAATTGAGACAGCGATTTCTCAAGGTATCCTGGCTGATTATCTGGATCGAAAATCGCGGGAGGTCATGAACATGCTTACAGCAAAATATGATTACAAAATGGATATTGCCGTAAAAAAAGAAGAAGCTTTTCAGGATGGACAAGAACACAAGGCAATAGAAGCCGCAGTTTTGCTTGTTCATAAATATAACTTTTCACCTGAACAAGCTGCGAAAGATATGAATGCTCCTTTAGAAAAGGTCCTTGAACAACTTAATTAATGAAAACTAATACCTTAATCTCCTCACATGCGAAATTCTGCTCACCAGCAGCGTTTCAATTTCGTTTGTCGGCTGAATTTGAAAGCGCAGAACAGCTTCTCCCGGCTGTTTTGAAATGCTGAGGGGGATTCCAAGAAGCTGGAAGGAACCTGTGCTTCCGTCGGCATTTGGCAGCTGCAGTTCTGTTAAATCACTTTCTTTTACTGCGGTTTCCAGCAGATGAACTTTACCGGAAAAATCGATTCCGTCGGCTTCAAGGATTTCTGCACGAACGGCAGCCGAAGTAAGCTGACTTTCAGAAACTATAAGTCTATTTTTAATGCGATGTTCAAAGCTTTCTCTCTGGATTTTATCCAGGTCTTTTGTTTTCAGACTTTCGCAAAGCTGAGCAATAAACTTTTCGCCTTTAATAAGGTCTGGTGAAGAAGAAACTGGTGATTTATCACTGTCTGCTCCAATTCCTTCAAGCTTCATCGGGCGGCCATTTTGAATAAGAGGAAAAGCAAAGCCACTTTCTTCCCGTTCTGGTTCTTTTATCTGACCCAAAAATTCCAGAGCGCTGTTTGTTATAAAATGATTTATATCTGCATCTGGCGCATCAAGAGGAAGATTCAGCAGATAGATTCCCGGGGCAAGCTTTTCGGCAATTTTGCCCTTTATGAGCGGGTTATTTTCTACCAGAGAAATGTTTGAATCATCCACTTTTAGCACAAATCCGCGGTATAATTTGGCGGAAGAGTAGCTGTTGTGCCATTCACCCATATTGATTTTCAGACTCTGAGGAATATCGTAAGGCAGGTAGACTTGAATCAGGGCAAAAAGGTCTTCTGGATTTTTTCCTTCGTCAAAAGCTGATGAAACCGACTGCTTTGTAACTTCGTATTCGCTGGCAATTCCGCTTTTTTTGATGCACATAAATGATGTAACTGAAAGCAGGTCGCGCAGGGGGAGGCCCGGCATGATTGTAACAGAAAAAATAGAATCGATATTCAAAACTTTTGGTTTGTTTCCAGCTCCCGGCAGCCCGGCGCCCAGCGAGCCAGCACCAGTTCCCGAAGGCACAGCCCCGAAAGTCCCGCTCGTATAAATCACATTTCCATCTTCATCTTTTCCAAGATTACGCAGCAAGCCCATTTCTATTGCAGATTCAATCATTCGGTCAATTAAGTCTGCGTTCTGCATGCCTTCTGTGGCTGAATCCTTTTCTTTTTCGCGAGCGGCTTCCAGAATCATGCTGAAACGGCTTTTTTTTGCGCTTGCACTGCCGTCAAGAGTTCTGGTTCCCAGCAAAAATGCCAGCTGAAGAATTTCGTTTCGGGTAAAGCCTGCTTCTGGAATTGAAGCCAGACAGTCTAAAAGCAGCTGGGCTTCTTTTCTAAGTCCGTCTCTGCTGAATCGTGAAACCGAAGCCGCACATAAAAGCGCATATTGCTTTTCTGCGTCCAGATTTACAAAAGTCTTCAAGTTCGCTTTGTCCAGACGGAAGTTTTTTTCACCTTCCTTCAAAATTGAAAGATTAACAAGTGAGTCCGTAAGCAGCTGAATCAGGTTCTCTTTTCCGTTGAAAATCTGCGAAAGTTTTGTCTGGTCGCTTTTTTTGATTTTACCATCAGACTTGCAGCCAATTCCGTTTAAGCGGAGGTAAGAAAAATAGGCGGCAAGAAAATCTGGTGAAATTGAAAAAAGGTCTTCTATATTAAAAAAAGCAATTTCGTGCTTTGGAAAGAGAATTCTGCTGCTAAGGTAAGGCCTGAGTGAATCCATCAGAAGTGGATTAATCATTATTTTTTCATCTTCAGGCGTTTTAAAAATTATAAGGCGTTCAGAAAGATTTATGAGGGAAGAGTACACTTCGGTCATTGTAAAAGTGCCCGTAAAAAAATCTATAAGGCTTTCCTGCTTTGCTCCTGGAATAAGAGAAATTGCAGTAAGAATTTTTAGATCGTTTGCATCCAGCAGAGAAAGAAGATTTTCTGTGACCTTCTGATTTTTCAAGAAACTCGCCAGCTGTTCGGTAAGTCGCTGTTTGTTGTAGGGAGTTTTAATTTCTCCCAGGTACAGGCGCATTGTGCTGAAAAACTGTTTATCTGGCATGGAGCAGATTGCTTCCTGCCAAAGCGAAATTGTATTATTCATTATAAAACTCCCATTTCTGCGCAGTTTTCGGCTTCAATTGATTCAAGACTTTCGTCTCCATCGTAACGCACAATTTTATATTCATAGCCCTGTTCTGCAAGAAATTTCTGACGATTTGAACCGAACTCTTCTTCTACTGTGTTTCTGGTAATCAGGGTGAAGAAGCGGGCTTTTCTTTCTTTTGGTCTAAGAATTCGTCCAAGACGCTGTGCTTCTTCCTGACGGCTTCCAAAAGTTCCGCTCACCTGAATGGCAAGAGAGGCATCCGGCAGGTCAATTGCAAAGTTTGCAACTTTAGAAACGACTAAGACACGGATTTTTCCACTCTTAAAATCTGCGTAGATTTTATCGCGTTCGGCATTTGGAGTTTTTCCGGTAATGATAGGACAGCCCAAAATCTGAACAATTTCGTCCAGCTGCTGAAGGTACTGGCCAATAATCAAAATTTTATCATCCGGGTAGAGTTGGGTAATTTTCCTGGCAATTGCAATTTTTTCGGGATTCATACTTGCAATCTTGTGTTTTTCCCGGGAAGTTGCCACTGCATAATCAATTTCCTGGGTAACCGGAAGGTCAACGCGCACTTCAATACATTGTGCACTGGCAATCCAGTGGTCGCGTTCAAGTTCCTTCCATGGAACATCGTAGCGTTTTGGCCCCACCAGACTGAATACATAACCTTCGCAGCCGTCTTCGCGAACAAGAGTTGCGGTAAGTCCAACACGGCGCACAGCCTGCAATTCTGCAACTACGCGGAATACAGGAGCCGGCAGCATGTGTACCTCATCATAAATAATAAGGCCCCAAGGTCTTTCATGGAAAATTGCAAAATGAGGATAAGGTCCTTCTTTATCTGGTCTCCAGGTAAGCACCTGGTAAGTTGCAACAGTTACCTGTTTTATTTCCTTGTTTTCGCCAGAATATTCTGCAATCTGGTCGGCAGTGAGGTTTGTTTTATCGAGCAGCTCGTCAATCCACTGGTGAACTGCCGAAATATTTGTTGTGATAATCAGCGTAGAAGTTTTTAGCATGTCCATAATGGTCATGCCGACAATTGTTTTTCCGGCTCCGCAAGGCAAAACGATAGTTCCAAAGCCGGTTCCTGGTCCTTTATCGCCAATCAGGGCTCGGGCAGCGCCTTTCTGGTATTCGCGAATCTGGAGTGGGCGGCCACTGCTTGTGGTTTCGCGCAGGCTCACGTCCAGGGGCTCTCCGTCCTGCAGCAGAACTTCGTCTTTTACAGGCCATCCCGCCTGAAGCAGCAGCTGTTTGATTGTACCACGGTCTGTAAGATGGAGTTTAAATGAATAGCCGGGAACATCTCCCTGGGAATCCTGAATGTCATTTGCTACTGTAAGCAGTTTTTTTACTGTATTGTTGGCGGCAATTTCCTTAAAAACAGCGCGCGATGTGGCGGTAAGATAGAGGAAGTGTTCAATCACCTTGTCTGGATTGCCTTCTGTCAGTTCACTTCCCCCGGCGCCTGTGCCGTTTACTGCGGCCTGAATTGTCTTTCCCGAAGGTACAAGTTCATCCGGTCCCGGAACGAGCTTAAGCATTCCAAAACGGCTGGAAATTTCTTTAATCCACATCACAATAGACTGAGGCACATCGTAGCGGGCATATTTCTGCAAAACCGCTACTGCATCATCAGCTGTAAAGCCTGCACTTGCCGCATTCCACAGCGAAAGAGGAGAAAGTTTATATGTATGCAAATGTTCCGGCGACTTTTCCAGCTCTGCAAAAGGAATCAGCGCATTGCGGCATTCTTCTGCCAGCGGCGCATGTACATCCAGCAAAAGTGAGCGGTCACCTTGAACAATTAATGGGTTTTCGTAATTCATCGCAACAAATTATTATACTGAAAATCAGCCAATATTGAAATATAAAGTGGAAAATTTTTCCCTTGCAAATTGCTACAATCCCCCTTATGATTAAGAAACATATCGCCGGGTTTAGAAGCCTGGTTCAGGAGGATTGAAAATGAAATTTTATAAGTGCAAAAAATGTGGCAAAGTAGTTTTGATGATGAAAGCTTCTGCCTGCCCTACAGTTTGCTGTGGCGACGACATGGTAGAACTTAAGGCTGGCGAAACTGACGGAGCTGTAGAAAAACACGTGCCTGTTTATGAAGTAAAAGACGGAAAAGTAAGCGTTTGTGTCGGTTCTGTTGCTCATCCTATGCTGGAAGAACATCACATTGCTTTTATCGCTCTTGAAACAAATAAGGGTGAGCAGATTAAATATCTTAAGGCCGGCGAAGAGCCAAAGGCTGAATTTGCCCTTTTGGACGGCGAATCTGTAACAGCAGTTTACGAATACTGCAATCTTCACGGACTTTGGAAGGCATAAGTGACTTCTGATGTAAAAGGGGGTGCAATTTTGCGCCCTGATGAACAGCTTGATATTCTTTTGAACGGGCGGCAGATAATTCAGGACAAAAAGCGTTTTATGTTCGGAATTGATGCCGTCCTTCTTTCTGATTTTGCCTCTTCTTCAATCAAAAAAAATGATAAGGTGATTGATTTAGGAACCGGAACTGGAATCATTCCTCTCCTGCTTGAAACTTTGTCTCCTGCTCAGGATTTTACTGCTCTTGAAATTCAGGCTGACTCTGCCGATATGGCTCGCCATACCATGGAAGCAAACGGACTTTCAAACAAGATTCAGGTAGTAGAAGGGGACTTAAAAAATGTTTCTTCTATATTTGCAAAGCATTCTTTTAATGTTGTAATCTGCAACCCGCCCTACATGAACGATAGTCACGGCCGTCAGAACGCCACCGAGCCTAAGAATATTGCCCGCCATGAAATCTGCTGCAACCTGGAAGACGTAATAAAGACCGCAGATTATCTGCTTGCCCCTCACGGCCGTTTTTTTATGATTCACCGCCCATACCGCCTGCCCGAAATTTTTGCCCTTCTTGTAAAATACAAGCTGGAGCCAAAGCTTATGCAGCTGGTTATTCCTTCCAAAGGAAAAGAGCCTAACCTTGTGATGATTGAAGCCCGCAAAAATGCCAAGCCCCGCCTTAAAATTGCAGAACAATTTGCAGTTTACGGCGAGGACGGAGAATACAGTGACTATGTAAAGGCTGTTTATGAGCGGCAGAAGGACTCTGCCCAAAATAAAAACTAAAGAGTCTTCAAGAACATTTCCTGAAGTTTAAGTGTTTTATTCAAAAAGTTTTCGTCAGTTGGCAAGGCAAAAAGGCTGCCCGCACCGCTTTCCGGGTTCTGTCTTACAGTTTCTTTGCGGCGGGCAATGTAGGCGTCGCGCTGCTGGAAAATTATTGCCGTAAGGGTAGAAGCCGCCTCCCGCAGTTCCCGCTCATTTTTCTTTTCAATTTTTTCTGCGGCAACAAAGGCCTGCAAAATCTGCTTTATTTCATCACAAAAAATTTCCTGCTCATCTTCTGTGATTTTCAGAGCATTCAGATTAAAATATTTTTCTGTGCTGATAAAAACATACATTTCAAAAAGCGGTTCGTTTTCATAAAGCTCAAAAAAACGAGTGGTTAGTCTTTTAAAAAGGGCAGTTAGGCTGGTTTTTGCGTTTTTTACAGACTCAATAGTTTTTTCCTGAATGTAATGAACGCTTCTAATTTCTTTACCGCAAAAATCCACCGCGGCGGCATACATTTCGTCTCGGCTTGAAAAATGGTTGTAAAGGGATGCTTTTTTTATTTCAAGGCTCTCAGAAATATCGGCCAGCGAAGTTCCTCCCGCACTTTTTTCAAATGCACTTGCTATAAAGGCCTGAATAATCTTTTCCTGAGAAATATTCTTTTTACTCATGTTATTTTTATCGGAAACTAACGTTTATTAGTTAACATTTTCTGTCCTGTGCGCGCATAATTAAGCGTATTATTATCCCCTTGCTTTTAATTTCCACTTGCTTTATCGTGTAATTACTTGTATACTGACAAAAAAGAGAAAAATGTCATTTATTTTGGAGAAGGAAGACTATGATTTTTGACGAAAACTATACAATCCCAAAAATGTTTAAGGATACGGCAGAAAAATATCCTGAAATTGTTGCTCAATACAAGCGTATAAGTGGAGGAGAATTTGAACCGATTCTCTACCGCGAGATGTATCAGCTCGGTTTGGATTTTGGTGCTGCACTCTTGAGCATTGGAATTAAGCGCGAAGACAAAATCGGTCTCATTTCCGATAACCGCGCAGAATGGATGCAGGCCGACTTAGGAATAATGGCTATTGGTGCTATGGATGTTCCTCGTGGTTGTGATGCAACTCTTGCCGACCTTGAAAAGATTTTTACAATCACTGAATCTGAATATGTTATTGCAGAAAATAATTCGCAGATAAATAAGCTTGTAAGTCTTAAAGAAAAGCTTCCTTCCCTTAAAACTCTTATCTGTTTTGAAAATGAAATAAAGCCAGAAGTTCTGGAAGCTGCTAAAGCTGCCGGAGTTTCAATTCTTTATTTTGATGAACTTATGAAGGAAGGCCAGAAATGGCGAATTGAGCACAAGGGCGAAGTTGAAGCTGAACTTGAAAAAGGAAAGGGTGATGATTTAGCAACAATCATCTTTACTTCGGGAACTACCGGTACACCAAAGGGTGTTATGCTTACTCATCATAACTTCCTTGCCCAGTTGGATGAAATTCCAGAGCGAATCTTCCTTAATCCTGGTGATAAGGCACTTTCCGTTCTTCCTGTATGGCACGTTTTTGAGCGTGAAGTTGAATACGTTATCGTAATTCAGGCTGCAACAATCATTTATTCTAAGCCTGTTGGTTCAATTCTTCTTGCAGATTTCAAAAAGATGAATCCTCATCTGCTTCCTGCTGTTCCTCGTGTATTTGAAGCTGTTTACGACGGTATTCTTAAAAAGATGCGTAAAACAGGGGGTATTGTTCTTGCCCTCTTTAAGTTCTTCTCTAAGGTTGCCCTTCTTCAAAAGCGTATGAGCCGTCTGATGTTTAATCAGAATGCCTGCTACACACGTTATTACACTGTATTCTGGTGGATTATTTTCCTCATTCCTTGGACTCTGCTCTGGCCAATTTACGGGCTTGGAAATCTTCTTGTATTCAGAAAGATTAAGGCCATGCTTGGAAATAACTTCCGTGCCGGTGTTGCTGGTGGCGGTGCCTTCCCTAAGGTAATTGATGAATTCTTCTGGTCTATCGGTGTAGAAGTTGTAGAAGGTTACGGTCTTACAGAAACCGCTCCAATTGTAGCCGTTCGTCCTATGGCTGCTCCAATTTTCAGAACAATCGGTTCGGCAATCCGCGGAGTAGAAGTTCGCATTGTAGACCCGGTTGACGGTTTTGTTCTTGGTCGTGGCAAGCAGGGCGTTCTGCAGGTAAAGGGACCAACTGTAATGAAGGGATATTACAAGCGTGATGACCTTACAAGAAAGACAATCAATGAAGAAGGCTGGCTTGATACAGGTGACCTTGCAATGATGACTATTCACAATGAACTTTGCATTAAGGGACGCATTAAGGACACTATCGTTCTTCGCGGCGGAGAAAACCTTGAACCTCTTCCTATTGAAACAAAACTTGCTGAATCGCGCTATATCAAGCAGGCTGTTGTTGTAGGTCAGGATATGCGCTATCTGGCTGCCTTGATTCTTGTTGATGAAGATGAAATTAAGTCTTATGCAGAAGAAAACGGTATTCAGTATGATACCTACGAAAATCTTCTGCTTTCTGATAATATCCAGAAACTGTATGAAGGTGAAATTGCAAACCTCATCAGTGCAAAGAACGGCTTTAAGATGTTTGAGCGTGTTGCAAAATTCACTTTAATTACAAAGCCATTTGAAGTTGGCGTTGAACTTTCTGCAAAGCAGGAAATTATGCGCTTCCGTATTAATGATTTGTACAAAGAGCAGATTGCAAAAATGTTTGCTGATGTGTAAGAAGTAAGTATTCTGTAAAGCTAATCTGACAAACCCGCGCCTGTGGAGCCTTCGAATGCCTTCACTTGACGCGGGTATTTTTTTGTCATAAAATTCTCTTATGAATGTACATATTTTAGAAATGCCCCTCGATTTTGGTGCCAGCCGCCACGGTTCAGACATGGGGCCCTCTGCAATTCGCCTGGCTGGAATAAAAGAAAAACTTGAATCTATTGGACATAAAACCTATGTTCATACCGATATTTTTAAGGCAACTGCCCAGGAATACGAAAAACCTGGTAATCCAAAAGCAAAATATTTAAAGCCGATTGTTAAAGCCTGTAACAAACTTGCTTCAGAAGTTGAACAGATTTCTTCTGATGGTGATTTTCCACTTGTTTTGGGAGGAGACCATTCTATTGTATTGGGCTCACTTGCCGGCCTTGCTGCTACTGCAAAAAAACAGAATAAGACTCTTGGTGTACTTTATGTAGATGCCCATGGTGATTTTAATACAACCGAAACTACTCCAAGCGGAAACATACACGGTGAATGTCTTGCGGCTTCTGCAGGTCTTGGACTTCCTGAACTTACAAATCTGTATTTCGAAGGCCGCAAGGTAGATCCAAAAAATATCTGTTTCGTAGGTTCACGCGATCTTGATCCTGGTGAAAAACTTTTGATGAAGCAGGCTGGTGTTACAGTTTTTACTATGAGTGATATAGACTGCCAGGGCTTTCCTGCTATTGTTCGCCAGGTGCAGGCTTTCTTTAAAAAGCTTGATATTATACACGTTAGTTTTGATATGGACGTACTGGACCCAATGTACGCCCCGGGAACAGGTATTCCGCTTCCGGGGGGACTTACAAACCGTGAGGCCCTTCTTTTGATGGAAGAAATTGCCGCAACAGGCAAGGTTCGTTCCGCAGAAATTGTAGAAGTCAATCCAATCCTTGATGTACGCAATCAGACTGCAATTCTTGCAGTTACACTGGCAGCCCGCCTGCTGGGAGAAAAGCTTTACTAAAAAAATTAATTGTTGTGTTCATCCAGGAACTTTAAGAATTCATCAGCTGGAAGTGGTTTAGAAAAATAGTAACCCTGAATAAAGGTTACTCCAAGTTTCTCCAGATATTCCAGCTGTTCTTTTGTTTCTACGCCTTCAACAACAATCTTTTTTCCCAGATTCAAAATCATTGTAATCATGTTTTCCAGAATAATTTTTGCATTTTTCTGAACGGGATTTTTATTGTCAAAGCAAGGCCACAAAAGACTCTTGTCAATTTTAATTAATTCATAATCGGTTTTAGCCATCTGTGAAAGATTTGAATAACCAGTTCCAAAATCATCCATAGAGAAAGTACAGCCAATCTTTTTAAGCTTTGCCATATTTTTTTTGAGCATATAACTTGAAGTAATGGCAATAGACTCTGTAATTTCAAGATTCACAATACTTGGATTTAATCCATATTTTTTTAGCAGCTGAGACATCTGACTTGGAAGCGCTGCATCTACAGACTGCAGACCAGAAAGGTTTACTTCTATATGATTAACACCCTTGTCGCTAAGACTATTTGAAGAAACAAAATTGAAAACCTGATTAAAAATTTTGTCTGAAAGTCTCATAATAAGTCCGTTTTTTTCTGCAAGCGGAATAAATTCTTCTGGACTCACATAGCCAAGTGTTTTATCATCCTTTAAACGAACCAGGGCTTCAAAGTTTGTGAATTTCTTGTGTTCAATATCGTAGATAGGCTGATAGTACATTTCAATACCGTTCTGCTTGTCTACAGCATCGCGGATAATCTTTAAAATTTTAGTGTGACGTTTACGGTTTTGTACAAGACTTGCATTTGCCTGTCTTACAAAGCCTGTGTCATTTGAATAAAGGTGCCATTCATGAATCAAAGTTATAAATTCATGAATAGGAATGTCTTCTTCTAAATCATTTGGATAAATAATAAAATCACAATGAGAAGAAAGATAAAAAGAGTTTTCTTCTACTGTCCAGGACTGTTCCAGTCGTTCCTGTATTCTCTTCAAAATTGAATCGATATATAAACTGTGCTCAATTTTTTTATTTTTGGGAATTGCCAGCGTAATTGAGTTCTGTGCCGGATGAAAAATAGTATACGTAAATGATTTAGAAACAAAGTCGCAAACCTGTTTAACAAGGGCTGTTGCAATTTCATCACCAAACTGTTCTTCTATTGACTCGTAATCTTCTATATCAATATTGATGATAAAGAAAGGTCTTTTATGGCTCACGTAATCCTGCAGGAAAAAGCGGAGCGCATTTGAATTCATAGTTTCAGTGGCGTGGTCAATGTAGTTGTCTGGTGTTTCAAGTCCTGCATGCATAAAAAGACACATAGAAACAATTCCAATGCAGGAAATTGCAGTTCTAGGCTGAATAATCTGAATAATAACAATAATAATCCAGATTGTGGTTGTAATGAAAATATAGCGTCTTTTTCCACGGAAGAAAGAATCCTGGTTTTTCTTTGAATAATCTATTGTTTCGATTATTGTTAATGCAGCATAAAGAAATGAAATAACGTTAATCAGGGTATTAATTACACTGTATCCAAAAAGGCCTTGTTGTTCGTTTTTTGTAAAAAAGTTTACTCCAATTATAGCAAGAACTCCAATGCCATATACAGTGAAGATTTTAAAACCATCCTTTAAGGTTACGTGCTGTCTTCTTCCCTGAAGAAAGGTAATGTAGAGATAAAGACAAAGAGAAAGGTTTAAGTAGGCATATAGCCTTATCTGACTGGCAAGTCTTACCCCCCAGTTCCTTGGCAGGCTGAGTTTTGAAACTAAAATTACAGAAGTATCTGCAATAACAAAAATAAGTGCAAAAACAAGAATACCTATAAATGTTCTGGTAGAAAGAATGGGAAGTTTTTTTCGACTAAAATATAATACTTCCAGACTGACGAGGAAAAAAAGCGACAGAAGCTGCAGCTGAACAGGTGAGGTAAATCTTAGGAATTCTCGTATCCCTCCGAAGGAAACGGGTAATATATCCATACGCGGGTATAATATCGTATATTATCTTTAAAGAAAATACTTTTTGTTAACTACAACGTTATAAATTCATCAAATTTTCTTGATATACTTTCTTTGACAAAAAAAAACTTGCCGAATAACATAAATCATTATTATCTTATATTAATAAAATCACGAGTAGAAGTGGTAAAAAAAGGCGGAAAACTTCTGAACGAAGTTTCCTGTTGAACACCGCCCATTTTTTACTGCGCCAATGCTCGCAAAAAATGAGGCTACACATGGCAAAATACGAATTCCAGACAGAAGTAAATCAGCTTCTCAAACTTATCATTCATTCACTTTATTCAAATAAAGACATTTTCCTTCGTGAAATTGTTTCAAACGGCTCTGATGCTTTGGACAAGCTTAAGTATCTTACAGTTTCTGATGAAGCCTATAAGAACATTAAGTTTGAACCAAGAATCGACATCACTTTTGATGAAAAGGAAAGCGTTCTTACCGTACAGGATTCTGGTATTGGTATGACAGATGAAGATTTGACCAATAACCTTGGTACAATCGCTCGTTCTGGTACAAAAGCCTTTATGGAACAGCTTACTGCTGAGGCTTCGAAAGATTCAGCTCTTATCGGTCAGTTTGGTGTTGGTTTCTATTCAGCATTTATGGCTGCTAAAAAAATTGATGTTTATACCCGCAAGGCTGCAGGCGACGGAAAAATCTGGCACTGGTCTTCTGATGGTACAAACTCTTATGAAATAGAAGAAATTGCTGCCGATTCAGCTGTTGCAAAAAAATACGGTTTTGATAATGCCGGCCTTACAGGTTCTGCAATCGAAATGCACTTGAACGATGACAGCAAGGAATTTGCGAGCCGCTGGAAGATTGAAGAACTTATTAAAAAGTACAGTGACCATATTGCTTTCCCAATTTATCTTCACTATGAACAGAAAAAGTATGATGATAAGGGAAAAGAGACTGGCAGCGAAAGCAAGGTAGACCAGGTAAACTCCGCTTCCGCTTTGTGGAAGCGTGCTAAGTCTGATTTGAAGGAAGAAGACTACAACGAATTCTACAAGACCTTTGGTCATGATGGACAGGATCCTTTGCATTATGTTCATACACACGCAGAAGGTACTCAGGAATATACAACTTTGTTCTTTGTTCCACAGACAGCTCCATTTGATATGTATCAGGCAGACTACAAGAGCGGACTTAAGCTCTATGTAAAGCGCGTATTTATCACAGATGATGACCGAGAACTCTTGCCTTCATACCTGCGCTTTGTTCGTGGTATTATCGATTCTGAAGATTTGCCATTGAATGTAAGCCGCGAAATTCTTCAGCAGAACCGCATTTTGGACAATATCAAGTCTGCATCAGTAAAGAAGCTGCTCAGCGAATTTAAGAAGATTGGCGAAGCCGCAGACAAGGCTAAGAAGGTTGAAGCAGATAAACGCACAGACGACGATAAAAAAGCAATCGAAAAGTGGGAGAAGTTCGTACGCAACTTCAACCGTCCTATGAAGGAAGGCTTGTACAGCGACTACACAAACCGCGACGAAATTGCAGAAATTGTTCGCTTTAAATCTACAGATGCAAGCGGCACTGGCGACGGAAACTACACAAGCTTTGCAGATTATGTTCAGCGTATGAAGCCGGATCAGAAATCTATCTTCTATATAAGTGGTTCTGATGAAAAGAATCTTCGTGCAAATCCTCTTGTAAAAGCTTATACAGACAAGGGCTTCGAAGTTCTTATCATGGATGATGATATCGACGATATCGTAATTCCAGGCTTTGGCAAATACAAGAACGAATTTGAACTTAAGGCTGTAAACCGCTCTGGCTCAGACGAAGACCTCGGTGGCGATAAAGAAGCTGCTAAAAAGAAGGAAGAAGAATTCAAGCCTGTTACAGAAAAAATCAAGAAGGCACTTGGCGAGAAGGTTAAAGAAGTAAAGCTTTCTAAAACTTTGAGCGGCGAAAATCCTTCTTGTATCGTTGTTGATGAAAACGACCCAAGCTACCAGATGATTCAGATGATGAAAGCAATGGGGCAGCCAGGTCCTGATTTGAAGCCAATTCTTGAAGTAAACGGAGACCATCCACTTGTTGCCCGCCTTAAGGACACAAGCGACGAAGCAGAAATTGCCGATGTTTCAGAAGTTCTCCTTACTCAGGCTTTGATGATTGCCGGTATGGAAATCAAAGAACCAGCAGAATTCGTAAAGCACTTGAATAATCTGCTTAGTAAGTAAAACTGTACGGTGGTTGAGCTTGTCGAAACCACCTGCGCTCACTGGCATGCCTTTGACATCCTCCGGCTTGTCCGGAGGATGTTTTTATAGTTGTAATTTATTTATTCTTCAATAAATCTCTAATTTCTTCCAGCAGAATTGCTTCATCAGATTTTACAACAGGCGCTGGTTCTGGCTCGGCAGGTTTTTCAGCTTCCTTTTTCTTAAACTTTTCAAAAATCTGAATTACCACAAAAATACAGAAGGCAACAATCAAAAAATCTACGATTGTCTGAATAAATGCACCGTATTTAATTTCTGTTTCACCGATTTTGAACATCAGTTTTGCAAAATCAATTTTCCCGAGGGCTAGTCCAATCAACGGCATAATAATGTCGTTTACAAGGCTGGTCACAATTTTTCCAAAAGCCCCGCCGATTATTACACCAACTGCCATATCAATCACGTTTCCGCGTGAAATAAACTTCTTAAAAGCACTCAATTCTTTAGTTGCAACGTTAAGTCCATCTTTTATGTTTGCCATATTTTACCTCTGAGAATATTATATGGGCATTCCAGGGATTTTTAAAGTGGGGAGAATTGTAATTATCTGAATAAAAATTTAAGTGAAATTGTATAAAATGAAATAATTCAGACTATAATATATATAAGACTGTGTAAGAAGAAAAAACTTTCTACACAGTCTTTTTATTTTAACTAAATTATGGAGGTCAAAATGGGGCAGTTTTCAAAACCATGGAATGAACTTACTTTTGCAGATAATTATATTTTCTGTAAAGTAATGCTTGATGAGGAGCTTTGTAAAAAGTTTATTGAAATTTTACTTGATATTTCAATTTCAAAAATTGAATATCTGAATACGGAAAATCTTGTTGAAAATTATTATGACTCTCGGGGTGTACGGCTTGATGTTTATGTAAAGGACAGTGATAGAGTGTTTGATATTGAAATGCAAACCGGTGACTATGATGATTTGCTGCTTAGGGCTCGGTATTACCAGAGTGCTTCGGATGTTGCAACTACAAAACGCAGAACAATGTTCAAAAAACTGAAGGAAAGTTTTATTTTATTTGTATGTGTTGATGATCCTTTTGGAGCCGGGATTCCAGTTTATACTCGAAAAATGGAGTTTCTGGAAACAGATGAGATTTTGTATAATGACAAAAGCCACGCCGTATTTTATAATGCAAGTGCATACGATAAAGTAACTGATAATGAAGAACTAAAGGCCGTACTTCGGTTTGTGTATGAGAATAAAGCACAGTCAGAATATACGGATCAGCTTGATGTTTCTTCTAAAAATGCAAAATCCCGTTCTGAATGGGAGGATGATTATATGTATTTTCAAGATATTCTAGAAGAAGAAAAAGAATTGGCCCGTGAAGCTGGGCTTGCTGAGGGACGCCAGGCAGGACTTGTTGAGGGACGCCAGGCAGGCCTTGCCGAAGGTCGTCAGGCAGGGCTTGCTGAAGGACGCCAGACAGGACTTGCCGAGGGGCGTGAAGAAGGCCGTGAAGAAATGGCTGCAAAAAAACTTTCTGAAAGAAGGCGATTCTCCTGAAAAAGTTTCCCGTTGTACGGGTCTTTCCCTTGAAAAAATTAACGAACTTGCCGCTGACTTGAAGTAGTTATAAGTTTCGGACGTATTTATCATCAATATGTTCGAAGCCCATTTTTTTAAGATATCTTTTATGAGTAGGGATTATAGTTTTTGCTGAAACCTTTTTTATCCCCTGAGACTTTAAGTGGGCAAAAAGGAACTTTGCAGCACTGGTGTCGCGGTAGGCCGGGGTAGTGTAGTCTATTTTTATATTCAGAGAGTCTGGAGAATCAGCATTTTCCGGGCTTGAAACAAAAACTCCGACCGGATTTTGACCGCACATAATCAGAATAACAGAGTCTTCCGGAAGAGGCTTTGAGCAGTCAGGGAAAAAGCGAGATATATCAGCAAAGTTTTCATCTAAGAAATGATTCAAAAATCCGTCTTCTGATTTTACCATTACAGCTTTATATTCCTTTTTTGTGTTCATCAGCTTGTAAAGATTGATTATATTGATTGCAATTAGACAAAGCTGCATGGCGGCGGTTGGGTAAGAGTGAATGCAGATGGCATATCCGCAGAAAATCACGCTTCCGATAGTGTTTATAATGCGCAGCTTCACCACAGAAGTCATAAGCATAGAAACAATTACGAGAATTGAGCCAAAGTATCCAATCATTTCAATAATAGTCTGAATAGTCATGACTAGATTTTATAACGGCTTTGGACTAATCACAAGCAATATATTCCCACTTTGTACAAAATTCTGTATACTGTAAGTTATGGCAACACAACACAAAGAAATTGACGCGCAGACTCTTGAAAATCTGCTTTATTTGTCACGTTTGTCTCCAGAAAGTACAAATATGGAGACTTTGAAAAAACAGGTAGATGATATCGTTGGTTATTTTGATATTCTTTCTAAATATGATGACAGCGAAAATCCTTATGATGCTTATCCTCGTACAGAAGCAGACAAGCTTCGTGGTGATACTGTAGTAGACGGACTTGAAATTAGCGATGTAAAGAAAGTTTCCGAAAACTTTATGGACGGCTACTTCCAGGTACCTAAGGTTTTGGGGGAGGGAGCCTAAATATGTACTATACTATAAAAGAAACTCGCGCTGCTCTCAAAGCTGGCGAAATTACCAGCGAGCAGTTAGTTCGCAATTCAATTGAAACTTTTGAAAAGGATAAGTCTGCAGCAATTCCACTTAATGCTTTCATCGAACTTTATGATGATGCAGTTTCTAAGGCTCAGGAAGCTGATAAAGAAATTGCCGCTGCCCGCGCCGCAGGTTCTGCAGCCCTTGATAAGCTTTTTGAAGAAAAGCCTTTGCTTGGTATTCCTTTTGCAAATAAAGATAACATTAACTCTAAGGGACACCGCCTTACCTGTGCTTCAAAAATCCTGGAAGGCTATGTTGCTCCTTACAATGCAACTGTAATTGACCGCCTGGAAAAGGCTGGTGCAATTGCTCTTGGCCGCTGTAATCAGGATGAATTTGCAATGGGTTCTTCTACAGAATATTCCTGCTATGGCCCAACTCGTAACCCAATTAACCGCGAATATGTTTCTGGTGGTTCTTCTGGTGGTTCGGCTGCTGCAGTTGCTGCAAACCAGGCTTTGTTCGGACTTGGTACAGAAACAGGTGGTTCGGTTCGTCTTCCTGCCAGCTACTGTGGAATTTATGGTCTTAAGACAACTTACGGAGTTTTGAGCCGCTGGGGTGTTGTTGCTTATGGTTCATCTCTGGATCAGGTTGGTATTCTTGGCCATACACCAGCTGATATTGCAGAGCCACTCAGCCTTATGTGCGGAGTTGATTTTTATGATGACACTTCTGCTGATTTACCAGAAGGTAAGTCTTTGAATAAGCTTGAAGCTTTGAGCGATGATGAGTTTAAATCACTTAAGATTGCCATTCCAAAGCAGTTCCTTAAAACAGAAGGAGCAGATCCTGATGTTGTAAAATGCTTTGAAGAAACTCGTGCATGGTTTACAGGTAAAGGTGCAACAGTAGAAGAAGTTGATCTTCCAATCCTTGATGCTTCTATTGCCGCTTACTATGTAATTGCCCTTTCAGAAGCTGCTTCAAACCTCAGCCGTTTTGATGGAATCCGTTATGGACGCCGTGTAGATAACGGAAAAGGTTATGATGAGCTTTATGTAGATACTCGTTCTGAAGGTTTTGGACCTGAAGTAAAACGCCGTATTGTAATTGGAAACTATGTTCTTTCTGAACAGTTCTCTGGCGATACTTATAAAAAGGGTATGACAGTTCGTGCCCGCATTCAGAAGGAAGTTGCAGCTGTATTTGAAAAGTACGATATTATTTTGTGTCCAACTTGTCCTACTGCAGCATTTAAGCTTGGTTCAAAGGTTGATAATCCACTGGAAATGTATCTTTCAGATTTGTATACAACTTTCGTAAACCTTGCACGTATTCCTTCTATCAGCGTTCCTGCCGGCCGCACTTCTGCAGACAAGATGCCAATTGGTATGCAGTTTGCCGGTGCTATGTTCAGCGAAAAGAAGATACTCAGACTCTCTCAAAATTGGGAGAATGATCATAAAGATTGTGGAATTGCTGTAAAAGAATAACATATGTTATTCACGGGCAAGCCGAACAATAACAAGAGGGCGCCATGGATGGCGCCTTTTTTTGTTGCAGTAAAACTGCGAGTTTGGGCTTTGCCAAAACTCGACGATTAACGAATGCCATGGACGGCGAGCACTCATTGTGTGGCATACCAGTAAAAGACTATCCTAAGTGCTCGCCCGCAGTTTGCTAGGCAAACTGCGCAGGAACCGATATGCGGTATTTTCAAATTACTTGACTTTCATTACAAAAACCCCGTCCCAGTTTCTTGGTGGCGGGTCTTTTTTAAAGTGGGCAATGCGGTCTATGAATACAACAGATGGCATATCCTCATACTTTTCGTTACATTCGCGGAAGAATTTTTCTGCCTCATCCCATTTTTGTTTGCGGTATAAGTCAAGTCCTTTTTCAAACAGAGCTTTTATTTCGAATAGTTTATCTGTGGCTGCCGCTTTTGTCTGTAGAATTTCAAAAATACGAACCGGTTCAGTTTTTCCTTTTACAGTAATAAAATCTAGTTCGCGGCAAACAAATGCATTCTTAAGTTTTTCAAAAACCGCTTCTGTAATAATCGATTTTGAGCCGTATGCTTTATTTGCACCTTCAAGGCGGGCCGCAAGGTTTACAGTGTCGCCAATAGAAGTGTAGTCCATTCTGTTTTGACTTGGCGCTCCCACAGACCCAAAAATTACCGAACCTGTGTTAATTCCAATTCCAATTGAAATAAAGTCGCTGCCGTCTTTAAGGGCCTGCTGCTGTTGGAGCCGCATTGCCTGTCTTATTTCCATAGCGGCCTTGCAGGCATTGTATTCTTTCTTTGGACCAGCAAAAAAGGCCATCATTTCATCACCAACGAACTTGTCTACATCACCACCATTATTCAAAATAATTTCTGTTTCAATATCCAGATAATGATTAAGAAGTTCTACAACTTCGTTTGCCGGCTTGCTTTCGCAGAGACTTGTAAATCCACGAATATCGGTGAACAAAAAGCAGAGTTCACGCATGGTTGTTGATTTTCTGCGGTCTTTTTTTGCAGCCTGCAGGGTTGAAAAGGAAATATAAGGCATAATTCGGCGGATAATTCCCACCATGTTTTTAATTTCCAGCGAAAGAGCCTTAGTTTCATCATGAGTTTTTATTGAATCTTTAAAAGTGAGTTTTTCGGCCTCAATCTTTGAATTTCCTTCCAAAATATCCTTAAAGGCGTTAGAAGTTTTGCGGACATTTGTTCTTAAGTATAAAAGAGGGTTAGTGATAAAATCAGCGATAAAGAGAGCAAGTATGATTGAAATATACAGAAACATAACTGCCATGGTGCAAACAAAAATAAGAACATGGAAGTATGAACGCATTAAAATTTCTTTGCGATAAGTAACGATTGAAAAACCTACGAGCTTGTTTCCATCCTTGCGGGTGAATGAAACAGGATAAATATACTTGCTGAATTTTCCGTAATTAACCGGGTGTTTCTTGTAGTTTCCGTTCTGGAACTGTTCAAAGTAACTTTCGGCTGTTTTTTCGTCAATCTTCTTTTCTTCTTCTGGAATAGATTTTACATCCGTAAACTTTGTGGTGTAACCAAATTTATCAAAATACTTCCAGTGTATATTTTTATTAACCAGAGAAATTGTATCTCCCGATTTTGTAAAAATAATGCTGGGAAGTTTTTCATCAGCTGGTTTTTCTTTGGATTCACTATTCTGAAGAATAATATCAATCCTTTCAAAAGGACATTCAGAGTATTTGTTTGTTTCTTCCTGCTGGTCAAAATACTGATGAATCTTGTCATACATACCACCGCCGGCTTCGTAAACGGCAGAAGTCTGTTCTGCCTGAGCACGTCCAACATCACTTACAGCTTCTGTGTACATCTTTTTATAGTTGCGCAAAACAAGAATTGTGAAGGTTAAAAGAATAACTGCAATAGTACTGATTATTGTAATTGTAAGTTTTGTTTTTATTGAATTCTTTGTGCGTTCTTTTGTTTCTGCCTGCATTTTTTTGTATTCAGCAAAGTCCGGGTTCTTTTGACGAATTACAAAAATCCCCAAAATAGACATGATTGCATGAGTAATAAAAGCAAATCCTACTGTAATGTAAATATAAACAGGAAGACTGCAGAACCATCTGCTGCAATTTGCAAAAAATACAAGATTTGTGATTGAACAAAAGAGATAAATACTAAGACTTATATAAAAAAGCAGATAAAGTTTAGAGCGATTGTTATCCTTCAAAAATAGAGAAATAATCAGAATTACTATATTTAGGGGGAGAAAATAAATCAGAAAAAAAATGAAGTGAAAAATACTTTCCTGAATTACACTGTTATGTGAAAAAGGCAACTTCCAGGGCATAAGTAAATTAGCCGGGGTAGAGCTGCCGTCAAGTGCAAGACTTTCCATTCCAAGCGGAAGAACAAAAAGAATTACAAGAATAAGAGCTGGAATAATACGGATAAGATAAAACTTTTTATCTTTAGTAGATTTGATTTCTTCACTTTCGTTTGTCATATCAAGATACTATCATAAGTGGGGCCCTATTTCAATTTTTAACTATATATATTATTATTCAACAATTAAATAATTATAACAGATTGTCTGCTCTAAGCGGACAATGATTGTAATGGAGTTTTTTATGGTACGTTTTAATATTGGTGATAGTTTTGAAACTAGTGTTGTTGCAGTAACAGATACTACAGTTTTTGTTGATTTAAGTGCTAAAAGTGAAGGTGTGATAGACATTGCAGAATTTAAAGATGAAAACGGCAATGTAAGCGTAAAAGAAGGCGATAAAATTAAGGTTTTCTTTACCGGCGAAGTTCGTGGAGAAATGCGTTTTACTACAAAAATCGGTGGATCAGCTGCTGATGATACTATGATTGAAAACGCTTTTAAGGGTGGAATTCCTGTAGAAGGTCACGTTGAAGCTGAAATTAAGGGGGGATTCGAAGTAAAGGTGGGCGGTAAACGCGCATTCTGTCCTTATTCTCAGATGGGCTTCAAAGACAAAAAAGAGCCTGCTTTCTATGTTGGAAAAACTTTGAGCTTTATTATTACTGAATATAAGAACGACGGTCGGGATATTCTTGTTTCGAACCGCAAAATTGGCGAAAGCGAGTATGCAAACAAACTGGGTAAGCTTGCAACTCAGATTACAGAAGGTGCTGTTGTAACAGCTGTTGTAGAAAGCATAGAAAAGTTTGGTGCATTTGTAAACATTCAGGGCTTCCGCGCTCTTTTGCCAATCAGTGAACTTTCTTTTGACCGCGTAACAGATGCTGGTGATGTTGTAGAAGTTGGACAGGAAGTAAACGTAAAGGTTATCAAAACAGACTGGAAAAACGAGCGTGTAAGTGTAAGTCTTAAGGCTATGCTCCGTGACCCTTGGGAAGAAGCCGCAGAAAAATTTCCTGCTGGTACAAAGGTTGATGGAAAAATCAGCAAGATTATGGACTTTGGTCTTTTTGTAAATCTTGATAAAGGAATAGACGGACTTGTTCACATCAGTGAGTTGGAAGGTTTGAATGCAAATACAAATCTGCGCAAGGTATATAAGCCTGGTCAGGAAATGAGTGTTGTTGTAGAAAAGGTTGATGCTGCTGCAAAGCGCATTTCTCTGGTTCCTGCAAGTTCTAAAGAACAGGACGAAACTGCCGCTAAATACATGGGCAGCCAGGATGATGATGACGGCGAAACTTACAATCCGTTTGCAGCCTTGTTGAAGAAATAACTTTGTTTTTCTTTAATATCCCACTGTAGTTTGCCGATAATCAACTATGCCTAAAAACTCGTATGAAAAGCCAGATTATTGGTCTCAAAAAGCCTTTTCGGAAGGATATCCTGCCCGTTCGGTTTATAAGCTCAAGGAAATTGACGAAAAATTCGGAATGATAAAGAAGAATTACACAGTTCTGGATTTGGGTGCGGCTCCTGGCAGCTGGACAACTTTTCTTCTGCGCAAAATGGAAGGAAGCGGAAAGGTTGTTTCCTGCGATTTAAATCCTTTGGCAAAATCTGTAAAGGGCGATAATCTTCTTTTTATACAGGGTGATCTTAATGCGCCGGAGATTCGCAAACAGATTAAGGAAAACGGTCCTTACGACCTGGTTGTTTGTGATGCAGCTCCAAAAACAACTGGAAACCGCATTGTAGATACTGCCAGCAGTGAACAGCTGGTAGAAATGGCTATCTGGTATGCTCAGACTATGCTTAAGCCTGGTGCTAATTTTTGTGTAAAAATATTTCAGAATGGCGATCAGCAGAGACTTTTAAAACTGATGAGAGAAACTTTTACTTCGGCAAAAGGTTTTAAACCGGAAGCCTGTCGTGCTGAATCATTTGAAACTTATCTGGTGGGGATAAACAAAAAATGAAAAAGATATTTTCAACTGAAAAAATACAGTGTATAATTAACTCGATTGAAATGTTTTTCAGCTCTAAAAGTATAAAGATTGCTGCCTTGTCGCTGTGTGGATTTTCAGTGGGCATTTTTGCTACATGTGCCGTAATTTTTACAGGAAACAGTATTAATAGCCGTCATGCGGTCGGAGGTTTTGAAACAACTGTTGCTCCTGAGTATGACGATAATCTTTCTTCTCTTATACCTGAATCAGATGAAGTGCCTGTGATTTCTGAGCAAGCATCTAACGAAAATTCTGTAATTACTTATCAGACCTACCGTGTAAAATCTGGTGATATGATTGGTTTCATTGCCGATGCTTTTGATGTCACACAGGATACAATTATTAGTGTAAATAATATTAAGCAGTCCCGTTTAATTCAGCCGGGGCAGTACCTGAAAATTCCTTCTATGCCTGGAATTGTTTACACTGTAAAACGCGATGGTGAAACTCCAGAAACAATTGCTGCTAAATATGATGTTAATTCAGAAAAATGTGCTTTAGTAAATCTTCTTGAACCTGGTTCAGAACTTGCAGCCGGAACTTCACTTTTTATCCCAGATGCAGAACTTGACTGGGCAACTCGTCAGGAAATTAATGGTGACTTGTTCCATAAGCCACTTCATTCCCGCTACTGGCTTTCTTCGCCTTATGGATGGCGCGATTCTCCATTCTCTACTGGTAAACGTACCTTCCACAGTGGTGTGGATATGGCTTCTAGTACAGGTACACCGATTTATGCTGCTCTTGACGGTAAGGTTGTGGCTGCCGGCTTTAATTCAACTTACGGAAATTATGTGATTATTGAACATCATTCTGGTTACCGCTCTCTTTACGGTCATATGAGTAAGATTGCCTGTAAGAAGGGTAACTTTGTTTATACCTCTACTGTTATTGGATATGTTGGTTCAACTGGTATGAGTACAGGTCCTCACCTTCATTTTACAGTTTACAAAAATGGCAAAACTGTAAATCCAATGACACTTTTAAATTAGTATTTTTTGTGTTATTGTCGGGCTCCGCCGGGCAATGACATTTAACGGCCTTATCTTACCAGCTTCTTCTGCATCATATATTCATCCAGCAGAGTGCCGTCTTTGAGACAGATTGCATTTGGGCGGCGTCCGATGATTTTGAAACCCATCTTTTCGTAAAGTGCGCGGGCACGTGTATTCCCTTCAACAAAATCAAGCTCAAGAATCTGAACGTAAGGTTTTGTTAAAGCGAGTTTTTCCATCTCTTCGAACATTTTTGTTCCAATTCCAAGATTCCAGTATTCCTTGCATAGGGCAATTGCAACTCCGGCACGGTGACGAAGTTTTAATTGTGAACTGAATTGAATGCCACAGTTACCGGCTACTTTTCCATCTACAAGGCAGAGGAGCATTGCTTCATCTGCAGAAGCATTCTTGCGCTCAAAAAGTGCTTTTTCTGCTTCATAAGTGTATTTTTCACATTCTTCCGGATATCTCAAAATAAACTCGGTTTCACCGGCAGAAATCCTAAGATATTCAATTACGCCATTGATATCTTGTTCACGTGGGGAAAGAATGGTAGCTGTGCGGCCGTCTTTCAGTTTGAATTCTAGTGGCTTAATAATCATAGGTTCACCTCCCATTTTTTTTGTCATCATAATTATATTAAAAGATTTGTTCAACTTCCCCATATCCACAAAATCCGCTATAATCTCGCTATGGAAACACGAAACATTTTTGAAAACCTTTCTTGTATCGATCACAGATACTCTTTGTCGGAAGCCGATGCATTTGCCGGCCTTTCTAAGTATATTTCAGAAGAAGCTTCTATCCGTTCCTGCGCTAAATGTGAAGCTGCTCTTGTAAAAGCTCACCTTAAATTGCGTGGTAAGTTGACTGATGATGTAGCAAAAAAGCTCGACGATGTTGCCGCAAATATCGACCCTGAAGAAGTTTACACAGAAGAAGAAAAAACAAAGCACAATATCCGTGCCCTTGTAAACGTAATGAAGACTAAGGTTGATTCAGAAATCGGACCTCTCATTCACCTGGGTGCTACTTCGGTTGATATTCTTGATACAGCCCTCAGCTGCCGTATGCGCGACGTTACTCAGAATGTTGTGCTTCCAGAACTTAAAAAACTTGAAAATTATCTTTGTGATATTGCTGAACGCGAATGTGCTACTCCACAGGTTGGCCGTACACACGGACAGCATGCTGTTCCAATCACTTTTGGATGGTCTATCGCAGAATTTGTCAGCCGTCTTGGAAAGTCAATTCTCCGCATAGAAGAACTGAGCAATCAGCTGGTAGGAAAGCTTGCCGGCCCTGTAGGAAGCTACAACGGACCTTCTATGATTGTAAAAGATCCAGAAGAACTCGAGCGTACATATACAGAATTCCTTGGACTTACACCATCTGAATATTCAAATCAGCTTGTTGAACCAGAATACGTTCTCCGTCTCCTGCTTGAGATGAACGTAGCATTCGGAATTATTGCTAACCTTGCAGACGACCTCCGTAACCTTCAGCGTTCGGAAATTGGTGAAGTATTCGAATACTTTGCTGCAACTCAGGTAGGTTCTTCAACAATGCCTCAGAAACGTAACCCATGGAATAGTGAACACGTAAAATCTTTGTGGAAGGCAATGTGTCCTCGCGTAATCACTTTCTATATGGATCAGATTTCTGAACATCAGCGTGACCTTACAAACAGCGCAAGCCAGCGCTTTATTGCTGATTATGTCAGCGGATTTACAATGGCAGTTGCCCGCATGAACAGTGTTGTTAAGGGGCTCCAGGCAGATAAGGAAGGCATGGCCCGCAATCTTGAAAATGCCGGCGGAAAGGTAAAGGGTGGCGTTTTGGCTGAACCTGCATACATTTTGCTTGGTGAAGCTGGCTACAACGATGGTCACGAAATTATCCGTAAAATTACTCTTGAAGCAGAACAGAGCGGAAAGACCTTCTTTGAAGTTCTCAAAACTCACGAAAAGGAATATGCCGATATTACAGCTCAGTTGGAAAAACTTGGCGTAGAAAATCCTGCACAGTTTTTTGAACACCCAAGTAACTACTGTGGTTTGGCCGCTGTTAAGTCTAAGAGACTTGCTCAGAAGTATAGAGAACTCTGTAAATAATATTTTTGCAAAAAGATTGTCCGGTCAAGCCGGACAATGACAACCCTGGTTATGCTGGACAATGACATTAGTGTCATGCCCCCCTCGGGCGTAGGGGGGGGGTGTCATACCCCGGCTTGACCGGGGTATCTAATAAAGAGGTCATCATGACAAACATTGGATTTATAGGAATGGGAAACATGGCTCTGGCAATTGCCGGCGGCTTTATAAAATCTGGCAAGGTGAAGGCAGAAAATCTTTTTGCCTATGCGCCTAATCAGGAAAAACTGCGTGCAAATGCCGCTAAAGTTGGTTTTACAGCAGAGGCTTCTCTTGTTGATATGATAAAAAAATGCGACACAGTAATTCTTGCCTGCAAACCTTATCAGATTAAAGACGTTTTAGGTCAGTCTGGCGGCGAGGTGCAGCAGGCTCTTAAGGGTAAGGCTCTTATTTCTGTGGCAGCCGGCTGGGTTTTGTCTACTTTCCAGGAAGTGCTGGGAGATGCTGTGCGCATTCAGTGCATTATGCCTAATACTCCGGCTCTTGTAGGACAGGGAGTTATGCTTTTTGAAAAAGCTAACACTCTTACCGCAGAAGAACTATCCCAGGCTCGCGAGCTTTTTGAGGCTTTAGGAATCGTAGAAGAACTTCCTACAAATCTGATGGGAATTGGTGGTGCAATCAGTGGCTGCGGTCCTGCTTTTATGGATCTGATTATGGAAGCATACGCCGACGCTGCTGTTAAATACGGAATTGCCCGTCCAACCGCCTATCGCCTTGTTGCCCAGACCATGCTGGGAAGCGCAAAACTGCAGCAGGTTACCGGAGATCATCCGGGAGTCCTAAAGGACGCAGTTTGTTCTCCAAACGGAACCACAATCCGTGGTGTGGACGCTCTGGAAAAACAGGGCCTTCGCGCTGCCTGCCTGTCTAGTATTGACGCTATAATGGACTATAAGAAACAATAGATTGTCCGCTGTGCCCTGTCATTCCCCGGCTTGAGCGGGGAATCTGTTACAAAGAAGCAATAAATCTGTAAAATGCGGCGCGGCCAGCTTCGTCGCGTTTATAAACACCGGCATCTTCAAGCACCTTGCTGAATACGATGCCGGTTTCTTCTTTTAAAATTGAATCAGCATTTTCCTTGCAGAAGTCTGGGTGACGTTTAAGTATATCTTCAGCCCAGTCTGCGTGCTTGCTTAAAACTTCGTCTGCTCGCAAATCTGCACCGCGGCACATAGCATCACCCAAATCTGCAAGTTCCTTCTTCAAGCGGCTTGGCAAAACTGCAAGGCCCATAACTTCAATAAGCCCGATGTTTTCCTTCTTGATGTGATGAAGATTTGCGTGAGGATGATAAACTCCAAGAGGGTGTTCTTCAGTTGTGATGTTATTGCGAAGTACCAGATCCAGCTCGTATAAATCACCACGGCGGCGGGCAATTGGAGTGATGGTGTTGTGAATTTCACCATCATCAGTTTTAGCAAAAATAAAGGCAGCTTCGTCGCTATAGGCACGCCATTTTTTCAGGATATAATCAGCAGCTTCAATCAGTTCATCTGCACTAGGACTGTCCAGACGGATAACGCTCATTGGCCATTTTACAATTCCAGCCTGAACATGAGGGAAGTAAACTGAACCATCACTGGTTCCTACAAGGTTGATGTCTTTTTCAACAGGAGCCTTTTCCATTGGGAAGGTGTAGCGGCCACCCTGGAAGTGGTTGTGAGTCAGAATTGAACCGCCAACAATTGGAATATCTGCATTGCTTCCCAAAGTGTAATGAGGGAAGAGTGTTACAAAGTCCAGAAGACGCTTAAAGGTCTGGCGTTCAATTTTCATTGGTTCGTGTTTTGAATCAAAAACAATACAGTGCTCGTTGTAGTAAACATAAGGAGAATACTGAAGGTACCACTGTTCTCCGGCAAGACTAAGAGGGATGATTCTATGATTCTGGCGGGCTGCGTGGTTCATTCGGCCTGCATAACCTTCATTTTCGCGGCACAAAAGACAAGCCGGGTAGCTGCTCTGCTTTGCATTACGGGCTGCGGCAATTGCTTTTGGGTCTTTTTCTGGTTTAGAAAGGTTAATAGTGATGTCCAGGTCGCCGTATTCTGTACTGGTCTTCCATTTTAAATCTTTGCAAACACGGTAGCGGCGGATATAGTCTGTATCGCAGCTGAATTTGTAGTACCAGTCGGTTGCGGCCTTGGCGCCATCTTCATCCAAAATTGCATTAAATTTCTGAATGATTGTACTTGGAGGAGCAACAAGAAGTCCCATTATTTTTGTATCAAATAAATCGCGGCTTACAATGCCTGTGTCTTCAAAAATCCCCTGAGCGGCTGCGTAGTCCAGCATTTCTTTTAGAATTTCTTCCAGTTCTTCTGTTTTTACACAAGGAAGGGCTGAGGCCTGAGGTGTTTCAAAGCCATCCAGCCTAAAAAGTTCAAGGAGTCTGTTTTCTGTAAAAATAACATCGTCGCTTGTAATAAGTCCGTTACTAAGGGCGTAAGATGTGAGTTTAATTATGTTCTCGTAGATAGTCATATTAGTCTCCAATCATTCTGATAGTAATACTATCATATATCATAAGCGGAATAATGTCCACAAGCCACTTATTTTAAGCAGATATCTACTTCGAAGGGGCCGTAAGTGGTTACAAATGGAATTACAATAACAGGATAACTTTTTGGCCATGCAATTGAATGATTGTGACCCATTACACAGAAAGGTGGAGAAATATCAATAGAATATTCTTTGATGGCAGTAACTGCGTGTCCCGCAATAATGTTTGTGAATTCACTTACAAGCCCGATTGCGGTGTCTTCGTATTCAGCTGGTGTACATTCAATTCCAGAAAGAGCCAGCATTTTTGAGGCGAGCGTTTTGTGAAGGCGGAATGCAACAACTCCCTTAAAGTCTCCGGTAATTCCAAGCAGGCCCGAAATTTCCCATGGATGCCCTGCATTTATGTCCAGCAGGTGGGGCTCTTTTGGTTCAGGTCTGATGTTAAACATACTTTCAAAAGCATGCATTCCTTCTGATAGAAAATGATTAATAATCTTCGCGTCCATTGGGAATATGATAAGTCAGAAAATACTACTTGTAAATAAAATGTTTTAACTTTTTCTGTCTTTATTCCAGAAGCATTTCGCGTAAAATTTGGGCTGTTTGTGCGGCTTGAGCTGCATTCATTGTTCTGGAGAGAGGCATTACAGGACCCTTTGAGGCCGCAAGCCAGAAGCGTACATCATCTGCCTGGTGGTCTGGAACTGCTGAGTTTTTCTGTACAGGTGCAAGACCGCTTTCGGTTGCCAGTGTGTTTTGATAGCTGGTTACCAGATTTTTAATCAGTTTTTCTGTTGATTTTCTTGATTTAATGGCCGTAACAGAAAATTGAACTGCGGCAAACTTCCTTTCGGGTGTGAATTCGGTGGAAGGGCAGTAAATTGAAGTGTAATTTGCAACTGAACGGCTTGGAATCTGGCGGTGTTGAGAAAGACTTGTAAAAGCTATGCCGCAAAGTTCGTTTTCAAGGTAAAAAAGTATGTCTTTTTCATTAAGTTTTAAGGATTCGCGGGGCAAAATTCCACTGCGCAGTAAACTTTTTATTTCTGCTGCAGTCTTTCCAAGAGGTTGATTTTCTTCAAGGTATTTTGTAAGTGTTTCCTGGAAATCTTCCTTGCCGGTTCCTGTGCCGAAGGCCATCATCTCTTTAATCATATTTTCATAGGCTTCATAGCCGCAAAGGGCTTCTGCAATCACTCCAACGTAGTCCAGAAAAAGAGAGTCGTTTGCAACCGGGATGAGCAGGGGGGCGCGGGTAGAATCTTTTTCGCGCCAGGCAAGCTCAATCAGATCCAGGAAGACGTCTACATTTTTCTGGCCGCTTTTAAGAAAAGTGGGGTAGTGTACATCAATTTCATAAAAATCATAAAGAAAAGGAAGGATTTTAACTGTGTTTTTTTCGGAAATTGTGAGGGAAGAAATAATTGAACTTGGAAAACCTTCCGTAAAACTTATGCTCAGTGCTTTTGATTTTTTTTCCAGATAGTTCTGGTTTTCTGCGTCATTTGTAAAAATAAGAAGACTGCATTTGTTCAGAAGATTTTTCTGCTCGTCCAGTGTTTTTTCATCATCAAAATTAATAATCTGTATTTTTGAATTGTCATTAGCTTCTAAAACTGAAATAACCGCGGCCTGAACTTTTGGGCTGGTTCTGTAAAAGCCAAGAACCTGTTTTTTTGAATGGGGGCCTGCGGCAAAAATAATGGCGAAAAGAAGAATAAGGGCTGCTAAGGCCGAAAAAACGATGATTTTAACACTCTTATTATTTCTCATAATAAAATTATTTCCATATTCTTATGAAAATGTAAAGTAAAATAATAAAAATTTGTTTTTTTTCCGGTATGGGATTACAATTAAAAGTATAAAAAAATATTAAAGGAAAAAAGTTATGGAGAGAAAATTACTAAAACGTTTTCGTGGTATCATTGTCTTTGTTTCATTTTTGTTTGTCTTGGTTTTCGCTGCCTGCGAAATTGGTTTAGGTTCAAGTGTAGATACTGAACCGCCAACGCTTACCATCACTTATCCGAGTGCAGATGTAGTCATTCGTGACGCATTTGTTCTTGCCGGAAGCTGTAATGATGATGAGGCTCTGGATACAGTAACAGTTTTGTTAAAAGAAACTGCTACAAATACTTCTTACGGGCCTTTTGAAATTCAGATTCCGGAGAGGGAAGAGGGTGACAAATCTGCCCAGGACTGGAAAATCTGGCTTAATCAGAAAGATAACGGGCTTTATCCTTTTAAAGACGGCCGTTATGTTGCCGAAGTTTACGCAACAGATAAAAGTGGTAAGGTTTCTGGTAAATCTTCTCTTTCCTTTGATATTGATAATACTGCCCCAATTTTTGTAGTGCAGACTCCGGTTGCTATAGATCTTACTCAGCCTACAGAATTCGGTTCTTCGGTAAAAGCTAATGGACGAATTGCAGATGATCATACAATCTCTAAAATGGTAATGAAGGTGTATGATGCTTCTGCTAATTTTGATGATGTAAACAATCCCCCTGTTGCAAAGTATGAATTTACAGAAACTGAGGTAGAAACTGCGGGCGGAACTTCTGTTGTTTTTGCAAAGTATACTAAATCTGAAGCCGGCTCTACAGACACTAGCGCAAAATCTGGCCGCTACAATGTTTTGAATAATGGTCAGCCATGGTTTTGTTCTATTGAAGTAGTTGATGCTGCAAAAACTTATACTCAGTCTGAATCTGACGCAACTTCTGAAGGAAACTCTACCGGCGGGGCAATGTACCGCTACGATGATGTTTACGACGTTTGGCTTAGCGCTGCCTGTGGTCTTGATACAACTGCCGTAAAGCAGATTGTGAACGGAACATATTCTGGCACTGCCAGTGCCGCCAGCATTGAAGCCGCAAAAAACGCCTACGAAAAATCCGCAAAATCGAACGTCTGCTTTTCGGTGAATCCGGTGGTGAATCCAAAGTATACATGCTTTGGGTATACAGTAGGGAAAGATATTAATCGAGCAAACGCCACTATGAATAAAGTTTCAGGCGGCTCTACTCTTTCTGTAAATGTGAATTGTGGACTTGATGGAACGCTCTTGAATCCAAGTTCTACAACTATCTATATTTTTGGCCCTTTTAGTAGTCTTACAGAAGAGGATATTACTTCAATTTATTCAAAACCATCTGGATATACTGGTACGCTATATAAAAAATGGACTATTAATGATTTAGTTGATTTGCAATCAAAGGAATCATGTGAATCTTTTGTAGAATCTGTTACTTTGCCTTCTGAAATAGATAATGATAGTTATTACGTGCTTGCAGCGGAAGTTTATGATGTTGAAGGTATGGTAACTATTCCTGAAACCTGGATTGTTTTTAAGGGCTATGTCCAGGAAAAAATCCCTGTTATTGAATGGAAGTCAGCTGGTAGTATTCCTTCAACAATAAAAGCTGAATCGAACTTTGCAACTTGTGATGAAGGTGGATTCTTCAATATTACTGAACCTAAAGATTTGACGTTTTATGGTCTTCTTTCTGGGGTAGATAAACTAGATGCAATTGATTCAACAAGCTTCAAATATTCTGTTACTTATGAAAATGAGAATCTTACTGAAGGTGAAAGTTATGTTTCTGGAAATATTGTAAAAGATGCTGCTGTTACACTCTTAGATGACTATTATGTTATAACAACAGTTGATTCTTCTGGAAAAACAATTGAAGAAAAATATCCTCAGTGGAGATTTACTATTCCAAAAGAAACTATTGAAAGTATTATAGCAGCTGATTCTACAGCTCCAGCATCTGGACGAGAATACTCGGTAAAAATTTCAGTTGATGTCTCTACGAAGAAGGGGGTTGATGCTGTTCCTGTAACTAGAAAAATTCATGTTGATAATAAGTCTCCTGTTGTAAAGATTAATGCAGTAAAGCCTTTTGTTGCAGATGATGAAAATAATAACTGTTTAAATGGAAATGTTGGTATTTCCGGAATTGTAACAGACACTAATCTTGAAAAATATTGGTATGAAATTTTTATTGATGATGTAAAAAAATATACATCAGATCAGAAAGCATTGAGTTATGCTTTTGATTTTGATTTTGATACTACCGCTTATGATGATAATTCAAATATAAATGTAATTGTCTATGCAAAAGATAAGGGAGGAAATGTAGGTTCAATTTCAACCACAAAATTTAATAGTAATACGGCATTTTTAATTAATCAGGAAACAGATAGACCTAAAGTAAAACTTACTAATGGTGGAATAAATGGCGGTGTAGATGTAGTAAATGCTACTGACATAAAGAAAGGTAAAAACCTTTTTGGTAAAGATACAAATAACGACATGATGTTGGAAATTACAGATGATGATGGTATAAAGTCTGTAAAAGTCGAAAAAAAGAAATGCAATACAAACAGTTGGTCTACAATCGATATAGGAGATTCTGCTTCTCCAAATGGAACAACATCTATCACTGTGTCTTGTGAACTTGGTGATGATGAGGGTGAATATGATATTCGTGTTACTGTAAAAGATATACATACAAATGAAAGAGATACTAAGCTTTCAAGTACAGGAGTAAGCGAATATAATTTTGTGGTTGCTGTAGATAGGGGAAATCCTCAGATAAATATTAATACTTCTTATGGTGAAAATGATTTTAAAGCTGCTGGTGCCGATATATCAGTTACAGGTACAACAGATAAGTTAAACTGTACTATTGAAGTTTTTGCTGACTCAGGTCTTTCGAATTCTCTTGATCCAGATTTAAATGGTATTGTTTCAAATCTTCCCGCAAATGGAAAGTTGGGTGCAAGCCTGAATTGGGGTTTTGATTACAAAACAATTCCAAACAATGGTATTGGTTCATTCTTCATTAAAATAACAGATAAATATGGTCAGTCAAATAAAAAGGAGTTTATCTATAAAGTTGACAGTGAAGCTCCTACATTTACAATTACAGAAGTAAAAGGAACTGCTGTTACTTTAACAAAAACTTCTGAAATTTATGAAGAATATGGAACACAAGATAATGACTTTAAGGTTGTTGGAACTGTTTCTGATGGAACGGGAGATTATTCTTCAAAAGTTGCAAGCAATTTCTATTATAGATTTGTAAATGGTTCTTCACTTACAGATAATGATTATAAATATGATAAAGTAACTAATGAATCTTTGGGATGGAAGAAGACAGTTATTACTTCAAAAAATGGTATAAATTATTATTCTATCTCAGCAGATTTGAGTGATTTAACTGATGGTGCAACATATTTCTTGTATCTTGCAGCTGTTGATAATGCAAATAATGTTTCTAAAATTTCTGAAAATCCATCAAGTAAAATAAAAGTGACTGTAGATAATTCTGCACCTAATATAACTTCAATGTCGTTTGATTCTACAGATACTGCACATAAGAAAATTACTATTGGGGCAAATGATAATACCAATAGTGGTAGTGGAAGTGGAATTAATAAAATAGAACTTTATAGAAATAGTGAAAGAATAAGAACTATAACAACTGGTGAAACTACTTATGATATTTCTAGCGATATTATTGTAGGTACAAATGAGTTTACTTTTGTTGCCTATGATAGGGCTGGAAATAAGAAAGATTCCAAAGATTCAAATATAAGTGTCACAATCCAGAATGATGCTCCAGAGTTTACAAGCAAGGATGACGGTCTAACAGGCCTTAATGCAATTGATGGATTTAGTTATCTTAATCTTTCACATCGTTCTGCCTCTGGCGTAAATGCTACAGCGACAGTAACGGCAGAAGGAGACAATAATGGTCTTGCTTCAGTTACTTGGGAAGATAAGGTGAAGGGGGCTACAACTGCACTTGATAGTGGTTCTTGCACAATCGGAACAGGTGGAACAATTACTATGTCCCTGGTTCCATCTGATGAAAAGAAAACCTCTTACGAAGGAAAACTTGTTGTTCGAACAGTGACTGCAACAAATATTTACGGTCGCTCATCAACCTGGGAAATCAGATTTATTTGGGATACTGTAAAACCTGAAATAGTCACAGCAGATACAAATGATTCTCTTAATCTAAAAGTCGGTGACAAGCTTTATACTGCAATTACCGCTGAAAATTCTAATATCTGGTTTAATTCAATGGCTTTGAATGTAAAAGGATCTTATTTAGAAGCAACTAGTGGTATTGATATTGTTTATTACAATGTTAATCAGAATCCTACATCTAGAATGAGTGTAACTACCGATACTACGGCCGGTTTAGGAAAATTCGATAGTACAATTAGTGGATTTACCGAAGGTAATACAAATGAACTCAAGCTTTCGACAGTAGATAAGGCTGGAAACGCCAGTGCAGCTACAAGCTTTACTGTAAAAGTTGATACAAGTGCTCCATCTTTGAACAATATTGAATATAAATACGATGGTGAGGACAATTCTGCATACCGTCCTTACAGCGGTGCAATTCTTACAAATAAGAGCAAGAATATCTTCTTCAGGGGTGACTACACAGATGCAAATGTAATTTCTAGTGTAAAAGTTTCTAAAGTGAAGTCAATTACAGCTTTGGAAACTCCAGCAACTTTAACACCTGCAAGCGAAGGGGCCGCAAACGGCACCTGGACTTTTGAACTTGATAAGTCAAAGATTTCTGAAAGTGGAGTTTCTTTTGTTGTTCTTGATAATGCTGGAAATGAGAGTACAACAATATGTTCATTTAATATTGATGAAACAGCTCCTGTGGTTACAATCGAATCGCCAACAGTTTCTGCTTCAACAGTTTTGAACGGAAAAAATACTTTCAGCGGAAAAGTTGAAGAAGTAAATCCTAAATCTATTAAACTCTACTATGTATTCCAGGCAAGTGCTGCCAGAATACCTGCTGAACTTGAGGGCTGGGCAGAACTTAGTGGCTGCGAAGTTACAAAGGGCCTTAATAACAAAACTGTAAGTGATGTAAGCAGCTGGACTTTTAAGAATGTTGATGTAAACGAGCTGATGGGAACTGCAACTAAGGGAACTCTTTACATTCTGCCACTTGCTTACGATGAAGCTGGAAACTGCAATGTGAATGTAACAAGTGTTACTGGCTACAGTTCGTTTGCGGTAGATTTGGATTCCGACCGCCCTGTTTTGAAGTTCAGTAATCTTCCTTGGGATGCCAGCTTAAGTGCTGGAACTGGTGGTGTTAAAGAATATAACAAAAACCTTCAGACTTTGACAGGAACAATTAATGATGATGATGGAATAAGCGAACTTAGGATTGCTGTTTCTGATACTAAGATTACTGAGGCTCCTGCAGATTTGCTTACTAATGATGATTACAAGGTGTCTGTAAATTCCGGAGCCTTCTCTGTAGAGCTTGGCGCTGACGGTGCAAAATCACTTTGGATTTATGTAAAAGATAGTGCTGGTGGTGATTTCCAGACTGCAGATACAAGAGGAAGTCTATATCAGCCATATTTGATTTTTGATAATCATAAAGAAAATGGCGAGGATGTTAAGACTAATAATGATTCAGCAGTAAACTTTGCAATAAACTCTTCGGCTCCAAAAATTAATATTTTTGAATATAAGACAAGTTCTGATGAAAACACATTCGGAGATACACTTACTGCCCTTGGAACAACTAATATAGTGGGTGGTACTAGCAAAAAGTATGTTATTTTTGCTCTGAATGTTGAATCTAAGGTACCTGTTAAATTTGTAAAAGTTGCTGCTAGTGGCTATTCTGGTGATTATAACTTTACAAAGACTGGAACACAGAATGGAAGTGAGATTTGGACTTCAGTCTCTGTTGATACATCAGCTTGGGATGAGGGAACTAACACATTAACCTTTACTGTAGAAGACGCAAGTGGTCTTACAACTGTTGAAACAAAACAAATGACTACAGATTACACTGCGCCTAGTGTAAGCATAACAAGCCCTAAAGCAGATGATGTTACCGGAGAAGTAACACTTTCGGGAATTACAACAGATGTTTACAGCGATGTTGCAAAGATTGGTTTTGAAGTTGTTGGTAATTACGCTTATTCAAGCCAAGGAGTGTTGGATTCAGCAAAGTTTGATGATGTACATTCTGCTGCAAAAGATTCTGTAGCTACTTTGGTTCCTGTAAGTTCTCCAAGTGGATGGTCATTTACTTTGGATGGAATTGAAAGAACAGTCGCTGGTGTTATTTATAAGAATCCAAAACTTCCTGCAAGTGAAGCAGATGTAGAAAATAGTCAGAGTGGTATTGATAAAGCACCTCTTGCTCACGAGGGTGTTGAGGATGTACGAAAGCTCACTATCGTATTCTATGTAGAAGACAGCCTTGGAAACTCTACATGCACTCCAATTTCGGAATCGGAAGGAAAAGGAACTCCAATCACAATCAACTACAATCCTTATGGTGACCGCCCTGAAAGCGAAATTTCTTATCCAAGCGGAGTTTATACAAGCACAAATTATGTGGAAGGATATTCAAACATAAACGGTTCTATCCGTGTAACTGGTTCTGCTAGCGATAATACTTCTATCTCAGAGGGAAAAGTATTTATTCAGCTTGATGTGAATAAAGATGGCAAGTTTGATGATACAGATAAGACACTCCTTGCTGGTGCGGGATATACAATCATTGATGATATAACACTTTCAACTTTAGATATCTGGTCAGGTAAAACTATCAATTCTTCGGCAATCACTTATCATAAAGATAGTGAACCGGCTGAAGCAAAGTGGGGTATTCCTGTAAACGGTACAAACAGCTGGAGTATCACTCTGAACAGTAAAGACGAACTTAAGAAAATCAGCGGGGCATCTATCGGCGATAACAAGTACAAGATTGGAGTTCGCTCTGTTGCGGTAGATTCTTCTGGCGTGTTCGGCAAGTGGGGAGCTGGCGCTTACTTTATGATTGATGATAATGCTCCTCAGATTTCTAAATCAGAAATTGTAAACACAACTGGCTCTGAGAATGTAATCAGCAAGAAATATGATGATGACATGTACTTGAGCGGTATTCAGTGGCTTAAGGTTACAGTAAAAGACAAGATTGGTATTAGAAAGCTCACATACAAGCTTGCTGGTGATACAGATGCTTTAATGGACGCTACTGGTGTAACAATCGAAGGAATTGAAGAACTTAAAACTGCTGACTCAACAACAACTGTTGATGTTAATGGTGTATTTGTAAAATATCTTGGAAGCGGTTCAGGAGATGATTCAGGTTATGTTCTTTACAATGTTTATCTTCCTGTTTCTTCTCTTAAAATTACTAAAGCTGATGGCCGCTTAAGTCTTGCTCTAAAGCTTACAGTCTTCAAAGATGCTGATTCAGAACTTTCAACTTATGAACGTTATGCTTTGAACTTTGATGAAAAGAAGCCAGAAATTGATTCAACAAAGGGAATTACCTTTAATGGCGTTAAGGCAAATGCTTCTGGAACTGCTATAGAAAACAAGATTGTAAACAGTAACGGTTCTTACTTCACACTTGGTGGTAAGATTAAAGATGAAGGTGCTGGATTTGAACGCATTGCCTTCTATTATTATCGCGATGCACAGGGCACCGATGGGCATAAGCGTCGTGTATTCGATCCTGATCCAAGTGGAACTGTAGGTGAAGCAAATCGAAAAGTTCAGGTAACTGCTGATTCAAGTTCAAGCTTGACTAGCGGAATTAATATGGTTGAAGTTGAAGATACTCCGCTTTATGGTTATGACGCAGGGGTTTCAATTTCATCAGACGGACTTACAGTCACACTTACTAGTGATAATGTACACATCCGTGCAGGTGGACTTGTTCAAATCAACAACGTATGGCATTTAATTTCTGCTAAGAGTGGCACAACTCTTACACTTGCCACTGCAACAACTGCGACAAGTGCTACATCGGCCTTCTTCCCAATTGCCCAGGTAATCGATAACCTTGGTGCAGAAAAAACAGACGCAAGCGGAAATCTCCTGACTTCCGAATCTGGTGATGATGGCGACGGAATGCCAGAAAGCGTTGTAAAGGCCGGAACTTACTGGACATTCGACGCTTCTATTCATTCAAACTATATTCCGGACGGACCGGGAACTCTTGTTATGTTCATCTGGGATAAGGCCGGCAACGTTGAAGTTGTAAAATATAACGCTTCTGTTCAGAATAATGCTCCACGCCTTACAAAGCTCTGGCTTGGAACTGCTCTGTCTGGTAATTACTCAGAAAGTAACTTTACCGAATACGATGTTCTTACAAGAGAAGGCAGTGCTCAGTCTTCTTACGAAATGAAAACCGCAAGTTATGGCGAACGATTCCGCGTAAAAGGCGATTTGGCCGTAGTTGCTGAATTCACAGGTGGAAATAACGCAAGTAATTCTACAGATGACAGCAGAATTAAGATGGTTTACTCTGCGGCAGGAGATGAAAGCACAGGTTATAAACAGAAAGACTCAACGGGTTCAAATATGTATACAAGTGATTCAACACTTTCGGCAAAGACCTGGTTCAAACATTCTTCTGCTACCTCATATACAGATTTGACAAACTTTGCATTCAGTATTCCTCAGAACAAACTTGGTGATGATAGTACACTACTTACTAATGGCAAGTATTCTGAACGCAAGATGTCATTCACTTTCTGGGATGACACCGACGAAACTACTCAGGGTATTGACAGTTGTTTCAGCTATCTTAAAATTACAGACTTTATTGTAATGGTTAATGATACTGTTGAGCCAAAGGTAGTAGTAGAACCATTCTTCTGGAATAATGCAGACGACAACAGCCTGTATCAGTATTCTTCTGCAAACGGTCATATCGAAATTCCTGAAGAAGGCAGCGATGATAAGCCTGCCGTTTCTGGAAAGATTTCTATTCGCGGTTGGGCATTCGATGAACATACTTTGGATTCTATCTGGGTTAAGTTTAGTGACTTTTCACCAGCTAGTGGTTTGTTCGATGGTGATTCAGCTGATGATAAAGGCTACTACAAAGTTGCTACATACGCAAACGGAAGTTGGACAAGTTCTGCTGAGTCTGGTACAGTTACTGATTCAAGCTGGAAGTTTACAGTAACACCAGAGTATCTTAATCAGACTGGTCATAAAGTAAAATGGCAGCTTGATATCGATACTTCTGCAATTACTAATTCAATGGGTGAAGATAAGGCGGTTTCTGTTCGTGCAATAGATGCTGCTAGTCACACTTCAAGCGAAGATGCAAGTGATGAAGCAAACGGTACTTCTGACGATGTATACAATGCTCCATCATACACAATGGATGTTCTTCCATACATCAGCGGAATCTCAACAGACGCCGCAGGAAATAATCCTGCTAAACGTTCCCGTTTAGGCCGTTATCCTGTAAGAGCAGGAGACACAATCTACATTAAAGGTTTCAACTTTGGTACAGGTGCAATTTCTGTGACACGTAGAAAGTCTGCAGCAGATGGTTCTATGGCAGCTGCGACAGCAGGCGTAGAAACAATTGCTGACGCAACTCGCGTAAATGCAAACACAATCAGTATAACAGCACCAGATTATTCCGGTTTCATTCAGCTGCAGATTGATAACGGAGACGAAAACCTTAAGGCTGTAAATAACAGCAATGACAACACTCTGGGCTACAACATTGAAGAAGGCTTTATTGCAGACGAAAAAGATGAGGACGAAAATACCTATGGCCGCATTGCCGCAAATACTGCCGGCAGCAACTTCTGGACCGACGACAGATATCTGAGCGTATGGAATAGTGGAGAAACCTTTACTAATGCTTCAAATCCAATTAGTGGAAGTATAATTGGACTTACAGCTTCAAGTTCAGTTTATACTTCTGCCCGTGAAGCAAGAACCTTCCCTGCACATACACTTTATGGTATCTGGGGAAGCAATGATAACATGATGTACAATGAAGTTATGGGACCAGCAGGAACCAACTATAATACCCGATGGTATATCTTATCCCAGCAGGCTTCTGGTGCCCTTCGTTCGCCTCCATCAGAAACTGATTCTGTAATTGTAAACAATAATGTATTCCACACCTGGCTTGATGATGGCTGGGCAGATGCAAATACCTTTGGTGATGGATTACAGTTGGTTCGCGATGGTGAAACAGCTTCAACAAGTGCATCTTATATTGAAAAAACTTCTGCCGATAAGGTTCGTCATCAGTTTAAGAATATAAAGATTGCCGGTGCATATTCAGGAAATAAATATCATATGTATGTAACTTACTATGACTCTTACACTAAGTGTTTAAAATATGGTAAGTTCCTGTTTAAGAATGGCTGGGATCAGAACCGAAGTGTAGAAACATCATATCGTGCTGACGATGAAGGTTCTTATGTTATCGATGGTTACGATGCCGCAGACAATTCTTCAATCAGCTGGGATGTTGGTGAATATTCTGCAATTAAGATTGATAATTCTGGCGCTGAACCAATTCCTGTAGTTGCTTACTATGATAAACAAAATAAGAAACTTAAGATTGCCCGTGGAGGAAGTTCAGCACCTGTTTCTAAACGTTATGGCGGTGCAATTGGAACTGGTGCAGATGAAACTCCTTGGACATATACTTCAGTAACAAGTCCAGCAGGTTCTTCAGACTTTGGCCGTTATGTTTCTATGGAGATGGATAATTCTGGCAATCTTCATATAGCTGCCCAGGATGTAACAAATGGCAAATTGTATTATGGAATGTTTACAAAGTCTGGTAATTCTTATGAGATTTCAGATTCGTGGGTTGCTGTTGATTCAACGTCTTCTGTAGGCCGCTGGAATGACATTAAGCTTGAAAACTATGCTGGTAATTCTATGGCAACCTGTAAACCTGTAATTACATATCAGGATGCTTCAAGACTTAATACAACTTCTGCACTTAAGATTGCTTATGTTGATGCAAACGGCAGTTGGGAAGCTATGACTTCACCTTCAGTTTATGAAGCTCAGGATGCAAAACTAAGTACGATTGTTACCGCTGTTGATAAAAAGAATAAGACTGATAAATACGCCATCGGCTTCAATTCAACAGAACTTGCCGTAGACTTCCTCCGTGGCGAGCAATAGGACAAAAAAATACCCCATCGGTAAAAAGGTGGGGAGGGGGATTCTAAGGGGGAGGAAGCTTGCTGACTCCCCCTTATTTTGTTCGCTCGATACTTGAAAGTTCGAACGGAGTCTGCTGGTAAACGTAATAGTTGAGCCAGTTTGAATAGAAGAGGTGAGCGGTGCTGCGCCAGTAGTTCAAAGGCTCGCGGCAAACGTTATTTGTCGGGAAGTAGTTCTTTGGAAGTGGAACGCTCATTCCCTTGTCTGTATCGCGGAAGTATTCTCCGGCCAGAGTTTCTGTATCGTATTCAAGGTGACCAGTCATAAAGATTTCGCGGTTATCTTTAGATTTCACGATAGTTACACCAGCTTCGGCACTTTCTGCCAAAATAGTAAGTTGCTTGCAGGCAAGAACATCTTCTTTGTGAAGTGTTGTATGGCGGCTCTGTGGAATAGGGAAAGTGTCATCAAAACCACGAAGCAATGGGTCGCTTTCTGTGGTTCTGTAATTCATAAAAATACCAGACATTTTACGTTCAAGCGGGTATTTTTTTATTCCATAATGATGATAAAGACCCGCAAAAGAACCCCAGCACAAGTAAAGTGTGGAATAAACATTTTCTTTTGCGTAATCCATAATAGCGCAAAGTTCATCCCAATAATCAACGCTTTCAAAAGCAATCTGTTCAACTGGAGCGCCTGTTACCAGCATGCCATCGAACTTCTGAGAAAAAAGTTCGTTAGAGGGAATATAAAATTTTTCCAGATAAGCTTCATCTGTATTTTTGCTTGTGTGATGTTCCATGCGGACAAGCGAAATTTCAATCTGAAGAGGAGTGTTTCCCAAAAGTCTCAGAAGCTGAGTTTCTGTAGTTTCTTTAGTAGGCATAAGATTTACAATGGCAATCTTAAGCGGACGAATATCCTGAGTGGCGGCGCGTTTGTCCGTCATAACGAAGATGTTTTCTTTTTCCAGAGTAGAAACTGCCGGCAAATCGGCATTAACTTTAATAGGCATGGATATAATGTAGTATAAAATCAATTTTTACGCTATACTTTTTGACATGCCAATTCAGAACGACCGAAAAAATGCGATAAAAAAACTGAAATTGCTTACATTCGGCTCAAAGTCAAATGTAGAAACATTTCGCGCAAAACTTGATGAAGCCTACAAAACTGTCTTTCTTCCTAACGGCGTAGAACGCACTGAATATCGTTATGGAAATGTAGACTGCGATGTTCTTTCTCCAGAAATTTATGCATCAAACCGTGTAATGCTTTATATTCATGGTGGTTCTTTTGCCGGTGGATCCCGCGCAGCTTATCGAGGTTTTTGTTCATCTCTGGCTACAAAATGTTATTGCCGTGTCGTTATTCCTGAATTCCGTTTGGCTCCGGCCTCGCCTTATCCGGCCGCAAACGAAGATATTCAGACTGTTTTTAAGGCGCTTTTTACAGAAGAACAGGTTGCCTGCTCGCTTAGTGCAGAAAAGGGACAAAAACCGGCTCTCCCGGAAATTATAATTGCGGCAGATTCGTCTTCAGCTTCAATAGCATGTTCCCTCATTTTTAATCTTAAAGAAAAGTTCCGTGCCTGCATCAGCAAAGTGATTTTACTTTCGCCATGGCTGAATCTTTCGTCTACATCACGCCTTATTACTACAAAAAAAATCAGTGATGAAGTTATGTCTGGCGATGTATTACGCAAAAGTGCCGGAATTTACACTTATGAATCAAATACAGAAAGTCCTTTTGTTTCACCCTTGCTCGCAGATGAAGAAATGCTTAAGAATTTTCCTCCGGTGTTTATTCAGATGGGGGCCAAAGAAATTCTTTTGGATGATGCAAAACTCTTTTGCGACAAGATGATTGCCGCTGGCAACAACTGCCTTCTGGATGTATGGCCGGATATGATGTTTATGTTCCAGATGGCAGATGAATACCTGCATGAATCACACCTTGCCTTAGATAAAATTGGCCGCATAGTTACGGAAAACTTTTCTGGACAGGAAGCGGTTCAGATTGAAAACAAGCCTCGCCTGGAGCACAGTCTTCGCTCAGAAGCATAAGAGAGGTATAATATGGAAAAACACATTGAACTTCTTTCTCCCGCAGGAAACGTGGAGAAACTGGCTTATGCCTATGCCTACGGTGCTGATGCGGCATATATCGGACTAAAAAAGTTTTCTCTCCGCGTAAAAGCAGATAATTTTTATGAAGATGAATATAAAAAGGTAATTGATTTGAAAAACCGTTACCCTGGAAAACGTCTTCACTGCGCGCTGAATATTTCTTTTCATGATGAAGAAATTGATGCCCTGAAGTCAAATCTTGATTACTTTAAGCAGTACCCGATAGATGCCTTTATTGTTCAGGATATTGGAATTGTTCCTCTATTGCAAAAAGAATTCCCAAATACAGAGCTCCACCTTTCTACCCAGGCTTCCTGCGTAAACAGCGAAGCCGTAAAAATGTACAAATCACTAGGATTCAGCCGTGTTGTTTTGGGCCGTGAAATTTCTATAGAACAGATTAAGAGGATTAAAGACTCGGTACCTGATATGGAACTTGAAACCTTTGTTCATGGAGCAATGTGTATTGCTTATGCTGGTCGTTGCCTTATGAGTGCCTATCTTACTGGCCGCAGTGCCCAGAGCGGTTTTTGTTCTCACACCTGCCGCTGGAATTTTAATGTTTCCGGAGCTATGGACGCCGATTCTGCAAAAATACTTGCTCAAAGCGGTCTGCTCACTCTGGAAGAAGAGCAGCGCAAGGGTGAATATTTCCCCATTTACGAAGGTGAAGATTTTACAGCCGTCCTTTCTTCAAAAGACCTCAGAATGATAGAGCACCTTGCAGATTTGCGGGATGCCGGAATTGATTCCCTTAAAATTGAAGGCCGAATGAAGAGTATTTATTACGTTGCTATGGTAACCCGCGCTTACCGCAAGGCTCTGGATGCTCTTGAAGGTCGTATTTCAAACGAAGAGGCAGCTCCTTTTATTGCGGAACTGGACAATGTTGCTCACCGCGAAAGCACAACAGGTTTCTACTATAATAAAGCCGATGCCGACAAAACTACCAGTGGAGCCAGTGACAGTAAATACCAGCTGGCAGCAGAGATTGGTGATGAAGTAACAGGTGCTCGTTTTGAAGCTCTGCTTGCAGAAAGTACAAAACGTTATGAAGATGCTCAGGCTGAATTAAACGCCATGCATCCTGCAGCCCGCGAGGCCCGCTTAAAAGACCTTGAAATCCATTCCGACCGCCGAATTATACCTTTCCAGAAAAAGGAAGGCTGGCATATGTATGAATGCAGTGCAATGAATATGATTCGCACTGAAGATGACATTGAATTTGTTTCCCCAGACTTCTGTTCGCTTACGGTTCCGGCCGGGGAGTGGGAGCTGATTAGTACAGAAACCGGTTTAAAAGTTAATTGGGTTTGCGATGGTCATCCGGCTGTTGTTTATCTGCCTTACGAGCTGCCTAAGGCAAGTCTTCTGCGAACTCTGGATCCGGATTATGTAGAAGGAAAGATTAGGGACACGGGACGCTAATTATTTTGAAAGATAAAGTCTTTCTTAATTGACTTTTTTTTAGTATTTGTGTAAAATCTCTAAACTATCGTTTGTAGTGTCAGAAATTGTATTTTTATATAAGGAAGGATACAGAAAATGTCTAGAATGTGTGATGTTTGCGGAAAAGGCGTTATGTCCGGAAATAAAGTAAGTAAGTCTTACAACCATACTCGCAGAACTTGGAGACCAAATCTTCATACCGTAAAGGCTTCTCTTCCTAACGGAGAAGTAAGAACTCTTAAAGTTTGTTCAAACTGCCTTAGCGCTGGTTTTATCAACAAGAAAGTTAGAGTTCCTAAGACAACTGAAGCTGCACAGAACTAAGTTCTTATGTATGCTGAACAAAAAACCTGAGCGCGCGGGCTCAGGTTTTTTTTATGTCTTCTTCATCAGTTATGATTCAATAACCAGCTTGTCGTAGGCTGGCAAAACTTCTATATCTTTCAGATTTTCAAATTCCTTTTTGTGTTCCAGAATATAAGCTGTAATATCATCATGTGAAGTTTCGTGAGTAATATGTGTCAGCCAGACATGTTTTGGAGAAAGCCTGTTTGCGGCTTCCATTGCCTGCAGAAAAGAAAAATGAGTTGAATGAGGTCTGATTCTTAATCCGTCTATAATAACGTGGTCTAGAATACCGGATTTTGCCTTCATCAGTTCAAATGATTCATCATTTATATAACTGCAGTCTGTAAGATATGCAATAGAGTGAGTTTTCTGGTCTTTTCCTGTGTGAGAAAAGAGCCAGCCTGTAGTTGGCAGATGACCATGCATCATAGGAACCGGTGTTATTTCAGTTCCGTAAAAATCAAAACTTTTATCAGCCTGATGAAGGGCAACTTTTGCCCTGCCACCGCCTTCCTTCACATCAACGAAAAAATAAGCAAAGCGCTGTTTTATATCATCAAGAGTGCTTTTATTTGTGTAAACCGGAATCGGGGGAGCGTTAAACTGCACAAGACTTCTTTCGTTTTCGGGTTTTTTGTACATGGCAGCACTAAAAATGCGTAAATCGTCAATTCCGTGCAGGTGGTCGGCATGACTGTGGGTGAGGAGCAGGGCATCCAGCTTGCGTATGTTATTTTCCAGAGCCTGAATTCTGAATTCAGGACCAATATCTACCAGAATGTATTTTTGCTGATCTGTTTCTATATATACAGAACTTCGGTATCTTTTATCTTTTGGATTTTTGGAAGTGCATACAGGACAATCACAGGCAATAACAGGAACCCCATGACTTGTTCCAGATCCTAAAATAGTTAATTTCATAAAAAAAATATATCACTTTGCGTAGATAATTTACAGACCTGACTTTTTACATTAAAATTGACCTTGCTTTACGGGGGAAAGCTTTGAATAACGAAAAAATTTCATCTTTAATTACTGATTATCTCAAAAAACAATTTGATTCGTTTACCGTCAAAGATATGTACAATCACCTCCGCAAAATGGGTGCAAAAGTAACAAAGCAGCAGATTGCAGATCTTTTGTATTCATCAGATTTCGTTTTTCCATTAATTAACCAGGAATTTATTACACGAGCCGGGGTTTTTACAGGCCGCTGGTTTAGTTTTGCTCCATCAAAAGAAGAAATAAAGAAGGGTCATATTATTCTGGGGCATCGTTGTATGCCTTTTGTAAATCAGGAAGTAAATCCGGATAGTTTTATACTTGTTTCTGATGGGGAACTTGTTAATTCTGAAGCCGAAACTTTTTCTATGAACCTTGCTATGGATACCTTTGCACTTTTTGGCGAAGGTTATGTTATTCCATATATTCTGAATGATAAGGCAAACACTTCAATACCTCTAACTTCCGTCCAATACAATCTGCCCGTTTCAATACCTCTAACCTCCTGGCCCTTAAACAAACTCTTCCCCGACAAAACTGTGGAATATGGCGACCGTATCCTTTGTCGTGTTGTGGATTGGGCAAAAAACGTAATAGAAGTTTCACTCTTAAAAAACGATACCTCGGGCTTTGTCGTTTCTGCAACTGCCATTAAACGCGAAGAATGGTATTCTCAGGTGGAAGATGCACTTTTGCAGGGCTTTGACCGTCACGGGCCGGCTTCTTCTATAGAGGCTCAGCTTTCTTATCTCTTTTTGGAAAATCAGGAAACGCTCTGTCATAAGAGCTGCGGTTCAATAGAAGAATTTGTTGTTAATTCAAAACGTGTAAAATTTCAGCCTTATGGTCTGGAATCTCGTTTATGGAAGGCAGATTCTGAAGTTCCTTATGTTGGAAACTGGAATAATCATGCAAAAAAAGAACTTGTTCTTTCTGAAATTGCAATGATGTTTACTCCTAGTGTTATTGATGCCTTTATAGAAAATCAGCTTTATCTTGCATCCTGCGGTAAAAAGACTGTAGAACTTGAAAAACTTGTTGAATTTATCTTTCCGAACGTGCTTGCGGAAGGTAGTGTTGAAAGAAAGTTTGTATTATTGAACTTAGAAAAAAGGTTTGATATACTAAAAATTGCATATAATAGCTTTCGAGATTATCCGGTTGCAGAAATCAGGAAGCGGTCTGTTGAGTTATTTTCTCAGGTTAGTCAGCTTTTGTGTGAAATTGGCAATTCTGAACTCCCGGCAGATGAGTTTCCTCAGCAGGAACTGGTTGTTCTTACTCAGTTGTATGGACATCTTGTTCGTCTTTTGGAAGAAGTTGAAAATGAAGCTGTACGGGCAAGTTTCCCGGCTGATGATGTTTCAATGTCATTAGAGGGTATGGAAGATACTTTCTATGAGATTTGTGATACCTTAAAACTGGCTGTAAAAGATAATCTAAAAAAAGGCTATGAAATTGTGCCTGAAAAAGAATAATTGGGGATATAAGTTAGGGGATAGATAAAATGGAAAACGAAGTAGATATCGCTAAGTTAATTCACAGAGGTGGAGTTTTAAGAGACGTTGATGGTAAAACTCCTCAGGAAATCTATAAAAAAGTGTGCAGCATGATAGATTTACCCGATGGCATGACAGCAGATCAGGTGTATAATGCTTTGTGTGCACGCGAAGAAGTTCTTAGTACAGCAGTAGGAAACGGAATTGCTTTACCTCATGCTCGTACTCCAATCATGAAGGAAGAGAGTGAACAGCGTATTATTGTTGTTTATCTTAAAAATCCTATTGATATGAAGGCTCCAGACGAAAGACCTGTAACTGTGCTGTTTGTTTTGCTTACTCACAATTCTCAGGTACATCTTAAAGTGCTTTCGGCTTTGGCTGGACTTTTCCGTGATTCTGATTTTAGAAAGGCTCTTGAGATGCAGGTTGATGAAGCAACTCTGTCTTCTTTAATTAAGAGATTAGCATAAAATAACAAGAGGTATTTTTTTATGGACAAAAAAGGTGTTGAGGCAGTTGCACTTTCAATTCGCAGCTTGTCAATGGACGCTATTCAGAAGGCAAATTCAGGACATCCTGGACTTCCACTTGGAGCAGCAGAAGCAGCTGCAGTTCTTTACGGCGAAATTATGAAGCACAATCCTGCTAATTCAAAATGGGTTGATCGTGACCGTTTTGTTCTTTCAGCAGGTCATGGTTCTATGCTTCTTTACAGTATTTTGCACCTTGCAGGATACAAAGTAAGTATGGACGATATTAAGAACTTCCGTCAGGTTGGTTCTAAGTGTCCAGGTCACCCAGAATATGGTGATACAGACGGTGTTGAATGTACAGGTGGTCCACTTGGACAGGGTGTTTCAATGGCTGTTGGTATGGCTGTTGCAGAAAGCATGCTTGCTGCAAAATTCAACACTCCAAAACACACAATTGTTGATCACTATACATATTCTCTTGTTGGAGAAGGATGTCTTCAGGAAGGTGTTGCTTCTGAAGCTTGTTCTCTGGCTGGAAACCTTAAACTTGGTAAATTAATTGTATTCTACGATCAGAACAAGATTTCTATTGATGGATGCACAGATATTACTTTCACTGATGATATTGCAAAACGCTACGAAGCTTATGGCTGGCAGGTTTTGAAAGGTGATATGTATGATATCGAAGGAATTGTAAAACTTGTTGAAGAAGCAAAGAAATGCTCTGATAAGCCATCTTTGATTATGCTCAAGTCTATTATTGGTAAGGGTGCTCCAAAACAGGGAACTGCAGATGTTCACGGAGCTCCACTTGGTGCAGAAGGCATTATTGAAGCAAAGAAAACTCTTGGTCTTCCAACTGATAAAGACTTCTACGTTGTTCCTGAAGCTTACAAATATTTTGAAGATAAAAAAGCTGCATTTGCAAAGGCAGAAGCAGACTGGAATGCTGAATTTGATGCATGGGCAAAAGAAAATCCTGAACTCAAGAAGCTTTGGGATGCTTTCCATGCTGACGGTGTAACAAATCCTGATGTAAAAGATGTTGAATACAAAGTAGGTGATGCTTGCGCTACACGCGATGCTTCTGGAAAGGCTTTGAACGTAATTGCTGCCCGCTTTGGAAACCTTGTTGGTGGTTCTGCCGACTTGATGGGACCAAACAAAACTGCATTTAAGGCAACAGATAACGGAACATTCAGTCCTGCTAACCGCGCTGGCCGCACAATTGAATACGGTATCCGCGAATTTGCAATGTCTGCTGTTTGTGCAGGTATTTCTTTACACGGTGGTCTCCGCCCATTCTGTGCTACATTCCTTGTATTCGCTGATTACCTCCGTCCATCACTCCGTGTTGTTTCTTTGATGAAGCAGCCTGTAATCTATGTATTCACACACGATTCAATCTATGTTGGAGAAGATGGTCCAACTCACCAGCCAATCGAAACAATGACTTCTTTGCGTGCTATTCCTGGTGTTCAGGCTATCCGCCCAGGTGACCCAGAAGAATCTATGCAGGCATGGAATATTGCTTATGCAAGCAAAGATCATCCAGTTTGTATGGCATTTACTCGCCAGGCTCTTGCTGTTTATGAAAAGGCAGACAAGGACTGGAGAAAGAACATGGCAGAAAAGGGTGCTTATGTTGTACAGGAAGGCTCAGCTAACCCTGACATCACAATCCTTGCCAGCGGTTCTGAAGTAAATATGGCTCTTAAGGCTGCTAGTCTTGTAAGTGGAAAAGCAATTCGTGTTGTTTCTGTTCCAGATTTGAAGAAGTTCGAAGGACTTTCTAAGGCTGAACAGGACAAGATTATTGGAAATACAAAGCGTATCGTTTGTACAGAAGCTGGTATTTCTATGGAATGGCTGCAGTTTACTTCAAAAGAAAACTGCTTCTGCATCGACAGATTCGGTACATCAGGTCCTGCAAATAAGGTTGCTGAATACCTTGGTTTCACTGCAGAAAAGCTCGCTGATCTCCTTAAGAAATAATTTTTGCTAATATTTTACTAAACGGCATCGGATTTTCTTAATCTGATGCCGTTTATTTATTTTGTTAATTATGCTGTTAGGTCTAAAGAAAAAGACAATTGCAATCTGCGTAGCCGGATATAACTGGGAATGTGAAGTAAAAATTGTCCGGGGAATTTTACGCGGCTGCAAAGAAAAAGATGTAGATGTTCAAATTTTCTCTTCCCTTATGAGTAAAGGTGATTATCCTCGTGAAGCCTTTGCTAATAAAAATTTTATACGCGGTGAAGATGAAATCTATAATCTTATTAATTATGAACTTTTAGACGGTATTTTTCTTTTCAGAGGTAGTATTTATTCAGAAGATACCGTACAGAAAATAGCAGAAAACTGTAAAAAATATAATATTCCTTTTGTAAGTATTCATAATCGTGCTGGTGAATTTCCTCATAATCTTGTGATAGAAGATAATCAGGGACTGGAACTGCTTGTTGAACATCTGATTCGTGATCATGGAATGCGAAGAATTGACTTTATAGGCGGTTATCCTGATAACAAAGAAACAATAGTCCGTTTGAATGCCTATAAAAAAGCTTTACAGAAATACAATATTCCTGTAGAAGAAAGACGAATAGAATACGGACATTTCTGGAAGCAGTCTGTTGAATGCGCAAAAAAACTTATTCAGATTGATATGCCTGATGCCTTTGTGTGTGCCAACGATACTATGGCCATTATGGTTAGTGATTATTTAAAAAATCAGGGATATGTTCTTCCAACCGATGTTGTTGTTACTGGCTTTGATGGCATTGCAGATGCCGAAGTTTATACTCCGTCTATAACAACTGTCAGGGTAGATTTTGAAGATGCCGGAGTAAAGGCATTTGAACAGCTTTGGGCACTTATGTCCGGGCATGAAGTAGAAGATGTGCATGTATATCCTCAGCTTGTGATTCATGAATCATGTGGATGCAAAGGCATAAAAAAACGTGATTTTAACTATATCGATTCCAAATATGTTGAACGATATATTTCAGAAACATTTCATAAAAATCTGATTAAAACTGATGTATACTTCTATGATTCAAAAAATCCTGATGAATTATTTATGCATCTGCTTAATGAAGTAAAATTCTTTAAGTTTGATACTTTCTCTTTCTGTATTAATGCAGAACTAAATGATGAAAACCAAACCTGCTTTTTGGAAAATAACGGAAAATATGGAATTTCTGAAAAACTCATTTCATACACATTGGATAAAAAAGGTAATCTGGTTAAATATGATGTGAATCCAAAGAAGTTATATTCTGAAAAACAATTTTCGACAAAAACTGACCATGTAATGTCATTCTCGCCCCTTTATTATAAGAGCAATTACATAGGTTATGTAGTTTATAGTCCTGCTGATGGTGAACTTTTCAGAGATTTTTTTGCTCTCTGGCTTATTAATGCGTCAAATGCAATTGGAAGTTTTTATATAAAAGAAGAGCTTGAAAATATAAGTTACCATGATTATATGACCGGTTTGTATAACAGGCGGGGAATGAGTAAAATCTTTAAGGATTCCTTGAAAGAGATAGAAAACTCTTCCGGTTATGTTACAATGGTTTGTGTCGATGTTGATAATCTGAAAACAATTAATGACACTTTTGGGCACGATGCTGGTGACGAAACAATAATAAAAATTGCAAAGGTTCTGCAGACTGTTTTCGGGCAGGAAACTCCCTGTTTCCGTACTGGTGGAGATGAGTTCTGCCTTTTGTTATTGACTGCAAAAGAAGCACCGGTAGAAAAACTGCTTGCTCAGGTTGAATCAGAACTAGATGAATTTAACAAAAACAGCGGACTGCCATATAAAATGGAGTGCAGTAGTTCTTATTGTTCTGTAAAGGCTGCTGATTTTAAAGACTTCGATATGCTTAGAAAATGTGCTGATATAGAACTTTATAAAGTAAAAGATATTCATCATAAAAATCAAAGGCCTCTTCCTAAACAACACTAAATATGCTATAGTTAGGTATCAAATCCCACTATAAAAGAGGTCTAATATGCCTTATACCGAGCCAACAAGTCTAGCGATTGTTGCGTGTCCAGGTGGCGAAGCTTTCGCCAATGAAGTCATAACGCACCTCAAGCACATGTATAAACACCGCTTCACATTGAAGAACGATGTTATATCTAAGCGTTATGGACTGAGTAAAGAAGAGCTTGTACAGAGAATCAATCTGCAGAATGATTTGCAGACATCTGATCTTTGTATAAGAGGTACTACAGATAAGTACAGACCGCCTGTATTTAAAGTAAATGCACGGTTCACTTATTTTGCTAACGGTGAGGTAAAGACCGAACTGTTGGACACTGTCCGCGGAAAAGATGTATTCATTTTCCAGGATGTAGAAAACCACGAAGTTCTTAGTTTGAACGGTGGTGCCAACAAAATTAAGATGACAGTAAATGACCATGTAATGTCTTTGCTCGTCACAATTGATGCTGTACGCATTGCAGGTGCTGAAAAAATCACTTTGGTTGTTCCAGCTTATCCTTATGCACGTCAGCATAAGAGAAAGGGCCGTGAAGGTCTTACAGCAAGCCTTTTGGGCCACATCTATGAGATGCAGGGTGTAGACCGCATTATTACACTCGACTTGCATTCACGCGAAATTGTAAACGCATTCTCCAGCGCAAATCTTGATAATCTTCATGCAAGCTACCAGATTATTCGCGAGCTTTCTAAGATTGTTGATCTTACTGGAAATACGGAAGATCTGGTTATTGTATCTCCTGATACTGGTGCCATCGATCGTAACAAGTTCTACGCATCTGGCCTTAAACTTCCACTTGCTATGATTTACAAAGAGCGCGATTACTCTATCGTAACTCAGGATGCTCATTCAACAAACATCAAATCAGTTAAACTGCTTGGTGATGTTAAGGGTAAGGTTGCCTTCCTTGCAGATGATATGCTTGGAACTGGTGGAACTTTACTCAAAGCTATGGAATTCCTTAAGGAACAGGGCGCTACAAAGGTTATTTGTGCAATCAGCCTTCCATTCTTTACTGGAAACGCCATTGAACAGTTTGACGAAGCATATAAGCGCGGTCAGTTCTACAGAATTATCGGTACAAATGCCGTTTATCACGAAGAACTTCTTAAGCGCGAATGGTACATCAGCACAGACGTAAGCGGACTTTTTGCAAACGTTATTACACGTATTCATTACAATCAGTCTTTGAGCGAATTGCTTGATAACCGAAATATTATTGAAAAAGTTGTAAAACAGAACAGCACAAGTGAAAAATCTGAAAAGGATGCTGCGGCAAAATAATGTCCGACGCAATTCTTTGTGTTGATATTGGAACGACTTCGCTTAAAGCGGGATTTGTAACCGCCTTGGGCGAAGTCGTTTCTATTTGTTCAGTACGATTTAATTCCGCAACAGATAAATATCATATAGCCCGTAAGTGGCTGCCGGCTTTTAAGTCTGCCGTAAAAAAACTTGGGGAAGATTGCAGGGAGCGGGGGCTTTCTCTTGTTATAAAGGCGGTCTCAATTTCTGGAAACGGGCCAACCGTTGTAACCGAAGACGGCACAACTCTTTTATGGAATGATCCTTATCCGGTGTCTCCTGAACGTACAGGACCATCTCTCTTTTTATCCAAAATTATAGCCCTAAAAGAATTATTTCCTCAGGAATTTGCCTCTTCGGCCCAGATTTTTTCTGGTCCGGAATACCTTATCTGGCAGCTGACCGGCTCTAAAGTGACTATTTTACCGGAAGACCGCTTTGAGCCGGCCTACTGGAATAAAAAACAGCTTGAAGACGAAGGAATTGCCTGTGAAAAGCTGCCCGAATTTTACAGGGTGGGGCAGCAGTACGGAATTATTAATGTAGACGAAGCTGAACTTAAGGGGCTGCCGGTTTTTGGAGCTGGCCCCGACTTTGTAGCGGCCCTAATAGGAACGAACACCCTGCAGCCAGGCCGGCTCTGCGACCGGAGTGGCTCTTCGGAAGGAATTAATTTTTGTGTGCCAGAAGCAATCCGCGCACAGGGGGTAAGAACTCTGCCATCTGTTATTTCGGGTTTATGGAATATTTCCTGCCTTATTCCTCGAAGCGGCCGTATGCCTGAAAATCAGCGGCTTTCTGCTTTGAATGACGCCCTGAACCTGCTGCGTAAACTCGCAGAAGAGAATAAAGTGCCTTTCCCGGGCCAACTTTTTGTTACGGGCGGCCAGACTAAAAATGCAGCTTACATGGCCAGAAAGGCTAGGGCACTCGGCATTACCCTTGTTGAAGCAAACTGTGATGACGCTGAACTTTTAGGAGATGCCTGTGTGGCATGGTTTGGCCTTGGAAAATATGAATCTATACAGGATGCTGCTTCTGTAATTGTAAGCGAAGGAAATCATTATGAAGTTTTATAATCTGCCGGAAAATCCCAAAGCCTTTATTTTTGATATTGATTCTACACTTTATACAAATGCCGCTTATGCTTTTGAGCAGGTAGATTGCCAGGTAAGGGAATTTGCCCGCCAGCGTGGAATTAGCGCAGACCAGGCTCGCAAAATGGTGGCAGATTACCGCCGTAAGTATGCTGCAGAAAATGATGGTCGCAAAATCAGTCTGGGAAACACTTTGCTTGCATTTGGAGTTCCAATCCAGCAGAGTGTAGAATGGCGTAAAGAATTGCTTGAACCTGCAGATTTTCTTTCCAGAGATGAAAATCTTATTGCCGAACTTTCTCTTCTTTCAGAACATTTTAAGCTGATTTGCGTAACGAATAACCCGGTTTTGCCGGCTCGAAAAACTCTGGATGCAATAGGCGTTTCATCTTTTTTCCCTGAAATTGTTGGACTGGATACTTGTTTCAAATCAAAACCTGCTCTGGAACCTTTTCAAACTGCCTGCAAAATCCTGGATGTGAAGGAAAATCAGATTATTGCAGTTGGCGACCGCTATGATATGGATATTTCTTTGCCTTTAGAGATGGGAATGGGCGGAATTTTGGTTTCTGGAGTAGAAGATGTGTACCAAATTTCTAAATATGTGTTATAATATATAGATAATGACTATTACTAAGTTTGATAAAAAACTGAACTTTTCAAATGACGGGCAACTTTCCCTCTTATTTTTGGGAACAGGTAACGCCTTTCAGAAATCATATTATCAAACAAACCTTTTTGTAGTAAAAGGAGATACTCATTTTCTGGTTGATTGTGGAACTTTATGTCCCTATATTTTGGATAAGGAATATAATACAAAGCTTTCTTCAATCAGAAATCTTATTCTTACTCATCCTCATGCAGATCATATTGGTGGTGTAGAAGAAATTGCCTTGTCTGCTTATTATATTTCAAAACAGCCTGTAAATATCGCTATTCCAGAGATTTTCAAAAAGAAATTATGGAACGAATCTCTTAGGGGTGGAATTCAGTTTAGTGAAAATGGAAAAATGAAATTTGAAGATTACTTTTCAGAACTTCCAATTTCCCGTATCCAGAAAAAGCCCTTTGAAATATATGAAGCAAACATTGGTTCTATAAATGTGAAGCTTTTCAGAACCAGACATGTAACTACTCGTCCTGATTCTTTTAAGAATTCACAGATTTCTTATGGCCTTATTTTAGATGATAAGGTACTTTTTACGGCTGATACTCAGTATAATCCGTCCCAGTTGAATTTTTTGTTGGAAAAGTATAAAAATATAGAATATATTTTTCATGATTGTGATTTAGATGGCTTTTCTGTTGGCGTTCATGCTTCTTATAATCAACTAAAATTGATTCCTGAAGATATTCGTAAGAAAATGTTTCTGTGTCACTACAACGAAAAAGTGAAAGAAGTAGATGCAGTTGAAGATGGTTTTGCGGGCTTTGTTCAAAAAGGGCTCTACTATAATTTTTAGATTCAGTAGCTCAGCTGGATAGAGCATTTGGATCAGAGGTAAAATGCTAAAAATCTTTTCTGATGAAAAGATTTTTTTAACGCATTTTGCTATTGTATTACCTAAGCAAAAGGTAGTGCGTTCGAATCGCAGCGATTCGATGTTTATATATTTGCAGGATTCAGTAGCTCAGCTGGATAGAGCATTCCACGACGCTTTCGCGTCGTGCCTAATTGGAAGGTCGTGCGTTCGAACGAACTGCGATAGTATAAATCGGCTCCGTAGCTCACTTGGATAGAGCGGTTGCCTCCTAAGCAACAGGTAGTGCGTTCGAATCGCATCGGAGTCATATTTTTCCTGCCTGGAAGGGGGGATTTAAAATGAAAAAGATTTTAATTTCATTGTAACGCATCAAAAAAATTGAGAAAAATTTACTTTTAATTTGAGAAATTTTCCTTGTTTTATTGTGTTTTTCCTTGCTTTTCTATGCTTTTAATAAATATAAGGGCAGCAAACATCTTTTTTTTGTATGCTGCCCCATTTTTTTAATCTTCTTCAGATATTAGTTTTTTCTGTGTGCCATCAAGGTTGAGCTTGAACGGAAAGTTTGCTGTAAGTACTTCAATCTTACCATGTGCATGAGATGAATTGCTTGTCATAGAACAGTGCATCCTGATTTCTGCAGTATACCAGCCATTCTTTAGAATATGCTTTTTAAGGCTTGTATTACGGTAGGAACTCAATATAAACTTTCCTTTTATTCCATCAAGTAAATTCAGCAGTATATCAAAATCTTCCTGAGTATAGCCGTCATAATGGCCTTGGTCAGAACCTACATAAGGTGGATCAATGTAGAAGAATGAATCGGCTGTATCACGGCTTTTTATTATGCGAATGGCATCGCAACATTCGATTTGAACCTTTCTCAATCTTTTTGCATATTCCTCTGTGAAAGCTTCTCTCTTGTTATCAAGCTTTTTACTTACACTGCCTTTGCGATCATATCCAAAACTTCCGTCTAATCTACAGCCATAGGATGTATTCGCAAGCATCCAAACAGCCCAAGCTCTTTTTACCCGGCCAAACATATCAGGATTTGAGTAGATTACTTCTGCTTGTCTGTGCATATCCCGGCTATGCAAAGATAGTGAAATCTCGTGTTCCAATGCTGCAAAATTTTCTTTTACAACCTCATAAAAATTAATGAGATCTTTGTTTGTATCATTGATGACTTCAACATCAGATGGTTCTTTTGCAAAAAACACCGCGCCACCGCCAAAAAATGGCTCACAGTATAGACGATGCTTTGGAATAAGACCAACAATAAGAGAGGAAAGCAACTGCTTTCCGCCATAGTAAGAAATAGGTGTTTTCATATATAGTTCCCCTTAAAAATAATTTAGAGACACTAAACCTAAAGACTTAAAAAACCGATACTTTAAACGCTCGTGCATGAGTCGGATGGAAGCAGGATTTCCTGTAGCTGGTTCTGCAGCTGTCAGCGAGTTGCCGCTCGCTGGTTTCTGTCCGTTATTTTCCCCAAAATGAGATTTTTAATTTAAAAAAACAAGCTTTATTAAATAAATGTAAAATGGCCATGTTTTGTTTTTATGTTTTAGTCTTCAAGAAAACTCTTTCTATATTTTTCATACATTCTTCCGTAATAATCATCCATTGATTTAATAGTTTTATAGCAATTACATTCTTTTAATTTTGCTTGTCTCCAAGAATAATAACAGTTGTAAACATATTTTAATGGAATACTGGCATTTGCCATTAATGTTTTGATTCGTCTACGTTCTCTTTTCAGAGAAGACTTATTTATACCTTTAATTATTTTCCCATTTTGAAGTAATTTATAACGGATTTTAAGGAACGTAAAACCGTGTTTAAGCGGTATTATATGAGTCTTTTTATCGTTAATATGCAGCCCTAAATCAGATGCAATTCGACGTATGTTTTCCAGAATATCTTGTAACTCTGGTTTATTATTGCTGATAATATAGCTGTCATCTACGGATCGGCCATAGAACTTTTGATGTCTTACAATCTTAACATAGTTATCAATTTCTGTTGGAAAAAGAATTCCTATGGACTGACTTATCTGGCTTCCAATTCCTACTGACTTATGTAAAAACTTCTCTCCACGTTTATCTGACTGCATTTCAAGACAGTTAATAAGACCGTTCTTTGCTTCTTGGTATTCTTCATCTGTCATGTATGAAACATCAATATTGAACATGTCTATGTATTCAAATATCAGTTGTTTCACTCTATCATCATCTATTATTCGATTAATAATTTCTTTGATTTTATCGTGTTGTATATTGTCAAAAAACTTCGAGAAATCAATCTGTAATATATAACCATTTTCCCATGTTTTATATTTTTGATAATACTTTGATAAATGGGTAGAAAGCCTGCGTCTTGTAAACGACATTCCTTTTCCTACCTGACTAGCTCCGTTGTCATAAATCAGGTACTTATCCATTTTCTTATTTAAGATTTCATCACATAGAACATGCAAAACGATTCTATCTCTGATATCAAGGGCTTTTATTAATCGGGTTTTGCCTCTTTCACTTAAGATAAATTGATTTGTTGGATATGGGTGATAGGTATTAGCTTTAAGTTTTTCCTGGATCTCCGACAAATAAAATAATTTGCTGAACTCTACTTTCTGTACGCTATCTTTCCAGGCGCAATCCTTCTTGGATTTCTTAAAGGCAGCGGAAAGATAATTTAAGTCAGTTAATTTTTCATAATCAGTCATAAAAAAAAAGTCCTGTTTATAGCAGTATCAGACGTATCTGACTGCATCAGGACTTAATTCGGATTTATAAGAATCCAAGATACAATCTCCTTCCTATCGTCTGAACTTCGATTGTTTAATCTACTTGTTCTGACAAGAATCGCACGCGCACGCCCAACGCAAGACTAGTATTGTTATTGTTGGCATTACCGTTATTGTTAACATTGCAAGCATTGACCGCACTGGCATATCAGACCGCACCTTGTCTTTCATTATATCGCTTTGCATCTGTTTTTCTCAAGGACTTCAAAAGAGCTTCCTCATGTTTCAATTCTTCGCAGAGAAGTTGTAAGGAATTAAGATTAACAGGGAAAACATCTGATATGAACTCAATTTGTGATATAAGATTCTCGCAACAGCCAATGGCAACATTTATATATAGTCTTCTTTGAGTAAGTTCTTTTTCACATTGCGGATAGATACTGTTCGCATGCGTGAGATTCCGGCACAAAGAGTTTACTTCATCAATAAGTGCAATTTTACTTTTCTGAACAATCCATGCAGGGAAGTCTTCAAGAACACGACCGTCATTCATTTCCGGATATTTATTAAACAGTTCTTCAACAAGCTCTGCATCTTCCGGAAGAAACTTTACAGCTGAAAATAGATTCGAGATTTTTCGGACTCGGCTTTTTATTCCAAAATCCCGAAGACACCATTGTGTTATTGCACGCCTTAGTCTAGTTGCATTTACAAAGACCTGCAGTTTACTTTCTTTTCTTTTGTACTTTGGTACAGACATGCTAAAATTATAAATTTTTTTTTTTAACTTGTATAGCACTGCACAAGGCAGTGCTATACAAGGATTGGTAGGTTAGCAAAGCTAACCTACCAGGAAGCGCACGCGCACGCCCAACGCAAGACTAGTACCGCTAGAGTCGGCATTACCGTAACTGTCAACAAAGCAAGCACTGACCGCACCGGCAATGCCTGAGAGCCAGTAACTATAACGAAGTCCTGTTGCAAGTTGTGGCATAAGTCGGAAAAGCGGGAACTGTTCATTTGCAGTTCCTATATCATAACCGCCAGACCACACTCTTGCTCCATAAACTTCTACTTCACTCATAAGCCTTACTTTATGAGAAAACCATCCCCATGATGAAGCTACGCCCTGCCATGCAGAATATCCAGGACTTGCAGCCGATGCGTTCATGTCAGAACTCAACAAATCTCTGCAGGTCAAAACGTGAGCTGCACCAAAAACACCTTCTATAGCTGTCTGGCCTGCTCCATCACAATATGCCTGAATGGCAGATGAAGCATAGCCTCCGGCAGTGGTATTGGTTGGATTCCAGCCCATATTGGTTAATGCAAAATCTGGCACTATGACTGCATGGTGAGAGGTCATAGCTGTATCGCCTTTATTCAGCTCTGTATCAAGACCAGCAATTCGATAAACTTTATTATTTGAATCGATAAAATAGTCGCCAGGATAGATATCTGCGAAGTTTCCTGCAGCAATATTTGCCAAAACCTGTTCAATTGTATAACCGCCGCCTGGTAAGTTCTTTGTATTTCCAATTGGTAGAATTGGATACAAACTTTCAGGTGCACCGTTAAGACATTTACCTCTGAAAATACCATTATGCTCGCCTACAGTTGCAGCTGAGTTAACTTCAAAATAAAGCGAAGTATTTCCGACAAGCTCAACACAATCTCCTGGGCGCAGATAAATTGTTTGTGTAACATTTTCTGCTTTGCTGTAAGTCACTGTTGCATAGCCGCTGACAAAGGCAGCTTTTAAAGTGAGCTTACAAGAAGCAAAAGAAGGTCTTCCTATGCTCAATGTTATGGCACTCTGACTAAGAATCAAAGTGCGGCTTGTCTGAACTTCTGATGTGCTGGAGTTCTCATTTACAAAGACTGGACGTTCTACTGTAAACGGCAGCATAACATCTTTACAAACATTTTCTGTGGTAACACTTACACCTTCAGCTTCTTTTGTTCCGAAGTCTGGTGTAAAGTTAGGCAATCCTGGAAGTCTCAGGTTATCCAATGTTAAGTTTATTACAGACATAAAAGCAACTCCTTATTGTTCGTTTATTATTTCCAATACTTTTGCTTTGAAGATATCAGTGTCGAAAATATTTGTCTTGAAATTAGTCTTATTTGCAGCCGACAAAATAAAATAATCCTCGGACTTATCAAGAGCGGCCCACGGAATACGATTTACTGTATGCTCGTAGAACATATCTATATCTTCCGCAACTGTTGTATCAATCAACAATTCATCAAGAATGAAACTGTTACGGCCGTTGTTTAGAGTTACATCAAGAGCTTCTGCAGAAAGAGCATATCTGTCAAAGCAAACTTTTTTATTGTTCAGTGCAACGCAAATCTTTTGTTCCTGGCAGATAATTCCTATATGCAGCCATTCATTAGATCTGAATGAAACTCCAAGGTCTTCAAGTTCTTCCTGTTCCGAAGATGTCTGTCCTTGATGCAAGATGTAAGCGTGGGCATCTGCAGGCGTGTTGAACGGAATTGTTCTTTCATACAGACCAACTCTGATGTTTAAATAATAGTCTATCGCGGTTACAGCCTTTGAGACATAGTTTTCAAAATCATCTGTTGTTTCTTTTGCATAATACGAATAAGAATTATTAAATTCTTTCTTAGCAATTGATTCAAAAGGAGTAGGATTATTTGTATCAAACATGCAGAATGGAAGCTCTTCATCTGGAGAAAAGAAAAGACAGGTTTGTTCTTCCAGCTTGTTATACATTCTGGTTTCGTTTATTTCTGCATTAAACGGAAGTTCTCCCCCTTCTTCAAAGTATGGTTCGGCACTTACAATTTTGAGGATTACTTTGTCATCAAGAGTTCCTATTCTGAATATTTCCTGATTTTCCGCATAGATATACTGAATCCAGAAATCAACAGTAAATATGTTTGTAGCAGCATAAGCTATCTGTGCGGAATAACGGCCGTATAAACTTCTTCCGATTGTTGAATAAGGAGCAACCGCAAGAATAGCCGGTGTAAAATCTATATCGTCGCTGTTAGACTCTGCACCTACTAATTCATGACCCATTGTATCCGGTTCATCGACGATTGTAAGTTTATCAATGCCGCTCTGGTTATAAACATCTGTATCAAAATGAAACACATCTGAATGCTGTGATAGATAAGCGTTTCCAATATCAAAGCCCTGCAGACGTCTCTGTGCCATATTCTGATTGCTGATAAAGAGACTGTCCTGGGAAAAGAGCTGCGATGACAAGATACCGTTTGTATCCATTTTGTTAATGGTTTTCCAGGAAGAGGAAACGGTTTCTCGATGTTCATAATAGGTTCCGTTAGGTGTAATTCTTGTTCTATCCAGAGAATCTGAATTCTTTTGAATTGTAAGCTCTCCGGAAATAGAGGAATACTGAGAAGAAACAGAAAAGTTTCCAACCTTGAACTCGATTGTGTAGCCGGTAATCTCTCCGGTAATTGTGCTGACAACCGGATTAACGTGAATATATTCGTCTTTTCCACCAGCCCAGAACTGACCTTTTCTTGCGGTGATTGTCTGTCCGGTGTATTCGTCTATGAACTGCCAGAACTTACCGGCCCAGAAGTTCCTGCCGTCAATTTTAAAACCTTCAGCTGATAAGTCGCCAAACATCGCACCATTTGCCGCAAGATTTATAGCTGCAATCTGCTCCGCTGTAATTGTGCCGGCAGCAATTTTATCAGCTGTTACGGCGTCAGGAGCGAGCATGTTTGCAGTAATTGCATTTGCAACAATATCACCAATGGAGTTTGCTCTTGCAGTTGCAGAGACCTGTTTTGTATCTTGGATTCTTACGCCAGTTGTTTTGTTTGTTACTGAGATTTTATAAAGATATGGTGTGTCCTGAGGAGAAGGCATTGCAACTCGTTCGCATTTAAAGTAATTCTCAGCACCACTATCTGTAACGCTCCACGAAACTTCAAGTATTGTTGTTCCGTCTGAATCGTAAACAATATCAGCTGAAGCAGGAATTGTATAGTCATCAAGATTGCTTTTATAAACAGTCTTTTGATTTTTTTTCAAATCCTCTCCATGATAAACTGTATAGCTGTAGCACTTATATGCTTTAAGATTCTGACCTACCAAAGGCAGCGACTGGCTAAAATAATTTGAGACTACAACTTCTGTCGATGTATTGTCTTTATAATTATCTTCTGAAGCTGTCGGATCTAAATCTGTTGCCGGAGTGTACCACTGCGAATCTGAGGATTTTTTTATTAAAATACCATAGTTTAATTCTCCGTAAAGCTCCTTTAAATCAGCTCTTGGGGGCTGCTTAAATGACATTGAAACAAGTCTTTTTGCCTCTGTAACAGTGACATCAGGAAGCTGAGGAATCCATGTTCCATAATTTGAGACATCAATAAAAATCGACTCGGACCATTCAGACTGCTTGTTAAAGCTGTTAATTGACTTAGCGCGAACCTGCCAGTCTGAAAGTGCTGAAGCTTCGGGGAAGCCATCGGATGCACGATTAAACTGATATACTGTGTCGAACGTGCTTGTAAACTGAATACATGCATCCCATGTTTGAGACGGCTTTTTAATTGCCCAGACAATCTTGCTGGCAGTAGAAATACCATTGTTTGCAAAAGTGCAGGAAAGCGTAATAGAATCTTTTGAGGCAATGGCAACAAGGTTTTGCGGAATACGTGCTGCAGGAATGTGTATTGCTGTACTTTCAGAACCGGTTATGAGACTGTCGATAATATTATAGTTTGAGTCTCCTACAGAAGACTGATACTGCGACCTCGTTATATCTACAGATACATCTCCGTATGAAACGAGTAAAACAGAATATTTTTCTTCATACTCATCATAAGAACATGCAAGTACAAGACAGTTACACATAAAGCCGGAATCGCCGGTATCAACTTTTACATAAGAACCTACAGGAAGGCTTCTTGTTATTTCTCCGGAAATCTTGAAACTTGTGTTTATAAAGAATCTGCTTAAAAGCTTTGCAAGATTTTCTGCAACAGTTGAGCTGTAAATATATTCCGATTCGTAAGTGAATTCATTATTGCCACTGCCACAAGTTACAGAACAGTCAGCTGTTCTGTAATAGGCATCGGCACGGATTGCAAGCTGATAAAGCTGCGCGTCCTGAGATGCGCTTGTATTGCGTAGTCTCACAGATGCCTGGCGTGAACCGAACTCTGTTCTGTTGATTTCGATAGAGCCGGACCAGTCCTGAACTACATAATGATTTTCTGTATATAGCAGAGTTGTTTTCTGAGAACGTCGGTACTTTGTTTCACCGGAATATGTCGTATAACTTTCGGCATAGCCGGATTCAAAGGTCTGTTGAACTTTGCCCTCACGCGCTTCCTGAACCGGATCTGACTCGTATGGATAATACTGTCCGGGGCGCAGCGTAATTGGAATAATATGATTTTCAGAATCCAAATCATTTCCGGCAAAATATACCTGTTCATTTCGCTTTTTTGTAAGGGTGTTATATTTTACATTTACCTTGTCATAGTTCTTTGAGTTCTTGGAAATCTTAGGAGCTGTATAAAAATCTTCATTTGTCAGCTGTACCTGATTTTCTGGAATATCAGAAAGCTTTGAAACAACAAGATGTCCATTTTCATCAAACTTAAAAAAGTAGCAGTTCTGAAAAAGAATTGAGTTAAGTGCTGCAAGATACTGTTTATCTTTATCCAGGACAAATGCCTGAATGTTTACCTGCTCTGTGTCACTGTAATCGGTTACGGTGATATTACAGTCTGTTGCAATTCTCTGAACTACAGCTTTGAGGGTTGAAGAAATAATTGAAATTTCTCCGGCCGTCTTCTTTTCAAGAAGATATGTATTGTCGCTGATTTTTACCTGAATCTCACTTATTGGAGTTGGATTACCTTCATCGCTCCAAGATATATCATTCTTGATTATACCTGAAAAAACAACAGTGTTATCTTCATCTTTTTTAATAAGAACCGGAATGTTCTTTTGTGTACACATCAGCTGAAAAAGAACAGGCTCAAACTCAAGCTTTGCATCGCATGCAGCTTCTACATGCTGAAGTTCTTCGTTCAATTCTGCGCTTCTTAAAGTAAGAGAAAGCGGATAATATTTTGCATCCAGAGACGGTATATAAATGTAATTCATTAAGCAGCTCCAAGCGGACTGTAACGCTTTGAATTGATTCCTTTTCTGATACCGTTGTAAACGGAGTCTATCAGCTGATTTTCTGTAACTACAGAACCGCCGACATTAACGGTTACATAAAGCGGAGATTCTGACTTGTTGTTATTTCCATTACTTGACAGAGAGAGCTCGCCTCGGCGTATTCCTTCTGAGAATGTGCGTGGAATGATGATTTCGCCCTGATGAACCATAGCCATCTGGTCTTCTGGAATGCTCCAGGAACCGACATCCCAACCGAAGAAATCTTTAATTCCACCCCAAAGCCCCCCGGTTAGAACGTTTGCAATGTTGTCTCCGACAGAATCGTGTGTATCAACAAGGCCTCCTGTAAGGATAGAGACTCCAGTTTGTACTGGATCTGACGATATGGTAGGTATGCCAGGCAAAGAAACACCTATTCCTGGTAGTCCTGGTAATCCACCAGAGCCACCGCTACCTCCTCCAAATCCTGGTATTAGACCTGTTGTTAACTTCGTAATGGCTTCAATAATCTTTACAATAGAATCTGTTATAGCTGAGTTCAGACTTGTAATTGAGCTTGTAACGCCAGATATAGTGCTTGAAATACTCTCAGTAATTGAGGATGTCAGACTTGTAATTGAGCTCGTAATAGTATTTGTCATAGTAGTTATGCTTGATGTTACAAGTTCGTTAATTCCAGAAATGGCTTCAGTAATATTGCCAAGTCCAAGATTCATGTCACCCAGTTTCAGACCTGCACTTGTTGCTTCTTCAGAAGTTTTCTCTGTTGAGTCAGCAGTATCTTTTGTATTATTTTTTATCTCTTCCAGTTTTTTATTCATCTCTTTTTCGATGGCGTAGATTTTTTCATCTGCTTCGGATGCGTATTTTTCTGCCTGCTTCTCGTACTGTTCACGTGAAATAAGACCGAGCTCGTACTGGCTCTTAAGAGCTGCAAGCTGACTGTCGAGCTGCTCTTTTACAGCATCCTGCATTCGCTGGTATTTCTTTTTGAGCATTTCCTGCTGCTTCGTGATTTCTTCAGTAAGTTCATCAGTAGCGATTACTATCTTTTCGAATGCCTCAAGGTAATCGAGGTTGGCCCCGAAAATGCCATTTATAAAACCGATGATTGCATTTATAAGATTAGTTATAACTTCACTGATTGGTACGATAACAGCGTTATAAATATCTATGAGAATTTTTCCAATAAACTCTATTATTTTGAAAATAGGTTTTAAGCCCTGAAAAAGAAGTTTTGTAAATTCATTACTAAGTGCAATGATGATTGCAAAAATCGGAGTAAGCGCATCTGCCAGTGCATCAAGAATTTTTTCAATAATATTCATGGCATTTTTAAGCAGAGGTTCAAGGCGCGTAAATACCTTTTTCAATGTTTCTGTAATAAGGTTTAATCCCTTCTGGAAGGATTCAAGAGATCCTACTGCTTTTATCAAAATTGAAATAAGGGCTCCCCAGATTGAGCCTCCGGATTTCAGAGTATCAACAATTGTTCCAACGTCGGTTCCCTGCATTGCAGAGTTTGCGGCGGTGGCTGCTTCCTGGGCAACTGTCGGACGTTCAGATGCAGCCTTCTTTCGAGCTTCATTGATTTTTTCATCGTATTCTTTTGTAAGCTCGTAATTTGCTTTAATATATGCTGCTTCGGTTGCATAAGAGTCACCATATAATTTCTTAGCGGCCTCTGCATTTTTTTTCAAAGCTTCCGACTTCTGACGTTCAAGAGCTCCCACAGGGTCGCCTTTATCTATCCAATCCTGAAGAACCTTTTTTGCTTTTTCGGCTTCTTCCGCTAGTTTTTTCTGTCGGTCTTCTTCCTCTTTTTTAAGCTTGTCAGATAACTCTTTCTCTTTTTCTGCAATTTTTTTGTTGTAGTATTCGTTTAAGGCAGCCTTTTCTGACATGTAGGCTCCCCATTTTTCAATATCTCCGTCATATAGAGAAGAGGCTTTTTCAGCAAGTTTTTCTAGGGCCTGCTGCTGTTCAAACTGAAGCTCTTCTATAGGGCTTTTAGCATTTTCTAAAGCAAGCTTATTCTGCCATTCAGTACCAAGCTTTGAGGCAGCTTCTATCATTTGTGCTGCATGGTCTTTGAGTTTCTGCTGATCTTCTTTCTGTGCCTGTGTAATACGACGGCTTGCAGCATCTCTTTTCTGTTCATAGTCTGCAAGTAAATCCTCAGCTTCTTTCACTTGAGTTTTCAACTTTGCATATTCCGGATTGTCTTTCTGCCATGATGTATTGCCGGAAGCTGAAGATACCCATACTTTCTGAGGCGTTTTTTCAAGTTTTTGTTTTAGATTGGTTACTGTTGTCTTTTGTGAGGCAGACTGCTTACTATAATTTTCATAAGCCGCCATTGCCTCTGACTGATTTGCAGTTTTGAGCCAGTCTTTGTAAGAGTTGTCGAGCTCTTTCATCTTCTTGGCATGCTCAGCGGCTGCATCGGCAGCTTTCTGGTGTGCACTCGCATTTGCAACAAGTGCAGTTGTTACTACACCTACAACTACAGAGATTGCTCCAATTATTGGCATTGCTGTATTGATAGCAGTTCCGAGACCTGCAACAGCAATGGTTGCAGCTTTAACACTTGCAATGAGTTTTACGATTGCAACGACAGCAAGGGCATTTACTGCAACTGTAATGGCTGCAATTGCGGCCGCAAGAAGACCTTTGAGAATTGGAGAACTGTTAATTTTATCTACAAGGTTTGTAAATACTGTAAGAACTGCAGAAACTGCCGGCGCAAGCATTTGGCCAAAACTAGCCTTGAGTGATTTTACAGATTCCTGAAGGCCTGCCTGTACGGCATCAAGTCTCATTGCGGCCTTTTCAAGGGTTCCGTAATAAAGACCGCCTTCTGAAGCAAGGGCATTTAAGGCATCGTCTAAATCCTGGAAGCTGATTTTTCCTTCGCTCGCCATTTTTACGATTTCTGCTGAACTCTTTCCTAACTGCTGTCCGAGTGCATCCAAAATCTGTACGCCCTGATCTGTGTAGACGTTGAGAACTTCCATGTCGGCTTTGCCTTTTGCACTTGCCTTTGAGAATGCGTTTATGTATGACTGGAACTTCTGCGCGTCACCCTGAGCAATATCGCCGAAGCGTGTGAGATAGTCTGTCAAATCTTTGAGAGGCACTTTTGCAGAAACAAGAACCTTTGCTGCCTGTGAAGTCTGCTCAATGTCGAATGGAGTCCAGAAGTTGAACTCCTGCAGTTCGTTGAAAAGTCCGATTCCGGCTTCTACATCTCCAAGCATTATTCCGAAGTCGTCTTTGATTTTCTGGAACGAGTTGTTTACATCGAGCGAAGATTTTGCAAGGTCTGCAACAGCCTTATCCACCTTTACGGCAGCGGCTACGGCTGCAAGAGAACCTATTTCATTTTTGAGTTTTTCGATTACTCCGAAAAGCCCCTGCTCCGAAGCTTCGGCTTTCTTTGTCTGCTCTTCGAGCTCCTTGTATTTCTGAACAAGATTCTGAACTTCTTTTGATTCCGGTTTAAGTCCGCTGTCTGTAAGGTCGAGGATTGTCTTTTTAAGATTCTGTGTGGTATTGCGTAAGTCTGATGAAGTAAGACCGAAAAGCTTCAGCTGATTTGCCGTGCGCTGAGCTTCTGCCTGCATAGTCTTAATGCTGGTAGCTACTCCTTTTGCATCTCCGGTGAAACCTTTTGCTTTATCAGCTGCGTTTTTTATATCGTTGCTAAACTCTTTTACCTGAGTAAGAGCCTGATTTGCGAGAAGCTTTATCTGTATTTCGAGAGTTTTCTTATCCATGCAAAATCCGCAAAGATAAAGAGGTGGGGGTTAATCTTTGACTTAATGATAATTTAAACGGAATTAAAATGATGAAATTCTGGCAAAAAAAAGGCGCAGAAAATGTTCTTTCTGCGCTCTGAATTACTTTTTATTCTTTGTTTTTTCCCTCTCTTCGGCTTCCCATTTGCTCTGTTCCACACGAAAGAGTGCAATTACCGTAGTAATTTCGTCGGGCTGTTCAGCCCAGCCGCCAGCAAAAGGCAGACAGCTCATGTTCTCTGTCATAAAGTAGATGTTCAGGGCACTCCAGAAGTATTCGTCAAGGTAACCTTTGATTTCGGAACGTTTGATGAATATTTCTTTTCCTTCTTCATCTTTGACGTGTGTGTTCCACAGAACCTCCGCACGTCTGCCTTTGTACTCGTGCTTGTAAATGCCTTCCTTGTAGGCGCGGAAGGCTATTTGGAGTTTTTTTCGTCCACCTTCTTGTTAAGTTCTTCTTCGAACTTCTTAACGATTTCGTCTGTAAGTTCGTTGAACTCAGAAGGGGCTTCCATAAGCTCCTTTGCATTGTTGATGGAATGTTCTGTTCCACTTTCATCTGCATAAGCACAGCCTGAGATTGAAACGAGCATTTCACGCAAGGCAGCTGCCTTGTTGATTTCCCCCATCACGATGTCTACACCGTCGAGCTTTCCATCTGTGTCCGCGTGGCTTTTTACTTCCGGGCGGGCGATAAGACGTTCGCGCATTGCGACTGTAGGGTTCTTGTATTTTACGACAATTCTTTCAGTTGCCGGAAGGTCTTTGTTTCCGTTGAACTCTGGTTCGAATGTCTTAACCTTAGAAACTGTAATTACCATTTCTTTCTCCTATGATGTGAGCCCTGGAATATCGAGGCTGTAGAATACCGGGTCCTGACCTGTAAGACGCATTGAAGAGTCGAAGCTCTGTGCGTTTCCGGTTGAACCGCCGAGCTTTACATTGAACAGGTATACCTGGCCAAAGATGAATGCTTCTGTTTCACCAGGAACGTCGGTCTTGTTTACATAACCGAGGAAGTAAACAGGTTCGTTTGCTACATCGGTAATGGTTACAGTTGAAGTTGAACCTTCAATCTTGCGGCGGAATGTTTTGATTGTTTTAGCAATCATTCCATCTGCTTCGTCTGAAACTCCGAGAGTCATAATGGAATTAACGGTTCCACTTGCATCTTTTTTGCCGAGTCGATACTTCTTGAACTTGTCTACAAGACGAGTTACATCAATTTCAGACTGTGTAATATCAATCTGCCAGCCGGTACAGTCTGCAACGTGAGTAAGGTTAAGTTTTTTAACCTTATCACCTGCTGCAAGAACTTCTGTTCCAAGTGCTGGATAGAGTTCTCCAACCTTAGCTTTTGCAGGGAAGAATGAACTGCTTTCAGCCTTTGCAGTAATTACATACATTCCCTCTCCGCCGGAAGTTGCACCTTCTCCGCCAACAAGAGCATGAAGGGTTTTTGTACCATCTCCTGCATATTCTGTTGCCGCAAGCTTTCCTGTATAGAAAGCACCGTCATCTCCAACCAATGGTTTTTCTTCCATGTTAGTTTTCCTCCTTTTCTGCAAGGCCGGAAGCTTCTTCCTGCTTGCCCTTAGATTTCTGTTTTTTATTGTCTGTAGATTTTTCTACTGACCCATTTTCAGTTTCCGGTTCTACCTTTACAGTTTTGCCGTTTTCTGTTTTGTACGTTGTTGTACTTGTCATGATTCCTCCGGGACTGTGATTATTACAGTCCTGTCGTCCTGTACATCCTGAACATCTGTAGAATCAGGATTTGAAAAGAAACTGTCTTCCTGGCTTATTCTCTGGAGAATTCTTGTATTCGGAATTTTCCTGATTGTCTGCATGGAATTAGCTCCTTCCACAATTTCTTCCAGACGCAGACTGTCCTGCTCAAAAAAATCATCGAGCTTTTCTATAAGTCCGGTGGCCATTTTTAAGCCGGTTTGACTTTCTACAGTGCCACTTACCGAAACTCTGAGCCTTACACTTCTTGCATTGCTCTTAGCCTGGTATTCTTTGTCTGGAAATGTTTTCAAGAGGGAGACTTTGATTACTACGCCTTTTTCGTTTACGCTTGAAGGTGTAATAACAACCTTTGTCTTGCACTCGTCGCTGGAAGCAATTGAGCGTTCGAGCTGCTGTGCAAAAAGCGTCATAACGTCATAGGATTTCATCTGCAACCTCTTTTGTTATTTGATTGAGTTCTTCATCTGTGAGATAGAAGAACTCCCTTTTCGGTATTTCAACCGACTTTTTCAGATAATATGCCACGTGCGCTTCTGAACCTTTTTCCTTTTCTCTGTAGAAAACGGCACGTCCGGCGCGGTACACCCAGAAACCTTCACTCCGTAAACCGTTCAGAACGTCTCCCGGCTTTCTTCCAAACTTGCGCTCATAATAGCGCATTCTTGGACCGGGAATAAAAAGCCATTCCTTTTTAGCCGTTATAACACCGCCATTGTTTTGAATTGCAGCATACTTAACGGTTGTTCCTACGGAAACGGTCTCCTTGTTTACAAGCTCTGCAGTGATTGAATCACGCAGGTGAAGTGTATCACGTAAAGGTCTGCCTTTTTTATCTCCGCGGTAATCCTTTGTGACCTGACTGAGTGGTTCAAAACCTTCCCCCTCATACAGATGCGTTCGGATGATGTCTGCTGCCATTGTTCCGGCAAGTGCAACCTTTCCGGGATCTGAAAGTTCAGCTGTTATCTTCATGAGCTCTGCATTCACATCAGTGAAATTCAAAGGGTAAATCTCCTTGCCTGGTCAAGCCGCTTCTGGCGCGGATTTCGGGGCGGCCTTACAACTGCCCCGGAAGGAACCTTTATCTGTTCCTGGTTGTCTGAATCGGGAAACGAGCCGTAGGCAGCAACAACAGTGTTGTACATCTGCTTGCGGTATTCGCGCCCCGCTTCTTCGTGACCTAAAGCCATGTGCAGCTCGTAGATAGTCTGCATCAGCACGATTTCGCGTACTGTCGCATTATCTAAATTGAACCGCACTCCAAGCCATGAAAGAATGGTTCCTATGTAGACCTGGGCGCGGCTTATTGCGTCAGGCACAAAATCCGGATTTCCGTCCGCAAGCTGTTTGTAGAGATTTGAAGAAAGCCGTTTTTCAACTTCGTCCGCCGCTATGGGTGTGCCAAACGGTGCAAAGGGAACTTCTCTCTTTTTCTCCGGCGCGGTTGGTATTCCTGCAAGTCCTAATTCTTCCATGGTTCAATTCCTACTGAAGACAAGTAGAAACGCAAATTGCGTTTACATTTGGAATTGGCATAGGACGAGCCATACCAATAATTTCTTCACCTTCAGGATCGTCTTTGAGAACTTCGCGAACTCCGAATGGGATTCCGGCAAAGTCTGCTTCGAGAGAGTCGAGCGCACAGTTGTAGAAACGGAAACCGTCATCTACACCGATTACCATAACCTTCTTTTCAGCAATCAAAGGCTTGTTGGCTTTTGTTACATAGTCGAAGTATGTAGCAGCTGTAACATAAAGTTTTACAGCTCCAATTACGATGCTGTCTTCTGTAACTTCGATTGGAAGTTTTGTAGAAGCGTTGTTGCAAAGGTCAACAATTGCAGCATAAGTTGTGAAATCGATAAAACCGATAAACTTTGTTGCATTTGACTTTTTCTTGATTTCGGCAACCATTGCGCCGACATCTTTGATTACGTCAGAAGCCTTTGCTCCAGAAGCGTCCCACTTTTTTGAGATTGTTGTAGACTGAACGTTTCCGAAGTCTACAGTGTATTTTTCCATTGCACCGTCGGCATTGCGAACACCATACTCAATCTTTCCTGTCAAAGACTGAATGGCAAGAGCTTCTTTTGAAGCACGAACGGTACGGCGAAGCTGATCAACCTTGTTCAGGATGTATGTCTTCTGCTGACCTTCGTTGAAACTCTTCATATCATTGAGCTTGTTTGCACCAATGAAATGAGAAGGAGTAAGGTTCTGAGGTTCAATGAAGCGGAGCTTGTTTCCATCAAGCGGCATTGCGTAACTTGAAGCTCCACGGCTTACAAGCGGAATGTTCTTGATTGAGGTTACAAGGTCTTCATATCCGATTGTTGAGAACGGATGATTTACCTGATCCGCATACACCAGGTCAAGAATTGGTGTATGAAGTGGAGCCATTTTATTAAGCTCACCAACGAGAACACGAGGGTTCAAGAATTTTGCAAACTGTTTAGGCATTTTGTCCTCCTATTACCAAATACCATGACGAGAAAGGAACTTGAGCTGTTCTTCTGAAGCAGCTGAGCCGTTGTACTTGGCAATTCCTTCGCAGATTGTTCCGTGAAGAACAACGTTTACACCGTCATCTTCAGATGCATCAAGTGCATCGTTTGCGATTCCAACAAAGCCTGCGCCTGGAATGGCTGTTGCAGTAACAGTCTTTGTATTTGCAGGTGCGGCAGTGAATGTTACACTTACATGGCCTGTTGCATAGTCAACAGTACCAGTTCCGCTTTCAGACTCTCCGCCGAGAGTTCCGTCACCGTTATCAGTAACTTCTTTTGCTGTTGAATCGTTTGTAACGATTTTTACAGAACCAGGAACAACTTCTCCAAAGTCAAAGTTGAAAGCTGTGGCTGTGCCGTCGCCTGTTCCGGTGAGAGTTTTCTTTGTAGCTTCAGCAGCTTTGGTAGCACCATAAGTTGCCTGATGGCTTGCGTTCTCTCTGCTTCCTTCAAAAAGCATTTCTCCGACTTTGATTTCATCGTGCCCAGCTGAAGGGAACTGTACACGGTTGATTACTGGTGGATGTCTTCTGTCAGCGGCTTCCTGACCAGTCGGTTCAATTTCATTAATTACGCCATTCATGGATTGGCCTCCTTGCTTAAATTACATTGAAGTTGAGAGGTTCAACTTCTTTTGGCTCTGAATCAGAAAGATTCAAAGTTCCTGGTTCAACCTTCGGCTTCAAAGATTCGAAGATTCCGGTAAGAACAGAGATAGGATTCTCAGTCTTTTTCTTTCCATCGCTGTCGGAAAGCTCAATTGTCTTTCCGTCCTGGAAACTGTCGCAGAGAGCCATAAGGCCATCCATCTGTGGCTGAGTTACCTTGCCTTCAGCTGCCTTGCGGAGTGCTTCTTTGTCGCGCTCGCGGGCTGCTGCCATACTGTCGGAAAGCATTTTTTCTTTGCTTTCGTTCTCGGCTTTGAGGCGTTCGTTTTCAGCCTGCATAGCCTTGATTTCTTCTTCTGTCATAGACAGACCTCCATTATTATTTTCTTTTTGGTTTTCTGTGTCTGAAAGATAGAGCTGCTTTTCGGCTGTAGAAGGGTATGAGCGCACGTCCTCACTGTCTGAATTATCTGCGGCCGCTATGTTCTTTTCTGCTTCTGAAAGATTTTCTGCAATCTGAGATTCCAGATCTTTAATCTGTGGCGGTTCGTCGCCGAGGTAAGCAAGATGATGAAGATACATCTTTCCGTCGGAAGCACGCTGCTTTGCTCCGATTGAAACGTCTGGATAATATCCGGCATCTACTGCAGCGGAAAGTTCATCCTGTTCTTCAACTTCGCCAAGAAGAGTCTTTGTCTTTTTGTCATAGGTGACAGAGATTACGTTAGCAAGGCGCGGACGGTTTTCTGTCCAGTGACCGCCGAGCTTTACAGGAGCTTTCTTGATTTCCGGGAAAGTTTCTGCAATCTCTTCAAGTTCAGATTCCTTTACGACAACCGGATTGTCGATTGAGCCGAAGATTCCGGCTTTTGCTAATTCGCGTTTTCTGATTTTCATAACGACAGTATGGCACTGTCAAAGCCGGTTCGCTGAAATTAGGGCAAGGTGCGGAAAGTCTGAAAAAACACCAAAAAAGTCGTCTGTCAGATAAAACGACATTCTATTATGTAGCTACGCCAAAAACACCCTTAATTAAACGAAAATTAAACGGTTTTAACGCGTCTTTTGGTGAAAAATGGGTAATTTGCCAACCGAGGGCAAAATAGGCTGTTTTAACGTGTTTTTTGAAAAATGGCGTTTTTTGAATTGTGGTGATATAATGGGCTCTGGAGGTATAGTTTTTATGAAAAAAATCTTTGCAGTTTTTCTGTCGCTGTTCATTCTCACAGTCTGCATGTCGGCTAAGGAATACCACACAAGCGTGACCGTTGACGGTGAAGATATAGACGATCTTGTTTTCATCAACAACACAGACGGCAATGTGACAATCCGTTATGAGGGCATTAACAAGAGCGGAATCTTTGACCTTGCCAAAGGTGCAACAAAAGAGATAGACGCTAACTGCCAGGTCTCAGGAACCTATCAGGTACGGTTTGAAGTAAAGGATTCAAACGGAAACTTGAAAGATGTTACCTGGACCATGGAATACAAGAAAAAAGACATAAACATTACGCTGACCGAAGACAGCGGATGGTCATTCTAAAAACTGACTAAAAAACACACGCCCCGGAAGTGAATCCTTCCGGGGCTTTTTTATGCGCTGCTATTTTGCCAGATGTACCCAGCTGAACACTTTGCCGAAGAGCTTGAAGCGTTCGGCGAAGCCTGCGTCGGTGCTGTCGAGGGTGCGCAGGAGTTCGGCTTTTTCGAGGTCGGCAACGCGCACGCTGTAGATTTTGATGCGGTTGGCGAGGCGGTCGAACTCAAGGCGCTTGCAGTAGGCGTCGCCGTCAAGGCTGAAAACGTAGATTCCGTCGGTGAGGTTCTGGTCTGGGCTTGCGTCAAAGATTACGATGTCGCCGTCTTTTATGCCTGCTCCCAGCATTGAAGTTCCTGCCACGCGGAAGCCGTACACCTTGCCCGAGAGAGCCGGAGATAGCGAGGCAAGGCTGATATATTCGGTGATGTTCTGCTCACTGTTCCATTCTACGCCAGGGCCGCACGAAGCCTTCTGGCTCAGAACCGGCACCATTACATCCTTTACGCAGGGAGTTTTTTCTGATTCAGTTTTGGTGAACATTTCCCCTTCGCCTGTCAGAAGCCAGTGGGCGTTGATTCCACATTTTTCGACTATTGATTTCATCATCGCTTTTGAGATTTCGCGAGTTCCATTTTCAATATTTGCTATAGAACTTGATGACACTTCCATAAATGCTGCAAACTCCTGCTGTGTCATACCCTTTGATTTTCTGATAGCTCTAATTTGTTCATCTGCATTCATATTTTCTATCCTCTTGACAAAATTTCAAAATGTGAGAATTTTTATCGCTTTTTCTCACAAATTGAATTGACAAACTTTCAAAATGTGATATTATTATCTTGTAAATGGTTGTCAAGTAAACCAAAAAATACACAGTTTGAAAAGTTTGGTTTACTTGTAAACACATATCTTTTATCGGCATAAACAAAATGCCGGTTAAGAGAAAACTAGGAGGCTAAAAGATGGGAAGAATCAGCATTAACGAGAAAGACCTCGACTGGGGAGTTGGTGTTCTTAATGACGGTGGTGGTATTTCTTTTGTAACTGATTACACGGTTCATCCAAGTGTGGCTCACTGGGATGCAGGAAAAGAAGCTTGTCTTATGACAAAAGACGATGCTCGTTACATTGCGCTTGGTCTTTGTTCACACGGCTCAATTGCTGTAGTAATGGAGATTCCAAAGTTCTTGCAGCTTAAGAACGAAGGTTAAATAAAAACACCCGCAGCCGGAGGCTAAACCAACTAGCGGGTGGAATTCTTCCAAATATGGAAGCGGTGTTCAAGTTAAATGTACACGCGGCGGACAATTCCGTCAAGGGGGAAAACAAAGATGAACATTATGAACGAAATCCGTGGCTGCCGTCCTTTCCCTGTAGATAAGGACAGGCAGGAAAGATGTCGCAGAGTTCTTGATGGTTATGGAATGACAATCACTGAACTTGCAATGCACCTGGGTGTTTCAAAGCAATACGTTGGTGAAGTCATTTCTGGAAAGAGATTGTCTGAATCTGCAGAAACACGCATTGCTCAGTTCTTAGGGTTTTCACGCACTCAGCTGTTTCCACTGCGCACTGCAGAAGAAATAGCAAGAATGCGACAGGCAGAAGCTGCAGAAAAGGCAATGCTCGAAAAGAAAAAAGAAGAGCGCATGGAAATGCGCCGCCGTGCACTTGAGGGAGCTGCCTGATGGAAACCGTTAAGACTAAGGAGCTTGCCGAGGTTCTTGGGCTTTCGCGCAAGGGTGTTATCGAAAAAGCCCGTAAAGACGGCTGGGCTTTTGTGTACAGGGGAAACTCCATGCTTTTTGTGGAGAACAGGCTTCCTGCAGACGTGCGCTTTGCCGTGGCACTCTACCGCTCTGGTAAGCCGGTTCCTGTACAGAACGAAGAAAAAAAGGATGCAAGGCTTTATTCGGGCGACGCCTTCCTTAACGCCGGAGAAAAGGCTCAGGGAGAAGCTACTTGGAGAGCGGCTTTAATCCGCGAGTACAACAACAGCGGAATGAACGTTGCGGCCTTTATGGAAGTGTACAACGGCTGTAATGCTTTTCCGGTTCTTAGAGAAAAACTTGGAGAAGTTAGCCAGGCAACTTTCTACCGCTGGATAAAAGCTTTTAAGGAAAACGGAGCAAGCGGAATTGTTCCAAAATATGGCATGAGCCGTGGCGGTGCCGGCGAGAGTCTTCTGGATGAAGAGCGTGAGCTTTTGCGACGCTTCTGGCTTAAAGATACTCAGCCTAGTGCAATGCACGCTTTCCGCCTTATGAAGGCTAACATTCCATATTCAAAGTGCAGCTATCAAACAGCTTTGCGTTATCTGAACAGTCTGCCAAAGGCTACTGCAGGATATTTCCGGGGCGGCGAAGGTCGCTTTGAAAATGCCTTTCTGCCACACATGGAGCAGGACATCACACGCTACAGAAGCCTTGATGTTGTGGTTTCGGACCACCACTGTCTTGACTGTGTTGTGCTTTACCGTGGTGAGCTTATCCGCCCCTGGATTACTACTTTCCAGGATCTGCGAAGCGGTAAGGTTTTGGGCTGGTGTCCTTGTGTTAAGCCTTCGAGTCTTTCTATCGTTGTGGCTTATTACATGTGCTGCATGCGCTACGGTATTCCGCTTTGTCTTCTTTTCGACAACGGTAAGGACTACCACGCTAAGTGGCTCAACGGAAAAACTGAGACTGTAACGGTTATGAATCCGGAAGGCATAGACGAGGAAAAGGAAGTTGAGTTCAAGGGCTTGTTTGCTCTTGTGGGCTCGGACGTGCGCTTTACAAGAACTTACAACGGTAAGTCTAAAGCTCGCCAGGAGAGATACTTCCGAATCATCGGCGAATATCTTGCAAAGGAAATGGGAAGCTACGTTGGATCTGATTCACGAAGCAGACCAGAAGAAGCTCAGCTGATGTGGAGAGGAATCAACGGCAAGGAACAGAGACACGACATTCCAACCTGGGAAGACTTTGTTCAGAATGCCGAAGCGATGATTGAGTACATAAATGATCAGATTCCTTGCAGTTCTGATTACATGGACGGAAAGACTCGTTCCCGCGTGTTTGCAGAATGCTTACCGCCGGAAGAAGAAATCCGCCACGCTTCTAAGGAAATGCTGCAGAAGGCTCTGGTTAAGGGCGAAGTGCGACAGGTGAACAGACAGGGCGTAACAATCGGTAAGACTAATTTTTACAACACCGAATTGTTTGAGTTCTTTGGCCGCAAGGTTCGTGTTTACATCAATCTTCTTGATGACCGTGAAGTTACCTGCTTTACGCTGGATGGAGATTTTATCTGTACTGCAAAGGCAGACTACTTCAAGGAAACAGGCAAGCTTGACGAAGACATTGGACGTCTTACTGGAGCAAGAAACAAGCTCACTCAGATTGCTGTTCTTGGTTCGGGCGAAATGACCATTGCCCCGGAATGCGAGACTATGCTGGATGTTGCTCGCCGCGCCTACACAGGAAATCAGCTTGAAGGTGTGGAGAACTTCCTTGGCAACAGTTCTGATGTGGAGAGCGCAAAAGACTACAAGCTCGCCACTAAAAAATCAACGCTTAAAACCCCTTTTATGAAGGGAATAAATATTGGTGTTCAGGAGGCTAAAAATGAACAGTGAAATCGTCAAGAGACTTAATGAAACTCTTGAAAAGTTCGGAATCAGCAAGGCTAAGGCCAGCCGCGACATGGGTTACTCAAGCGCAATTTTGAGTGCTTACACTACAGGTAACTATTCGGGAGACCTTACCAAGCTTGAAGACAACATTGTGCGCTGGATTGCCCGACAGGAGCAGGCGCATTCTCGCAAGCGTATTCCAATCGTTGAAACAACGGCTCTTAAGCAGGTTTTCAACGCTATTGAGCTTGCACACACGGAGCACGACATCGCTCTTATCGTAGCAGATGCCGGAAGCTCAAAAACCACTTCGGCTAAATACTACGCCGACCAGAACGAAAACACGGTTATTTACATTGCGGTAGTTGCCGGAATGAACCGCTCTATGCTCACAAAAGAGATTGCGCGTCAGCTGGGAATTGAAACAAACCGCGTGCCTTTCAATTCCCTTGTTCAGCAGACTGCAGAAGCTTTGGCAGAACGTGACTCTCTGGTAATTCTTGACGAGGCTGACTACCTCAAAGCTGATGCCTTGGAGTTTGTCCGCCGTCTGGTTTACGACCTGGGAGAAAGCGGTCTTGTGCTTATAGGTTTACCGCGCCTTAAGGGTATGATCCAGAATCTGCGCAATGACCACCGCCAGCTCGAAAGCCGTATCGGAATCTTTTTACAGCTTGAAGGTCTTACAAAGCCAGACGCTTCTTTGATTGCAAAGAGCGTTTGGGAAGACTGCCCTGCAGATGTAATCAGCACTGTTTACGGAACTGCAAAGAGCGACGTGCGACAGTTCACAAAGATTCTGGAACGCCTGCAGAACACAATGACACAGAACAATCTTGAACTTCCTACTGTTGAAGCTGCTGAACTTGCAAGCACACTTGTTTTGAGGAGACGATAATGACAAAGCTGATAAACCCACTTTCCGGTGAATCTAGCATTGTACCGGAGCTTGCACCTAAACGCGGCCGCCCTGCAAAGAATGCCCCCGTGTATGACGATGATAACAATCTGATTATTACATCTGAAGAGCGCGAGACTATCAACGAGATTGTTGAAGACATTCGCCACACTGAAAAGAAAGTTGAAGCTCTTATGGTGTCTGCCGCTCAGAACTACTTCAACCTTGGAGAGATTCTTGAGCGAGCTTCTAAGAAAGCAACCTGTTCTATGACAGCTGCAAAGTACGAAGCCAAAACAGGAATTCCTGCCCGAATGGTAAGCACGGCGTTTAAGATTTACAAGGAGTTTGCAGACAACCCAGAAGGCTTGAACGGCCTTACCATGAGGGAAATTGCCATGCGCATCGGTGAAAAAAAGGAATCGGACGAAGGGGAAACAAGCCCGGTTCAGTACAACTTACCGGAAGGTCAGCTGGAGTACAGCAACGAGTTTGACTTTGGTCTTCCTACTTTGAGCGGTATTGAGCTTACGAACTACCGGCTTCATGCTGACACTAAAAGTGGAAACTTCTTCCTGCTTTCTAAAAAAGACAAACTGCCTATTCCTGTAGGCGGGCTTACTGTGGATCAGCCGCACAATGAAACGATGAAGGCTGCTTACAATGAGCTTCTGGATCAGACTCAGTGCGCGCTGGAACGCTACTACGCTCTTATTGAGCAGGGAGGCAATGAATGAAAAAGATTCAGGGGTTGTTGACTGTTGAAGACACACAGAAAGAGCTTGTTGTGTGCTGCCTGAATGATCTGGTTATGGATGCATTCAAGGACAAGGAGTTTGAAGTTCTTGTAAACATTCAGCCGGATGGGAAACCCATGGCAGAGGACGGTGGCAAAATTCTTACGGTTGGATTTTTCATCAGAAATGTTTTTTGCCGTTACATAGACGTAAAGGATGATTCTCCTGCAAAGATGTTCATGCGATGCAGTGAGATTCTATATCAGATGCTGACGCAGGGAGATTAAAAAATGACCTTGACTGAAGAACAGTTTGGCGTGGTAAGCGACAAGATTGATGAAATCATAAAGCTTGCATTCAGCGGCATTCTTGGTAATGCCCGAGCAAGCCTGGTTGATATTAAAAGTGCTGCAAAGGAAGCAAAAGACGCTTTGTTTGAAGCAACTATCGGAAATGACGGCCCGGGTGCCGCATAAATAAAAGGGAGGTACTGAAAATGGGTACACGTTACAAGCCTGATACAGGCAAACTTAATTCTTTGGACGATGTAGATCTCGCTCTCAAAGAAATCGGACTGGCAGAAAAAGAACTTGAGGCTATTGATGCAAAACTTAATGCAGAAATTGCAAAGCTGAAAGAAAAGGCTGTAAAAGACGGCGAAGAAAAAAGAAAGTTGATAACCGAAAAGGTTGCAAAGATTCAGGCTTATGCAGAATACAACAAGGGAGATCTCTTTAAGGAAAACAAGTCTGTAGAACTGAACTTTGGAAAATTTGGTTACAGAAAGAGTTCGAAAATCAGCGTAAAGAAAACGACTTTAGAACTGCTTAAAAAACTTCTTGAGAGCCACGTGCGCGAACTTGAAGCAGAAAAATCTGAAGAAAGAAAGAATTTGCTCACAGTTCTTATTACAAAAATCCAAGGCTGTATCCGAATAAAAGAAGAACCAAATAAGGAAGCATTAGCCCTTATGGATGATGGATTCCTTAAGTCTGTAGGAGCAACCAGAAAAATCACAGATGATTTCTTCTGTGAAGCTGCTACTGAAGATGTCAACAAAGACTTGCTGGAGAAAACTGCAAGTTAGGAAATGCGGGGAGTCAGTTCTGGATGTCCTGATTCTCCGCTCCATACCAGGAGGCTGTATGGAAATTGATTCTATGAGCGCAGCAATCCGCTGTGTGATTGACGGTATGCCGGACGGCACCTGCTTCTTTGGCAACGAGCTGAAGAAGAAAGTTGTTAAGGTATACCCGGAAGCCCGCCACGCTTATGTGGCGAGTGTGCTCCACTGCATGAGAAGATGCAGGGGCGATGTCGTAGAATGCATAGACAGAAACGACTCGCTGTACAGAATCAGAAGGAATGCTGCATGATGAACACAGCGCAGAAACAATGGATCCGAATGATTCATGTGGCAAAAACTAAACTGAATCTTGACGATGAACGCTACCGTGCCCTGCTCACAGGGGCGTGCGGCGTTGAATCGTCGAAGGAAATCAAAACCTGGAAACAGTACGATGCCGTTATGGCGGCTTTTGCTGCTCTGGGTTTCGATTACAAAACTAAAAAGAAAAAAGCCGGAATAGCCCCACAGGAAGGCCGGAATCCTAAATGGATTTCTGTAAAACAGGAAAGGTACATCAGGGGCTTATGGCAGCTTGTTGCAGACAACAAGAGCGACAGGGCGCTTGAAGCTTTTCTTGAGCGGATTACGGGAACAACCCGCATTGAGTGGCTCAGAAAGTATCAGGCAACCGATGTAATTGTTGCGCTGCGCAAGATGGCTTGCGAGAAGGGAATTAACCCAGACCGCAAGGATTAAAAAAGGAGAGGAGCTGAGCCATGCTGTTCACTGTACATGAGACCGCATTCATTCTTGATGTTAAGCCTGCCCATGTTTACTATCTGTTCAGTATGTCTAAGGTGGACGGTGCTATTAAAGTTCTGGACTGCTGGAGAATTGACGAAGCTTCTTTGAGGGAGATGTATGAACGAATCCATGCTGAAAGAGCTGAACTCTTTACCGACGGTCTTGAGTTTGAAAGATTTGAAAACCGCCTTGAGACTGTCAGACAGAAGTATGTATCGGATTGTTCAAGACCCCAGTCTTCACGCGTTCAAAGACGGCCGCGACTGGAATGTCCTCAAATCCGACCTGATAGAATGGCTGAAAAAAAACGAATGAAACAACCGGCTCTGTGTGAAGACTGGGCGAACGGTAACTACTGGTAAATGCTTTTTTTGAACTGATAACAGAACTGTGACATCCACGGTTCTGTTTTTTTATGCCCTGATTTCATCATTTAAATAAAAATAAATCTAACATTAAGCTATGCTTAATATCCAGATTATCAGATATAAAAAATCCTATGACTTCCGCGCCAACGGTGCCGCGCCTGATTCTTTTGAAAACAACTGGAAGAACAACTCGCTCGACTGGCTTGTTTTGAAAGATGAAAAGGGAGAGCTTTTCCGCTGTCACTGTCAGACTGTGGCTAACTACTGCTTTGGTGTAAATGCTACAGCTGATACTGTTGCTTACGGTGACACTATTGCTCCTGGAACTTTTAAGATTCGCCTTTTTGCTGCGCCCCGCAATTTCCACGGAGAGATTCACGAAATCATTGAAACTACAGACCTTGACGGTCAGAGAATAGACCACAACGCCATGCAGACTACTGAGGGCGGCTTCCAGAACGGCCGCTGGCTCATTCACGACAGATGGAGTGCAAAGCTCGGTAAAGATTCAAATTATGCCTGGTCTGCCGGCTGCTTTATTCTTTCTTCCGGCGACCTTGCCGCTTTAAACAATCTGTTACATGCCTACGAGCTTCCGGCCGGTTACATAATCGCCGGAAAACTTATAGAGACCGACAAGGAGGTGTAAGGATGAAAGGTAAAATCCTATGTCAGCTTTCAAAGATAATTGCAGCGGTTATTGTCTTTGCCGCTCTGGTGGTAAACGCAGTTGCCAAAACTGAACTTGTTCCAGTAGATGATGCTGTAAAAGTTGGAGCTTTTATTTTTGGTGTCTTCCTGCCGATTGATGTTTCAATCTGGATTGACATCATAAAAAGCTGGTTCCGAAAGACTATCCCGGCTGACGGTAAAGACGATGGCAATTAGGGAAGTTATAAAAAAGGCGGCAACGTTTGCCGCCGGATGTGCCGGAGCTGCTGCTCTTTTGTTGTCGGTTTTTCTGTTCGGTAAAAGAACAGGAAAAAAAGAATCTGCTGTAAACGTGAAAGCTGATGAAGCTGAACGAAAAAAGGAGTCTGAAATTGAAAAAACACCTGCTCATGTTCTTGCTGGTAACTCTCCTAATGCTGCCGCTCTTGGCAGAAGAAAAGACGAGCTCAAGTCAGACTTTAACTCCAGAGCAGACTCTATCACAGAAAACTTTTTACACACGAGAGGACGTACTTCTTCTTGTGGATCAGCTGAAAGCTGAAGCTGATGCGGCAATTGAAAATGCTTACGATGAAGGCTACAAAGCCGGAGTTCAGGAATATGCTCCAAAGCTTGCCAGTCTTGAAGTTCAGATTGAATGGCTGAAGAGTGAAAACAAAAAACAAAATCTTGAAAAGTGGACGATTCCCCTTTGGACGTGCGGCGGTGCAGTTGCCGGATTCCTGGGCGGATGGATTATCAGGGGGAACTGATGGAAGGAATGGCAGTTGTCAGCACTATGGATAAGGTACTCACAACTCTTGGCATAAGTGGAACTCTCATAGTAATGGGAGTGATTGCCTTTTTTGTGATTAAGGAAGTTAAGAAAGCCAACGAGCTTACACAGAAAGCCGTAGACAGTTTAAAAGTTTCTACGGCTAATCAGATAAAGGAACTGAAGGATTCAACGGAAAAGAAATTCGCTGATTTACAGGCGCATTCAGACGCGCACGATGAAGCAATAGAGAAACGCCTTGAACAGGCTGAAAATGACATAAAGTATCTTGAACAGAACGGCGTAACAAAAGAAATGCTATACAGGGAAACCGAAGGCTGGCGCAGCGAGATTCAGCTCGTAAGAACTGAAATAAGCAAGCTGCCTTTTGAAATACTTAGACTTACAGAGGGAAGAAAGAATGAAAAATAACATGCTCAGAGGAAAAATCTTAAGACTGCTTTCAGACATGTACCCGGATGGAATTGAGCGCACATCTCTTGTTGGAATCTACCATGCCTATGAGCATGTGGATGATATAGACAAATCTGTCGCTTACCTCATTGATAAAGGTTACTGTTCAAAGACAGAAACACCGCATCCATATAAGGCGAATATGTTCGTTACCTATTACAAAATTACTCCAAAAGGAATTGACCTTATAGACGGCAACTGCGAGCCGGATATGGGTATTCTCATTCCGTCGGAGGCTTAATATGGGACGTAAGGCAAAGGCAACCGAAAACGGACTTGTAGAGCTTATTGTTGATAAATGGGATGGCGGCAAAAATACAATCGTTTATGTTACCGAAGAGGTAAATAAAATCCTTGAAGAAAAAGGGCTTCACGTTACTTTTTCGCGTGAATCAATAAGACGTGTAATCAAAAGCCACGAAGAAGAAATTGCAGACACAAAGAAGGCTGTAGAAGCTGCAAAGGCAATGGCTGAGGTTTTCGCAGATAATCCTGGAACAGAAGTTGCAGAAGCAATGACAATGCATCTTTCAACCCTGATTGCAAAGGATTTGCGTACTGTAGACAGCCTTGAGTTTGACGACCCGGAAAAACTTGTAAGTTCTGCAAGCCGCATTGCAGAAACTCAGCTCAAACTCAGCCAGGCACGAATGAAAGCCGTTAAGGCTTTAGACAAAGCAAAACAGCAGCTTAAAGACGAACTTTCAAAAGAAATACAGAGCGATCCTGAACTTCTTTCTAAGCTCTGTTCAATAATCGATAAAACGGAAATTAAATAAATGAGCGAACTCATAAAGGAACTTGCAGGACAGAATAGAAGTGTACTCGAAAAGCAGAAGCGCATGAAACAGGCTGAAAATGATTTCGGCTTTTTCTGTCGTTACTATCTTTCTGATTATTTCTACGAGGATCCTGCAGAATACCAGAAGATTCTTTATGACGTTGCCAATACACGAAGCCTTACAAAAGACATGGCGGACACACTCAAGCCGTTCGTCAGAGAAAAATATGCAAACTTACTCAAACCTACAGAAAAATTATCAGGAGCAATGTTCATAGAGCCTCGTGAGCACGGTAAGACGGTCCGCTGGTCTTTTGCTTATGTACTCTGGTGCGCTATTACTAAACGTGCCCGTTATGTGCTTTTGATTGGAGCTTCCGGCGACGCTGCAGGAGAAAACCTCGGAAACATCAAAACCGAAATAGAGGAAAATGAGCGCATACTCAAAGACTACGGCGAACTCCAGGGCGACTGCTGGACCAATCACCGCCTTGAGCTTACAAACGGAACTTGTATCCAGAGTAAAGGTAGCGGCGCTTCCATGCGTGGTACTCGTTTCAGACAGTTCCGTCCTGATCTTATCGTTATAGATGATGTACTCAAAGACGAAGCAATCAACAGTCCGACACAGAGAAACAAAATCCACCGCTGGCTCAAGCGCGTCGTTTTCAACCTTGGTAAGAAAGCTTTCATAATATGGGTTAACACGATTTTCCACAATGACGACCCTATAAGCCGCCTGTGCCGAGAGTGCGAAGCAGGAACACTGGTCAACTGGATAGCCGTGCGACTTTCCTGCATCCGTGAAGACGGAACACCGCTCTGGCCGGAGTACTGGGATATACAGAGCCTTGAAGACAAGAAGAAGACAATCGGCGTTGCTGCATTCTCTACAGAATACATGAATGAACCTCTAGCAGACGAAGAGCGAATCATTCAGATGGAATGGATAGACGCGTTCAGATATTCAGAGCTTCCGCCACGCAGTCAGCTTCAGTTCTTTCTGGGAGTTGACCCTGCAACCGGCGCACACGATGGCACTGCTGAAGTTCCGATTGCCCGTGACAAAGAAAGCGGAATAATCTATGTGCTTCCGTGCTTCTCTCAGGCATGCTCAGAACAGCAGACACTGGCAGAAATGGAAGTGCTGTATAAAGCTTATCACTTTGCCGCTATCGGCTGGGAAAATGTTGTTTTCTCCGGCATTTACGGCAAGTACATTCAGAAGCTTGGAATTGAAAAAGGGCTTTACTTCCCGATTCAGCTTATAGGAGTTGGTTCTACTCCAAAGGAAATGAGAATCCGTTCTTACTCTATGTTAGTTCAGAATGGCTTTATCCGTTTCCCTACAAAAGGATGTGAGAACATCATCACACAGCTTACAGAGTTCCCTATGGGAGCCTTCGACGACTTATGTGATGGCCTTTACCTTGCAATTAAAGCAGCAGAAAAAGGAAGCACAGGAAACGTCGCAATCAGTTCAATTTCAAGACAATTAAAGACCGCCGCAAACAGAATCATCGGCAGGGCAAGGAGATAGAAAATGGCAAAACCTACAAAGAAAGAAATGCAGTCTCAGATTATTACCGACAGCGTATTAAACTTCATAAGCTATATGCCGAATCCTGATGACATTGCAAGCGGCACTTGGGAAAGCTACGAAACCTACCGCAAGATGAAGAAGGACCCGCGCATTAAGTCTCTCTTAAATCTTCTTAAAGCCGGAAGCTTGAACTTTCCGCTGCATATCGTTCAGGATGAATCAGACGAAAAGGTTTATGATTTTATTAAGGGCTTGCAGCTCTTCAAGAATCCTCACAAGAAAATGAAGCGTATGCTCACTGCCTTGGACTACGGTTTTTCTGTTTCTGAACTTATCTGGAAAATTGACGGCTCTACTTACAAGCCGGATAATTTCATCACAAGAAAGCCGGAGCGTTTTCACTTCAACAGAAGCTGGGATTTGTTTCTGAACAACACGAACCAGAAACTTGACCAGGATTACAAGTGGCTTATTTATCAGCATGATCCTGATGATGAAAACCCATACGGTACATCTGTTCTGCGCTGCGTTTACTGGGCGTGGTGCTTTAAGGAAGCCGGCTATGATTTCTGGCTGCAGGCTACAGAGAAGTTTTCCGTTAAGTCTCTGCTCGCTCTGTTTGAGTGCGATGGAGACGATAACAAGGTTCGTGAACGCGCAAATCTTATTGCAGAAATGCTCATGGGAATTACTTCCGGCTCAGCTGCAAGCGTTGGAAACGTAAAAGAAATTAAAGACATTGGAATGACAGGCGACCTCTCGCACTTTAAGGAACTTGTAGAAGCCTGCGACACTCAGATTTCTTACGGCCTTACAGGTCAGAGCATTGCAACTTCAACAACAAACGGCGGCTCTCTTGCCCTGGGAGAAGTTCAGGCAGATTTGCTTTTTGAAGACTGTAAGAGCGTAGCCCTTGAGCTTCAAAGCGTTCTCCAGAAGATTATCGACTGGACTGTTGAGCTGAACTTTGGAAGCGAGGCGGCAGCACCTCAGATTATGTTTGACGTAGATCGTCGTGCCAGCTTTGACGATGTTATGAAAGCAATCGACAGAAAGTTTCCGGTTTCAAAATCTGCCTTGTATTCTTACTACGGAGTGCCGGAGCCAAAAGACGAAGACGACGCTTTTGTAATGCCTGGCGGTTCCGAAGTAATGCTCAGCGATTCAGGCAAGCCAAAAGAAGTAAAAAAAAACTTTCGATTTTCCTAGCAGACTCTGATTCCTTCAAACGCGAACTTGCAAACATCCGCGAGCTCGACAGCCTTTGCGTTCTTGCGGCAACAGCCATAAAACCACACCTTAAAGACATCCTCACAGACTATTTAAACTCAGTTAAAACAGCCGATAAAGAAGCTCTTGAAAAGCCTTTCTACAGCCCCGCAAGTGTCGAAATGGTTGCCGCAATAGAAAAGCTTATCGGCTCTTCTTACATGTTAGGGCTTATCCATGCAGAAGAAGAAAATCCTGACTACAAGATAAATGCTGCTGATGAAACAGAGATTCCAGAAATTCCGTTTAACGAGGCTATGCAGTTCCTGAAGTCTAAGGTACCTATGAGTAAGGCGGAGTGGCTTGAACTTGAACCGAAGCTGAGATTCAGAGCTTTTACGGTGGCAAATATAAGTAGCCTGGACATGATAGAGAGCATGAAGCATGTTCTTATCGGTGCCTTGGAAAAAGGCGAATCATACAGCGAGACCTGGGAAACAATGAAAAAAATCTTGGATGATGATGTTATGAAAATCCGTCCCGGACTCTGGGAAAATATTTTCCGAACAAACACACAGACTGCATACATTGCCGGAAAACTCCAGCAATACGAAAACTCAAATGTCGCAGCTTATCAGCTGATGGTCATTGAGGATGGAAGAACAAGTAAAATCTGCCGCCACCTTCTCACCGCAAGCGGCTATGGAATGATAATCTCTGTAGATCATCCATTCTGGAAAAAATACGGATTTCCGCCATATCACTTCCAGTGCAGAACATCTATCCGCGCCATCTGGCCGTCGCAGGTCGGAAAACTCGGAAACATGGTTGAGAATCCAACGATGAAGAGCCTTTCAAAGTTCAAGGTGCAGGAAGGGTTCGGTGGTAATCCGCTTGATAACGGCAACTGGTGGATGATGACTCCTCAGCAGATGGAACGTGCAATAAAGTATGGATGTCTCAACAGATTCAATCGTGAAGAGAATATTTTTGCAGACTATGACAAGGTTTGGAAAGGTTATACGCGCCACGAAGGAAAGAATGGCGGATGGTATGATTTGTATGAGACACCACCTGATGATTGGGAGGGAGGCACACATCCTGCAAAACCTATAGTTGATTTCTTAGTTGAAAATGGTTATAAAATCAAGGTTTTGCCAGATATACAGAATATTCCTGAAAAGTATCATATCGAATGGTCTAATCCAGATATTTTAATAAACGGACTTTTAGCTGACATTAAGACAGTTGAAAGTTCAATCGTTTCAAGATTGAAAAGTGCAAAAAAACAACATGTTAGCCATGTTGTTTTAAAAATTCCAGATACTTTTACAGAAGATGATATTGACGAAGGCTTTCAGAAATTCAAAAAAGATTATCATACTTATATGGATATCCTGTATATTTATAAAAATCAGATATTCCATAAAATCTTACAGGCATAAAAAAAAGAGCGGTCTAGGACTGCTCTTTTGAAGTGATCGGGGTATCATCAGCTACTTTCGTAGGGTTGCCTCAACCTTGTATATTAAATATACCACATTCCCCGGAAAATGCAAGAGTTTTTCGGGGCTTTTTTAATTTGCCTTTAATTCATCATTCAATTAAATCAACTGTTATTCTTAAGAAACTATTTTCAACAGGATGTTTGCTTCTACTCATCCAGAGGGAAATGTATTGCCGTACAGTTCCCTCTTTTTTAAGGATAATTTGGCCCCATGACAGAAGAGTTTCTTAAAAAGTTTGACCAGGCAATTGAGAATAAATCAGAAATAGAGTTCTTCAAGCTCGCTACAAAAATATGCCGGAAATATGCCTATTATTATTCACACCTAAACAAGAATATTACAGAAGACTGGGAATTAACCGCTGATGAATCAGTGCTTAAAGTTTTGGAGTTGGTAAAGAATGACAACTGGTTTCATACTCCGAATTATTATTTCGGCTGCCTGAAAAATGAAGTAAAATGGAATCATCTTAGATACCTGAAAGAACACGGCCATGAGTTCAGCCTGGAGCAAATTACAACTGATTCAGACGGAAACAATTTCGCAGGCTCTATAGAACTTGTTCCTGTAAAAGAAGAGAGAACATATCAACAGGAAATAGAACTAAAAGCTGTACGAAAAATTCTTGAACTTGCTGATGATTTTAAGCCGCGTAAAGTATGTGAAATTGAATCCGGCATAGAGCATAAAACCTTTTTACGTTTAATCAGAGTCTGGAATATTCAGTTTGATAATGGAGCTACAAGACGTTTTCTTGAATGTATGAAAGTTTATAATGTTTATAAAACTTTAGATTATGATCTGAGTTTAACAAGAACATATTTTCGAGGAACGCAGCTTCCTTTCAGAGCAAAGACATGTATTTCTCTTGCCGAAGAATACCTGAAACTTTTTAAGGAAAACAGACAGGTCTTTATGAATAGATTTGTTTATCCGCCAAATAAAACACGCTGGTGTGAAAAAATCAGATAAACAATCTGCCTTAATTTAATCGTTATTTCTATTTCTAATATATTCTAAAAGCATAAGCATTCCTCCTGATGGGCTTATAAAAACTAGGTTAAGGCTGTACCAGAGCCTTAACCGCTTTTACAGGAAGAGAGAATTGAAAATCTATATAGCTGGAAAAATATCCGGCGACAGAAACTACAAAAAGAAATTTAAAAAAGCAGAACGTGCCCTGAAGAAAAAAGGACACTCAGTTATGAATCCTGCATGGCTTGTAGAATACAAAGCGTTTTCCTGGATAGATTATATGATTGTTTCAGAAGCAATGCAGCGCAGATGTGAGGCAGTGCTATTTCTTCCAGATTGGAAACAGAGCGACGGCGCAAGAATCGAACACAACCGCGCAAAAAATGCAAGACAAAAGATTTTCTACTCACTAAATGACCTCTGATTTTCTGCCTAATTTTCATCACAAAAAAACATTCTAAAATATACTGATTTCATAAAACAGAACAGCGTCGCCGGATTCCCCACTCAGCGAGGCTGCTTTGGCAACCTATTTAGGCTGCGGACTTGTGGGGAGTTCGCAACCTTTTTTTTTTGGAGGCACAATGTTTGAAGAACAATTCAAAGCTATAATCGCTTTTGTTATCGGATTTTTTATCACAGTTCCGTTTGCAATTTGGAAGTGGAGTAATGCTTGCATCTAGCAAAACATTGAAAGCCTTTTATCAAGAACTTAAGGAAAAACTGGAATAAAGGAGCCGTTAATGAAGAAACGTAAACGAAATCGCCCGTTCATAGAGTGGTATGAAAGAAAAGGTTGCGGTTATCAAAATTGCATAGGAAAAACTGAAGAAGAAAAGCTGGAATTAGCATTTGTTGAAGGTATGAAAGTCGTTCTGACTTGTATAGATAAGTATCAAAAATCAACAAAGGAAATGCTTTTTTTGAAGGAGTAAATAATGGGTATTGAAGTTGGTATAAGCATAAAATCGCATGGAAAAAGACTTTTCTTTCAAGATTTAAAAATTGGTGAACTTGTACTTGCTGATTATTCAACAGATTCATTAATTGATTATAAAGTTTGCAAGATTATAAGTTTTTATGAAAACGTGGACGGAAAAAATGTTGAATTGGATGATGGCTCTAATGCACCATCTTTGGGAAATCTTACTTTTACTGAAAAAGAGCTTGCTGGAAATGATAAAAGATCGTGGCTTTTTGAGCTCCCTAAAAAAAATCGAGAGGTATAATAATGCTTACTTTTATTCTTAAAAAGAAATGGTATGAGAAGATTAAATCTGGTGAAAAGACTGTGGAATACAGAGAGTTTACCGAGTACTGGAAGACAAGAGTATATAATGCGCTTATTTCTTTAGCTCCAAATGAAAAACCGATTTGTATACTGCGATTAGGATACACAAAGCAATATATGACGGCCAAAATTTCAGAAATAGACATAGTAAACGGTAAAGAGACAGACCTTCATATTGATAGTCAAGTATATGCGTTTCATCTTTCTGAGATAAAGGAGTGTGATAACAAAAGAAGTCTGCAGAAAATGCGGATGCACAAACATCAATCCATGCTACCACCCGAAATACGGCTTCTGCTGGTGGGAAGATTCAAAACACACAATCTGTTCCACTGCGCAAAGAAAGAAATCAAGCGCAGCAAACAAACACAACTCCGAGTAAACGACATTCTTGATTGGCAGCCATCAGAGGAGACAGAAGCATGTTTCTCTGATATGAAGCTTGATGAAGGTAAAGTTCTAATTAAAGAAGGGTGCGGATTTGAGGGAAAGATTATTCCAAAGGAGAAAGAAAAAAATGATTTATGTTATACGGCAGACGAAATTGCTTTGAGCACAAGCAGGGAGAAAGAATGACAACAGGAGAATTCGCAGATAAAGTATCAGCAATGCGCGAAGCACAGAAAGAATACTTTAAATACCGTTCAAACGAGGCTTTAAAACGCTCTAAAGAACTTGAAAAACAGGTTGATTCAATCCTTTTAAGCCGAAAAAAAAGCCCCGAAAATACCTCAAAACAGGGCGAATTATTTGAATAAAATTATAAAAAAACAAGGGAAAAATACCAAATGAAAGAAGTGATTATTGCCGTTTTATGGCTGGTAATGGGTATCATAAATTACAAAGTTTTCGACGAAGATGACATACTCGCATTTGCAATTTGTCTGCTATTTGCACCATTATTTTTTCCAATTACTTTGATAACAATAGCCTTAAAAATACTTTACGACATCTTCGGATAGCAAATGTAACACAAAAGGTAACAAAATTATTAAAAAACGTGAAAAAAAGCCCATTAAAAAGGGAGTTTTGAGAAAACCATTAAACAGTAGCCTTTTTAAATAAAACTACTTTCTTCTATATATAACTTAGAATTACAGCCTTTTTCGGCCGCCAGTAAATTCTCATTCTTAATTATAAATAACATTCATCTAGCAATCAAGAAGTTATCTCGGCAGTAAAAGAAGCTTGCAGAACGTATTCAGAGTATTTTGACCCAATTTATAGTCCAGACACTGATGAAACAATGAGTCTTATGGATTATGAAATTCCAGAAGTAAAGGTTCTGGATTTTTCTTCAACAGACATTGATAATTTTAGGGTTTTGTCTGCAATCAACATGGACCCGTGGTTCCATAACGGCGGAATTATTGCAATTGCGGCTGATCCAAGACAGGCTCAGGAACTTGAGGATATGAAGAATCAGAATATCCTTATTGTTCAAACACTTCACTCTTTTATTTCTTCATTTAAGCGCCTTATAAAGGTTTTGTGGTCTAATCAGCATATTCTTTTTAATCGTGGTATGCAGGAAACTATGGGCGGTGTTGAAAGAGGAAACTTTGTTTGTGATAATGATCCTTTAAATGCCCGTCTTTACACTAGTTTTCTTGTAAATTATCTTTATTGTTCAAATAGAATTGATTCTCACGGACGATATGCCTTGCAGACAACTCTTCAGGAGCTGCTTGCCAATGCAATTGAGCATGGAAACTGTGGAATTACATATGCAGAAAAAACGCAGTGGCTGGAAAACGGCGGTGATATGCTTGAATTGGTTGATGAAAGACGCAGCCTGCCTGCAAATGCCGAAAAGAAAGTTCACATTTCTTATGTGATTTCAAGAAAGTTTTCTACTTTTACAATTAGAGATGAAGGTCTTGGTTTTGACTGGAAGAAACAGATAGATGATTTTGACCCTAACTCTATGGAAGCTCATGGACGTGGAATTGCACTTTCTATGGGGCTTGTTTCTCAACTTCGTTACAATGATATTGGAAACGAGGTTTCTTTTGATATTGATAATCTTCAGAATGTTTCTAACAACATTCCGGGAATTATGCTTCCGTTTAAGGCAACTGAATTCCAGAAGGGTGATTATATTTGCAAGAAGGGAGATCTTTCTTCTGATTTGTTCTTTATAGTTGCCGGTTCTTATGGCGTTTACGCAGGAGAAAAACAGGTTTCACTGCTTACTCCAAAAGATATGTTTATTGGTGAAATGGCATTTTTGCTGGATGACCGTCGTACGGCAACAATTAAGGCTGAAGAGCCAGGCAAATTAATCTGTATTCCTAAGGTTTCTTTTGTAAATCTAATAAGAAAGAATCCTCATTATGGAATTTTCCTTTCTAAGCTGCTGGCTCAGCGCGTAATTGACCAGAGAGAAAAATCTGTAAAGCTTCAGCATAGGATTGAAGAACTGGAAGCTAAAATTAAGGATTAGAACAATCCGCTGATTATTCCGTTATCATCAACATCAATATCAAGGGCTGCTGGTGCTTTTGGTAAGCCTGGCATTGTCATAATGTCGCCTGCGAGGGCAACTACAAAGCCTGCTCCTGCGTAGAGCTGAACATCGCGAACCGGGAACTTGTAGCCGCTTGGGGCGCCAATAAGTTTAGGGTCGTGGCTGATAGAGTTCTGTGTTTTTGCAATGCAGACTGGAAGCTTTCCGTAGCCTGCATCTTCAAAGTTCTTGAGTTTTTTGAGTGCAGCACTGTCAAAGTCAACATCTTCTGCGCGGTAGATTTCTTTTGCAATCTTGCGGATTTTTTCGGTAAGTGGTAAATCAAGTTCATAAAGCTGGTGAAAGTCTGCTTTTCCGCTGTCTGCAAGCTCGCTTACAGCGCGGGCTAAGTCTGCGGCACCTTCTCCGCCTTTACCCCAGCCTTCACAAAGAACAGCCTTACTTCCAATCTCCTGACACAACTTTTCAAGCAGATTAATCTCTTCATCAGTATCCGTAATGAATTTATTTACTGCAACTACAGCCGGCAGTCCAAATTTAGCAATGTTTTCAATGTGAGTCTTAAGGTTAGCAAAGCCTTTCTTCAAAGCTTCTGTATTCGGAGTTGCCAAATCTGCTTTTGCTACTCCTCCGTGCATCTTAAGCGCGCGGATTGTTGCAACAATTACTACAGCACTAGGCTTAAGTCCTGCAGCACGGCACTTTATATCTAAGAATTTTTCTGCTCCTAAGTCTGCAGCAAAACCAGCTTCCGTTACAACATAGTCTCCACTGGCAAGTGCGCAAAGTGTTGCGTTTACGCTGTTACAGCCGTGTGCGATATTTGCAAAAGGTCCGCCGTGAATAAATGCCGGGTTCTTTTCAAGAGTTTGAACCAGGTTAGGCTTAATTACATCTTTAAGAAGGGCTGCAATAGCGCCTGTGCATTTAAGCTGGCCGAAAGTTACGTTTTCACGGGCATAATTCTGACCGATTACAATGCGGTCAATGCGTTCCTTGAGTTCAGAAATTGTTCGGCTCAGACAGACAATAGCCATAATTTCAGATGCAACTGCGATACTAAAGTGGTCTTCACGAGGAACACCCTGAAGTCTTCCGCCAAGGCCAATTGTAATGTTACGCAGAGCGCGGTCGTTTAAGTCTACACAGCGTTTCCAGCTGATTGTGCGAGGGTCTATTCCAAGTTCGTTTCCCTGTTGCAGATGATTATCTATGAGGGCTGCAATCAGGTTGTTTGCAATACTGATGGCATGAATATCGCCGGTAAAATGCAGGTTGATGTCTTCCATCGGAACAATCTGAGCGTATCCGCCACCACAAGCGCCGCCTTTTACACCAAAACAAGGTCCAAGGCTTGGTTCACGCAGGGCTACAACTGTCTTCTTTCCGATTTTATTAAGTCCATCGGCAAGTCCAATGCTTACTGTAGATTTTCCTTCTCCGGCAGGAGTTGGTGTGATTGCAGTTACTAAAATCAGTTTTCCGGGTTTTGTAGCGGCCTTTTCCTGTAAAGCGCGTAATTCATCAAAAGTAATTTTTGCTTTGTAAGGTCCGTAATTTTCAAGCTTATCAGCACTTATTCCGATTTTTGCCGCAACATCGGCAATTGGAATCATTTTATTTTTCTGAGCGATTTCTATATCTGTCATAGCATTATTTTATCTGATTATGGTATTTTTAACAAGAAGCTCATTTTTCTAGCGTTACTTATTATATTACACCAGCTTTGCCAAGTCTTCTTCGTAAAGTTCCTTGTATTCGCCAGGTTTTAGTGACGGGTCAAGTTCCAGCCTTCCCATAGAGATTCTCTTGAGAAAGGCTATTTTATTTCCTACGGCAATAAACATACGTTTAACCTGATGATACTTACCTTCGTAGATTGTAAGGCAGGCAGTGCTTTCGTCAATCCACTTAATCTGGGCGGGTTCGCAGGTAAAACCCGGGTCATTGTCATCGGGGCCCACTTCTATACCAGCGGCAAACAGGCGGGTGATTTCTGACTGGTGCTCAGGACTTTCGGGGTGCTCCAGGCAGCAGAGGTATGTTTTGTTTACGTGAGACTTCGGAGAAATAAGGCGATGTGTCAACTCGCCGTCTGTGGTGAATAAAAGAAGTCCCTCGGTATCCATGTCCAGGCGCCCCACAAGATGCAGGTGATCCTGCAGGTAAGGGGTTCGGTATTTATCATCCAAAAGATCAAAAACTGTCTGATGCTCACCGTCTTTATTCGAAGAAACTACGTGCTGTGGTTTATTCATCATAAGGTAAAGTTCTCCATGCAGATTCAGAACTTCGCCGTCTACAGAAACTTCGTCTTTTTCGGTGTCAATTTGAAAGCTTGAGTCAAAAATTTGAGTGCCGTTTACAAGCACTTCCGCCTTTCGCAAAAGTTTTTTTATATCTTTGCGGGAACCAAATCCCTCATGCGCTAAAATTTTATCTATACGTTCCATATTTTTATCCAAAAGTTATTCAACAATCCTAAAAAGCATATTTTCCAGATCAAACTGGAGTATTTTGTCTTTAAAAAAAGGATACCCGATATTGTTAGATGAGGCAATAATCAGGCGGGAAAGCGGGCCTGTGTGCGTGTGGCGGTCGGTGATTTTTAGGGCGCGGACATTTTCCCAGACAACCTTTCCTAGAATAAAACTTTCTGCATTGTTATATTCGCCGTCAGTTTCGGGGAGATTTATCTGACAGATTTCTTTGTAGTAGTCAGAAAATGTTATCTTTTCATCATCCATAAGAGAGAGCATTTTATCGCGGTCGAAGACAGGTTCCCGCAAGGTAAAAACTTCGGAGCCTGTATCCAAAAGTGCGTAGTCATTTTGACCATTAATTGTGACTGGTGCAAAATAGTGCCCCGTCGCCGAAAAATACCTGAGCGCCACCGCGTCTCCGCAAATTGCCGCCCCGTCCAGCTCCACGTACCCTTCCTTGTAGTTAAAAGTAATCCGCTTAGCGTCCCCAAAAAAAGCAAATCCTATAGTTCCATCGTTTTCCGCCTCCCCGTAGTTTTCGCTTTCAGCAGGGCAGTAGCTGAATTCTGCAGGCGGCAGTGCAACCTGACCTTTTGAAGTTTTCACAACAAGACCTGCTGTCGTAAAATCTGTGTTCAATTTTCTAAGATGTTTTTCTTTTAAGAGGTCAATCTCAGACCCGGTGCACTCATCAATTTCTTTGCCCGTAAGTTCAGAAAAATGTCTGAAGAAATACGATTCACGCTCAAGCTGGGTAGACTCGTAATTACTTCCCTGTAATTTTTTGAAGCCCCGGGAAGTAACTCCTGCTTTTTTATCGGGGCAGCCCGAATCAAAATTAAAGTGAAGTGGAATATTTTCGTCTGTGTAAAATGTTAAGATTACGTGGTGGTGAGAATCCAGGTCAAAGGGAATGCGAATACCTTCCTGAATCTTTGTCGCTGGGCGTGAAGAAACGCAGGCTGCCAGAAGTGTTAGCACTGTAAGTAGAGCAACTGATAGACCTGCGCTTTTTATGTGTGACTTATTTTTCAAACTACTTTCTTTCTGTAAAAGGAATGAAGGCCCTTTCGCTCATAACATTCTTGTAAGCAGGACGGTAGATTCTTCCTCCGCTTACAATCTCTTCTATGCGGTGAGCAGACCAACCTGCAATTCGGGAAATTGCAAAGATTGGAGTAAAGAGTTCGCGTGGAATGTTGAGCATTGTGTAAACAAAGCCTGAATACAAGTCTACGTTTGCACAAATCCTCTTATCTGAATTGTGAACTTCCTGAATAATGCCCGGTGTTACACGTTCAATTAAATCATAAAGTTCAAATTCTTCCATGCAGCCTTTTTCTTTTGCAAGTTCCTTTGCCTTTGCCTTGAGCAGAACTTCACGAGGGTCGTTGATTGTATAAACTGCGTGTCCCATTCCGTATACAAGTCCTGAATGGTCGAAGGCTTCTTTTGTGGCAATTTTTCTGATATAGTCTGAAACTTCTTTTTCGCTGCTCCAGTCTTTTACGTTTGCCTTGATGTCATCCATCATTTCTACTACGCGGATATTTGCACCACCATGACGGCTTCCCTTAAGGGAACCAATTGCGGCGGCGATGGCAGAGTAAGTATCTGTATCAGCTGATGAAACAACATGAACTGTAAGAGAAGAGTTGTTACCACCACCATGCTCTGCGTGCAGAATAAGAGCCAGGTCAAGAGTTTCTGCTTCAAGACGGCTGTATTGCTTGTCTGAACGAATCAGGCGCAAAAAGTTTTCTGAAGTAGAAAGCTCTGGCTTTGGGTTGTGAATAAACATACTCTTGTTGTCGTAGTAACGGCGTTTTGCCTGATAGCCGTAAGCTGCAAGAGTAGAGAAGCGGGCAATCAGCTGTACACACTGTTTTACGATGTTGCCGATGTTGCGGTTTTCTGGATCATCATCATAAGAATAGCTTGCAAGAACACCGCGGGCCATTTTATTCATAATGTTGTTTGAAGGTGCCTTCATAATCATGTCTTCAACGAAGTTGTTTGGGAGGGCACGGTATTTTCCAAGGTAATTATTAAAGCGTTCCAGCTGATCTTTTGTTGGCAGTTCTCCAAAAAGAAGCAGATAAGCACACTGTTCGTAACCAAACTGCTTGTTTTTTTCTGCGTCTTTAATAAGTTCTTCTACGTTATAGCCGCGGTAAACAAGGCGGCCTGGTACGGCAATTTTCTGTCCGTCTTTGATTTCGTAACCAACTACATCACCAATGTGGGTAAGACCAACAAGTACACCGGTTCCGTTTTCGTTTCGGAGTCCTCGTTTTACATCATATTTTTTATAGAGGGCGGGATCTATAGGGTCGTTTAATACAGCAAGTTTTTCAAACTTTTTGATAAGACTCTGCTCTTCTCTTTCTTCTGACATATTGAATCCTCCATTGGTTTTTATGTATAAATATGCACTTTCTATGCTAGTAAATTACATAATTATACAAAAAAGTGGGGGATTTGTGCAAGTAGAAAATGATTGCTATTTATCACCGGCCGCCTACCGGGCGGCCTTACTCATTTTACAAAGCGCTGTGCGGGAGTGACTACCCAGATAGCTTCAAGGTCGGTGTCGCCTATGTTTTCTATAACGTGAGGGGCGCCGGCTGAGTAAGATACAGAGTCGCCTTCTTCAAGAATGTATTCTTTTCCGTCGTAGGCAAGCTTTGCCTTTCCGCGAATAATAATCCCCATTTCATAGCCGATATGACCATAAGAGCCTCGGTGAGTGTGGGCTCCGTAAGGAATTTTTACAGCGTAGGTTTCTATGTCGTTATCCTTAGAAGATGGAGTAGGGCGTGGAAGCTCCTGGTAAATAACTTCGTCTTCATGAATAGAAGGACGCTCGTTATTGCGGATAATTGTTACAGGGCGTTCACGCTTGTATTCTTCAAACAGATATTCCAGATTGATGTCTAAAACATCTGCAAGTGCCAAAAGTGTATCAATCGCTGGTGAAACATGGTTTCTTTCAATCTGAGAAACAAGACTTTCACTTACACCGGCTCTCTGGGCAACAACCTTTAAGGTATAGCCTTTATGCTCACGCACTTCGCGCAATTTTTCGCCAAAGTGGTAAGGCTTTTTTTTCTGTTTAGGCTCATCAAGATTTTGCGAAGGTGTCATTATTTTGTTTCTCCTTATTAAGGGCCGTTACAAACTGAATAAAGTAGTCTTCAAGTGTTTTGTGCGGGCCGTCAAGCTTCATGCGGGCTCGTGCTCGGGCATTGTCTCGGCGAACTGTATACATCGAGTAAAAATCTCTGTAGTCCAAACCAGCATCTGCTTTTACGTGTTCGCCTAAGAATTTAGAAACTTCATCACGTCCGATTGCAGGAATACCCTGTGTTTTTAATATAGTTCTAAGATTTTGAATCTGTTCGGTTGAAATACCAAAGAGGAATTCCTCCATGGCCTGGGAAACTCCGTCTTCTCCCATTTTCTGCTTAATAAAGCTAATCCACTGGTCGTCCATCTGCATAGAAATAAGCAGAAGTTCACTTGTTCCCATCATTGTACCAAAAGCAGGTGCTAAACGGCGGCGGGCCATCCATACAGACTGCAAAACCGGTGCAACATTTTCTGTGGTCTGGTCATTCCAGTGTTCCCACAAAAGCAGGAGAGAAAGTGCCCATTCCCGGCGGAATTCAATTGGTTGTGTTTCATCAGAAATAAGATTGAGGTAGACATCTTCTGCCAGCAGAGAAAACATAGAAAGGTTTGTTTCTGTGTCCAGCGCTTTAGACAGGCTGTCGAATTCTTTGCCCATGTGTTTTGCAAACTTTGCAAGGTCAGAAAGTGTGTGAGTCTTTGCAACCAGAAGGCTTTTGCCCAAGACGGCCTTTGAAGGAAGGCGGAGTATTCTGTCACCATCATCATGGTGTTTAATCAGCGATTCAATTAAAGTTGCACGAGTTCTGGTTCCTCCTGCCAGTTCCTGTCGTTCCAAAAGAGAAGGGAAGCGGGCAATTGAAGCTGCCATAGATTCCAGATCTGCAATTCTGTTAATATAAATTTCGTAGTGTTCTTTATCAGTTTGAGAAATAAGAGGAAGAACCTGATTAAGTAAATCAAGCTGTCTTTTTGTGAATGTTTCAACTTTATCTGCTGGAGCAAATTCGCTTTTTTCCTGAGTTTCTAGAAAATTACTTATATCGACATTTTCGAACTGTTCCGAGTCAATTTTGCCAGTCATGTTATTTTCAGATGATTCCATCAAAGTTCCAGTTTAATAATATTACATTTTTTTATCTATACTATATTATAAATCAATTTTTTTATTTGTCTAGTCGATAATAAAGATATGAAAACATTGAAAAATAAAGTTTATATAATAAGTGTTCTCTTATTTTCCCTCATTTCTTCTTTTTCTTTTGCTCAGAATGTAAATGAGTCGCAGTTTATGATTTATTCAGAAGAACAGCAGAAACTGCGCATTACTGCAGAAAATGTCCGTATAATTCCAGAGGCAGATAAAGAAAAGGGTGGTTATCATCTTTATGTAAAAAAACTGCCAAATGTAAATTCCATCATGCTTACAGAAACTGCAAAAGATCCTAGCGGGGTAAATGATAGTTTTGCCTATCGCGCCAAGGAGTATAATCCTGTAAATGGTGATGAGCTACGCTATCTTGATGGAAAACCTCTTGATTCAGATACAGCAAGATTTAGTCTTATAGATTCCACACCAGAAGATACTGATTTTTTTGGACCTGCCTTCCATATTTATATTCCTGAAGTTATTGTTTACGGTCACGAATGGAGCCGTTATGGCGAGGTAACTATTGGTAAGGGGACTTTTATAAATATCCGGTCTTTTGAAAAAGCTTATGGTGATTATTCCGGGGCTTTTATGGACAGTCCTTTTATGTTTGACTTAAAAATCCGTAAACGAGTGGTTAAGAAAACGCCTGCACCAAAGCCAGAGCTTCCTCCTATTGAAGATAAATTCCTTGACGAACCAATTCCTGAGCCGGAACCAGAGCCAGAAACAGAACCAGAGCCTGAGCCCGAAATTGAGCCTGAAACAATTCTTACAGATGACTATAACCCGATTGCAAGTGATATGTTCAAAGAGATTTCTGAAGATATGCTTTATTCAAAAGGTGAAAGAAATCTGGTTGATGATATTTGTTCTATTTTGGATGGAATAAAAAACAAAGAAAATCTTGATGTTGTGTTTGCGATTGATGCAACAGGAAGTATGAAAAATGATATTGATAAACTTAAAACTGATTTAATACCAACTCTGCTTGAAAAATTTAATGGAATTCAGGGAACAAGATTTGGTCTGCTTTTTTATCGTGATTATGGCGATACATTCCGATACATGGATCTGCCTGTAAAAGTTTACAGTTTTACCACAAATCTGAACAGTTTTAACAAAAATCTTAATGCTTTACGAATCAACGGAAAAGAAGGTGGAGATATTCCTGAGGCTGTTTATGAAGCTCTTTATGCCTCATGTGCTTTTTACAGTTGGCGAGCAGATTCAGAAAAAATTATTATTCTGATAGGTGATGCAGAACCTCATCCTACTCCACGAAACAGCGGAAAATATTCAAAGGATTATGTTATGGGAATTGCAGAATCGAATAACATCAAAGTGCATTCAATTCTGCTCCCAAAAGATTAATTTATTAGTTCTTTTTATAGCGTTCTGGAATTTTTGCCATTCCTATTTCTGCAAGCTTTTTATATGCAGGAGGAATTGCATTTCCAAGTGAGTCATACATCTGCAGTAATTCAGAAAATGCATTGTAAGCGTTTTCGTATTTCTTCTGTTTAAGATAAACGTTTCCAATTTCATATTTTGCTTCTGCATAGATTGCAGGATTATTACCGTAGCGTTCAATTGCAATTTCATAACAGTAAATTGCAGAATTATAAGAATTGCTGCTTGCGGCATTCTGGCCCATCTGAATTATCTGAGCAGATGTTTTTTCTTCTGGAATTTCTTTTATGGTATTGCATGAGGTCATAAAAAGAATAAGACCTAAAGATGAAAGAATAAGAGCTGTTTTTTTCATAGTTGCTGTAGTTTACCTCATAATTTGTTCGATTTCAATAAGTGAAACTTTGTTGAAATTTTAGTGTAGAATCATTATGATAGTGTTACTATCATTTAAGCACTTTTTGCGTAGCAAAAATGCGTGAATCAAACAGTGGCGTTCGCGACATTGTTTGATTTGAAATAAGATTCTATATCTGGTAGAATAAAACGATGAAAAAAAATATTTTCTACAGCCCGATTTTTGCTTTATTTTTTGTGTTAATCAGCGTTTTTTCAGGCTGTGCTTCTGTTCCATCAGATAGTTCTTATATTGAAAAAAAACAACCAGAAAAAAAGTTACAGTATGATGACTGGAAGTACATGGGTTTTGGTCATCAGATTCCGCTGTGGGTAGAGCCTGCAATTAACGGAAATATTGCAAAGGTAAAAAAAGCGGTAGAAGAATTATCTGATGCAGAGATTCTTGTGCTTTCTGCCCGTGGAGTAAATATTGATCAGGCCGAAGAGGCCTTACAGGAACTGGAAATTCCTGAAAATTATACAGTTTATGATTCATTCTGGGTACGTCAGTCTTCTTCAAGCGACAAGCCCTATATTGCAGTTGCAATTTATAAGGAGGATGTGAAATGAAAGTTTTAGTAATTGGTGGAGCCGGATATATCGGAAGCCATGTTGTTAAAGAAATGATGAAGGCAGGACATGAGGTTACTGTTTTTGATAACCTTTCTAGTGGACTTCGCTGCAATCTTTTTCCAAAAAATGATTTTATTTACGGAAACATTTTAATTGAACGCGATTTGGATCAGGCATTTGCACGCGGTTTTGACGCATTTGTTCACCTTGCTGCATTTAAGGCAGCCGGAGAATCTATGGTTGCTCCAGAAAAGTATTCTATCAATAATATCACCGGAACTCTGAATATTATGAATGCGGCTGTAAAGCATAACTGCAAGATTATGATTTTCTCTTCTTCTGCCGCAACTTTTGGTGAGCCACAGTACCTCCCAATGGACGAAAATCATCCTCAGAAGCCTATTAACTACTATGGCTTTACAAAGCTCAAGATTGAAGAGTTTATGGACTGGTACGACCAGCTTAAAGGCCTTAAGTTTGCAGCTTTGCGTTATTTTAATGCTGCAGGATATGATCCTGATGGAGAAATTCGCGGTCTTGAGCAGAAGCCTGAAAATCTTCTTCCTCGTGTAATGGAAGCTGCCCTTGGTCAGCGTGAGCTTAAGGTTTTTGGAAACGATTATGATACACGAGATGGAACTTGTATCCGTGACTATGTTCACGTTACAGACCTTGCCCGCGCTCATGTTATGTCTTTGGACTATATTGCCAAGAATAATAAGAGTTTGAAACTGAATCTGGGAACAGAAAAGGGAACTACTGTAAAAGAAATTATCGACGCAGCCCGCAAAATTACCGGTAAGCCAATTCCTGCAGAAGATGTTCCTCGCCGCCCTGGCGACCCTGCCTGCCTGTACACAACTTCAAAGCTGGCAAAAGAGCTGATTGGCTGGGAGCCAAAGTACAGCGATGTTGATACCCTGGTTAAGACAACATGGGAAGTGTATAAGTAGTTTGTAAAAAAGGAAATAGCACAAAAAAAGACTGTTTTGCGATGCAAAACAGTCTTTTTTTATGGGTTTGGTTTGGGCCATACGTCGCTTCGCGTCGTTTGGCTATAGGAAATTATAAAAATAAACCCCATTCTGCTTTCGCAAAATGGGGTTTGGGCCATCTTGGATTTGAACCAAGGACCAAAGGATTATGAGTCCTCTGCTCTAACCGCTGAGCTAATGGCCCGATAATGAAAATAATTTTATCAGAAATGGGAGCCCTTAGTCAAGATGTCTTGCCGGCCGCCCCTTCTGGCCTCTCTTGCCATCACTCAGCGTTTTTTTTTAAGCTTACGCTCTGTCCATTCCGTCCATTGTAATAATTCCGCCCTTGTCGTTGAATTTGAGCTCGCGGAATTTAACGTTGCGTTTCTGGTTTACACCGTTTGAGCGCTCACAGTCATGGTAGAAGAGATACCATTTTCCATTGTATTCAAGAATTGAGTGGTGAGTTGTCCATCCCAAAACTGGAGTAAGGATAACTCCGCCATAAGTGTAAGGACCGTACACATTCTTACTTGTTGCATAACAAAGCAGGTGAGTTGTACCAGTAGAATATGTAAAATAGTATGTATCGCCTTTCTTAAAGAGCCATGGATCTTCAAAGTAGCGGCGTTCTTCATCACCACCAGTAAGAGGTTTGCCCTTTTCATCAACAATAACAAGGTCGCGAACTTCTTCGGCAAGTTCAGTCATGTTGTCTTTCATCAAAGCAATTTTTGGAGTACAAGCTGGCTCATCACCCTTAGGTTCTTTGTTTTCAGCAGACCATTTGTTATTGCGGTACTGGTCAAGCTGACCGCCCCAGATTCCGCCAAAAGTAAGGTAGTATTTTCCGTCGGTGTCCGGGAACATACATGGGTCAATAGAATATGTGCCTTCGATATAGTTAGGTTCAGGCTTAAAAGGACCTTCCGGCTTATCACCAATTGCCATACCTACGCGGAACATTCCATTCTTGTCGCGGGCAGGGAAAACAAAGTAGTATTTTCCATCTTTTTCAACACAGTCTGGAGCCCAAAGCTGCTTGCTTGCCCATTTTACATCTTCCAGCTTCAAAACACAGCCGCAGTCGCGAGGCAGAGTTTCTGTGTCTTTCATCTCGTAAACATGATAGTCTTTCATGTTGTACTGGTCGCCGTTGTCGTTGTTTTCAACATCCTCATCTTCGTCGTGTGAAGGATAAATATAGATTTTTCCGTTAAAAACGTGTGCAGAAGGGTCTGCTGTATACAAATCATTTACCAAAGGTTTCTTTTCAATCATAATATTCCTCTTTCGATTATCTCGTTGAGTTTATTTTCTATGATAAAGATGTTTTTGTAAATCGGGTGTTTTCCCTAATTTATTTTGATTTAAAGGAGGGGAAAGCCTTCCCCTCGCTCCAGCCCGCTTCGCGGTCTTTCGCTACCCCTTCTCCTAAGGGGGCAAGCCCCCTTAAAATCCCCCGAAAAGAAGTAAAGCTAAAAAACGCTTTCGCGTTTTTCTTAACGCTTTGCTATAAAACACCGGCCGCCTACCGGGCGGCCTTACACACCCCCTGGCACTTCCAGCTCTGCATTGCGAGCCGCACACCAGGTTCCTTTTTTTAGTGCCGCAATCATATCGCCGCTTCGAACATATTCATAGATAAAACCGGCGTTAAAACTGTCGCCGCAGGCGGTCGTATTTACGGCTTTTACTATTTCTGTAGGGCATTCAAATAATTCGCCTTTACGGGCCGCAAAGGTGGAATCCTTACCGCGGGTAATTACAAAAATATTTTTGTATTCAGCACTTTTTTTAGAGATTTCAGATTTAAGCTCTTCTTCTGCAGCAGGATAGTTCAGCCCAAAAGTGCGGCAGAATTCTTCATCATTAATTTTGATAATATCCGGCACTGCAGTTTTTAAAGTCAGCTCCAAATCTTTACCAATAAAGTCTGCAAGGAAAATTTTACCATTGTCTTTTGTAATTCCAGAAATTGTTGCGTATAAATCTTCAGACCAGATAGCCGGACGGCTGCCTGCAAGTAAAACGGCGTCTACCTGGGGAAGTGCATCTGTAATAAACTTTAAAAGCTTGTTTTCAGCCTTTGTAATTTCACTCGCCGCATTTTCTGGAAGGGCTGGCTCGCTTACAACCAGCTCTGTTGTAGTGCCGGCAACCTTATCCAAAAGTGTCCAGCATTCTCGGGTTGCGCCTGGAATTGTAACATAAGCCAGTTCCAAATCATCTTTTTTTGCAAGATTAAGAAAGAGTTCTTGATTTTCAGCTCCGAGCGGGCAGACACTTGTAACGCAGCCTTTTTCCAGCTGAGTAAGCACACGGGCGCTGTTTATTGCTTTTCCCGAAGCATCCTGACGGTACTTTTCCGAGCGGTTTACCTGAGTTAATGTAAGATTAGAAAAAGTTATAGTTCTCTGAATTGTAGAACTAAGGCAAATGCAAAGTATTTTATTCATTTAAAAGTCCTTTCATTTCATAAATAGAATTTAGTCTTAAGGTTTTTCCTGGTTTAAGGCCGGCTGCCTGACCTGCTGCACGGGCTTTTACCATTGGAACTGCATCTGCAGAAAGGGGCCGGCCGTTTTCCTTACCGATTAGAACAGCGGTTCCTCCCATAGCGGCCCAACCATCGGTATATTTCTGCATATCATCTAAAAATAAAGTGTCCTGAACACTGCTGCCAGCTTTGCGCAGGGCCGCTTCAAAGGCATCTGGATATGGTTTCCCGAAAAAGTTCGCATCGCGAATATCAGTTACAGCTATAAACAAATCTGCAATACCAAGCTTTTCAAGAACGCGGTCTGCATGCTCGTGTGGAGCATTTGTTAAAACAGACATTGGGAGTGGGAGTGAAAGTAAAAAGTCACGCAAACCAGGCTGAGGAAGCAGTTCATCAGCTTCGTTATCCGGGTGAACGTGTGCCATGAATCCTTCTACATCAGTCATACCTTCTGAACGCAGCCATTCCAAAGTAGTGGAGTAGTGAATAATCCTTTCCCGTCTTAATTCAATTGCTTTTTCCATATCGCAGCCAAAAAAATCTGCTACACATTCAAGCATTCGTCTTGTAATTCCGTCATTCATAGCGGAACTTGCAGGGTAAAGGGTGTTGTCCATATCAAAAAGTATGTGCTTGTATTTCATGACTGCATTGTATCATTTTTGTGGCGTTTTCGGAATTACTGATGTAAAATTAAAGAGTGAATTCTTTTTTGTTTAATCATTTAAGATTTCAAATTGCTGCCTCATCTTTGTTAATCATCCTTGAAATTATTTACTTTTGCCGGCCAAAAGTAAAACTTTTATCAAATAAGATTTTCTCTGTTCTGATGATAAGTGCTGCCTGCTATCTGATTTTTGATATAGCAACGGTTTTTGCACTTGTCTATTATGATTCTTTACCTCTCTGGTTTGTTCGTTTTACTCATCAGGGTTTTATTCTCTTTCTTGATTTAGCACTTTCCTGTATTTATCTTTATATTGATTTTCTGAATCGCGACCAGAAACGTTATTCCCGCAAAAAACTGGCCTTTATTATCGGGCTTTATCTTATTTCTTTAGTCAGCATTATTTTTGCACCAATTTATTATTATATAGAAGAAGACGGCATTTATTCCTATGGGCCAATGGTAAACTTTGTTTATGCCGTAATTATTATTTATTCGGTGATGACCGTTTTCCAATCATTTAAAAATCTTAGGAAATCAAAGCATCGCAAGCAGCAGATTTATGTTCTTCTTACCATGGCTCTTTGGATAGGTTTTGGTGGTCTTCAGATTTTAATGCCAAAAATCCTTATTTCCAGCGTCGGTGTTTCTTCTATGATTCTGCTTATGTTCCTTTCTCTTGAAAATCCTCCTGAATATATAGATCGTGACACCCGGGCTTTTAATTATTATGCTCTAAAAAATGTTCTGGCAGAATATAAAGATAACAAGAAATCTTTTGCGATTATAAATATACAGCTTGATGAGGCACCTTTGTTCGGAAATTACATGGAAAATGATATTATTGCCGAACTGCTGATTAATGTAAGGCTTTATGTGGAACACTCGCTGCGAATGGAATGTTACCGCATGAATCGTAATTCAATCGCTTTTATACTTGATTCTAATCATGTTCAGAAATTAGAAGCTTATCTTAATCTTCTGGAATATCGTTTTCTTCAATCATGGAATTTCAGGCAGACTAATATTACTATGAACGCTCATGCGAATGTGCTTTTGTGTCCAAAAGATTTTCCATTTGACGGAAGTATTTCTGAATTGATTGACTTTGTGGAAGATTCTTCAACTTATACAAAATCAAGTGGTTTTGTCTGGAGAATTGATGAAGACGCAAGACGAAACAGGGAGAGAAGACTTTCTATCATTAATATTGTTTCTAAGGCAATTAAAAATGATGGAATTGAAATGTACTATCAGCCGATTTACAATCTGCAGACTAAAAAATTCACAAATGCCGAAGCTCTTGTTCGCTTAAAAGATAACAAAACTCTGGGCTTTATTTCTCCGGAAGAATTTATTCCTATCGCAGAAAAGAACGGCTATATTATGCAGCTTAGTAATCTGATTTTTGAGCAGGTTTTTAGTTTTATGGCTGCCAGCAAACTGGAAGAAAAAGGGCTTTCTCATATTGAAGTAAATCTTTCCGGTTTACAGTCTGTTGATTCAGATTTGCCGCGACTTATGAAGGCTCTTCTTACTAAATATCAGATTTCACCGGAAGCTGTTAATCTTGAAATTACGGAATCTATTGCAATTACTTCGGGTTATATGCTTAAAAAGAATATGGATGAACTGCGTAAATTTGGCTGTTCTTTTGCGATGGATGACTTTGGGACCGGCTATTCTAATCTTTCACGCATGACAAAGGGTGAATTTGAGCTGATTAAGATAGACAAGAGCCTTTTATGGCCATGTTTTAAGAATGATGACAGGGAAAGCGTAAAAAATGCAAAGATTCTTCTTGAAAATATGATTTCCATGCTCTTAAAAATGGGGCGCAAAATTGTGGTCGAAGGAATTGAAACAAAGGAACAGTACGATTATCTTGCTTCGCAGGGAATTACTTATGCTCAGGGCTTTTATTTTAGTAAGCCAGTTCCAAAAGATGAATTCCTTAAGTTTATTCAAGAGAAGAACAAATAAAAATTAGTCGACTTTTGTGATGCCAGAGTTTTTACTGGCAAGGCCTGCCATTTTGCTAAAGGTTTTCTCTAAATATTGGGCTTCCCCTTCCGAAAGACTCGCCCGGCTTAAAATGCTGCGCCAGAAGTTTTCCATATCTTCGCGGCCTGGCATTTTGAAAAAGCCTATTTTCTGCATGTTGTCTGTTATGTTTGCAACTGTTTTGTCTATGCGTTCGAGTGTGAGTGGGGTATAGCCGCGGTACTGGCCTTTTTTCTGCTCCAAGGCGCGGCGGAAAAGGTGGTAACACATAATCTGAACGGCGTGGCTTAGATTCAGGGAGCCAAAATCATCTGAAGAAGGTATTGTAACTCCCAGGTTGCATTCATCTAGTTCGGGATCGGTAAGGCCTGTGCGCTCGTTTCCAAAAATTACGGCTACTTTGCCGCCGTTACCAGCCTTGTCATTTGTAGCTCCTGTGGATGCGTCTGTTATCTCATCTGCCATTTCTGCAAATTCTTCCGGCAAAAGTAGTTTTCCTCGTTTTTTTCCGCGTCGCCGTGTGGTTCCTGCGCAGATGGCGCAATCAGAAGTTGCTTCTGTAATTGAATTGTAAAATTTCGCCTTGTCAAAAATAGGGCCTGCATGAATTGCCAGAACGTGAATGTGTTCAATATCATAATCAGCCTTGTTGCCCACAATTCTCAGTTCGCTTATATCATTATTTGCCATGGCGCGGCAGGCTGCCCCAATATTTCTAGATTCGTCCGGGTGTGAAAGTACAATTACAATATTTGAAAGGTTCATAACGGAGATTATAGAAAAAAAAACGCTCCGTGGCAAATGTATTTAATACTCTTGACAAAGGTATAGTGGGGGGGGGTATTATAGAATGTACTGTCAAAAAAAAGGAGAAGTTGTATGTACAAAAAACATCTAGTAAGTTTAATTTTCGGAATAATTTTAATTCTGATAGGAATTAGTATTATTCCAATTGGAATTTATTGTTCAAAATATGTTATTGATAAATTTCCAGAAATTAGTTTTATATTAGAAACATCGGATAGTGAAAAACAGAATATTTCTGAAGATCAGGGATTATTACAAACTATTGTTTCAAAACTAGGGTTGGATAAGTTGGTTGATAAAATGGATGACATTATCCAGGATCAAAAGAAAATGAGAGAGGGATATAATCAAAGCTTTTATAACATTCAGGCTGAAATTAAGTATGTTTTGAAAATGCAGGCAGTTTATATCATTATTACTTCGATTATTATTTCTCTTATATTTATTATTTTTGGTTCGTTAAGTTTGACTTTCCATGTGATTCTTGTTAATCAAAATAAAACTTACATGTTGGAAGAAAGTATTAAAAAAGAAATTGTTGTATATAAGGAGAATAAGTAATGGCAGGCTTTGTAGTTATAGTAATTATCTTATTTGCAATTGCTATTTTTATCGTTCCTAAACTAATTAAGATTTTTGGAAATGAAACATTTGATGAAAATAAAGCAACAGGTCGAACTGTGCGTAAAACACCAGAGCAAAAAGCTTTACGTTTTAAGATTTATGCAGCAGGATTATTTTTGCTTTTTATTGTGATTGCAATTTTGATTGGTATAAATTAGTCTAAAAATATAGACTTACACAAGAATCTACTGATAAGAATTCTTGTGTAAGCTTTTTTTTTATTTCTGTTTTCTAAGCAGTCTCAAAGAGTTGAGAACTGCAAGAATTGTAACTCCAACGTCGCCGAAGACGGCCAGCCACATGTTTGAAATACCCAGTGCACTGAGGATAAGAATTGTACCTTTAATTCCCAGGGCACCGTAAAGGTTTTCATAAACTACGCGCAGTGTGCGGCGGCTGATTTTAATTCCGTCAACAATCTTGCTAGGTTTATCTTCCATGATGATTATGTCGGCTGCTTCAATTGCGGCGTCGCTTCCCATGCTTCCCATTGCAATTCCGGCATCGGCGCGGGCAAGAACTGGAGCGTCGTTAATTCCGTCTCCTGCAAAAATGAGTGTGCCGCGTTTTTTGCCTTCCTTTCCCTTCTTAGCAGGTTTTCGGAGGTCTGCAAGCAGCTCTTCAACTTTTGTAAGCTTGTCTGCGCTCAGCAGCTGGCCGTAAGCCTTTTTGAGCCCCAGTTTTGCCGCAACAGTGTGGGCAGCGCGTTCGTTGTCGCCGGTGAGCATTACAACATTTTCAACACCAACTTTCTTAAGTCCCTGAACAGTTTCTGCTGAATCATCCTTTATTTCATCACTAATTACAATGTGGCCACTGTACTTTCCTTCACTTGCAACATGAATTACAGTTCCATCCTGATGTTCAAGACATTCGTCGTATTTAATTCCGAACTTGTCCATCAGCTTTGTATTACCGGCCAGAACTTCCTTGCCGTTTACCAGAGCCTTAATTCCCATGCCGGCAATTTCTTCTACATTTTCAAGCTTTACCTGGTCGCAGCACTTGTCGTGGTGGGCAGCCTTGAGCGAAGCCGAAATTGGGTGAGTTGAGAACATTTCTGTGTGAGTTGCAAGCGCAAGCAGTTCTGTTTCTGTAATAGCCGGGTCGGTTGCGTGAATATGAGAAACAACAAAGTTTCCTTTTGTAAGGGTTCCTGTTTTGTCGAAAACAGCGGTTTTTGTGTGGCCCAGAGTTTCGAGGTAAACACTTCCCTTAATAAGAATGCCTTTTTGGGCAGCAGCTGTTATTCCTCCGCAGAAAGAAAGAGGAATTGAAATTACGATTGCGCAAGGGCAGCTTACAACCAGGAACATGAGGGCTCGGTAAACCCAGGTGCTCCAGCTTGCCTGCCATGCCCACTGGCCGCTTGTAAAGCCGATGATAAGGCTTGGGATAATTGCCAGGGCAAGGGCTGAATAAACAACAATCGGAGTGTAAACACGGGCAAAGCGGGTAACAAACTGCTCTTCCTTTGTCTTGTTTTCTGTTGCGTTTTCAACCAGTTCCAGAATGCGGGCAAGGGCAGAATCTCCAGCGTGACGGGTAGTGCGAATTTCCAAAACTCCTTGCTTGTTGATTGAGCCGGAAAGCACTTCGTCTCCAATTCCTACACGGCGCGGAATGCTTTCGCCTGTGAGGGCAGAGGTATCTATAAAGCTTTCGCCGTCTACAACAACGCCGTCAATTGGAATGCGGTCGCCAGGTTTTACGATGATTACAGAATCCTTTTCTACATCTTCTGGATTAACTTCGCGGGTTTCTTCTCCGACCTTTACAGTTGCGTGGTCAGGACGCAGTTTAGCAATTTCTTCAATTGAATCGCGGGATTTATCTACTGCGTAATCTTCAAACTTTTCGCCCACCTGGTACAAAATCATGATAGCAACGGCTTCTTCATACTTTCCAAGGAGAATGGCGCCAATTGAAGAAACCGACATTAAGAAGGCTTCGTCCATCAGTTCGCCGTGAATCAGGTTAGAAACTGCGCCAATTACAATGTCTTTTCCGGTGATGATGTAAGCAAGGAAATAAAGCACCATGAAAATGGCCTTATGAATCAGGTCAATTTTTGGAATTGCCGGCAGCCAGGATTCGAGCGGCAGATGTTCAATCACAAGTCCGAGTACAAATAAAACTGCAGCAAAAATTATCTGTTTTACGCTAAGTTCTTCATCATCGTCGTGGTCGTGATTGTGACCGTGTTCATGACCACAGCCGCAAGAACAGCCCCCGTGAGAATGTCCGTGGTGTCCATGCTCGCATTCGCAGTGGTCTTCGTCGTGCCCGTCATGGTCGTGGCAGCAGCAGTCATCGTCATCATGATGATGGTGAGACTGTTCGTGTCCCTCGTGGTGCTCATGAGCTTCATGCTCGTGTCCCTCGTGGTGATGGTCCTGTTCCATCTCTTCTTCTATTTCTTTACTCATAAATCATTACTCCTTTTCCAAAATGTGTTCAAAGCCACATTCAAGAATGCTTTTTACATGTTCATCGGCAAGACTGTAATAAACAACCTTGCCTTCGCGACGGGTGCGCACTAAATCTGAATCCCGCAGAGTCTTAAGCTGATGAGAAACTGCCGAAATAGACATGCCCAGAAGTGAAGAAATATCGCATACACACAGATCACTTTTATCCAGTGCATACAAAATCTTTACGCGGGTAGTATCGCCAAAAATTTTATAGAAATCTGATAAATCAAAAAGCACTTCATCTGCCGGGAAAGTTGCCTTTACCGCTTTGACGGTGTCTTCGTGAATTATCTCGCCTTCACAAGTTTCAATATTTTTCATATGCCTCCAAAAAGAAAAAGGATATTACTTGAATAATTGCTCAATTGAACAACTGTTCAAATAATATCCTCATTTGAATGATTATGCAAGTGTTTTCTAAAAAATTATTTCTTCCCCAGCACTGTAAAATCCTGTGCTTCGTTACAGAAAATAATTCCGCTGCCGGCCTCTGCAAAGCAGGGCAGGACCTTTATAGCTTGGACAATAGCGTCTTTTTTTTCGCTTGGAACCAGAATAATCAGCATGTCTTTTTCTGGAACAATCTTCATGCCGAAAAATGCTGCGTCACCTTCCTTTGCAGTTCCCCGGGCTCCCATAATTGTGCCGCCACCAGCACCAGCCCGGCGTGCCGCATCCATGGCATCTTCCGCATAACCCTTGTTTACAATCACATTTATCATCTGATAAGTTTCTTTCTTTTCATTTTCTGCCATAGAATCACCCCCTGTTTTTTCAACCGATTTTTTGCTGCCGGCCTTTACAAAATCACCAACTTCAAGACTGAAAAGCACTCCGAAATGTTTTTTGTTCTCGCAGGCCTGTATTATCGCATCTTTTGCGTCCTGATATTTTTCATCCTCTAAAATTATGTAGACAATGTCTTTTGACGTATCACCAAGACCAAGCAGCTGTAAAATTCCGTTGCTTGCGGTGCCTCTGCCCATTGCAATGGTTCCGCCGCCAGCCCCTGCTTTTTTTGCGGTGTCTGTTATAAATTCCCCGCTGTCATGCGGTACAATACTAATCAGAAGTTTATAATTCATTAGTCACCTCCCCGGCAGCTGTGTCATTATCCGGCTTGACCGGATAATCCTTCTTTTCGTTCTTTTTCTGCTTCATCTTGAAAATAATTCCCATTACCTGAATTGCAATAAGCGGCATCATGGCAACCAGCGCAATTACGCCAAAGGAATCGTTTCCGCCCTGACCGCTGCTTGCCGCTCCAAGAGTAAATGAAAGTACAAAAGTTGAAGTAAGAGGCCCCGAAGCAACTCCGCCCGAGTCAAAGGCAATGCCCGAAAAGAGGGAAGGGCAGAAAAGCATCAGAATCATTGCGATTATATAGCCCGGAATAAGTATGATTTTAAGATTAAAGCCGCTTACAGCCCGCAGCATGGAAAGACCGATAGCTAAGGCTGTTCCAACTGATAAAAATACCAGCAGAACTTTTCTTTTGATTGTACCACCGCTCACGCTTTCTACCTGCTCGCTTAAAACCCAAACTGCAGGTTCTGCACTAACGATGATTGCCCCAAGGGCAAGACCTGTACCGAGTAAAATTACATACCAGATGCCGCCCCGTTCAAGGGCAAGTGCCCCAAGCTTCTGCCCAAGAGCCGCTCCTGCCTGAGAAAAGCCTCCGTTTACCCCGATTAAAAAGATTGTAAGGCCGATAAAAGCATAAGCAAAACCGATTATAATTCTGATTACCTGGCGGCGGGTCATTTTCAAGAGGAAAATCTGAAAGATGACGAAAAGGGCAAAAAGAGGTGCAATTGAAATAAGAGCTTCGTGAATTACGTGAGAAGCAATTATTCCAAAACTGCTGATTGCCGCACTGCTGGCGTCAGCTTCTGCCAGAACTTCTGCGGCTGCGACATCTGAAAAAGCTCCTCTGCTTTGTAAAATAATCGAATAAATAAGAACAGCCATAACTGGCCCAATCGAACAGATTCCTGTAAGGCCAAAGCTGTTGTCATTATCATCACGAACGGAAGAAACACCAAGTCCCAGTGCCATGATGAAAGGAACGGTCATAGGACCTGTTGTTGCACCGCCTGAATCAAAGGCAATTCCAATAAAACTGTCTGGTGCCGCAAAAGAAATTGCAAAAAGGATGAGATAGGCAATAAAGAAAGTCCATTTTATAGATAAGTTAAGCACAGTGCGCAGCAAGCCCAGCATGATGAAAATCCCGACTCCGCACGCAATTACAAATGTGATGGCAAGTTTATTTACAACAGGAAAAACACCCCTTACCTGGTCTCCAAAAACCTGAATATCCGGCTCGGCTGCGGTAACAATAAAGCCGATTATAAAGGCCACGCAAAGCAGCAGTAAAAGCGAGCGTTTTTTTGTCAGCTCGGCACCGCAGCGTTCACCCATAGGCTGAATGCCCAAATCTACACCGAGCAGAAAAATAGTAAGTCCAAGAATAAGAAGAAGTCCGCCGATTACAAAACGGACCAGCAAAATTTTATCTAAAGGAACAAATGTAAAGCCAAGAAAGAGAACAATAGCCATTACGGGAAGCACCGAAACGGCTGTTTCTTTTAGTTTGCTAAGAATATTCAATTAACCTGCCTCTAAAGTTATTTGATAAATGCCGAATACCCCTTGTTTTTAATTCCGTCGCACCACTGTTTTGCGTAGTGTTTTGCGCCTTCAAGGTCGTGGTCGCGGTAGTTTCCGCATTCAGCTTCTGTAGTTGCAGGAATTGGCTTATCCCAAACAGCAACTTTAGAAAGTACATTCATAAAATGATTAGCAATTTCTTCTTCTGTATGTTCACCAAAAATTGTGAAGTAAAAACCTGTTCGGCAACCCATTGGAGATAAATCAATAACTCCAGACATTTCGTCGCGGATATATTCAGCCATCAGGTGTTCCAGAGTATGGATTGCTCCTGTAGGCATAAATTCCTTGTTCGGCTGGCAGAATCGAATATCAAATTTTGTTACGATATCACCCTTTTCGCCAACCTTTGTTCCTGCAAGACGAACAAAAGGTGCAGTTACCTTTGTGTGATCAAGATTAAATGAATCTACGTTATATTTCTTTTCCATAAAAATCCTCCAGGTTTTTCTAAAAACTATAATTTGCAAACAAACTTTTCAACAAACTGTGCGCTCATTTCTGCACAAGTGTCTTCGTTAAAATCATAGGTGCTTGTTGCACTGTCATCTGCGCAGTCAGACATACAGCGGATAATTACAAATGGCACTTTATTTACTGTGCAGGCATGGGCAATTGCGGCCCCTTCCATTTCTACACAGGCAGGAGCAAAATTATCAATAATGCCCTGTTTTACAGCTTTGTCAGAAATAAACTGATCGCCAGAGGCAACCCGACCTGTCATAATCTGGTGTTTAGAAGCAAAATCGGTTTCTGCAAAGGTTTCTACAGCTTTTTTTACCATATCAGAATCTGCCGTAAAGAATCTGTCCATTCCAGGAACCTGTCCAATTTCATAACCAAAAATGCGGACATCAAGGTCGTGGTAGCAGGCTTCTGTAGAAACTACAAAGTCGAAAACTCCAAGCCCTTTTCCAGCCGCTCCTGCAATTCCTGTGTTTATGATTTTATCAACGCCGAATTTATCAACAAGCATCTGAACACAGAGGGCCGCGTTTACTTTTCCAACCCCGCTTTTTACAACAACGAGTTCTTTATCACAATATTTTCCAGAAAAAAATGTAAGGTTTGCGTACTGAACTTTTGTGCAGTCTTTTAGCATTGCACAAAGAGAACGAACTTCAACCTCCATGGCACCAATAATTCCGATTTTCACTTTGGTTTACTCCTTATCGTTTTAATTCAGCTTCTCTTTCTTCTTTTGAAGGCTTAATATAGTGACTTTTTACATCATCCAGAAGTTTATCTTCCAGATGGAATTTTTTGATTGCCCACTGAATAACTTTTTTGTAGATTAAAAATCCTAAAACCAGCCCGCCGATAAAAATTACAACTGTAGAAATCTGAAAGGCGATTTGAACAGCCGCACTTTCCGGATTAAATAATTTTAGCAGAATAAAGGCAGTGATGATGAACAAAACAAGCATAATAGCCATAGTTTCAAGAATTTCAAAGATTGTTGCTACAAACATAAAAATACTTGAATAACGTTTCTTGTTGCGGTATTCAACCTGTTCCAGTTTTCTTTTTTTATAGCTTTCTTCGTCTAAATCTTCCATAAATAACCTCTTTTATTGTTCTTTTTCTTTTTTCAGGCTGATAATAAAGGAAATAATGAGGAGGATACCACACACTACAACCGCAGAGTCTGCAACATTAAAAGTTGGCCATCTCTGAAGCCCAAAAAGTCCGTAGAATTTTACATCTATAAAGTCTACAACGCCTTCTGCACGGAAAAAACGGTCAATCAGATTTCCAAGACCGCCGCCAATAATTCCGGTGATTGCCCAGCGCTGTAGATATGTAAATTCATCATTTCTAAAATAAACAAATATAACTACGCCAATTACAATAAGAGGGAGTAAAGAAAAAAGAAGATGTCTTGCAGTTTCTGACCAGCTTGCACCCACACTGAATGCAACCCCTGTATTTGAAATGTGCACAATTCTTAAAAAATCGCCGAAAAATTGAGCACCGATTGTTCCGTACTGGATATTTTTTACTATCAGCAGTTTTGTAAGCTGATCCAAAATGATTACAACTACCGTTAAAATAAATGGCAGTAACTTTCTCTTAAAATCTTTAATTTCCATTATTTAAATATACTACAAATTTGTCGGAAGGTCTATGAAACAAGTTTCCAGCCCCATTTCCTTTTCCAGTTTTTCTTTTAAAAGTGAAACTCCTATAATTTCTGTTCCGTAGTGGCCGCCAGAAATTACGTTGATTTTCATTTCCTGGGCGTAGTGGTACTGCTCATGTGCAAATTCACCGGTAATATAAGCGTCCAGGCCTTCCGAAACTGCCTCTGCAACATCTTCACTCGCTCCTCCAGAAATAATCCCAACACTGCTGATTTTTTCTTTTCCGAATGAAAAGGCTCTGCATTGTGTTTTTGTAAGAGCGGAAAGCTGAGCGGCAAGTTCTTCTGCGCTTACAGGTGAAGAAAAACTGCCCTTTGCGCCAATGCTCATGCCCCTCCAGTAACCAAAGCCTTCAACAGCCTGCAAACCAAGCATTTTTGCAAGCCCAAAATTGTTACCATAGGGATTATTTGCATCAAGCGGAATGTGATAGGCCAGCAGGGCAAGGTCATTTTTTATAAAAGTGGAAACTCTTTTGTAAAGAGAACCCGTAATAGTTTCACAGTGGCCCCAGAAAAGTCCGTGATGAACTACAAGAGCATCGGCACCTTCTTCAATGGCTCGTAAAGCGCTTTCTTCGCAGGCATCTACCGCAAAAGCAACCTTGTGAATTTCCTTACTTCCAACCTCCCCGTTCTGAATCTGAATACCGTTTAGTGAAGGGTCAGCCGAAAAATCTTCTATCTTTAGAAATGAATTAAAAAAATCATGAAGCTCTTTTACAGTCATTCTGTTTTCTCCTCCATCTTTTCTGTGAGCTTTTCTGTGAATTGGGCCTTTGTTTTTTCAGAAAGCAATTTTGCCTCGTAAAATGATTTATCTCTTGGTAACTGCTTGTAAAATGCCAGCAGTGGATCTGTCTGTTTTATAAAACCATAGCCCGGACTTTCATATTCCTTTACCGAGTCCAGGAAGAAGACTCCCTTTACCTTAGATTTCTGTTTTACAATCAGATCATTAATTGCAGTGTTGCCCATTACATCACTTACAAAATAGAAAGAAGCGTCCTCTCCGTATTTTTCAGAAAGAATTTTAAGCATGGCATTTATTTCCAGAGAAATGTTGTAAGTATAAAATTCTCTCTGGGCGGCAAAGAATGATGGTTTGAGTTCGTTACGAGCGACCATAGCAAGGCGGCGGAGAATTTTAATATCTTCGATAGTGTGAAGCCAGCGGCAATCATCAGCATAAAAATCTGCGGAGTAAACAGTAAAACCTTTGTCTGCAAGAAGTTGAAGGTAAGGTTTGTAGTGTTCTGTATCAGCTCTTTTATCTGGAATGAAGAGAACAATCTGCTCGTCGGAAAGTGTGTCTTCGTTTTTTGGTGAAAATTCATAAAGAATGGCATTTGCCGAAGAATAAAAATGAGCAGCTTCAAAGCCGGTTCTGAAGTTTCCCTTTAATCTTGTCTGACTTTCTGTGAAATTTATTTCTTTATTTGTAAGTTCCTGTGGCGCAAAAATAATAATGCCAATTATTGCAATTGCAGAGATAATTGAAGTAAAAACTGCCCAGACCATCATGAGGGGGCTGTAGTGGTCAATGTAAAGATTTTCTGAATAGCGGAAAATGGCGTGAAAGTTAGAAAGTAAAACGAGCAGGGCAATCAGAAGTCCTAAGGTTGTAAAAACATCTACGCCGAAGGCAAAAATTTGAAGAATAGCAATAATAAAGGTTGATGGTGCAAGCACAACCAGAGGGTCATGACGGGCTGCTCTTACAAAAAATACTCGGAAATTTGTGATAAATAAAAGGACAAAAACCAGAAGTTCACCGTAGAATTTCATTCTTCAATTATAATTGCACAGCGATTTGTGAGCAAGTAGATTAGCACATCCGTATTATAATTTTACTTACACAGAAAAACAAAAGTGCTACCGCTACAGCGTTCACCCGTGTGTTTTACAAGACTGCGGCGCGGGAACCCCTGTTTTTCTGTTTATGTAAATTAATGCGTTTGTCCATGTAAGTAGGTGTGTGGGACTTCCTAAAAAATGCTTTTCATTTTATAATCATACTTATGTCATACGAAGTAACAGCGACACGTCGGCGTCCGCAGCAGTTTGATCATCTTATTGGTCAGGAATTTGTTGCCGAGACTCTGAAAAATTCAATAAAGTCGGGAAAAATTGCTCATGCCTATCTTTTTTCTGGTCCACGAGGATGCGGAAAAACTTCTACGGCGCGTATTCTTGCAAAAGCCTTGAACTGTCAGCATGGTCCAACAGATACTCCTTGCGGTCAGTGTTCAAATTGTCAGGAAATTACAAAGGGTTCTTCCCTTGATGTTATAGAAATCGATGGTGCGTCAAACACCAGTGTAGAGAATATCCGTCAGATTAAAGACGAAGTTCTCTTTCCTCCAAGTAATTCAAAATATAAGATTTATATTATAGACGAAGTTCATATGCTTTCTACTTCGGCCTTTAATGCTTTGCTTAAAACTATTGAAGAGCCGCCTCCTTATGTTATTTTTATTTTTGCTACAACCGAACTTCAGAAGGTTCCTGCAACTATAAAATCTCGCTGTCAGCAGTATAACTTCCGTCTGGTACCTGTTGATAAAGTAAAACAGTGCCTTGCAGAAGCTGCCGCAGAACTTAATGTAAAAGCTGATGACGAAGCACTCTTCTGGATTGCCCGTGAGTCAACCGGTTCCATGCGCGATGCCTACACCCTTTTTGACCAGGTTGTAGCCTTTAGCGATGGCGAAATGACTTATGAAAAAATCCGCGATAAGCTGGGGCTCGTTGGTCTTGAACGTTTGAATACTCTTTTTGAAGCCTGTTCAGCTTCTAAAACAGAAGAAGTTCTTTCTATGCTGGATGAATTCCTGCAGAGCGGAATTTCTATTGAACAGCTGATTACAAACTGTGCTGATTATTTACGCAGTCTTCTTCTTATTAAGAATGGCGTAAAAAAAGAAGCTTTGCTTGGTAATTCTCCAGAACGCTTTAGCAGTGCGGTTCTTTCTGCATGGAACACAGTGCAGATTGAGCGTGCTCTTTCTATATATTTGCAGTTATACCGCGATATACGCTATTCACTTTCGCCTCGTTATGAACTGGAACTGGCTTTTAGCCGCTTGTGCTGGCTTGGTCAGTATGTTTCTTCTGCCGAGGTAAAGAAGGCTATAGATGCGGCTCAGGCTCTGTTGAACGGGGCGCCACTTGCTCCGCAGGCTTCTGCCGCCGCACAGCTCCCTCATTCTCAGCAGGCGCAGCCGGTGGTGCAGCCACAGGCACAGTCGCTTGGTCAGCAGGCACCGTTATCGCAGCCAGCTCCAGCTGCAAGTGCCGCTTCCGGCCTCCAGGTGCCGGTTCCAGATGGCCTGCCTCAGCTTTCAATGCTAAACTGCATGCCAGATGAAGAGGGCGAGGAAGAAGATAACTCCCCAGACGGCGAAAATCCGGAGAATACGTCCCCTTTTTATGATGGCGGTCCACTGCCGCCTGAACAATCAGTGGAATCTGAAGCTCAGGTGCAGGAAGCTTCCGGCGAACCTATAGACGAACGCTTGAAAATACATCTTCCTCAATTAGAAAACGCTGCAGGAAATGATACCCCTGCGCCTTCTATTGTTGTGCCTGAATCAGATATAGGCTATACGGAAAATCCAGATGAAGAATGGTCTAACATGGACGCTCCTCCAGATGATGAAGAATACTATCCTTCTGATGAGGAACGTGCCTATCAGGCTGAAAAAGAACTGGAATCCTTTAATTCAAATTCTGGTGAATCAAGAGCCCAGGCTCCTGTTCAGCTGGAAGAAAGCCTTACTACCGCAGATGGCCGTAAGATTTCTATTGCCCAGCTTCGTGGCTCTGTAATGGCTGCTCTTTCTGTTTCTGATGGCTTTGCAGCCACAAATCTTGAAACTACTGGTTTGTGGAAGGTAAAAGAAAACTGTGTAGAAACTTCAGTTTCAGATTCTTACAGCCTTGAACTTATAAAACGTAAGCAGTCTGTAATTGCCCAAGAGATTTCAAAAGTCTGCGGCCGCCCGATGGAATTTTCTGTTATCCTGGAAAACAAAGCCGCTCCTGTTCAGGTAGAAAAAGTTACTCTTCCTCTTCAGGTAGAAATCCTTTTGAATTTGTTTAATGGAACTATTGTTGCCGGAAAACACTAAAAATCAGTAAATTAATATATAGAGGTAAATATGAATCCTTTTGATTTATTAAAAAATTCACAGATGATAAAAGAACAGGCAGAAAAGCTTCAGCGCGAAGTTGCAAATATTACTGCCGAAGGTTCATCTGGCGGCCGTATGGTTACTGTCACTCTAAATGGAAAGTTCGAAATGCTTGATATAAAACTCGATCCAATTTGTGTTGATAATCGTGATGTTCAGATGCTTCAGGATCTGATTGTTGCGGCACACAACAACGCAATGGAAAATGTTCAGGAAAAAATAAAGTCTTCATCTTCTTCATTACTTGGTGATTTTGACTTGTCAAAACTTGGACTCTAAGGGGCATTAATATGAATGCTTTTGATGAACTTGCGGGAAATTTTTCTAAACTGCCAGGTATTGGGAAAAAAAGTGCAGTGCGAATGGTAAACTGGCTTTTAAAACAGGATCGCAGTTATGTTCAGCGCTTTGCTCAGAATCTTGGAAGTCTGCACGAAAAAATTAAACCGTGTTCTATATGCGGTGCCTGGACCGAAAATGATCCCTGTTCTATCTGTTCAGATGTCCTGCGTGATAAATCTATAATTTGCGTGGTTGAACAGTCACAGGATGTTTCCACAATAGAAGCTTATGGTGAATATCGGGGTGTATATCATGTTTTAGGGGCTTTAATTAAGCCTCTGGAAGGAATTGGACCCGCTCAGCTTTCGCTGCAGCCGCTTTTATCCCGAATCCGCAATGGCGGAATCTCCGAAGTGATTATAGCCACTAACCCAACGGTTGAAGGAGACACTACAGCTTTGTATGTAAACAAAGTTATTTCGGAATTAAATGTGCAGCCAGCAGTAAAAGTAACCCGATTAGCCACAGGACTTCCTGTCGGCGGCGATCTGGAGTATGTAGACAAACGAACTTTAGCACTTAGTTTCAGAGGAAGATCAATTTTTTAATTGTTTTGTGAAATATAACAAAGTTTTTTCCTTTACAGTTTTAATTTCCAATGATAGAATAAAATGATTAATGAATATAATTAGAGGTGAGTGAAATATGGAATCAAATAATTCAATCGTTTCGGGCTTTGATAATGACAAAGATGATTCCCTTAAAATTACATTAAAAAAGATACCAGGTCTTTCAAGTGGCTGTATGGTCGATTTGGAAGGCTACATAGACACGTACAATTCATCTTTCTTTCAGAAGCAGCTTACTAAAGTAATCGGAGCTGGTTACTTTAATCTGCTCTTCAATTGTGGAGGACTTTCTTATGTTTCTTCAACAGGTCTTGGTTCTTTCACAATCCTTTTGAAAATGGTGAAGGTAAAGGGCGGAGATATCGTTCTTGCCGCTGTACAGGAAAAGGTTTCTGAAGTTTTCCAGATTCTGGGATTCTCTCAGTTCTTCAATCTTAAAACTTCTGTAGAGGAAGCTCTTGAATTCTTTACAAAAGAAGATGGTGCTGCTCCTTCTCAGATTTTCCCTAAGGCTCTTACTTGTCCTTCTTGTGGAAAAATTGTTCAGGCAACAAGACCTGGTCGATTCAGATGTACAAATTGTAAGTCGATTATTACAATTACAGAGCAGGGTGGAATTACCTTGGGCTAAGGTTTATTTTTAATTTATTTGAATCTGGTTAAAAAGAAAAACCGTTCGGAAAACCGAACGGTTTTTTCATGCCCGGAGATTTTCTCCGGACGTATTGTAAAACTAGCGGAGCAAGCTAAGAACGTTCTGTGAACTCTGATTAGCTTGTGCCAGCATTGGTCGCAAGCTTGCGCTTGCTTCCCGAGTTTGTCATCAGCAAGCTGCTGCCAAACTCGCACGCAATGGCTGGCTACCCACTCTGCTACTAATTTTTCTAGCGCAAGAGTGAAAGAACGTTCTGTGAACTCTGATTTGCCTGAGCCAGCATTGCTGTTCCAGCCTGGCTGAGTACCTGGTCTTTTGTGAATTCAACCATTTCAGCAGCCATGTCTGTATCGCGGATGCGTGATTCAGAAGCCTGGAGGTTTTCAGCACTAACATCGAGTCCCTTAACTGTTTCTTCAAGGCGGTTCTGGTAAGCACCAAGGTCAGCACGTTGTTTGTTAATCTTCATCAAAGCTTCATCAAGAGTTCCGATTGCGCGGTTAGCTTCATCTGGAGTTTCAAGAGTCATGATAGATTCGTCGCCAATGTTGCGGAGTCCGAGAGCTGTAGCAGACATTGTACCAATGAATACCTGAGTTCTCTGGTCCATGTTAGCACCAATATGGAACCACATAGAACCTGTAACTGCGTTTTCACCTGTTGGGCGAGCGAAACGTCCTGTGAGCATGTTCATACCGTTGAACTGAGCTGCAGAAGCAATGCGGTCTACTTCAGCGATGAGAGAAGAAACTTCAACCTGAATCTGCATGCGGTCTTCTGAAGAGTAGATACCGTTTGAAGACTGAACTGCGAGTTCGCGGATGCGCTGGATAATATCAGTTGTTTCCTGAAGATATCCTTCTGTTGTCTGGATAAATGAAATGCCGTTCTGAGCATTTGTAGAAGCCTGGTTCAATCCGCGGATCTGAGCACGCATTTTTTCAGAAACTGCAAGTCCTGAAGCATCGTCGCCGGCGCGGTTAATCTTCAAACCAGATGAAAGTTTTTCCATACTCTTCTGGGCATTAAGATCCTGAATTCCCTGGGAACGCTGAGCAAAAAGTGCGCTCATATTGTGATTAATAACCATAATAATCTCCTTATAGTTTGGTTAATAGATAAAACACATGGTGGACAAAACGCTTGGCATAAATATGCTAAGTTTTTTTTAACTACAACGTAGTTAAAAAGCACCGCGTGCTTTATCTCACGGGTTTCCACCACCCTATACTTCATTTTCGGGTTATGAAAAAAAATGTTTAGAAAAAAATTAAAAAATTTTATATTTTTTTGTGATATAATGTGTCTATGGATTATCTTTTGATGGGACTGGCAGTTTGTGTGATTGTTGCACTGATTGTCTGGTATATAAAATATTTTAGTGGTAAATCTGCGGGAAAAACAAAAAAAACAAGGCCTGTTCAGCCGGTAAAGTGTCCCTTGTGTCAATCAAATCTTTTTGTCGGCGAAAATCTTATTTCAAAAGTTTATCGGCCTATGAATGTTCCAGACCAGCTTATGATAGTGATGGGCTGCCCTCATTGTTATCCAAAGTGTGAGCCGGGGTTAAAAAGAAGCTGCCCCGTGTGCCACAAAGAAGTGGGACCGGAGCAGTCTCTTACAGCAAGACTTTTTAATAAAAGCCTTGGGAAAAAGCATGTACATGTTGTTGGCTGCAGTAATTGCCACAAGCCTCGTGCAGATTAATCTTTTTGAAGATCAATAACCGTCACTCATTTCGCGGTTTGCATCCTTCTTGCATAATTCATCATATACAAGAGAGCGTTTTCGCAAATCTTCTTTGAGTTCTTTTGGATAAGGCATATTTCTCCAGAAAATTCCGCGAACATCCTTATCAAGACGCTGAACACCTGTAGATTCCTTTGTCATCCACAAAATGTAGTCTTCAATAAAGAATTCTTTTACGTCTCCCTTAAGCTTCATCTGGTCAAAGTGCTGGTAATACTGTCCTGTGAGACCTTCTTCCATCCAATAGTAAGAAGCTTTTTCCTTTGCAACCTGCCAGCGCAAATCTGCAACGGCAGTAAGAACGGCAATTGTAAGGTCTTTTGGGTACATAGGAACAACAATACGGCCTCGGCTTGTTACGCGGTTATAGCGGTCAAATGGTTCCCAGCAGAAACCGCGGTCTCCGTATGTAGGTACCAGAAGAACATAAGGAACAATTCTGTTTGGAATATTCTTGTGAATTCGGTGGAAAACACCAGGATCAATTGATTCAATCCAGCGTAAAACTTCCAGAACGTTTTCACGGGTTCCAGTTCCTCTTTCTGTACAGTGATAAAATTCACGGGTAAAGATTGGGAACTGATTACCACGACGGCCGATTGTCATTTTTGCCATCTGACGAACAGTTTCGTATTCAATTTTTACGGCTTCTGTATCGTTTGTGGAAAGTGTTGCTCCACCTCCGGCAGAAATCTTGTTCTGAACATTGTCATAAGTAGTTTTTGCTTCCTTAAAATCTTCCAGAGCGCGGGAAAGTTCCTTATCATTCTTTGAAAGTCTGTGTAAAAGATCTGTAATTACAGGAAGCTGCTTTCTTTGAATTTCTGTATAGGCTGCAGTGTGTGGTTCATATCCCATAAGTGGCTGATGAGCACACAGTTCCTTTATGTTGTTAAAAAGTTCAGTTTCCAGCATCTGACGTTCATTTTCTTTCATTGCCAGAACGTTTTCTGAACTCTGCATTTTTCCAGAGTTTTTAGACTGAAGCTGCATAAGACGGGCCTGTTCTGCAGAAGCAGCCTGGTCTGGAGTCATATTTGCAGCCTTTACCTGTTTTTTTTCATCAGTTGCCGAATTGTTCATGCGGCCACTGGCAATTTCCTTAAACCATTCGTCTACGTATAAAACTGGCTCGCCGGTTTTATTATCAATATTAATTTTTGAAAAGAATTCCTTTGTTTCCTGCTTAAAGAGGGAAGGAAGAATTACACCATAACGTACCATCATGCGTTTTGGCATTGGAGTTCCCGGATCTACCATTTTGCCAACCATACCTCGCAGAAGTTCCCAATAGGCGGTTACAATCTGCTGGCGGAATACGGCTCTGTCTTTTGGATCCTGGCAGGTAAGATATTTTGTAAGCAACTGATGAACACGCTGTGCGCTCTGATTTTCACCAGTAAGGGCAATTTTATAGTATTTCTGATCATTAAAAATCTGTGTTGGAGTGCTGCTAAGTGGATTTTCAATAACATCAAATCCTTTTTGAGTTAAATCTACTTCGTGAATGGAACGAGATTTTACAGTATTTACAACTTCATCAACAGATTTTGAAAAAAGAGATTTACGATTTGTAGGAATTGTATCCGGAGTATATTCTTCTATTGGTAAGTCTTCAATTTCACCAACATCAGATGACTCACCTTGTGAATTCCCAAGCAGTGCTGCAATTTCTGGATCTAAAGTATCTTCCATGCAATTTCTCCACTATGATATTATTCTAATTATACCCGATAAGGGTTAAAAATCAACTTTAATAGCTTTATATTTTTCTCTGACGGACAAGAGGATCTGAAAAGCCCGCCTGAATCAGTTTGTTTTTTGTTTTTTCAACCTTTTCGGCAGGAACATTTCTGATTACAACTCTGTAAACTGTAGATGTTTTTTGGAATACAACTTCGTCAAAGCCGGCTTTTAGCAGTTTTTGTGCAAGTTGATTTGCATTTTCCCGGGTAGAAAAGGCTCCTACCTGCAAATCCCATCTGCTTCCGGACGGATAATTATTTTGAACTGCAACTTTTGTGTTTGCAGGACTTGTTTTTACACTTCCACCAGATTTCTGAGAAACAATTTTCATTGCTTTTGCGGCTGTTACCTTACTCAGCTCTGTATCTGGTCCTCTTTTAAGAATTTCTATGCTTACCTGAGCGGTTCCTGAATTAATCATGCCCAGTTTTTCTGCGGCTGCTTTGGAAAGATCAAGTTCTCTATCAGCAACAAAAGGGCCACGGTCGTTTACCCTTACGGTAACTGATTTCCCGTTTGCAAGATTTGTAACTTTTAGTTGAGTTTCAAAGGGGAGAGTCTTGTTTGCGCATGTTAAATCATACATATTAAAAGTTTCGCCACTAGAAGTCTTTTTTCCGTGAAAATCATTTGCGTAAAAAGAAACCGTGGCGTTTGATCTGTATAATTCAGCAAAAATTGGCAGACACAAAAAGGTTAGAGTGATAGTAATAATTATTCTTTTCATTACTATACTATCGGTCAGAAAAAACTGAATTTAATCCTTATTTGTAAGATTAAAAGCGTTCAGCTTTCTTTCCACCGTTTCTGCGGCTTGAGTTTCTTTCAGTCTGGTTGTGTACATTTGGTCTGCTGCCTTTTGCACGTCCTTCCTTCAAAAATTTCTCCGCCCCAGAACGTCCTCTTCCTTCACGTCTTGGCCGATTTTCCTGCCGGTTTTCGCGATCCTGGCTCCATTCGCGTCCTTCGAATCCATCGCGTCCAGCGCGGGATGCTCTGCGGGAACCTCTTCCGCCGTCTTTTTCGTCTATGTGCATGTGAGGCAACTTCTTGTTTGTGCGAGACATTTCTATAGCCTTGCGGGCAGAAGCTGTAGGAAGACTCAAAAGAGAGAACTGCTGGGCAACGTCAATGTCGTCTACCATGCGGCCTGGAATATGCAAAAGCTCGCTGAAGTAATCAGCAATTTCTTTTGCACGATAGCCGTCGCGCTTTCCGAGTGAAACAAAAATACGGGTCTGATTTCCGCGTGGACCAGAATCTTTTGTGTTGATTTTTCCGTAGTGCTTTGGAGAAAGCTGTTTTCCGTATACTACAGAAAGAAGTCCTGCCAGAACCTTCTGTGCATCCTGACCTTCGCAAAGGGCTGCGGCCAAATCTGTAAAAATAGGTGTGAGCAGTTCTTCGCGCAATCTTGTGATTGTTTCTACGGCTGTCTGTGTATCTGCGCTTTCTGTTTTTTCTTCAGCTTCTGTTTCTGTTGAAGTCTGATTTTCTTCTGAATTATTTACAGTGTATTCAGCGCCTTCAATCTTCTTTTCTTCAGTTGTGAAAAGTTTTTCTTTTAGCTCGCGGATTACACGTTCATTTTTTACGTTCAGAACTTCATTTACGCTAGGAATTTTTCCTTCAATAAAATCGCTTTTTGTGGCTTTCTTAATATTCTTTGAAAGATAACCAAGTTTGCGTCTTTCTTCCGGACGAACAAAAGTTACTGCAATTCCTTCTGTTCCTGCTCGTCCTGTACGGCCGATTCGGTGAACATAAGTTGCTGTATCAAATGGAAGAGAGTAGTTTACAACGTGAGAAACTCCCTTGATATCAATACCGCGGGCTGCAACATCTGTTGCAACAAGAATACGGGTTTTCTTTAGTCGGAAGCGTTCCAGTACCTTTTCACGCTGATTCTGCATAATATCGCCGTGGAGTGCTGCTGCTTCGTAGCCTCTCATATCAAGTTCGCGGGTTATACGGTCGGCATCGGCCTTTGTCATTGTAAATACAAGACCGTAAAAATCAGGAGAAATATCGATAAGACGAACAAGTGCTTCGATTTTTTCACTTTCTTTTACAATCCAGTATTTCTGGTCAATTAAAAGTGCTTCGTCAATTACATTTTCTTCTTCGATAATGTCGTATTCACCCATAAAGTCGCCGGCAATTTTTAAGATTGGCGCTGGCATGGTTGCACTGAAAAGAAGAATACGGCAGTCTGGGTTTGCATGACGGAAAATTTCTTCGATGTCGTCAATAAAGCCCATATCAAGCATTTCGTCGCCTTCATCAAGAATGAAGTATTTAATCTTGCTGATATCAAGTGTTTTGCGTTCAATGTGGTCTTTAATTCTTCCTGGAGTTCCCACAACAACTTCGCTTCCTCGTTTTAAATCCTTTATCTGAGCTGAATAAGAGGCGCCTCCGTAAAGAACGGTTGTTCGTGGATATTCATCTGTTGAAAAAGACTGCATTTCTGTGCAAGTCTGCATTGCAAGTTCGCGTGTTGGTTCAAGAATCAGTGCTTCTACGTGGTCAGATTTTCCTCTTACGTTCTGAATAATTGGCAGGCCGAATGCGGCAGTTTTTCCAGTTCCTGTTCGTGCTCTTGCAATAAGGTTTGTGTCTCCTGTTAAAAGACGTGGAATTGCCAGTACCTGAATTGGGGAAGGTGTTACAAATCCTTTTTTGCTGACAGCTTTGAGAGTGTATTCATCAAGTCCTAAATCTTCAAAAGTTACTGTGTCAGAAGTTTCGTTTTCGATTTTGTCTTCCGTGAATGTGTCTTCTGCAATTTCATCTGCAGTGATGTTAATGTTATTCTCTATCATATTATTCCAACTAATATACAAGAAAAAGTAAACTTTAGCAAGGAATGTCACTATTTGCGACGGAATAAGCATATTATAATATCTTTCTGAGAAATAAATCTAATTTGCTACCGCGAAACGTTCGCGAACGCGCAGCGGGAGACCTTTTGTTTTTTTTCTCTTGTTAAAGTTCATTTCCCGTGTTATAGTCCATGGTATGAAGAAGATTATAACAATTTTATTTACAGTTCTCTTTTCTTTTGGTTTGATTTTTGCACAGGAATCAAATGGTTATGATTCATCGGAAGAAGGCTCTGTTTTTGCTCCTTCACTTTCTTTTTCTGTTTTTGGACCAGAAGTAGGCGTTTTGTTCGGTAATAATCATGCTGAATTTTCTGCTTCGCTTGCAATTGCTGCAGGAGAGGGTATGCCATACTTCTTTAATGATTATGACTACAACTACGATGACACTTTGGAAACTTCAAGTATGGTTGCAATCACTCCAAAACTTAATGCCGGATATAACTTTGAAGCCTTTGATACCGGCTGGACAGATACACTTGGTCTGGCTTACGCAAGTTCAATCGGGATTTTTGATAACGGAACTGTAGAAAATATGGAAGCAATTGCTCTGTATTATAGAGGCGGAATTAGAACAAAGGTTGGTCTTGAAATAGGAATGACTTCTTATCTGCCTTTTGTTTACTTCATTGCAGGCCCAAAGGACTTTAAGATTAAGACAATCGGAAATACTGATGGCTTTTTTGAATGCATTGGAGCCGGACTCTTGTGTACATCATTTAATTTGCGCTGGTATTTTTAACGTAATTTGAATATTTCGTAATTTTGTGGTATAATCAGTGTAATTATGGATACAAAATTCAATATTGATCAGAAAATCGTTTATCCAAGCCAGGGTGTTGGTATTGTAAAAGAGATTTTCGAAAAGAAGTTCAAAGACTCAACTATTCTTTACTATAAGATTTATATTGAGGCTTCGGACATGATTGTCATGGTTCCTGTAGAAAAGGCAGAAGAACTTGGAATCCGCCAGATTGTAACTGCAGAAGAAGCTCAGGAAGCTCTTAATCTTCTTTCTGATGAATTTGAACCAATTACTTCAGACTGGAAACTCCGCTACCAGATGAACCTTGATTTACTTAAGAAAGGAACTATCAAAGATATTGCTACTATTGTTCGTTGTCTTTACAACAGAAGCAAGGTAAAGGAACTTCCTATTCTTGAGCGTAAACTTTACGATTCTGCAAAGAAGCTTCTTGAAGATGAAATTTCATTTGCTCTTGGAAAAACTGCAAAGGAGATTTCAGACGAAATTCATCTCAAGCTTGAACCACCTGGAGCAACTCCAAAAATTAAGCATGTTATGCAGCTTGATGATGACGAAGACGATGATTTGATGGACGACATTTCTTCAAAGTCTGATGACGACGACGATTCTGATGATGCTGATTCTGCTGAAGATATGGGAGCAGATGAAGATTTTGACGACGACGAATCATTCTAAACTTGCTGTAATTATTACTGCTGCCGGTTCTTCTACAAGAATCGGTGGAGGAATAAAAAAAGAATATCTTCCCTATAAAAATGGCACGGTGCTTTCTGCAAGTGCCAATGTTTTTTTAACCGCAGTTTATCCCAAACTGGAACTTTCTCTTCTGGTTGTAACCTGTCCTCAGGGGGGTGTCGAAGCGGCCAGAGCTGCCTTGTATTCATCACCTGAATTTGAAAAAAATCTTGGAAATGTAAAGCTTGTTATAAGGGAAGGGGGAGCTTCAAGACAGGAATCTGTTTTTGCGGGATTAAAAGCCGTAAAAGAAAACTGTCCTGATGCGGCTTATGTTTTGATTCATGATGGAGCCCGCCCTTTTGTAAGCGGTCAGCTTGCTTCTAATGTGGCTTCAGCCGCAGTTGAGTTTGGGGCTTCTGTGCCTGGCCTTACCCCTGTGGATACCCAGAAAGAAGTGGATGAAAACGGTTTTGTGATAAGGCATCTGGTGCGTTCTTCTCTTGCGGCTGTGCAGACTCCCCAGGGCTTTGAATTTTGCAGATTATATGAGGCTCACTTAAAGGCTGCCGGGGAGGGCGGACGTGAATTTACAGATGATACAGAAATCTGGGGCCAATATTGCGGTGCTGTAAAAGTTATTCCTGGTGAGGTAAATAACATAAAAATTACTTATCCTTCTGATCTGGAGAAATTATGATAAGAGTTGGACTTGGGTACGATTTGCACCGGCTGGTTAGCGGACGGCGGCTGGTTCTTGGCGGAGTAGAATTTGAATTTGAAAAAGGAGAAGACGGACACTCTGATGGGGACGTACTTCTTCATGCAATTACAGATGCTCTTTTAGGTGCCAGCGGTCTTGGTGATATAGGCTCGTATTTTCCTCCAGAAGATATGAAATGGAAGGATGCAGACTCTGCTGAACTTTTAAGAACTGTAATGAAGGATATTCGTGCGGCCGGCTGGAAAATAGAAAATCTGGACTGTGTAATCAAGCTGGAAAAACCAAAGTTTCTGCCAAGGCGCCAGATGGTTATTGATTCTCTTGCAAAAATTCTTGAAATAAAAAGTGAACAGGTCTTTGTTAAAGCAAAAACAGGAGAGAAACTCCCTCCTGTTGGTACTAGTGATGCGGTAGAAGCAGAGTGTGTCTGCCTTCTTTCGCGGGAATAAATCTTAATAACTAAGAATCAAAATCTGGAATCTGAAGTATTAAATCAACTTCATTTTCCGACATTCCTAAGCGGGATGCAATTTCTGGAATAGACCAGCCCTGCTGTTTAAGCTGACGTACTGCATCCTTTTCTCTTGGGTTTGTATGTCCCTGAGGAACACTTTCATTCTTGAGCTTATCTTTTGTAATCTGGTGCAGAACTTCAAACTTATTGTCTACATCACGGGCAATTCCTGTAAGGTTTGCCTGAATCTTCTGGAAACCAGAATCCAAAGATTTAAGTGTATCAATTCGTTTTTCAGTATCTGAAATCAGTTCGTCAAGGTTTTGGAGACGTCCAACTGCCTCTGTAATCTTTGGCCCGTTCTGAAGAATCTTGTCTACATTCTGCTGAACTTCCTTAATTTCTTTTGGAAGGGAAACAGCCTGACGGTCACAGTTGATAAGACGGTTTTCAAGGTCTTTGAGTTTATCAAACTGAGTATCAACATCTGTCTTTATTCGATTGATAACTTCATCCTTTTTATCAAGGCGCTCGTACTGTTCAGAAACATACTGCAATTTGTCATTGTAGTTTCTTACTGTAACTTCCATTGTCTGTAAATCTTCTTTAGTAGTATTCAAAGAAGAAATGCGGCTATCAATTGTGTTAGAAAGGTCAATCATCTTTCTGAACTGACCTTCAAGATCCATAACTTTTGCTTTCTGACTTTCAAACTTGTTCAGCTGGCCTGTAATTTCATCATTAATGCGGAGCAAATCATTGTACTGGGCATTAAACTTGGCAGCATTCTGAGAGTAGGTGTCAATTTTATTGAAGGCACTGTTCAAATTCTGGATGTTATCTTCCAGCTGGCGCTTCATCTTGTCTGCCTTGTCATAAATCTGGATATTTGCTTTTACATCCTGCAGTTCTTTTGCAATTTCTGTGATATGGGTCTGCAGCATGTTTGCATCATCCTGCATTTTCAGAACCATCTTAGACTGATTTGCCTTGTTGTTGTCTTCTGCTTCCTGAATCTCTTTGCGAAGAGAATCAACCTTTGCACTTGCGTCAGCATTCTGCTCGCGAACTTTCTGTTCTGTTGCAGAAAGCATTTCTTCGTACATAGTTCCAAGCTGAGAAAGAATCTGTTCTGAGCGGCTTTCATAAGCCTGAATAGATTTGTCTGTGCGGTTGTCCAAATCCGCAATCTTGCTGTTCAATTCATTCTGCTGTTTAAGAACATTTTCTTCGTAATCGTTCATGTTCTGAACAAGACGTTGTCCGATTTCATCAATCTTGGCCTGTGAAGCATTTCTGAATGTATCCAAATCACCCTGGAAAAGTGTTTTTGAATCATTAAGCTGGTCTGTAATCTGCTGTTTCCATGTGTTGAATTCAGAAAGGGCTGCATCAATTGAAGAAGTACCATTTTCCTGGCGGGAATGAATGGTTTCCTCAAAGTTTTTAAGGTCTTCAAGAAGCTCTGTCTGTACTTTAGAAAGATTTGTCTGAACCAGATTCATGCTGCGTTCAATTTCCTTTTTAAGTTCGTCTTCAGACTTCTGTGAAATTGTAAGAATAGAAGTGTTTGTTTCATTCTTAAAGCCGTTTACAATATCCTGAACTTCGCGGATACTTTCCTGCATTTCGGCCTTTGTCTGCTCAATTGAAGCATTGATTTTTGCCTGATGGTCACTTGCCTTTGCCTGCAGCTGCTCAACATTAGATTTAAGTTCTTCTGTGTATTTTGCTTCTACATTGCGGCGGGCATCTTCATAATTGTTTGTAAGAAGAGTAAGTTTTGAATCAAGTTCGTGTTTCCAGTCAGCAAGTTCTGAATCAATATTATTTGTGTTTGTAGAAAGTGTCTGATTAAAAATTGTTTCAAACTCTTTAAGCTTGTTGCTCATGCTGCCGGTTGCAGTTGCTTTAAGGTCATCAAGGGAACTGTTGATTTCGTTAATTTTAGATTCAAGCTGATCAGAATCATCTTTGATAGCCTTACTGAATTCATCGTGTTTCTGCTGCTGTTTTGCAGTAAAGTTGTCAAAATCACCAAGAACTCTGTTCTGAACTTCCTGCATTGCGCCCCGGAGACTTTTTTCGAGAGTGTCGATATCAGTCTGAGAAAGCTGAATCTGTGAAAGCTTGTATTCGATGTCGCGTTTATAGCTGCTGAGCTGTGAATCAACATCTTCAAGAATATTAACGTGTTTACCTTCGCTTTCAGAAATTGCTTTTCTGATTTCATCTGAAACCACTCTGGAAAGTTCATCAAGCTGGCGGTTTGTTTCTGTCTGGAAGAGTTCAATCTTTTTCTGAGTTTCAGACTGAACAGAATCCAGAGTGTTTGTAATCTGGGAGATTTTTGCTTCCAATTCTGGCTGAAGTTTTTCTGCTTTTTCTGTTGCAACTTCGCACTGCTGCTGAATATTGCGTACAGAAGTTTCTGCTTCCTGAACTGAAACTGCGGCGTCTGCGGAAACTTTTTTGAGTGTTTCTGCAAGATTTGTCTGCATGTTTTCAATTTCTTCGTGAAGTTTTTCTGAACGTTCTGTGTACTGGCTTGTTGTTGTTTCAAGTTCTGTGCGCAGAGCATCAATTTTACTGCTGTAATCTGCACTAAGACGTTCAATTTCTTCAATCTTGCTGCCATATTTATTTGTGATGGTATCAACTTTTGTAGAAAGATCGCTTTCGATATTTTTAATTTTTTCTGCAGTTTCCTGAGCAATTGTCTGGATTTTATTTTCTGCCTGAGATTCAAGTGTGCTGAATTTCAAGTTAGCATCGTTTTCTACGCTGTCTATCTGGGCTCTTGTACGTTCGTCAAGGCTTTCTATGCGGCGTTTTGCTTCTGAATCAAAGTCGTTCAGGCGGGAATTGTTATCGGCAAAAAGCTGTTCCATGCGGAGGCTGTTTTCTGAGGTGAATTCTGCAATTTTGCGTTCGCTTTCTTCCTGGAAATTTGCAATGGTATTGTTGAATTCTTCCATGAGCTTTTTGTGTTCATCAACAAAGTTCTGGTTGAATTCATTAATTTTCTGATTATTTGTGGCTGTTGCACTTTCAAAGGCCTTGTTGTAGGTTTCCTTGAACTTCTGCAAATCACTGTTGAATTTCTGAGTAAGTGCATCGTAGTTGTTGTCGTTTTTGCTGAGCACTTCTGCAATCTGAGTGCTGTATTTTTCATTGAGTTTCTGGCTGTCTTCTTCAAAACGGCTTGTAATTTTTGAAAGCAATGAATCGTTCTTGCCGGAAACTGAATCAAGCTGCTGAGTATACTTTGTTTGCAGGGCAGTGATTTTTTCTGTAAAAGAGGCTGTAGCGGCAGAAAGTTTGTCTGCAAAATCTGCCTGCATTTTTTCCATGGCAATTTTTGTGTCAGAAACAATTTTTGATTCAGTAGTTCTGTAATTCTTTTCAGTTTCGTCGGCTTTGTCGCTGAATGTGGTGCGCAGTTCTGTTGTTTTTGATTCAAGCTGATTTTCAAGTTCTTCGAGTTTGCTGCGCATTTCTTTAAGGTATGCATCTGAGCGGTTCTGGGCCTGTTCGCTTAAATGTTCAAAGGCTGTGTTTTCAAGAGATTCAGCCTTCTTTGTTGCTTCGTCGTAAGCAGACTGAATAGTCTGCTTGATTGAAACAAGTGCTGTATCTGCTGCTCTCTGAGCGTCTTTAATTTCTGCCTGAAGATTAGAAGCGTATGATTCATACTGGTCCAGCAGTTTTGTGCCAACCGCTTTGAGCTGTGTTGCATTGTGCTCAGAGAATTCTTTAATAACTTCCGGAATGCGTTTGTCTATCTGTTCAACCGACTGCTGCTGCTTATTCAATTTTGAAGAAAGGGTGTCAATTATCTTGCTTTCTTTGTGAATGCGGTCCAGGTTTTCTTCAACCTGAATAGTCATTTCGTTTAAATCATCAAGAACTTTTGCATAATTATCTATCTGACTTTTGATATTCTGAACTGATGCAATACTCTGGTCGAAATTTTTAATTTTATCTTTGAATTCTTCATTCTGCTGCTTTAAAAGCTTGATTGCGGCATTTGCCTGAGTCTGCTGAGCGGTAAAATCGCTCATTATAATATTAAATTTAGACTGAATTTCTTTGAAGAGTGCTGCAAGGTCTTCCTGACGCTTATCTGCGTACTTTCTTACCTTTTCCAGTGAGTTGTTATTTTTGTCGATGCCATGAAAATAGATAGAAATTCCCAAAGAAATGATAAGAGAAACTAGAACTGCGATTGCTATAGCCATTTTTTAATCCCCACCCAATTTTATATCTATTATTTCTTAAAAAATTGATCTCTAAGTTGTTTATAGTGACTGAAAGTGAAATCGGCAAGCTTTGATTTTTTGCCGAAAACAGCTTCTATTGGTGAAATAAGCCAGGCGGCCTTCATTCCCACGTTTTTTGAACCGACTACATCGTATTTATGATTGTTTCCGATGTATAAAATCTGTTCTGGAGGTAAACCCAATCCTTCTGCCAGTTTTTTGAAAGGTACAGGATGAGGTTTTAAAGCACCTGCTTCTTCTGAACCAATCAGAAAATCGCACATTTCTTTTACGCCCCAGATTTCGCCCTTTTGTTCCGGAGGAAAATCTGAAAGAAGTGCAATTTTATAGCCATGCTCTTTAAGTTCGCGGATAAATTCTACAGAACCTCTGCATGGTTTTATTTTATTAAAGTATTTTTCAAGTCCTTTATAAACTATTTTATCCAGGCGTGCTTTTGCTTCTTCAGGTGTTGTCTTCAGTTTTTTTGCCATGTGTTCAGACTGAACTTCTACAAAGTTTGGAAGAGCATCTGTGCGGTGCATAATATTTCTAACGAGTCCGTATTTCAGGAAGAAAAAACTGTGGCACAAAAAATAAATGGACATACGAACATTAAGTTTCCATGTTCGGTAGAGTGTCCCGTCAATGTCAAAAGCCACACCTTTTATGTTGGTAATATCTAATTGTTCCACTGTATTAGTATACAATAAAATGCAAAATACGTCATTATTTTTAGGGAGTGTATATAGGAAAATATTTTCATTGGCAAGGCAATATTAATATGCTAGTATGACATTATGTTACTGCTTGACATAAAAACATTTTGCATGAGAAAATTCGCAATTCGCAATTCGCAATTCGCAATTCGCAATTCGCAATTCGCAATTCGCAATTCGCAATTCGCAATTCGCAATTTGTTATAACTGGCTTAACATTGTCAATAAAATTTATAGAAAGCCTCAGCTACAGGACCTCGAAGGTTCTGTAACTGAGGCTTTTTTCATTCGGAGGTAAAAAGAATGAAAAAAGTATTAATCACCTTATTTACAACAATTTTGGCCCTTGGCTTTATTGCATGTTCAGACCCGTCTTCAAGTTCTGATTCTGATTCAGATTCTGAAAGTAAGTCTACAGCAACAGAAGAGACTTCGGGAACTTCTACAGGCAGCAGCACATCTGGAACTGGAACTGGGGCTGGAACTTCGACAGACAGTGCAAACGGCAACAGCGAAACAAGTGACAAAAACTACCAGTTCCACAGCACGGTAACTTTACTTGCAGCAGGAACAGACGGAAGTGCCGGACCAGAGGCAACCTACTGCACCTTTGGCGACTGGCCGCAGACAATTAAGGCTGAAAGCGTAACAGTTGACGAAACAAAGAGCGTAACAATGGGAAGCATGACCTACTATTTGGGCAGCGATGACAATTATTACGCAAAATGCACGGAAAATGCTTACGTCGACGGCGACACCTACAACACCTACAGCGACGACACTACAGTTGCACAGATAGATGCAAACAGCACTAAATACTTTAAGGTTGAGCCAATCAAGTGGCGCGTTTTGAACCCAAGTGCAGAGGGAAACAAGATTCTTTTAGCAGAAAGCATTTTAACTGCAAATATTCCATACTACGGCTCAATTTCTACCCGCACGCTAAACGAAACAACTATCTATGCCAACAACTACAAGTATTCAAACATCCGTGCATACTTAAACGGAACTAAAAATCAGTTTGTAACGGACGGGGGAACAGGCACAGAATTCGATCTTGACTGGACAGGCAAAGGCTTCTTGCAGGCAGCCTTTACAAGCTCGGCTCAGAGCCTTATTGCTACAACTACAGTGGACAACTCTGCGGCAAGCACAAACCCTGCCTCAAATGAGAGTACATGGAACGACGGAACAAACGATTATGCCTGCGAAAACACAAGAGACAAGATTTTCCTTTTAAGCGAAAAGGAAGCCACAACAAGTGATTACGGATTTACTGAATACGACCAATATGGAGAAGAAAACAGCCGTATAAGAGTAACTACGGACTATGCAAAGGCAAACTACGCATATTATGAAGCTACAGCCGGCTACGGCGGCTGGTGGTGGCTCCGCTCGCCATACTGGGGCTATAGTGACAGCGCGCGCTGCATCATTCCCGACGGCAACGCCGATGACGATAGCAACTGCATCGTTAACGATCTGGACGGCGGTGTAGTTCCCGCTTTGTGCCTGTCGTCACTGGAGTAAATAAGCCTCCCCTTGTCATTCCCGCACAGCATAGTGTCATTCCCGCGCTCCGACGCGGGAATCCCCCTGCATACATGAGATTGCCCGGTCTAGCCGGGCAATGACAAGGGGGCAGGCACGGCAATGACAAGGGTCTTTTATGTTGGTGCAATTGATAAAGAATTTGTTCTTCTACACAGCTAGCGTGAAATAATGTATAATTCATTTTATGTCATTAAACTGCAATGAAATAAACGTAATTTTAAGCGAGCTGAATCTGGAAGGGGCTTTTATTCAGGATATTATTCAGCCGGGGTATGATACTCTGGCTTTTTATACATACAAAGAAGGCTGCGCAAAAACTGTATTGGTTTGTACGGCTCAGAATTCTGTGAGAATTAACGAAACCCGGAAAAAAATCACTAAAAATGACAAACCTCTGCGTTTTATGGAATTTCTGCGTTCGCGAATTAAGGGCTGCCGCATAAATTCCTGTGCTCAGATTGGTTTTGAGCGGGTAATTAAAATGGAGCTGAGCCGTCTGGTGGAAGAAAAGCCTAAGGCCGCCGCCAACGGTTATGTGCATATTTCTCTGGTAAAAAAGCCTGTACTTTCTAAGGAAGAGCTTGAGGCAGAAGCGGCGGCCGCCGGGCAGGCGGCTGAAACTGAGGAAAAATACATTCTTTACGTAAAACTCTGGAACAATGCGGCCAACGTGATTCTCTGTGACACTGACAGTGTGATTCTGGAACCCATGTTCAGGCGGCCTGAGCGGGGGGAAGTGAAGGGCGAGCGCTTTACTGTAGAAAAACGCGAGCTGGACTCGGCAGAAATGGAAGTGCGGTTCCCTGTTCGGGAATGGGGAGATTTGAAGGTGGTGGGGGGCGTTGCGGGGGGCGGAGCCCCCCGCAGAGAGGGTAGCGAGCAACGAAGTGCGAGCGAGGGAGAGACTTCTCCCTCCTCTTATTCTTTTACATCATTTAACTCTTATATCGACTGGTGGTATTCTGAACATTCGGACAGTCTTTCGCGGGAGGCTCTGCTGGAAAAGGCGGAAAAATGGTACAATTCGGCGCGTTCCAAAAAAGAAAGTGCCCTGCACAATCTGGAAGCAAAACAGGAAGCCTTTAAAAATGCGGGGCAGCTCAAGCATCAGGGGGATTTGATTTTATCCTTCGGGCATCTTCTGGACGGAAAAAGCCGTTATCTTGAATGTGAAGATTATGAAAGCGGCAAAACTGTTCGTCTTTTGATTGATCCTAAAAAAAATGCTCAGGAAAATGCGGCTGATTACTACAAACAGTATAAAAAAGCGGTGTCTGGAGCAGAAGAAATTGTTACTGATATTGAGATAATCAAAAAACAGATTGAAAAACTGGATTCTCTTTATCAGGAAATGTTGAATGAAAAGAATCCTGTGAAGATTGAGCAGCTTTTGCGGCGGGATACTACTCCAAAACAGCAGCAGAAAAAAAGTCATCCCGGGCTTGATTACACTGTGAACGGCTGGTACATTCTGGTGGGGCGGGATGCAAATGAAAATGATGAATTATTGCGTCATCATGTAAGGGGTGATGATCTCTGGCTTCATGTCCGTGATTTTCCGGGCGGTTATGTTTTTGTAAAGGCTCGTAAGGGGAAGACTGTTCCTCTGGATATTCTGCTGGATGCGGCAAATCTTGCGGTTTATTATTCAAAAGCGCGAAATGCCGGCAAAACTGATTTGTATTACACTCATGTAAAATATCTGCGCAGGGCAAAAAACGGACCTAAGGGGCTTGTAATTCCTACTCAGGAAAAGAATCTTTGCATTGAGCCGGATAAGGCAAGGCTTACGCGTCTTGACACAGAAGCAAAAATCTGGAAAATATAAGGCATGAAATTTAATTCTTTAGTCAAAGTCGTATCAGTTCTCGTCGTACAGGTTAGCAGATAACCGGGAGTGAATGATATATTTTGGCAAAGGCAAAAATATAAAAAAAAGCTCTCCGGTAAGGGGAGCTTTTTTATTTCCCAGACCGGAGCAAACAGGAGTCAAATGATGAAAAAAACAGGCGCACAAATCATTGTAAAGATGCTGGAAATGTATGGAATTGAAACCGTTGCGGGAATTCCCGGCGGCTCAATTCTCCCCCTTTATGACGAGCTCAACCGCTCTTCTATCCGGCACGTCCTTGTGCGCCACGAGCAGGCTGCCGGATTCGTGGCTCAGGGTATGACCCGTTCAACAGGAAAGCCTGCTGTTTGTCTTGCAACCAGCGGCCCTGGAGCAATGAATCTTCTTACTTCTATTGCAGATGCCCGCGCTGATTCTGTTCCAATCATTGCAATTACAGGTCAGGTAAATACTTCGCTTATCGGAACGGATGCTTTTCAGGAAGCTGACACTTTTGGTCTTTCTTTCCCTATTACAAAGCATTCGGTAATGGTAAAATCTGCGTCAGAGCTTCTGGAAGTTATTCCTAAGGCTTTTGAAATTGCCTGCAGTGGTCGTCCGGGTCCTGTTTTAATCGATGTTCCCCGCAATGTTCAGCTGGAAGAATGTGAATTTAAGGATTGGCCTGATATCAGTAAAATCCGTGTTCGCGACATCCGCTTCCACACCCCTGCTGATGAATATTCAGAAAAGCTTACTGCCATTTCTTCTTTGCTGGCTTCTGCTAAAAAGCCGGTTTTGTATTGTGGTGGCGGCTGTAATAGCCTGGAAGCTTCGGACGGACTTGTAAAATTCCTTGATAATTATTCTATTCCACTTGTAACTTCACTTATGGGCCTTGGCTGTATTTCTGAAGCCCGCCCAGAGTTTATAGGGATGGTTGGAATGCACGGAAGCTACGCCGCAAACTACGCAATGCACGAAAGCGACTTAGTAATTGCGGCTGGTGTTCGTTTTGATGACCGTGCAACCGGCGTGGTTCAGAAATTCTGTCCTAATGCAAAAATTGTTCACATCGATATTGATGCGGCAGAAGTAGATAAAATCATGATGACTGATATTTCTATTGTTGCTGATGTAGAATCGGTTTTCCCGGTTCTTGCGGAACTTGCTTCTGAACATAAACTTTCTGCAAATAAATCCTGGCTTGAAGAGGTTCGCAAAATTAAGAGCGAAAATGATTCTTTTGAATGCGGCCGCCCTAAGGGAGAAAAACTTGCAAATCCGCGTACCTTTATTTCCAGCGTTCCTAAGCTGGCTGCAAGTGCCGGCTTGGAGCAGGACAAGCTGATTGTCACAACTGACGTTGGTCAGCATCAGATGTGGGCTGCTCAGTATTACCCTGTAGACAGACCTCGTTCTTTCCTTACTTCGGGCTCCCTGGGCACAATGGGCTTCGGCCTTCCTGCAGCTGTGGGCGCGGCATTGGCTAACCCAGACAAGAGGGTTATCTGCTTTAGTGGTGATGGTTCAATTATGATGAACGTACAGGAAATGGCTACTCTGGCAGAACAAAACCTTGCAGTAACCGTAATTGTTTTCCAGAATGGAACTCTGGGTATGGTTTACCAGCAGCAGAAATATCTCTTTGAAAAGAATTACAGCGCTTCCATTTTTGGCCGTCAGCCAGATCTGCTTGCAATTGCCCGTGGTTTCGGAATTGAAACTGTAGATGCAGATTCCGACCCTGACTGGTATAAAAAGGCATTTGACTGTCAGCGTGAAAACAAACCTTGTTTTGTACGCGTTTCTGTAGATTCAGAAGAAAATGTTTTGCCTTTTGTTCCGGGTGGCAAGGCCAATATTGATTCTATCAGGGATTAGAAATTAAAAACTTTGCTTTTAAGCCTCTGGGGCTGGCAGGTCTTCTGCCGCTTCTCAGAGGCTTTATTTTTTTTGAACAATGATAAAAGCAATTTCTGATTTCCACTCGAAAATTGTTTTTTCACATGCGCTATCCAGAAGATTTACGATTTTCTGCAGTTCTGAGCTGCCTACTTCACGGCAGATAAATGAACCATAGGCAGAGGTTTCTGTATCAAACCACTTGCGGATTTCTTCGCTTGTGATGCGTCTTTTTTCGGTTACTTCCTGACTGGCAACTTTTACAGAAAAACCTTTTTTGCGGAAGGCATTTGCAATAGTCATGGCGTCCCATGAAAAGAGGGGATTTTCGCGGTCATTAAAAAACTGTTGTTCGGCTTCTTCCATTTTAGAAAGACATTCACGGAAGGCTGTACTGCTTTCTGGTGTGAGCACCTGATTTTCTACAAGTTTTCCGATGTGCTGGCCCTTACAAGGAATCTTCTGCGAAAGAACGAGTTTCCATCCTTCTGCAAGGGGACTTTCATAAGCAAAGTCTTCTGTGTTTTTATCATCACCTGTGTCTGAATCAGAATATGGAACGGAAGGGCCTGTGTCATCATCTTCTGTATATTTTTGGGCAGTCATAAGGCTGGCAACGGAATCTGCCAGTGCTATGATTGACGACTCTGTGTTGAAAGGATCTGTAAAAAAGAGACGATCAAAAACAATACCATTATACTGAAACTTTACCAGTACATTGTAAAAATCTTTTTGAGTTAGAAAATCTGATGAAATTGAACTTCCGCGCAGCTGCAAAACCGGACGGTCAAGGGAACCAAGCGTGCGGCCATACTGCTCTAAAACCTGCTTTCCTTTTTCGGTGCGGCAAACTCCGCAGGTAACTCCTTCTGGAGTTTTGCGTGCAACTTCCCACAAAAGCAGTCCGTTATCAGCATTCCAGATAAGAGAGCGGTGGTGGCGCAAAAGTTCGGCCATATTTACCATGGTGTCGCGTAGATTCAAAAGCACTTCGGCGCGGTTTGAATCAAGACGCTGCCGCCAGAAGCGGTCGGCGCGGTCAAAAGCGATTTCTTTTACAGGATCTTTCGGGCTAAAAGTAAGGTTTTCTGCCTTTTTATCTTCTCCGCCCTTAAAATGCTCGTTTACCCACCATTGTGAAATTGGATTCGCCCCGAATTCTGAGTCTGCCTGCGGGTTCTGTTTTGGCTGCTTAAAAATGTTGATGGAGCCGGTTTCTTCTGGCGAAGAAGCCAGCTCGTCTGGAGTGTAAAGCTCTCCGCTGGAACTTTTTTCCAGCAGGGAAGCAATCTGAAGCTCGCGGCGCGAAAGTACATCTTCGCGGATTGTAGCTTCGTAGCCCTGTGTGCTTGGCGTGTAGAAAACTCGTCCGCTCAAAGTGTCTGGCAGATACTGCTGGGCAACCCAGTGGTCGCGGTAGGCATGCGGATAAAGATAACCGGCTCCGTGGCCAAAGCCTTCTGCATCGCGGCTGTCATCTTTCAGATGGTTCGGAACTTCTGCATCTTCTTTTTCTACGCTGGCAAGAGCGTCAAAAAATGCCATGCTGGAGTTTGATTTTGGCGCTGTGGAAAGGTAAAGGGCTGCGTGAGCCAGAAAATAGCGGCCTTCTGGCATACCCACGCGGTCAAAAGCTTCGGCGCAGGCATTTACTACGGCCACAGCCTGCGGGTCGGCAAGTCCTGTGTCTTCGCAGGCAGAAATAAGCATGCGGCGGAAAATAAAATGCGGGTCTTCTCCTGCGGCAACCATGCGGGCCAGCCAGTAGCAGGCTGCATCCGGGTCGCGTCCTCGCAAACTTTTTATAAAGGCAGAGATAATATCATAGTGATAGTCACCATCCCGATCGTAAAGAACTACTTTCTTTTGGATAGATTCCTCTGCGGCTTCTTTTGAAATATAAATCTTGCTTCCGTATGCAGGAAGAGGTGGCTGTGCGTAAGGCTTCCACTGTTCCGGAGTTGTTTCAACTGCAAGTTCAAGTGCATTTAGAAGAGAACGGGCATCTCCGTTTGCTGTTTCAATTAAATGTTCAAGGGCACCTTCTTCAAATTCAACCTTCCAGTGACCATATCCCCGTTCAACATCATTCAGAGCCTGGAAAGCTGCCTTTTCCAAATCTTCTTTTGTAAGAGGTTTCAGCTGAAATACACGCGAGCGTGAAACCAAAGCCTTGTTTACTTCAAAAAATGGATTTTCTGTTGTTGCGCCAATTAAAATAATGGTGCCGTTTTCTACCCAGGGGAGAAGGGCATCCTGCTGACTTTTATTCCAGCGGTGTACTTCGTCTACAAAAAGAATTGTGCGGCGCGAATATAGGTTCTTGTAATCTTCAGCCTGCTTTATGGCGCCACGAATATCTGCAACGCCGGTAAGAACTGCGTTCAGCGTAATAAAATTAGATTTTGTGTGATTAGCGATAACGCGGGCAAGTGTAGTTTTTCCGCTGCCCGGCGGACCGTAAAAAATAACGGAAGTTAATTGATCAGCGGCAATTGCACGTCGCAAAAGTCGCCCCGTTCCAACAATGTGGTCCTGCCCGATATATTCGTCCAGGTTTCGGGGGCGCATTCTTGCCGCAAGAGGCTCTGTCTGCATTTTTGTCTGTTCAAATAAGCTTTCCGCCATAGAGTTATATTTTCAGCGAAAAAATCCCCACTGTCAATACTTCATGAAAAACTTGCGTTATTTATCGGTTAAATAGAAAAACAGGGGCGTGAGCGAAGCAGGATTGAAAACACACTTGCAAGCCGGCGCGAAGCGCTTTTTAATTCATTTCCAATACGGCTTACACCCGTGTGTTTTGCAAGACTGCGCCGCGGGAGCCCTTGTTGTTATTCTCTGTTCCAGTTTCCGCGTGCAGGGTAGTAAGACCAGAGCCCCTTGTTTTTTGAAGAAACGCTGGTTGAAGTTCCTGTTCCAATGTAGGTTATTGCAGCATATAAATCGCTGTCTAATTCTGCATTTGCAGGAGTTGCATTTATTAAAGTTGTAACATAGTAACTTGTAGAAAGCTGGAATGAAGCATTTGTTGTAAAATCAATTAATTCTGTTCCAGGAACACCGTCTGTAAGACTTGTCTTTTTTACACCGCCACTTGTTGAAGATGATGATGAAAAATCGCCACGACCAATAATAATTGCATCCGAACAGGTCATTAAAGCAGTGATTGTAGAACCTGCATCAAGAGTTGTGTTTTCAATGTCTGTTGAATTTTCGGCACTGTGGTAAAGTGTATCTCCATCAGAATAATAGAAACGGCTTGCTTCTGTGTCGTAAGTTTCGTTTGTGGTAGAAGCAAGTGTGTTGAAGAAGAGGACAGAATCGTTGAACCAAACTGCTGAACGAGCGGCATTGTCTGATTCATCATCTTCAGGATCTACAAGACTGATTGTAAGTGATGTTGGAGCCGAAAGACCTGAAACTTCGTAATAAGAAACTGATGTGTAATCATCATCGTATGCATCAGGATCACCAGTTCTGATATAAACCTTTCTGTGACTTGCCTTAGGAGCGTTTGTCTGGAAAACTGCAAAAGCTGAATAGTTATAATAACTGTAAATATATGTTGGGAAGTAAGTAGATGAAGTGTCTTCATCAATAATTGTGGTCCAGCTAGGACTTGCCCATTCTTCCAGAGAATCATCATTTAATGAAAAAGACGAAATCTGTGTTCCGTAAAGTTTTACCTTGTCTATAATTGTTGTTCCCTGTGATGAATCATTTACATAAGATGCTGTAACGAGGTAAAGAGTGTTTGAATCAGCAAGAACTTTAAGAATCTGCTCTCCATTGTGAACTTCTGAAAAGTAATCGTAGCTGTGAGGCTCAAATGGTAAATCATCAGAACTCATTGTTACCCATGCATCATGGTAGCCGTTTTTTACAGCCTTGTAGCGCAAGCCACCGTCTGCGGCGAGTACAAGGAATTCGGTGTCATTTACAGTATAGCGTGTAATAGAAGTTATATTTCCGGAAACAGTTGCGCTTTCTGGTGCAACGTCGCTTCTTACATCATAAAAAACTGAATTGTAACAGGCGGTCAGAAGAAGAGAAGTAAGCAGTAAGCAAGTAAATAATATGTTTTTTTTCATTTTTAGTTCCTTGTTTAAAATCATTTTGATTAGAAGTGATATCTGGCCCCAATGCCCGCAGTTGCAAAGAATCCGTTATCGTTATAAGCAGAATTTGTAAACCACTCTGGCAGCCAGTAGGCAGAACCGTAGAGTCCCAGAGACCACATTTCTGTAATTCTGTAGAAAGCACCAAGGCTTGCCTTTGCTGTGAAGCCCGGGAAGTAAGTTTCTCCCTGACATGAAGTAGAAGAAATTCCGATTCCTGCTGTCATTGGGAATTCAAACTTTCCGAGTGTAGGCTGGAACATAATTCCAAAAGTGATTGGAGCCAGAATAAGTGCTTTTTCACCGATTGTTACATCATATCCGACTAAAACTTCACCACCAAGGGCGATAGTTGGACTGATAAACTGATAAAAACCGGCATCAACTGCACCACCAATATAAAGCTGACTGCCAAAATTCAGTGGGAAGTTTGCCATCATATTGATTTTTAAAAATCTGTCTCCGGCTCCATTCTGTTCATAAATATAGCCGTCGTCGTAAAAATCACCTTCATCATCTTCTGCAAAAATAAGGGTTGTACATAAGCATAAAATTGCAAGTACAGAAATGAGTTTTTTCATATTGCGACCTTTTTTTATTTATTATATTGTAGAGGTAAACCTAAAAGGTTTTCTATTAAACACCAGCCGCCAGCGGCCTTCCAAATAATATATAATTTATTGGGGTGTTTATCAATAAAACTTAATTAAATAAATAAGGTTACAAGGGATAGAAAAAAATGAGTGCAATTATTATTGATGGAAAAGCTACTGCTGCCAGCGTAAGAGCTGATGTTGCTGCAAAAGTTGCGGCATTAAAGGAACGCGGAATTCATGCCTGCCTTGCAGTAATTCTGGTTGGCGAAAATCCGGCTTCGGTTTCTTATGTAACAGGAAAACAGAAGGCTCTTGCAGAAGTTGGAATGAAAGACCGCAGTATGCATTTGCCGGAAAGCACTTCTGAAGCAGAGCTTTTACAGCTGATTGCACAACTGAACGCAGATCCAAGTGTTCATGGAATTCTGGTTCAGCTTCCTCTTCCTAAACATATAAACGAAGACAAGGTGATTATGGCAATTGCCCCTGAAAAAGACGTAGACGGCTTCCACCCGGTTTCTGTTGGAAACATGATGATTGGCCGTCCTGGCTTTTTACCTTGTACTCCTCATGGAATTATCGTTTTGCTGCAGCGCGCTGGAATTGAAACTAGCGGTAAGCATGCCGTTGTAATCGGACGCTCAAACATTGTTGGAAAGCCTGTTTCTATTTTACTGGCCCGCAAGGACGTAAACTGCACTGTAACAATGTGCCACACAGGAACTAAAAATATGGCAGAAATTACCCGTCAGGCAGACATCGTGGTCGTTGCAAGTGGTCGTCCGCATACCCTTACAGCAGACATGGTAAAAGAGGACGCCGTTGTAATTGACGTTGGCGTAAACCGCATTCCAGACAGCAGTAAAAAATCTGGTTTCCGCCTGGTTGGCGACTGCGATTTTGATGATATTAAAGAGATTGCTTCGTATATTACGCCGGTTCCGGGCGGAGTTGGTCCTATGACAATCGCTATGCTTATGCAGAACACTCTGGAAGCTGCAGAGCGTGCGGCTGGTCTGGCAGATACAGGCACTGCGGAGTAAAACATGCGTGATATTCAAAACGAAGAAGACACCAGAAAAGTCCCCCTCAAAAAGGTTGGGGTGCGGGGTGTAAAATATCCGGTTACCGTTCTGGACAAAAATCGCAAAACTCAGAACACAACTGCCCAGGTAGATTTGTTTGTAAACCTTCCTCATAATTTTAAGGGCACCCACATGTCCCGCTTTATCGAGGTCTTTCACAAATATCACAGCGATATTACAATGCAGCACTTTTTGGATATGCTGGAAGAAATGCGTAATCGCCTGGATGCCCAGATGGCCTACGGCCGCATTGAGTTTCCATATTTTATAGAAAAAAAGGCTCCTGTTACCCAGGCCGCCGGCATTATGGAATACACTTGTGCCTATGAAGGAGAAGTAAGTGAAGTAGGAGGAGGGGAAAGCCTTCCCCTCGCTCCAGCCAGCAAGCCGTCTTCCGCTACCCCTTCTAACGAGGGGCAAGCCCCCCGTAACGCCCCCCAGTCTTGCCGCAAGTTTTACGTCACCATAGAAGTGCCCATTGCAACCCTCTGTCCTTGTTCCAAGGCCATCAGTGATTACGGCGCTCACAACCAGCGGGGAACCGTAAAAGTTCGCCTCCTCTACAAAGACTTTTTCTGGATTGAAGATGTTATTTCTATGATAGAAGATGCCGCTTCAACTCCGCTTTATACTCTGCTCAAGCGTAAGGACGAAAAATACGTTACCGAGCACGCCTACGACAATCCCCGCTTTGTAGAAGACCTTGTGCGTGAAGTTTTCCTGGGACTAAAAAAAATGGGCTTCGAACATTTTTCTGTCGAAGCCGAAACCGACGAAAGCATTCACAATCACAATGCCTACGCCTGCGCCGAAAATTAGGAGTGAAACTCCCAAGAAATAAACAACTTCATAAAATATAATTATCTAACTACAAGATGGTAAAGCTAAAAATTGCTTTGCTATCGAACACAGGAGAATTTTATGAAGTTGTTTTCTAAAGTTAAATTAATGCTTGCAGCATTAGTTCTTGCATGTTTCTTTGTTGGCTGTTCAGACAGTGGTAATAGCAGTTCTAGCTACAATATGCATTATTTTATTACAGAATACGGTATATATTCTGCAATGATACGTACACCTGATAATTCAGATGTTGCTATTCTGGCTACTACAGAATCTGATAAAGGTGGAGATTTGTATGACAGCACTTTTGTTCAGCTTACAAAAACAACAGATGGCGATACATATACTTTTGAAGGCTCAAAAAATGGTACCTCGTATAAGGTTGTAGGAAAACTTGAAACAGTTTCAAATGGAGTAACAAGCGATTCCTTTACTATTCAGTCTGCAAGCGATGCAATGAAAGAACTTGGATTTACAGCTGGTAAATCTATTCAGCATTGGACAGAAAAAACTAAAGGTACCTTTATTTATTAATTATTGCTAAAAACAAATGGAGATGTCCAATAAGTAAATAATGCGGTGGTTGAGCTTGTCGAAACCACCACATTCAAGGTTATTGCTGTCGCAATATTTACAGATTTCGACAAGCTCAATGACCGCAGTTTCAGATCTTATTAGACATCCCCTTTTCTTTTCCCCCAAATAAATTATAATCAAGTCATGAAGCATCGTTTTTCTATTTTCACCCTTATCCTGTTTTTAGTTATTTCCCAGCTCCCTGCACTCGAAAAAGAAAATATCAGTCAGTCTATCTCTACGCCAGACGGCAAATGGACTTTTTTGACCGCAAAACTTCCCGGGCAATATTACGAAAGCCTCTACTGTCAGAGTGCAGAAAATCCGGACGAACTTGTTCTAATCCTAAAAAATCCGGCAGAATTGGCGGGCGCATTTTCTAACCTTTGCTATAACGAAAAAAACGAAACTCTTTACTTTGGTGTTCATAATGGCGAAAGAAGCGTAAATGGCGTTCAGCTTTTTTACGGCGAAGGTATTTATGTCCTTAAAAAAGATTCAGACGGCAATTACTCTTCAAAAGGTTTGCGCCGTTTTATAAAAATGGAACCCTGGCTTTTGGAACGGGCCAAAGAAGCTTATTTTTCAAGGCTTGCAAGTCCAGATTATTCAGGCTTTTTGCAATTCCTCTTTGGCTTTGCAGATTATGATGTAGAACCTTGCTTTGTTTATAAAAATCTTTTGAACGAAGAAGCACTGCAATATCTTTATGAAAATTCACTTCTGGACGCTATTATTACGGGTGAAAAGGACGGATATTATTCTACAATCGAAGATTATCTTTTTTGTAAGGATAAAAAAGGATTTGCGACCACCACTCGTGCTATTAGTGCAAATCATTCTGCAACTTTTTACAGAGATGGAAGTTCCTTTGTGAATTTTCACTATTTCCTGGCCTATAAGGGGCAGGTATTTATGATGGAAAATGTGGGCTCTGATAAAAAGATTTACAATAGCAATGGAAAAATGATTAAAACAGAATGGTCGCTTGATTATTCAAAGATTTATTTGATTAATGACTCTGAAAGTGATTTTTCAGTTTATCAGCCAGCAGAATTTAATACGATTAAAGCTGAAGTTTTTGAAAAACCTTTCCCCTACAGAAATGATACAGCACCGGCCTTTATTTTGAAGAAGAAAATGTATCTGCGTGATGTAAATCATCTGGATTTTTACGAAATTGATAAAAACTTTGGAATAAAGAAGACAGCATCTCCTTTTGAGCAAAATAGAATGAGTTTACCAGCCTTTATCATCATAATTTTAATCATTCCTTCTGGTCTTCTTCTGGCTTTTTATTTTCTTTCTAGAAAAGAAAAGTCTTCCCGCTTTGTTTTTTCAACCGAGCAGAAAATCCGCGGGGAAATTTCTTCTGATATTCACGACTCCGTGGTTCAGGATTTGCGGGCAATCAGACTGGATGTGGAACGCCTTAAGGTTGGCCCGGAAAGTAGTGATTTACAACAATCGGCTGTAAAAAATCTGACTGAATGCATAAAAAAGATGCGGAATATCTGCTATGGGCTGAACCCAGCCGAAATTGCGGTGGCCGCTCTAAAGGACACGGACGTTGATATTATTTCTGTTGTCCAAACCTTGTGCGAGCAGTTTTCCGAGCGCACTAAAATCTCTTTTTCTATGGATTGTGAAAATGGGGCTGAAGGAAACCCGGCTTGTTTCTTAAAACGGGAAGCTAGTCAGTATATTTCACGAATTGTAATGGAAATCCTTTCTAATGTTGAAAAGCACTCTTTTGCTTCTTCGCTTATCCTGCTTGTAAGAATTAAGGAGGGCGAAAAGGGGAGTGCCGGCCGCTATCTTACTTTAATGTTTATAGATGATGGTGTTGGCTGCGACCAGAAGGCTCTTGAAAAAAGCGAGAAGGTGCAGAATCATTTTGGACTTAGAAACATGAAGCATTATGCAAAGGTTTGCGGCACTAAAATTGAATTTCTTACTTCTTCGGATGAAGGAATGCAGGTGCGGTTGACTATAAAACTTGCGGAGTAAAATATGGAACTTTTTATTGTTGATGATCATAAAATGCTTCTAAACGGATTAAAAAACTATCTGGAAGAAAATTCTCACTGGAAAGTTACGGGGATTTTTACTTCGTCCTGCGAATGTTTGAATCATCTTGCTACGATTACAGATGCAGAAAAGTTTCCGCAGGTGATTATTGTTGATGTTCAGCTTGGAAAAGAATCTGGTTTTGAGCTGGTTGAAAAAATAACACAGGGATGGCCACAAATAAAATGCATAATTTATTCTATGTACGATACTCCCGGTTATGTATTACAGGCAAAGGAGTGCGGCGCTTTAGGTTATATTTCTAAGGTTGCTTCTGAAGATGAACTTCTGCTTGCCTTGCAGACGGTTTCTGACGGCGGTGAATACATAGAAAAACGTATGGCTGTGGCTCAGAAAAAACTGGATTCGGTTTTGTCTTTGTTTTCAAGGCAGGAAAAAAATATTTTTGAAAAGATTCTTTTAGGGAAAAGTAACCGGCAAATAGCAGACGAGTTATTTATCTCGCTGCATGCCGTTGAAAATTATGTCAGTTTTATTTATGACAAAATTAATGTAAAAAATCGGACTGAACTTTTACTGAAATTTCAGGAAAGTTAGTCCGATTTTCTTCATGTCATTGCCGTGCTTGATACGACAATCTTTCTTTTATTTGACTACGATATTAACAAGTTTATCCTTTACAACAATCACTTTAACAAGTTCGTGACCGTCTGTAAACTTCTTTACGGCGTCGCGTGCAAAAGCAGTTTCCTTAAGCTTGTCGTCTGGGGTTCCTGGAGCAGCCTCAAAAGTGTCGCGCTTCTTTCCGTTTACCATTACAACAATCTGCTTTGTGTCGTCTTTTGCAAAGTCTGCGTTTACTGTAGGCCATGCAACGTAAGCAATGCTTTCTTTATTGCCAAGCTTTTCCCAGAGCTCTTCACCAAGGTGTGGTGCGTATGGAGAGAGAACTTTTACAAAGTCAGCCCACATAGTCTTTGGAACTTCCGGCAGCTTGCTCAGTTCGTTGATGAAAATCATCATCTGGCTGATTGCTGTGTTGAAGTTCAAAGTTGCTGTATCATCAGTTACCTTTTTAATTGTCTGAGCAAAGGTCTTGCGGGCGCTAATCAGTGCCTTGTCTTCAAGCTTACCAGTGATATCAATATCGCTCATAGGCTTTTCTGATACAGACCAAACTTTTTCCAGGAAGCGGTGAATACCAACGATACCCTGAGTTGCCCATGGCTTACTCATTGTAAGAGGTCCCATGAACATTTCGTACATACGAACGCTGTCGGCACCGTAAGCCTTAATTTCATCATCAGGATTTACTACGTTCTTCAAAGACTTGGACATCTTTGCAACAATTTGCTCCAGTTCTTCGCCTGTTGCTTTTTCGTAGTATTTTCCGTCATCGCGCTGTTCAACTTCGTCAACAGGAACCAGAGTCTTGTTCTTTCTCTGGAAGGCGAATGAAGTAATCATACCCTGGTTTACAAGGCGCTGGAAAGGTTCTTTTGTAGAAACTACTCCGATATCATAAAGTACCTTGTGCCAGAAGCGGGCATAAAGCAGGTGCAATACGGCGTGTTCTGCACCACCAATGTATAAGTCTACCGGCATCCAGTATTTTTCTTTTTCAGGAGCACAGAAAGCCTTGTCGTTGTGTGGGTCCAGGTAGCGCAGATAATACCAGCAGCTTCCGCCCCACTGAGGCATTGTGTTTGTTTCGCGTTTAGCAGGCTTACCGCACTTTGGACACTTGCAGTTTACCCAAGAGTCGATTGCAGCAAGAGGTGATTCTCCAGTTCCTGTTGGCTGGTAAGTTTTTACCTCTGGCAGTGTAAGTGGGAGCTCCTCTTCCGGCACTGGAACTGTTCCACAGTCAGGGCAGTGTACCAGAGGAATTGGTTCTCCCCAGTAGCGCTGGCGGCTGTATACCCAGTCGCGCAGCTTATAGTTAATAGCCTTGCGGCCGATTTTCTTTTCTTCAAGGAATTCCAGCATCTTGGCAATTGCGTCTGCCTTGTTAAGTCCGTCCAGGAATTCAGAGTTTACGTGGATTCCGTCCTGAGTCCAGGCCTGCTTCTGAACATCAACTTCGCTCTTCAAAACTTCTATGATAGGAAGATTGAATTTCTTGGCGAATTCCCAGTCGCGGTCATCGTGAGCAGGAACGGCCATAATAGCACCAGTACCGTAAGAAATCAAAACATAGTCTGCAATCCAGATAGGAATGAGTTTTCCGTTTACAGGATTAATTGCATAGCTTCCGCTGAATACACCAGTCTTGTCCTTTGCAAGGTCTGTACGTTCAAGGTCAGACTTCTTTGCTGCTGCTTCCTGATAAGCCTTTACAGCCTCTGCCTGTTCTGGAGTTGTAATCTCTGGAATAATCTTGTGTTCAGGAGATACTACCATGTAAGTAGCTCCGAACAAAGTATCACAGCGGGTAGTGTAAACTGTAAGCTTGTTGTCAGTTGGCTTTCCGTCCTTGTCTGCTACTGTAAAGGTAACTTCTGCACCTGTTGATTTTCCAATCCAGTTGTGCTGCATTGTCTTTACGCTTTCCGGCCAGTCAAGGCCTTCCAGGTCTGCGTCAAGGCGGTCTGCATAATCAGTAATCTTCAAAATCCACTGGCGGATTGTTTTGTGAGTTACTTCTGCACCACAGCGGTCACACTTGCCGTCTTTTACTTCCTCGTTAGCAAGACCTGTCATGCAGGAAGGACACCAGTTAATTGGAGTTTCTGCTTCGTAAGCCAGTCCCCTTTTGTAAAGCTGAAGGAAAATCCACTGTGTCCATTTGTAATAGTCTGGCTCACAGGTAGAAACGCAGCGGTCCCAGTCATAACTGAAACCAAGTGACTTAATCTGCTGGGTAAAGTGTGCAATATTTGCGTTAGTTGTTGTTTTTGGGTGAGTTCCTGTTTTAATCGCATAGTTTTCTGCAGGAAGACCAAATGCGTCGTATCCCATTGGATGAAGAACGTTGTAACCGTTCATGCGTAGGTAGCGGCAGTAAATATCTGTTGCGGTATAACCTTCCGGATGTCCTACATGTAGGCCCGCAGCGCTTGGATATGGGAACATATCCAGTACATACATACGTTTTTCTGGAGGGAATTTTTCATCCTCACTTGCCTTAAATGTTTTGTGTTCGTCCCAATACTTCTGCCATTTTGGCTCTATGGACTCAAACGGGTACTTACTCATTTTACTGCCTCGTGTTTTTAAAAATTTCGTATATTATAGTAAAAAAAATGATTAGTGAAAATACTGTCCACAAATAAAAAGAGTCCCCGGAAATTTTCCGGGGACCCAATTTGCTGTTAGCTAGATTTTAGCCCAATGTAATCTCTACATTAACTTCTTTTTTGCCTTCTACGAATGGAACAACACAGCCTTCAACAGCTTTGCCGTCTACAAGCATAGTTTTTACCCCCTTGCAAACGTGGCTTGGGTTTTTGATTGTAATGTTGTACTTAGCACCGCGGAAAAGACGTGTTGCTGTAAAGCCATCCCAGGCAGCTGGAATTGAAGGATCTACCTTAAGTCCGTCAAAGTCTGGCTGAATACCAAGAATGTACTGGCTGATTGCAACCATGTTCCATGCAGCGGTACCTGTAAGCCAAGAGTTCTTTCCCTGACCAAAGTTCTTTCCTGTCTGGCCGATATCAGAACCTGCATCCTTACCACCAATCATCTGGCCATAAACATAAGGCTCTGTCTTGTGCAAGTCAGAAGTTTCTTCTGTGTAAGCAGGAGCAATTTCTGAGTAATACTTAAATGCCTGGTCTCCTTCGCCTGCATAAGCTGCCGCACAGATAATCCATGCATTGTTATGAGTGAAGATACCTGCGTTCTCTTTGTATCCGCCCGGATAAGTAGAAATTTCACCGTACTGGATATAGTATTTAGAGAAGGCTGGATTGTTCAAAACAAGACCATGCTTTGTATTCAAGCGTTCATCAATAGCGGCAAGAGTCTTCTTTGTTGCGTCCTTGTCAATGTCAGACATGATTGCAAAGCCCTGTGGTTCAATGAAGATCTGTCCTTCTTCACATTCGTGAGATCCCATCTTCTGGCCATTAGCGTCATAAGCACGCATAAACCAGTTGCCGTCCCAAGCTGAATCCATCATAACCTTCTTCATCTTGTCAATTTCAGCCTGAGCCTTAGCTGCTTCATCTTTCTTACCCAAGTGGTTCAAAATACCAACAAAGTTTGGTCCAACGTATGTGAACAAAGCTGCAACAAATACAGATTCAGCAACCTTAGAATATCCGCCTTCTGCCTTGAACTTAGGATTTGTATAAGTCTGGAAGCTTTCACCTGGTGTGTCAGAGAAACAAGAAAGGTTGATACAGTCGTTCCAGTCTGCGCGCATTGCAAGTGGAAGTCCGTGTGGTCCCAGGTTATTTACAATGTGGTAGAAGCTTACTGTAAGGTGATCAAGCATTGATTTAGCTTTAGATTCATCATTATCGTAAGGAACTTTTGCATCCAAAATTGACCAGTCGCCTGTTTCCTTGATGTAAGCTGAAACTGAAAGAATCATCCAGAGTGGGTCATCAGAGAAGTCTCCACCAATGTCTGCGTTTCCTTTCTTTGTGAGTGGCTGATACTGGTGATAACATCCACCGTCTTCAAGCTGAGTAGAAGCAATGTCGATAAGGCGTTCGCGGGCACGGTCTGGAATCTGGTGAACGAAACCAAGAATATCCTGGTTTGAATCGCGGAAGCCCATACCACGTCCAATTCCGCTTTCGAAGTAAGAAGCAGAACGTGAAAGGTTGAATGTAACCATACACTGATACTGGTTCCAGATGTTTACCATGCGGTTTACCTTGTCTTCTGGTGTGTTTACATTCAAAATACCAAGAAGTTTATCCCAGTAAGCGCGAAGTTCTTTCATACCAGCGGCAAACTTTTCTGGTGTGTTGTATTTTTCAATCATAGCAAGGGCTTTTTCCTTGTTGATTGTTTTTCCGTCAGCTTCGAATTTCTTTTCAACTGGCATTTCTACATAACCAAGTACGAATACTAAAGTTTTTGATTCGCCTGCTTTCAAAGTAATTTCTTTGTAGTGAGAAGCGATTGGTGACCATCCGTCTGCAAGTGAATTGCCACATTTTCCGTCCAAAACCTGCTGTGGGTTGTGGAAACCATTGTACAAGCCAATGAATGTGTCGCGGTCTGTGTCGTATCCATCAATCTTATCGTTTACAGAATAAAAAGCAAAATGATTACGACGGTCGCGGTATTCAGTTTTGTGATAGATAACTGAATCTTTGATTTCTACACGGCCGGTAGAGAAGTTTCTCTGGAAGTTTGTGCAGTCGTCCTGAGCATCCCAAAGACACCATTCTGCAAATGACCAGAACTTGAATGTTTTTGTAGATTTGCTTTCGTTTGTGAGTACAACCTGCTGAACTTCTCCATCATAGTCCTGAGGAACAAAGAAAGTTACTTCAGCCTTCAAATCATTTTTCTTACCAGTAATGATTGTGTAGCCCATACCGTGGCGGCATTCATAAGCGTCAAGTTCAGTTTTTACAGGAGACCAGCCAGGATTCCAGATTGTTCCATTATCATTGATGTAAAAATAACGGCCGCCCATATCGATAGGAACATTATTGTAGCGGTAGCGTGTAATGCGGCGGAGGCGAGCATCTTTGTAGAATGAGTATCCTCCGGCAGTGTTAGAAATTAATGAGAAAAAACCCTGTGTTCCGAGATAGTTAATCCATGGATATGGAGTGCGAGGTGTTTCAATAACATACTCTCGTTTGGCATCATCAAAATGTCCGAATTTCATTAAGAAATCTCCTATTTATGGTATGATTAAACGTTTTACGAAAACGTTGTAGTAATTATCAAGAGTATACAACAACACAAATGATTTTGCAATATCTCTATAAAATGTTTACTGTATCGCCTTTAAGAATTCGCCCGGAAACAAGTTCGCACTTAGGCGCGTAGTTTTCTCCCTGTTCAATGTTGGCAATCAGGTTTTCTGCAATTGTGGCACCAATTTTCTTTCCGTTCTGTTCGTAGGTAGTTAAAGGTGGAATCATCATAGAAGTAAGCATAATTCCATCGTAACCTACAATGCTTATGTCTTTGCCTGGATGTAAGCCTCTTGCATTTAGCTCGCGTATACCACCCAGTGCAGAGTAGTCATCAGGATAGAAAATACAGGTTGGCGCGTCTGGAAGTGAAAGCAGAATATTTGTTGCTTCGGCACTTGTAAAGGGGTCGTTGTAGAGAGCTTCTGCAAAATAATCTTCTGGAATTGTTATTCCGTGAGCCTGGCAGGCTTTTTTAAATGATTCAATACGTTCCTGAGTTACAAGTGTATTTTCACCATGAATAAATGCTATTTTTTTGTGTCCTTTAGAAATTACATATTCGGTCAGTTCAGAAATTCCCACTTCGTTGTTGCTCATTACCGCTGTGTGATTTTTATCATAGAAAAAATCAAGGGAAACTGTAGGAATTTCACTCTTAATGAGTTTTTTAATTTCTGCAGAATTAAAATCGCATGAAAGAATTGCAACACCATCAAACCCCCTGCCCTTCATGTGATTGTAATAGTCATAACCTTTTACCGGCTTTGTGCTTGTCAGTGTGATTTCGTAACCTTTTGCCTGGGCAACAGATTGGAGTCCGCTTAAAATGGTTGCAAAGTACTGGTGCTGGAAACCGGCTCCTGTTTTATCTTCAAAAATCACACCAATATCAAAGGTTCTTTTTGTTCTGAGAGTTCTGGCTGCAAGGTTAGGGTGATAGCCCATTTTTTTAGCCATGTTCTGTACAAGCTTTTGAGTTTCTATACTTATTTCTGAATCGCCCTTTAATGCCTTACTTACTGTTGAAAATGAAACATTACATTCTTTTGCTATATCTTTTAGTGTGACCATGGTCTTATGATAACCCTATATCCAGATTTACGCAAACGTTTTCGTAAAAATATAAGAGATAATATGAAAATTATTACTTTTATAGCTTTATTTTCTCTGTTATAATAGTTGTGAATATCATTTTGATACTGACCTGGAGGATTGTTATGAAGAAAACTCAGTCTGTAGCCTTTCGTGTAATTGGTTCCTTTGTTATTGGAATGATTATTTTTGCTATAGCATTATTTATGGTGATTGATACCAGACTTGAATCTGGTGTTGTGAACTATATGGAAGAAACTCTTGTTAATGAATCAAAGGGTGTAACTTTGATTATTGATGAAATGGGAGCTAACCTGAAAAATGCAGCTGGCTGGATGGCTGAAATTTTTTCGAAAGGTTATGAAGAAAACGGATTTAAGCCTGTTTATGTAAATGAAGTTTGTCATCAGACTATTGAATATTATAATACTGAAAATGCCGCAATTTTTGATGTCCAGGGAAAAAAGAAGACAACTACAAGTCTTGGTTCTGTAGATGCAGCTGCTTACGTTTCTAAGGCTTTAAAAGGTGAAGAAACTTTTGATATTTATAAAGAAAACAAGGAAATCTTCGGAATCTGTGCAAAACCAATAAAAGTAAATGGTCAGATTGTGGGAGCTGCAGTTACAAAGCAGCAGATTTCTGGTGATGCTTTAATTAAACGTGTTACAAATATGTATAATATCGAGGCAACTTATTTTTCTGGAAATAAGCGAATTTATACTTCTTTGACGGGTATGAAGGGAACTGATATTAAAGATCCTTCTATTATTAGTAGGGTAATGCAGGGTGAGGATGTTGTTTTAATCACCACTATTAATGGTACCCGCTATATTGCTGTTTACTTCCCAATTAAAGATCAGAAAGGAAATGCGCTTACTGCCTTCTTCCTCGGAGAAAGGCTTTCTGTTGTAACTGATATTGCTACTGGAATCTTCCTTCCACTTATCAGTATTACAATTGTGCTTACTGTGGTCTTATTGCTTGTAATGATTCTTCTTGTTTACAGACTCATTATTAAGAAACTGAACTTTGTCCGCGATTCTATGGAAAATCTTGCTTCTGGAGATGCTGATTTAACTACACGTATCCCTGTAAAAGGTACCGATGAGTTTGCGGAACTTAGCAGTCATGTAAATGTATTTATTGGAATTCTTCAGGAAATTGTAAAAAAACTTGCCGAAGCCCAGAATTCTCTTGGTGAAATTGGCATGAAGCTTGGAAATAATGCGCAGGAAACTGCAAGTGCCACAACAGAAATTATGGCTAACATTGACAGTGTTCGTCGTCAGTCTGAAAGTCAGGCTGAGGCTGTAGCAAATACTTCTGATGTTCTGACAAAATCGGCTATAAGTGTTCAGGAGCTTGTAAACCTTATCAACAATCAGGTTGCAGGTATTACTCAGTCTTCTGCCGCTATTGAGCAGATGCTCAGCAATATTAATTCTGTAACAAATTCTGTAAAGAAGATGGCTGATAATATTCAGGTGCTCGATACAAATGTAACTGAAAGCAGTACAAAGATTGATAACGTAACTGCAAAGGTAACAGAAATGTCTGAGCAGTCTAAGATGCTGCTTCAGGCAAACAATATGATTGCCCAGGTTGCTTCTCAGACAAACCTTCTCGCTATGAATGCTGCAATTGAAGCGGCTCATGCTGGCGAAGCCGGTAGAGGCTTCAGCGTTGTTGCAGATGAAATCCGTAAGCTTGCAGAAACCACTTCTAATCAGTCTAAGCAGATTAATACAGAGTTGAAGGGTATTTCTGCTTCTATTCAGGAAGTTGTTGGTCTTTCAAAAGATTCTCAAAATTCATTTGAGTCGATTGTAACTCAATTGAATTCTACAGATACAATTATGAAGCAGATTGATAATGCCATGACAGAACAGAGTCAGGCTTCTAATCAGATTCTGGAAGCTTTAAATGATATGAAGAATCAGTCCAGCACTGTAAATGAAAAGTCTGGTGAATTAAAGCAGGGCATTGAAAATGTCCAGAATGATATGGCACAGGTTGCACAGATTTCCCAGACTATTCTTGGCAGTATGGATGAGATGACTGCCGGTTCTCAGGAAATCAGCGCTTCTACACAGAGCGTTTCTGGTCTTGCTAGTCAGACAAAAGAAAATATTGATATTATGTCTTCTCTGCTCAGTCAGTTTAAGGCTTAGTAACTTTTGTAAAATATAAGAAAGAAAAAAAGGTCGGGCACTTTTGAAATGTACCCGACCTTTTTTTTACTTGCGAGCGAGTTTTTGTGGTTTTTGCGAAAGCAAAAATCGGCGCGGCTTTACGCGCCGAAACAAAACACTCGTGAAGGTCGCCAAAGGCGACCGACCTTCATTGCTGTCATAGACGGTCGGCCGCTTTCGCGTCCGACCTTAGCGAGTTTTACTTCGTAAAACTCGAACATTTTCTCTACAGTAAAGGCTTCATCGCAGTCATATATGCGCGGAGTTTTCTTCCAACAACCTCGATTGGATGTTCGCGGATTTCTTCGTTTACGGCAACAAGTTCTGCGTTGCTTACGCAGGTGTCTTTTATATCAAGGCCTTTTCCGATAACGTCTGTGTGAAGTTTTGGCATAAGGTCTTTTGCCATCATTGGAGCTGCAACACGGCTGAAGAGGTAACATCCGTACTCTGCAGTATCAGAAATTACGCGGTTCATTTCGTAAAGACGCTTGCGGTCAATAAGGTTTGCAATAAGAGGAACTTCGTGAAGTGATTCGTAGTAAGCAGATTCTGGTTTAATTCCTGCGTCAACCATAGTTTCAAATGCAAGTTCACAACCAGCCTTTACCATTGCAACCATCAAAATACCCTTATCAAAGTATTCCTGTTCGCTGATTTCTTCATTTGATTCAGCATTCTTTTCGAATGCAAGTTTTCCTGTTTCTTCACGCCATGCAAGCAGGTCTTTATCACCTGCTTTCCAGTCTTCCATCATTGTGCTAGAGAACTTACCAGAAATGATGTCGTCCATGTGCTTCTGATAGAGTGGGGCAAGAAGCTTTTTAATGTCTTTAGAAAGCTGATTAGCCTTAATTTTTGCAGGATTAGAAAGGCGGTCCATCATATTTGTGATTCCACCCCATTTAAGAGCTTCACAAATTGCGTTCCAGCCGTGCATAAGGAACTTAGTTGCGTATTCAGGGCTGATTCCTTCTTCAATCATTTTATCGTAGCAAACGATTGTACCAGCCTGGAGCATACCGCAGAGAATTGTCTGCTCGCCCATAAGGTCTGATTTTACTTCTGCAACAAATGATGATTCAAGAACACCTGCCTTACTTCCACCCATACCTACAGCAAGAGCTTTTGCGTAAGCCCAGCCTTTTCCTTCTGGGTCATTTACCGGGTGAACAGCAATAAGGTCTGGTACACCAAATCCTCTCTGGAATTCGTGCCAAACTTCTGTACCTGGTCCTTTTGGAGCACACATTACAACTGTGATATCAGGACGAATCTGCATTCCTTCTTCAACCATGTTGAATCCGTGGCTGTACCAGAGTGCAGAGCCCTTCTTCATTTTTGACATAACTTCTGTAATAACAGGAGTGTGCTGTTTATCTGGTGTGAGGTTTCCAACTAAGTCTGCAGTTGGAATCATCTCATCATAAGTTCCCACTTTGAATCCGTTTTCTGTAGCGTTTTTCCAAGACTGGCGCTTTTCTTTGATGGCACTTTCGCGCAATGCATAACTAACATCAAGGCCAGAATCACGCAGACACATACCCTGGTTTAATCCCTGAGCACCGCATCCGACGATTACGATTTTCTTTCCTTTAAGTGCATTTACTCCGTCAGCAAATTCTTCTTTTGCCATAGAGCGGCAGTGACCGAGCTGAAGACGTGCCTCTCTCCATGGAATTGAGTTAAAATAGTTGTTTCCCATCGCAGGACCTCTTTTGTGAATTTTAATATCTTTAGTATAATTAAATTGCGGCTTTACGTAAAGTGATTATGCATAAAAAATGCATAAATATGCAATGAGAGTGTATATTTATGATTTTCTGGAGGTTCCCGCTCCATCACTTTGTTCCGTCGCGGTCGGCTGTTTCGCCCTTCGCTAACGCTCATCCTCCTCACTCGTTCGCTCGCAATGCTCGCTCTCTCGTTGCGGTGGACTACGGGGCTCCATAGCCTAACCTGATTCTTACGGAATTAATCTGAAGTATAGCTTTCACCGTATACTGCAAGCATCATAGCTTCTATCATTGTTGGAAAATACCATGTATTTTCGTTTCTATTATAATAGCCATGACATTCACCGCTGGAAATATTTCCGCCATTTGCAACTGTTACCATATTATCCCAGAGAACTACAGGAATATAGGCTTCTAAAGCCTTTGTAAAATAGTAAGTAGCCCATGCAACTCTATCAGAAAGGTTGTTTTTATCAGAAGCGCTTGCTTCTCCCATGACAACTCCGATTCCATTGTCGGTGTAGTTTGTTTTCAGATATGAAAAGATTGAATCCAGAGAGGTTTTGTCGGCAGAATCGAATGTTGTGTCTGTCGTATCACTCATTGCAAATGCATATGGAGAATATGCATGAGCCGAAAGAATGAGTTTGTCTGTTGCTGTGTCGGTTGGCATTGTATAAAGTGCAAGCATTGAATTGTCAGAACCACTCGCAGCATAACCTGGAACCATAAGATATCTGTCTTCATTTCCAGAAACAGCACGGATTGCATCTATAGCAACCTTTTCGTATGCAGTGATAACTTCAAATACAGCCGAATTATTTGTCCACCATTCGTTACCTGTCCATTCTCCTCCAATATCTCGAGGTTCATTAAGAACTTCAAAAACAAGGCGATTATCGTAGCTTGCAAAGGTTGTAGCAATCTGTGTCCAGATTTTTTCTATATATGATTTAGATTTTGTCTGAATTGTTGAATTATCAGTGAGTGCAAATCCGTAATAGTCTGTCATTTTAGAGATAGCCATGTTGTCATGATGAATATTAATGATTACACACATATTCTGATTGTAGGCATAATCAACAACTTCTTTTACGCGAGCCATCCATGAAGAATCAATTGTGTAGTTTGAGGTATCTGTGATATGGTTGTGCCAGCTTACAGGAATACGAATTGTTTTGAATCCTGCATTTTTAATTGCTGTTATCATAGCTTTTGTAGTTTTGGGCATTCCCCAGTTTGTTTCTGTGTTATTTCCTGCATTGTTTGTCCAATGGAAAGTACCGTTATCATCTGTGTAATCAGTTGTGGCATCTAGTGTGTTTCCTAGATTCCAACCAATGGCCATGTTTTGAGCCATTGCTACAGATGTGGAACCAATTTCAAAGTCTCCAACTTGTGCTTTTGGAACGTTAGTGTCGTTATTTTCCTCTTCCTCGTTCTGTTCCTCTTCTTCATCATTTTCTGTAGTTTCTTTTTGTGTTCCACTTGTCTTTTCTGTGTTTGTGCCATTTGAAGTGTCTGATGAAGTGTCATTTGAAGAATGCTTGCATCCGGTAGAAAAAAGTAATCCTACAGTAAGGATTAATCCAAGTACTAATTTGAGTTTTTTCATAAAGAACTCCTTGTGTAAGGCCTCCCTGTGCATTGTGGCGGCCTGCGTTTAGTTTTCTCCGTCCAAAATAAATCTTATAATGACTTTACTCTGTTTGCAACTTGAGAAAATATACTTTTCATATTATATTTTTAGTAATTATGAAAGCTCGAACAATTCCCCTTTTATTTCTATTTGTCATTTTAATTTTGGGAGCTGCCTTTTTTTTATCACAAAAGTTGATCGGCGGAAATTCCGAAAGACAGTTTACACGAGCAAAAATTGTATCTCCAAAAACAGCATCTTCTGAATCAGATGAAAGTGAACACGTTTCTTCGGGAATAGAAGCAGAAAAATACGAAACTTTTGTTCCTCTTCTTTCTGGTGAAACTCTGCTCAGTACCCTTACAATTGATATAAATAACGATGGTTATGATGATGAAGTTATTGTCATCAGACGAGCAGATGCTCAGACAATTTTTATTGTTCCGGCAGTTTTAAATCCTGATACTGGAAATTATACCCGTTTGGAACTGATTTCTACTCCTTTTACCCGAATGCGTACCTTTTCTTATACAGGAATGGATGTTACAGGTGAACACAAAAACGCTTTGATTTATCAGGGTGTTGATAATGATGGAAACTATGTGATGGAAATCCTGCATTGTGTTTCGGAAGGTGGAAGTCATAAAATGGTTTCTATCGGAAAATTTTCTTGTGACGGAACTGTATTTATTCAGCAGGTGGAACGTTCTGAATCTTATGAGCTTTCCCTTTCTAAAGGAGAAAGTTTTTCTGTCTGGGTGTATAAATCAGACAGGGCAGAAGGTGATACGGAAACTTCGGCAGCCGCATTGAATCAGATTCAGCAGGAATATAGATGGAATCCAAGTTTGCAGCATTATACACTTGCCCAGGAAATTAAGGTTACTGCCGGCCGTCTTGCTGCCAAGGAACTTTCCCGCATCCAGGACGGCACCGTAGAAACCTTCGGCGCTTTTTTGAGCGGCCTCTGGTATAAAACTTCAAATACAGACGGAAATATCCGTTATCTTTTCTTTGATTACGACAACAACGAAATTATTCAGCTGGTTTCTGATGTACAGGAAGTTTATGAATGGGAAGACAGTAAACTTCGTCATAATGGTATTTACCTTACTGCGGTAAATGCAGATATCATGAGTCTTACCCGTCGTTTTGATATTTCGCTTGTTAATATTGATGAAATAAAAGTGTCTTTGCGTGATTCGGTAAACCTGCTGATTAAAGAAAATACCATGTGGGATGGCGAATATAAAAAGATGAGTTTGCAGAGCACTTTTGACAGCGGCACAAAAGATTTGATGCTGGAACGTTATGCAAAACAGCTTCTGGAACCGGCCGGCTGGACTTCATCAGATTCTTCTGTTTCTTTTAATTTTGAAGGAAGGCGCTATTCTTTTGTTTCTGCAGATTTCCAGGATTACGGAGTGTATTCTCTTCAGAAAATCGGCGAAAGTTATGTAATTCAGTTCTGTCCTGATTCTGAAACTTCTAAGTTGAATGAATATTATGAGCTTTTCTTTGGCACAAAAATTGTAACGGAAACTGTTCGCGGGCGAACTGTAGAAAAATCTGTTACTGATTACAATGTGATTATGTTTACGCCTGTTGTAATCACTCCAACTGAATGTTTTTCAACAGAAGGCAAGTCTTATACAATGTCAGTTAAAGTTTTAGGTAATGACATATTATAGAAAAAATGCTATAATATTTCGCTATGAACGCTAACGAACTTCGCTCAAAATATATTGAGTTCTTTAAAAGTAAAAATCATGTTGAAATTTCATGACAGTCTTTAATTCCTGAAAATGACCCTTCTGTTTTGTTTACAATGGCGGGTATGCACCCACTCGTTCCTTATTTGCTTGGTGAAAAACACCCTGCCGGAACCCGTCTTACTGACTATCAGAAATGTATTCGTACTGGTGATATTGAAGAAGTTGGTGACCCATCACATCTTACTTGTTTTGAAATGCTGGGTAACTGGTCACTTGGCGATTACTTCAAAAAAGAATCTATTGCATTTTCTTATGAATTTTTAACAAGTCCAAAATGGCTTGCATTGGATCCTAAAAAGATTTCTGTAACTGTTTTTGCAGGTGATGAAAACGCTCCTCGCGATGAAGAAGCTGCAGGCTATTGGAAAGAAAACGGCATGCCAGAAGATAAAATTGCTTACCTTCCTGCAAGCGATAACTGGTGGGCAGCTGGTCCAACTGGTCCTTGTGGTCCTGATACAGAAATTTTCTACTGGGTTGGCGAAGGCTTGCCACCTGTAGGTTCAAACAAGGGTACAGACAGCGCAAACTGGATGGAAATCTGGAACAACGTATTCATGCAGTACAACCGCGTAGATGAAAAGACTCTTCTTCCTCTTGAAAAGAAGAATGTAGATACTGGTATGGGGCTTGAACGCACAAACTGTATCCTTCAGGGAAAAACATCAGTTTACCTTACAGAAGTTTTCCAGCCAATCATTAAGACAATTGAAAATCTTTCTGGATATAAATATGGCACAGAAGAAGAAAAGGATAAGTCAGTTCGTATTATTGCTGATCACACACGTTCTTCTGTATTCATTCTTGGAGACCAGAGAGGTGTTACTCCAGACCGCGTTGGTGCTGGTTACGTTCTCCGCCGCCTTATTCGCCGTGCAGTTCGTCACGGAATGAAGCTGGGAATCGAAAAGGATTTCATGGCAGAAGTTGCTGCTACTGTAATTGAAAACTTCAAAAACGCTTATCCTGAATTGGAACAGAACCGCGAAAAGGTTTACAAAGAGCTTACAGCAGAAGAAGCAAAGTTCCGCCAGACTCTCAAGAAGGGTGAAGCAGAATTCCAGAAGCTTCTTCCAAATCTTATGAAGAATCCTAAAAAGATTATCAGCGGTAAAGTTGCTTACAATCTTTATGAAACATACGGCTATCCTCTTGAACTTACTCAGGAACTTGGAGCAGAAAACGGCTTTACAGTAGACGTTGAAGGCTTTAAGGAAGCTGAACGCAAACATCAGGAAGCTTCAAAAACTCTTGATGCAGGTTCAGCAAAGGGTGGTCTTGCAGAACAGTCTGAAATCACCACAAAATACCATACTGCAACACATCTTTTGCAGCAGGCTCTGGTAAACGTTCTTGGTGACCAGGTTGCTCAGAAAGGTTCAAACATCAACAATGAACGTATGCGTTTTGACTTCACTTTTGAACGCCCTATGACTAAAGAAGAAATTCAGAAGGTTGAAGACATTGTAAACGAAAAAATTAAGGAAGATTTGCCTGTTACAATGGAAGTTATGCCTCTTGAACAGGCTAAAGCGTCTGGTGCCCGCGCCCTCTTTACTAATAAATATGGTGAAGATGTAAAGGTTTATACAATCGGCCGTGATACTAAATCAGACTGGTTCAGTAAGGAAGTTTGTGGTGGACCTCATGTTCAGCACACTGCTCAGATTGGTGAATTCAAGATTCAGAAGGAACAGTCTTCTTCTGCAGGTGTTCGCCGTATCCGCGCTGTAATTACTCCTGGTACAGGTCTCCCTTTGGATAAATAAATTGTAACCTTGGGCTATGTCCATTGTTATAGAAATAGGGAACAAAAAAACAGATATTAAATTAAAGGATTTATAAATGAAAAAAATAGCACTTTCTTTAGCAGTTTTATTTCTTGCAGCCGCTTCAGTTTTTGCGCAGGCAGATTTGCAGGTACTTGCTATCGTTAAATTAAACAAAAACGAGTCAATTACTGTAAAGCAGTTAAAAAGCAGAGTGAATATTTATCAGAAGCAGACAAAAACTCCACTTACACTGGAACAGAAGCACATGGTATTAGACAATCTGATTGAAGAACGTCTTATGTACCAGGCTGCCCAGAAAGCTGGTATTTCTATTCCAGACAGCTATGTTGATCAGTACTTTGCACAGGCAATGAGTCAGTCTGTTGGAATGAATGTTACAGAAAAGCAGCTTGCAGAAATTGTTCAGAAAACTCAGGGAATTACTCTGGATGAACTTTTGGTTCGTGATGTTGGAATGAATGCTGTTGATTACAAGGCTTACCTTAAAACTCAGCTTATGATTCAGCAGTATGTTGTTCAGCAGAATCAGGCTGCGCTCCAGAAAGTTGCTGCTACAGATGAAGAAATCCGTTCTGCATACCAGAGTCAGAAGAGTCAGTTTGTATGGAATGATATGATGAAGGTTCTTCTTGTTGTTGTTCCAAAGGGAAACGATGCAGATTACGCAAAGCTTAAGCTTAATGATTATTTGAATAAATATAAAGAAAAGAAGATTACTTCTGAACAGCTTGCATTGCAGTCTGAAGCAGAAGGTTCCGGATACCAGGCTGGCGAAATCATTGTTCCAATGAATGAACCATCTGCAAATGGTATTGGAATGACATTTGCAAATCTTCAGGTACTTTTCACTCAGAATGAAGGATTTGTTTCTGACATCAACGAAACAGAAAAAGATTACCGTTTTATTGCAATTCTTAAAAAATACAATGCTAAGTTACTTGAATTGTTTGATCCATGTCAGCCGGATTCTACAATAACAGTTTACGAATACATTCGTACACTGCTCACTCAGCAGAAACAGTCACAGTTTGTTCAGAAAGCTGCCCAGGATCTTTCAAAATCTTATAATACTGCAGAAAATGTAGAGATGAAGAAAACTGGTGCCGCATTGGATAAGCTCCTGGAATGGGGGGAATAATCAGTGTCTAGAAGAAAAGGAAGAATACTGGCATTTCAGGCTTTGTACTCTTGGGATGTAAGCAAGTCATCATTAGATGATCTTCTTACATTCACTTGGTTGCAAAAAGATTCAGAAATTGAAGCAGGTGTAGAAGCTGCTGAACCAGATGAAAATGCCAAAGATGAACGCACATTCGCAAGTTTTATTATTTCTGGAACAATTTCTCATATTGATGAAATTGACAAAGTGATTACAGAACATCTTTCTGCAAACTGGAGTTTTGACAGAATTAATAAAGTTGCCCTGGCAATCTTGCGTACAAGCACTTATGAAATTATGTACCAGAAAGATATTAGTCCAAAAATTGTAATTGACGAAGCGGTAAATATCGCTAAAAATTATGGTACGGACGATTCTTACAAGTTTATAAATGCTATTCTTGATAAAATAGGAAAAAATGAATAGGAAATTTTCTGTTCGATTTTTATTTTCTTTATCACTTCTTTTTTTGCTCTGCCTTAGTTCTTGCAGCTTGAAGGCAGAGCAAAAGTCTTTAACAAGCCAGTTTGAAGTAGTTGATGCTTTAATTTCACAAAATCAGTTACCTTCAGCATTAAAAGAACTTAAAAAAATAGAAAAGAACGCTTTTGATTCCTGGTCTTATATTGGAATTTATAAGCGTTATGCTCGCTTGGGGCAGACAAATTCAGCTGAAAAAATACTCAAAAAGGCACTGAAGAAAAATTCAGATAACGAAGAACTTTTGGCTGTTTATTCTAATTTCTTATTAAGACATAATCGTTTAGAAGATGCTTCAAAATATACAGAAAAACTGCGTGGAACAAAATATGCTTCTCTCAATTCAGAAGTTTTTTTAAGAAATGCGCTTGCCTCAAATCTTGCTTCCGGTACTTCTTTTTATAACGATGAAAACTTTTATCAGATTTATCTGGATGCATATAAAGGTTCCCGCAATCCTGTCTGGCTCAGGAACTGTGCTGTCTGCAATCTGGTACGGGGTTTTTATGATGCCGCAGTTTCCATTGTTCCGGAAGCCTACGCAGATGTAGACGATGCCTTTTTCTGGGCTCTTGTTCAGTATGACAGCGGCCGTTTTTATGAATGTCTGGATTCTGCCGAAAAAGCAAAAAGTCTCTTAAAAAATTATTCTGATAAATCTCGTTTTAAGACAAGCGATATTCAGCTTGCAGCCCTTGAGTCTGATTCTTATATGGCAGTTTCCGATATAGAAAAGTCTGAATTATCACGCCGCGACATTGTAATGAATCTTGATTCGCTTACGGTTAGAAAGGATGATGAAGACACTCTGCCGGTTCTTGTATTAAACAGTGCAATCTGGGCTCGCAATCAGGGGCTTGATGAACGCTGTGCAGATCTTTTATTTTACATGGTAAACCGCTGGGAAAATTATACTCCTTCTATTATCTTATATTCCGATTTTGCTTATACCTCTAATCTTCAGAGAAAAGAAGATGACGAAATTCTTGCTTTAAGACGGGCTGGTATTTCTTCTCTGGAAATGACTGAGTACGATAACCGAAGAAAAATTCCTTTAAGTGATGCAGTTTATCGTATTGAAAAGGCTTATGCCGTAACAAAAGATCCTTATTTGAGTATTGCCAAACTGGATTTACATTACAAAATGAATCCTGAAATTGCTTCCAGCGAAAAAACTCGTGATTTGTGGGTAATTTTGGAAGACAGTTATGATGAAAATGAAAAGTTTAAAACTCTCCTTGTTCAGTATGGCTTAAATTTCCTTTTGAGAACTAAACAGTATGAAGATGCATATCATCTTTTTACAAGATATATAGAAGACGTAAACGTTGTACTTTTAGGAACTAATGAGCAGGACCTTTTTTCATGGGATTCTTTTGTAGAAAATCTGCGTTTGTATGATATTTCAATAGTAGAATTTGCTGCCTGGTTTGCCGCCTATTATCACATGCGCGATGAGGCAATAAGACTTTTCGAATACTGTGTTTATGAAAGCGGCGGTATTTTGGAAGAAGGTTTTATTTCTCCAAATGTATCTATTGCTTCATGTATGAATCTGGCTGAAATTTATGTTTCTGAGCATCAGAAAGATAAAGCACTGGATTTGTATGGAAGAGCAGCTGGTCGGGAGGCCAGAAATTCTGTACGTTCAGAGATTTTTTACAGAATTGCAAGAATTTATGCATCACAGGGGGATAATAAAAATGCCCTCCGTTCTGCAGAATACGCTTCAAATCTGTATCCCGAAAACGCAAGGGCATCTTTATTAAAAGATAAACTTAGCAGTCATTAGTCTGTAATTACTGCAATAATGTCATTCATCTTAAGAATAAGGTGGTCTTCACCATCAATCTTAATAGGTGTTCCTGAATACTTATCGTACATAATTCTATCACCCTTTTTAATAGTGATTTTTACATCGTCTGTACCAGGTCCTACTTCAACAACTGTTGCAGTCTGAGTTTTTTCCTGAGCTGCTTCTGGAATAATAATTCCGCTTGTTGTTTTTGTTTCAGCCTTGTCATTCTTAACAAGTACACGGTCAGCTAATGGTTTAATTTTCATATTTTATTGCACCTCTATTTAATTTTTAAGTTTATATCTAAAATAATAAAATTTACCTCTTATCGTCAAGCAAAATCTAGCGTTTGATAATCTTCTTAACAATCAACTGGTAAATAATTAAGACAGCCATCATGCTCAAGCCCAGAATATCACTGCGGGTTTCTGGAATTACGCAGAGAAGACCGGCAATTGCAAAAAGAACTCTCTCTGCAATATCAAGTCCATTTACAAGGGCCTTTGGTTTGTCAGATCCATGCAAAATTCCTGTAAATCCAAAGCCGTAGCCTTCCAGAGAAACACTTATGCCAAACATTCCGATTAAAGCTGTTACGAGAATAAAAATCAGGGTTCCGGCTGTAACATCAATCATCAGAAGCTGAGGGTTGTAAACAAACATGTAGGGAATAATAAAGGCTCCGATAGCAAGTTTTGTTGCGTTTACAGCGGTTTTCATTGGTTTTGCCTTTGCAATGGCGGCGCCGGCGATTGCGGCAAGTGCAACTGGTGGTGTAACATCGGCAATAATTCCAAAGTAGAAGGCAAACATGTGAGCGGCAAGAGGCTGAACTCCCAGCTGAATAATTGCGCCGGCAGTAATTGTTGATGTAATCAGGTAGTTTGCTGTAGTTGGGGCGCCCATACCAAGAATAATTGAGGCAAGCATTGTAAACACCAGTGTAAGGAAGAGTTTTCCTCCGGCAAGAGAAACAAGCCCTGCACCAAGTTTAAGTCCCAGACCTGTGAGTGTAACGATTCCGATAATAATTCCTGCCATACCACAGGCAATCGCTACACTTATAATATTGCGCGCAGCGGCACACATTACATCAATAATATCTCTCGCTCCGAAAGTGGGCTTGCGGCCTTTTGCGAGGTCTACAATAGAAACTACAATTCCGATTAAAACACAGGAAACAATGCCCATGAGAGCGGCAAATACAGCTGTTTTTCCAGCACAAAGGAACCAGATAATTACAATAAGTGGCAGAATCATATAGCCCTTTGAAAGAAAAAGTGGAAGGAAACGAGGCAGTTCTTCTTTAGGAAGCCCTTTGAGTCCGAGTTTTTTTGCCTCAAGATGAACCGTAATGAAAATGCCTGTAAAATAAAGAATTGCAGGGATAATGGCAGCCTTTACAATTGTAATGTAAGGAAGTCCAAGGCTTTCTGCCATAAGGAAGGCAGCGGCACCCATAATCGGCGGCATAAGCTGACCACCTGTAGAAGCAGAAGCTTCAACGGCGCCGGCGAATTCTCCTTTATATCCAAGTTTTTTCATCATTGGGATTGTAAAAGAGCCGGAACCTACAGTATTTGAAACTGAAGAACCAGAAACTGTACCAAGCAAGGCAGAAGAAAGAACTGCAACTTTTGCAGGACCTCCGCTGGCCCCGCCCGCAATTGCGTTACATACATCAATAAAGAACTGACCGATTCCGGTTTTTTCCAGAAGGGCACCAAATAAAATAAAGAGGAAGATAAAGGTAGAGCAGGCTCCTATTGGAGTACCCATAATACCTTCTGTATTATAGAAAAGATGACAGACAACACGCTGCAGAGAATAGCCTCTGTGGTGCAGGAAGCCTGGCAGATATTTTCCAACAAAAGCGTAAATTACAAAAACTGCGGCAATAATCATAATCGGGAAACCAACAATTCTGCGGCAGCTTTCAAAAAGAATAAGAATACCTATAATTCCGATAATTACATCTAAAACAGTGTTGTTACCTGAGCGTCTTACAAGGGATTCAAAATTAATGACGATATACATCCAGCAGGAAGCTCCAACAAGACCCAGTAAAACATCATAAAAAGGAAGTGTGTTTTTCGGCATTTTCTTTGAAGCCGGGAAGAGTAAAAATGCAAGAAGCTGGACAAAAGCAAGGTGAGTTGCACGTAAAATCTGGGCTGTAATCATTCCGGAAAGGGTTGCATAAAGTTGAAATCCTACAAATATTACTGAAATAATAACAGTGATATATTGACGCCAGCATTTGTGCTCACGGTAGGCTTGTTCTCTATCCAAGTCTTTCATCAGATTTTTCATTTCTTCTTCATTTGTTGTAGGAAGAATGTTTTCAATTGCTCCGCTGCTTGTTTCATCAATTGGTGAATTTTTATCTTTCACTTTTTACTCCTGTGTAAGGCCGCCCGGTAGGCGGCCGGTGTTCTATAGCAAAGCGTTAAAAAAAACGCACTGCGTTTTTTAGCTTATCCATATTGCGTAAGGCCGCCTGGTAGGCGGCCGGTCTTCTATATTTTTTTTCCGAATATAAATGATATAAGGCTAATTTTTTTTATTTTAATGATAATGCTGGTCTGGGCTGGAAAATAATCTGTGAGTTTTATTTCTTCAGAATTTCCAAAGCTTATTGTATGATTAGCAATCAGACCTACTGCCATTACAAGTTGTTTCATTTTTCTGTTTATGTTTGAAATCGTATAAGTATTCCCGTCTACAGAAAAAATGGCACCTGTTATTTCCTCCGGTTCTGGAATTCCTGCTCCATAGGAAACAAACTCTGTTTTGTATAATTCAAGGTCGTTTTTGTTTGTAACTTTGTAATAGTCGTGAACACGACCTTTGTTTACAGAATGTGTATAAGAAATTACAAAGCCCTTCCTTAAAGCCTGCTTTGAATAATAATGCTGCAAGGTATTTTTACGATTGCAGACTTCAAGGACATTCACTGCAGGACAGAAAAATGCCGCTACAGTGAATGTAAGCAAAATAATTGTAATTTTTTTAGTTAAGGAGCCCAATTTCTTTGTAATATTTTGCAGCACCAGGGTGGAATGGAACAGAAACGCCTGTTACAGCTGATTCTGGACTAACTTCTTTTCCTTTAGCATGTGCCTGGGCAAGTACATCAAGGTTTTCAAAGAGAACTTTTGTCATGTTGTAAACTGTGTCTTCATCAAGTTTAGAACTTACTGCCAGAGTTGCCTTGATAGCCAAAGCAGGTGTGTCTGAATCAGTTCCCTTGTATGTTCCGCCTGGGATACTTGTCTGAGTATAGTAACTGTATTTTGAGCAGATAAAGTCAGCTGCATCACCAGAAACAGGAATTAAAACAAGACCTGCAGTGAAAGCCAGTTCCTGCAAAGCAGAGTTTGGAACTCCGGCTGTAATGAAACATCCGTCCAAAGTTCCGTTCTGAATACCTTCTGCAGATTCCTTAAATGAAAGGTTGCTCTTTTTAATATCATCAAAAGAAAGTCCGTAACCTTCAAGAATCTGTTTTGCGTTGAACTCAACACCAGAACCTGCGTCACCTACAGAAATTCTTTTTCCGCGGAAATCTGCAACAGATGTAATTCCGCTGTCTTTTGAAACGGCAATCTGTACAACTTCAGGATAAAGAGTTCCGATTGTCATAATGTTTTCAAGAACTTCACCGTCAAAAAGGGCTGTTCCATGGTAAGCGTAGTCCATAACATCATTCTGAACTGTAGCAAATTCAGCTTCTCCCTTATTGATAAGGCGAAGATTTTCTGCAGAGGCACCAGTTGCCTGAGCAGTTACATTCATGTTTTCAAGTTTTGTATTCCAGATATTTGCGATTGCACCACCAAATGGATAGTAAGTACCACTAGTACCACCTGTTGCAAGAATGTAATCCTTCTGAGTGTTTTTACAACCAGCAAAAATTAGAAGTGTGGCTGCTGCAAGCACTGCGGCTGCGATTTGTGTTTTTTTCATATTAACCCCCAATTAAATAACTTGTATATATTGAAAATATTTTACTATATAAAAGCTCCGTTTTCAACGTTCAATAGCGGACAATAGAAGAATTTTGTGATAAAGTTTTATTATGAAAAATAACGGAAAATATTCGGCGGTTCAGGCACTTCCTATGAAAGAGAGGTTGTGGCCTTCAGCAAAAATAACTCATGCTCCAGTATGGTGTTCGGTAGATTTAAGAGATGGAAACCAGGCACTTGAAAATCCTATGGGGATTGAAACAAAACTTGAGTATTTTGCACTTCTTGTCCGCCTTGGTTTTAAGGAAATTGAAGTAGGTTTTCCTTCTTCTTCTGATACTGAATATCAATTTGTAAGAAGATTGATTGAAGAAAAACGAATTCCAGATGATGTTTCTATACAGGTTCTTAGTCAGGCAAAAGATGCTTTAATCAAAAAAACTTTTGAAGCTGTAAAGGGCGCGAAAGAGGTTATTTTTCATATTTATAATGCAACTTCTCCAGCTCAGCGTCTTTATAATTTTAATAAATCAAAAGAAGAGATTTTAAAACTTGCCGTAGATGGCGTTCGTTCTGTAAAAAAATACAGGCATATTGTTGAAGAAGACGGCACAAAAGTAAGATTTGAATATTCACCGGAAAATTTTTCACAGACAGAAATAGATTATTCTCTTGAAATCTGCCAGGCAGTTATGGATGAGTGGGGTGCAAGCGCAGAAAATAAGATTATCTTGAATCTGCCCACAACGGTTGAAGCATCTATGCCTAATCATTTTGCAGATATGATTGAATACTTTGTAACTCATATTAAGGGACGAGAAAATTGTATTATTTCTCTGCATAATCATAACGACCGGGGCGAAAGTGTTGCTCAGTGCGAGCTTGGGCTTCTGGCCGGGGCAGAAAGGGTGGAAGGCTGTCTTTTTGGAAACGGAGAGCGCACCGGAAATCTGGATATTGTTACGGTTGCATTGAATATGTACAGTCAGGGGCTGGACCCGGGACTTGATTTTTCTAACATTCCGGAAGTTGCCGAGCGATACTGCCATTTTACCGGAATGACAATTCCAGCCCGCTTGCCTTATGCCGGGGAACTTGTTTTTACGGCCTTTAGTGGTTCTCATCAGGATGCAATCCGCAAGGCTATGAATGCCCGCAAAAAAATGCCGGCCGATGCTCCATGGGATGTTCCTTATCTTTTAATTGACCCCCATGATATTGGCCGTGAATATGAAGGCATTATCAGAATTAATTCGCAGAGTGGAAAGGGCGGGGCAGCCTATATTATGGAAAAAGAGTTTGGGCTTGTGCTGCCTAAGGCAATGCACCCGGTTTTTGGCAGTGTGATAAAGGCTGCTGCGGATAAAAAACAGAGGGAACTTAAGCCTGCTGAAATTTACAGCATTTTTGAAAAGAAGTGGCTTAAAACAAAGAGTCCTCTGAACGTTCTGGATATTACGGAAAAACATATTGAAGGGGAACGTGGTAGTGATCTGCCGGAGCAGGTAGCTACAATGGCAACTGTAGAGTGGAATGGAAAAAGGCTGGCAATTGCTGCTAAGGGAAATGGTCCTCTGGATGCCTTTGTTGCCGCCATGAAGCAGACTCCAGCTCCCGGTTTTAATATTTCGAGTTTTCATGAACATTCTGTGGGTAGTGGTTCGGACACGCACGCTATGGCGTATGTGCAGATTACCTGTGAGGATGGAAGACAGAGCTGGGGAGTTGGCAAGAGTTCCAACGTAGGTCGTGCCGGTATTGCGGCTGTGGTTTCGGCCCTAAATTTTGTTTGCAATATTTAACTTTCAGTACGATAATAAAAAAAACATATAAAAATGTATAAATCTATGGAGTAACTATGGCAAAGGCTTTAGACAGATTTGAAAAGAATCCGAAAAAGAATATTTCTTTAAAGACAAAACTGATTGGAATGATTGGTGGCGCTGTATTGGTTGGCGTTTTTGTTACCGGTTATGTGGCACTTACAGTATTTGATAAAGGCTTGCTCGCAAGTACAATGGAAGATTTGGGGCACACGGCAGACGGTGTTTCCTATACATTGTCAGACTGGAATGATAATTTAAATCACTATTCTGGCATTTTATCAAAGGAAGCTGACATTCAGAATTATATACTTGAACAGAATTTATCAGCTTTAGATTCAACCGTTGAAAGTAATTCAGATGAATTCGGTCTGGATGTTCTTGCGATTGTTGATAATTCCGGTACAGTTATTTCGGCCTATGGTGTAAAGACCGGCATAAAACTTTCCAGCAACCTTGTAAAATCGGCCCTTCGGGGAAATAATGTTTACGCTTATGAAGATATTGGTGATATTGATTATGCGATACTTTCTTCTTCACCAATAGAAACTGCAAACGGCATAATTGGTTGTGTAATTTGCGGTTATTCTCTTGATGATGACAGCGAGGATTCAATTATTGCCGTTGCAAAAGCAAACTATGCAGTTGATTGTACAATATTTAAGGGAAAAACACGTGTTGCCACAACTTTAGGAAAGGAACTTGTTGGAACAGACCTTGCAAATGACGAGATTGCAAGGCAGGTTTTAGTTTCTGGAGAAGAATACAGAGGCCTTAATAAAATCGGCGGAAAAGAGTATTACTCAAATTATTCTCCAATCACAAGCGGAGACGGAACTATTACCGGCATGTTTTTTATCGCTAAGCCATTGGATTTGATAGAATCAGTAAGAAAAAATACCATGGCAATTGTTATTCCTATCGGAATAGTTCTTTTCCTCTTGCTTACAACAATTGGTTTCTTCTTTGTTAACTGGATTATGAAGCGAATCAATAACGTTACAGTATTCCTTGCAGATTTGGCTACTGGTGACGCAGATTTGACAAAGCGCTGTTCACTCTTTAAGCGTGATGAAATTGGTCAGTTGATTATAAACTTTGACCTCTTTATGGATAAGCTTCATGATATTGTAAGGAACCTTAAGGAATCAAAGGCGGAACTTGGGTCTACTGGTGAAAATCTTTCTGCAAGTATTGAAGACACATCAAGTTCGATTACAGAAATTATTGCAACAATCGATAGTATGCATAATCAGATTGGAACTCAGAGTCAGAGTGTTACAAATACAAATGATTCTGTTCAGCATATTTCTTCCGCAATTACAGATTTGGATGGACTTATTGAAAGTCAGGCTGCAAGTGTAACTCAGGCTTCTGCAGCTGTTGAAGAGATGATTGGAAATATTTCTTCGGTAAACAAGTCTGTAGAAAAGATGTCACAGTCTTTCAAATCTCTTGAAGATAATGCAAATGTCGGATTCACAAAGCAGGAGAATGTAAACGAAAGAATTCTTCAGATAGAAAATCAGTCTCAGATGCTTCAGGAAGCAAATGCTGCAATTTCTTCTATTGCATCACAGACAAACTTGCTTGCTATGAATGCGGCTATTGAAGCGGCTCATGCTGGTGAGGCAGGTAAGGGATTTGCTGTTGTTGCTGATGAAATTCGTAAGCTTTCAGAAACTTCTTCCGCTCAGTCTAAGAAGATTGGTGAACAGCTTAATAATATCCGCTCTTCTATTTCTGATGTAGTAAGTTCTTCTGGTGAAGCAAGTAATGCTCTTACAGAAGTTTCTGCTAAGATTAAGGAAACAGACCAGCTGGTTATTCAGATTCATTCGGCTATGGAAGAGCAGAATGAAGGTTCTAAACAGATTGTTGATGCCTTGCGCAATCTGAACTCTTCTACTGTAGAAGTTCGTAATTCTTCTCATGATATGTCTGGAAGAAATGCCCAGATTGTAAGTGATATGGGACGCCTGCAGGAAGCAAGTTCTATGATGAATACAAGTATGGATGAAATGTCTGTTGGTGCTAGAAAAATCAACGAAACTGGTTCTATGCTTGGTGAAATATCTGTGCAGGTTAAATCTGCAATCGAAAAGATTGGTGCACAGGTTGATTTGTTCAAAGTTTAAAATATACTTTTGACCGCGGCCATGTATTTATTTCCGCGGTCAAACTCGTTCTGGAACATCCCAAACGATGTTGCTCCCGGGGAGAAGACGAAAACTTCTTCCTGGGATTTTTTTTGTGCATTAGCCTTTGCATCCTGCAAGAGTTCTTCCAGAGAGTTGAATGGCCCGTGATATTTTACGCCACTTTTATCCAGAGCCGGCAGAAGTTTATCAGTGGCGCTTCCCGCTAAAAGATAAAGCTCCTTTACTGGGAATTCTCCGCGGCTTGTGTCGGGCTCGGTGAGAATGCGCGCGAGCGGTGCAAGGTCTAATCCCTTGTCTGTGCCGCCTGTCATAAGAATAACGCTCTTTCCAAAAGACTGGCTTGCAGCTGCAGCGGCTTCTGGAACAGTTGCGCATGAATCGTTGTAGAATTTGTATTTTGTGCCATCAGGTCCTTCCCAGGTGTGGAAGTATTGCAGGCGGTGGTCTATTCCCTGCCATCGTCCACAGATTTCAGCGCATCGTTCTGCAGGAACTCCCATCAGATACATAACCAGTGCTGCATTCAGCACGTTTGTCCTCATGTGCTCGCCTGGAACCGAAAGCTCTCTCATTATAGTTTCTGCCTGCTCCATCTGCGGCAGCTTGATTTTTCCAACAAGGCGGGCCTTTCCTTCAGAATCTTTTTCTTCTTCCAGCCAGACTCCGTGCTGGCCTGCTTTTAATCCGGTGCGGCTGTAGCGCAGAACAGTGCCCCGTGTTTCCGAAGCAAAGAGTTCGCCCCAGGTTTCTGCATTTTCAGGACCGGTTCCCGGCTGGTCTCCGTCTGCATCAAAAATAGAGTAGTCGCCGCGAGTCTGGTCTGCATAAATCAGCTGTTTATCGGCAACATAGTCTTTCATGTTTCCGTACCAGTTCTGATGATCCGGTACTATTTTTGTGATTATACTGATATGAGGACGCAAAACACCTCGACCTCGCAGGTCTGCAAGCTGCCAGGAAGAAAACTCTATTACAACCGGAGTGTCTGCATTCACCTGATCAAAAAAAGTAAGAGGGCTTACTGTAATGTTTCCGCCCAAAAAAGCCTTGTAGCCTGCTTCTTTGAGTCCATAATAAATTGCACTTACTGTAGAAGATTTGCCCTTACTTCCTGTTACAGCAATAATAGGGCAGTCTGTAAAACGCAGAAAAATGCTAAGATCGGTTTCTATGGCGCGGGCCGCAGCCAAAAACTTGTTTCCTTCAATCTTTACGCCTGGATTTTTAATTACGCAGTCGGCATTTGCAAAATCTTCTATGCGGTGTTCACCAAGACGCCAGATTACGTTTTCCATATTCAGGTTAGGGTCATTTTCCAGACGGTCTATTGTTGCAGCCAGTTGCTGTTCGGTTTTCATGTCTGTGATAGTAACATGTGCACCCTTGTTTACAAAAAATCTTACGGCAGCTTCTCCTCCGCCATTAAGACCAAGTCCCATGATGGTAACTTTCTTTCCTTTAATATCTTCAATTGATTTAAAAGCACATTCGCGTGGATAAACGTGTGGTGTCATAACTACCTCTCAACGCCCCTTCTGGAGGGGATAGAAATAAAAAAAAGCCTCCCTGTTTCCAGAGAGGCTTTGTTGCCGGGAACCGGGGTCGAACCGGCACGCCGATTGCTCGGCACAGGATTTTAAGTCCTGGGCGTCTACCAGTTCCGCCATCCCGGCAATGCATATAATAATAATGAAAAAGATCGTTATTTTCAATACCCCCCCCCGGCGCACTGAAAATCAGAAGTACTACAACTGCCATTGAATGTATAAATCTAATGGGCTGCCGCTAAGGCGGTTCAGAAAAATGGCGGGCTGAGCGTACAAGGTATCCGACTCACCGGCTTCGCCGGCTCGCGACGCTCAGAGCCATTTTTTGACCCGCCATCGCTCGCGCCCATTAGATTTATACAATGCACACTTCTTTTTTCGCGCACATCTGAGGTTCAGAACGCTCCTTTTCCGTACTTCTGATTTTCAGCCCCCCCCTCCACCTCCGCTCACGTCTTTCTGTTTTTCAGACATGCCCCGTGTTCTGTGGTGTTGCGTGAGAACCCTTTTTTTCATTATAATTCCCTCATGCTCAAAAATTACCTTTGGATTTTTTTTATTTCTATGGTTCCTTTGATTGAATTGCGAGGGGCTATTCCTGTTTCTCAGGCTATGCAGCTGCCAATTATTCCTTCATATATAGTTTGTATTATTGGAAATATGATTCCTGTTCCAATCATCTATCTTTTTGCCCGCAAGTTTTTGGAGTGGGGACAGGATAAACGTTTTATTGGCGGAATCTGCCGCTTTTTCCTTGTAAAGGGAACTGCCGCCGGAGAAAAAATGCAGTCAAAGGCTGGCCGCGGTATATTTCTAGCGCTCCTGCTTTTTGTTGGCATTCCTCTTCCTGGAACCGGGGCCTGGACCGGCACCTTGGCCGCAAGCCTTTTGGATATGCGTTTTCGCGATACAGTAATTGCTGTAATGCTGGGTGTTCTTCTTGCTGGACTTATTATGATGGCCGGAAGTCTGGGGCTTTTTTCTGCAATTTTTGCCGCACTCGGTAAATAAGTATTCAGCAAATAAGGATTTAATTTATGTATATTCTGGTAACAAAACAACTTATTACAATGGCAATAATTGGACTTGGCGGATTCATTTTTGCCAGGATTTTTAAGGTAAACGAAAGTGAACGTAAGTTTCTTAGTAAACTGCTCATGTATTTTATCAATCCGACAATGGTACTCAATTCCTTTAACCGTGACTTTGATTCTCAAAAACTTGTCCTGCTGGGAATTGTGGTGCTTCTTTCGCTCATCATTCACGTGGTAATGATAATGCTTGGGATTTTTACCTGTAAAGAAAAAATTGACCGCCTGGCAATTGCCTTTACGAACTGCGGATTTATTGGGATTCCGCTTATTCGCGGAGTTTTTGGTGATGAAGGTGTAATCTTTTTGATGGGCTACCTTGCAATATTCAATATTCTGGTCTGGACTTACGGTTACCATCAGTTGAGCGGAACTTCAAAAATTATCAAGGTAATTACAAATCCAAATATTATTGCAGTTGCTCTGGGCGTTGTAATTTTCTGCATGCCATTTACCCTGCCCGATGTTATTGGTCGTCCTCTTTCTCTTGTTGCTGATACAAACACTGCAATCAGTATGGTGCTTGTTGGTGTTTTAATCGCAGATTTTCATCCTTCAGAATCAAAAAAAGTACTTCCTCGTCTTGTAAAGATGTCATTACTGCGTCTTGTTGTGTGTTCTGTCATCAATATTGTTATTCTTTTTGCAGCATACAAGATGATTGGAAACATGGACGGTGCAAGAATGATAATTTTCGTTGTTCTTATCTGTTCTTTGTGCCCTGTTGCAACCAGTATTCCAAGTCTTGCCTGCCTGTTTGACCAGGATGCAGCTTATGCCAGCCTGACCGTTTCCCTCACAAGTATTCTGTGTATAATCACCCTGCCTGGTTTTGTTGCGCTCGCTGAATTAATTATTAAATAGACATCTGAAAAAACCTCTGGTATAATTCTCTTGCAAAAAAAAATAGCAGAGGTTGTCATGAAAAATAAATTTTTCCTTCTGCCCGTTTTTCTGTGCGTCTTTACATCGTGTACTCTTTTTAATCAGTTTTCAAAAAATGGGACAATTACTTTTACTGTAGATAAAACTCTCACTTCTCAAATAAAAAAAGATTCTGCTGCCAGAACGGCTTCTCGCGGGGCTGATTCTGAACAGGTCTTTTTGGAACTTTCCGTTAATGGTGATTATTCGGCTGTAAAAACTTTGCCGGTAACAGAATCTGATGAATCACTTTCGCTTTCTTTTACAGATATTCCCGTTGGTGCGGAGATTTATGCAGAAGCTTCTATATACATTCTTTTTAAAGTGGAAGGCGAGGAAAAACGAATAGAACTTTACAGTGGCAAATCAGAAAAAATGATAATTCAGGAAGGTCCTAATAATCTGGAACTTGCCTTAAATAAGGTTGTTACAGAATCTTCTGATGAAAATGAGGAAGAGCCTGTAACGGAAGAAGAAAAAGATGATGAAGAAGAGCAGCAGGAAGAGTCTTCTGTTTTGCAAATAACTATCTATGTTTCTGCATCTGGTGATGATGACACAGGAACCGGGGAAGAAACGGCACCTTTTAAAAGTATTGCGCAGGCTGTTTCTACAATGAATCAAGAGGCAATTTACACACTTATGATTGATGGAACTCTTGGTGGTGCCCAGCAGACAATTGAAAATGTTGACAGCTCTGTTATTGAAATTATTTTAACCGGTAAAAATGGGCCCGATGGCAGCGGCGAGCCCCAGGATGCGCTGGACCGCGGAATTGAAGCAAGCACAAACGGTTCTACAGACGGAAATGTTCTGATTGTTGATACTGAGGTTCCTGTTACAATCACAAATCTTAAACTTATGCGCGGGGCTGCCAGCGACGGTTCTGCCCTTAAGGTTACGCAAGGTTCTACAGTAAAACTTGGGGACGGGCTTCGTGTTATTAAGAATTATTACCAGAGTGGCAAAGGTACAGTTCGTAATGAAGGAACTTTGTTTATGTACGGAGATGCGGTGATAGGTGATGCTACTGCAACTACTTATGCAGCGGACAGCTCAACTGCATCTTTAGTTACAAATGGCGATAATGCAAACTATTCTGGCACAGGTGGCGGAATTTACAATGGTAATGAATCATCATCCTCTACAATCGTCGCAAAGCTTTATCTAGGTTACAGTGGTTATGATAGTGACGGTGTAACTCCTGTAAAGAAGACTCTTACCGGTGGTATTTACAAAAATGGCGGTGGCGGAATCTACAATTCTTACAATAGTTATGTTTATTTTGACAGTGGAACTATTGCTTGGAATGCTGCTATGTATGGAGCAGGTCTTCGTAATTATCAGAATGCAACCTTTGAGATGTCTGGTGGAAACATAATAAACAATAAATGTGAATCTGCAAGTGATATTCATGGTGGCGGAGTTTCAAATGAAAATAATAGTTCAAAATTCATAATGAGCGGCGGTACTATAAATCAAAATATCGTAAATTGTACAAATACAGCTTCCTCTTCTTCTCATGGATATGGTGGTGGTGTTTATAATGCCGGTTATATGTTTATGTATGGTTCGGCTGTAATTGGAAATAAATCTGCTGCTGATGTTGCTACTTCAAGTGATTATGGAAACTTTGCCCGTGAAGGTGGTGGAATCTATAATGCAAGTACTACTGATAATAAAGGAAAACTTTATATTGGTTATGAACCTGGTTCAGATGGAATTACACCTATAGAGTCTGAACTTACAGGTGGCATTTATCAAAATTATGCGAATACACTTACATCACAGACCAACGGTGGTGGTGGAATTGGTAATGCTAATATACTTAAAATTTCTTCTGGAACAATTGCCTATAATGCTACTACTCGACTTGGTGGAGGTATTTACAGCAGCTATGCCTTCGATATTGCTGGTGGAACAATTAGAAACAACTCAGCTTCATCAAGTGGTGGAGCAATTTATATGACTGAAAGTAGTACTCATATCCTTACTCTTGGCGGAAGTTTTGATATTCCAAAGGGCGATGGCAGTAACGATATTTATCTTGCAGGATCTGGTTCTTACTTTGCCCGAATCCAAATTGCCAGCAGCCTAGATGGAAGTCTGGAAGTTATGCTTACTCCAGAAGATTATACCGCAGGTCATCAGTTGGTTGGTCTTACATCTTCAGCTTCTGGAGTAAATCTTGAAGCCGAAGTTGAGTGCTTTGAAGTTATGCCGCAGATTGAAGGAGATACAACAGCCAACTGGGAACTGGATAGTAACGGAAAACTTGCCGTTCAGACTGGCGGGGCTGGAATCGATTTTACCTTTACGGAAATTTCTTCGGAAGGTGATATTGAAGTTACTAATGCTGGCGATGGATCTTTCGTGGCTTCTAATGATTACGTTTCTTATAGCTGGAGCCTTGATGGCGAGGTTGTGGAAGGCGCAACAACTAATGAATACACAGTTGATCTTTCTACACTTTCAAATGGAACTCACGATATTTATCTTGAAGTTCAGGATTCTGATGGAAATTACTATTCATGGTCTGGTCAGTATTCAAAGAGCTGATGTGGGGTGAGTAATATGAAAAAGATTAGAAAAATAAGTGCTTGTCTTTTATTAGTTTTTGCTTCATCGATTTTATACTTTGGTTGTAATCAACTGCTTTTGGAAAAGCCTGAAGAAAAGGAAAACGCTTCTTCTTCTGCAAATTCTACTGTAGAAAACGCGACACTTTCTCTTTCTATAAAGTCTATTGGCTCAAAAAAAGCTGCAAGAACAATAAAACCTGTATTTTCAGATGATGATATCTCTTCAATTACTCTAACTGGAAAAAAAGATGGTGCAACAACGGAAACAACTTTGGGGTCGTGGGATACTCCTTCTGAACTGCAAGCTGCATCTGTTTCTATTGAGCCTGGTAATTGGGACTTCACCTTAAGCCTTTTAATGAATGGCTGCAGTTTTTCTGGAACGGCAAGCGAAGTTATTAGTAGTGGAGACGATATAAGTCTTTCTTTTGAACTTTCCAGTTCTGTTACTTATGGCGGTATAGATTTCACCCTTTTTCTAAATGGAAGTGCGGAATATATAGAAGCAACCCTTTATGATATTAACGGCAGTGAAGTTGTAGAGCCTACTGTTCTTTCTGTCGAAGTTTCTGGTGCAAAAACGTACATTCATTATACCAGAGATATTAATTCTTCTTCAGAGCAGTTAGCGGTTGGCACTTATAGATTAAAGATAAACTTTTTTACATATTCAGATAAAGCTTTAATGCAAAATAGTTATTCTGCCATTGTAAATGTTGTGGCTGGTTTTGTAAGTTCTGCTGAACAGACTATTAACCTAAATGAAATTTATAAAGTCTCTTATAATTTAGATGGGGGTGAGTTGCCAGCTGGTGCACTTATGCCTGAACGTTATTCCAGTATAAGTGAAACCATAATACTGGTAGAACCTGAAAAAGAAAACTTCGTATTTGATGGCTGGTATACAACTTCATCATTTTCGGGGGAGCCTGTTACAAAGATAGCGAAGGGGTCTTCTGGCGATACAATCTTGTATGCAAAATTTGTTAGTCCTTATGCTTATATTGGAGATACTGCCTATGCTTCACTTTCAAAGCTTGTTGCAGCAATTTCTAATGCAGATTCAAATGAGGATATAACTATTTCCCTTACTTCAAACGTCACTCAGGCAGATTTAGGAAAGGCAGAGACTTCTGCTACAATTGCCTATGCAATTACAAATACAACCGCTAATAGTGTGAGTCTGCTAGTTCCAGCAGCAGAAAAAATTGAATTTTCTGGCGACTGTTCTTATATGTTTAAGAATTGTTCAAAGCTTGCATCTGTTGATTTTAGTGGCGTAGATACTTCTGAGGCAACAGCAATTTATGGAATGTTTTATGGCTGTAGTAATTTAACATCTGTAAATGTATCAAGCTTTGATACCTCAAATGTAACAAACATGATGTTTATGTTTGCCTACTGTTCAAAGCTTGTGGCAGTTGATTTATCTAATTTTAATACTTCTTCGGCTTTATCTATACATGGAATGTTTTCGGATTGTACAAGCCTTACAGATGTAAATCTAAGTTCTTTTGATACATCACAAGCAGATTCCTTTACCGGTATGTTTACAAACTGTACAGCACTTACTCAGGTAGATATAAGTTCTTTTACTTTAAGAAATGATAGTGTAAATGCAGCTTCTATGTTTCAGGGCTGCACTAATCTTGAAACAATCTATGTTTCTTATGGTTTTGATATGACTTCATCTACAACAGATAATTCGGATATGTTTAAAGGCTGTACCAAGCTTGTCGGGGGTAAAGGGACGTCCTTTGATTCTGAAGTTATAGATAAAACTTATGCGCGCTTTGATACAGTTTCTAATCCTGGATATTTTACTGCAAAGCCTATTGGACCAAAAGCAGCACCTAATACAGTGGGAGATATAGTCTTTAAGGATGGTACTGCTATTGCTTATGATGCTGATATAACTTTGACCGCAGTGCAGAAGTCATCTGTAATTGCCGTGATATTCTATATAGGAAGTGATTATAACAATAGTGGTGATACAGCAGAGCGTACTTTAGGCTTAGGAATGGCTGCTGCTAACGGTTTAATCTGGTGTCAGACAAGTGCAAAAGCATATGAACAAAACATAACTACAATACAATGTTCTAAAAATGGTGATTCTTATGAAGGTGACTTGTGTGGTGAAGATAACTTTTCGCAGATAGCAAGCTTCCTTGGTGCTGATGATGACACAAGTGATGCAGAATTATATCCTGCCTTCTATTTTGCAATAAACTATAAAAACCAGGCCGGAAGTAATGTTACTGATACAGACTTTGAAGATGACTGGTATGTACCAAGCCTGGCAGAACTTGATGAAGCCTGGGATTCTATATCAACCTATAATGCAGTAAGAGTTTTGTGTGATGGAACAGCAATTCCTTTAGGTGGTGCATATTATTGGTCTTCAACTCAGCATTCAAGCTTCGATACTTATGCTGTTGGAATTAGTAATGGTGCCTATGGGGAAGGTAATAAGATGAACAGTGATTGGCGTAATATTGTTATACGTGCCTTCTAGGCTAGGGCATGGACCGCCTGCGAATGCAGGCGGGAGCCTCCTGAAAAAAATCCTTCTTACATATATTGAACAAAAGTCTTATCCGATATATTCTATAATATCTGTTTTTTTGAGGTGAATTATGTCTGAAGAAAAATTCGACTTTACTATTGATACCCTGGGACCTTGTACAATCCCTTCTCCAATCAAACTTTCTACCGTACATGGTGATTACACTGCAAATTATGTAAGTGATGATTCTTACGTTCTTTCTGAAGTAAATGTATATGATAAAACAAAGCCGATTGTGCTTGATTCTTCAAATCTGATGGAAAAAGCTGGCCCTCGTGAAAAGATTTATTTTGATCCAAAACACGCAAAGGCCGGAATCTGTACTTGCGGCGGACTTTGCCCTGGTTTGAACGACGTTATTCGTGCTATTGTACGCTGCTTGAACACCAGATATGGCGTAAAGACAATTAAGGGCTATCAGTATGGTTTCCGCGGATTCTTCCCAGACAGCGGATATGAGCCTCTTGAACTGGACCGCTACCTTATTGATGAAATCCACAAGATTGGTGGTACTTACCTTGGAACTAGCCGTGGTGGCGGACAGCGTGTAGAAGAAATTGTTGACTGCATTGAACGCGATGGAATTAACATGCTCTTTATTCTTGGTGGTGACGGAACTCAGCGTGGTTCTTACGACATCGCCTGCGAAGTAGAAAAACGTGGTCTTAAGTGCGCTGTTGTTGGTGTTCCAAAGACTGTAGATAATGACCTTATGTTTATTGACCGTTCATTCGGATTTGAAACTGCTGTTCAGCGCGCTAAGGAAACTGTTGCCGCTGTTCACATGGAAGCTGCCAGCCAGATTAACGGTATTGGTCTTGTAAAACTTATGGGACGCGAAGCCGGATTTATTGCCGCTGCTGCTTCTCTTTCCAGCCACGAAACAAACTTCTGTCTTATTCCTGAAGTTCCTTTTGAAATGGAAGGCGAAAACGGCTTCCTGGCTTGCCTTGAACGCCGTCTTGCTAAACGCGGACATGCTGTAATTGTAGTTTCTGAAGGTGCTGGTCAGGATTTGCTTCAGGCTACTGGTGCTACTGATGCTTCTGGAAACAAAAAGCTTTCTGATATTGGTATCTTCCTTAAAGCTGAAATTGAAAAGTATTTTAAGGCAAAGAATATTGAAATCAACCTAAAATATATTGATCCTTCTTATCAGGTTCGTGCTTCTGTTACTACAGCAAGTGACTCTATTTACTGTGAACGCCTTGGAAACAATGCCGTTCACGCTGCTATGGCTGGTAAAACAAAGTGTGTAATCGGGCTGGTTCACGATAAGTTCGTTCACCTGCCTATTAAGGCTGTTACAGCCCACAGAAACGCTGTTGATCCTGAAGGTTCACTCTGGCGCGATACTTTGGATGCTACTGGTCAGCCAATTTTGATGGTAAACGACAAGGAAAAGGCTCTTGAAAAAATGGCCGCTGCTGTTGCCGGTGCTAAGAGCAAGCCAAGCGAGCAGAAAAAGAATAAATAAGTGCTGGATATAAGTTGACAGCAAGAGAGCCCCGGGCACGTTACTAGGCCTGGGGCTTCTTTTATGCTCTTTTTATTATACTTTAGGATATTTCCTTTATGGATTTTTCTTATAACGTGTAGTATTCTAGTATATATGAGAAATCTTTTTGAAGAATACGGATATTCCCGCTTTGATATTGAAAATAAGGTAATTGACTGCTGGAATGAGATTTTTAATCAGCAGAATCCTAATCATTTTTATTTTGACTGTGGTAATGGGACCGGCTACATGGAAGACACCGGAAACGACGATGCCCGCACAGAGGGTATGTCTTACGGCATGATGATGGCCCTGCAGATGAACCGTAAAGATATTTTTGACCGCATCTGGAAGTGGGCGCGGGATAATATGTATTTGGATAAGGGGCCAATGGCGGGTTATTTCTGCTGGTCGAACGGTGTTGACGGCAAGAAAAATGCCGGCGGACCTGCTCCAGACGGAGAAGAATATTTTGCCATGGCTTTGTTTATGGCAAGCAGACGCTGGGGAGACGGCGAGGGTATTTTTAATTATACAGAAGAAGGCCGTGCTATTTTGCGCCTTGCAATTCACGGAGAGCAGAAAATGTGGTTTGAAGAAAATCACCACATCCGTTTTGTACCAAACTGTCCTTTTACGGACCCTTCTTATCATCTTCCTCATTTTTACCAGCTTTTTGCAGAAATGGCTGATGAAAAAGACCGTCCTTTCTGGAAGGCTGCGGCAGATGCAAGCCGTGCTTATATTTTGAAGGCTTGTCATCCCCAAACTGGTCTTGCGGCAGAATATGCTGATGATGACGGCAATCCTTTACCTGACCTTTTTCCTGATGGTTCAAAGCTTCCTTGGGGCCAGCACAATACTTTCTTTAGCGATGCTTACCGTGTTTCGGCAAATATTGGTCTGGATGCGCTCTGGTTTGGAACTAGTCCTGAATACAGCAAAATTGCGGCAAATATTATCCGCTTTTTTGATGGTAAGGCTTTGGAAGATTTACATGATTACAGAGTTGATGGCCGCGAGTTGAAGAAGCTGGCTCGTCACCCTGTTGGTTTGATTGCAACTGTTGCAGAGGCGGCACTTGCGCTTGGATCTGATGCGCCTGCAGAAGACCTGGAGGCTGCAAAGCGGGCTGTAAAGCGTCTGTGGGATACTCCTATGAGAAGAGGCCGCCGCCGCTATTACGATAACTGTCTGTATTTCTTTGCGGTTCTGGCATTGAGTGGAAAGTATGTTATGTATTGATAGATTTTCGGGTCAAGCCCGAAAATGACACGCGAGGGTGGGGGGGCGCGCCCTGTCATTGCCCGGCTTGACCGGGCAATCTTTATAAACAACCTGGAGGTTTAGAAATGTTTAAGCTTGATGGAAATATAAAATTTGTTTGTGCAGAAGACGAGTTTTCCGGCGTAAAGAAAATTGCCGATAAGGTTTGTCTTGATGTAGAGCGGGTAACCGGTAAAAAGCCGGTTATTACTGCGGCCGGGACAGCTGACGGGCAGCCTGCCGAGCCTGCAGTGCTTTTTGCAAGCCTGGAAAAATCTTCCCTTGCAGAAAAGCTTGCTGCAGAGGGTGGCCTCTCTGCCGAAGTTTCAAAAATCACCGGCAAGCGTGAGTGTTACGTGTTTGCAGTCCGCTCCGATAAAATCATCATCATTGGAAGCGACAAGCGCGGTACAATCTACGGGCTTTTCCATCTTTCTGAGCTGATGGGCGTTTCTCCTCTTGTTGACTGGGCCGGCGTGCTTCCTGCCCACCGCGACACTGTGGAGCTGGAAGAAGGCCTGCTGGTGTCTCGCGAGCCGTCCGTTCGTTTCCGTGGATTTTTTATTAATGATGAATGGCCGGCATACGGAAACTTTACTGGACATAATTTTGGTGGCTTTAACGCAAAGATGTACGAGCATGTTTTTGAACTCTTGCTTCGCCTTAAGGGAAATTACCTTTGGCCGGCTATGTGGTCTGCACAGTTTAGTCTGGATGGGCCTGGTCTTGCAAACGCCGAGCTTGCCGACGAAATGGGGGTTATCATGGGGGCCAGTCATCACGAACCGTGCTGCCGCAACGGCGAAGAGTACCGCCATGTGCGCGGGCCGGGCTCTATTTACGGCGACGCCTGGAACTTCCGCTCTAATGAAAAGGGAATTACAAAGTTCTGGGAAGACGGCTTAAAGCGCAACGGTAAGTTTGAAAATGTAATTACTGTTGGTATGCGAGGTGAGGCGGACACTGCAATCATGCAGAACGCAACCCTGGCCGACAACATTAATTTGTTAAGAGATGTCCTTAAAACTCAGAACCGCCTTATCCGCGAAAATGTAAATCAGGATTTGGATAAAGTGCCTCGCATGCTTGCTCTCTACAAAGAGGTTGAACCATATTTCTATGGTGATAAACACACAAAAGGCCTGATGGACGATCCTGAGCTTGAAGGCGTTACTCTTATGCTTTGTGATGATAACCACGGAAATCTTCGTACAGTTCCAACTGAACATATGAGAAGCCACAAGGGCGGATACGGAATGTATTATCACTTTGACTATCATGGATGGCCTTACAGTTATGAATGGCTCAATACAAACTATCTTCCAAAAGCCCGCGAGCAGATGTCTGCGGCTTATGAATTTGGAATCCGCGACCTCTGGATTGTAAATGTGGGTGATATCCTCACAAATGAATTCCCTCTTTCTTACTTCCTGAATCTTGCTTACGATTACGAAAAATACAATTCCGACACAAAGGCTTACTCTGATGCCTGGTTTGCTACTCAATTCCCTTATTTTTCTGCTGAAGAACAGCAGGAAATTTCTGATATTGTTTATGAATCAAACAAGCTTGCAAATATGCGCCGCACAGAATGCCTGCGCCCAGATACCTTCCATCCGGTAAATTTTGGTGAAAGTGACCTGATACTTTCACGGGCAAAGGCTTTGATTGAGCGCACAAAGGCCCTGCGTACAAAAGTTCCAGCAGAGCAGGATGCGGGCTTCTTCAGCCAGGTTTATCTGCCTGTTGTGGGAACAATGAATGTGCTTTTAATGCAGCTGTACAGCGGAAAGAACCATTGGTTTGCAAAGCACAATGCCATGGTTGCCAATGTTTACGCAGACAAGGTTCGCGAGTGCGTTCGTTTCGACAAAGAGCTTGTTGACGAGACTGATAAAATTGGCGGTGGCCGCTTCTTTGGAATGGCCTGGTCTGAGCATTTTGGCTTTAATAACTGGTGTGAAGCTGCCAACAGCTATCCGGTTTATGAATATGTGGAGCCGACCCGTAAAAAGCGAAATCTTTTCTGGATTGACGGTGCCGAATTTACAACAACCGGCCAGGACTGGACTATCCGTGACCTTTATCTGGATGCCTTTAAAAATCCTGATTGCTCAGAAGCCTGCATAAAAATTGCAAACTGCAATGAAGAGGGCTGTGAATATACTGTAACTCTTGGGCGTTATGATAATGATGATGAAAAACGCTGGATTAACGGCAGTATTGTAAAGGATGAAGAAGGTCTTGGTCAAAAGGCTTACTGCATTGATACAGTTTTGCTTACAATCGACCGCGAAAAGCTTGCAAAAGACAGCAATAAAACTGATGTAATTACAATCACTGGAAATGATGGACACGGTGCGAAGATTCTTGTAAAAGTTCATGTGGATGCCGCTGTGCCTGACTGTAACTTCCCGGCCGGAACTTTTGTTCAGACTGGTAATTATGTGAGCATGGAAGCTCCTCATTTTGTACGTTCTTCTGGCTTTGACCTGCTTGAAGGTTATGGAAAAACTCTTGGTGCTGTAAAAGCAAAAGATGTGATTACAACTTTTGCTCCGGATGCAAAAAATTCTCCTTTTGTAGAATATGCCTTTGCACTCGATCCTGCCTTTGTAGAAAAAACTGGCGGACCTATGGCATTTGATGTTTATCTGAATCCTTCTAACCCGGCTTACAAGGATAATAAACTTCAGTTTGTAGCTGAGATAAACGGCGTAAAACTTCTAAAGGATGTTGTTGATGCGGAAACTTTTGCCGTGGGTGATAATCAGTTCCCTTGGGGTGATGACATCACAAATAACATAAGAATTGCAACTGTTTATGCTGATTGTAAAGCTGGACTGAACCTCCTGAAAATTTCTCCGGTTACTCCAAATATCGTAATCGAAAAAATTGTGATTCACGAGGCAAATACAAAGATGCCGTCATCATACTTAGGCGCCCCGGAAACTTTTTTCTTGTAACGTTTCTTATTTTTTATTATTTTATAAGTATGAGCAATTATTACGAAACCCTTGGCGTTTCAAAAAACGCCACCGCTGATGAAATAAAAAAAGCCTACAGAACTCTGGCCTTCAAGTATCACCCGGACCGTAATCCTGGTGATAAAGCTGCCGAAGAAAAATTTAAGCAGATTACAGCTGCTTACGATGTTCTTAGTGATGAATCAAAGCGCCGCAATTATGATTTGGGCGGATTTGAAACAAATAATTACTCATCAGAAAATCAGCAGTACCAGCAGAGACAGTATCAGTATACTTATAATAATCCTTTTGGTGATGAAAACTACTGGCGGTGGTTCTCAGGTGCTGGCCGCGCAGGTAATACTCAGAATTATGACTGGAACCGCGAAACAGAACCAAAACGCTCTCGTTCAGAGTATTTTTCTATGTTTATACTCAAGGCTCTTCAAACCTTTGTGGGCCTTACCTTCCTTAGGTTCTCGTGGTATATCATTCCGTTTGGACCAATTATCTGTATAAGTGTGATTGTTAATGGAATTACAGGCCTTGTAAAATCTCTTAAAGGACTTTTTAAGCCTGGTAGACAGAGTTAAATAAAAAATGCGGTGGTTTCGACAAGCTCAACCACCGCATTAGAATTACACATTAGCAATAAAGTACTTCTTCTTTCCTCTTCGGAAGATGATTACTTTACCTTCAAGTGCCATATCCTTTGTAATTACCTTTGTTTCATCATTTACAACTTCACCATTAATAGAAACAGCGTTGTTTTTAATGAACTCGCGGGCTTCGCGCTTAGAAGATGCCATGCCGTTGTTTACAAGTACGTCTACCAAAGGAAGTTCTTCTTTATAGTCAAAGTTTGGAACACCTTTCAGGCCAGTCATAATATCGCTTACCGAAAGCCCTTTGAAATCACCCTTAAAAAGCTTTTCAGAAACCATAACTGCGTTGTCAGCCTCTTCTTTTCCGTGTAAATCTTTTACAACTTCCCAGGCAAGTTTCTTCTGAGCAATACGTGTTTCCGGAGCTGCCTGCTGCTGAGCGTAAATGTCTTCAATCTCTTCTTTTGAAAGGAATGTGAATACTTTAAGATATTCCAGAACCTTAGAGTCGTCAGAATTGATAAGGTACTGGTAAATTGCATAAGGAGATGTAAGTGACTTTTCAAGCCAGAGGGCGTTTCCTTCAGACTTACCGAATTTCTTTCCTGTAGGATCCAGAATAAGAGGCATTGTGAATGCATAAGCAGTCTTATCCAAAACTTTGCGGATTAAGTCTACACCAGTTGTAATGTTTCCCCACTGATCGCTGCCGGCAACCTGCATAATACAGTTCTTTGTCTGGTATAAGTGCAAAAAGTCATAACCCTGAAGCAGCATATAAGAGAACTCTGCAAAGGTGATTCCTGTTTCCAGACGGCGGCGGATAATATCCTTATCCAGCATATAGTTTACGTTGATATACTTACCAATGTCGCGCAGGAAGTTCAGGAAAGTGTAATCCTTCATCCAGTCGTAGTTATCTACAAGTTCTGCAGTTGGAACCAGCCTCTTAATCTGATTTCTGATTCCATTGATGTTATTGTTTACTTTTTCTTCGCTGATAATTTCGCGTTCTGCTGTTGGGCGAGGGTCGCCAATGCGGCCTGTGGCACCACCGCACAAAAGAACAGGCTGGTGACCTGCGTTTGCAAGGCGTTTTGCCATACACAAAGAAGAGTAGTGTCCTAAATGAAGAGAATCTGCAGTTGGGTCTGTTCCCCAGTAAAAGGCAAATGGTTTTCCATCCAATACCTTCTGCAATTCTGATTCTTCTCCGGCAACGTCTTTAATAAGACCACGCCATTTTAAGTCTTCGAAAAGTGTCATTTTGTTATCCTGAATAATATTATAGAGTGGTAAAGCTAAAAAATGCTTTGCTATTAGCGCTCGCGGAAAATGATACGTCCCTTGTTCAAATCATAAGGGGAAAGAGCAACTTTTACGCTGTCGCCAGGAACGATTCTGATGTAGTGCTTTCTCATCTTTCCAGAAAGATGAGCCATAATAATGTGACCGTTTGTCAGTTCAACTCTGAAAGTTGTGTTAGGAAGGGCTTCTTTTACAATACCTTCAACTTCGATAGCTTCTTCTTTTGCCATATCCTACCTATAAAATTATTTAAAAAAGAATTTGTCTTTTTGGCATTTTGCCTTTATATTTATAGTATTATATACAAAAAGTGTGTTATTGACAACACAGCAAGATAAAAACGTTTGGGAGGCTTTTTATTATGGAACAGGCTTTTCTTGATGAAATGAAAGCAAAACTTCTAGAGCAGAAGAAAACTATATTGGATTCGTTGGCTGGTCAGAACGAAGATATGAAGAATCTTGTAAAGACCGTTGAATCTGGCGATGAAGCAGATGTTGCAGCTGATGTAATTGACAGAACATTGCTCAATGCATTGGGAACTCAGGATGCAAATCGTCTTCAGCTTATAGAAAATGCTCTTGATAGAATTAACCAGAACAGATATGGTCGCTGCTTGAAGTGTGGAAAAGAAATCCCTGAAGAAAGACTTAGAGTAATTCCTTATGCTCTTATGTGTATTTCTTGTGCTAGTGCAGAGGAACGACGTAACCGTTAGGATAGGTTAGTTCCTTGTAGCCAACGCGCCGGGCTTGTTCTGCGGCGCGTTCAAAAGCACAATCCAGACCATCTGTGGTGTGTGCATCTGAATTTATACAGACAGGCACTCCATTTTCGTGTAAAAGTTCCAGAAAATACAGAGAAGGGTAGGTGTCGTCCATAGCTCCTCGAGCAATAGCCCCTGTGTTTATTTCAGTTATTACTCCTGCCTTCGAAATCCCCTTTGCAGTTGCTTTTAACTCTTCTTTATACCAGCTCTCTTCTTCACTGAAAAACTTTAACTGGCCGTTTCTTTTTCGCAGTAAATCCGGGTGGGCAAGAATATCAAAATTTCCTTTTTTAAGCATTTCTCTTTCTGCAGCAAAATAATCGCACACAGCTTTGCGCCCGTCAATTTTGCCATAGGCATTTGAATAAAGTTTTATCAGATTTTCCTGTATTACTTCAGCCTTATGGTCTACCGTGTAAAAGCTCTTTTCTGTATTTACAAAATGTACGGCACCAATCAGATAGTCAGGAGAAAAGTCTGCGTAAGCATTTTTATCTGGAATTGCAGAGCCAAATTCCGGGGATTCAAAATAATCAGCTTCAAAACCAAGCAGAATTCTAATCTGGTCACTATACTTTTCTTTTAAACGGCGAATTTCTTCTGTGTAAGCCTTAATGTTCGCTGTGGGAATGTGCCAGACATCATCTACAGGTTTGTAAAAATCAGGATTAAGAGGATGAATACAATGGCCCGAAAAACCAAGAACATTAAAGCCTTTTTGAATGGCTGCAAGAACCATTTCTTCAGCAGAATTTTTTCCGTCGCACCAGACTGTGTGAGTGTGCATGTTAATTTTCATGAGAAGCCCCCGTAAGAGATGTGTGAGATTCCGGTTCTAGCCCGGAATAACTGGTTGTGTTTTCCTTTATTCTGCGAAGTGTAGAATTGAAAGAGATTTTTGCAAGAGTACGTTCGGTTTCTGTGGCTTAAGCAGATAGCTCTTTGCGCCAAGTTTAAGGCACTGGGCAATAATTTCTTTTTGGGCACTTGGAGAATATACGATTACCGGAGGACCGTATGGCCTGCTCTTAATAAAGTTCAGAAGTGAAAGACCTGTTTTGTCTGCAATGAAAACATCCAGAATAACAAGATTGTATTTTCCGTCTTCGTATTTATCAGAGAATTCCTGGCCTTTAGAATATGTATCTACCGTTGCACCAACAGTTTCAAAAATCTGTTTTACGAGTGCCAGATTGTTTTCATCACTATCGATTACGGCAAGAGAAAGTACACTTCCTTCGTTACCAGTTACTGTGTTGTATAATTCATCTGAAGTAAATTTTGTGGCAAGAGAACTGTCGCCTTCATCTTCAAAACTGGCCGTTAAAATCTGGTCTGTAATGAAATCTGGAATATTTGTTGACTCTGAATTTGAATCGATTAAGCCGTTTAGAAGTTTTGGCAGGTTGGATGCTACTTCTATAGCTGAATATTCCTTGTGACCATCAACAAGTTCTTTAATAAAGGTACTTGTAGAAAGAAGTTTTACATTTTTCTGATGAACACCAGGGCAGGAAAGAATGTTATCAATCAAAAATTCAAGGTTATAGCCGTCTGCAAAAGTAAAATCAAGACTTGTAAGCATAACGATAATTTTTGGTGATTCAATTTCTTCTTTTTCAATCATTTCTGCAAGCTTAAACTGCATAAGCGAAATTTTTTCCCGGTTCAAACCAAGGGCAATTTCTATAAAAATGATTGTATTATTTCTGTGCAAATCTAAAACACAGGGAGTATCATCCATAATTAAAGATGTGTGCAGATTTTTGTTGATGGCATTAAAGAAGACATCGAGTTTTACCGGTTTTTCAAAATATTTGATTACGCCAAATTTTGTAAGAGGGGCAATGTTTGCCGGGTCGCGTTTTGGCCCAGTGATGATTACTGGAATGCTTGCAGTGTTCGAATCTTTTACCTTCTGCATAAGGAATTCCATTTCATCTGTGTCATCTTCATTCATGTCTAAAATAATCAGATTAGGCAGCGATGTAATAAGCTTGGTTTGTAAATCTCTGTTTTCCTGAGAGATAACAACATCAATCTGAACTTCTGTAAGTTTCTGTTTTAGAAAATCACGAAAAAGTGAATGACTATCAGCGATAAGAACTCTTTTCATATAAATATGATAGCACAGTTTTTTATAAACGAAAAGAACGATTTTTCTTGCCGATAGAACATTTTTTTTATATCTTTAATCATAATAAAAATAAAAAATCGTCGGATTCGCTGATTTTCTGGCGGACGACCATATATAAAGGAGTTATAGAAAATGGCAAAACAGTTATTGTTTAGTGAAGATGCTAGAAAAAAGCTTTTGAGTGGTGTTGAACAGATTTCAAAGGCTGTAAAAACAACACTTGGTCCTTGTGGACGTATGGTTATGATGGACAAGAAATACGGTTCACCAGTAATTACAAAGGACGGTGTTTCTGTTGCAAAGGAAATTGAACTCCAGGATCCTTATGAAAATATGGGAGCTCAGTTTGTACGCGAAGTTGCTTCTAAGACAAATGATGATGCAGGTGATGGTACAACAACAGCTACAGTTCTTTCTTACGCTCTTGTTCGCGAAGGAATTAAATCTGTTGCCGCTGGTATGAGACCAATTGAAATTAAACGCGGTATGGATAAGGCTGTAAAACTTGCCGTTGAAGAAATTAAAAAGAATGCAAAGCCTGTAAAGGGTGCTGATGATATTACAAACATTGCAACAATTTCTGCTAACAATGATCCAGAAATTGGTAAGATGCTTGCTGACGCTATCGAAAAGGTAGGAAAAGACGGTGTTATCACTGTTGAAGAATCAAAGAACATGGAAATGACTGTTGATACTGTTGAAGGTATGCAGTTTGACCGTGGATACATTTCATCATACTTTGTAACAGACCGTGAACGCATGGAAGCTGATTTTGATGACGCTTACGTTTTGATTTATGACAAGAAGATTTCTGCTATGAAGGATCTTCTCCCAATTCTTGAGAAGGTAGCAAACGCTGGTAAGGCCTTGGTAATCATCTGTGAAGATGTTGATGGTGAAGCTCTTACAACTTTGGTTTTGAACAACATTCGTGGAACAATCAAAGTTTGTGCTGTTAAGGCTCCAGGCTTTGGTGATCGCCGCAAGGATATGCTCCAGGATATCGCTATTTTGACTGGAGCTACTGTAGTTTCTGAAGAAGTTGGTTTGAAGCTTGAAAGTGCCGGCATTGAAGTTCTTGGTCAGGCTAAATCTATTAAGATTGACAAAGACAACACAACAATCGTTGGTGGTGCTGGAAACGCTAAAGACATTAAGGCCCGCGTAGAAGAAATTAAGAACGCTATTGAAAAGTCTTCTTCTAGCTATGATAAGGAACAGTTGCAGAAGCGCCTTGCTAAACTTGCTGGTGGTGTTGCTGTAATTAATGTTGGTGCTAATACAGAAACAGAAATGAAAGAAAAGAAGTTCCGTGTAGAAGATACAATTGCTGCTACTCGCGCTGCTTTGGAAGAAGGTATTGTTTCTGGTGGTGGACTTGCTTTGATCGAAGCTTCTAAGGCTTTGAACGAAATCCCTGCTGATCTTACAGAAGATGAAAAGGTTGGATTTAAGATTGTTCGCCGCGCTCTTGAAGAGCCAATGCGCCAGATTGCAGAAAATGCTGGTCTTGACGGAAGCGTAATTGCTGAACGTGCTAAGAACGAAAAGAAGGGAATTGGTTACAATGCCCGCACTGGTGAATGGGTAAATATGCTTGAAGCTGGAATTATTGACCCTGCTAAGGTTACATGTTCTGCTTTGAAGAATGCTGCATCTGTTGCAGGAACTCTCCTTACAACAGAATGTGCAATCACTGATATTCCAGAGCCAAAAGTAGCCGCACCGGCACAGCCTGATATGGGAGGCATGTATTAATAGGTGAAGCACGCGTAAGCGTGCGACACATGGGTGGAATGTATTAATAGGAGTGTCATTCCCGCGCTCGACGCGGGAATCTATCTACATATTTTAATACCTATAGAAAAGAGCATCCCCTGGGCGGATTTGTCTGTGATAAGACCTCCCAGCGGGATGTTTGCTTTTAACACGGGGCCGGCGCGGAGCTGTGGTGTAAGATGATAGAGCCAGTCTATGCCTGCGGAAATATAAAACCATCTGCCACCCTGAGCAAACCTGTTATTCATGGCTTCTACATCTGCAGCGGCGCTTCCCAGATAGCCTGTGTCTTCTGCAGAAATGCCGCTTGCAAGAGTTGCAAATCTTAATAAGGCAGAAGGGCCTATAGAAAATTGAAAGCGGCTTGTGTCTAGAATTATGGAAAATACGGCAGGAAGATTTATCAGAAAAGAAAAGGTTGTACTGGTTCGGTTTTCTATTTCTGCCGGTAAGGCCCGGTCTTCATACCAAAGATGATTCATATAAAAGAAACTTACAGAAGGCTGTACTGCTATCCAACTGTAGTTAGGCCAGAGAACTCCAATTGAAGGCTGGAAATTAATGGGGCTCTGCCCGCTGTTTAGTTCCTTGTATTCTGGATTAATATATGCACAGCCTTCGAATTCCATTACAAAATCTAAAGTATAGATAAAGCCTTCCGGCAGACCGTCAGAAGAAGTTACATTCGCATCTGCCTCTTGGGAAATAAGTGATGAAAAACATGTAGAAGCAATCAGAAGGATGGCGAATAACTTTTTTAAACTGAATCTATTTGCCGCGTTATGTCTTTTCATCTTTTCTCCATTTTATTACAAGAGTTTGCTGTAAAGAGTCTTGTCTAAATCAACCTTAAGAAAACCACTGCGTCCTGTGTTGTAGAATTTTGTTTCTTCCCAGGCCGCATAAAGAGTGGTATTGGAAATAACAAAATCAGAATATACAAAGCCTGCAGGCAGTTTCGGCAACCTGATTGCAACCGGTTTTCCTTCCCTCAAAATGTGCTTACCCGGTAATGCACCTTCAATAAAGAGCGTTCCGTCTTCAAAAAGCACGCAGCTCCAGCTCTGCGAAAGAACCGCCTTTGAATTCAGGGCTTTTTCGCTGCTAGAGCGTATAGAATTTTCGTAAATACGATTAGAACTGCCACCGGCACTTTTTACTTCCATGATAAAAGGCAAATCTTCCGAAAATCCAGAGAGCATTTTTCGTATTCGTTCTGGGGCGTCTTTGTAAGGAATGTGTTCTTTTGCTTTTCTAAAAGTGTCTACATCAGATTCTGAAATTACAATGCTGTTGCGGACATTTGCAGGTGAAAGTGTGAGCAGGGGAACCGTAGGCTTCCAGTTTATATACGAAAAAAGTGTTCTTTCTTCTGTGATTGATTTAATACAGCAAAGCCAGTTTATTCCATCCCAAACGAAATCTACAACTTCGGAGTTAGGCTGGTCTGTGAGGCTGGCGCAATTTACAATCGGATAAGAAATTTTTGCAGTATCATCAAATTGCATTAAAAAAAGATGGTCAGTTTTTCCGCTCTTGTACAAATCTTCAGAAATTGTGTCGTTAAAAAAAGCGCTTTTATATATAGAGAAAATTGGCGTGTTGTTCAGAAAAATCAGATTTCCGGCGGTTCTGTCATCAAAAATAGATTTATCCAGAGAAATAGAAATCTTATCGTCTTCAAAGAAAAGAATTCCCATGCGGTTTACAACTGCGTATGCTTTTGAAAGTGCAGCGTTAGGATCATCAGCAATATTTGCAGAGGAAATACGGATACTTTCTGTCCATGGCAGCTGTTTTTTAAAAGGAACGTGCTGAATTTTATCTATTTCCTTAAAAGTCTGGTCTGTAAAATAATACCATGTGTGATTCTGATTCTTTACTTCAAGAGGATTAATTGTTATCTGAGTGTCAGTCCCTTTCTCTTTTTTTGCACAAGAAGAAAGTAGAATCAGAAAAATGGCTAATATCGTTAATTGTGCTCTTTTCTTCATATATCGTTGTATCTTTTAAAAATATCGGCAGTTTACAAATGCTAACTGATATGTTTTTTTCAGAACTGCCTTCAATGATGATACCACAATCCTGTGTTGAATAGAATAGAGAAGGACAATTCTTTTTGAGCAAAACTGAATTTTGACTTGCGATAAATGCATTTTCCGGAATAAAGGCTGAAAGTATTGGTTGGAAAATATTTTGTGTGCTGAATGTAAAACATTCGCTGTTATTCAGAAGGCTGGCCTTAAAATCTCCGAGGCTGATGTTTTCCAAAATACTGCTGCTGTCTAAAAGCCAGGGATTATAAAATGAGCTGGAACTATCTTCTGTAACTTCCAAAGCCTTATTTACCTTCTGACTTATACTCTCCTGTGCTTTTTTCCAGTTGAATGTTGAAAGAAAAGTTTTTACGTTTTCATGGCTCATTCCAGTTTCCTCGCGGCTTTTTATAAGTTTTTGAAGTAAGCTTGCCATAAAGCCTCCTTCCCAGGTGAGCTGCTCTTTTTCTGCAGGATAAATAAGGCCGGCGGGCATAAAAAAGGCACTTTCGCCGAGCGTGCTCGTGGTAAGTGGTGTAGCGGTTATTGCGGCCGGCGCGTTTTTGTCCAGTGTGATGGAAATAAAACTTTCATTTGTAGAGAAAGCTTGGCAGGTAGAACTGCCTGTGTTTTCAATCTGAATTAGCCAACGGGAAAGTTCGGGGTAGGGCACTTGTGAATCATCACTTGGAGGCCATGATGGCAATTCTAAAAGTAATTCTTCACATTGATTTCCAGAAAAAACAGAAAATGATGAATCACACGAACTTAAAAATAAAAAAGCGGCCACATATAAAGGCAAAAAAGTTTTTATCTTCATACCTTATATATAGACCGCATTTGATGATTTTATACAAAAATTCGCAAAAAATTATTCAAATTTTGCAATTTCGTCCTGATAAAGCTGATCGCAGACTTCGTTGTATTCTACACCTGCATGACCTTTTACCCAGTTCCAGGTAACATTGAGCGCGGCGTTTAATTCATCCAGCTGCATCCATAAATCCTGGTTTTTTACAGGCTTTTTATCTGCGGTACGCCAGCCTTTTGCCTTCCAGCTTTTTATCCAGTTTGTAATGCCGTTGCGAACATATTGGCTGTCGATGTTTACCGTAACATGACTTCCTTCAAAAGACGGAGTGTTTCTTACTACAGTAAGTGCATTTATAGCGGCCATTAGTTCCATTCGATTGTTAGTTGTCATTTTTTCGCCGCCAGAAAGCTGTTTTGCAAGACCTCCGGCAATCACAACTATAGCCCATCCGCCAGGTCCCGGGTTTCCGTGGCAGCCTCCATCTGTGTAAATTGTAATTTCTTCCATAAGTATTCCGTATTAAAATTCTTTTTTGATTTTTGGAAGGTCTTCAATCCAAAGATTTGCCAGCAGCTTGTAGCCTTCTTCATTAGGATGAATTCCGTCATCACACATAAAATCTTCCGGCTTTTCCAGACCAGAAAAAAGCTTCCAGACATCAATCAACTGCAGACCTTTTTTTGAAACAAAATCCATAAGGGCTTTGTAGTATTTTTCCTGATTTTTGCCCAATGTGTCTGCAGAACCACCCAAAAATTGCAGAATTGCAGCCTGATCGTGACCTTTTGCAATTGTCTTAAACCATTTATCGCAAATATATGGAATGAGATTCATTATTACAGGGGTAATTTTGTGCTTACGGCAAAGATTTACCATTGCTTCCAGATTTGTAAGGTAATCATTCATCGGAACTTTTGGCGGAATAGAGTCAAAAGCTGGCAGCTGGGCGCCGGGTGTAAAAATGTTCCAGTCATAATCGCAGTCATTTGAACCAAATTCAATAACGCAAAGATCTGCATGGCCGCCTTTTTCCAGGTATTTCTGAAGTTTTACAAGTCCTTTTGAAGTAATATTTCCGTAAATAGAGCGGTTATCTAATTCAAAACCAAGTTCTTTTTGTGCCAGTGAAAGCGAATCATTTTCTGTAACATCAAAAAGATTTTTAGATTCAGGGATTGTTACAACTCCCTTAAGAATTGAATCACCAAAAACAACAATAGAAATTTTTTCCATACGCACATTATCGCATAGATTTACCTGTTGGGGCAAGTAGAAACCTTTATTGTCAAGACGCCTGTTTCTCTATATAATAACCTTATGGAAAAACTAAAGATTTTATTGGCAAAGGGAAGAATTTACGAATCGGTTTATGAACTGCTCAGCGACGTGGGTATTTCTATTCATCTTCCCGACAGAACTTATTTCCCGACAACAAATCAGGAAGACCTTGCTTTTCAGGTTGTAAAGCCACAGATTACAAGCCTTCTGCTTGCAGGTAACAAGGCCGATGTAGGATTTTCGGGCAAAGACTGGGTTTACGAAAACGGCGTAGAAAATGAAGTTGTAGAAATTATGGATTTAGGCTTCGATCCAGTTCGTATTGTAGCCGCAATTCCAGAAAATCGCGATTATGAAAAACTGCTAAAAGGACCTGTAACAATTGCAACAGAATATCAGGCTTTGAGCCGCAAATGGGTAGAAAGTAAAAAGCTTGATGGCACAATCTTCCGTACCTGGGGCACTTCCGAAGGTTTTGTTCAGGACACAGATGATTCAATCGCTCAGATTCTGATAGATAACACTTCAACAGGTTCTTCTCTTAAGGCAAACCGTCTCAAGATTGTAGACACTTTGATGGAATCTTCAACCCGCATGTATGCAAGCAAGGCTGCCATGGCAGATGAAAGCAAAAAACAGAAAATCATGGAGCTTAAAATGCTCTTTGAAACTGTTTTGAACGCCCGCAGCCGTGTAATGCTTGAAATGAACTGCGCCGAAGACAAGTTCGACACCCTTATTAAGGGCATTCCAAGTATGAAGAGCCCAACTGTTTCTCCACTTTTTGGCGGAAACGGTTACGCAATCAAAATTGCTGTAAAAAAATCTGAAGTTCCAACGCTTCTTCCAAAATTGCAGAGCCTTGGTGCAACAGATATCGTAGAATATGAATTAAGAAAGGTGATGTTGTAATGCGTACTGCAACTGTAAAACGTACAACCGGCGAAACACAAATTGAACTTACTTTAAATCTTGATGGAAGCGGTAAGTGTGATGTAGAAAACCCAATCGGTTTTTTTGACCACATGCTCCGTTCCTTCTGCAAACACGGACTTTTTGACCTTTCCGGCACAATTAAGGGCGACCTCAACGTAGACCAGCACCACACAATTGAAGATACCGGCATTGTACTTGGCGAATGCTTTAAAAAAGCCCTCGGTGACTGCGCCGGCATTTTCCGTTCAGGTTTCTTTATTTATCCAATGGACGAAACTCTGGCTCAGGCAGCCGTAGACTTCGGCGGCCGTCCTTACCTTGTATGCAACTCTAACCTTACAGGTATGCCTCTTGTAAGTGTAAGCGGCGGAAAAGAAGCCAGCTTCCAGACAGACTGCTTTGAAGATTTCTGGCAGGGCTTTACAAACAGCGCCCAGTGCAATCTGCATATAGACGTAATCCGTGGCCGTAGTGACCATCATAAAATAGAAGCCTGCTTTAAGGCTGTTTCACGCGCCATCAGAAATGCTGTAGAAATAGACGAACGCCGCAAAGGTTCAATTCCTAGTACAAAAGGTGTGATTGTCTAAGTTTTTTGGCACTTGTGCACGACTTCTCCGCAATTTGTACACAAGTTATCCACAATTAATCCCCGTTAATCGGGGATTTTTTTATGTCAAGTACCTTTTTAAAAATAAATCAAAAAATTTAATAAATAGTTTTATTCATTTTTAATTCTTTGTAATACAATAACTTAGCTAAAACTTTTCATTCTGATACAAATTTTGCAAAAAAATAATTGTTTCACGAAAATTGTTTCATACACATATATCCCCACTTTATGAACAAGTTATCCACAATTGCTCCACAGTTTTTGCCAGGGAAAATGTGCAAAAAAAATCCCGAAAGCTCTGCTTTCGGGATTTATATAACTAAAAGCTTTTTTAGCCTAATGAAACTTCACCAGACTCGTTAATTGCAATAATTGAACGGCAACCTGAACAGCGGAATCGTCCTGCTTTTGTTGCTTTAAGTTTCTTGTTACAAACAGGACAACTTACAACCAGAGGGAATACCGAAGTATCAGAAGTTGCTCCGCCGGTCTTAAAGAACTGAATAGATTCTTCCAGACTAGATCTGATATTAAAGAACTGAGAGAATCCAAGTAACTGGAATACCTCATATACTTTTGGCTGAATTTCCTGAAGAACTACATCGCCACCCTTAGGCTTAATAATTTTTAAGAAAACCGTAAAGGAACCAATTCCTGTAGAGGAAACATAGTTGAGTGCGGAACAGTTAAAAATCAGATTTATATATCCAGCTTCAATAACCTTTGTAATTTGTTTTTGGAAAAAGTTGGAATTGTAGGTATCAATATACCCGCTTAAATAAATAAAAATTCCTCGACTTATTCCGTCAATTTTTTTGAGGCTAATTGAAAGACTATCGTCTCTGTCATTATCAAAATCAGGAATTATTGCGTTATTACTATCCATAACTAATATTATAACTAATACTTTGATTTTATGTCAAATCTATTATGATGTGTTTAGATTTTTTTTTATGATTTTTGATAAATATACGATAATATAGTGAATAGGTATATTATGAAAAAAGCGCTGAATCTTATAATTATTTATTTCGTCTTTCTCATATTAGGAATTGCCTTTGGAACTTTGCTGCATACAATGTATTCCAATATTCTTAATTATGTTGCTGGTCGTGATCTTCAGTTATTTTCAGTTGAAAGCTTGATTGAATCATTTGTGCATATAAGTTTTTGCATGCTTTTTCTGATTTGTCCTGCGGTATCATTTTATAGAATCAGACATCCGGCAGGAATTTCACAGGGGATTGCTTTTATCATTATGAGTTTTCTTACATGGGCAATTCTTATTCCTGCAAACCATAACTTCTGCAATTATTTAACAGATAATTTTCTTACATCAGCTCCTCATAAAACATATCTTTCAAAAGATTACTTCCGCCATGTAGATAACGAGGTTTACTATTTTACAGATGATTTTACATATTCGGAAAAAGGCGGAATGGAAGCTGATGCTGTTGTAATCAGTATTTCAAGAGAAAGAAGCTATGTTGATTATCGCCCTGTGCGCGATACACCTTCTCTTAAGGTAAATTCTGCTGCAGCACCTTTCCGCGAAGTGCTTGTAAGCCAAAGTTTCCTGAATGATACAAAAAGCCTTTTTGTAAACTTTGAAGAACTTGTAAAAAAAGTTCGCCGAACCCTAGATGCAGGTTTTATCCGTTACCTCTTTTATCTTTCTTTTGGACTGGCCTTGTGTGCAATCTATGCACTCACCGATTTATTCGACTGGAAGCTTTTGAATTCCGTGCTCCTCTTTTTCCTTTCGGCTTTTGTGCTTGGCTGTAATTCAGGTCTTTTGTCTCCATGGCTTTCTTCAATTGAAGCTGGTATTGATTCAAATGTAGTTTATTCATTCCTTGCCCGCTGGACAGAGGAACCTCTTGTTTTTGTAGGCAACTGTTTATTAGCTTTGCTTTTACTGGTTTTGTGGATTGTAACTTCTATTGTAAAAAATCATAAAAGAAAGAAGGAATAGGGGAGTTTTAGATGAAAAAGCTTTTAGGTTTACTTTCAATATTTCTTGGATTAGCACTTGTTATCTGTCTGTGTGCCTCTATATTTTCTAAAGTTCCTGCGGATGTTCCAGATTCTTCCAGATTTTTATTCAAACTTCTGACTGGTTTTGAATATTACATAAAGTATTTGCCTCCAATTATGATGACCGGTTTTGTTGTAAGCTGCTCCGTTTATTTTGGACAGAATGCTGTGGGAAGTTCAAGCCGATTTTCTGCCGCAATGTTTGCCCGATTCAGACATGTTATGATTGCAGTAATCATAATTGCCTTTTTATTAACACTTGCAACAGAAGTTTTTGGTGTGCTTATTGGAAGACACAAAGACCGTATTATTAACAGACCTAAACTTGTAAATGACTATATTAAAGTGGGACGCACTCTTTATGATAATGGTTATTATGACAGGGCAATGCGTTATGCTGATGGAGCACTAAAACTGGATCCAAAATCTAAGGATGCGGCTGAACTTATGGATGCTGCAGATGTTGCTGCAAATAGAATTCGTGAATCTAATATCAGAATTAAACTTTACGAATCTGTGGAAAATGCTGAAAAAGTAGATCGTGTAAAAATCGACCCTAGTCAGATTGCAGAAGTTTACCAGTATTATCTGAAATCTAAAGAAGCCTTTGAAAAAAAGGAATGGTTTAATGCTCATTATTATGCAGAGGTAGGAATTGGTCTGGCCAGTCCTAAGGACCCTAATCTTGAAGGTCTGAAAAAACTTGCAACAACTTCATGGAATAATCTTACTGAATATCACAATATGGAAAAAAACGAAGACCAGATGATATTTGACAGAAAGTATGAAGGATATCTGGCTCTTGTAGAAAATGATGACCTGAGGGCATATTACATTTTTACAGAATTATATAATTCTTCTCGAGAATTCCAGTCTGATCCGGATATTGTTTTTTACAGAAAGATTGCAGAAAATCGTATTAACGAAAAATGCTTCTTTATGGATGAAACTCTGGAGCTGGAAACTTTTGAAGATGCAAATGACATTTATTTTTCATATAAATATCCGGATGGTTCCCAGGATGTTATCTATTTTAAGGGAGTAACAACTGTAGCGGGAACCGGAAAATCTATTCAGTATTTGCGAAATCTTTCTATATGTTCTCTTGATAAAGAAGGAAAACTCTTTAGAACAATGAATGTACCTTATGCAAAGGTCCTCCCTATTTCTGTAGAGTCTCTTTCATCTATGACAAAATCTTTAATGGGGCTGGATGAAAGTGTAAAAAGTGTTCCTTATATAATGCTTAAATCTGTTAATAGGGATGGGCCTACAGACCAGAGTTTGCCGGAATATACCTATTATCAGAAGATGGAAGAAACATATCCTGAGCATCTGATTTTTGCTATTTCTTATGATGATTTCCTCTTGCTGGAAACTTCAATGCATAATCCTGGAATTATTCCTCTTACTACACTCTTCAAATTGCTTTCGCGTGCAGTAAAATATGGATTTTCGGCAGAAGTGTTTGAATCAGTTTTCCTGAACAGAGTTTTTTATCCTTTCTGGATGGTTGTTGTTTTCCTTTTACTTGCAACTTTTGCCTGGAATAACAGAATCGGAATTGACCAGTATTTTAAGTTCTGGTGGTCTTTGGTTTTCCCGGTATTCTTCTTTGTAGGAACAGTTTTTTACAGACTTTGCATGTTTGTTTTCAAACTGATGAATTACGCGGTTCTTGCCAGTACGGGGCTTTCCGGGGCAATAATAGGGGCTTTTGTTCTTTATTCAGCTTGTCTGGTTGCAACTTCTGTCTTCTTCCTGGCCCGTCGGTCTAGAATTTAAGTAAAAGGTACTTGCGGGAAAAAGGCGATAGTATTAAAATGGGTTTTCTGTGAGGTTTTTCTATGAATATTGAAATGCTGGACAAGTCTGTTCGCCGTATCCCTGATTTCCCAAAGCCTGGAATTCTTTTCTATGATATTACAGGTGTGCTTGTTAATCCTGAAGCACTTAAGTTTTGTATTGATCAGATGGTAGAAAAATATAAGGATGTAAAATTTGATGCAGTTGCTGGTGTGGAAAGCCGTGGTTTTATTTTTGCAGCACCATTTGCAGAACGCATGGGAATTCCTCTTGTATTAATCCGTAAAAAAGGAAAGTTGCCTGGTGAAACTTACCAGTGCAGCTATGATTTGGAATATGGAACTGCAACAATTGAAGTTCACAAGTCTGATATTAAGAAAGGTGGACACTATCTTGTTGTTGATGATCTTATTGCAACCGGCGGTACGCTCCAGGCCGCAAAAAATTTAATTGAGCAGGGAGGCGGGGAAGTTACTGATTTCTTTGGCGTTATCGGTCTTCCCGAATTAAATTTTGAAAAAGTCCTCTCGCCATGTAAAGTAACAACACTTATTAACTATACCGGAGCGTAATATGACATTACCAGATAAATATACCTCAATTTTGTCGGCAAAGCAGACTGAACATGCTATTGTCGCTATTAAAGATTTTTTTCAACTTGCACTTTCTACAGAGTTGAACCTTACCCGCGTAACAGCCCCTCTTTTTGTTGGTTCTGGCCGCGGTATTAATGATGATTTGAACGGCGTTGAACGTCCAGTAAGCTTTCCTGTAAAGGCCCTGAACGACTCCCGCATGGAAATTGTTCAGTCTTTGGCAAAATGGAAGCGTCTTAAGGTTACTTCTCTTGAGCTTCCTCCAGAGTTTGGAATCTACACAGATATGAATGCCCTTCGTCCAGATGAAGATTTGGATCCAATTCATTCTATTTATGTAGACCAGTGGGACTGGGAAATGGCAATTGACCCAAAAGACCGCACTGTAGAATACCTCAAGAGTGTAGTTCGCAAGGTTTACCGTTGTATTCAGCGTGCCGAATTCTACATTTACGACCGCTATCCTCAGATTACACCAATTCTGCCAAAGGAAATTACTTTCTTCTATGCAGATGATTTGCAGAAGCAGTATCCAAACCTTACTCCAAAAGAGCGCGAAAACAAGGTTGCTAAAGAATATGGTGCAGTTTTCATCATTGGTATTGGTGGAAAAATGGGTGATGGTACTATTCACGATGGTCGTGCCCCAGACTATGATGACTGGATTACAGAAACTGAAAACGGACATCATGGTTTGAACGGAGATATTCTTGTATGGAACCCTGTTCACAACTGTGCCCTGGAACTTTCTTCAATGGGTGTTCGCGTAAGTCCTGAATCTTTGCAGGCCCAGCTTAAAGAGCGCGGAATGGAAGAGCGGGCAAAGCTTGAATTCCATTCTAAACTTTTGAAGGGTGAATTAACACAGACTCTGGGTGGCGGTATCGGTCAGTCTCGTTTGTGCATGTTCCTTTTACGCAAGGCTCACATTGGAGAAACTCAGGTTAGCGTTTGGACAGACGAAATTAAAGACGACTGCAAAAAACGTGGAATCGTACTTTTGTAGTTTTTACTTATACAAAAATCGCTGTCGGCGGGTCCCAGCGACGAAAAAAAATTAAGTAATCTCCCCTAAAGGGGCCCCTCTTAATTTTTTTTCTGCGTCCCACCGCCAGCGATTTTTGACATGCACTGTACAAGGTGCATCCCCTATCGCAAGCGGTTTAATTATGAATAATAAGGAATACACCTTTTCAATTACAGAAATAGAATCTCAACTTTCTTCTCTAAAATCAAAAGGCGTGACTGAACTTTCCCTGCATGATGAAGACTTGTCCCGCGATAAAAAACGTTTTTTGCGCATTATCCGTAAAATTGCCGCTGAATATCCAGAGCTTTTTTGTTCAATCCTTATAGACCCGCTTGCAATAGACCGCGAAGTTATTTCTGCAGTGGCAGAAACCTTTTGTTCGCTTGAAATTCCCCTTACCTGTACAAATAAGGGCGGCAAACTTCTTTTTGATAAAAAACTTTATGCCAATAAAGCCCGGCTTTTAAACGAAGCAGGCCTGATTTTTGGCTTTCAGCTTACATACGCAAATCTTCCCGGCGATTCAATTAAACTTTTTATGGAGCGTCTGGACTTTGCAGTTCAGCAGTATCCTAACCATGTAGATTTTCCGCAGACAGAAGCAGCAGAAGCTTCTCCAGAAGCAAGCGGCACTTTTTCTGCAAAAGATATTCGTTATGCCCGTGATATTGCTTTTGCGGCCCGCACCTTTTATTCTGCAGGCAGGGCGGTTCCCTGGTTTCTTTCTGTTTTACGTCCTTTGCGTATTTATCCTTCACGATTTTTTGCAGACTTTGCAGAATGGCAGCGTTGTAATAATTGCGATTTCCGTAGTGGTTTTTCACCGGAAGGTGAAAGTCATAAATCAATAGAAAAAATGCAGCTGCTTTTTCTTGAGCAGAAATATGAAGAAAAAAATTGCCAGCAGCTTTTCCCTCTTGTAAAAGATATTGTTTGTTTGAATGGGGCGCTTTCCCGCCTGGCAGGAGAAGGTGAAGAATCAATTGTAGAAACATCTTATCATCCTGATGATCTTCTGAGTCCCGAAAGCATGGATTTGCAGGCTTTTGCGGATAATGTCTGTATGGAAAATTGTCGAATAAAAGTTTTTTATGATGGTGAGAATCCAGATTATAGGATATTATAGTATAAGGTAGCATTGAATTGATACATGAAAAACATCGCGGTTTTTACTTATAATTTTACAGTAGAATATTCAATCTCAGTTTTGAAGGGCATTTATGAATATTTTGAAAAATGTCCTGGTGTAAGAGTTTTTTATGCTCAAACAAAGCTTCCGAATTCTGGAGCCGGCTTTTTTGAATATCAGTATTGGGCAGCTGCGGAATTTCTTAATACAAATTCAATAGATGAAGTAATTTTACTTTCCAACTCATATTTTTATTATATTCCCCGTGAAGATTTTCTAAAAACTTTTCAGCCTTTCTTTAATAAGCCATGTGTTTCTGTAGGTTTTGATTTACAGAAAAAAAATACATACTATACGGCAACTGAATGTAAAGATGCCTATGATGAAATTGTAGGACACATGAAAAATCAGCATGGCTGTAAGCGCTTTGCTTTTTTCTCTGCTAATCAGGTGGGGTCTGCAGAGGCTGTGGAACGATATGAAGCCTATAAAGCTGCCTTAAAAAAGCATGGTCTGGAATTTGATGAAAAACGTGTTTTTGACGGAAGATTCACTTCTAATTCGGCGCAAGAGGAGCTTCGAAAAAGAATAAAATCTGAAGAAGATATAGATTTTGATGTAATTATTTGTGCAAATGACCTGATGGCTGTGGGCTGTATTGATTACTTTATTGGCTTAGGAATTTCTATCCCGGAAAAAGTAAAAATTGTCGGTTTTGATAATACATCTCACGCTGCCCTGTGTAATCCTGGAATTACAACTATAGACCCTTCTATAGAAATGCAGGGGCGTGATGCTGCAGAAATGGCTGTCAGTCTTTTTGATAAAAAGAAAAAAGAAAGAAGACATGTAACTCCTCTGCAAATTCGCTACAGGCGTTCCTGTGGTTGTAATGGTAAATCAGATTCCCGCTATATGGATATTTATAGAAATCTGATTGGCTATTATGATGATATGACACAGATTGATTTTATCTTTGACTTTCTGAAAGGGGCTTCTTCATTAACCGAGATAGCTAACTCTATAGAAAAAGTTGGCTTTCAGTTTGGTTTTTCAACACTTTCGGTATTTATGTATGACGAACCTTTTGAACTTGAAAAAAAAGATGCCTTTGAAGTTCCAAATCAGATTCGTTTTGTAATGCATCTGGATTTTGATAAAAACACAAGAATTGTTGTGGATGACGGGGAAGTCTTTAATCCTCATGAAAAAATCCTGCCTGATTTTTTCGAAAAAGACGGAATTCTAAACGACGGACAGTTTATTCTTCAGCCGGTCTTCCTTGGAAATTATCAGTATGGTTATCTTGTCTGCAGACTCAGACGGTCTTCTTTTGGAGTGAACAGTATTGTCCTGAAAATCTTAATAACAGTTCTTGCTCAAAGTTATGATTATACAAAAACTCTGCGAAGGGCAAAATTTATTGATTCTGCAAATCATATGCTGACTAATCATAATATTGATTTGAAAATTAAGTCCAGCACCGATGAATTAACGGGTGTTTTAAATCGCCGCGGATTTTTGAATAATGCGCAGAAAATTATTTCTTTTGCAACTGATCTTAATATGGCAGGACTTGTTTTCTTCGCTGATTTAGACGGGCTTAAAAAGATAAATGATAATTACGGTCATGAATATGGAGACATTGCAATCCAACTGCAGACAAAAGTTTTGAAAGAAGCTTTTAGACAGACTGATATTGTGGGCCGTTTAAGTGGTGATGAGTTTGGGGTTGTTTCTATAGGAATGGCCATGGACTATGTTGATGTAGTCCGAAAAAAAGTTGAAGTGCTGAATAAAAAATTTACAGAAGAAAATAAACTTCCGTTTGAACTTTCTATAAGTATTGGTGCGGCAGGTTTTGATGCAAATGATACTAATCTTGCGGAACTTTTAAAGCGGGCTGATGCCGATTTGTACGAGCAGAAGAAGATTCATCATGCACAGCAGAAAGGACAGTAGGGGAGTTAATGGTTCAGAAATTTTCTTTTGTGACTGAAGACACTTTGCGGCTGGATGCTTTTCTGCGAAGTAATTTGAGTAAGGCGGTAAAGGATGCGAATCCTGATGAAGAGGCAGAATTTTCCAATTCAAAAATCCGCCGTCTTATACTTGCGGGCTGCGTTAGTGTAAACGGCCGGCTTGTTTCAAGGCCTGCTTTTGAATTAAGGGGCCGCTCTTCTATTTGCGTGCAGTTTGACCGCCAGAAATTCTTTTACGAAAAAGAACCTGATGATGTAAAGTTTGTTCTTACAGACAAAGATGTTTTATTTGAAGACGAAAATCTTATTTTTGTAAATAAACCAGCCTTTTTTCCTGTTGAACAGACAATTACCGGTAAAAGAGCAAACCTTCATGATGCAGTTGTAGATTATCTTTGGGCGCGCAAGCCTGAGTTACGAAATCCTCCTTATGTGGGAATTATGCATCGTCTTGACCGCGAAACCAGCGGTGTAATTGTTTTTACAAAAACGCGCTCTGTAAATAAAGAAATGCATGATATTTTTGAAAAACACGAGCAGCAAAAGGAATATGTGGCCCTGTGTACTCCTCACCATCCTAAAGGCGGCACTCCGGTTCAGGGAACCGAGTTTTCTGTAGAAATGTTTATGGCGCGGGTGAGTGGAAAATCTCAGACTGGAAAATGGGGAGCGGTGAGTGAATATAACGGCGGACAGTATTCTAAAACAGATTTTTTTGTTTTGGGAGAAGGCGCGGTAGAAGGAATTGCCTGCATAATTATAAAGTGCCAGCTTTTTACAGGAAGAACTCACCAGATTCGTGTGCATTTGAGCAGCGAAGGCCTTCCAATCTTGGGAGATGCTCTTTACGGTGGGCGTCAGGCTTCCAGACTCTATCTGCATGCCCAGAGGCTTTCTTTTACCTGCGCCGGCGTTTTTTATGATGTTTCAGCACCTCTTCCATGGTAAGAAGTGCAGCCGGAATTTACGGGGAAGATTACAGTATGTTGGTAAAAATCCCCTAAAAAACTAAAAAAATAACACTTTTTTCTTGACGATTGATATTATTCATCAGTAATTTAATATTTAGAATAAGAAAAGAAGAGGATTTCTAATGGCAGAAGAAAAAAACGAACAGGCAGAAAATCAGACAGAAAATGCCGCTTCTCAGACAGAAGAAACTTCTGAAGCAGCTGATTCTCAGGCAGATGCTGCTGAAGAGAAAAAAGAGCAGACTCCGGAAGAGAAAATTGCTGCTCTTGAAGCTGAAAATGCAGATTTGAAGGATCAGCTCTTGCGCCGTGCTGCAGATTTTGACAACTACCGCAAGCGCATGATGAAGGAAAAGCAGGATACTTATGATTATGCTAACGCATCTTTGCTTGGAGACCTTCTTGATAGTCTTGATAATTTTGACCGCACAATTGATGCTGCCAAAGATGCAAAAGATGCAAAATCAATTGCGGATGGAATCAAGATGATAAATAAGAGCCTTGTAAAACTTCTTGGCGATAAATATGGTCTTGTTGCTTATGGAAAGGAAGGTGATGAATTCAATCCTGATGAGCACGAAGCTATTGGTCGTGTAGAAGATGAAAAGGCTAAAAAAGAAACTTTGGCTCAGGTTTATCTGAAAGGATACAAACTGAAAGACAAGGTTATTCGTCATGCTAAGGTAATGGTTAAAGTACCAGTTTCAAAATAGCAAGCTATTTTGAAACACGAGTTTTGCAAGCAAAACTCGCAGAATATTCAATGTAGTAAAAACGGTCATTGAGCCTGTCGAAATGACCTTAATAAATGAGTGGTTTCGACAGGCTCAACCACCATAAACGAGGTAGATAAAATGGGTAAGATTATTGGTATTGACTTAGGAACAACAAACTCATGTGTTTCTGTAATGGAAAACGGTGAGCCAGTAGTAATTCAGAACTCAGAAGGTGGAAGAACAACTCCTTCTATCGTAGGTTTTACAACAAAGGGTGACAGAATTGTAGGTGCGCCTGCAAAGAACCAGATGGTTACAAACCCTAAAAATACAGTTTATTCTGTAAAGCGTCTTATTGGACACAGATTTTCAGAACTTCAGGGAGAAGCAACAAAGCTTCCTTATACAGTAATTGATAACGGTGCAGACTGCCGTGTAGAAGTAGAAGAAAATGGTGCTAAAAAGCGCTATTCTCCACAGGAAATTTCTGCTTTCATTCTTCAGAAGATGAAGAAAACTGCAGAAGACTACCTTGGACAGGAAGTTACAGAAGCTGTAATTACAGTTCCTGCTTACTTTAATG
>JAGAZB010000010.1 GCA_017940255.1 Treponema sp.
GATTCAAGAGGATATAAGAAAGAGCCAGAGGGTAGAAAAGTTTTCTGTAGAAATAAAAAAGGACGGACTTTTTGAAAAAGTTTATGATGGCACTGTGATTGGTTACAAGAAGATTGTAAGGCTTTGTGGGGACTCGCTTTCTGCCATAGGAGTGACGACCGATTGCCTTAGAATTAAAATAAATGAATGTCGTAAAGAACCTGTAATTTCTTTTGTAGGAGTATATTAATGGATTTGTCAAAAATAGCCGCAGCTGGCAGCGCAAAAAGCCAGATGATTTATCATGAGAATATGGAAGTGCTTCATGTTAATACTTTGGAAAAGCACAATTATTTTATTCCTTTTGCAAAAGGTCAGAATGCTTTTGATTCGCGTGAAAAATCCCAGCGTTTTGAGCTTTTGAATGGGGACTGGGGCTTTCGTTATTTTGAAAGTGTGATTGACCTGGAAGATGATTTTACCAGGATTCAGGCGTCTTCTACCATTCCAGTTCCTTCTAACTGGCAGCTTCACGGCTACGACAAGGCTCAGTACACAAATGTTGTTTATCCTATTCCTTTTGATCCTCCTTATGTGCCGGACGAAAACCCGGTTGGAGTCTACAGCCGCAGCTATAACTACAAGGCAGATGGTCTTGAGCGCCTTCTTGTCTTTGAAGGCGTAGATTCCTGTTTTTATCTTTATATAAATGATAAGTTTGCAGGTTATTCTCAGGTTTCTCATTCAACAAGTGAATTTAATATCACTCCTTATCTGGTGGATGGTGACAATAAAATTACAGTGGCAGTTTTAAAGTGGTGTGACGGTACATATCTTGAAGATCAGGATAAAATCAGGCTTTCGGGCATTTTCCGTGATGTCTATGTGCTTAGTCGGCCGGTAAAAAGACTTGAAAGCTATAGAGTAAAGACGATTTTTGATAAGAAGACTGGAAAGTGGAGCCTGAATCTGATGGTGCAGGGAATGGATGTAAGTGCTGTGCTGGAAGAAGGGGATGTTTCCGAAGGGGCTGGGGAGCTTTGTAGTTTTTCTGTAAAAGACGGCGAAGCTATTTCAATCCCTCTTGAAAATCCAAAGCTCTGGTCTGCAGAAGAGCCTTATCTTTATAATCTGACTCTTTTTGCCGGAGAAGAAGTGATTGGCGAAAAAGTTGGGTTCAGGTACATAGAAGTTGAAGAGGGTGTTCTTAAGATTAACGGGCAGCCTGTAAAATTCCGTGGTGTCAATCATCATGACTCTTTTCCGGAAACTGGTTATTACTGTTCAATAGAACAGATGAAAAAAGACCTTGTTTTAATGAAGCAGCACAATATAAATGCAATCCGTACTTCTCATTATCCTTCTTCTCCGCTTTTTTACCAGCTTTGTGATGAATATGGCTTTTTTGTGATTGATGAAGGCGATATGGAAAGTCACGGCTGTGTTGAAGTTCATAATGATTTTCACTGGGACTGGTCAAAGGGCTATGGCGGAATTGCTTTGATTGCTTCTGACCCAATGTTCAAAAAGGCAATTTTGGACAGATCTGAAAGTCTTGTAAAGCGGGATGTAAACCGTCCTTGCGTGGTAATCTGGTCTTTGGGAAACGAAAGCGGTTATGGCACAAATATGCGTGAGGCCGGTCTGCTTGTAAAAAAGCTTGATGACACAAGGCTATTGCATTACGAAAGCACCCATCATCTGGATGATACTTCTAATGATGTTCTGGATTTGGTTTCTCAGATGTATACTTCACCAGCGGATATGCAGAAGTTTTTGGAAAATAAGGATGAAAAAAGGCCTTTTATTTTGTGTGAATACTGCCATGCAATGGGAAACGGGCCTGGAGATTTGGAGGATTACCACAAGACCTTCCATTCTAACAAACGTTTCTGCGGTGGTTTTGTCTGGGAGTGGTGTGATCATTCTGTAATTCTTGGAAAAACTGAAGATGGACGAATAAAATACGGTTATGGCGGAGACTTTGGAGAAAAGCACAATGACGGAAACTTTTGTATGGACGGGCTTGTTTATCCTGACAGGACTCCTCATACGGGGCTTTTGGAAGTAAAGCAGGTTTACAGGCCTGTGCGGGTGAGTGCGGCTGAGCCTGGCGCAGACACCGAGTCCGGGGGCGGAACTGAGTCTTGCAGCTTTATGTTTACAAATCTGCTTGCCTTTGTAGATGCCGGCGAGCTTTTGGATTGTCACTACGAAATTTCCTGGAACGGGGGGCTTGTTCAGGGGAAAAATATTGAATTTTCTCTTTCTCCACTTGGCAGCACTCTGGTAAAGGTTCCAGAAGCTGTTCAATATACGGACAGAGAAGCCTATATCCGCTTTATTTTTACTGCAAAAAAAGATAGCTTCTACTGGAAAAAAGGTTATGAAGTTTGTTTTGATCAGCTGCAGATTGGTTTTGCCGGAGCCCAGTGTACCGGGGACACAATGAATAGTGGTGCAAAGTGCGACTGCCATTCACAGTGCAAAGTAATTGAAGAGCCTTTAACAATCACCATGAATTTTGATAGGATAAGTTATAGCTTTAACCGGCGAACTTCTTGTCTGGATTCTATTGTTTATCAGGGAAAAGAAATCCTTGAAAAGCCAGTTAGTTTTAACTTTTTCCGTGCTCCTACAGATAACGACAGCATGAGGGGAGACTGGTACCGCGCTCACCTTAATGATTATGTTGTCAAAGGTTATGGTGCGAGTGTAAATCGGCTTGAAGATGGAAGTGGGGTGCAAATAAAAGAGCGTCAGTCTTTTGGATGGTCTATGTATCAGCCATTTTGTTATATGGATGTGACTTACACCTTTACAGCTTGCGGAATAAAAATTTCCTGCGCGCTGGAGGCAACAAACAAGCTTACCTTCCTGCCTCGCTTTGGAATCAGGCTTTTTCTTTCTAAGGCTTTTGATACTGCTTCTTATTTTGGATATGGTCCCGGCGAAAGTTATATTGATAAGCACCAGGCCAGCTGGATGGGAAACTTTACTGCAAAAATCTCTGATATGTTTGAAGACTACATTAAGCCTCAGGAAAACTCTTCTCATTACAACTGTAAATGCGCAAGCGTGAGTGATGGTAAAACAAAAATATCATTCTGGGCATGTGATGGAAGAGCTGCTGAGGGCGAACCTTGCCTGCCGGGGACGGAAGGTTTTTCTTTTAATGCTTGTGAATACAGTCAGGAAGAGCTTTCTTCTAAGCGCCACAACTTTGAACTGGAAAAATCTGATTATAACATTGTCTGTCTGGACTATAAAATGGCAGGAGTCGGCTCAAATTCCTGCGGACCTGTACTTGCAGAAAAATACAGGCTGCCGCTGCCAAAGCTGAATGCAGAATTTTCTATAGTTTTTAGCTGTGATTAGTGATAGAATAGCCGCTATGGAAAGCAGACATCAGAAGATTGACATTTTATATTACGACGAGCATCTGGCGGTTATAAATAAGCCTGAAGGCATTTTAAGCGTGCCTTTTCCGGGCTTTAAGGGGCGCACGGCTCAGTCGGTGCTGGAAGACCTGCTGCGTGCCCGGGGCTGTGCTAATAGCCGCCACCATCCTTACGCGGTGCACCGCCTGGACCGAGATACCAGCGGCGTAATGATGTTTGCCTTAACCGAAAAGGCACAAGCTAAAATTATGGACAGCTGGCATAAAATGGTAAGCGGACGGGTGTACCGTGCCCTTACATACCGCGCTCCCAAAATGCGGGTTTTGCCCTTTGAAATTGATGCCCGTCCCGGTTCTGAGGGTGATATAAACGCTCCTCTTGCAAAAAATGCCTACAACATTGGCTTTGTTCCAAAGGCAGGTGCTACAGACAAAAAAGGTCGTCCCTTCCGCACTGAGCCGGCCCGCACCCACTACAAGGTTATAAAAGCCGGCAAAAAATACCTGCTTTTTGAGCTGGAGCTTGATACAGGAAAGAAAAACCAGATTAGAGCCCACCTTGCCGCTGCCGGATACCCCCTCTTAGGCGACCAGGAGCATCGCTCAAGCGAAAATCCTTTTAATCGTCTTTGTCTTCATGCCCGTACTCTGGAATTCACCCATCCCTTTACCGGCGAAAAACTAAAGTTCGAAGTTCCCGAGCCGGCCTCCTGGGAAGAGTTTCCCAAATAGTTATCCTTGCGCAGTCCTTGCCACCCGGCTCTCAAGAGTCACCTAGTACAAAGCCCCGTTTTTATGTATAATCACTATTATTTTATAAGGGGCATTTTATGGAAGGTTATATTCATCAGCTGGAGAGTTTTGGTTGTGCGGACGGACCTGGCAGCCGTTTTATTATCTTTTTTTCGGGATGTCCGCTGCGATGTCTTTACTGTCATAATCCTGATACCTGGAAAATGACAGACGGTAAACTTTATTCCGTAGAAGAGCTTGTAAACGAGGCTATGTCCTGTAAGGAATATTGGGGCAAAAAGGGTGGGGTAACTGTAAGCGGTGGCGAACCTCTTTTTCAGATCGATTTTCTGATTGAACTCTTTACTGCCTTTAAGAAGCTTGGAGTTAATACCTGCATCGACACTTCTGGTGCTCCTTTCCGCGACGGCAGAGCCCCGGATGCAAGCGAAGCTGATAAAGAATGGTTTGCAAAATTCCAGCGTCTTATGGAAGTAACAGACATTCTTTTGATGGATATTAAACATATAAATGAAGAAGAACACATCAAACTTACCGGCCAGAGCGGAAAAAATATCCGTAAAATGTTTGCTTATCTTGATGAAATAAATAAGCCAATCTGGATTCGCCATGTTCTGGTTCCGGGAATTACAGATAATGATGAATATTTAACTCAGACCCGCGATTTTATCCGCACCCTGCATAATGTTTATCGTGTAGAAATCCTTCCTTATCATGGTCTTGGTGCAATGAAATACAAGGATTTGGGAATTGACTACGTCTTAAAAGATTTGGAAAGCCCAAGCCTTGAACGGGTTGCAAATGCAAAGAAAATTTTAGAGTGTGATAAATACACAAGGTGGACAGAATAATGAGTAAATATCTTGAACGTGCAAAAGAAATCCGAGCTATTGTTGAGCCTCACCATAACTGTACTCAGTCAGTTTTAATGTCTTTCACTCAGTCACTCAATCTTGATGACCAGACTGCCTTCAAACTGGCCGTAGCCTTTGGCGGCGGAATGAAATCTGGCATTACCTGTGGTGTAATTACCGGCGGACTTATGGTTTTAGGCCTTTTTGATGTTGATGATCCTGCAACTACTCAGAAACTTGTAAAGGATTTTCAGGGACGTCACAGCGATATGCTGAACTGTGCAGATTTACTTCGCGTAAATGCTGCAAATGGCGGACAGCGAAAACCTCACTGCGATGCTCTGGTTTACGAAATGGTAGAGTACGTAGAAAACATTCTGAAAGAAAGAGGAAAAATCTAACTTATTTTTATTGCTTTCTTAATTTAAAATTATTGACAATGATTTAAGAATTGTATAATATCTCAACGTTAGTTTTGGCTAACAGGTTAGTAAAAACTAACAAGGGGTAAAAAATGATTAAATCAAAAAAATTGGTGCTTGCTGCATCTCTCTTTGCATTTGCTGCAGCTGTATTTGCACAGGAAGTTTCTTTTGAAAACACTGTGTCTTCTGATGTTGTTAACATCGAAATTAATGGAGGAGAATTCGAAGGCTCTTTTGCCGGTTTTGAAAACGAAACTGTTGTAGAATACTCTTCTGATAAACTTGACTTAGGTCTTGATATTCTTTTTGGAATCGGTACAGAAAAAACTCTTAATGATAATGGCTATCTGTATATCGGTCAGGAAAATTTTGCCGCAGGCTATAGCATTGAAGATTATTTCATTGAATTCCGTCCTGTTGAACTTTTGGGAATCGGTTTTCACAAGGCTTATGCACTTGCAGGTTCTTATCTTCCTGTAGAAGATGACAATGTTGCAGATGCAGGAAACATTGGAAGTGATTTGGGACTCTTTATTCGTCCTATCGAAGGTCTTGTAATTGCTGCTGGTCTTGATTTCACATCTTTGTTCGGTGGTGATGATGACTGGGCAAATCCTTATCTTAATGCTGGTGCTGAATACGAAATTGCAGACCTTCTTTTGATTGGTGCTTCTTTCCGCAATATCATTAATGATGGCCGCTCAATCGGTGCTTATGTTTCTTTCATTGGTGTAGAAGGCCTTACAATCAACGGTGGATTTACTTACAACGGAAGTATTGCTGATGTTGCAGGAAATCTTGCTTCTGTAGGTGCTGCATTTGAAAAAGATGCAATTTCTATCGGTGCTGATGCTGTTATTGCTCTTGGTGGTGATGAAGATGAAGACTTTGACCTCTACCTTGGCGCTTCTTTCGGATATCAGATTTCAGATCCTTTTGCAGTATCTGTTGCAGCAAGTTTCAAATCTGACTTTGATGCAGATGAAGACGGCTGGGAACTTGGAATCAGTCCTGCCCTTACATTTACTCTCAACGACAACAACGAAGTTGGAGCTGGAGCAAATGTAACAATTGCCGGAGAAGCAACTTCACTTGCATTCCCAGTTTATTGGACATATTCATTCTAATAATCTGATTATTACTAAATAAAAAAGTTTTAAGTCCATTCCTTTTTGCCGGCAGAGCTGTCTGCCGGTTTTTTATTGTCATTCCACGGCTTGACCGGGGAATCTTTTTATACCTTTTAATATTCACTTTCAATAACAGAAATTGTGATTGAATCAGAGCGTCCTTTCTGGTCTGTTACCGTTATTTCATGAATCCCGGGTTTTATAGGCCATTCAAGAATCTGGCTAGGTGAGGCACGGCCAATAAATTCCGAACCGTTAAACCAAAGCAGCTCTGTTGTGTCTGCGTCTGAGGCTGCATATAAAAGCACCTTGTTTTTTTCAGGAGTTTTTAGGCGGTAAATATAGTCTGTACCACCCAAAAGAGAAGTTATTTGTGGCGGATAGCCTTGCTTACCGTAATCCAGTCTGAAATCATCCGGCGGGTAAGATGGTGGCAGAATGCGGGGCAGGCCTGCTTCTTCAAAAAGGGCTCTTAAATCACTTGGCCAGAATTCCCTTACGACAGTTTTAACATAAGGTTTTCCACTTTCGTCAGTGCGGTAGCCGCTTCTTGTGTCTATGTTTATTTTTCTGTGAATTTTACACTTTTCTATTGGGGAGACTCCCGGAATAAAAAGGGCCTTTTGAGTGTGAGGACAGCTTTCGTTTGGAAGCCCGCCAGATATAGAGCAAACATCCACTTCTGTAACATTTTCGGGGCGTGCTGGCTCTGGTAAAAGAGCGTTTTTTGGTGTGGAAGAAAGCAGACTATATGCAATATTAAAGAGCAGTGGAGCTGCCATCTGTCGTCCTAAAAAGGCATTGTTTCCCGAGCCGTCAAAATTGCCAACCCACACAATAAGCACATAGCGGTCAAATATTCCTGCAGACCAGGCGTCCTTAAAGCCTATGGAAGTTCCTGTTTTATAAGCTACCGGAATATCCTTTATTTCCAGAGGCTTGTTCTGGTAGGGCGGCACATTTTCTTCCAGCATCTTTCTTACTATGTAGGCACTTTCTGCGCTAAGCATTCGTTTTTCTTTTTTTGGGGATGATTGTACAATGCTTCTTATTTCTTTTTGCAAACCGCCGTTTGGGATGGCACAGTACATTTCTGCAAGCTCGAGCATAGTAACATCTGCAGTTCCAAGCACTATAGAAAGACCGTAATGTTCTCTTTCTTTTAGCCCTGTTATTCCAGCCTGAGTCATATAATCATACAAATTCCGCTCTTTTAAGTTCTGTTCCAGATAGATTGCAGGAATATTTCTGCTGTCTCCAAGGGCAAACCAGGCTTGTACCGGCCCCTTAAAAATGCTGCCATAATTATCCGGGGAATATTCATTAAAGGTTGTCGGAACATCCTTTAGCATGGTGCGGTAGTGAATCAGCCCCTGCTCCAGTGCCATGGCATAAATAAAGGGCTTTAGTGTAGAACCAGGGGAACGTTTTGCTGTTGTTGCATTCACTTTTCCTTCAATTGAATCATCATAATAATTTGCCGACCCAATATTTGCCACTATTTCCATGTTTTTCCAGTCCACAAGAAGAATTGCGGCATTATTAACTCCAAAATTGCGGTTTCTGTTCAAATACTGATAAAAAATATCCTCGCATTTTTCTTGAATATCAAGGTTTAGGCTTGTCCTGACTGGCTCTTGACTCCGGATGTTTTTTTCATACAAGAGCATTTCTGTAAAGTGCCTTGCCTGGTTTGGAAGTGCACATTCCACACTAAGCTGCATATCCATATAAAGAGCCTTGTCGCTGTCTTCCGGGTGTTTTTCTATCCAGGAAGAAAAAAGTACCTTGCGGGCTTCTATAAGCTCCGAAGGTGTGTGTCTTGGGCTTGGACTCCTCTTCAGAGGATTCTGAGGAAGAACACAGAGCATTATGTTTTCAGAAAGATTCAAATCTTTTATAGATTTTCCGAAGTAAAACCAGCTGGCAGTTTCAAAGCCCTGAATATTGTAACCACAAGGAGCAAGATTCAGATAGGCTTCCAGAATTTCATCTTTGGAAAAGCACAGTTCCAGGTAAATTGCCTTGCGAATCTGCTTTAATTTACCCGGAATTGACCTTGTGTAAATGCCGTATTTAAGCTTTGCAGTCTGCATGGTGATTGTGGAAGCTCCCATACGGCGCGATTTTTTTATGTAAGTCTGCCAGCCTGCTTTTATTATGGCAACCGGGTTTATTCCAAAGTGAGAATAAAAGAATTTATCTTCCTGAATTAAAAGAACTTCTATAAATTCTTTAGGGTAGTCATTTATGGGCTTGAAGATTCTGTATTGTTCATCTTCTGTAAGAAAAACCTGAAGCAGTTTGCCATTCCTGTCTTCGTATGAAGGTGAAAATTCAATTCCGTCATAAATATTTCCATAAACATTCATGTAAATAATATGAGCAGAAAAAATAATTAAAGAGAGCAAAAAAGCCAGAATCACGGAAAGCCAGATTTTAGCCTTCCGTGATTTCATCATTTTTTTTAGTCCAGCGTGAACCCTTATTTTCATTTTGAAGCTTCAATTTTAAGCGGAGCTGAAACTCCTATAGCCCTTATATCCTTGTTGTACATGCTTTCTGCAAACATAGGAGGAACTACAAAGGTTCCAGAGTTGATAGCTTTTGCAGTATAAGTAAAGGTCTGGATTTTTTCTGTTGCACTTGCGTAAATAACAACTCTGTCTTCGCGAATATCTACATAATCAGGAGCCCAGCGGTTGTCTCTAAAGTTTCTGATTGATTCAATATCTCCTTCAAGACCTGCTGGCTGCAAATCTACAAGTGCCACGTTATTTATGCTTCCGTTAAGAGAACGGAAGGAAATCTTTACCATTACATCGTCGCCAACCTTTACAGAAGAAAGCTTTCCGCCTTCAAGATTGCAGTATTCACGGGTAACTTCAATTCCGCTCTTTACATCTTTCTCAGGAATTTCACTTTCATAACCGGCGCACAGTGTCTGGTAGTACATTGGCATTGTTTTATCAGACTGGAACTTAATCTTTTCTGCATCCAAAGCAAAATCTGCCTTCATAACTGGCTTTCCTGCAATAGAAAGTTGAGTTTCTGATTTTTCCTTTACACTGAATACTTTATAATTTTCTGGGCTTGCAGAACTTGTCCAGCTTTCAAATGCTCTTAATGCTGCTGCTGTAGACATTGTGTTGTAATAAGAGTTAGACATATAGCTGCAAAGTTCATCAATTTCTTCACGGCTTATGTCTTTAATTCGGCTAGGGAAGTAGCGGGCAATTACATCAATGTAGGTTGAAATGTAATGCAGAGAGTTATGATAAAGCCATGACGAATCAAACTTCTTCTTCCATTTAATTTTTCCAAGAATTGCATTTGCCTGTTTATCCTGTTTGAGCATTGCGTAGCTTGCTGCAAGATAAAGACCTTCATAACCTTCTGGGTTAAAGTTATTTCTTGTAATGGAATTTTCAAGGCTTTCTATATAACTTGTGGTAATCATTTCTCCTTTTGTAAGAATGTAAATTGCATAAGCTCGAAGATAAAGTGAGTATTCAGAATCTTCTGTACCGCTGGCAAGTTTTCTTACTGCAGACTGCACCTGGCTGTAGAAAGCTGCCGGTACATAGAAATTGTGGTTTCTGGCATCTGTAAGGAATTCTGCAACATACAAAGTGATGTAAGAATCTACCGGGCTGGCAGTTGTCCAATAACCGATGTTTCCATCATCTTTCATTCTGGACTGCAGAATTGCAATAGTTGAATTTATCATTTCTTCTGCATCTTTTTTTGTTTTTCCAGCTGCTTCTACAAAGTCGTCATAGAGGTAAGGGTAGGCCTTACTTGTAATCTGCTCTGAACAGCCGTAAGGATAATTTGCAAGATAGAAATCAAGACCGTCCATAAAGGAAGCTGGAATATTTGCAACAGAAATGTTTCTTTTTGCATATTCACTGTAAGTGTTATGTTTTACATCAACTAGTGCTTCTTTTTTATCTGTAGAGCCAGATGTAATCCAAATCTGATAAGGCATGGAAGGTCTTACGCTCATTGTACTTGTGTATTTAGAGGATTCTGTAGCATCATTTGCAATAAAGGTAATTTCTGCAGCGCCAAGTTCTTTCTTTGCGCGAACCTTTAAGTTTACAGTTGCGTCTTTACCCTCTGAAATCTTAAGGTTAAATTTGCTGTCTCCAATAATTTCCAGATGCTTGCTTGGTTTTGCACTTAGGGTAACAGCAGCGGCTTCTCCGCTTCCTTTGTGATTATTAGTAACAGTTACAGAAAGATCAAATTCATCTCCAGGGGCTGCGGCCAGAGGGCTGTTAGGTGAAATAATAAAGGTGTTTGTTGCCTTTGTACTGCTTTGACTTGCACCAAGAGTTTTGCTTGAAACTGCAACAGCCATAACCCTGAGCGTTCCGTTAAAATAGTCTGGAACATGGTAGGTAAGCTCATGTTCAGAAGAATCTGTATCTATAATGCCAGACCAGAAAACAACCGGCTTGTTCTGCTTGCGCTTGAATGGATTTAAGTTTCTGCTTAATTCATCCATTCCGGCACCACCACCTGTTGCAGACATAGAGCGTAAAATTTCGTATTCAGGAAGTACAAGGTCAAGAATCTGAGTTGTAGAAACTTCGAGAGCCCTTTTCTTAAAGAATTCAGAAAGAGGATTAGGCATAGAATAACCTGCAACCTGCAAAATTCCTTCATCAACAGCATAAACTACAATCTTACCCTTATCTGACGAAGAATATTTTATTGTGAGGTCTGTTCCTGATTTTACTTCTTCCGGTATATCAAGCTTAATTTTATTAGTTCTATTTTCTTTATCAATTGAAAAAGGAACTGCACCATAACAGAAAGGACTCATGAATATTTCTTCAGAATTTGCGGCTCTTGTAAACATTACATTTATATAACCGTTACCTTCCATTCCTCTAGGAATTTCTATAGTCTGTTCTGTAGAAAGATTGCTTGTAGAGAACCATTTGCTTGCATAAACCTTATCGCGTTCTACAGTGATAAGGCCAGAACCCGCATAAGGTGCTTTAATAAAGATTTTTGCAGTATCTCCTGCCTTCAAATCCCCCGATTCCAGACGCAAATCCAGTTCTGCAGTTCTTGTCAGACTTCTTGTAATGTTCTGAGTGCCTGCAACAGAGTAGGTAAAGGTATTGAAAACCAGTTCAGAATCATCAATGATAGAAACCTTGTATTCACCGCCTTCACTTGTAGGAAGCAAGTATTCATAACCATCCTTTGAAATGTCAATTTTACTTGAAGTAAGAGGATAGCTCTTTTTTACAGACTGATATTTATACTGCCCGTTATACTGCTTAACCAGAGTAGAAATATATTTAATCTCTTCTATTTTAAGAGTGATGTTTTTTACATCAGTTTTGTTAAGATTCTGGTCAATTGCAAGAAGACTTATTTTTCTTACGGAATCTCTTGAAATATAAGAAAGACTACCATCTGTTTTATAACCGATTATGTATTTAAGAGGAGAAACATAGGTTCTTGCATTTTGAGAAACACTGCGTCCACCACCTTTTACATATCCTTCTGCATAGAAATCAAGACAATATGTTGCTTTCTCAAATTTCTGAGTATTTAAATCAAAAGTAACTTCACCATTACTGTCTGTTGTTTTTGTTCCCAGGAATTCTTCAAAGGTTTTACCCTTGTAATATGGGTCAGAAAAACGATAATCCTTGTATCTTCTAAGGTTAGGGAAGCCTGGACTCAAGGTCATCTGGGCTTTTATATCATTTCCGGCCGCTGGAGTTCCAAAAAGATTTTTAAGCGAAACACTTCCTTTTATATCACCCGGATTTATCCATCCTTCATTTGGAAGAGGATCAAAACTTGCGGCAATCTTAAGAGTGTCTGGCAGGAATTCTTCTATTTTTACCTGAGTGCCTGTAAGATATTCACGTCTTATATGGTCGTCTTCCTGAATAAGACGCTGCACAGAAACTGAATAAAGTCCTGTTGGCGAATAGTCCTGAGTGCTGAAGTTGATTTCAGAAAAGCCTGAAGAATCAAGCTGGAACTGTTTTGAAAAAATTACCTTACTGTTAGAGTCTGAAACACTGCATTCAAGAGTGATATTTGAAAGATCTATATCCCAGTCTCCGGCTTTTACAATAAGTCCCAGGTTTACGGTGTCTCCTGGTCTGTACATTCCCCGGTCAGAGAAAAGGTAGCCTGTAAGAGTATTAGGATTTGTCTGTCCATAAACTCCGCCTACATCAAAGTTTGAATAATCAAGTTTTCTTCCTCTTTCTGAATAAGGCATAAAAGAAAGGTCGTTCGCAGTTTTTACAACGTAGGCTGTTGGTTTGTGTTCAGCAGAATAGTCTTTTGAAGAAAGGAAAGGCAGAATTGCATGACCGTTTTTGTCTGTATTCATAGAAACCAGAGTATTTCCGTTTAAGCCTATGATACTAACGCTTGCATTTTGAACCGGGCGTCCTGTGGAAATTGACTGAACAAAAATATCCTTTTTACCAGTGCTGTCTGTTTTTACAAAAAAGCCCAGGTCAGTAACAAGAATAAATCTCTTGTCAGTCATATTGTTGCCTTCAACCTTAAAGATAAAAAGCCCGTTTGAAAGGTTCTTGCGGCTGTCTGGCTTTAAGTCATTTGAAAAATCGTAAGAAAAATATGATATTTCTTCATCAGAAGCATCATAAATATCTTTTTCAAAGCTTTTGCTTTCTGCAATATTGTTTTCATTAAAAGAATAGTTGTTAAAAGAAAAATTCTTCATGCTTCCGTTAGACATGGAAACAAGATGATTTATATCTTTTGGCATGATTCTAGAAAGTGTGTATCGAACTTTTTTAACACCCCGGGAATACATTGCCATTTTATTGCTGCCAGAAAGAGAGAGAATTGTTCCTTCAGAAAGAATTCCAAGTTCCTTTGGATATTCCCTAACTTTTATAACGCTAGAGGTAGCTTCTTCTAATCTGTAGCCTCCGTGGAAGACAAGTCCGCCAGAAAGCTGAATGTAAAGATATCTGGAAGGCTCTGCCTTAAATGTAAAAGAATTTGTTGAAGCAAAAGGTGTTCCTGTTGGAATTGCTTTTACCTGGATTTTTTCTGATTTTGAAAGAACCAGGTCTGTAATACTTGGGTCATTATTATGCCAGCTGTAATTTTTAGCAGCGTCCCAGCCCTGCTGTTCAGGTCTGTCTTTTGGAAGCATATAAATTGTAAGGTGATTTTCAAGTTCTTCTGTAGAAATATCACCCTTTGTTTCTATAAAAAGAACCTGGTCGTAATTGTTATCATTATTTTTTACAAGATTGTGCGAAATATTGTTAATTCTTACATAATCGCTGAGGCCCGGAACTTCTACAGTGTCAGAATCTGCCTGCTTAGATGCCGCTGAACCATCAGCAGATTTTATACCTGCCTTTAAGCTAATGCTAAGCTCGGAAGTTTTTGGTGGCACTGGAATATTATCACTGGCAATATAGGCTTCGGTGGCACTTTTATTAAAAGAAACGGTAAAGCCAATATTTGTTTTTACAGTGTTTTTACTTCCTTTTGATTCAAGGGTAAGGGTGATGAATTTTTCAATTTCTTCTTTCTGCATTGGATTTGAAGTAGAAATTGTTGTGTAGACTTTTTTTATATTCGGATCTTCAGGATCTACGGCAAAGTTTGTATCTCTTAGTTTTGCAGTGAATTCTTCTGTTGTAAAGCTTAGTTCAGCCTTTACACTTACATTGTCTGCAAAAAGATTTTGGCCTAGAGTAATTTTATATTTTGTATCAAGCTTCCAGTTTTCGGTTGGCTGAAATATAAGACTTGAATCATTTTCCCATATCCAGCTTCCTGCAATTTCCGGAATGATAGAAATGCTTCCAGAAGGCATTTTTCCTACATCTTCCAGTTTTGCAGCTGAACCGTCAAAATAAAGGACCAGCTGATCTGGAGTTTCTCTGCCATACCAGGTGGAAGGTTCAACAATGCGGCAGGTAAGCTTTAGCTTCTCTGAAGGAGGAGTTTTTCCAGAATTAGGCTTGTATTCACCTTTTTTGCATGAAAAAAACAAAAGAATGGAAAAAACCGAAAGGATTGTAAACAATTTTTTTTGCATAAATTACTCCGTTGTACATAGAATGTATACTTCATTATAATATTGGAAATTACTTTTTATCTACTATAAAATATTTAAATAGATAAGAATATACTTATTTTATAGAGTCCTCTTTTTTTTCCGGTTATTGTATGAAGTTCATTTTTTCGTTATTATTATAAAACATATTCTGTATTCATATTTGCAGTTTTTATAGAGGAAAATGATGATTGATAAGTGGGAAATTGTAATCGGTTGTGAAATTCATACTCAGCTTTTGACTAAAACTAAGGCCTTTTGTGCCTGCGAAAACCGTTATGGAGGAATGCCAGACACTCGTGTTTGTCCTGTTTGCTTAGGTCTGCCAGGAGCTATGCCTCGTATTTCTAAAGGTTATGTTGAGCTGGGAGCAGTTGCCGGACAGGCTTTGAATTGCAATATTGCACGCTTTACAAAATTTGACCGCAAGCATTATTTTTATCCAGACTTGGCAAAGGGCTATCAGATTACTCAGTATGATATTCCACTTTGTACAGACGGTTATGTTGATTTACCTTTCAGAAGCTATCCAAAGGATGAACAGCCGGGCGGAGCAAAGTGCCGCGAAAAGAACTTTATCGGCCAGGACTGTATAGTAGGGGATGGAAAATACCGCCGTGTCCGTGTAGAACGTATTCACCTTGAAGAGGACGTAGGTAAGTCTCTTCACTTGCAGGGTGCCCATTCATATATCGACTACAATCGTTGTGGAACTCCTCTTATCGAAATTGTAACAAAACCAGATATGACTTCTCCTGAAGAAGCTGCTCTTTTTATGCAGACAGTTCAGGAAATCCTGCGTTATGTAAAAGTAACAAACGGTAACCTTGAAGAAGGTAACATGCGTTGTGATGCAAACATCAACCTGAATGTTTGGGAAGATGGAAAGCTTTATCACACACCAATTTCTGAAATTAAAAACTTGAACTCTTTCAAGGCTATTCGCGAGGCTTGTACTTACGAAGCACAGCGCCAGCTCAAGGAATTCCAGGAAGACCGTCAGGAATTCAACCCAGGCTTCAAAGTTACTATGGGTTGGGATGAAGAAAAAGGACAGACTGTAGTTCAGCGTACAAAGAACTCTTTTGTAGACTACCGCTTTACTACTGAACCTGATATTAAACCATTTACTGTTAGCGAAGAACTTATTGCTGCTGCTAAAGAAAAGGTTGGCGAACTTCCTGAAGCAAAACGCCAGCGCTATAAGGCTCAGTATGGTATGACAGATTTTGATGTAGAAACAATTACTTCTACCCGCGACCTTGCTCTCTTCTTTGAAGATGCCGCAACAAAATCAAAGAATCCTAAAAAGGCAGTAAACCTTATTCTTGCAGAATTGCTTGCAGTTTTGAACGAAAAGAAAATTGCCATTACAGATATCAGCCTCACTCCTGCTCATATTGCAGAGCTTGCCGATGCCCTTGAAGATAACAAGATTACTTCAAAACAGGGTAAGGAAGTATTTGCCGAAATGCTTGAAACAAACAAAATGCCTTCTGTAATTATTAAAGAGAAGGGTATGGAAGTTGTAAGCGATGCCGGCGAAATTGATAAGATTGTGCAGGACGTAATTGCAGCAAACCCTAAGGCTATAGAAGACTATAAGGGCGGAAAGACAAACGTTGTGGGCTGGCTGATGGGGCAGGTTATGAAACAGTCTCATGGTAAAGCTAACCCTAAGCAGGCAACTGAACTGCTTACAAAACATTTGGCAGAATTATAACCTGTGTCATTCCCGGGCTTGACCCGGGAATCTTTAACTGTGAAGTTTTATAAACTCTATGAAGTCTTTTTCTGTAAGCGGGCGTGAATAAAAGAAACCTTGTGCCTGGTCACATTCCACAGAGCGGAGGAAATCTCTCTGGGCCTGAGTTTCAACACCTTCAAAAATTGTCTGCTTTTCCAGGTTTTTGCTCAGTTCAATTAAACCGTGAATAAAGTTTTCTGATTTTTTATCAATACGGCCGTTTTTATCGGTAGAGGCATTTAAGAATTCCCTGTCGAATTTAAGAACATCAACCGGAATCTTTGTGAGCATATTCAAAGAAGATTCGCCAGAACCAAAGTCATCCATGGCCACAGAAAAACCGGCTTCATGCAAGCGGTCTGTAATGTCTTTTAGTGTTGTGTTGTCCATTACAGAGCGTTCCAGAATCTCAATCTGAACCAGAGTCGGTGGAATCTGATATTTATTGAAGATTTCCAGAAAATCGTGCATAAACTTTTCGGGTTTATTATGATTTCGGCTCATGTTTACAGAAATTGGAACAATTTTCTCGCCTCTGTCTATTAAAGTGCGGATAAAACTGAATACCTTATCGTAAACGTAATAATCAAGCTTTGTAATGAATCCGTTTTTTTCAAAAATCGGAATAAAGTTATCTGGTAGAATGATTCCAAGTTCTTTATTGTTCCAGCGAACGAGAGCTTCTGCTCCCACAATTTTATCATCGGCTAGGGCAATTTTCGGCTGGTACATTACAAAAAATTCTCCGTCTTCCAGAGCCTGATTCATGTGATTTTCAAGGAATCTTTCATTGCGCACTTTTTCCAACATCCTGGAATTATAAACAGAAAAATTTATTATCAGATTGTCTTTTATGGAACTTTTTGCAAAAGATGCCTGCCCAATTAGTGTCTGAATCGATATTCCTTCTTTTCTGTCTTCGGGTTTGCAGAATGAAATACCATATTTTGGAAAGAAAGGTATGTCATAATTCTTTACTTTATTTTCAAAACCAGAAATCTTTTCCCGTAAAACCTTCATGGCATTATGAATTGAGCTTATGCGCATGAAAATATAAAATCTGTCCGCAAATCCGCGGCCAATTATTGCATGGTTTTCCGCAGCAAAATGCTTCAATGCATTCGCAAAGTAAACAATAACCTGGTCAGCAGTTTCCTCACCATAATTCTGATTAATGAATTTCAATCCTCTTATATCAGCTTCAATTAAGACGAATTTTGAATGTCTGTCATTTTTCAGCATCCTCTGGGCTTCCTGCTCAAAGCGCACTCTGGTCCAGGTGTTTGTAAGAGGGTCATAAATTGTTTCGATTATTTGTTTCTGCTGGAAAAAATTCATTACTTTTGATTCAATTGTTACAAGTGCAAGAATGATGATAATCAGAAAAACGAAAATAAGAACTTCAATTCTCATTTGAGTTTTATAAATTGCATCAATTTCGTCCAGAGAGGTTTTTACTGCCAGTGTCCATCCTGATTCTGGAATTTTACTTGTTACCAGATAAATATATGAACCGTCATCTTGTTGTGAGTATGTTGTCATTGCAGGCGATTTAGCCATTGCAATAGTTGAAGTGTTCATCAATCTTTTATCTTCTGGTACAAAAGTTCGGCCAATAATCTCTTTTCTTGGGTGAAGAAGAAATACTCCGTTTCTGTCTAAAAGCATAAATGATTCTCTGGGCCCGATTTTTATATTATGATTTTTTTCCTTAAATGCATCTATATTTATAGAAGCCCCCATTACACCTGTAAATTCATTTTCATCATTAAAAATAGCTTTTTCAACACAGAAAACAAATTCATCTTCTCCAGGAGGAATTAAAAGATCACTAACGAAAAATGTTGTTGAATCCGGCCCTGCATGATTTTCTGGCACCATATGAATAATTCTGCCATCAGATAAATAAGCTGTACCGTCTGGGGTCATAAAATATAAATGATTAAAATCATTTAGTTTCTTATAGTGGTATTTTTTTAAGAAGTCGAAAATTTGTTTTGTATCTTCTGAACTAAATACATAGTCCAGGTAAAATGTACTTAGAATATCCTTGTAGTCTGTTAACTGTGTACTGATTATTTTTGCAAAACCTTGAGTACTCGTTGTCAGACTTTCAAAATACTGGTTTCGCGCCCGTTCGAGCATTCTTTTTGTGTAGAGGCCTGATGCTATAAGTGCTATCACCATAAACGTGATTGTAACAAGCAGCGAGGAAATAAATTTTGCTTTTTCTGGTGATATAGATTTTCTTTTCAAGAATAACTCCACTCTTCTATTTTAAGAGTGAAGTTTAATAAATTCAACAAAATCTTGCTCAGAAAGTGGTTTTGAATAGAAATATCCTTGTGCCTGGTCACAATGAATAGAGCGCAGAAAATCTCTCTGTGCCTGTGTTTCCACCCCTTCAAAAACTGTTTCTTTTTCAAGGTGCTTACTCAGTTCAATTAAAATCTCTATAAAGCGTGCAGATTTTTTATCTATGCTGCCTTCTTCTGTTGTAGACGAAAGCAAAAAGTTGCGGTCGAATTTAAGCACATCAACAGGAACATTTGTTAGCATATTCAAAGAAGATTCTCCGCTTCCAAAATCGTCCATAGCTACAGAGAAGCCTTCTTTATGAAGCATGTTTGTTACTTCCTGCAGCGTGTTGCTGTCCATTACAGAGCGTTCCAGAATCTCAAGCTGAATGAGGTAAGAAGGAACCTTGTATTTTCTGAAGAGAGTTAAAAAGTCATGCATAAACTTATCCGGTTTACTGTGATTACGGCTCATATTAAGAGAAATTGGCAATACCTGATTTCCTTCGTTAATTTGTCTTTCAAGGAACTGGAAAACCTGTTCGTAAACATAAAAATCAAGTTTTGTTATAAAGCCGTTGCGTTCAAAGAGAGGAATAAACTTGTCTGGAGTCAGAAGTCCCATATCTTTGTTGTACCAGCGAACCAGAGCTTCTGCTCCAACAACTTTATCGCTTGAAAGTGCAATTTTTGGCTGATACATTACAAAAAACTCTTTGTTTTCAATGGCACTTTCCATTCCAACTTCAATGGCGTGTTCCTTGTTAATCTGTTCCAAAAGCCTGGAGTTATAAATGGAATATTGGGTAAGCATATTGTCTTTGATGGTGCTCTTTGCAAAAGATGCCTGCCCGATAAGGGTTTGAATTGTTACTTTGCTGTTAGCCCTTGGCATATAGAAGGTAATACCGAATTTCGGGAAAAATGGCAGTTCATACTTTCGAATTTCTTCTGTGAGTTTTGTCATTGTTTCCCTGAAGGTGGTCATTGCCTTTCTTACTTCTGTTACTTTTATCAGTGAATAAAAATGATCAGCATAGCCACGGCCAATAATTCCGTTGAATTCATGTGTAAAACTGTTCAAAAGTTTTGAGTAGAAGAAAATCATGTCGTCTGCAACTTTTTCGCCATAATTCTGATTAATAAACTTAAATCCTTTTATATCAGATTCAATAAGCATATATTTTGTGTTGCCATGTCTGAGCAGTTTTGTGGCTTCTTTTTCAAATCTCTGTCTTGTCCACATTTTTGTAAGAGGGTCATATTCGGCTTCAATCATCTGTTTTTTATAGAAGTTATCTATGATATAGTTTTCCAGAACAATGAGGGCAAAAAGAATGATGGAAGTAATTATGATTGAATAAATTGTTCCTTTTGTCTGATTTTTATAAGTCTGCTGAATGTCTTTTTGATACAAACCAAGGGTCATGGTCCAGCCGAATGGAAGCCCTGTAAAATATAAATCTACAAGTTGTCCATTTGCATCCTGAGTTTCAATATAACCTTTTTTTTGAGATGCAACCGACTGTGTTGTTAATTTTTTATATTCCTGTCCGGGAGGAGTAAAAGATTTTCCTATGTAATCAGTGTTGTCGTTTATGATGAATTTGCCTTTTCTATCAAGAAGATAGATATTTGCATTGGTATTTATTTGAATTTTATCAGTCAGTTGCTGAAAAGTATAAATGTCTATTACGGCACAGAGAGTTCCTCGTCTTCTTCCATCTTTATAAAAAACAGGTTCTTCCAGAGCAATAACAGGATTTTCAAAAGAAGTCATGGTAAAAATATCGCTTACGTAATAGGAATCGCTGTTTTTTGAAAATGTAAAATCTGTTCCCTTAATAATATTTCCGTCAGAAAAGTATGCAGAATTATCTTCGTCAATAAAGTAAATCATTTTAAAGTCTTTATGGACAAAGTCTTTATTTGATATAATCCATTTTTGAATTTCATCGCCGCTTTTTGTTGCGAGCAGTTCTTCATAAAAAATTGAATCCAGTGAAGTATGGTAATTTTCCATGTACCATTGAACTGATTTTGAATAGCCTTCAAGAAGCTGTTTGCAGCTGGAAATATAATTTTCTTCTGCGGTTTTTAAAGCCTTTCTTGTTGTTGCGCTGGATATTGAAACTACGAGAAGTATTGAAAGAAACCCTATAATGAATGTTGAAACAAATTTTGCACTGTTTGGATTAATAGTCTTATTTGTGTTCATTCTCTCTTTCCTAAAGTGTCCTAAAAACAATTTGTTCTTAGGAAAACTGTCTTTTAAGTTTATCACCTGATTATAAATCTTGCAAATTTTCTTTTTTTTCTGATATACTTCCGCATACACAAATTCAAAAAGCTAGAGGTATATATGAGTTCTAATTTTCCACTTTCTAATTCGCAATTATCAAATCTTGTAAAGGATTTTCCAACACCTTTTTATCTTTATGACGAAAAAGCAATCCGCGAAAACATGAGACGCTTTACAAAAGCCTTCAGTATTTTTCCAGTTTTCTGCGAACACTTTGCTGTAAAAGCTTGTCCAAATCCTTATATTTTAAAGATTCTTGCAGAAGAAGGCTGTGGAACCGACTGTTCTTCTCTTCCAGAACTCATTCTTTCTGATATAGCTGGTATTCAGGGAAATAAAGTTATTTTTACTTCTAATGAAACTCCTGCCAGCGAGTATAAATATGCTTTTGAACATGGAAATATCATAAATCTTGATGATTTTACTCATATTGAATTCTTAAAAAAATCTCTCGGTGAACTGCCGGAAACTATCTGCTTCCGCTATAACCCGGGTGCAGAAAAACAGGGCTGTAATTCTATTATCGGAAAGCCGGAAGAAGCAAAATATGGATTAACACGAGAGCAGATGATTGAAGCTTACCGTATCTGCAAGGCAGAAGGTGTAAAACACTTTGGCCTTCACACAATGGTTGCCTCAAATGAACTTAATCCAAACTTTTTTGTGGATACAGCAAAGCTTGTTTTTGAACTCTGTGCAGAAGTTCTGGAAAAAACAGGAGTTCGCATTGAATTTGTAGACTTGGGCGGTGGTCTTGGAATTCCTTACAAGCCTGAGCAGAAGGCAGTTGATTATGACGAAGTTGCCCGTGGAATTCGTGCTGAATACGACAGAGTTGTAGTTCCTGCCGGTCTTGACCCTCTGGAAATTCACTGGGAATGTGGCCGCCCGATTACTGGTCCTTACGGCTGGCTTATTTCTACTGCAATTCATAAAAAGCATATCTACCGTGAATACATTGGTCTTGATTCCTGCATGGCAGATTTAATGCGCCCTGGTATGTATGGTGCTTACCATGAAGTAACAGTCAGCGGAAAGGAAAATGAACCAAAAACAGAAGTTTACGATGTTGTAGGTTCCCTCTGTGAAAACTGCGACAAGTTTGCCGTTCAGCGTCCTTTACCAAAAATTGAAATTGGCGATTTAGTGATTATTCACGATGCCGGTGCTCACGGACGCGCAATGGGCTTTAACTATAACGGCAAGCTCCGTTGCGGCGAAGTTCTTATGCGTCAGGATGGAAGCTTTAAAGAAATCCGCCGCCGCGAAACTGTAGAAGATTTATTTGCAACTCTGGATTTGGATGGCGTAGAAAAGTTCAACTAATCTACTATTACATACACCTTCTCGTTTGAAGAAGGTGATGTATTTCCAAATGTAAGAGTAACTTGGCTGTCTGAACTGCTTACAGAACCTGCTTCAATAAGTGTCATTCCGTATGGTCTTATATCTTTCTGTGCATTGTAGCCATAAAGCTCTGGACCATCAAATTTGTAATAAGCAGAAGATGATGATTCAGATACTTCTTCGTAAAATTCAGAAAGCGTTTCTTGCAGATTCCAAAGATTAATTGCAGAAAGAGGGTAGTCGTAGTTGCTGCTGTAAGAGTTTGTACTTGTACTCTGATTAAAGGTCGGCCAGGTGTAATATGTTGAATCTGCATCTTGAATAATACAGGCGCAGGCATACATTTTGAGTAAATCTTCAATAGAATAAGACGTTCCCTTTACTTCATTTACTGCATTTACAATAGCTTGTGTGTCTACATATTCATTCTGAGACATTTCTGAAATAACACTGGCACCTCCAAATTCTCGGGCAATCCAGCTGCCAAAAGCGTAATTTGCCGCATAGGAAAGAATCTGCAGATAAGTGCTGCTTGAGCGGTATTCAAGTCCGCAGTCTGTATAGCACTGCTCAAACATAGGAAGCCTTCCTTTCGGGCTGTCTGAATCGCTTATTCCAAGGTATTCCTGCATCAAATCTTCACAAAGCATAGAAAGCATTTCGTTAAATTCAGTTGAAGTGCTCAAGCCCTGGTCCATATATTTAACACCCCAGTCAATCATGTGCTGAAACTCATGTGCCAGGGTAGAAAGCATCATATCTGTTTCGTTTTGGGTGTAATAAGCGTCAATGTAAAAGTATTTTCCTTCATTAGAATAAATTCTGGCATCGGAAGATGAATAAGACACGTTGCTCAAAGTGGAAAGGTGCTCGCTGTTTGGATAGTAATCTTTTGCATAAAAATATCCCAGCACTCCAGATTCGTCGTTGTTATCATGGTCATCACCAATGTCGTAAATCACAATGTTGATCATTGTGCCTGTATCACTCAGATTTTCCATATCGCTTCGTGTAAAATCAGAATTTTCGTACTTGTAAAAAATCTTGTCAGATTCGTTACCAAAAATGTTTCGTATCAAAGAGTACATTTCATCAAACTTTTGGGCAACTGTAGAAATTGTTGCCTCAGAAGGTTCTTCGTCTGAAGATAAATCATCAACTACCCAAACATAGCAGTATTCTCCGATTGCCTGCAAGGTTGCGGTGCTTGATTTATAGCTTGAAAGGCTGCTGTCTGCATCTATGTAGATACTCTTGCTTGTGCTTCCCGCAACTGGATTAATTTGTTCGATATCTAAGCTTGTGCTTGTGGCAGCGCGCGAAGAAGAAACTTTTAGTGTTGAATCAGAAAGCAGAACCGGTATGTAATGGCTGTGTCCCGGCCCACCGCTTCCCGGACTGGTGAAAGTACCAGCCGAGCTGCCCGAACTGCCAGAAGAGCCTGAACTTTCGGAAGAGCTTTCTTCGGCTGTTGTGAGTGTAAGATTCGTAGCATCAGAAATATATTGGGTTTTAGATGCGCTGATTGCCGAAGAAGTTGGGTTTGTTTTTGCCAGAAAGATTGTCTGATTTGCACTTAAGCCTGTGATTGTCAGACTGTTAATTGAACTTGAAAGTTCGTAGACAGGAGATGAGGCTGAATATGCCCAGCTTGCACTGCTGTTTGCGTTCACTGAATAATCTGAAGAAGCAGAACTTGTTCCAGAGCTTGTTGTAGTGCTTGTTTGAGATTCTGTGTCGGAATCAAGATAAGAAGAAAGCTGGCTTTCACAGCTGACAAAAATAAAAAGAGATAAAAGTGATAATAAAACAAATGATTGTAATAATCTCATAAATCCTCCATCAGCGGCAATTGTATTTTATCTCTGATGAAAGATAATGAGAGTTTTTGAATAATCAGGTAAGAATTATCTTAGATTTTTGCCAGAAAATACTGAGGAATAACAATAATTGCAAAGAAAGCCAGGCTGATAATTTCAAACCACTTCATAAAGTAAAGAGCCTTTCCCTTGTATTCGCGGGCGTAAAGTCTGTAGTTTATAACCGAAGCAAGAGAGCCGATTATAGACACCAGTCCCGCAGAGTCCAGACCGTAAAGCAGGGCTGTAAGATTTTTGGTGAAAGGCCATAGAATGATTGAAGCCGGTACATTAGAAACCACCTGACTGAGCAAAATGCTCCACCAGTATTCGTTATTTGCAACGTGAGTTTTTAAAAAGTCCGAAATCGCTGGATTTGCGGCAATTGAAGATGAAAAAACAAAGAAGCACAAAAAGGTGAGTAAAAGTACATAATCAGTTCTAACAAGAATTCCACGGTCAAAAATCAAAAGTGAAAGAAAAACAAAAAGCGTTACAAATGGCCAGAATCTTGTTCTGCTGACAATTGTTGCAATTATTATTACAAAAAGCGAAAGATAGAGGATTCTTGTTCTTTTTTGTTCAGGCTTCCAGGCTTCTGAAAATTCAGTTTCTTCTATTATAATTCTCTCTTTTAAGTCTTTGCGATACATAAAAGTTATAAAAAGCAGGAGGAGAATTGCAGAGCAAATCCAGAGGGGGAGCATGCGGAACATAAAGTTTGGGGCTGTAACTCCGCTCTGTGTAAAAAGAAAAAGGTTCTGTGGGCTTCCGAATGGTGTGAGTAAGGAGCCGCGAACTGCTGCAATATTTTCAAGAACCAGAACAGGAACTGTGTATTTTTCTTTATTTCCGGCGCGGAAAAGGATTATTGTGAGCGGTACAAAGATGATGAGAGAAACATCATTTGTAACGAACATGGAAGAAAAGAATACTGAAAAAACAAAAAAAGTTGTAAGGCCGCGGATTGTTTTTAAGTGGCCGGTGCGCTGTAAAAGGGGGCGGAAAATGTTTTCTTTCTTAAAGCCTTCCAGAACTGAAAGCAGCATAAAAAGTGTTGCAAGTGTGCGCCAGTTTATGTCATGTAAGAGTCGTGATGATGGGGGAGTTATAAAAAGTGACGCTATTGCAGCTGCAAGGGATACCGAAAGCATGAGTTCTTTTTTGAAAAGAAAAAGAATTTTTTTGAACATGGAAATATTTTATTTTTAAGCCTGATGATTGTCAATGTGGGGAAATGCTTTCCCCTACTTCTAAAAAAAAAAGAGTTTTGTACTATTTTCTGCAATATTCTTAATTGACTTATCAGCCTGCATAATTTACACTAAGGAGATAATTTCGGGGATTTCCCCGATTTCTATAATGAGGAAGAAATATGAAATACGGTTATTTTGACGATGACAAAGCAGAGTATGTCATCACCAGACCAGATACTCCTACCAGTTGGAGTAACTACCTTGGTTCTACAGTTTATGGTGCTGTAATTACAAACAATGCCGGCGGTTATGGCTTTTACAAGTCTGGCGCTCAGGGACGTTTTATGCGTCTTCGCTTTAATGCAGTTCCAATGGATCAGCCTGGACGCTATTTTTATCTTCGTGATATGGAAGACGGTGACTTCTGGTCTGCTTCATGGCAGCCTGTAGGTAAACCTCTTGATCAGTACAAGAGTGAATGTCGTCACGGTACTGCTTATACAATCATTACATCTGAATACAAGGGAATTAAGTCTGAAACAAAATACTATGTTCCTCTCGGACAGAATTTTGAATACTGGCGTCTTAAGGTAACTAACACTTCTGATAAGACTCGTAAAATCCGCGTATTCTCTTACTGTGAATTTGCTAACCAGTGGAATACAACTCAGGATCAGGTAAACCTCCAGTATTCTTTATTCATTGTAAAAGGTGAAAAAGTTGGAGATAATCTTCTCCGCTATTCAATTCAGGATAACCTCTATATCCAGCACCCAGAATGGGATGTTGGTGGTGCATATATGAGTCAGTGGGTTGCCCTTGTTGGTACTCCAATGACTGGTTTTGATACAAGCCGTGAAGCCTTTATTGGAACTTATGGTTCTTACGAACATCCAAAAGCTGTAGTTGACGGAGCCTGTACAAACTCTGAAGCTTACGGTGATAACTCTTGTGGAACAGTTCAGGGTGACCTTGAACTTAAACCGGGCGAAACAAAAGAAATCATGCTTATGCTTGGTATTGATGATGCAAGAGATGTTGGACAGAAAATCGTAAATGAATTCGGAAACTTCAAACGTGCAGATGAAGAATTCGAAAAGCTTGTTAATAACTGGCATGCAAAACTTGGTTCATTCAAAGCAATCACTCCAGATGAAGACATTAACCACACAGTAAATGTTTGGGGTCTTTACAACTGTTTGATTACCTTTGCATGGTCTCGTGCTGCATCTTTAGTATACAATGGAGAACGTGATGGTCTTGGTTACCGTGACTCTGTACAGGATATTCTTGGTGTTTCTGCTGCAATTCCAGAAGAAGCAGAAGAACGCCTTGTAAGAATGATTTCCGGTCAGTGTCAGAATGGTGGTGCTGTTCCTGTAATTTCTAAGGACTTCAACGCTGGTCATGAAAAGGCTCCAAAGCCAGAAGAATTCCGCTCAGATGACTGTGAATGGTTCTTCAACGCTGTTCCATGTTTCGTTGCAGAAACTGGTAAGTTTGATTTCTATAACAGAGTTGTTCCTTATGCTGATGGTGGAGAAGCTACTGTATTTGGTCACCTTAAACGTGCCCTTGAATTCAACCTTGAAAGAATGGGTGCAGACGGACTTCCTTGCGGTCTTTTGGCTGACTGGAATGACTGTCTTAAACTTGGCTATCATGGAGAATCTCTCTTCGTTGCTTTCCAGCTCCGCTTAGGTCTTACAACTTATGCTGATATTGCAACTCGTCTTGGAAAGAAAGATGAAGCTGACTGGGCTTTAGCTCAGCGCAAAACTCTTGATGAAAATATTCAGAAAAAATGCTGGGATGGAAAATGGTTTATCTGGGCTGTTGGCGAAGATGGAACTGTTTACGGTACTCAGTCAATTGAAGAAGGACAGATTTATTTTAATACTCAGGTGTGGGCTGTTATGTCTTCTGCTGCAACTGCAGAACAGGCTAAACTTTGTATGGAAGCTGTAAAAGAAAAACTTGCAACACCTTATGGACTTATGCTTTGTGCGCCTCCATTTGTAAAGACTCGTTCAGACCTTATGACATCTGTAGTATTCTTGAAGGGTATTAAGGAAAATGCCGGTATCTTCAATCATACTCAGGGTTGGGGTGTTATTGCAGAAACAATGCTTGGAAACGGAGACCGTGCTTACGAATACTGCAAGGCTTCTATTCCTTCTGCATATAACGATAAGGCAGAAATCCGTCAGAGTGAACCTTACGTTGTAGGACAGACAACTTATTCTGCATATTCTAAACGTCCTGGAAATACAAGAACATCTTGGCTTTCTGGTGCTGCAACCTGGAACTACTACTCAATCACTCAGTACATGCTTGGTATTAAACCACAGTATGATGGTCTTTTGATTGATCCATGTATTAAACATGACTGGGATGGCTTCAAGGTAGAACGCCGCTGGCGAGGAATGAATCTTCAGATTGAAGTAAAGAATCCTCAGCACGTATGCAAAGGTATTGAATACATCGAAGTTGATGGAAAACGCCTTGATGCTGCTGTAATTCCAGTTGATATGATTAAAGATGGAAGTAAGATTGTAGCATACATGGGAAAGGCTGCTAAAGATTTCCCTGTTGAAAGAGTGTAAAAGATTGCCCGTTCAAGCCGGGCAATGACAGACCCTCCGGGTGTTCCTGGCAATGACACTATTGAATAAATGCGGCGGCAAAACTTCCTTTTGTTATGTCGTCGTCAATCTGAATAATTTGATAAGGACAAGTTGAAGCTTTATTCAGCTTGTCCTTTATCATTTCCAGAAGATAAGGAGTTTTCCAGAAGGTGCTGCCGTTGCAGGCTATGGAAACTCCTTCTTTTTTATCACATTCTTCAATAAGGACAAGTATTGCCTGTGAACAAAGAGAGGCTGTTCTTTCAATCAGTTTTTTTATGAGGAAAAGAGCTTTTTGGCGGTCTTCGGTGGAGGTGGTGTCAAAAATCCTGTTTAAGCGGGATGTTTTTTCGTTTTCTTTTTCGGGGAATAAAAATCCGTCAAAATCCGAGGCTTTTATTTCATCTGTATTTATAATTTTTCCAGCTGCTTCTTTAGAAAACAGGCACTCTTTGTCAGCGGCAAGGAGCATTTCTTTTGCAATTTTTCCAAGGTAGGCGCCCGAAGTCATTTTTTCTAAAATAGAAGTTCCCGGCGCGGTGGAAAACTTGTCTACAGCTATGTCAAAATCGCTTTGGGGGAGTGTGGAGAACATACCGCATTCAGTGACTATAATCTGCTTGTTTAGAATATAGGTGCTGTTCATTCCGGTTCCAAGAATAAAGGCGGCGTTTCCATTTTTTTCAAGACAGGCCGAAAGAAGCAGAGCAGTGGTGTCATTCAAAATTGTAATCTTTTGTAAGTTTTTCCATCCTCTTTCTTTCAGAACTGAAAAAAGCTCCTTTCCAACATAAGTCCCCACTGCCTGAGGCGCTTTTACTTCCTTAGAAAATTTCAGGATTTTTCCATCTCCCTTCTCTGTAATTTCTATTGCATAACTAAAACAAAAACTGATTTTATCTGCCTTATCCTTAAGACGCTCAATATTATCTGCAATTGCATTGTAAAAGTCATTTTTGCTTAGTTCTCTGTCGCTTGCCGGCATAAAAGTCTTTTGAAAATCACTGATTGTAAGACCTCTTTCGCCTTTTTCTACGAGACAGGAGCGGAAATTTGTACCGCCTGCATCTATGACTATCACTTTTTCGCCATTTTTTATTTCTTTTATATCTGCACTGCCGGCTTTTATCATAGCCTGCTGGGAAGCGCCTCTCTGCTCTAAGCCCAGAGCCATATCTTTTGCAAGTTTTTCTTTTAGCCCTGCAAACTCTGTGGAAAAATTGTGTTTTCTAAGAAAGTCATTTATTTTTGATTCAAAGCTATTTGCTGTCATTTTACTTATCTGCAAAAATGCATTCATAAGAATCTGTGATTTTTGCTTCAATCCCCTTAAAATATTTTACGGTTCCCACTCTAAGCTTATCTGTGCATGCGTCATCTGCAATCAAAATTGCACTTTTGTGCATCTGAAGGATTGTAACAGGCCACATTTGCGAAACAGATTCTTCTACGGCGTGCTGCAGGGCGTCTGCCTTTGAAAGACCTGTCATCATTATCAGCACTTCTTTTGCATCGGTTATAGTTCCGATTCCTACTGTAAGGGCTGTTTTGGGAACCTTTGTTGTGTCTCCGCCAAAAAAGCGCGCGTTTGCCGCAATCGTGTCTTCGGTAAGAGTTTTTACTCTGGTACGCGAACTCAGGGATGAACCCGGCTCGTTAAAGGCAATATGGCCGTCGCAGCCACAGCCGCCCAGAAAAAGGTCAATTCCACCGGCGGCTTTAATCAGCTCTTCATATCTGCGACACTCTTCCTGAGGATCTGCCGCTCTTCCGTCTAAAATATGTATGTTTTCTTTTTTAATGTCAATTTTGCTGAAAAAGTTTTCCTGCATAAAATAATGGTAGCTTTGCGGGTGAGTTTCTTCCAGCCCCAGGTATTCGTCCATATTAAAGGTTATTACATTCTTGAAGGAGATTTCGCCTTTTTCATAAAGTTCTATGAGACGTTTGTATACTCCCAAAGGAGTACTGCCGGTTGGAAGGCCCAGTACAAAGGGCTTATTTTCAGAAGCTTCTGCCTTTGCTATCTTTCCTGCAATATAGTCTGCCGTCCATTTAGCGCAGGCCTTATAATCATTTTTTATTATCAGTCTCATTTTTCTTCCTCCAGTTTGTTTTTTACGATTTTTCCTTCAATCATTACAAGTTTTATGCTGAATAATTTGTCCATTACAATCAGGTCGCTGTCGTAAGTTGGTGAAAGTATACCCTTGTGTGTGTATTTCATTATTCTGGCAGGATTTACCGAAGCAAATTTTACGGCATCTGTGAGTGGAAAGCCAAACTGAACCGTGTTTTTAATCGCTTTTCTCATTGTAAGGGCTGAACCTGCAATAACATCGTCGGCCTTGCGGTGGAAGCAACCATCCTTAAAAACAACTTCCTCGCCGTTTGCAAAAAGCTTTTCACCCTTGAGTTCTGTAGGGGAGAGGGCATCTGTTACCAGAACAATCTGAGCCATGTTTTTGTCGCGGCTGAGCAGTTTGAATAAATCCGGGTGAACGTGTACTCCATCAGCTATAATTTCACAGGACATTTCCGGGTGAATTAAAATTGCTCCCACAGCGCCCGGGTTTCTGTGGTGCAGCTGACTCATGGCATTAAAAAAATGTGTAGAATGAAGAATACCCACCTGAATGCCTTCTACAATATTTTCGTATTCGGCATTTGTGTGACCGGCCTGCAAAATCACTCCTTTTTCTATGCAGTGCAGGGCAAGTTCCCTCATTCCCTTGAGTTCCGGCGCAACCGTCATGTTTACAATATGGCCTTGTGCGGCTTCCCAGAGGCGTTCAAAAAGCTGAATATCTGGAAGTTTTACGGTTTCCGGCCTCTGCACCCCAAGCTTTTCTGGTGAAATAAAGGGACCTTCCAGATGAATACCCATAATTCGGGCTCCTTCTTCCTTTCCCATTGCCGCTACAATAGCCTTTATGTTTTTAATCATGTCTTCTGTGGAAGTTGAATACATTGTGGGATTAAAAGCGGTAACTCCGTACTGGGCCAGGTCTTTAGACATTTGCAGAATGCCTTCTGTAGTGCAGTTATCGGTGCCGTGACCCTTAAAACCGTGAATGTGGGTATCAATAAAGCCCGGCATAATATAGTTTCCCTTCGCGTCAATAAGTCTTACTTCGGAGCCGAACTTCATTTTTTCAAAACGTTCTTCGCTGAAGGTGTCTTTTATTTTGGAATCTTCAACAAGGACTGCAGAACGCTGAGTATTGCTTGTGAGTCCTGAAAGCACAATACCATTATGAATGCAGACAGTCATTTTTCAATCCTCCTTTACTCCAGTTCTCCGTCGTAATACAAAAATCCCAGTTTATGCAGCAGTTTTTTGTGATTTTCAATCCTCTCCTTAAAATCTTCGAAATCCTTTTTATCTTCTGCAAGCCAGAGTGCTTCTGATGCGGCACAGAAACGGGGGAATAAAAGGTATTCAGCAATCTTTGATGACGTAATTTTTTCCGCCCAGAAGGTACATTCTCCGCCAAGAATAAGCTCCGGCTTTGCAAGTTTTAGTTCTTTTGCAGATGGCGAAAATGTGTATGTTTTGTGAGTTGTGGTAACGCCAAGGCGTCCCGGTTCTTCGTAAGATTTTTTGTTTTTCAGATTCAGGTAAAATCTGTCTTGCGGCGACATTATTACCCGGTGATTTCTTTCTGCAGCCTTAATGCCGCCTTCGGTTCCTCTCCATGATTGAACGATAACATCCTGGGGGAGTGCGTTGTGTCTGTTATTATCAAGCACTTCGTCCCAACCGATTGCAGTCTTTCCAAGACTTTCTACAATTTCGGTGATTTTCACGGTTGCCCAGGCCTGGAGCTCTGCTGGTGAATCTAAGCTTTCTTTTTTCATACGCTCGCGGCACTTTGGGCAGACAGCCCAGCGGTCCGGCAGGCATTCGTCCCCGCCAATGTGAATGTATTTTCCCGGGAAAAGTTCTGCAATTTTAGACAGGGCTGCCTTGTAGATAGTAAAAATTTCATCATTTCCAAGACATAGCACATCCGGGAAGATTCCCCAGCGGTTTTCTACTTTGTAAGGGCCTCCTGTACAGCCAAAGTTCGGATAAGAAGCGAGCAGGGCAGATGTGTGTCCCGGAAATTCTACTTCCGGCACAATTTCAATTTCACGCTCCGCCGCATAGTCCACTATTTCTTTTATTTCCTGATCCGTATACCAGCGGCGTATTTTTTCTCCTTCATCATAAAAGCCGTCTTCGGCTTCGGGCATTGTGTGATCCTGTCGTACAGAGCCCACTTCTGTAAGACGAGGATAACCCGGCACTTCAAAACGCCATCCCTGATCATCAGTAAGGTGCCAGTGAAAAATGTTGAGCTTGTGCAGGGCGCAGGCATCCAGCATTTTCTTTATAAAATCTGTACTAAAGAAGGTTCGGCAGGTATCCAAAAGAAAACCTCTCCACTTGTAAGCTGCTTTATCTTCTATCTCTACAAATGGAATTGCCCCTTGGGCTTTTGTAATTAGCTGACTTGCACTGATACAGGCATAAAAGGCTCCCTTTTCATTAAAAGCGGAAACCTTTATTCCTTTTTTATCAACGGAAAGTTCGTAACTTTCTGTTTTCTGTGATTCTTCATCACCTAAAGAAGTTTTTATCTCAATATTTACAGGAATTCCAGAAATTGACTCTTTAATTCCTGCGCACAAAAAGGCACTTGCCATTTTTTCTTTAAATTCTTTATTTATGCCTAGAGAAGACAGGGCAATACTTTTTTCTGATATTGTATAAAAGCCGTCTTTTTTGCTTATAGAAGACGGACAGGGAATAATTTCTATCTGTTTCATGCTTCCGATTATAAATCAACTTTTTTAGTAAGTACAGAGAAAAAACAAACTTTACGAAAATATTTTAAAACGAAAACGTTAAAGTATCAAAATATTATAAAATATTATTTGACAAGTGAGAATAAATGGGTTTAGAGTTTAAGTAAGTACAAGCAATGTACAAAAAGTAAGCAATTTGGAGGATTGTTATGAAAAAATTGTTGGCAACAGCATTAATTGCAACAGCTGTTATTGGTTCTGTTTTTGCTTTGGGCGATAAAAAAACTAAGCAGACAGTAATTACAGTTCTTGATTATCAGGATGCAACTGCTCCTAACTCATTCGAGGACAATGAACTTATTTGGGGTGCTTTTGAAAAAGCTCATCCAGATATTAAGATTGAACGTGAAGTTCTCTTCAATGAACCTTTCCATCAGAAGGCTGCCGCTTATGCTGCTGCAGGAAAAATGCCAGATGTATTCTATATGTGGCCTGCCGGACGTTCAACTCCTATTCATGAAAAGAAACTTGCAAAAGATTTAACTCCTTTCCTTAAAAAAGAAGGACTTCTTAATGATTACAGCAAGGCTTGTATGGATCCATCTGCTCAGGCTTCTGGTTATGTTGCAGAAATCCCATTCGGCCTTACTGTAACACATATGCTTTTTGTAAATAAAGAAGTTCTTGCAGATTGCGGACTTTCAATTCCAAAAACTTATGATGAGCTCAAGGCACAGGTTCCTGTTCTTAAGGCTAAGGGATACGAAACTATTTTGATGGCAAACATGGACGACTGGGTTATGCAGTCTTGTCTTTTCTCTCTGGTTGCAGGCCGCTTTGGCGGTGCAGACTGGGCAGATAAAATTGTTGCTGGAAAAGCAAAGTTCACAGACAAGGCCTTCCTTGATTCTGTAAAGTTCATTAAACAGCTTTATGATGATGGTGTTCTTTCTGATAAGACACTTGCAACTTCTTACGGTGATGTTGTTGGACAGTTTGCTTCAAAGAAGGGTGCATACCTTATTGATGGTGACTGGCGTGTAGGTGCTTTCCTTACAGATATGTCTACAGGAAAGGCTCTTATTTCTCCAGCTGATCAGGACAAGAACATTGAACTTATCAACTTCCCTGCAATTCCAGGTGAAAAACTTCATGATTCAAACTCTGCAACTCTTGGAGTTGGTTATGGTATGAGCTCAAAGCTTAAGAAGGGTTCAAAAGAAGAAACTGCTGCCTGGGAACTTATCAAATGGCTTAGCGGTCCATACTGCCAGCAGAGAAGACTTGATACAGGTGCTTCATTCCCATCTTTGAACAAGGGTGTTTCATACGATAATCTTGAACCTCTTTCTGCAAAGCGTGGTGCTTTCTATGCTGCTCAGACAGCAACAACTCCAGTATTTGACAGTGTATTCAATTCTGATGTCGCTTCTGTTCTTAATGCAGACCTTCAGGCTCTTGGTCTTGGAAAAAAGACTGCAGAAGAAGTTTGTAAAGATGTTCAGGCTGCCTTTGACGCATCTAAATAAAAAGTAACATTGTCGTATTTGTGACACGGCAAGTGTCACTTGTGCTTGCCGTGCCTGGCACGACGAAACACGTGTCATTGCCGTGCTTGACACGGCAATCTGTACAATGGATTTTCGTTTCAAGCCCGATAATGACACTATTTTTAAGGAAAAAATATGAATAAAAAGAACCTGATTCTTGCGAGCAAGGTTTGTCTGCTTCTTTCTGCGCTCGGTTTCTGTCTTCCCCTTTTTGATGATTCAAACGGATTTGAAGCTCTTGTCTATTTTCTTGGAGCAGGGCAGGGTGCTTTCTATATAATAATTGGTATTTCTCTAATCATTTCATTTTTGTCTATGGCAGCTTCTGTGGTATTTTCTTCTTTATATTTTGTACGTGGTAAAAAAGAAGATTATCCTAAAAAAGTTGCCCTTATAGACAGTCTTTTGTTAATTCTCATAATTCTTTCATCATTATTTGCCTTTATAGCAGTTAAAAAGTTTACAGATGAAGATGTAGATTTTGCAGTCGGCTATTATTTTATGATTTACGGCTTTGCGGCTAGTGTAGTCATCTATTTATATTCCACACTTGTTGGTGAAAATCTTTCTACTAAAACAGAAGAAAAAAGAGCTTACTGGATGCTTTCGCTTCCGGCAATCTTCTTTTATTTTGGTGTAATGACCTTCCCGTCATTGTTCTCTGTATTTTTAAGCTTTACAAATTATTCGGGCGGAGCCCTTTTTGAAAAAGGAGCCTTAAAGTTTGTCGGCTTAAAGAATTATCTTAAAGTTTTTAGAGATCAGTATTTTTATATTTCCCTTCGCAATAACTTCTGGATTGTTCTTGTTTCGGTTTTTGGTCAGCTGCCGCTTGGATTCTTCCTTGCTTATGTTCTTACCCGTGGCCTTGTAAAAGGAAAAGACTTTTTCCAGACTATGATATATCTGCCTTGTGTTATTTCTACAGTTGTAATCGGTATTCTTTTCCAGACCTTCTTTTCTTCGCACGGGGCTTGGACAGAAATAATGCAGCTTTTTAATCCTTCTTATGAATGGTCCATGAACAGTCAGCCTATGATTCCAGTTCTCTTTGTAATTTTATGGATGTACACAGGAACCTATCTGATAATTTTTATGGCAAACCTTCAGAAAATTGACCCTCAGATTATGGAGGCGGCTACTATAGACGGTGCAACTGAATGGCAGGTTTTGTGGCACATCATCTTCCCTGAACTTTCAGGAGTATTTGTGATTTCAGCAATTCTTGCAATTTCAGGATCCCTCAAATCCTTTGACTTAGTTTATGTTATGACTGGCGGCGGTCCTGCAAAGCAGACTTATGTACTTTCGCTTTATATGTTTGATAAAGCCTTTAAAGGTGCTGCAGACTATCCTATGGCAAATACAATTTCTACTATTATGGTAGTAATCAGTCTTATGCTCATTGGTGTTGTAAAAACTTTGGAAAAGAAGTTCGGCGCAAAAGAAGAATAGGGAGGATTGTAAAATGAACGTATTTGTAAAAAAAGGTGCAAAACATATAATCAGCCAGGTCTTAATTTATGCGGTACTAATCTTTTTTACCTTTATGGCCCTGTATCCGCTTTTATGGCTTTTCTTTTCTTCGTTTAAGACAACTCAGGAGTATCAGCTTACAAGCAAGCTGGCCTTGCCTCAAGTCTGGTGGTGGCGTAACTATTCAGATGCCTGGGTGCGAGGTCATTTTGGAACGCTCTTTTTGAACAGTATCATTTATACAGGAGTTTCTACTATTGTAATTTTGTACTGTTCTATAGCCGCAGGTTTTGCTTTTGCAAAGCTTCCGTCTAAAGCAACCGGCTTTTTTTACAAGACTTTTGTAATCGGAGTTTTAATCACCCTGCAGTGTATTATGATTCCTCTTTTCTTTATGGCAAATTGGACCGGCCTTTATGATACAAGACTGGGAGTTCTTATCTGCTATATCGGAATTGGAATGCCTATGGGAATATACCTTACCACAGAATTTATTTGTAGTATTCCAGACTCTCTGGTTGAATCAGCCAGAATAGACGGAGCTCCATATCTTCAAATCTTCTTTGATATAATTTTCCCAATGGCAAAACCGGTTGGAATTACTCTGGCTATTCTGACTATCACAGGAACCTGGAATGAATTCATGCTGGTAAACATTCTTGCTTCCAGCGAAAAAATAAAATCGCTTCCTGTAGGTGTTCAGAAGTTTTCCGGAGCCCTTGCTTCAGATTACGGTAAGCAGTTTGCAGCCCTTATGATAAGTGTAATTCCAATTATTGGTTTTTACGGTGTTTTCAGAAAGCAGATTACTCAGGGTGTTGCGGCAGGTGCTGTAAAAGGTTAAAATATAAGCATGCATGTAAATAATGATTATCAGCGTAATGCAAATATTTCAAAAATATTTGAAACTGTATGGAAAAATCCAAATTTCAGCCGCATAGATATTGCCCGTTCTTTAGATTTATACCGTTCTACAGTTTCAAATATAATCGGCACGCTGGTTGAATCAGAATTGATATGCGAAGGAGAACGTGGTTCCGCAACAGAAAAGGGCGGAAGAAAACCTGTTTTCCTTTCTGTAAATCCAGACTTTGGCTCTGTAATCGGAATTGAACTTCAGCTTGATACCTTTCATGTCTGCATTACTTCTTTTGACGGCCGCACTCTTTATTTAAAAGATGGTCCTATTCCTGTAGATACTTCTCTCCTTGATAAACCAGAAGAGCTTTTTATTTCTATATTAGACACAATAATTCAGGGGCTTTCTGCTCTTGTAAAGGAAGAGCATTTAAAACCTCTGGCTATCTGCGTAGGCATCCCGGGTATTATTGATGTAGACAGGGGAGTGATAATCCGCTCGGCTCCTTTCCGCCTCACAGATTTTAATTATGTAGAAGCTTTTGAAAACCGTTATTCTATTCCTCTTTTTATGGAAAACGATGCCCGCTGCTGCTCATGGCTTCAGCTTGCTCTAAATAAATCTTCCGGCAAAAAAGATTTTCTCTGTGTTTTAGCCCGCACTTACGCTGGAAACCCGCTTTTGTCTTACCCGGAAAGCTATGAAAAGGGAATCGGCGTGGGTCTTTCAATTACCATGAACGGCCATATTATTAACGGTCGCAACTACGCAGTGGGGGAGTATATTTCCCGTTCCTGGACAACCTATCAAAAGGGGCAGACCGGCCTTCCGGAAGCCGTCCTTAAAACAGTAGATTCCGTAGATGATTCTTATGCCGAGTGGGTAAAAGATTTATTCGGAACCCTTACTATGATGGTGCCCCTTCTTGAACCAGAAAGCCTTTATTTACACGGACAGCCTTCCGGTCGCAAAAACTTTATTTTAAAGGTGATTAAAGAAAGTGTTCCTCAGTTTCTTTCTATTTTAACTTCCTGTAATTCAGAGTTAATTATTATGGATGATGATGAATACGACATAGCCCGGGGAGCATCTTTTATGGTAATTCAAAAGCTTTTCGAAGTGCAGTCTCTGGAGCAGTCTTCTTCAAAATCATGCCTTAAGTGGGATCAGCTTTTTGCCCTGCATGAAGCTGCCTGCAAGAAGGAGATTTTGCTTTAGACATCTATTGCATAAAATCTACCTTTCTGATATTATCTTTGATACGTGTTTAGACTTTAGGATTATTGGTGTTTAATCCCCGTTTTACACTTTTAGCCAAGGCTAGGCATCAGTCTTCTGCAGAATGGATTACGTTTCCTTTTTTCCACTGCTCTGGGCGCTTATAAATTATAAGAGGTATTGTATGTACGCTACAATTGAATTCAAGGGCAAACAGTATAAAGCAGAAAAAGACCTTGTCCTTACTGTAGATAAGCTTGATGCTGAAAAAGGCTCAAAAATCGACATCGACACAGTTCTTTTGGTAAGTGATGGAGATAAAATCAGTGTTGGTACTCCTTATGTTAAGGGTGCTAAGGTTACTGTAGTGGTTGAAGATACTTTCAAAGACAAGAAAGTGCTTGTTTTCAAGTATAAGTCAAAGAAAGATTATCATCGTGTAATTGGACACAGACAGCAGTATACAAAAGTACGTGTTGATTCAATCACACTTGCATAATTGATTTAATCTTTAAATAGGAGACTACTATGGGAAGAACTAGAGGCGGAAGCGGTGCTAAAAACGGCCGCGATTCAAATCCAAAAAATCTGGGTATTAAAAAATATGCTGGTGAAACTGTTACTGCAGGTTCAATTATTGTTAGACAGCGTGGAACAAAGTTTTATCCTGGTGAAAATGTAATGAAAGCCGGTGATGACAGCTTGTTCGCAACTGCAGACGGAAAAGTTGTTTACAGTGAACGTATGAATCACAAATACATTTCTGTAGAAGCTGCAAAATAAGTTTCAGTAATATTTTGATAAAGTGCCCGGTGACAATGTTCTGCCGGGCTTTTTTTTTCAGGAGGCAAGGTAATGTTAGGATTTGCTGATGAAGCGACAATAGAAGTGCGTTCAGGAAATGGTGGAAATGGCTGTGTAGCCTTCCGCCGCGAAAAATACATTCCTCACGGTGGCCCAAACGGCGGAGACGGCGGAAAGGGCGGAGACGTTATTTTTACTGTAAAGCGCAATATGCGAACCCTTGCAAAGCTGCGCCATCGTCATTTTTTTAAGGCAAAGAACGGCGGAGATGGTCAGGGCTGGAACCGCTTTGGTGCTGATGGAGAAGACTGCGTAATTCCAGTTCCTCCTGGAACAACTATCCGCGATGCAGAAACCGGCGAAATTATTTATGATTTTTCAACTGCCAAAGGTGATGAATCTTTTACTTATTTAAAAGGTGGAAACGGCGGTTGGGGTAATGTTCATTTTAAGACATCAACTAATCAGGCGCCACGCCATGCAAATCCGGGACAGCCTGGTGAACAGCGCATTTTAACTCTTGAGCTTTCTATCATGGCTGATGCTGGTCTTGTCGGTTTTCCAAATGCCGGAAAGTCTTCTTTGCTTACCTTCTTTACAAATGCTCGTCCAAAAATTGCGCCATATCCTTTTACAACAATTATTCCAAATCTTGGTGTTTTGCGTGTAGATGATGACAGTGATATTATCATTGCCGATATTCCGGGAATTATTGAAGGTGCTTCAGAAGGTCTTGGACTTGGAGATACCTTCCTTAAGCATATTACCCGAACAAGCTGTCTTATCTTTATGATTGATTGTTCTGATGAAAATTATCTTACTGCCTATGCAACTCTCTGCGATGAGCTTTCTAAATATTCAGATGAACTGATGGAAAAGCCTCGTATTGTTTTATGCAATAAAATTGATATTGAAGGTGCATACGACCACGCTGTTGAGCTTGCTGAAAAGATTCGTTCAGAAGAGCCGGACACTGCAGTTATCCCTGTTTCTGTTGCAACAGGAAGAGGAATGAAGGAAGCTCGTCTTGAAATTGAGCGCCTGGTAAACTGTCAGGAAAAACGTCTTGTGGTTCAGGAAAATGAATCATCATCTTTTGGAAATTCATTTATGGCTTCCCGTGCAGTAATGGACGAAGATGATGATGAAAACGTTCAGTATCCTGGCAGTGAAGGCTAAGAGGCTTTGCTCTAAGGGCTTCTGCTTGTTTTTAGCGGGAATTTTAAGTATATTGTAGAATATAAATGGATTATTTAGCTTTAATTGAAGATGTTCGTAGTTTTACTAAAGAACATGTAAAAAAATCTCGCTTTGAACATTGTGTTAGAGTTGCGGAAATGACTGCCAGACTGTGCCGTCATTATGGCCTTGATGAAAGTAAAGGCTATCTTGCTGGAATTGGCCATGATATGTGCAAAGATTTTCCTAAAGAAGAAATGGAGTCTCTTGCCTTAAAGGATGGCCATGGACTTTCTGAATACGAAAAAAAGACTTTTTCTCTTCTTCATGGAAGAGCAGCCGCAGTTCTAATGAAAGAAAAGTTTGGAATAGATGACAAGGATGTAACAGAAGCTGTTGCAAATCATATTTCTGCAAAGATAGGAATCTGTGATTTAGGAAAATGTCTTTTTCTTGCAGATAAAATAGAACCTGCCAGACCTCAGTCTACAGATGAGTATCGTGAAAATCTTTTTAAGCTTTCTTTAAACGGAATGTTTTATTCGGTTTTGAACGAAAATTACGAATATTTACAGGGAAGGGGAGTAGAAGTTCCTCCGGAAACTTTATCTATGCTGAATTATTACAAGGAGCTTGCGCAGAATGAAGAAAAAAATTAGAAATGAACAGAAAGGACTTTTGTTCATAGTTTTTATTTTACTTGTTGCCGCAATTCTCTTTTTGGTTTTTTCTTTTGCCTTAAGAACAAACGTAATTAACGATGTAATTGAGCGTGATACAAACTTAAAAACCTTATTTATTGTAGAAGATGAAGATTCAGAAGTGCTTTTTTCAAGTGTAATGATTTATTATCCAGAATCTTATAAGGCGGCTCTGATTAATCTGCCGGGGTATACAGGTGCAATCTGGCAGTCTTTGAATCGCGTAGATAAGTTGAAGACCGTTTATTCTGAAGCCGGAGTTGAAGCTTACAGAAGTGAAGTTGAAAAGCTTCTGGGAATTAAAATCCCTTTTTATATCGTCCTTGATTTTGATGATTTTATTAAACTTTCTGACTATCTTGGTGGTATGAGGGTATTTATTTCTGAACCAGTAGACTGCGTTTCAGCGGAAGGGGAACGCTGGCTTTTGCCTTCCGGCGCCATAAATCTTGATGGTGATAAGATTGCCGTTTATTTGCGCTACCGTCTTCCAGAAGAAACTGAATATGATGTACAGGAACGTTATCAGAACTGTATGGCGGCTTTTTTGAGTGGTATTCATGATAAAAAGTATGAAATCTTTTTGAATGACGATAACTTCAGTATTTACTCAGATTGTTTTTCGTCAAATCTTTCAAAAAATGATGAAAAAACACTGATGACATATCTGGCAGATGTTGATGCGGAATCTATGGTTCGTCAGACGGTAACAGGTTCTCTTCGTCGTGTAGATGATCAGATTCTTTTGTTTCCTGATAACAATGGTGAATTTATTAAGGAAGCTGTAAGACAGACTCTTTCTATTTTGAATTCTACAGCAGATTCTATGACCAGTCGTGTATATGTAATTGAAATTCAAAATGGTACAACCGTCCAGGGACTTGCCCGAAATACTGCAATTCTTTTCCAGAATGCAAGTTATGATGTATTAAGCCCTGTGAATGCTAATAGAAATGATTACGAAGAAACTGTAATTATTGACCACATTGGAAACGAAAACGTTGCCAAACTTGTAGGTGAATTTATTCATTGTACAAATATACGTGAACTGGAGCCTGAAGATGAACTTGTTAATTCTTCTTCCGAGGCAAATGTTGACTTTACCATCATTCTTGGAAAAGACTTTGATGGTCGTTATGTAAGATAATGATAATAAAGATGGTAAACCGAAAAATTGCTGGCACAATTTTTTTTAACGGTTTGCTAAGGAGAAAAATATGAAAACAACAGAAGAAAAAGCAATTGAAATTGCAAAATTAATGATTGATGGAAAGGGTAATGATGTTACTCTGCTTGATATAAGCGGACTCAATAGCTGGACAGATTATTTTGTTATTGTAACAGTAAATAGTTCTGTTCACTGGCAGGGTTTATACAAGCAGATTAAAGATTATATTAAGGATAATGACCTTGAAATCCATGTAACAAACAGGAAAAGCCCTGATGGAGATGATTGGAATCTTATTGATTTGGGACCGATTGTTGTTCATCTTATGTCAGAGTCTGCAAGACAGTTTTATGATCTTGAAAAACTCTGGCATGCTGGTCGTGTAATTGATTTGGGAGCTAACTAAAAAGTTTACTCTTCGTCATCAAAGCCGCTTTTATAGCGGCCGTAACCGTCTTCTTCTTCGACATCGTCATAAGGTTCATCAATATCTTCTTCCTTAAAAACATCGTCGAAGTCATCTAGAGCTTCGTCATCCTCTTCGTAGTCATCAAAATCATCATCAAAGTCTTCTTCATAATCATCAAAATCATCATCATAAGAAAAAGACATTGTCATCTCTTCGAAATCGGAATCTGCGAACATAATAACCTCGGAATTGAATTTACACAAATTTAATTCACTGTGGCTTTATTGTCAACTAGTTAAAAGTAAATTTGTTTTTTTTCTATAAAATGTAATGGAACTCTATTACGTTTTTGTTATATTTCATTAAGGATTTGACAATAATCCAAAAATTAGTATAATAATCTTAATATATGAATTGTGATTTTTCAGTCAAAGCGTATGCAAAAGTTAATTTTGGATTACACGTTTTGCCAAAACGCGAAGATGGATTTCACAATATCGAAAGTATTTTTCAGACAGTTAACTTATATGATGAGTTGAATGTAACGCTTACAGCTGAAAAAGGTTGCCAAGTGCGTTGCAATTCTATGAATCTGCCTGAAGATAATACTTTGGTAAAAGCTTATCAAGCATTTTGTGAGACTGCAGGTTGCGAAGTTCCTGGTGTGAGTGTTGAACTTATAAAGGGGATTCCTTCTGGCGGTGGGCTTGGTGGTGGCTCGTCAGATGCCGCTGCTTTAGTAAGAGTGCTTGAAAAATCATGCGGTGTGTTGCTTTCTGAAAGCCAGTTCGATTACATTGCTTCTAAAACTGGAAGTGATGTTTTCTTCTTCGTTCATAGTGATGAAGAAGGAAAGGCTTGTGCTGTTGTTTCTGGGCGTGGTGAAAATGTAAGAAGGATAAAACCTCGGCATGACTTGTTTTTGTTGCTGGTTTTTCCAAAAGTAAGTTCTTCTACAAAAGAAGCTTATGCTCTGGTAGATGACTTATTAGCTGCAAGAAAAATGGTAACAGGGGCTGCTTTTTCTGACTTTGAATCTGTATACAACAGATCTGTTGAAGAGTGGAACTTTGTAAATACCTTTACACCGGCTATTGCGGGTAAATATCAAGAAATCCGCAAGGCTTTAGAACTTTTAAGAGATTCAGGCTGTCCTTATGCCGAAATGTCTGGTTCCGGTTCTACTGTTTATGGTGTGTTTACATTGCGGCAGCAGGCAGTTGATGTTCAACAAAAGCTTGCTGGTGTTTTTGATTCTAGACTTGTGCAGACTGTATAAAGTTGTACGGATAAAAAAGGTGGAAAAAAATGCAGATAACTGAATTGCGTATTAGAAAAGTTGAGGACGAGGGAAAATTACGCGCTTATGTAACTGTTACCTTTGATGATTGCTTCGTCGTTCACAATGTGAAGATTATTGAGGGAAAAACTGGCTTGTTCATCGCTATGCCAAGTAGAAAAACTGCTAACGGTGAATACAAAGATGTTGCTCATCCAATTAGCCCTGAGTTCAGAAATGAGATTCAGGACAAAATCCTGGCTGAGTATGAAGCTGGTCATGTAGAAACTGGAAGTTCAGAAGACTAAGTCTTTGTAAGACTAAGGTTTCTTATTGATAAATTGGGCCGTCGTCAAGCGGTAAGACACGGGCTTTTGGTGCCCGCATTCCACAGGTTCGAATCCTGTCGGCCCAGAAAAAAATCCTCGCTTTGGCGAGGATTTTTTAGTTAACATTCTAGACAATTTTTTTAAGAGGTAAAGCTAAAAAACGCTGGCGCGTTTTTCTTAACGCTTTGCTATGGAACACCGGCCGCCTGCCGGGCGGCCTTACACAGGTTCGAATCCTGTCGGCCCAGGTAAACTCTCCGTAGAACACGGAGAGTTTTTTATTTTAAAACGAATTTGAAGTAAGAAGATGTCCGACAGGATTCGAAACGTAGCGAGCGAGTAAAAAAAGCGAGCAGTGCGGAGCTTTTTTTACGAAAAGCGCGCATGGATGCGCGCGACAGCGAGCGGAGGCGGCGCAGAGGGAAAAAACAGGATGTTTTTGACCGTCGCGCCGAATCCTGTCGGCCCAGGTAAACTCTCCGTAGAACACGGAGAGTTTTTTTTTGCAAAGATTTGCAAGACTTTTGTCTTCTTATCTGTTATTATTTATATATGGATGTAAAAGATTTCCGTGCGGCAGCTTATCTAAAAAATGCCGCTTCAGATAAAGATAAAAAAGAAGCAAAAAATGTTACAGAGGGCTGGGCTTCGGGGCTTCAGCACTTTACCAAAGAAACAGTTCAAAGTGCGCCGCAGGCGCAATCAGCAAAAAAAACTCCAAGTCAGTCGGCAGTCAGTGAAGATTCTGTTACCTTACAGCGGATGCGCGAAAAAAATGAGCAGAAAAGAAAAGACGCAGCAGATATTGCAGAAACAAAACGCCGATTAAATAATGCTACAGACTTTCTAAAAAGCGGTGGTCTTATAAAGGTACCGGAAAGTGAAAGTCAGGTTGATGGTAAAGATTCTGTTTATCGTCGTGTTGCAAAATTCCTCCTTATAATTGGTGAAGATGAAGCCGCAAAAGTTCTTCCTCATCTTTCTGAAAAGCAGATAGAAAAAATCATTCCGGAAATTGCTTCTATAAGAAGTGTTGGAAAAGAAGAAGCGGCTGTAATACTTGAAGAATTTAATGCTCTTGTAAAGCAGGCAAAAACAGAAGGCGGAGTAGAAACTGCCCGTGAAATGCTTGAAAAAGCTTACGGCAAGACAAGGGCAGAGCAATTATTAAAAAAGGCAATGCCTCATCAGGGGGAAGTGCCTTTCCGCTATCTGGCCGACATGGATAAAGAGCGTGTTTATCAGCTTTTGAAAGGTGAAAATGTAGGCGTTCAGACAATTGTACTTTCTCATCTTGACCCAAAACAGGCTGCTGGTGTAATTAATTGTATGCAGGCTGATGAGAAAAAGGAAGTTGTTCTTCGTCTTGCAAAAATGGAACCAGTTTCTCCTGAAATTATCCGCCGTATTGATCAGGCTATGCATGAAAAATCACTGCATCAGGAAATTGATGATTCTGAAAATATTGATGGCCGCAACGCTCTTGCTCAGATTTTAAAGAAGATGGATTCTGGAACTGAAAAAGATATTTTGAATTATCTTTCGGATGATGACCCGGATCTGGGGCAGGATTTACGCAGTCGTCTATTTACTATTGATGATGTTGTAAATGCTGATGATCAGTTTGTTCAGAAACGTCTTGCCGAAATGAAGGAAAGCGATATTGCTTATCTGATTGCTGCAAAGCCTGAAGAATTCCGGGAGAAAATCCTTTCGAATATTTCAGCTGGCCGTCGGGCAGAAGTTCGCGAACAGGAAGATATACTTAAGCCAATGCGCCGCAGCGATTGTGAAGCAATCACAACAACCTTTTTGGGAAAATTACGCCGTGCCTATGAGCAGGGCGAACTGTATGTAAAAAATAGAAACGACGAAGCTTACGTTTAGGAACATATTAACTGTAGAGATTTGTTCAATTCAAAAAGATTTTTTTTAATGTAATTCTCCCGCTCTGGGATATACTGAAAAAGAGCAGGAGAATTACATGTCATTATTCAGAAATTTTAAATCGGTTACATATTGTGTTGCCCAGTGGGCAGAGCATATTTCGGAAGAAGAGTTACGGGAGCAGGCAGACTGGCTGCAAAAGTACGTTGGAATTGATAAGGTTTATCTGGAAACTTATCGCGGCTCCTTTGCTTCTGAAAAGCAGATAAAAATGATTAAAAAGGTGCTGGAAGAATACGGAATTGAAGTTTCCGGCGGAATTACAACTGTTACTCCAGATTTAAACGAAAGTGATAAAAAGCGTCACCGTCTTTTTGAGACCTTTTGTTACTGCAATGAGCCTATGCGAAATCGCCTTAAGGAAGTAAGTGAATATACTGCAAAATTCTTTGATGAATTTATTATAGATGACTTCTTTTTTACCCAGTGTATGTGCGAAGACTGTCTGCGTGAAAAAGGAAATCGCAGCTGGAAGGAATTCCGTCTTGCAAAAATGAAGGAAGTTTCTGAAAATCTGATTATAAAACCCGCAAAAGCTGTTAATCCTGATATAAAAATCATTATTAAGTATCCAAACTGGCGGGAAAGCTACCATGAAACTGGTTATAATCCGGCAGAACAAAAAGATATTTTTGATGGAATATACACAGGGACCGAAACCCGGCATGGGGCTCAGCAGGATCAGCATTTACCGCGCTATTTAAGCTATTCGCTTCCTCTTTATATGGAAAATGCTTCTCCTGGACGCAATGGCGGCGGCTGGTTTGACCCTTTTGAATGCGACAGAATAGATACATATCTTGAGCAGGCTTATCTTACGGCTTTTTCTAAGTGCCGTGAAATTATGTCCTTCTGCTGGCCTGCTCTGTATAACAATAAAAGAGCAACTCCTCTGGGCTTTCAGTATCAGAAAATGGACGAAATCCTTGATTATTGCGGTAAAGCTTTTGGAACTAAGGTTTATATACCTTTTAATTCCCAGGATGATGACCACTTGGAAGATTTTTTAGGAATGGTGGGAGTTACACTGGAACCTACACCATATTTTCCTCTGGAAGGCAAAAAGAAAACTGCTTCAAAAGTTTTTCTTACTGCCTCTTCCCTTGAAGATAAAGAAATTACTAAAAAAATTCGAGACTTTATGCTTGATGGCGGAAGTGTAGTGGTAAGTTCTGGCTTTGTAATTGGCGCACAAAAGCTTTCTGAATCGGGAGTCTTGAATCCTCCTTTATCTGAGTTTACATCTATCCGCTACACAAACCGCCGTCTGGATGCAGACGAATTCCAGGTAACAGTAAATGGTCTTTACGGGCGAAATTATATAAAGTCTGATACTACAATTTCTTTCCCATTGCTGGAACACCGCAACAATGCAAGCTGGTCAAAGGCAAATGCGGGGCATGGTGAATATCATGAAAGTATTATTATGTATGATACTTATGGAAATGGGATTTTTGAAGTAATCAATCTTCCTGATATGCCTTCCCGTATTCGTGATTTACCGGCTCAGGTGCTTACAAATATCCGCCAGGAACTGATGGACACAAGCTGCCGTGTCTGGATAGATTGTGGTCCTGGAGTATCACTCTTTACCTACGATAATGACACTTTCGGCCTTTACTGTTATACTAATGATGGTTGTGCACCGGTTGATTTTAATATTCATGTAAAAGGGGCTTCTGCTCTGGAGTTCTTACCAGTCAGCCAAAAGCCGTCAAAGTGGCGGCCTTCGGAAATCAAGCCTTTATATACAAGAAAAATAGAATTTAATGCCTCTGATGAAGAATCAGTCTTCCAAACAAGGCTAATACCGGGAGACTTCCAGTTCTTTAGAATAAAATAATGTGTAAGACTTTCTGGCGGCCGGTGTAATATAGCCGGCTGTCCTGTCTTTGCATCATTTTATCTTCATGAGGTTTATATGTTTGATTTTCTTGACTCTGCCAATATTGGAAAGGAATATGGTGGTTTTATCCTCCTTTCTATTGATGATTTAGTTGATTATAAGTCAAAGGGCGTTTTTATGCGTCATAAACGCACAGGACTTGAACTTTACCACATTGTAAATGACGACCGTGAAAATACCTTTGCCTTTGCCTTCCGCACTTTTGCAAAAGACTCTAAGGGCTGCGCCCACATTATGGAACATTCTGTTCTTTGCGGTTCAGAAAAATACCCGCTCAAAGAGCCTTTTATAACTCTTGCAAGCACATCACTCAGTTCTTTTTTGAATGCAATGACTTATCCGGATAAAACTGTTTATCCTGGAGCATCTGTTGTCCGTGCAGATTATTTTAATATGATGGATGTTTATGCCGACGCTGTATTCTTCCCAAAGCTTGATTACGAAACTTTTATTCAGGAAGGACACAGACTTGAAATGGATGAAAATGGCAAGACCAGCATTCAGGGGGTTGTTTATAACGAAATGAAAGGTAACTATTCGGCATTCCGCGATGTTGCCGTTGATCTTCAGATTCGTTCCATGTTCCCTGATTCTTTCGTTTCTTATGATTCGGGTGGAGACCCTGCCGTTATTCCGAGTCTTACTTATCAGGAATTTCTGGATTTCCATCAGAAATTTTATAGCCCCGATAACTGTCTTCTTTATCTTCATGGAAATATTTCTACAGCAGATCAGATTGATTTTTTGAATGAAAGATTTATGCCTCGTATTGAAGAAAAATATGGCTGTAAATCTGATGTAAAAAACTTTGATTCAAAACTTCCTCTGGTTAAAGCAGAAGTTCGCTCTTTGCAGACACTAAAACCTAGAAATAAATCTTGTGAAGTAAGAGAAATTGCTCCTGAAACAGGTAGTACAGGTCTGATTGTCACAATGAACTGGTATTCAGGTGGCTCTGATATAGAAAAATATTTCCTTTCGGAAGTGCTTTGCGGAAACGACAGTGCTCCTCTTTCTTACAGACTTAAGGAAAGCGGACTTGGTGATGATTTAAGCCCAATCTGGAATAATTTTAGCCAGATGCCGGAAGAATTTTTCTGTTATGGATTAAGCGGCGTTAAAAAGGGTGATGAAAACAAGGTTTATGACCTTATTACAAAATCAATTCAAGAAATTTATGATGAAGGAATTTCACAGGAAGATATTGATTCAGCTGTAATGGGAATTGATTTTAATCTGCGCGAAGTTACCCGTTATTGGGGACCTTATTCCCTTGTAATTATGGAAAAGGTTTTGAAGGGCTGGAATTACGGAAAAGAACCTTGTGATCAGCTTAATCCAATCACTTCTTTTGAAAATTTCAAGAAGCGTCTGAGTGAAGATAAAGATTTACCACGTAAGCTGATTAAAAAGTACTTCCTCGATAAGGATGTTGTAGTAAAATATGTTGCAGAACCTTCTGCAGACTTCCTGAATAAGCGTAACGAAGCAGAAGAAAAACTGATTGCAGAACTTGATAAGGCTGCAGACAAAGATAAACTTAAAAAAGATTTGGATAAGCTTCATACATACCAGCAGCATGTAGAAAGTGCTGAAGAAACTGAATGTATGCCTCGTGTAAAGCTTGCAGAACTTGACCGCAATGTTGAAATCACTCCTACAAAAATAGATTTCGTAGAAGGTGCAGACGGTTCTAAGGTTCCGCTTTTTATAAATGAAGAAGGAACTAACGGCATTTTCTATGTTGATGTTATGTTTCCATTTGATCGCCTGCAGCCTGCTGATTATCGTTATATTCCATTCCTTTCTGGTGCTATTACAAATATGGGCTGGAATGGACAGAGCTGGGATGATTGTATTACAGAATCTTCCTGCGTAATGGGTGATGTCTGGGGCCGAGTTTGCACAGGTGCTGTGAGTGAATCTGCAGAAAGTAAGGCTATTACCGAAAAGTACAGGGACCTGAATATAATCGGCCGAAAATGGCTTGGTATAAGCTGTAAGGCCCTTACTTCTATGTCTAAGGAAACTCTGAACCTGCTTGCAAAAATCATTACAACAATGAGTTTTGATGATGAAAAACGCTTCGAAAATCTTTTAGGCGAAATGGAAGCAGAAAAGAAGGCCGGATTTGTAGGTTCAGGCCGTGATTATATACTCCGCCGAACAAATTGCAACAAACGCGAAAACCACGCCTTAAACGAAATTATGTGGGGAATATCTCAGCTGATTTTTGCACTAGGCTATAAGGAGCGTTCTGCAGCAGAAAATCTTAAGGAATTAAAGCGTATTTATGAAACTTGTCTTGCTTCCGGCGGAATTATTCATATTACTGCAGATAAAGACTCTCTGGAAAAAATTCTTCCAATGATGAAGAATTTTACTAAGGCGGCAAAAATAACAAAACTTCTTCCTGCAGTTTCATATCCTCTGGAAGAATATACAAAACTGATTTATCAAAAAGAACTTCTGGACAGCGATTTGCCTCAGCTTGTAAAGGTTGATTCTCAAACAGGCTATGCAGCCGCAAGTTCTACTGCATCTTCTTATCTTTCAAAAGAAGCTTCTGCGGAAGGTGTTTTTGCTTCTTGGGTTTCTACTCATACTTTCTGGGATAAGCTTCGTACAACAGGCGGTGCTTATGGAGCAAGCATGTGGATAGATTCTGTGCAGAATTCAGTATATTTTACAACTTACAGAGACCCAACTCCGGAGCGTTCTATTCAGGTATTTGCCGATTCCATGAAGGAGCTCGCTGCAAGTGGAGTTTCTGCCGAAGACGTAGAGCGCACTGTAGTTACCTCCTATGCCGATTTAATTCAGCCAAGTTCTCCTCGTGATAAAGCAGCCCGTTCATTTGAAGGCCTGCTTTACGCAAATCCTTCTGATTTCCGACAAAAACGTGTAGACAATATTCTTTCTGTAACTGTAGATGATGTAAATGCAGCTGCAAAGAGAATTGCTGAATCTGTAAAGAAAGATTATAAAAGTGCTGTTTTCTGTGATAAATCTAAAAGTTTTTCTGGAAATATTATAAATCTTCCTTTATAATATAAAAAATAAGGATGACGAATGATGGATAAAAAAACAAAGCAGTGTATTCAGATGCTCCGTGATTTGGTTTCAGATGTTCAAGGGGCTCCTTTTCCAGGTTCTGAATTAAAACCAGAACTTTACGAAATTTGGTATGAGCACGCGCAGAGAGCTGCTGTTCAGTGTTTTGAATTTCTTAATGATAATTACCCTGAAGAGCAGAAAGATGTAAATAAAACTATTGATAAGTTATTCAAGTAGTTTGAAAAGACACCAGTAAATGGTGTCTTTTTTTTTAAGCTTTTTCTTTTATTTGCCGACAATAAAATTGAATAAGGCTTTATAGAATGACAAAGAATAACAAGAACATTAAAGATCTCAGGTTCGGCTTTGCAAATAAAAAAAGAAAATTCGGAATAAACTATTGGAGATTCTTTTTTAACGGTACAAACTCCATTAGTGGTTCTGAACAGATGTTCTTTATTGAACTGGAGATGTTAAATCCCTGGATTTCTCCAACAGAACCTTCGCTAAGTTTTAAACCTCAAACGAATATAACGGCCGAAGATTTACAGTACGCTCTGGCTGGTACGCAATCTGCACAATCTCTTGAAACTGAGATTATAAAAATGCCTTCTTACTGCGTAATCCGCGTGGGAAAGCTGGGCGAAGACGTAAAACAGCTGTGTTCTTTCTTTTCTGTAAGCGAAATGAATTTTCATCTAAAACCCTTTGAAATTCAGATTGGAAACAAATTCTTTTCGGAAAACAAAATTTCAGGTTTTTTGAATCTGTCGAAAGATGAACTTGCTGAACATCCCGAATATATGTGTGATAGCGGTCATGTTACCTGGGAATTAAATTATGAAGTTTTAAAGGAATGTTGCGAAGGTTTTAAAGATTCCGACCAGAGATGGTTTCCTTTCGGATTAAAAACTTTGTATTCAGGAAAAATTAATTTTGACGGAATTGATTATATTGTTGACCCAAGAAAATGCTGCGGATACATTGAACGTTTCTGGGGAAAAACAATGCCGGAACCTTGGTTCCATATTTCAGCTGAAAAATTAACCAGCGATATTACAGGAAAAGTCCTTTTTAATTCTGCTTTTGCAATTCATGGAAGCTTTAACGAAAAAGTTTCTTTTATCGGCAAATTTGAAGATTTGGAAATTTCATTTCTGGCTGATAAAAACAAAAATTCCTATGCCGCAATATGGGACTGCATTCAGATGCCGGAAGCAGAAGTGATAGAAGAAAATCTGCTGCACTGGTCTGTAAGTCTGCACAATAAAGTTTGGGTAATTGATGTTGATGTATATTGTAAAATAAAAGATTTGTTCAACCGTTCTATTGAATTACCTGATAATTCCCGCAGAACTATGAGCCTTTTGGAAGGCGCAACAGGAAACGGTGAAATAAAACTTTATAAACGAGTTGGAAATACTCTGGAGCAGATTGAACATGCAAATCTTACAAAAGTTATCTGCGAATTTGGTCATATAGAGCAGGGCGAAATCTAAGTTAATCAGAAATTCAGCTTTATTATCTTTTTTCAAAAAAATTTGTCGTTTTCTCCTTTTTTTACTATTTTAAAATATAAGAGGTCTGCAAAAAAAGGAGTATAAAATGAATTACGAAAGTTTTACAATCAAAACTCAAGAAGCTTTGCAAGAGGCTTCTTCCATCGCTAACAAAAACGATAACTCAGAAATTGGTACAGAACATGTATTACAGGCTCTTTTGGAGCAGCAGGATGGTCTTGTTGCTCCTGTTGTAGAAAGAGTCGGCATTGCTACTGTTCAGCTTATAAACAAAGTAAAAGATATTATTCTTTCTAACCCAAAAGTTTCTGGTGCAGCTCAGGTTTATTTATCTTCTGGAATGCAAAAAGTTCTTGCAAAAGCAGAAAATGAAATGAATGCAATGCACGACCAGTATCTTTCTACAGAGCATATTCTGCTTGCTATGACGGAATATGATGATCGCACAGGTGACCTGCTTAGAAAATCTGGTGTAAATCATAAGGCTGTTCTGGAAGCTTTGAAGGCTGTACGTGGTAATCAGACTGTAGATTCCAATGATCCTGAAGCAAAAACACGTTCTTTGGAAAAATATTGTCGTGATCTTACAGCAGCCGCCAGACAGGATAAAATTGACCCGGTAATTGGTCGTGATGAAGAAATAAGGCGTGTAATGCAGGTTTTATGCCGCCGTACAAAGAATAATCCGGTTATTATTGGTGAACCTGGCGTTGGTAAAACAGCAATTGTAGAAGGTCTGGCCCGCCGTATTGCCAGTGGCGATGTTCCTGAATCACTTAAAAATAAAAGACTTCTTGCTCTTGATTTAGGAAGTCTTGTTGCCGGTGCAAAATTTCGCGGTGAATTTGAAGAGCGACTTAAGGCTTTAATCACTGAAGTTACAAAAAGCGAAGGTCAGATAATCTTATTTATAGATGAGCTTCATACACTTGTTGGAGCCGGAGCTAGTGAAGGCAGTATGGATGCTTCAAACCTGCTTAAGCCAGCGCTTGCCCGTGGGGAGCTTCGTGCTATTGGCGCAACAACCCTTGACGAATACAGAAAATACATAGAAAAAGACGCTGCTTTGGAAAGACGATTCCAGCAGGTTTACTGTGCAGAACCTAGCGTAGAAGACACGATTGCTATTCTGCGAGGTCTGCGTGAAAAATACGAGATTCATCATGGTGTACGCATTGAAGATGAAGCCCTTGTAGCAGCTGCCACTTTGTCTAACCGCTATATAACTACAAGATTTTTGCCGGATAAAGCTATAGACCTTGTAGATGAAGCAGCCAGCCGCCTTAAAATGGAAATTGAAAGTCAGCCAACTGAACTGGACCAAGTTGAACGAAAAATGCTGCAGCTGCAGATTGAAAAGCAGTCACTGAGTAAGGAAGAGGATGCTGCCAGCCGGGAAAGACTTGAAAAACTTGAAAAAGAGCTTGCCGAAGTAACCAGCCGCCGTGATGCCATGAAACTTCAGTGGCAGAATGAAAAGGAAAGTATAGATAAAAGCCGCAAGGTAAAGGAGCAGCTGGAACAGGCTCGCTTTGAAGAAGAAAAGTTTACCCGAGAAGGTAATCTGGAAAAAGCAGCTGAGCTTAAATATGCAAAGATTCCAGCCCTACAAAAGGAGCTTGATGCTGCTCTTGCTGCGGAAAAAGAAAAGAAAGAGGGCGGTCGTGAGTCTTTGCTCCGCCAGTCCGTAACCGAAGAAGATATTGCAAAAGTAGTTTCCAGCTGGAGTGGAATTCCTGTTGCAAAAATGATGGCAGGAGAAAAGCAAAAGTATCTGGAACTGGAAAATGTTCTGCATAAGAGGGTAGTAGGTCAGAATCAGGCTGTTTCTGTTGTTAGTGATGCAATCCGCCGTAACCGTAGTGGTCTGAATGATCCAAATCGTCCTCTTGGAAGCTTTATGTTTATTGGTCCTACTGGTGTTGGAAAAACAGAACTTGCAAAAACTCTGGCAGATTTTCTTTTTAATGATGAAAAGGCACTTACCCGTATAGATATGAGTGAGTACATGGAAAAGTTTTCTGTCACTCGTCTTATTGGAGCGCCACCGGGATACGTTGGTTATGATGAAGGTGGCCAGCTTACAGAGGCAGTGCGCCGCCGCCCTTACAGCGTAATTCTCTTTGATGAAGTAGAAAAGGCTCATCCAGATGTCTTTAATGTTTTGCTTCAGGTTCTGGATGACGGACGTCTAACCGATGGTCAGGGCCGCCTTGTAGACTTTAAGAACACCATAATTATCATGACCAGCAACCTTGGAAGTGATCTTATTCTGGATGCAGAAAACAATGGTGGAATGGATGCTGTAAAAGAAAAAATGAATGATCTTTTACGCCAGACCTTCCGTCCAGAATTCTTGAACCGAATTGACGAAATTGTTATGTTCCAGCAGCTTGGAAAAGAGCATATTTCTTCTATTATTCAGCTGCAGCTGGATCGTGTAAGAGAACGTCTCGCAGACCGAAAAATTACACTTAATTTCGACCAGTCGGCTTTGGATTTCTTATGCGAAAAAGGCTATGACCCGACTATGGGTGCCCGCCCGGTAAAGAGGGCCATCCAGACTTATGTTGAAAACACACTTGCCCGCGAACTTTTAGGTGGCACTATCCTGGAGGGTGACACTATAAAGGTTCATTCTGAAGGTGGAAAGTTGATTTTTACAAAATAGGGTGCTATTATGTCTGCATGCTTTCTTATCAGCACATTTTTCATGCAGGAAACCATGCAGACATTCTAAAGCATTTTGTTTTGTTCCAGGTGCTTAATTCGTTAAATAAAAAAGAAAAACCATATACTTTTTTTGACACACACAGCGGAAGCGGCCTTTATGATTTATTAGACAGCCGCAGTTTAAAAACTGGAGAAGCCGGAAAGGGTATTATTCAACTTTTGACAAGCACTAAAAATGATGAGAAAACATTTGGTTCAGAATTATTCAGTCAATTTTTAAGCTTTATAGAGTCCTATACTTCAAAAAATTTATATCCGGGGTCTCCAGAAATTGAACGAAAATTCATGCGGCCCCAGGATTTTTTAATTCTTTCCGAACTTCATCCTCAGGAAATAGAAAATCTTAAAAAAAATATTTATGAGGAAGAAAACAGTCCTAAGATAAAAATCCACAGACGCAACGGCTGGGAAATGCTCAATGCGCTTACACCTCCAGCTACCAAAAGAGGGGCTGTTTTAATAGACCCTAGTTATGAGGAAACTGCCGATTATATTGATGCAGCCCATACAATCTGTTCTGTTCACAAAAAGTGGAGTAATGGTATTATCATGTTATGGTATCCTCTTCTTGTTCATCGTGAATCAGATATAGAAGGAATGCTGAATGAAATATGTTCTTTTGCAAAAAGTCAGAATCAGAATATAGAAATTTGTGATTTCAGACTTTGTGCTTATTCAAAAGAAGAAAAAAATCTGCCTCGTTTATACGGAAGCGGTATGCTGGTATTAAACAGTCCCTGGAAATTAAAAGAAGAAACAGAAGGTCTTCTGGAATATATTAAAAATGGAATCTCAAGCCAGTTTCAAACGGAAAAAACATTTTAAGTGAACTTTCCGAATTATTATTTTTCAAATCTTTTGAAAAAACAGGATTAATGTTCTGCTGAATATATAACTCAAGATAATTATCCCAGAAAAGCCAGTTCATGCCGGCAAAAAATCTTGGACCCAGGTTAATTTCAAGGGAATCTGAAAAATTACTTTTTAGTGCTGTCCCTAAACCGAAGCCTGAAAAAATGTTCCAGGTGTTTTCAATCTGAGAATCGATTATCCACCAGTCAGAAAAGGCAGAAAAGCCTGCCTTTATTGCAGAATCCTTAAAGCCTGCAAGAATTCCAGCTCCAAAAACAAGGGGTATACGGGAGCATCTTACGGTTCCTGTAGCATTTATGTCAAAATCAGATGATTGAATACCTTCTTCAGAAATTTTAAGAGAAGGAAATAGTCCTAATTGAAAACCTGCTCCACTTGCATTTAAAGAAAATGCTGTCAAAGCAATAAAAAAAGAGGTGAGTATAATTTTTTTGATTTTCATTTCTTTTTCCTGTTTTCAAAGAATTCTGCAATTTTTTCAAAGAGATGCTTAAAAAATAGGTAAATTCTATAAAAAATATTAGGGTTCTTGAGGCGTTTTAGTCTTTTGTATCCTTCCAGAAGTTCAGCATCTGTAAATTCTTTTCGCTGGTTATTTTCTTCAATTTCCATTTCAAGCTGTTCAACTTCTGTGAGGTTATCGATTATATTTGCATTTATACTGGTCCAGCCAAGCTGAATTGCAGCCTGAAGTCTTCTTTCACCAGCAATCAGTTCATATTTTCTGTTTAAAGTAATAGGATTCATCAGGCCATAAACCTTAAGACTGTCTTTTAAGTCTTCCAGGTTGCCTAAATCCTTGCGAACTCTTTTTTTAATCTTGATATCTTTAATTTGTACTAACATCTGACTCCGACTATTCCATTAAATAATTATAGTTATATTCTTCTGGCTTTTCAAGATTTATCTGTTCGTAGTCATTTTCTTCATAGTCTGTAGAAGATGTGCTCAGATTAGAGAAATCTAGGTTGAAAGAAAGTGGTGTTGTATCAATTGTTGCATTAAACCTCTGTCCTGATTTATACATTTCCTTTTCAAGACGATAGATTAAGAGAGTTGAAGTTGCCGAACCCGAATGAATTGGGCAGATTTCTGTTGGCTGAGTTCCTTCCAGATACCACTGGGTAGTTAAATGATCTCCACAGGCTTCTGTAGGAATCATACCGCTTTCCCTGCAGACAGAAAGTTCAATTACACCGTTAAGAGGCTTTTTCCAGTCTTTTAGAGGTAAGTCTGCATGTATTTTATCAAAATATTCACCCCAGGCAAAACCTGCAAGTGTGGCACCTGTAATTTTTGTTCCCAGAGACTGACCCGGTTTATCAAAACCAAACCAGAATGCAGCTGCATAATATGGAGTAATACCGCAGGTCCAGGCATCAGCCCAGTTTTGTGTTGTACCGGTTTTTCCTCCGGCCGGCATAATGTAGCGGTTACCGTTTTCATCACGATAATGGAAGTGCCATTCCTGAGCGGCAAGTGTTCCTCCGTGATTTACGGTCTGTTCAAGCAGTTTTGTCATTACAAAGGCAGTCTGTTCTGAAATAACCTGAATATCATTGCCCTTGGCGGCCTGCTGCTTTCTTATATCAAGTTCAGGATTTAAGATTACGTTTCCGTTTTTATCTTCAACCGTTCTAATTGCCATTGGTGTAATTTCTTTTCCGCCGTTAGCAAAAATTGCGTATGCTCTGGCCATTTCTATAGGACGAACAGAACAAACTCCAAGTCCAATAGGGTAGCCCGGTACAAAGGCTCGTGAATCAACTTCATTTTTAGGAATACCCAGTAAAGCAACCGCTCTGTTAATTGCGGCTTCAAAACCAATTCCATCGAGTACCTTAAGAGAAGGTACGTTCATAGAATGGGTAAGGGCATACCATAAAGAAACGTTACCTTCCCATTCACCGCGGAAATTTAGTGGAATGTATGGTTTTCCATCAGCTGTTTTGAAAACAACCGGTGTATCTGAAATCTGTGTTGTAGGAGTAAACTTTCTGGAATCAATTGCGGCTGAATAATACAGAGGCTTAAATGTAGAACCCGGCTGAACTTTAGCCTGAGTTGCTCTGATAAACTGGTTGTCTGAATCAAACTTACTTCCTCCAACCAGGGCGTCTATATAACCGTTTTCGTGGTCAAGCGAAACCATTGTTCCTTCAATAGTGTTTTTTTCATTAGACTGCTTAGAGATTGCAGAAGCTCTGTTTACGATATTAACCTTGAGCTTGTCGGTTCCGCACATGAGCGAAATTACATCCAGGACAGGGTTTACTTCGTTTATGTAGGTGGCGTTTGCAACAAACTCGGCTCTCTGTTCACTTACTTTTAGAGTTGGAATGTCAAAAAGAAGGGCAAGAAGTTCTGTCATTGGAACGTAAATGTTGTATGCAAGGTCTGCCTTAGAAGAATGCTCTTTCTGATAGCGTATATTAGCAGTTTCAATCCATTTTTCCATTACTTCCTGGGCAATCTGCTGGTGTGCAAGATTTAAGGTTGTGTTTACAGTAAAGCCTGATGTATAAATATCATCTGAACCATAAATCATATCTCCAAGTTCGCGGCGAACATATTCACTGAACCATGGTGCTTTATCATCACGCATAAGATATGCCGAAGTAGAAGTTCTTGTATAATCAAAAGTTGCCCAGTAATCTTCAAAAGACTGGTCTGCTTCTTCCTGAGTAATAAAGCCAGAATCTACCATTGCAGTAAGAACTGTCTGCTGTCGTTCCATTGCACGGTTAGGATGATCAAAAGGATTGTAAAAGGCCGGGTTAGAAAGCTGAATTACAAGAATTGCTGCTTCTGCCGGAGTAATTTCTGTTGCTCCATGACCAAAATAATATTTTGAAGCAGCGTTTACACCGTAAGTTCCGCCTCCAAAATAGATTTTATTCAGATAGAGCTCCAGTATTTCGTTTTTTGAATAGCGGCGTTCCATTTGAATTGCCCACCAGAGCTCTTTTACCTTTCGTACAATAGATTTTTCTGTTCGGTCACAGTAAAGAGTTCCCGCAATCTGCTGGGTGAGGGTAGAACCACCACCTAATGAACGTCCGGTCAAAATACCCACAATACCACGCATTATGGCCTTTAAATTAAAACCATTGTGAGAGAAAAATACACGGTCTTCTCGGGTAATAAGAGCGTCTATCATCTGCTGAGGAAGATCCTGATATGCAATGATTTCACGCTTTTCGTCAGAGGCAAACTCTGTAATTAATTCCCCGTTTATATCAAGCAGTTTTGTTGGGAGTGCCGTATCAAATTCAGTAATGTATTCAGAATTTTTAATATTAACAGTTTCAGAAATTAACCAGCCTAATCCCATTCCTGTGAAGATTGAACATAAAAAAAGAAGGATGAGAAAAACTACGCCGGATTTTTTTACCTTTATCATAACTATAAAATTATAGCGTATGTGACACTTTGTTTCAATTAAGTTGAGTGGACAAAAAAAAGGCGCGGAACAAGTCCGCGCCATGCCCATCAGGCAATCGGGAGCATGGGTGGGAGGGGAAAATGCCCCCGATATATTTATTATCGACTAGGGGAGTCGAAATCTTTAATTTAAAAATAAAAATTTACTAAGATTATTCTTTAGTTATTCTTCTGTAATTTCTAAATCAAGTGCAAATGATGCTTTGTAAGTTTTTCCTTTTATTGCACTTATAGTTTTTACTAATTCGTAATCACCAATAGAGAAACTGAGTTTGTGTTCACCTTCCGAAATAATTATTTCAGAACCGATGTTTGTAAAGACTTCTCCATCAAGCAGAATTTTTGTGCCTTCAGGTGCTGTAACAAGCAGAGTAGGTGCAATACTCTTCATCTCTACAGTGAGATCTGTTTCTTTTGCCTGGTCTATGCGTACAGTTCTTAATTCGTTTCTATATTTTTCAGAAATTATTGAAATGTTGTGAATTCCTGTTTCTAAAAGTATTGTGCCGTTTTTTAATTCAGCAATTTTATCATCAATAAATACTGAACATTCACCCTTTTCTTTTTCAGGAGTTTTAATATCGAGTTTAAGCAGGCCCTTATTTGTAAGAATTGGCTTTACTGTGATTGGAATCTTTGCATTTAAGGTTTCTTCCGGTACGCCTTTCATAACCGGCTGCAATCTGATGAAAAGAACATTTGCTTCCGGAGTAAGTACGGAATCTACTTTTGTTGTGTAGTTGTTTGATTTTATAGAATTGTCTTTTTTTAGAGGTACCTGTAAAACCCAGGAAAGCTTTCCAGGCAGAGTGCTTACATAAGATCTTGTTCCAGAATAGTCAATCTGACTTTCGCTAGGCCTTGGCTTTATATTTGCATATACAGAGCAGGCTACGGAATCCATCCAGTAGGCAACTGCTTCAGGAATATCAAATTTTAATTCAAGGCCTTCTATAAAGGTGGAATCTTTTGGAAGCTGAATAGAAAGAGCGTCGTTTATTCCAAGTTTTACAGAAGTTTCCGAATAGGTTTCTTGTGAAATTGCAGTGATATGAACTTTACTTACTCTAAATGCCTCTGCAGACATTGTCTGTGACATGCCAAGCACAAGAAGAGAAAAAAGTGTATAACGAATAGGTTTTCTTTTGTTTATACTTTTCATTTTATTCAAAGTTCAATTTATTGCGGGGATTTTCCGCCTTACTGCCTTGTCTTAATTCAAAATGCAGGTGAGGCCCTGTCGCCATTCCTGTTTGACCAACGTAACCTATAAGATCTCCTTTTCTTATATTCTGATATTGTTCTACACATATTTTAGAAAGATGAGCATATACACTGGTCATTTTTCCAAGGTCATGTGTTAAAATTATGTAATTTCCAAATGTTGAATCATTAGAAATTGTGCTGAAAACAGCTCCATCCTTTATGGCATAAACAGGAGTTCCTTCTTCTGCCGCAAGGTCTATTCCATTATGATTTTTCATTTCTCCAGAAAAAGGATTTTTTCTTTTTCCAAATTCAGAAGAAACCCAGAAAGAGCCTGCCTTTAACGGCAGCTGTAAGGCTGAATCCAGAAAATAAAATCTCTCTGTCCCAGATAATTTTTTTCCAGGTAGAAAAACATAATCTCTACCATCAATTTTATACCATAAGACATCTTTTGTTAAGGTTTGACCCGCGTATTTTTCCTGTAAAAGCACTTCAATTGAGTTTATTCCCTTGTCTACAGGAATAAAAAGTCCATCTACAGTGGGGAGAATAAGAGTTTTTCCTTCTATATTTTCCTGTGCATTTTCTATCTGGTTTAAGGTTGCAAGTGTTTCCTGGCGGATGCAGCAGCGTGAAGCCAGGGCAAAAAAAGAAAAGTTTTCTGTATTTTTATATTGGAAGAATAAATATTCAGGTTTATTTCCGGCTTTAATAGCCATATTGTTATCTTCAATAATAGCAGAGTATTGCTGGAATATTATGTTTTTTCTTTCTGGTTGAAGACTCTGTATAAGAGGAAGGGCTTCTTTATTTAATAGAATTGTAGTTTCTTTATTTTGAGCTGTGAAAGTGGAAATTATAAGCAAAAATGTAAAAATAAAGACAGCTGTTTTTTTCATCATTCTACTTTTTCAATAAAATTAAAAAAAAACAGGTTCCTGAATAAAAAGGAACCTGCTTTCTTTTGAGAGTAAATATTTTACTTACTCTTCAACAATAGCCTCTGCAGGACATTCTGCAGCGCAAGTTCCGCAACTGATGCATTTTTCTGCGTCAATTACACGTACATTATTCTGTTCAGAAATTGCTCCAACTGGACAGTCTGGTTCGCAAGTTCCACAGTTTACACACTGATCATTGATTTTAAAAGCCATTTAATTGCTCCTATAAAGTTATTTTGTTTAAATTCAAATTGCCAGAGAATTTAAACTATTTATAATATATAGTATAACTTTTCATTTCGCAAGATTTATTTGAAAAAAAAGAATATAGAGGTTATAATACGCGCTATGACTAAATTAGAATTTGCTTCTTATATTGACCACACTCTGCTTGCTCCTAATGCAACTGTAAAGCAGATTGTGCAACTTTGTTCCGAAGCAGCAAGATACAAGTTTGCTTCTGTTTGTGTAAATCCTGTTTATGTAAAACTTGCCGCAAAAGAACTTGAAAACACTTCTGTAAATGTTTGTACAGTAATCGGTTTCCCTCTTGGCGCAACAACAACAGCAGTAAAAGTTTTTGAAGCCTGCAATGCAATTGAAAACGGTGCTTCTGAAATTGATATGGTAATGGATGTTGGTGCCGTAAAGGATTCCAGACTTTCAAATCTTGAACTTGATATTGCTGAAGTTGTAAAAGCCTGCCATGCAGAAGGCGAAAAAATTGGAAGAAAGGTTGTTGTTAAGGTAATTCTTGAAACCTGTTTTCTTACTGATAATGAACTTGTTTCTGCCTGCCAGTGTGCTAAAAAAGCCGGTGCTGATTTTGTAAAGACTTCTACAGGCTTTGCAAATCCAAAATCTTTGGATGGAAATCCTCTTCCTAACGGGGCTAGTGAACATCATGTAAAATTGATGAGAGATACTGTTGGTCCTGAAATGGGAGTAAAAGCTTCCGGCGGAATCCGTTCTGTTCGTACTGCTATTACCATGCTGGAAGCAGGTGCAAACAGAATTGGAACTTCCAGCGGGGTAAGCCTTATTGATAACTGGGATGAATCAGTAGAAATTAAAGCAAAATACTAACTTTTTATTTTCGCAAGCTGTAGTAGAGAATATTATCTTCTACAGTGAGCAAAACCTTTCTTTCATCCTGCATTTCTGAAAGGTAAGATTTTACAGTGCTCGTTATAAGCGCGTACTGTGGAATCTTCATATTCAGAGAGTGAAAATCAGCAACGTATTTTACCAGTTCTTCTGTAGTTTTTCTGCCTTTTTTTAGAGCATTTATAATACACTGCTTTGTAGAAAGTATTGCAATCTTATTCATTTCTACATTTTCTGCTATATCATCACAAAGAAGCTCTCCATGACTAGGAACACAGTATCTTATTTCTTCAGTTTCTCCTATTTTATCAAGAGCTTCCATAAATAAAATTGGATTTGTGAGTAGAGAAATCCAGTGCTGTCCAAGTTCTTTTCGCGGGAAAATAGAATCTCCTGCAAATAAAACTTTTTCATTCTGAGGATTTTCAACAATCACTCCAAGACTTTCGGGGCTGTGTCCGTCTAAAGCAATAAAAGAAAATTTAAAACCGTCTTCAAGAGTTACTATGTCTTCTTCTCCAATTATTTTATCTGCCTTACAGGCTTCCGGGCGAAAGTACAGGCTTCTTAATTCTTTAGGAGGGTAGGACCCCCATAAAATGGATCCATGCAGAGCAGGATTTTCCATAAAAGGTTTTTCTTTTTCAGAAATCCACACTTCGCAGTTTGTGCTGTCTTTTATAAATTTGTGGCCGCCGGTATGGTCGGGATGTCCGTGAGTGGTAATCAGGGCCTTTACAATATAGTCTTTGAAGTATTCATCAAGAGTATCAAGAATGTATTCTCCTTCAATTTCGCTGGGGCCTGAATCAATGATATAAAGTTCATTTTCCCCATTGCTTGAATGAGAAGCTATAATGCCTGCGTTTGTAGAATTTGGAATGTAATAAATCCCGGAAACAAGCTGAATTATCTTTTCTTTCATACTGTTACTCCCTGGTACCCGCCAGCAGCCCCCAGCTCCCAACACACACAGCTGTGCCGTTCGCGTTCAACTTGGCAGTGCCGAAAAAAAAAGGTACCGCCCAGTTTCTGAACGATACCTTTCCATTTTCATCAAAAACTGAACTTAGAAGTTCTTAGCTTTTTTGATTCCCTTAATTTCGTAGTTGTATTTATGTTCATTGATTGTGAATGTAACCTTTGTTCCAACTTTCTTATCCATGATTGCATTTCCAAATGGTGACATGTAAGAAATGATGTTGTTGTCTGGATCAGATTCCCATGGACCAAGAATTGTGTATGTTTCATCTTTTCCAGAATCAAGGTTTACAAGTGTAACTTCTGTTGCGAATGAAACAACTGCTGTTGTACTTGTAGTAGGGTCGAATACAACTGCGCGTGAAAGTTCTTCCTGAAGCTTTGAAAGTGTAAGCTGCAGATAATGCTGGTGTTCGCGGGCTGCCTTGTATTCTGCGTTTTCTTTCAAGTCTCCCTTTGCACGAGCATCTGCAACATCCTTTGCATTTGCAGGAAGTTCGATGTTCTGAATCTTGTCTGCTTCGGCCTTCTTTTCTTCCAGCTTCTTTGCAGTTACAATCATGCCCTTTGGCTGAGCAGTCTTTTCTTCTGATACGCGGAACTTGAATTCCGGATACTTTTCCAGAATCTTGTTGCGGGCAAGCTGTTTGTATGAAGGATCAATGTCTGCAATATCATCAATGAGTGTGTACATCTTCTTTACGCAAGCTTCGCCGTTTTCAAACATAAACTTGAAGATAGCATCATTCTTGAATAGAAGTTCTGTAGCATTCTTATTGATTTTTTTGTTTTCTGTTGTATTAACGTGGTTGTTAATTTCACGGAATGTAAGTTCAATGATATTAATCAGAGCAATAAGCTGTTTTTCGTATGTTACGCCAGCTTCCTGGAACCATTTTTCGTCCTGACATTCGCGGAAGAAGAAAATAACAGTTTCGCGGTAATCCTTGAACTTTTCAAAACTTTCACGTACAAGGTTCTGAATATCTGCAACAAAGCCCTTTTCAATAAGGTCTTTAAGAATCTTCATATCAAGTACAGTAGGGAAGAGTTCAATGTATTTTTCATTCCAGTCTGGAAGCATTTTAATATCCATAAGGAATGCTGCACGGAGGTGTGTATTTTTTGTATCTTTAAGTTCTGTGTAGATTTCTCTAGGATTTTCAATCTTTCTGTAGATTTCTGCAAATGTTTCGTGAACAGGAACCAGGAACTGCTTATCAACACCGCTGATATACTGAACAATGAGGTAAGAAGCAAGAACGTGTACGTCTACGCGGTTGATGTTCTTAAGGAAACCTGTGAAGTATGCATACATTTCTGCAAAAAGTTCGCTTGATTTGTCTGCATCGTCGCTTTCAAAGAACTTCATGAGGATATCAGCACGTGCAAAGAACTGTTTCTGAGCTTTAAATTCGTTAGAAAGTTTTTCTTCAATGCTGATGTTTCCGTCACGTACTGTGTACATTGAAATATCATTAGGATTTACACCGAATTTTGAATTTGATTCAAGAATCTTTTTAGCGGCACTGTTCCAAGATGTCCATTCACCAGGAGTGAGGATGCTAGGAACAAGTTCTGCCTTAATGCGTTTGAAATCGCAGTTGTTATCATGACTCTTGATGATTGTTTCAAGTGCCCATTCCTTATCATTCTTAATCATAGCAGCAAGTTCTTTTGGCTGTTTTGTTGCTTTAAGAACCCAGATATGATCTTTAGAAAGTGGCTTCAAGGCTGTAACTGCCATAGAAAGCTTCATTTCGCGAATACCGCCAACCTTTCCAAAGTTGATTGTAAGAGTGTCTTTTTCAAGTTTTGTGATGATACCAACACCCCAGTTGCGGTGGAATACGAAACTCTTCTTGTCAAATGCAATGTGTTTTTCAAAGTCATTGATAGCTTCAAAAACGTTTCTGTAGCTCTGCATAAGGTTTGAAGTGCGGATGTAGTCTTCAAGATGGCTGTGTCCTGCATATTTTCCACGGAAACAGTCTGTAATTTCCTTACGAGCCCAGATATCTTTCTGGTCAATTTCAAGGTTCTGCTTAAGAATAAGGATTGCAGTATCCCATTTCTGGTTGTCTTTATACCAGCCATACAATTCCTGCATAAGAGTTGTAGTTCTGATTTCACCCATTGTCTTTGAAATCTTGCGGCGGAGCATCTGGAAGAAGTCGAAATCTTCTGGGATGTTCTGTACAAGTTTAGACCAGATTTCTTTACATGAGTTGTAATTATTCTGATTGATGTAGCGGAGAATTGCCTTTTTGTAGTAGCTGATTGCGTTTTCTTTGTCGCCAAGAGCATCAAAGTGTTCAGCCAGTGATTTTGCAAGGTCAGCTTCTTCAAAATCAATTTTTACGATTTTAGCATAGAGTTCCCATACTTTATCGTTGTTTTCTGCAAGGTAGCTGTCTGCAAGAGTGCGAAGTGCAAACTTGTTGTTTGGATCATCTGCAAGAATGCTGTCACAAAGGTAAGTAACGATTGTTTCCTTGTGATTTTTCTGGAAAATATCAACGAGATTTACAAGATTTGAATTATCCAAATCACCCTTCTGCAAATCAAGGATTCCACAGATATAAAGCGCGATTATGCTGTCTTTTGTGTGAGAAAGGTGTTCTTCACAGATATCATGAATCTCGTTTACACAGTTTTCGTTCCGTGCCTGTTCTACAATGTTTGAAAGCTCTTTCAAGTCATTTTGTGTGTAGTTACTGATAGTGGCACGTGTCCATGTCTCTTCCTTAAGTCTGTCCTGAATGGACTGAATCAAATCTGCCATTTTATACTCCTGCGTAAGGCCTGTGCCGGCCTGTTCATTAAAATTGTTCAGCTCATGTATGATTGATACACGGCCGAGTCCAGAATCTTAATTTTCAACAATATTTCACTGCATTTTGTACTACTCTCGTGTACCAGGGTGTAGTGATCCATAAGTCTGAAATAACAGTTCAGAAGGCGAGGAACTAAAATTTCCGTATTGCAGGACGGATCTTTGTATTCGCTTTCTTTCGCGTAAATTTCCTTCTTGAGCTTAATCACTTCTTGTGGAGTAAGCTCCTTTTTTATATTCAGCACTCCGTTCAAAACTCCGTATACTGGAATCCAGTACTGTAAGGCCTTGCCAGAATGTTTTTTTTCTTCAGTAATCTTAATCAGGCATTTTATGAGCTCTGAATCAAGAAAACTTAAATCTATAGACTCCGGATCAATAAAGAAGGCTTCTCTAAAAAGCAGCTTTCCGTATTTATCTTCTCCGCAAAGGGAGCAGCAATCCGCAAGTTCTGCAAGAACAGAAGAAAGATTCGGATAAATGTTGTTCGCTTCCATGAGGAATGAACGGGCCATTTCAAAATTGCCAAGCTTCTTGTGACAGATACCGGCTTTCTTGTAGATTTCTGCCTTCTGATAAGGTTCTTTTTCTTCCATCAGCTCTGTAAAGCGTTCCAAAGCCTTGGTAAAAAAGCCCTGCTGAACAGCAATTAAAGCCGGTTCATATTTATCCTTATCTCTGGAAATGTATGACTGAAAAGTCTTCCATTCCTGCAGAAGTCCTTCATTTCTTTCATAAGAATCTTCTGTGTTCCTCAGACGTTTTATGGATTCTATCCAGAAGATGCAGCACTTGTTTGTAAAAATAAGTTCTTTGCTATCCAGATCGTTTTCAAAGAGATTACTTATTATCTTTTGTGCTTCAAAAGGATTTCCCTGTTTTAAAAAACTCAGGACATCCTTCATTTTGGCTTCTGTCTGAATTTCCATAACTGTCTTATTTTGATTTTATACAAACATCGGGGATTTAGTCAATAAAATTTGTTTAAAATCAAGAAAAATGAGACAAGATTTATACAGCGAAAGTAGTGATATGTCAAGCATTTTTTTTATAATTTTTTTTATATTAAGATTTTTATGATTGTCTAATGGTTGCCTTTTTGTTACTATATATAGCAAATGAAAACACCAATTTTAGCACCATCGCTCCTTTCTGCAGATTTTGCAAATTTGGGAGCTGCAATTAAACAGATTGAAGATAACAAGGGCACTGCAGTTCATATTGATGTAATGGATGGACAGTTTGTGCCGGAAATAACTTATGGACATCCTGTAATACGTTCTGTAAGAAAGCTTACAGATTTACCTTTTGATGTTCACCTCATGATTGAAAATCCTGAAAGTCAGGTAGAAAGCTTTATAGATGCCGGTGCAGACTGGGTAACTTTCCATGTTGAAGCTACCGCACATGCTCACAGAATAATTCAGATGATTCATGAGCGCGGAAAAAAGGCTGGAGTTGCAATTTGTCCAGGAACTCCAATTTCTACACTGTCGGAAATCGTAAAATCTGCCGATATTATATTGGTGATGACTGTCAATCCTGGTTGGGGTGGGCAGAAAATCATTCCGTCATGCGTGGATAAGGTAAAGGCCTTAAAAAAACTGCGTGAAGAAAACGGTTATTCATACCTGATTTCTGTAGATGGCGGAGTGAATCAAGAAACTGTGAAATCTGTCTTAGATGCTGGTACTGATATTGTTGTTTCAGGTTCGGCATTCTTTAATGGCAGTTTAAAGTGGAACTGAATTATTGGAGACGAAAGTTAGTATGAAGAAGATTCTGGCATTTTTACTGGCTGCAGGCACCGTGCTCTTTGGAGTTTCTGCTTCTGAATCTGCAACCTCTGCATTTGTTGAAGGCTGCCGCTTCTATTCTGAAGGGGAGTGGGCATCTGCGAAAATGCTTCTAAAGAAGGCTGTTGCTTATCCTGAAAACCTTACACCCGATGTATATTACATGCTTATTTCTGCAGAAGTTTATGATGGCGATTACAAGGCTGCTTTAGATGACTGCAACATTTACCTTGAAAATTTTCCAAAATCTCTTTATGTCTCGAACATTAGTTTTCAAAAAGGCTATTCCCTTTACAATATGGGCGAATATGAAAAGGCAATTATCGCATTAAGTGATTTTTGCCATCAGTTTGAAGATAGTGAATTGTATTCTTCAGCATTATTTTATATAGGAGAATCATTGTTTGCTTCATATCAGTATGAAGAAGCTTCTTCAATTTTTGAACGAATAGTAACAGAGTTTCCTGAATCTGCAAAAGCACCTGCCGCTCAGTACCGTATTGAATCAATTTTACAGAGAGCACGAGAAGAAAAACTTCTTTATCTCTTAAAACAGACTGGTGAAGAATATCTTTCTGCAAAAGAAGAATATGAAAAACAGCTTAAAATGTACAATTCTGATTCTGTAAATACAACAAGACAGAAACTTGCCGAAGCAACTTCCAGAAATGAAGAGCTAGAGCGCCAGATTTTGGACCTTGAACATCAGCTTTCGGCTGTAAAAACCGAAGAAGCTTATACTTATATCAGTTCTAATGCTGTAAAATACACTGATGATATAGATGTTCCAAATTCAGAACCTTATGATGAAACAAAGGAACAGATTAAACTCTTAAAACAGAAGGCTCTTGAAGCGCAGAAAATGCTGGAAGAGCAGGATTAGTGTAAGGGGGACTAAATGAAGAAAAGTTTTCTAGGAGCCGGTCTGCTCCTTTTGTCTGTTTTATATGCAATGCCTCTTTTTGCCCAGGAAAATCCGGCTCCTGCTGCAGAAGCCGCGGACACACCTGCTGCAAAGCCTGCACCTGCCGCTAACGAAAACGAAAAAAAGAATTATACAGGCTGGGTTGATGTTTCTTCAAAAGAACAGGATGTAAAAATCGGGCTTGTTCAAATCAAGGTAAAACCAAATCTGGGAACTTTTAATTTTTCTGTACTTAATGAAAATGACAAATACGTTCCTCTTCTTTCAACTGCTAATGAATACACTTCGTCAGGCTTCTTTTTGAAAGCCGGAAAAAAACGCTACAGACTTATTGCCGATAAAAATGTGTTTACATCAATTTCTAAAATTGACTCGGGAATTAGCCTTGTTTATAAAGTAGGAAAGGTTGCTGAAGTAAACTTGAAATTTGAAGCGATGAAAACTGCTCCTGACCACGATATTGATATGATCCGCATTGCTGCGAACGTAAAAAATGTAAGTCAGAAAACAGATGAATTTGCACTTCGCGCCATTTTAGATACAGTTCTTGGAGAAACTGGTGATTTTCACTTCTTCGGAGCTGATAATTCACCTGTAAAAAATGAAGTTCTGTATAGAAATTTAAAAGATCACCGCTGGATTTATTCAAGAAATTCAAATGCAGAAATGCAGATTCTTCTTGATGGTGCAGATATTACTGTGCCGGAATCTGTGGCTCTGGTAAATTATTCAACTCTAGATCAGGCTTATTGGGAGCCTGATATGGCTGCATACCGCTCATTTGATACAGTTCTTTCTTATAAAAATTCTGCTTTTGGAATAAACTGGCCTTCTTGCAGGCTTAAACCAGAGCAGTCTGCTGATTTTGTATTTTATATTGCAGTTGCGGCTGATGGCGACCTTGCAAAGGGAAGTTCTTTTGTAGGTGGTGATGAGCCAGTAAAAGAGGTTGAAGAGCCTTCAATCTTCACAAATCTTCCATCCCCAGTTCCGGCCCCTGTAGAAAGACCTGTTGAAACTCCAAAGAAAAAGGCTGAACCAATTGATGAATTTGCTGTAAGACGTGATGTTCCATTCAATGTAAATAATCTTTCTAAAGAACAGCTTACACTTGAATATGTTCAGAATTTAATTGACAGAATTTCTGCATTGGAAGAAAATAATTCATCTGTAAACCGAAAAGAAATATTACAGTTAAATGCTGAACTTGATGCAATCCTTTCGGTTTTGAGGCAGCAATAATTTATGGCAAAGGATGCTATTACTCTTGCTTGGAATGATATGCGCCGCAGGCATTTTGCTACGGCCATAAAAAGACTTGAATCCAAAGCAGATGTTTATGAAGACAATTTTGAATACTATCTTGTACTAGGAATAGCCTGCCTTTATGTTGGAGACATAGGGGCGGCTTCTTCTTATTTGCAGATGGCTCGTCGTATTCGTCTTACTGATTCAAGACTGCTTCTTGCTCAGGCTGCTATTTTTTTACGGCGCGGAGATTCTGCCCGAGCCATTCAGTATTATCTTGAAATAAAAGAAAATGACCCCGGAAACAAAACTGCCGATGCGGCCCTTGCATTTATTAGAATTCATGGTGATTATGACACAATTTGCCGCTGGGTTGATACTGGTAAAATTGAACAGTTTTACCCTCCGTTAGGTTTTAATCCTGATAAAATTGCACTTTTGGTTACTCCGCTTATTGCCTGTATGCTGGGAGTTGCTGTTGTACTTTTTGCTTTTCACCGTGGACAGCGTTATCCTGCTTACCGTGCAGATCTTCCTCAGCTAGAACTTTCTTCTGAAGAAAAATCTGATGCAAAAGAAAAAGATTTATCTAATCAGACTTATAAATATATTCTTTCAAACAAAGAAATTGTAAAAAAGTATAACGATGCCCTCAGATATTTTCAGACTCACAGGGATAATGCCGCTCAGATTGAAATAAACCGCATTTTGAATTCAGATGCATCTCTTTCTATAAAAAAGAAGTCTCGTATTCTTGCAGACTATCTTGAAGCACCGGATTTTGATACAATAATGGATGTGCCTTCTTATTCGGAAGTTGCTGCTGAAACAGCCTTGTACATGGATTGCTGGGTAGATTGGGGTGGAAAGATTTCAAACGCAGTTACTTATGATAACGGAAGCTTTACCTGCGATTTACTTGTTGGCGACGAAACACTTTCAAATTATGAAGGTTCTGTTTCTGTACATTTTGATTCAGCCAGAGATTTTGATTCCAGTGCTTATGTGCAGATTTTGGGACAGGTTGCTTTTGAAGGCGGAAAATGGTATTTAAAAGGCCGTTCTGTTTATCAAAAAGTAAAAAAATAGAAAAAAAATAAAAAATTTTTCGTAAAAATTGTATAAAATCAACTAACTCGGGCCATAATATATATGGGAGGAAGGTGGCTAAATGGATAATTCAGAAAAAATGAAAGCGTTGGAGGCGGCTCGTCTGCAAATTGAAAAACAGTTTGGACAGGGCGCCATTATGAAGCTCGGCGATAAGGCTGATGCTGCTGGAATTGAAGTAATTCCGTCTGGTTCTATACTTTTGGATGAGGCACTTGGTATTGGTGGATATCCAAAGGGACGTGTAATAGAAATGTATGGTCCGGAAAGTTCGGGAAAAACAACTCTGGCTCTTCATGCTATTGCTGAATCACAGAAATTGGGCGGTGTGGCAGCCTTTGTAGATGCAGAACATGCTTTGGACCCGGTTTATGCAAAAAATCTTGGTGTAAATATTGATGAGTTGTGGGTTTCTCAGCCGGATACCGGGGAGCAGGCTCTTGAAATTACAGAAAATCTTGTTCGTTCTGGTGCCGTAGATATTATTGTTGTAGACTCTGTTGCTGCTCTTACTCCTCAGAAAGAAATTGAAGGAGAAATGGGTGATGCTGTAATGGGTATGCAGGCTCGTCTTATGAGCCAGGCTTTACGTAAGCTTACTGCCATTATTGGAAAATCAAACTGTATTGTAATCTTCATTAACCAGATTCGTATGAAGATTGGTGTTATGTTTGGTAATCCGGAAACAACAACTGGTGGACAGGCTCTGAAGTTCTATTCATCTGTTCGTCTGGAAATTCGTAAGGTAGAAACTATCGATGGAAAGGGCGATGAAGATGCTCTTGGAAATCGTGTTCGTGTAAAAATTGTAAAGAATAAGGTTGCGCCTCCATTTAGAAAGTGTGAGCTTGATATTTACTTTGGTAAAGGTATTAATGCGGCTGCAAGTCTTTTGGATTCTGCTGTAAAACATGGAATTATTGATAAGCGTGGTGCCTGGTACAACATGGGCGAAGAAAAAATCGGACAGGGAAAGGAAAATGTAGTTAAATTCCTGGAAGATAATCCTGAAGTTGCTGCTCAGGTTGAAGCTAAAGTTCGCGCTATTGTATTCCCTGGACAGGTTATTAAAGAAAAAGAGGCTCCTAAGGCAGACAAGAAAAAGGCTGCTGCAGAAGAAGCCCCTGCTGAAGGTTTGTTTTAATTGAAAAGAGTTTTACTTGGCCTTGGTTCAAACCGGGCTTTTGAAAACAAAACTCCTTTAGAACTTCTCTCTTGCGCGCAAGCTGAATTAGCGCAATATTTAGCCGATCTTTCTTTTTCATCGGTGTACAGAACCAAAGCAATGTATGTAGAAAATCAGGAAGATTTTTACAATATGGCAGCTCTTGGCTATGTGCCCGATGATTCAGATGCCTTTGATTTCTTAAAAACAATTAATCAGATAGAAGCTAAATATGGGCGCAACAGAGATAAAGAAATTCGTTTTGGACCTAGAAGTCTGGATATCGACATTGAACTTTTTGGAGATGAAATTATAACTCATCCTGCGCTGCAGATTCCACATCCAAGAATGGAAGAAAGAGCATTTGTTCTAATTCCTGCTATTGAGATTTTAACTAATCCTGCCGATGAAATAGTAAGAGAAAAATACGTTTCCTGTCTGGCAAAAATTACCGCAGAGGGCGGGGCAGACGGAATTGTAAAAGTAGGTGGGTATCGTAATGGAAATGGAACAGACAGCTGTAGCGACAAAACATGCTTATAAAGCAGGTGAATTTGAAGGTCCTCTTGATTTACTTTGGGCATTAATCAGAGAAAGTAAAGTAAATATTTATGATATTCCAATTGCCCAGATTACAGAACAGTATCTGGAATATCTGGATTATGCAGTGCAGACAGACCTTGGAGATCTTTCTGAATTTTACAGTTGGGCTGCAAAACTCATTTACATTAAAAGTCGTATGCTTTTGCCTGTTGAAGTAGCCTACGATGATGATGAAGACGAAGATCCAAGACGAGAACTTGTAGATAAACTGATTGAATATCAGAAATTCAAGAAGCTAACCTCTTTGATGGAAGATCAGGAGGATGATTCTGAATGGAATTTTGAACGTAAAAAAATTCAGCGTGTTCTTCCTTTTGATGACAGCGAAAATATGTGGGAAGAACTGGATACCTGGGAACTTTTACAGCAGATGCAGAGCATGTTTAAGTCTGTAATGAGCCAGTATTCAAATGAAAAAATCCTGAATATGTATGAGGAAATTTCTGTAAACGAAAAAATTACCCTCATGAACGAACTGTTGGAAAATAAAAAAGAATGTCTTTTTACAGATTTACTCACCAGACCGGGAAATGAAATGGATGTAATCTGTGCATTTATGGCTATTCTGGAAGCTGTTAAATTCAGAATGATTAGAATTTTGCAGAACAGACTTTTTGGTGATATAAAAATTTGTGCCAGGGAAGATAGTAACGGCTATGTTCCAACAGAAGAAGATTTAACAAGTAATTAATAATGATGTCATTCCACGGCTTGACCGAGGAATCCAACTGATTGTCGGATCAAGTCCGACAATGACTGTGAAGGATATAGAAGTATGGATTTTAATAAAGAAACAGCACTTGTAGAAACAATTTTGTTTTTGGAAAGTGAGCCTCTTACAGAAAAAGTGCTTGCGAATAAAGCTCAGCTTTCTGAAGAAGTAACTGCAAAGTGTATTGAACAATTAAAGGAAAAATACAGTGCAGAAGACAGCGGTATTGAACTTTCTATGATTACCGGTGGCTGGTGTCTGGTTCCTAAAAAAGAATACTGGGATGTATTAAAAGAATTTTACGGTTCAAAAAGGGAAGGCCGGCTTTCTAAGTCTGCTATGGAAACTCTTGCAATTATTGCTTACTCACAGCCAATCACCCGTGCAGAAATTGAACAGATTCGTGGTGTTGGTGTAGATAATATGATTCGTCTTTTAATTGAGCGAAACCTTATAAAAGAAGTTGGAAAAAAAGAAGCACCTGGACGTCCTACCTTGTTCGGAACTACCAAGGAATTTTTAAAGCTTTTCCGCTTGAATTCTATTGCGGAATTGCCTAAACTTGATGAAGATGAACAAGAGAGGTTCGAACTTGCCCGCTAATAATCAGAAAAAAGAAGAAATCAGATTGCAGGCCTTTTTGGCTCATTGTGGAGTTGCCAGCAGACGTGCCAGCGAACAGATAATCTTAGACGGCCGTGTTGCTGTAAACGGCACCATTGTAACTGAGCTTGGCACAAAGGTAACAGACGACGATACAGTCACCGTAGACGGAAATCAGGTTTTCCTTGAAGAAAAAAAACGCTACATACTTTTGAATAAACCCGCAGGCTTTGTGTGTTCTTCATCAGATGAAAAAGGCCGCCAGGTTGCTGCAGATTTACTAAAAGACTCTTACAAAGAACGCCTTTACAATGTAGGCCGTCTGGATATGTACAGTAAAGGTATGATTCTTTTTACCAACGACGGCGATTTTGCAAAAATTCTTTCTCATCCTTCTAGTCAGCTGGAAAAAGAATATATTGTAGAAACTAGTCAGGATGTGCCCGAAGCTTTTCCGGAGCGCTTTGAACGTGGAATCCGCGTAGAAGATGTTTTTTACAAATGCAAGCGCTGCGAAATCTTAAAGCCTAGAAAATTAAAGATTGTTTTGATTGAAGGAAAGAACCGCGAAATCAGAACTGTTCTGGAAGCAGCTGGAATTGGTACCCGTTCCCTTGTTCGTGTCCGCATTGGAAACGTTCATCTGGACGAATTGCGCCCCGGCGAGCACCGCGACCTTACAGAACGAGAAGTAAAAGGACTGCTTGACCTCTGCAGTAGTTCGCATTTGACAACTAAAAGAAAATAGTTTTATAATCGCTCCCATGTTTAGCGTTATAAAGAAAATTATAGATACGTATCGTAATCGTTATTCTATTTCACCTGTCGATTTGGCAGATTCAGCGGAATCGAACCGTCTTCACAGTAAAGTTGTAAATATATTTTTCTTTATATTCGGTTTTGGTGATTTGGCAGTTTTATTCGCTTTGCATCATAACAATCTTTACGATTATGTTGCTTCATTGATTTATTTTGGCGCATTTACACTCGTAAGTATTTTTGCTTTTTTTACTGCTAGCAAAGTAAAAAATGCCTCTCGCGAAAAAGCATACATATATAAAAATATTCCCTTTTACATATCATTTTTATGTGGAATTGGAGCTTCTGTTTACAATTTTTTTGCTTTTGCTCAGCCATATAACGGGGTTTTATCATTATTCCTTACTATTTCCATAGTTTTGTGCGTTTTTTCCTTTTCTCCTTTAATTTTTCTTGTAGCCCTGCTGTCTGGCCTTTGCCCAATGCTCCCGGGACTATACAAAAACTTCGGCCTTACAGGTTTAATGGATTCTGTTCTTGTGGCTGTAATAATGTTTTGTATTTCTCTTTATAAAAGGCGTGTAGAAAAGAGGTATCTTACGCTTTTGAAAAAGCAGAAGAAAAGCCTGGTTGCAAAAACATTCGGCAATTTTACCCTTCTGTATGATGACAAGGTGATTAAGTTTTCAAGATCAAAAGCGCCGGAACTCCTTGCATATCTCATCTATAAAAACGGCAGTTCGGTTCAGACAAAAGAACTGATTACCGTGCTTTATGGCGATAGAGCCGATTCTGCAAGGTATGGTGCAAGTCTGCGCCTTTTAATTTCTGATATAAAACATACTCTTGCCGAGCTTGAAATCCAGAACTTTTTTATAACTGAATACAACAATTTCCGCATAAACCCGGAAGCCGTAAAATGTGATTACTATGATTTCCTTGCGGGTGATAAAACAATCATGAAAACCTTTACAGGCGAGTTTATGAGCCAATACAGCTGGGCCGAGGAAGCCCTCGACTTTCTTGAACGCCGTTCTTATGGCGACAAGTAATGAAAAAGTGCGGGGTGTTTGATTAAGCAAAAAAAATACCCGGAGATTCATTTCTGAGCCTCCGGGCAAAGGAAGATTTTTTCAGTTTGAAGTGATTACTGAAACCATCTGCAAAATCAGCATTACAAGTATCACTACGATTATGACTATTTTTCTAATATCCATTGGCACAAATTTGCATTAATTGCCACAATAGAAGTAACGGATGACAAGAACAGACCCAAGGGAATCTTTGGAGGTGCCGGCGGCTTTCATACCGCCCGATTCTACATCATTCAAATTAATATCCCATATATCTTGTGCATTGCTAGATTGAGTAACAGAATGATAAAATGATTCATCAGGATTAATTAATGGCTGTGCATACTGGCTTCCAATCTTATCGATTGCAGCAATGACAAATGCTTTGGCCTTACGTATAATCTCAAGGTCTGATTTTGTTGGAATGAACCAGTCGTTGTTAATACTTTTAAGGTTATTAAAACCTTTATAATGTTGTGCCCAATAAATAGCTGGATAATTTTCCTGACTATAATCTGTAATATAATCATTTTCACCGTAACAGATTTCCTGACGGGTCTGTCCTGCATCACCGTCATGGTTGAAGACATCTGTGTTTGTGTACCCTTGGGAGTCATTAGAACATATTGCCAGATACTCTTGTTTTAACCCGACTGCCATAGCATTACCCCCATCTACATCGGCTACAACAGCAATTGCGTTCTCTTTTTCGCGGGTGGTTAAATCGCGTGCACTGTACTCAGAGGCAGGAAGTGCCGTTCCGTCGTTGAATACAATGTCGCCGACTTCATTCGGCATCTTTTTTGTACCAATTTTGGTTATTACAAAACGGGCAGTTACACTTACATTCGCTGCAGGCATGGTGAATGTTCTTGTATTGCCGTCTCCGTTTAATGAAACCGGATTTTCGTTTGATGTGGCAGAAATTGAATTTAACTTATAGTAGTCAGCAGGTGTAATTGTAAGAGTAACTGTTTCGCCTGCGGTTGCACTTGTCTTGTCTGATGTTACGCTTCCGTTTTCTATGCCAGCTATTGTTACGCTGTAAGTGTTTGGTGGAAGTGCCTCGAAGGTAGCGCTTACGGTAACGTTTGCGGCAGGCATTGTGAAAGTGCTGTTTGTAACAGTAACTTCAGTGTCACCGTTCTTTACGGAAATGGAAGCAAGCTTGTAGCCGTCAGCAGGAGTAGCGGTAATTGTAACTGTTTCTCCCGCTGCAATTCCGCTTGTCTTGCTTGCTGTAACGCTTCCGTTTTCTATGTCTTCAGCAATTGTTATAGTGTAGGTTTCAGCAGGTGTTTCAGATGATTCCGGACTCTCGGGACTTTCTTGAGCTTCAGGCTCCTCTGGCGTTTCCGACTTTTCGTCTGTTTTTGCTTTGGCACTTGCATTCCACTTTGCATACAACGTAATGTCTGCCGTAATCGCAGTTTCAAAATCGAATGCTGTGTCCGAAAGGGTAGTGCCGTCGTCGGTAGAGGTATACCAGCCGCCAAAGGCGTATGTTTCTGTGTCTGTGGAAGCCTTTGTAGGGTCGGTCGGCTTTGTTGCTTTTGTGCCGCTTTCAACTTTTTGTGCTTCAACGTCGCTTCCGCCGTTAGAATTGAATGTAACGGTGTAGTAAGTTGTTTCTGTCAGGTCTTCTAGAGGATTGTCGCAGCCTGTGAATACCAATGCTAGTGTGGTCAGAAATGCCGGTACTAACAATTTTAGATTTCTTCTTGTTTTCATTTTTCCCATCCTTTTCTTAAAAAAGTATTTAATGACATAATTTTACTTTACGGATAGTACGAAATCAGTACAAAATCTGACGCAAAACAGTACACAATCAGTACAAAGTTTGGGAATGTTGTAAAAATTGACAAAAAAGGGATCTACGTTCTATAATCACTTTCTATGATTAGCCCAAGAGAATTGTATAAAAGCTATTTTTATATTGCACCAATAGACTTAGCCGATTTTGCAGAAAGAAACAGGTTTAGAAATTATTACATGTGCTGGGCTGCACTGGCAGGCAGTTTTTTTACATTACTTGGACTTTTGTTCTTGGCACGTAACAATCTGCGAGAAAGCCTGCCCTCGATTGTTTTTTTTGTCATTTGTATAGTGGTTAATCTTCTTTCAATCATTTTATCTAGAATTTTTAAGCATGCCCCGCGCGAAAAAGCCTACATTCTGAAAAATATTCCTTTGTACACTGTATTTACATGGGGAATGACCTCTTGTGTTTACAATTTTTATCTTCAGAAAAGCCCCTTTATTGGAGTTATCACATTTTTTAATGCAGTTCTTATAATGCTCTGCGTATTTTCAGTTTGTGTTCACGTCTTTTTTGTTTTTGTTTGTGGTGCTTTTTGCGGAATTGCCCCTGGACTCCTTGAAAATTTTGGACTTACAGGCTTTTTGTATTTTACTTTTATCACCGGTCTGATGATAACCCTTGCCGCTTTCTTACGATACCGTGACAAGCAGTATGTGATGGCGCTCAAGAAACAGAAAAAATCCCTGGAAGTAAAAACTTTTGGTAATTTTACAGTCTTGTATGATAAAAAAACGCTGAAGTTTGCCCGCTCAAAGTCAAACGAGCTGCTTGCATATCTGATTTACAAAAATGGCAGCTCAGTGAATACAAAGGAGCTTCTTGCCGTTTTATATGGAGATCATGCTGATTCATCCCGCTATGGAGCAAGCCTTCGCCTTTTGATTGCTGATATAAAGCACACGCTCGCAGAACTCGAAATTCAGAATTTTTTTATTACAGAATACAACAACTTCCGAATAAATCCGGAAGTTGTTCAGTGTGATTATTACGATTTCCTCTCCGGTGACTCTCAGGCCGCCAAAGCCTTTACCGGCGAGTTTATGAACCAGTATTCCTGGGCCGAAGATGTTGCAGCCTTCCTAGAGCGGAAGGTCTGCGGTGGGAACTAGTTGGTTACCAGAGTGTAGGTTTCGGTATATTGTCTGTTTTTTAATGTGTAGTTATATATTGGATTATCGTTTTCGTCATTTATAACAGTAAGTTTTGAATTTGATTCCTCATCTGCTCCTGTAATCGAAAGAACTATAAATCCTTTTTCGACCGCTGCGGTATATGAGAGAGTTATTACATTATCATCATTTTGTTTTGCAGAAATACTATCCGAAGTCATTGATGTTATATAATAATTAGTTTCAGCAGAAGCTTTCTGAATTGAAATTTTGTTTTTTTCAAAATCTGCTTGTATTTGGTTACTGTAATTATAAGTTTCTGTGGAATTTAATAGTAGTCCAGAATCCAAAAAACTTTCTGGAAGTGAAACATAATAAGATTCTGTAATCTCAATCGTGTTACCTGATTCTACAACACCCCAAGTTTCCATTGATTCAAACTTTTCCTTCAGATCATTAATCGCATCTGTAATTTCTTCGTTAAATTCTTCTTCAGTTATGATGTCTGCATAGTCTTCATAATTAAAACTAAGGTAATAGTTTTTATTTTCCAGGAAAGTCCACAAATGAGGTTCGTCTACATTTATATCTTCCCTTTTAGCAATTAATGCAAGATACATAACCTGTGTTTGGCTATTATATGTATAATTGTATTTCTCCATATCTTCAATTATGTTTTCAGAATTTCTTTGATGTAAAACGGTACCATCTGAACCGAATATATAAATATCATAATTGGATGAATCAATATAAGTCTTTCCCTTAAACGGGTCTTCGCCTACGCTTGCAGGAAGAACTGGTGGGGTATAACCTAAATCTTCCTCTTCCTCAGCTGCAGGTTCCTCTACTTTCTCCTCTTCCTTTGGAGTTTCTGCTGGAGTTTCTACAGGTGTTTCCTGTGGTGTGTCAGTGTTTGTGTCTTCTTCCAGACTTGCTCCATTCTCACAACTGATAAATGCAAATACTGCAAGTGCAGCCATAATTGAAAAAATTGTTTTCTTCATAGTTAATTCTCCTGTTTTTTTTATTCTGCGTCCTGTGTTGTCCAGCCAGTAGGGATGCCGTTCGAACCTGTAGGCCAGCCTGTCATATCTGCGGCTTTTATAAATGTTCCTGTTTCCGCAATATTTTCTACCCAATTTTCTAAACATATATCTCCACTAATATCAGTTGCAAGACAAGTTATTTTATTTAATTTTGTACAGCCTGAAAATAAATTATAGTAACAAGCCATTTCTAGTTTTTTTGCTTTTAAAACTGGACTTGTTGTTAGTTCTGTGCATTTTTTGAACATGCCGATATAGCAGTTTGATACCAGCTCTGTTGCAGGAAGGTCAGGCGCAGATGTTAATGTCGTACAGTCTTCAAACATATATCCATAACAGCCTTCTGCTAGTTTTGTTGCATTAAGAACAGGTGCTTTTGTAAGTGATTTACAATCTTCGAACATTGACATGTAACATCTTTCTTCGAGATTATTAGCAGGAAGTTTTGGTGCAGCTGTAAGTGAATAGCATGAATTAAACATATTGGTATAACAACCTTCTGCTAATGTCATAGCTGGGAGTTCTGGTGAATTTTTGATTTTTTCACAACTTCTAAACATAAAAGCGTAACAGTATTTTGCAAGACTGGTAGCTGGCAGGTATAGTGGCTTAGAAGGATGATTTTCCATATATGCATTGTCAAAGAATAAAGCAGCGAATGCACCTTCTTTTAATTCTGTTGCGTTTGGATTCCATTCACCAGTTTTTTCGTTGAGAGAAACAAGACTCATTATGTTCCCGTATACATAACATGAAACATCTGATTTTATCATCATACAATATTCAATATCTTCTTCTTGTGATATTTCATAATTTGTAGTAACTGCATAGAAGCAGAATTTGTCATTCTTTGCCACTTGAATTTCAGCTTGTTTGTCAGCTTCATTTGTGATTGTTACAGAGGTAAGATCTCCTCCATTCTTACTGTATTTAAGAGTTGCTAAAGGATTCATAATAAGAAGATTACCATCTTCTGTAAATTCTATCGTAAGAGGTTCATTAAAAGCTACTCTTGTTTCAACTTCCTCTTCCTCAGCAGCTGGTTCTTCTTCCTCAGCGGCAGCTTCCTCTTCCTTTTTATCTTCTGCCTCTGGCTCAGCTTCTTTTGGGGTTTCTGTTGCTACAGGTGTATCATTTTCCTCTTCCACACTTGAGCCATTATCACATCCTGCAAAAGCCAATACTAATGCAGCCAGAAGTGCCGGTACTAAAAATTTCAGATTTCTTGTTTTTTTCATTTTCCCTTCCTTAATTTTGGATTTTATGCCCTTATTTTATTTTGCTGATAGTATCAAATCAGTACAAAAACTCACAAAAAACAGTACAGAATCAGTACAAAGTTTATTTTTGAAAAAAAACTGCAGCCCCCGGAGGTGGAAGGCCCCAGATAACTTTTTGAATTTTATGGGCGTGTCCGCCGCTGTTGCGGCGGTCGGGCGTTCCGCAGTTCGGTAGCCCTCAGCGTCCTCGGCGGCGAAATCCGCCGCCTGCGGTCGCCTCGCATGGCTGTTGAAACAGCCACGCTCGCTGCTCCATGCCCTCACGCATCCAAGCTCGCAGGCGGGCAGATTTGCATTCCGTTAGTTGAACTCACGGATGGCACACACGTAATTGTACTCTTTTTGATCTTCAACTTGACATGCCTGATTAGCGAAGTCGAAATAACGTGCGTATATTTTTTCTGTTTCAGAATCATAGTAAACTGAGGAAGACCAATATTCATTTGAACCAAAATCTAAAGGTCTGAATTTATCTCCGCCCAGAGCAGAGCTTGCAGTGTCTATATCAAATCCGTTTTCTGTGTCGGTGCGACAGACGAAAATCTGAAACAGTTCTGCAAGACTTGGAAGATACCAACCGCTTGCGTATGTGCTGTCTGCGGCAATTCTGCTTTCTGTTTCTTTAACCATCTTCTGGTTTGCATAGTTCTTTGCAAAGTAGAAAGCTGGGTAGTTTGCTTCTGTCGATGTATCATTGTTTGTGTCAAGGAAAGTTGCAATTTTCTCAAGGTTGTTGCTGCCGTTTTTGTTCTGAGTGCCAGTCCAATTGTAGTTTCCTGTGTATCCACCAACGTCCGGCTCGCATTGGATTGTTTCGATGTTCAAGTTGTATGCTTTTGCTGTATTTATACACCATTTAAGTCCATTTCTGTTGTGCTTTAGACCAACTCCAAGAGTGCGGACTGTTTCTGTGTCGCTTCCGCTGTTCAGTCCTGTTCCTTTGTAGAAAATTAGCGCAATTGCGGAAGTCTTTTTTGTGTTTTTAGTAGTATTATCGAGATTTGTAAAATCCGCATATAGCATCGAACTTCCATCATTGAATACTATGTCACCCACAGCCTTCGCTGTTGTAGGATTCTTTGTTCCAACCCATTTCCAGCTAAATATAGCTGTTACCGTAACATTGCTTTCTGGCATGGTAAAGGTTCTTGTGTTGCCTGTTCCGTTCAATGTAACTCCGCTTCCAGCTGAGATTGAATCCAATTCATAATCAGTTTCCGGTGTAACTGTGAGAGTAATTGTCTCTCCTGCTGCAACACTGCTAGTCTTGCTTGCTGTAACAGTTCCGTTTTCTATGTTTTCTGCAATTGTAACAGAATAGGTTACGGCAGGAGTCTCTGGAGTTGCAGGTGTTTCTGGATTTTCTTCTGCAGCCTCTGTTGTTGCCTTCTCCGTAGCCTTCCACTTCGCATACAGTGTTATGTCTGCTGTAATTGCACTTTCAAAATCAAATGCAGTGTCCGAAAGTGTAGTGCCTTCGTCTTCGGAAGTGTACCAACCTTCAAAAGCGTAGCTTTCTTTGTCTGTTGCGGTTTTTGTCGGGTCGGTTGGCTTTGTGGCTTTAGAGCCGCTTTCTACTTTTTGTGCTTCTACGTCGCTTCCGCCGTTTGAATTAAACGTAACGGTGTAATAAGTTGGCTCTGTTACCTCTTCAACAGGATTATCGCAGCCTGTGAATACTAGTGACAGTGCGGTAAGTGCCGCTAGTACTAAAAAATTAATTTTTTTCATAAGTTCTCCCATCTTTTTTTGTGTAATTTAATTTATGTCTCACATTTTATTTTCCAGACAGTATCAAACCAGTACAAAAGTGTAAGAAAATCAGTATCAAATCAGTACAAAATGATTTTTACACAGGAAATCAGAAGTAACATCTGTTCAGAGACGAGTATAATTCTGCTTATATTACAGATTTTTTACACTAAATTTAAGAAATCAATAGGTTCTATTGCTTTTACAGGGGAATATTTGAAATCTTTTACATTTCTGGTGATAATATAATCAATATGTATTTATAAAATTTAATACAGTTTGTAATTGTTTAGTTCTATCAGAAAACTTACTTTTTGTTATATACATAACATCTGCAATAGATACATTTGTATCAAGCAGGATTTTCATTGTCTGTTTAGCCTTTCAAACTTTGCCGTTTTTTCATCAACATCAGACGGAAGAATTCCTATTACAGCATTTAACGCATCAAATTTTTTCTGAATTCTACGAGATTGTTTTTTCCCTTTTTTTTGAGGAAGAATTTTTATTCCGTAGTTCTCTGCTTTCTCTTTATAAAGTGCAGGATTTGCAAAAAAATCCGCATATGAAACTACCAGCATATAAAAACTCCATGCCTTTAGTATAGCATGTTTTTTAGTTTTTTGTCATAAAAAAGGAAGCCCTTAGAAGTGAACTAAAATAAAAGCAGCCCCCGGAGGTGGAAGGCTGCAGATAACTTTTTAAAATTATGGGCGTGCTCGCTGCTCCATGCCCTCACGCATCCAAGCTCGCAGGCGGGCAGATTTGCATTCCGCTAGTTGAACTCACGGATGGCACACATGAACAATTCGTTTTTCTTATAGCTACTACGGCGACTTCCGTCTCCATTATTAAAACTGAGAGAGACTGAGTTTGCGTCATCGGTATTTGACTGAGTTGACGACCAGTAAGAACTATTATTAAACCCGTTTCCGCCAACTGCCTTGATTGCTGCGTTTACCTCGGCTTTTTCTTTAAATAATTCAAGAAGTTCTGCAATACTTGGCAAATACCAACCGCTTTCATAGATTGTTCCAAGATTTGTTGCTTTTGTGCTGTAGTTCTTTGCAAAGTAGAATGCCGGATAATTTGCTGCTGTTGCGGTGTCATCTGTTACGCCTTCGGTTGCAAGGAAATCTGCAATCTGCTCAAGGTTGTCGCTGCCATTTTTATCGCCCGTATAGGTATATGTACCTTCATTTTCCTCTAAAATACACTGGATTGTTTTGATATTCATTTTGTAAGCATTCGCCGTATCGTTAGTATTCGTTAGTCTGCACCAGACAGACATTTCAAAATCTCCGTGAAGCTTTATGCCAACACCAAGAGTACGAACTGTTTCTGAATCCCCTGTCGTCCATGTGACGTTTCCTTCTTCATCTGTTGCATAAACATCGCTGTTTAAAGTGGTTCCCTTATAAAAAATTATTGCAATTGCAGCAGATTTCTGTGCATTCGTAAATGTAAGACCTGTTGTATAAGGCATTGCACTGCCATCATTGAACACAATGTCTCCCACTTCTTTTGCTATGCTCGGCTTTTTACTTCCAATATAAACAATCTTTTTGAATGTTGCCGTTACGGTAACATTACCTGCAGGCATTGTGAAAGCATTGTTATTTACAGCAACAGCAGTTTCACCATTCTTTACAGACAGTTCGTCAAGTTCGTAATCATCTTCATCGGTTATTGCAGGTGTAATTGTAAGCGTAATTGTCTCTCCAGCCTTGATGCCGCTTGTCTTGTTTGCGGTAACCGTACCGTTTTCTATGTTTTCTGCAATTGTAACAGTGTAAGTTGCTGCAGGGCTTTCAACATCATCAGTAGTTGAATTATCGTTTTTTTCATCACCCGAACTTTCTTTTTCTGTATTCCCACTGTCTGATATCTGTGTTGTATCAGTACCTGAATCATCATCCAAACTTGCTCCATTATCACAACCCGCAAGAATCAGTGCCAATGCAGCAAATGCCGATAACGCCAAAAAATTAATCTTTTTCATAAAATTCTCCCATCTTTTTTTGTGAAATTTAATTTATGTCCACATTTTATTTTCCAGACAGTATCAAACCAGTACAAAAGTGAGAGAAAATCAGTATCAAATCAGTACAAACTTTGTTTTTGTGATATAATCGGGAGTAGAGACGGGGGCGTTGCGGGGGTGTCCCCCGCTAGAAGGGGTAGCGAGCAACGAAGTGCGAGCGAGGGGGAGACTTCCCCCACACCCTTACACAGGAGGATATATGATTATAGCCATAGACGGACCGGCAGGAACTGGTAAAAGTACAATTGCGTCGATGATTGCAGAAAAATTGAATATTACTTTTTTGAACAGCGGCGGATTTTACCGTACTTTTACAATTGCTCTTTTGGATGCAGGAATTGATTATTCTGACGAAGAAAAGGTGATGGATTTTTGTCGTGCTCAGAAAATTGAATATACAAAAGAAAGTCATTTTATTTTGAACGGAAATGACGTTACTGCTCATCTTCATGATGACCGCGTTGCAAAAAATGTTGCCCAGGTGAGTGCAATAATTCCGCTCCGCCATTACGTAAATGAGTTGATGCGTGAAATTACAAAGAGCTTGAGCATTGTTTGTGAAGGCCGGGATATGACAACTGTGGTTTTCCCTAATGCGGAATACAAGGTTTATCTTGATGCAAGTGCTGCTGTTCGGGCCCGCCGCCGTTTTGATCAGGGTGTGAGCAATATGACCCTTGAAGAAATACAGCGTTCTATTGAAGAAAGAGATGAAATTGACAGAAATAAGAAGGAAGGTGCACTTAAAATTGCTCCAGATGCACTATATATTGATACTTCTAACTTGACGATTGACAATGTTTGTGAGATAATATTAAAACAAATTTCATAATTAAAAGGTTTCAGAATGGAAGAAATGGAAGTGGAAAAGGAAGAAGCTCAGAACTCCATGAGCAATTTCGAGACACAGTTAGACGCATACGACTTTGCCGCTCCGCAGGCTGGTCAGTTGGTAGAAGGAACAGTTGTTCAGATTACAGATGACTACGTTTACGTTGATATCGGAGATAAGTCAGAAGGTTTAATCCCTGTAGAGGAGTTTGCAGATGAACTGCCAAAGGTAGGGGATAAAGTTCAGTCATTGTTGACAGGTCACAATCCTAATGGACCTGTACTTTCAAAGAGAAAAGCAGATTCAAAGCGCTATTTGAAAGAAATTCAAACTGCCTGGAAAGATAAGACTCCAGTAGACGGAAAGATTACAAAAATTGTAAAGAGTGGTTACGAAGTTGATTTAGGAATTGACCGTGCTGCTTTCCTTCCTATTAGTCAGGCAGATTCAGAAAAAATTGAAAAGCCAGAAGAACTTCTTGGACTTAAATCTAAGTTCTATATTGAACGTCTGTATTCAGATAGTAAACTTAATCCGGTTGTAAATCGCCGTAAATATCTTGAAGAAGAAATTGATACAAAGCGTGATGCTTTCTTTAATTCAGTTCAGATTGGTGACACTGTAAAAGGTACTGTAAAGAGCTTTACAAGCTTTGGTGCTTTCATTGATTTGGGTGGATTTGATGGTCTTCTTCATATTAATGATATGTCTTGGGGACACGTTGCTCGTCCAAAAGATTTCGTAAAGAAAGGTCAGGAAATCGAACTTAAGGTTATCCGTCTTGATCCTGCTGAAAAGAGAATTAATCTTTCTCTTAAGCACTTCACAGAAGATCCATGGATTCACTTTGAAGAAAAATATCATGTAAATGATGTTGTAAAAGGTAAGGTTACAAAACTTACTGAATTCGGTGCTTTCGTTGAACTTGAAGAAGGAATTGAAGGTCTTGTTCATATTTCTGAGTTCTCTTGGACAAAGAAAGTTAGCAAGCCTGGTGATATGGTAACTGTTGGCCAGGAAGTAGAAGCAATGATTCTTGGATATGATATCCAGGCTGGTCGTGTTTCTTTGGGCTTTAAGCAGGCTACTGATAATCCTTGGGATACAATTGCTGAAAAATATCCAGTTGGAAAAAAGGTTTCTGGAAAGGTAGTAAAGATTACTAACATTGGTGCTTTTGTTTCACTCGAAGAAGGAATTGACGGATTCCTCCACGCAGATGATATTTCTTGGACAAAGAAAGTTAAGCATCCTGGAAGTGAACTTTCAGTAGATCAGGAAATTGATGCTGTAATTCTTGAATGCGACACAGAAGCTCGCCGCATTAAGATTGGTATTAAGCAGCTGACTGATGATCCTTGGAAGGCATTTGCTGAAGAATACAAGCCAGGTTCAACTCTTGAAGGTGAAATTACTTCTATCACAGATTTCGGAATCTTTGTAAAGGCTCCTAATGGAATTGAAGGTCTTGTAAACAAGTCTAACCTTAGTGATGATAAAGACGTTCCTTTTGAGGAAGCTGTAACTAAATATAAGGTTGGCGATAAAATTAATGTATTTGTAGTTGATGTAAAAGTAGAGAAAGAACAGGTTGCATTCTCTGTACGCGAGTATAAGAGAAAGCAGCAGAGAGATGAACTTTCTCAGTACATGTCAAGTGCAAATGATGATGATGACGGAGCATACACTCTTGGAGATATGCTTAAGTCTCAGAAAAATGACTAAATCTGTATAAGATTTTTTCTTATAAACGCATTGCATGTTTGAAAGAGCAGGCAATGCGTTTTGTTTAGGTTTGATGAGTAAGAATATAGCTCCTTTTGTAGGAAACAGTAACTTTATAAACGAAATTAAATCTTTGTTTCCCACTCTTTCTGCAAATAATGCTTCTGTGTTGCTTGTAGGGGAGAGGGGAACTGGAAAAAGACTTATTGCCCAGCATATTCATTTTGAGACAGCTAAGAGTTTTGGATATTTCTTTGAAGTAAACTGCAAGGCTTTCTCTAACTTTCAGATTCTGGAATCTTTTGACACGGTAGAGAAGCTTGTATCTTATAATCAAAGAGTTACTCTTTTTATAAGTTTTATAGATGAACTGCCGGCTAATGGTCAGGAAAAACTTCTTTCGCTTATAAAGTTATTTGAAAAAAAAGGCTCTGATATAAAGCTTATTACATCAACCGAAGTAAATTTGGATTCTAAAGTGGCTTCGGGGGATTTTTCTTCTGAATTATATTACCGTCTTAATGCTGTTGTACTGAATGTTATTCCGCTTAGACAGAGAAAAGAAGATATATTACCGATAGCGCAAAGCTGTATGGAAACTTTCTGCAGAAAATCTGGTTATGCTTTTAATCAGTTTTCTGAATCTGCAAAAATTGCCCTGGAAAATAATTTCTGGACAGGAAATGTAGATGAGTTAATCAATGCAGTTCAACGTGCCTTTATTGTTGGCCAGCCACCTGTGATAAAATCATCAGATTTAGGTTTTTCTCAGTCTGATTCAATGGAATTGCAGGATAAAAGTCTTAAGAATGCAATAGATAATTTCAAAAGAGATTATCTGATTAAGATTCTGGAAGAAAACGGCTGGAATCAGACAAAAGCTGCCCGTGTACTAGGAATTCAACGTACTTATGTGATAAGATTGATGAACGAATTACAGATTCGCAGATAAAAAAGGGGTAAAAAAATGGCTGAAAATACAGAAAAGCAGACAGCAAGTGCAAAACTTAATTCATTGATTGAAACAAAAAAGAAGGGATTTATTATTGGATTAGTAATTCTTCTTTGTGCAATCGTTGTTTATATCGTTTGCTCTGTTGCTTTGAATAAATCAAAAATCAATAATCTTACAACTCTTGATGATATTGCTTATACTCTTACAGAAGGTTCTGCTTCTCTGGAAGAAAGTGAACTTACTGCAAGACGCATTGATGCTCTTGAAAAGCTTGAAGCACTTACTTCTAAGGGTGGAGTTGTTGGTGCCCGCGCAAATATGCTTAAGGCAGAAATCCTTTATCAGCAGAAGAATTATTCAGAAGCTGCTGATGCTTGGAAGGTAACTGCTGAAAAATCAGCAAAGACTTATATTGAACCAATTGCTTTTTATAACCTTGCCGTTTGTAACGAAGAGCTTGGAAATAAAGATGCTGCAATTGAAAATTACAAAAAAGCTGCTGAAAACAAAGACTTCATTCTTAATACACATGCTGCATTCAGCTATGGTCGTGCACTTGAAGAAGCTGAAAAATACGCAGAAGCATTCACTGCTTATTCAGAGCTTTATGACAAGAACCCTGATGATTCATGGGCAAAGCTTGCTAAAACACGTATGATTTATTTGCAGGTAGAAGGAAAAGCTGAGTAACCTTTTTAGGTGCTTTCAGGTTTTATAAGTATGAAGAAAAAGGCATGCCAGACAGTTAGAAATAGATTTTTTCTTGCTGGAGCGGTATGCCTTTTATTTTTTCTTTCTTCCTGTGGTCTTGATGTTTATTATATTCTTCCAGCTCCATATTCTGTAAATCATACTCCTGTTTATACAGGAAATTATGATGAAAGTTATTTTGAGTTTTTTACAAATGAAAACTCTTTTGAATCTGGGGACGGATTAAACTTTTCTGGTACAGAAGTTTATTATCGTATATACAGTTCTTATTCTACAATGAAAAGTCAGGTGGAAACTTTGCAGTCTCTGGCAAGTAGTGACAGTACAAGTGCAACCGCTGCAACAAGGCTTGTAAATGCAACTTCTTCCAGCGGTTATGGTTACAAGCCATTAAGAGCTCAGGGCTATCAGAAAGTTTCTACTCTTATTCCATACACTGGTGAAAACCAGCGTGTTTATATCAGACTTAGTGATTATTATTCAATTGAAAACTTTTCTTCGCGTATTCTTGTAAACAGTGAATATCTGTATGATTCTGAAACAAAAACAATTCCAATAAGAAACACATCTGATGCAACAACATTTAATTTTGGCCGCTCTGGCACTTATGATGCAAGCCCAAAAAGCGGTGATGATGATGTAACTTATACTTCTATGAGTGATGGCCAAAAATGGTATGTGGCCATGTTTGCTGTTGCAGTTGGTTATGATGTAACTTATACACCTTATTACAGTAATATCTGTTATTTGGGAGCGGTTACAATAGATGCTGCTTCTGAAAATAACTAAGGCAAAAAAAAGAGTTTCTCGAATGAGAAACTCTTTTTTTTTGACGCTTGGCAGAATCGAACTGTCGACCTACTGCTTAGAAGGCAGTTGCTCTATCCAGCTGAGCTAAAGCGCCAAGTGAGAAATAATATATCACAAATTGGCTTTTGTTTCAAGAGGTGTGCCAAGCATTTCTTTTAATGTGCGCCAGCCCAGCATGGCACATTTTACGCGGGCAGGCATGTGGGAAATATCCTGCAGGGCTGCGGCTTCGTCCAGGCGTTCAAGATCTTCTTCTGTAACCTGGTCTTTTATCATGCGGTCAAAAATATCGGCAAGAGCGAGTGCTTCTTCCTTTTTTTTTCCAATCACTAAATCAGCCATCATATCTACACTGGCCTGTGAAATTGCGCAGCCGCTGCCTGTAAAGCTTGCATCTGTAATTACATTGTTTTCATCAAGCTTCATTTGAAGGGTAATCTGGTCTCCACAGGAAGGGTTTACGCCCTCCAGACAGAAGGTTGGGGCATCCATGTTTGCTTTGTGGCTTGGGTTTATATTATGTTCGTTGAGGATTTCACGGTAGAGTTCTTTTGTGTCCAAATTACTTATTCTCCATGATTTAAATATACTAAAAAAGAGTGAAAAAGTCATCATTAGACTTATAAAATGTCATTATAGATTCCCGTGTCAAGCACGGGAATGACAAGGGATTAGTCCTTATAACCTGACCACTCGCGGAGTTTTGCAAGTTTCTGCAGGAAGGTGTCTACTTCATCTTCTGTGTTGTAAAAGTAGAGGCTTGCACGGGCAGTGGCGGTCTGACCAAGATACTGGCCAAGTGGCTGTGCGCAGTGGTGTCCGGCCCGGATTGCGATGTGTTCTTCAGAAAGCAGAGTTGCAACATCATGAGGATGAACACCATCTACTGTGAAAGTAACGATTCCGCAGCGTTTACTTGCGTCGCGAGGACCAATTATATTTATATGAGGAATGTTTTTTATTCCTTCAAGCATTCGTGTGGCAAGAATCCGGTCGTGTTCTTCAATATTTTCAAGACCTACAGAGGTGATATAGCGGATTGCGGCTGCCATTCCAACTGCGTCTCCGGCGCTTACTGTACCTGCTTCGAATTTATGTGGAACTTCGGCCCAGGTTGCCTTTTCGCGGGTAACGTATTCAATCATTTCGCCGCCGCGCAGAAAAGGTTCCATTTCTTCTAAGAGAGCGCGTTTACCGTAAAGGGCTCCGATTCCCATTGGTCCGCAGAGCTTGTGGCCGCTCATAGCAAAGAAATCTGCATCGATATCCTGAACATCAACCTTCATGTGTGGTGCAGACTGGGCGCCGTCTACAATAAAGATAGCTCCCACGGCATGGGCTGCCTGACCAAGTTTTTTTACCGGGTTTGTAACACCCAGAACGTTACTAACGTGCACAACAGAAAGAATTTTTGTGTGTTCGTTTATTTTTTCAGCAATTTCCTGGTCGCTGATAAGACCGGTTTCTTTATCGCACTCAAGGAAAACAAGTTTTGCTCCAGTTTTTTTTGCGACCATCTGCCATGGAACAATGTTTGAATGGTGCTCCATGATTGTAACACAGATTTCGTCGCTAGGTTTAAGGTTGTTCAAGCCCCAGCTGTAGGCAACAAGATTTAAGCTTTCGCTCGCATTACGAGTGAATACAATTTCTGCACTTTCGCGGGCATTTATGAATTTTGCAACTGTTTCGCGGGCGTTTTCGTAGGCAAGGGTAGCCCGTTCGCTGAGCGAATAAAGTCCACGAAGAGGGTTTGCATTTTCTGTAGCATAAAAATGGGTCATGGCATTAAGAACCAGAAAAGGCCTCTGGGCTGTAGCGGCAGTGTCAAAGTAAATTAAATCCCTGTTTTCTACGGATGATTTTTCGTCTATAGCCTTAAAGAAAGGGAAGTCTTTTCTGTATTTATTTTCCATGTATTGTATACCTCAAATTACCTATTGTTTTACTATGTAAATGTTGCTACATTCTAGTGTTTTTTTAGAGGATATGCAATTAGTGCAGAACTTATTCTTCGCTACCATAAATGCCGGCGAGGTAGTTTTTAATTTCCTGACGGATTTCTTCGCTGCCAATTTTGTCTGCGGCGGCCTGGATTTTTGCTTTAGAAAGAAGTTCTTCGGCAAGGGCCTGGTCTATTCCGTGAGACTGGAAGTAGAAAAGAATATCTTTTGAAAGCTTTCCGATTGTAGAACCGTGTTCGGCAGAAATGTCGTCTTCACCACAAAGAATGATTGGGGCAGATTTTTCTACGGCATTTGGAGAAAGGTTCAGAGTGTTTTCCATTTCGTTTCCAACAGAACCCGAGCAGCCTTGTACCATATCAATTGTGCCGCGATATACCTTTGTAGATTTATCTTTAATGGTTCCATCTGTAAACATGTTACAGGTGGTTTTCTTTCCCTTGTGAACTACAGTCTGATTTGTATCAAGATACTGGTCGTTACGGCAAAGATAGCCCATGTGAGACTTAAAATCTGAACGGTTACCAATAAGGCTTGCATGGAAGCCCTGGTCTATGTGGGAGCCGCCAAGTTCTACTGAAACAAAGTTCATTTTTGAGTCTGCTCCAAGGCTTGCGGCAGTTTCGTCTATCTGGTTCATTGCAGAAGAGAGAAACTGCACTTTTGAAACCTGGATTTGAGCATTTTCTTCAAGATAAAACTTTGTAAGAAGGCTTGTCATTCCGCCTGCATTTTCTTCTGAAGAAGAAATGATGATTACTTCTCCCTTTGAATCTGGCAGGGCATGAATAATCTGCTGGCAGCATTCGTTACAGCCGTCTTTAGATTCAAGGCGGATAATCAGAGGCTCTTTTAGAGTTCCCTTGATTGTATAGATTTTACCTTCCTTCGCACTTTCGCTAATAAGATTTGCGGCCTCGCTTCCAATGGAATACTGTGGCTCGGGCAGCTCTGTTTCTATAGTTTTGCCTTTAGAAAGCCTAACTCCCTGAGGAAGTTTTTCTTCTTTACCAGAGTTTTCTGAAAAAGAAGGATTTACCTGGATAGTATCGTTATTTATTTTCATCCAATGCCAGGTCAGATAGGTAATTGGATTTAAGTTTAATTGTTCGCTCATACATACCTCTTATAATAAGGTTAAGCTAAAAATTGCTTTCGCAATTTTTTTTGCGCTTTTCTATATATCACCGGCCGCCAGCGGCCTTACTCACATGTTACCGTGCATTTCAAGACGAATTAAATTATTCATCTCTACCGCATATTCAAGTGGAAGTTCCTTACTTACAGGATTTGCAAAACCACTTACAATCATACTGCGAGCTTCTTCTTCGCTGATTCCGCGGCTCATCAAATAGAAGATAGCATCGCTGGAAATACGTCCGATTTTTGCTTCATGACCAACATCACATTCGTCTGTTTTAATCTGCATGGCAGGAATAGTGTCGCTGCGGCTCTGGTTATCAAGCATAAGGCTTTCGCAGGAAACACTTGTTTTACTTCCTGTTGCATTTTTATCGATATAAACTGCAGAACGGTAGATAGAAACTCCGCCGCCCTTTGAAATAGACTTTGTAGAAATGAGACTTGTTGTTTCTGGTGCCAGGTGAACCATTTTTGCACCTGTATCAAGACTCTGGCCTGCACCAGCAAAGGTAATTCCTGTGAATTCTGCTTTTGCGGCACGGCCTACTAAGTCGCTTTCGGGGTAGAGGTAGGAAATGTGTGATCCAAATGAGCCTGAAACCCATTCTATAGCGCCACCTTCTTCTACCCGGGCACGTTTTGTGTTCAGGTTGTACATATTCTTAGACCAGTTTTCTATGGTTGAATAGCGCAGGTGGGCTCCTTTTTTTACAAAAAGCTCTACGGCTCCTGCGTGAAGGTTTGCTTCGTTATATTTTGGTGCAGAACAGCCTTCAATAAAGTGCAGGTCTGCGCCTTCGTCTACAATAATAAGTGTGTGCTCAAACTGACCAGCTCCCTTTGCGTTTAAGCGGAAGTAAGACTGGAGAGGGAAGGAGAGGTGAACTCCTTTGGGAACATAAACAAAGGAACCTCCAGACCAGACTGCTCCGTGAAGGGCTGCAAACTTGTGGTCTTTTGGTGTGATAAGGGTCATAAAGTATTCTTTTACCATAGGACCCCATTCTGGAGATTTTAGTGCTTCTTCAAAACCAAGGTAAATAACGCCCTGCTTTGCAACTTCGTCCTGAACATTGTGGTAAACAAGTTCTGAATCGTACTGGGCACCAACTCCGGCCAAAGATTTGCGTTCTGCTTCCGGGATTCCAAGCTTTTCAAAAGTATCTTTGATATCCTGTGGAACATCTTCCCATTTGCCGCTCATCTGAGTTTTTGGGCGAACATAAGTTGCAATATTTTCTACGTGAAGACCTTCGATTGAAGGACCCCATTTTGGCACTTTGAGCTGATTGTATATTTCAAGCGATTTAAGACGGAATTCTTTCATCCATTCTGGATCGCCTTTTTCTTCGCTGATTTTTTTTACGATTTCTGGAGTGAGACCTGCTTCCATGCGGAAGGTGTTTTCTTCAGTTTCTTCATAGCGGAAGTCGTAAAATTCGCGGTTTATGTCGTCTATCTTTGTTTTTTCTTCCATAAGGCTTTATTTAATAAACTCTTCGAATCCCTTTTCGTTAATCTGGTGGAATAATTGTCCGTCTCCAGTTTTTACAATGTGACCTTTTACAAGAACGTGAGTGTAGTCAACGTCCAGACCTTCAAGAATCTTTGTACTGTGGGTGATGATAAGGAGTGAACCGTTTGTAAGCTTTCTGTATTCTTCGATTCCTTTTGAAACTACGCGGACTGCGTCAACATCAAGTCCGGAGTCTGTTTCGTCAAGAATGGCAAAATCTGGTTTAAGCATAAGGAGCTGGAGAATTTCGCTCTTTTTGCGCTCTCCTCCAGAAAAACCTACGTTCAGGTCGCGTTTTGCGTAATCCGGATTCATATCCAGAATCTGCATGCAGCGCTGAAGCTCTTTCTGGAACTGGAAAAGCTTGACGCGTTCACCGGTTCTCTGCTGAATGCTGGCGCGAATAAATGATTCAAGACTGATTCCTGGAATTTCGAGCGGACTCTGGAAAGACATGAACATGCCGGCTTTTGCGCGCTTATCGGCACTTTCTTCTGTGATGTCCTGGTCTTTGAAGAGAATTTTACCGCCGGTAATTTTGTAAACAGGGTTTCCCATGAGGGTATTTCCCAGTGAAGATTTTCCGGCTCCGTTTGGTCCCATGAGGACGTGAGTTTCGCCCTGACCGATTTTTATATTGAGGTCATTGAGAATCTGTTTTCCGTCTTCAAGACCTGCGTTCAAGTTCTGTACTTCTAACAACATACTATTAATATACTGAAAAAATAGGTTGTAGACAATATGATTTTCAGTCCTAAAACATGATATATAAATTTAACTTAAAAATGGCTTCCGGTCGTGATTCATGGTTCAAAAACGCGCAATATTGCGCTAGACGCTGTTTGTGGTAAAGGAACTATTAAACTGCCGCTTTCGCGGCATCCACAAACAGAGTCTTTTTGCCCCATGACTCACTCCCTTGCGCCAGTTTTACGATTATAATCATGTTTTTGATCTGAAAAATACTTTTCTGTTATGCTCGAAAGCCTTTTCAGCCTTGGTTTCACTACGCTTCATCAGATTTTTAACATGCCTTTCTTTTATGCGTTTGCCCTGGGGAAAATTTGTTGATATAATAGAAGAATGAATCACAAGAATTTTGTTTTTTTTGACTGCGAGTGTGCTAATACTTTTGATGGTGTGGGAAAAATTTGTTCGCTTGGTTATGTTATTTGCGATGATGATTTGAATGTGATTGAAAGCGAAGATGTTGTAATGAATCCGGAATGCGATTTTGACTGGTATTTGTTTTCGGGTAAGGGTGGAATAAAACTTGCCTATTCAAAAGATTATTTCAGAACTAAGCCTAATTACGAAAGCTATTACAAGGATATAAAAAAGCTTTTTACTACTGGTAACCGTTATATTGCGGGCTTTGCTGTTTCTAATGATGTTGGCTTTGTGAATGATGCAAATGAGCGTTACAATCTGCCTTATATTCAGTTCCGAGCTTTTGATTTGGAGCGTTATCTGGAACGCAAGTATGGAAAGAAGCAGAAGCTGGTGGAGTGGGTCGGAGAATTTGGTGTAAATCTTGCAAAGTTTCAGAGTCATAAATCTGTGGATGATGCGATGATGACCATGCTCTGCTTAAAGGCTGAATGTATGAAAAGCGGGCTTTCTGTGGAAGAGATTTTAACAGGAGCTGAAGGAAAAAAGTGCTTTGTTTCTAACGAACAGATTCTGGAGCAGGCAGCAGAGCGGGCTTACCGCCGCGAAATGACTGAAAAAATCACAAGACTTTATGGAAAGGTTTCTCCTAAACCTCATTTTAAGACTGTCTTGGGCATGAAGTTTGAACTGGACAAAAAAATCTTGCGTGATGTGGATTATGCTTTTGAACTTGTAAAACAGATTTATGATAACGGCGGTTCTACGGTGGAAAGGGCTGTGGGCAGCGGTTTTGCGGTGTTTGAAAATCGTCCTAATGATGAACATGTAAAGAAAATTGAAGGCCGCGGCTTAAAAGTAATGCTTCTGGAAGAACTGGAAGGTCTTCTTAAATAGAAAGAAAAAAGTAGAATTTATTATGAAAGTCTCAAATATGGTGATATAATTTTTCTATATCTTTTTATTCGAGGCTGTTTTTGTTGAAACATTCTGTTGATAATTCTGCTCATAAAAGCGTAGGGCTTCGCTTTCAAACTTTTTATCTTATTGTACTTGGGGTTACGGTAAATGTTCTTCTTTCTTATCTGATGTACAGAAGAGGCCTGCCTCTTTTCTTTAGCAGTATAGGCACTATTACGGTTTCTGCAGTTACAGGTACGCTTTTTTCTGGAATTCTGACGGCTGTAGTTACAAATGTTGTCTGTTCCTTTTTTTACGAGCCTTCTATTTATTTTGCCATTTTAAATGCCTGCTTTGCAATTGCAACGGTCTGGTATGTAAGCAGATATTCATTTAAAAAAATAGGAAAAACAGTTTTATTTGCTTTATTTCTCTCTGTTTTTTCGGCTTTAGTTTTATCTGTTATTCAGTTGGGGATTTTTGGTGAAAGTTTAGACTCTCTGATTAGTCAGAATGTCCGGACTTTTTCGGCGGCTACCAATTTTCCTTATTTTCTTTCTCTTATTTTTGTTAATTTTTTAGTGCAGTTTTTGGAAAAAGGCTTTTCGTGTCTTCTGGTTACGGTGCTGTTTTATATTGTTCCAGATTCCAAATTGAATTCCTTTGCTGCCGGGGTTTGGAAACAGAGGCCTCTGACAAAAAAGGAAATGAAACAAATTAACAGCTGGCGGCATGATATTAAACATTCCATGAGGAATCGTACAACTCAAGTTATAGTTGTATCTTCTGTAATGATTGTCGTTGTAATGAGTTGGACTGGGCTCAGCCTTTTCTTTAATGCTTCAAGAGAAAACAGTATGCAGAAAGCCCGCACAGTTGCAAAAGTTGCTTCTGAAATAATTGATACAGAAATGGTTGATGACTACATTAAATATGGCCGTGAAGTCCGCGGTTATAAAGAAACGGAAGAACTGCTTTATAAAATCTGGTTGAGTGCTGGTGATGTAACGTATCTGTATGTTTTAAAGCCAGAAGAAAATGGCGGACGCTTTATTTTTGATTTAAATACATCAGAAGAAGGCGTGATTCCTTATTATCCTGGGGAGCTTGTTGCTTATGAAGACGCCTTTGAGCCTTATATTCAGGATCTTTTGGATGGTAAGGAAGTGCCTGAAATAGAAACAAATGATGTGTGGGGCTGGATGCTTACGGTTTATTACCCGGTTAGGGATGAGTCTGGAAAAACTGTCTGTTACGTGGGGGCAGATGTTTCTCTTGAATATATGACTTCCTATATGCAGCGTTTTATTCTAAAAGTGCTTTTGACAATGGGCGGTTTCTTTATTGTGATTATTGCTTACGCCCTTTGGAAAACAAGCGTTTACACTACATATCCTATCAGTTCCATGACTGCCTGTATTGAACTTTTTGCCCAGTCTGGTGAAGATCAGGAAAAGCTTGATGAAAATGTAAAGACTATCCGCTCTCTTGATATTCATACGGAAGATGAAGTGGAAAAACTCTACCGTGCTATCTGTAAAATGACGCTGAATCAGGCGGAGCAGATGCGGGATATCCGCCATCTTTCTGATTCAACTGCAAAGATGCAGGAAGGTTTGATTATCACTATGGCTGATATGGTAGAAAGTCGTGATAGTGATACGGGTGCTCATGTTCAGAAAACTGCTGCTTATGTAAAAATTATTGTGGAAGGTTTGAAGAAGAAGGGCTATTACGCTCAGAAAATAACTCCAAAATTTATGTCTGATGTGGTTCGCTCGGCTCCTTTGCATGATGTTGGTAAGATTAATATTCCGGACGGAGTTTTGAACAAGCCCGGAAAACTTACGGATGAAGAATTTGCCATTATGAAAACTCATACAACGGCGGGCAAGAAGATTCTTGAAAATGCAATCAGTTCGGTGCAGGGTGAAAACTATTTGAAAGAGGCTCGCAATATGGCGGCATACCACCACGAACGCTGGGACGGCAAGGGCTACCCGGAAGGTTTGCATGGTGAAGTAATTCCTCTTTCTGCCCGAATTATGGCTGTTGCAGATGTTTTTGATGCCCTTGCATCTCCTCGTGTTTATAAACCGGCTTTTCCTTTGGAAAAGGCTCTGGCTATTTTGCAGGAGGGGGCTGGCACTCAGTTTGATGCAAAGTGCGTTGAAGTTTTTATGGAAGCCCTTCCTGAAGTAAAAATGGTTTTGAAGAAATACAGTTCATCGGTGTAGGAGTGACGGAGGCTTTTTTATGAATTTTAGCAGATCTTCAAATAAATTGTGGATAAAACTTGGAGCCTCTCTTGTATTTTTGCTTTCTGCCCAGGGACTTTTTGCTGTTACAGCTGGTACGGAAGGAAAAATTGGCGGTGGCTATGCGGTTACAGGGCAGATTCCTCAGATGGGCTATACTTTTGAAGTTTACAATGCGGCAAACGGCTTGCCTACATCTGATGCGAATGTAATTCTTTCTTCTTCAGACGGCTACATTTGGGTTGGCGGTTACAGTGGAGTTTTCCGTTATGATGGAACTTCTTTTGAACGCCTGCCAACTTATCTGGGGGCAAGCAGCGGGCGCGGTTTATTTGAAGACAGTAAAAAACGACTCTGGGTGGCAACAAACGATAACGGTGTGGTCGTTTTGTATGATGAAAAATCAAGACGTTATAATTATAAAGACGGCCTGCCATCTTCTTCGGTAAGAGTTTTTGCAGAGGATGCTGAGGGTAATATTTTTATTGGTACTACTTCCGGCGTTGCTTATGTGGATACTCAGGGAAGACTATATACACTTTCTGATTCAAGAATAAATGAAGAAAGAATTTTAAAGCTTGATTCAGATTCCAAAGGAAAGATTTTTGGTCAGACTAAAAACGGAAATGTTTTTGCGATAGAAAATTGTAAGATTACTGAATTCTATACCTTCGAAGAACTTGGAATGGAAAAAATAACTACTCTGCTTGCGGATAAGCATAGTTCAGGAATTGTTTACCTTGCAACAGAGAGCAGTAATATTTATTACGGTTCTTTTGGAAAGAAAGCTTCGGATTTAAGGAAAATAAATGTTGCTCCTCTAAAAAATGTTCACTGGCTTAGTTATGACTGCGGCCGACTCTGGGTTTCTTCTACTTCAATGGCCGGCTATCTGGATGAAAGAAACCGATTTCAGGAACTGATAAATATCCCCGCAAACTGCACGATAGAAATGACAACTTCTGATTATCAGGGAAATATCTGGATTGCTTCCAGCAATCAGGGCGTTATAAAGGTTGTTACAAATAACTTTGTAAATCTTTCTGATATTTCAGGACTTTTGGGTGAAACGACAAATGCAACCTGTGTTCATAATGGAAAACTTTATATCGGAACAGACAGGGGCTTGAGAATTCTCAATTCGGAAAAACAGCCGGTTGCAGATGAACTTTCGGACTTTCTGGGAACTAGCAGAATAAGGTGCATTGTAGAAGATTTTGAAAAAAATCTCTGGCTTGCAACCTATACAAATAATATGGGGCTTGTCTGTCAGTCTGCAGATGGAAAAATTACTTCATTTACAAAAGAAGACGGACTTTTGAGCAATCAGATTAGAACAATCTCTATTGCAAAAGATGGCAGGGTTCTGGTCGGTACAAATGGCGGGCTTGCAATAATAAAAAATGGCCGGGTAGAAAGGACTTATGGCAGCGAGGACGGCATAAAAAATACTGAATTCCTGACCGTTGCAGAAGGCCTTGACGGAGATATTTACTGCGGAAGTGACGGAGACGGTATTTATGTAATCAACGATTCTGGTGTTCGGAGAATCGGTCGTGGGGAAGGGCTTACCAGCGATGTTGTAATGAGAATTAAAAGGGATGAAAAACATGAACTTTTGTGGCTTATTACATCAAACTCTATTGGTATGATAAAAAACGGAGTTATAAAAAATGTAACTTCATTTCCTTATAATAACAATTACGATATTTATATAAATGATAAAGATGAAGTTTGGATTCTGTCTTCTTATGGTATTTATTGCGTTGCTGTTGATAATTTAATTTACGATTATGTAAAGGATTATAGAGTTTACTCAATCGCAAACGGGCTGCCTTATTCAATCACCGGAAATTCATACAGTGCCCTAGATGATGACGGAAATCTTTATGTTGCAGGAAGGGAAGGTGTAATCCGCTTTAATATTAATCACTTTTTTGATTCAAATGCCCTTGTAAAGGCCGGAATTAGTGCAGTTTTTATTGATGATAAAAAAATAAGTGCGAATGCTGATGGAAGTTACACTCTGCCTTCTTCAAGCAAGCGTATAAAACTACTTGTTTCGGTTTTAGATTATACAATGAATAATCCTCTGGTTAAAGTTTTTCTGGAAGGCAGCGGTGACCCTGGTATTACTGCAAGAAAAAATGAATTAACACCTTTGGAATATACAAGTCTGCCTTACGGAAACTATGCCCTTCGCATTCAGGTTATGGGAAATGATGGTAAAACTCCAGTTTTGGATAATTCCGTTACAATCATAAAAAAGCCTAAACTTCTGGAAGTTCTTGCGGTAAGGATTGTAATTGCCCTGCTTGTAATGATTATTGTCGGCTTAGTTGTCTGGCGTTTTATGAAGGCAACGGTTATTAGACGCCAGTATTCAGAACTCAGACAGGCAAAAGATGATGTAGAAAGAGCAAATATGGCAAGATCACGCTTCCTTTCAAATATGTCTCAGCAGATTATTACTCCTGTAAATACAATTATGGGAATGAATGAAATGATTATGAGGGAAGACGCCAGAGATGTGCCGAAAACATATTTTATGTCAATTATGAATTATGCTTTTGACATTCGCACAGCTTCTGAAAGTCTGGCGGCTCTTGTTTCTGACCTTTTTGAAATGACAAAAATTGAAACCGGCGCCCTTGAACTTGTTCAAACTGAATATGACCTGCAGGATATTCTGCGTTCTGTAATAATTCCTGTGCGCGAGCGCAGTCTGGAAAAGGGGCTTAAATTTGATGTGAACATTGACGAAATGGTGCCAAAACGCCTTTACGGAGATGTCGGAAAAATCAGGCAGGTTCTGCTTAAACTCTTAAATAATGCCATTCAGTACACATTCGAAGGCGGTTTTGAATTAAAACTTTCTATGGAAGAAAGAACTGATAACGAATGTGGACTATGTTTTTCTATAAAAGATACTGGGGTTGGTATAAAAGAGAATGAAGTGGAAGGGCTTTTTAGTCCGTACGGTCAGCCTGGACAGCAGTTTGAGCGCGAAGAGACTGAAGAACATCTGAAAACTGGACTGGGACTTGATATTTCCAGAAGATTTGCGGAGCTTATGGGCGGTGTGCTTGTCTGCAGAAGTGTTTATGGCGAAGGCTCGGAGTTTATATTTACGCTCACTCAAAAAATTATAGACCCGACTCCTATTGGAGTTTTCCAGGAACATGACGATAGCGCAGTTGAAAGAGGGCCTTACATTCCTCAGTTTATAGCCCCTGATGCAGACGTTCTTGTAATCGATTCTAATAAAATGAATCTAGAGGTAATAAAAAATCTTCTTAAGGCGACAAAAGTCTTTATTACCACGGCCTTTACTGCCGAAGAAGGGCTTGAAAAAATCAGAACCAGTTCTTTTAACATAATTTTTGTTGATCAGATGATTGTAAAAATGTATGGCGATGATTTGATAAGCAAGATTCGTGAATATACAGCAGACATTCCTGTTTATGTTATTACAGAAAATGCTGCTTTGGGCGAAGATTCTTATAAAGCAATGGGCTACAGCGGCTGCCTCTTAAATCCTATAGATTCCAAGCTTTTTGAAAGAATTATCATGAGAAATCTTCCTGAGTCTATGATGGAAAAACCTTCTGCCGGAGATTTTTCCGAAAACCTTGCTGAAATCCCGGAAGAAATGAAATGGGTATATGAAGTTGAAGGCCTTTTTGTAGAACAGGGCATAAAGTATTCCGGCGGAGCCGGCGGATTTATTTTTGGCCTGCAGCTCTTTGTTGATACGATAGAGGAAAATAGCAGAAGAATTGATGAAGCATATAAAAAAGGTGATTTTAAGCAGCTGGAAGTAACGTCTTCTATCGTAAAAAATTCTTCAAGATTTATTGGAGCCGTTCAACTGGAAGAATTAGCGGCAAAAATGGAAGAAGCATGCAAAAAAGATGATAAGATATATATTGCCTCTCATATTGATAATCTGTTAAAGACTTATAGTGAATTTAAGGAAAAACTTAATAAGTTGAATGGCAATAATCAGGAGATGTGAAATGTTTGAATTTATAAGAAATCATCAGCTGAATATAATGCTTGCTCTTTGCGCAATGTCTGCATTGATGGGAATTTTGCTTCTTATTACAAGATTTCTTCCCAAAAGACGTAAATGGATTCTGATTGCAATGGAAGTGATTGCCACTCTGCTTTTGGGCTTTGACCGGGCTGCCTATATTTATTCCGGCAACAGAGGGGCTGCCGGCTACATAATTGTAAGGCTTGCCAATTTTATGGTCTTTTTCCTTACTTCGGGGATTGTTTTTACCTTCAACCTTTATCTTATAGATTTGCTTGAAAGAATTGGGGAATATAGAAAACCCCGAAGGCTTAATCTGGTCGCTATTGCCTGTATTATTGAAATGCTGATGGTCGTTGCAAATATTTTTACAGGTCTTTATTTTTATTTTGATGAAGAAAACTTTTATCACAGGGGAAATGGCTTTTTGCTGTGTTATATCGTGCCGGTTATTGCCCCCTTAATTCAGTTTTCTGTAATTCAGAAGTATAAAAAATCATTCAGCCGTTATATTTATATAGCTCTCTGCCTTTATATATTCGTGCCTATCATTGTCGGAATTATTCAGATATTCACATACGGAATTTCAATTGTAAATATGGCAATGGTACTCGTTTCTGTTTCTTTATATATGTTTTCTTATCTTGATATAAATGAAGAAGTACAAAGAACACATAAAAAAGAAATGCTGAATTTAAAAGAAGAAAGAGAGGGAATGAAAAACCTTTTTGAACAGACCGTTACTTCTTTTACAAGTGCCGTTGAGCAGAGAAATCATTTGTGGAAAGGAAAAAGCCTGAAAGTTGCGGAAATCGCCCGGAAAATTGCAGAAAAAAGCGGAATGACAGAAAATGAATGTGAAGAAGTTTATTATGCGGCTCTTTTGCACGATGCGGGTTTTGTTACACTTCCGGATTCTCTTTTGGATAAGGAAGTTTTTACTGAAGATGAAGAAAAAATAATTCATAACATACCGCGTCTTTCCAGCGAAATTCTTTCAGGAATTAAGGAATTTCCTTATCTAAGCGAGACTGCCCTTTACTGTTCGGAACTTTATGACGGGCGCGGCTATCCCGAAGGCTTAAAGGGCGAGCAGATTCCTGTGATGGCCCGCATTATTGCAGTCGCTGACGCATACGTAAAGGCTATTTTTAAAACTAAGACCCGAAATTCCGTGCCTATGGCAGTTGTGAGGGAAGAATTTGTAAAGGAAGCAGGCGGAAAATTTGACCCTGTTTTTTCTAATATTATGGTACAGCTGCTGGATGCCGGAGACGCGGGACCTGTAGAAGAAGAAAATTACACTGTAGAAACAGAACTTTCTTGCGAAGACTATAGGTCAAATGTTTCTGTGGGAATCCCTATTTTGCAAAGTGAAATATGCGTTACCTTTAAGGCAAGCCTGCAAGACTCTGATGGCAAGAATGGATTCTTTTCAGCTCCTTCTATCATTCTTTTTGATTCTTTTGACAGACGGGTCCATACAGATGAGCAGCTTATAGAAGATTACCGCTATATTGAATATGGCGAACTCTGGTTTGATGGTCACAGCATTTCTACTAATGTTAGAAATATGGAAGTGCAGGTGAGTGAGAAAAACGAAAGTGATAATCTTTATAAAATTACAGCCGGAAGATATGAAGACCATATTGTTTTAACTCTTGAAAGCGGAAAGAAAATGGTAAAGGCAATTATTGCCCTTCCAGATATTTCCCGTTCAATTTACATAGGCCTTACTGGTGAACACTGTAAACTGGAAAATATTCAGATTGACTTTACTGCAAAATTCCTGGAAGAAAAGGATATTCCTCGTATTGCTGATCAGATTACTTTTATAAACAGAATTGAAGCAGATATTCCAAATGTGCAGATTAACAGTACGCTTTCTGCTTATACAGAAGGAATCAGTTTGAAAAATCAGACTTCTGTCGCTTTCCATACCATGAGTTTCCCTGATTCCAGCTTTGTATGGCATTGTCCTTATATAGTGCTTTTTTATTCAGAAGACGGAAAGGTTGGCGGCAAAAACTACCGTGAATATGCCCTGGTAAAACTTAACGGCGAAGATAACGGTTCTAATGATTATGCGGAAAACCATTTTGTTATGAAAAAAGACTCTGCCTTTAAGAGCTGGGAAGTGTGGAAAGAGTGTAACAAGGCCGGACTTGAATGTGAGATTGAATTTCAAAGGCAGGGAAACTCTATTACAATGACAACTTATAATCTTGGAATACATATTGAAAACACAACTTTACTTCACAATGCACCAAAAGAAGTGTATGTTGCCCTTACTGGTGACCAGTGTGCCCTCACCGATATTCGCATCCGCTAGCTTTGGCAGGTTCTCTTCTGCTGGCTATAGGTGATTGTAATTTAAGGTGGAATTTAATATTATAAAAGAACTTTAATATTTATGCATAGCTGATTTCCGCCCCGTAAGGTGCTCGCCCAGAATATTGGGGAAATTGCGGACTTTGGCGAGGTGGATTTATGATTACATTAAAATTCGGTGGAACGTCTATGGCAAATGCCAGACGTATTCTTGCTTCTGCGGATATTATTATTAACCGCGCAAAGGAAGACAGACTTTCTGTTGTTGTAAGTGCTGCAGCAGGTGTTTCTAACACTCTTCAGGCTGCAATTGATGCCTGCATTTCTGGTATCAGCGGCACAAATTATGTTAGCGATATTCGAAATACCCACAACGAAATTTGTCTTGAACTTCAGTCTAAACTTCCAGGTTTTGATGCTGAAAAGGTAATGACTCGTCTTGAGCCGAATTTTGGTGAGCTTGAAAAACTCCTCGCCGGTTGTGTTTCTTTTGGTGAATGTCCTGATACTGTTCACTGCCGCATTATGGGTATGGGTGAACTTCTTTCTGCCCCAATTATGGAAAACGTATTGCTGGCAAAAAAGCAGAGTGTAATCTTCCTGGATTCTCGAAAATTTGTATTTACTACGGGAAATCAGAAGGAAGGGGAAGCTGATTATTCAGCTTGTAATGAAGCTTGTGCTCCATTCCGCGATGGTGCTTCACCTCAGCAGACCCGCATTCTTTTGTTCCCTGGCTTTATCTGTACATGGTCTGGTGGAACTGGAACAAAACCTGTTATGGGACTTTTGGGCCGCAACGGTTCAGACTTTTCTGCCGCAATTATTGGTGCCAGCCTCCGCGTAAAGCGTGTTGAATTCTGGACTGATGTAGACGGAGTTTACACAGCAGACCCTCGCGTTGTAAAAGATGCAATTCTTGTTGACGATATGTCTTATGAAGAAGCAATGGAACTTTCATTCTTTGGTTCTAAAGTTCTTCATCCAAAAACAATTGCTCCTCTTCAGGCAAAGGGAATTGAAGCCTGGAGTTTGAACAGCCATAATCCTAGTGCCCGCGGTACCCGTATTGGAAAGGGACCTTTTGAAAGCCGCGGCAAGTCTAGCATCTGCGGTATTTCTTCGCTCAAGCATGTTAGCATGATTAGTGTAGGCGGTTCTCTTATGCGCGGCCGCACTGGTATGGCAAGCAAGATTTTCTCTGCAGTATCTTCTGCCGGCAGCTCTATTCTTTTGATTACTCAGTCTTCTTCTGAATATACAATTTCTTTCTGTGTTCGTGATACAGAGGCAGACCTTGTAAAAGACGCTCTTGAAGCAAAATTCGAGCTTGAAATCCGCGAAAAACTGATTGACGCAATTGATGTTCGCAAGGACTGCGCTATTGTAAGCGTTGTCGGAGATGGCATGATTGCTAACCGCGGTGTTGCAGGTAAGTTTCTCAATGCTCTTTCTAGTCAGGATATTAATATTCTGGCAATTGCTCAGGGAAGCAGCGAGCGTTGTATTTCTGCCGTTATCGAAAACGAATATGCTGATACTGCCGTTCGTGCTGTACATCAGTTCTTCTTCCATACTGCTCAGACCATAGAAGTATTTGCTTTTGGTGCTGGAACAATTGGTGGAACAATGATTGACCAGATCCGCGACCAGCGCGAGAAGTTGTTGAAAGAAAATGTTGATATCAAGGTCCTCTGTATTACAACAATCGACGGTATGATTTTGAATGAAGATGGACTTGATTTGAGCAACTGGCGCGACCAGATGAAAAAGCCAGACTTCCCATTCAATTCTAATCAGAATGTTGATGATATTATCAAGTTTGTAAAAGAAAAGAAGCCTCTGAACCCTGTATTTGTTGATTGTACTGCTTCTTACGATTTACCAGAGCGCTACCTTGATATCTTAAATGCAGGTATGAGCATTGCAACACCAAATAAGCGTGCAAACTCTATGGATATTAATTTCTATAAAGAACTTCGCCGTACTGCAAACAAGATGCACCGCCGCTTCCTGTATGAAACAAACGTTGGTGCAGGTCTTCCTATCATCGATACTTTGCAGAACCTTTATAAATCTGGTGATAAGCTTGAAAGCTTCAACGGAATTATGTCTGGTTCTCTTTCTTATATTTTTGGAAAACTCGACGAAGGCGTTCCATTCAGTAAGGCTGTTCTTGAAGCAAAAGAACTGCGCTACACTGAACCGGACCCACGCGATGATTTGAACGGAATGGACGTTGCCCGCAAGGGACTTATTATTGCCCGCGAATCTGGTTATGACATTGAGCTTTCTGATATTCAGATGTTCAAGGTATTCCCAGACAGTTTTGATTCAAGCGGAACTGTTGAAGAGTTCCTGAAGAAGCTTCCTGAAGTTGATGACTACTTTGCAAAGAAAATTGCCGATCTCAAAAAGAAGGGCAAGGTTTTGCGCATGGGTGCGACAATTAAAGACGGCAAGGTTAGCGTTGGTATGATGGAAGTTGGCCAGGATGACCCACTTTACAGCGTAAAGGGTGGTGAAAACGCCTTTGTATTCTACACAGAACGCTACCAGCCAATTCCTTTGACTGTCCGCGGTTATGGTGCTGGTGCAGGCGTTACTGCTGCCGGTGTATTCGGGGATATTCTGAGAACTGTTTCCTTCAATCCGGAGCAGTAAGATTCCCCGGACAATCCATTGTGGAGTGAATATTTATGGAAAAATACGTATTAAGTGTACTTGTAGAAAATAAAACCGGTGTTCTTAGCCGTGTTGCAGGGCTTTTCAGCCGACGCGGTTACAATATTGACTCACTTACAGTGTGCGAAACCGATAAACCAGAGCAGAGCCGCATGACAATTGTTGTTAGCGGCGACGAGCAGATTCTGGAGCAGATTCAAAAACAGCTTGCAAAACTTCAGGAAGTTATTTCTATCAAAAAATGCGAAAGAGCTTCCAGCGTTCAGCGAGAAATGTCTTTGATTAAGGTTCGTGCAGAGGCAAGTAACCGTGGAACAATCATAGAAACCTGTGATATTTACAAGGCCCGCATTGTTGATGTAGGACTGGAATCTGTGATTATTGAAATTACTGGAAGCGAAGAAAAGGTAGAAAGTCTTTTACGTCTTTTAGAGCCTTACGGTATTCTGGAATATGTGCGCACAGGACTTACTGCACTGGACCGTGGAAGTATTGTAATGTAGATGAGAGATTGTCCGAGCAAAGCGGACAATGACAACTGGTGCTGCGGGCAGCTTTACAGTTTGCGCCAGACTGAATCTGAAACTGCTGCTGAAGTTTCAGAAATCCTTTCTGCAATGCCAAGTCTAAAAATCCTGAATTCCTTAGGGAAGTTCAGGATTTTTTTATTTTGGGACAAGGCCTGTGTAAGTGGGGCTGTTGGCTCGGAGAGGGATGCTGGGAGACTTTCCTTGCTGTTCAGGGGATAGAGCAGAGTAAATTCGTTTTTAATCAGCTGATTATTTACCTGCATTGTGATAGTCGCAACAATCTTTCCATCTTTAAAAAAGGGTTCTTCCATAATTACACTGGAAATGTTAATTTCCTTCAGTTTTTCTTCAATTTGTGGAAGCTCTTCTGGAAGAGGAAACCATAATGGAGGCTTCTTGTAATAAATCAGATTGAATTTTGCCAGCTGGTCTCTTAGAATTTTCTGGTATTTTGAGATTTTCAGGGCGTCATCAGGGTGGGGAATTATTACAAGCATAAAAACAGTATAATCTTTTTTTGAAATTTGATATAGTTCTAATATGTCGTTAAAGGAAAAGCTTCAAAAAGTTTTATTTGCTATAAAAAAAATGCCGGCGGTGAAAAAACGCTTTTTTGCTTTGATTTCTGCATTTATTGTTTTAAATATTGTGTTTATCATCCTGCTTTTTTCTGTGCGTCACAGGTCGGTTCTATGTCTGGAAGAATACGGTTCAAATCTCACTTCAAGATTGTATGCCTTGAACGCGCCTGCAAAAAAGGCTTTTGTAAAAGAATACGAAACTGCTGATTTTAAGTTTAATGAAGAGCAGAAAGCTATTTTTTTTAAGATTTATAATGATTTTGAAACTGTTGCCCTTACTGTAAGACTGGAAGCTGTAGACAGCGATTTTTCCGAAGATTCAAAGTTTCAGTTTGGTTATTTAACTTCCGAAGATTTTTCTTCAAAAGGAAATCTGAAGGAAAACTTTTTGTATAATTCACGGCGGATTCTGGTGCAGGGAAAAATGAGCCAGGCTTCTAAAAGTCTGGACCTTTCTTTTGCCCTGCAGAAAAATGATGATATAAAGAAAATAATTCCGGAAGGCTTCTTTGTTTCTGCGTCTGATTGTAAACTACGCATACTTGCCGCTTGTGTGGTGCCTGCCGTGCTGGGATATGATTGTTCTTCGGAGGTGCCTTTTTACGGGTTTGCCTGCAACGGCGGAATTGTTCAGCCTGGTTCAAAATCCTTTGATTTTTCCGGTGCTTCAATGATTTTCCCGGTTGCAAATTCAACGAAAAACACAATGCCTGAGTTTGTTGTAAAACTTTCTGAAGACCCAAGCCTTAAGGCTTCTAAAGAACGTTCTGTTCGTGCAGAAATTATTCTGGGCGGAGAAAAGTTTTATGTAAATAATGTTGCTCTTGCCAGCGAAGTTCGCATTCCAAGTGCGGCTATGAAGGCTCCTTTTTCAAGAATGGATGCTTCTAATAATTCTGAATGTCTTTCTGGCGTGCTTATGCGTTCAACTTATCTTGCTTCTCCCCAGGTGCTTGTGCCAATCAAAACAGACCCTGGCCTGATTGTAAAATACAAGTCTTCTGCCTGGCGCACTCTTGATTACGAAATTTTTGAGTGGGACCGTTTTTCTAAGATTTTGTTTTTTGATACAAGAAATTATGATGTTCAGGATAAGTTTTTCCGCCGTATGGCTTTTTTTGTGGAAAAACAGGGGTTCAAGGGCCGCTTACTTAGCAACGAAGAGTTGGAAGGAAAACACGGTTATAACGCTCATGATTACAGTGCCGATTCTATGGCTGAATTTTTTAATAAGGCCAGCGACCTTGGTTTTGTTTTGAATTATGAAGAAGAACTTTTGAAGCTGATTCTGATAAAAAACGGACTTTTTGAAGAAGATGGAGAGCATGTGCGTTCGCTGGGCGGCGGAATTGTTTCTATTTCTCAGGAATCTGCGGAATGGCTTAGAACAACTTTGCTGGCTCATGAAGGATGGCATACAATTTTCTTCCGCGATGAAGAATTCCGTAATTTTGTTTCGGCAGTTTATTACACAATGGATGCTGATTCAAGACAATTTCTGACAGATTACTTTAAATCTCAGCCTTCGCTTGGTTATGATGTAAATGATGAATATCTGATGCATAATGAATTTATGGCTTATATTATGCAGCAGAAACTTTCTGATGTAGGAAACTATTTTGTTCATCTGGCAGAGCGGGGAAGTGTGATGAGGGCAACTCCTGTGCTTGCAGCTTATATCCGCGAAACAAAGGGGCGCGCTTTTGAAGATGCTGCCCTTGCCATGAACGATTATGTCTATGATAAATATGGAATAATCTGCGGCAACATTGCTCTTGTTGCCCGCTAGTTATTTTCGAAGAGGATCGGCCTTTAATTCCATATATGATTTTAGAGCACCCAGAGTGCTTGGCGGGCCGTGTCCTGGCATTACAATGGTTCCGTCCAGCTGGGAGAAAATCTTTTTTTCTACATTTGATTTTAAGATATAAGCTGAATAACTGGAATTAGTTTCGCCAAGTTCACCAGAAGAAAGTACATCTCCGGTAAAAAGAATGTTTCCAATTCCGTAAACAACAGAATCTGAAGTATGGCCCGGAATAGACATGTAACGCACAATTGTGTGCCCGATTTTTATTTTCCCATCACCAGAAATAAGAGAGGTTTCGGCTCCGGCAACTTCCCAGTCGGCCGCATAAATTTTTGGTGTATAGATTTTACGCAGTGTTTTTAATCCGTCTACATGGCTTCCGTGGTTGTGAGTAATCAAAACTGCAGCAACTTTCAAGTGTTTTTCTTCAATCTGGGAAATCAGTCTTTCTGTTATTTTTCCCGGGTCGATTATAATTGCTTCATTTGTTTCTTCATTCATCACAAGATAGCAGTTTGAAAAGCCGCCGATATTCAGATGGAAATATACTTTCATATCAGGCTCCTTTCTTCAAGGCTTTCTCCGTTTCTGGAAAAAAGTGCTTCTCGGGTGTTTGACATTTTAAATGAAACGTTATTTCTTTCTGTATCGTAAAAAAAGGCTTTTTTCAGGTTACAGTTTCGGAAAGAAGTATCTGTTAAAACTGCCTTTATAAATCTGGAACTGAAAAGATCTGAATCATCAAATGAAGACTGAAAAGCCTGAATGGCATTAAAATTACACTGAATAATATTACTTGAAGTTAGCAGTGAGTGCGCAAAAGTGCTTGCAGAAAATGATGAAAAAATCATGCTGCTGTGGGTAAAACTGCAGTCGTTAAAGTTTGAAAAATCAAAAAAACACATTCGTGAAACAAGATTATCTGCGTGAAAATTTATAAAGCTGCAGTTTGTAAAATTGCAGCCAAAAAATTTTTTGTTCGAAAAATCTACGTTATCAAAAAGAATTCCGCTTGCATTCAAGCCTACAATTTTTTCGTGTTCCGAAATGTATTTATAAATTGCCGATTTTGCAAGTCCCGGGTCTGGAATATGGTCCAGACAGTAGTTTTTTTCATCAGTTATGTTGCCCTCTGCATCAAAAGTGGAAAGAGCGTTGTTTCTGCAGTAATGTACAAGGCATTTGTTTTGCGTAAACATATTTTTATTATAGTAGAAAGTGCTTAAAAATGATACTATATATTTATGATTTGCTGGAAATGCCGTAAAGAAATTTCGATAGAAAAGCCGGTGAGGGGAGATGAGTGCCCATTTTGTCATGCAGATTTGCATGTTTGTAAGGCTTGTGAATTTTACGAAAGCGGAGCGCACAACGATTGCCGCGAATCTTCTGCTGATATGGTAAGTGATAAAGAACGTGCAAACTTTTGTGATTATTTCCGTGTGAATAAAAAAATTGCAACGGGAGGGGCAATTGGAGAGGCCGGCGGAAAATCTAAAGCCGATGCGGCCCGCGACGCCTTTAATGCACTCTTTTCGTGATGTGTAAGGCCGCTGGCGGCCGGTGTTCAATAGCAAAGCGCAAGTTTCTGAAAGAAACTTGGTAAGTTTGCGACTTAAAATAAATTGCGCAAGCAATTTTTAGCTTTACTTCTTCAGGTAAAAAAATGACAGACTTTGTATTTATAGATTCCGGGGTGGGCGGCATTCCTTATATGACAAATTTATTGCGGCGGGCCCCTGAAGCAAGCTGCGTTTATGTAGCCGATGCGGCAAATTTTCCTTATGGCGAAAAATCTCATGAAAAGGTTGTGGAGTGCGTGTGCTCTCTTGTAGAAAAAATCTGCGCGCGCCTTGAGCCCCGCGTTATTGTTGTTGCCTGCAATACCATGAGCGTCAATGCTCTGGATGTGCTTCGCACGCGCTTCCCCCAGGTGAGCTTTGTAGGAACTGTGCCTGCAATTAAACTTGCCGCAAGCGTTTCTAAAAAACGCCGCATTGGTCTTCTGGCAACTCATGCAACCTGCGAAAATCCTTATAACATTGAATTAAAAAACAAATTTGCTTCTGACTGCCTGCTTATTAACCGTGCCGACCCTGATTTAATTTCGTTTATAGAGCATAATGCTTTTACTGCCAGCCGGGCTCAGTGCCTTGAGGCCGTAAAACCCGCAGTTGATTTTTTCCGCAGTCAGGATGTGGATGTAATAATTCTTGGATGCACTCATTTTTTGAATGTTACAGACATTTTTGAAGAGGCTTGCGGAAACGACATAAAAGTTGTAGATTCAGTTGATGGCGTAGTGCGGCACTCACTTGAAGTGAGAGGGCTGCAAGAGGAGAGGGACGCTGGAATTTCAAAAAAATCTTCCACTGCACAATTATATACTACCGGTTTTACAGACGATTCAGAAAAAGCCCAGTACAATACCCTCTGCCAAAAATTTGGTATCCAATTTATGGGATTATATAGATAAAGCGCTTGCTGACAGATAAGCTTTTTATCACTATAATTTCTTTTATGAGAATTAGTAAATTACTGTCTATTCCCATTCTTCTTTCAGCTTTACTTTTGAATCTTTCCTGTAAGAATGCGATTGCTTATCCTGCAGAGAGCAGGGCTTTTGCGGCTGATTCGGCTGATGATATTGCGGCTCTTGTGGCAGATTCTTCTTATAACGAAGCTCTTTCTGTGAGCGGGGTTAATGTTTTTACTCAGCAAATTAGTTGTGGCTATGCGGTTTTGCAAATGCTTGGGGGCTTTGCCGGCAAAGATATTAGCGAAGAGTCTCTTTTTGAACAGAATAATCATACTGTAACTACAGCTTTGGGCTCTGGCTTTTTGGATGAATGTCAGAAGCAGTTTCCCGAATGGAAAGCAACAAAGGCTGCGGGACTTAGTAATACAGAATATTTAAAGACAATACACGACTGCTTAAAAAGAGGCTTTCCTGTTCCTTTTGAATTTGCGGCCAAGGATGTGGAAGAAAACTGGACTCTTCATTTTGCCCTGATTACTGGCATGAATCTTTTGGAAGATAAAATTACTATTGCCAACCCTTACGGCTATATGGAAAATTACAGTGCAGAAGATTTTCTAAAGGCAACCCGCTATGAATGCTATGAAAATATGGAATGGTATTTTGCTGCAGGCTTTTCTATGGGGATTTTTCACAAAAATACCCTTTATATTTTAGAAAATAAAAAAGGGGGAGAGTGATGAAAAAATTTTTTAGCTTAAGTCTTGCTCTTTTTATTGCACTGGCTTTATTTGCAGAAGAAAAACAACCTAAAAAATATTCTATCCAGGCTAGCGGTGTAGACGCACTTTCTGACTTTGCCTATTTATTTATTGATGATGACACGGCAACTTACGCTTTTAATGCAAACTTTACTTTTATGTATGCCCTTACAAAAGAGTTTGCTTTTGGCGGGGGATGTGAATTTTATTTTGAAAACTATTTAAACTCTTTTAAGCAGGATTCTAACGGACGTTATGACCAGGACTACGACCAGTATTTTTCATTTTTGCTGAGGCCGGAGTTTTTCTATTTTCCTTTTAAGAATTATTTGGAAGGACTTTATCTTTCAGCCTATCCAAAAATCGGCTTTTCTTCTGTTAATTATTCAGAAGGATTTAAGGGCTTTTTTGATATTGGGCTTGGAAGTTCTATAGGCTTTCAGCACATCACAAAAACTGGTTTTACACTAAATGCCTGCATGGGTGCTGGCCGCATCTGGAATCTTTCTTCATCATCGCTTGCATCTTCTACAGATTTCCACCTGTTTGGCCTTCCTTTTGACCTTTATATGGACTGTTCTTTGGGGTGGAGTTTTTAAGCAGGACTTCTGTATATTTATTAAAAAAAAAACTGGTTGAAAAACTGGTTGACTTTTGTTGAATGTCATATTATCCTTAAAACATAACTCTAAGAAGGAGGCTCTTATGGCATTTTCTTTTACGCCTGATATGGATAATGTTTACAGTATTGGCTCTTTTGATGCAAAAACTTATTTTTCGGAATTGCTTAGAAGGGTGCAGGGCGGGGCGGTATTTAACATTTCTAAAAATGGGAAAAATGTGGCGGTTTTAAGAGGGGTAAAAACTGTAAAGAATGAAGCCGCCTTTTCTGCCCACAAGCGTATTTTAGAGCGTGGAAAAAAAATGGCAGAAATGAGGAATAAAGAGGACCTTTCTGCAATGTCTGTAAAAGAAATTAAGGAGCTTAAAGATGCAGGAAGAAAATTCTAAGCCTTTTCCATGTATTGTTGCGGATACTTCTTTTATGGCCTCTTACCTTTTAAATGGGCTTTGTGATGATGAATTTTCGGATTGTATAAAAGATGTTGAATATATTCTGGAAAATAACGGGCAGTTTTATGTTCCTCAGCTTTTCTGGTATGAGATTTACAATGTCCTGTTATATAAGGTGAGAAAGAATAAAGGTGGGACGCCTGTTCTTACAAAGTCTAATGCAATGGATATTATGTATGATTTGCAGATGCTTCCGATTTATACAGAGCCTCAGGCAGACAGTGAAATCCGTTCCAGGATATTTGACCTTGCTGTGGAATATAATCTTTCTTATTATGATGCCAGTTATCTGGAACTTTCGCGCCGTTATAATCTGGTGCTGAAAACTTATGATGAGGATTTGAAGAAGGCCCTTTCTTAAAATTTTACTGACACTTGTGCGGAAAATCGCTATAATGGGCAAAAGTGCAGGGCTCCCTGCTTAAAAATATAGAGGTTCAAAATGAAAAAGATTATTTCCGGTAAGGTTCGTGAGGTTTATGACCTTGAAGATGGACGCATGGTAATTGTTACAACAGACAGAATTTCTGCTTTTGATGTAATTCTGCCAACTATGATTACCGACAAGGGTAAGGTGCTTAATGCACTTGCTAATTTCTGGTTTGACTACACAAAGGATATCGTAAAAAATCACATGATTTCCAGTGATTTGAAGGACATGCCTGCTGAATTCCAGAAGCCTGAGTTTGAAGGACGTACCATTCTTGTAAAAAAACTTAAGATGATTCCTTACGAAGTAATCGTTCGCGGATATATGTTTGGTTCTATGTACGAAGCTTATAAGAAGGGAGAACCTTTCCTTGGCCATAAGTTTGAAAAGGAATATAAGCAGGCAGAAAAGCTTGATGAACCAATTGTTACTCCTTCTACAAAGGCTGCCGAAGGCCATGACATTAACGTTACCTTGCAGTATATGAAGGACGATCTTGGCGAAGAACTTGGAACTAAGATTGAAAAGGCTGCTCTTGCAATTTACAAGAAGTGCTACGAATACGCTAAGGCTAACGGTATTATTATTGCTGATACTAAGTTTGAGTTTGGTCTTGATGAAAACGGCGAGCTTGTTCTTGGTGATGAAGTTCTTACTCCAGATTCAAGCCGTTTCTGGGATGCTTCTAAATACGAAGTTGGCGGAAGTCCTGCAAGTTACGACAAGCAGTTTGTTCGCGACTGGCTTAAGGCTAATAATCTGGCCGGCGACCCTAATATTAAAGAGATTCCAGCAGATGTTGTAGCTAAGACTTCTGCAATTTATAAGGAATGTCAGAATAAGATTTGTCATAAATAGAATTCTGAGTTGATTCCCTGAATAAAGGGAAAACAGCAAAACTACGTTCCTGTATTCCCCGGCTCTGCCGGGGAATCTCTTCTTAATAAAAAACATAAAATTTCTAACCTTTTTAAATAAAAAAACACCCGTTAAACAATTTACAAGTCTAATTTCCTGCAAAATTCCTAAAAAATTCAAAATAAATTCCAAAAATTCTTCATTCAAAATTCCTGCCTGCCGCTTTATTATGGCATTATAAAAAAAGCATCTAACAGGAGGAAAATTAGATGAAAAAAATCGTTGCTATTGCCGTTATGGCTTTGTGTGCTGTGAGCATGTTTGCCGCTCCTAAGGCAAAGAAAACTAAAGGTTTGAAAATCGGTATTGTAAACAATCCACCATCAGAATCAGGTTACCGTGCAGCTAACGTAAAAGATTTTGAATCTGTTTTCAACAAGAAGAAGGGGTACAAGGTTTCTACTTTCTACAGCCTTAAAAATGATGAACAGTTGAATGCTGTTTCTCAGTTCATTACTGACGGTGTTGATTACATTCTTATTTCTGCTGCTGCAACAGACGGATGGGATTCTGTTCTTAAGCAGGCAAAAGCTAATGGAATCAAAGTTTTCCTCTTTGACCGCATGATTAATGTTTCAGAAGATTTGTATGAAGCTGCTGTTGTTTCTGACATGGCAAAAGAAGGTGAAACAGCTGTTGCATGGCTTAAGGCTCAGAATCTTCCAGAATACAAGGTAATTCATATTCAGGGTGCTATGGGTTCTGATGCTCAGCTTGGTCGTACAGGTGCTTTGGATGCAGAATTTGCTAAGGGAACTATGAAAAAAGTTGTTCAGCAGACTGCTACTTGGGACGAAGCTGAAGCAAAGAAGATTGTAGAATCTGTAATCAACTCTGGTGAAGATTTCAACGTAATCTATGCTGAAAACGACGGTATGGCTAAGGGTGCTGTTGCTGCTTTGGACGAAGCTGGTATTACACACGGTGTAAACGGAAAAGTTGTTGTAATGGGCTTTGACTGCAACAAGTGGGCTCTTCGCGAACTTCTTGCTGGTAACTGGAACTATGATGGTCAGTGTTCTCCATTCCAGGCTCAGATTATCGAAGATATGATTAAGAGCGGAAAAGTTCCTACAAAGAAATACATCAATGAAGAAAAAGGATTTGATGCAAAGAAGATTACTCAGGCTGATATTAATACATACGGTCTTGGTGACTAATAACTGGCTTTATTAAAAAATTGTGTGATTAAATAAAGTCTGGTGAAACGGCGTAAAGTGTTCTACATATTACGCCGTTTTTTTTTCGGACAATCTTAGGATATATTATGGAAAATAATGTAGTTTTGACAATGCGTAGTATTTCAAAAGAGTTCCCTGGTGTAAAAGCTCTGCAAAATGTAGATTTTACACTGAACAAAGGTGAAATCCATGCTTTGATGGGTGAGAATGGAGCCGGAAAATCTACTCTGGTAAAAGTTCTTACAGGTGTTCATATTAAAGATTCGGGAGAAATCAGAATTGCCGGCGTGGAAGGCGAGGCTGTAATTCGTTCTCCTCAGGATGCTCAGAATCTGGGCATTTCTACTGTTTATCAGGAAATTACTCTCTGTCCAAATCTTACGGTGGCAGAGAATATGTTTATAGGTCGTGGGAACTATAAATTTATAAATTGGAAATCACAGGAAAAACGCGCTACAGAGATTCTTGAGCGCCTGAATATTCCGGCAAAGGCTACTCAGCAGCTGGGAACCTGTTCTCTTGCGGTTCAGCAGATGGTTGCAATTGCCCGCGCCGTGGATATGGAATGTAAGGTTTTAATTCTTGACGAACCTACTTCTTCTTTGGACGAGCGCGAAGTTGAACTTTTGTTTACTCTTATGAGGGAACTTAAGGCTCAGGGCGTTGGAATCATCTTTATTACTCACTTTTTGGAACAGGTTTACGAAGTTTGCGATAAGATTACTGTTTTGCGAAACGGTGAGCTTGTGGGTGAATACACTGTTAGTGAGCTGCCTCGTGTTAAGCTTATTTCTGCCATGCTTGGAAAAGACATGGAAGATATGACAAACCTTAAAAATCAGAAGCGGCCTTACACTGGGGCTGGCGAAGTTATTTACGAAGCCGAAGGACTTTCTTCTGCGGAAGGTGTTCGTCCTTTTGATTTTGCAATTAACAAGGGTGAAGTAAACGGCTTTACCGGCCTTTTGGGGTCTGGCCGCAGTGAAAGCGTGCGTGCTATTTTTGCGGCTGACCGTGTTACCGGCGGTAAGATTAAGGTCAACGGCAAGGACGTGAAGATTACTAAACCAAAGGAAGCTATGCAAAACGGAATCGGTTATCTTCCAGAAGACCGCAAGGGGGATGGTATTATTCAGGACCTTTCTGTAAGGGAAAACCTTATTCTTGCCCTGCAGGTATTAAAGGGCTTTACTCATCCTATTTCGCGCGCCGAATCAGAAAAAATAGCCGACGAGTTTATAAATCTGCTTGAAATCAAAACAGCTTCTAAAGAAACTCCTATAAAATCCCTTTCCGGAGGAAATCAGCAGAAGGTTATTCTTGCCCGCTGGCTTTTGACTCATCCTCAGTATCTTATTCTTGATGAACCAACCCGCGGTATTGATGTTGGTACTAAGCTTGAGATTCAAAAACACGTGCTTAAGCTTGCTTCTGAAGGTGTGAGCGTAACCTTTATTTCTTCTGAAATTGAAGAAATGCTTTCTGTCTGCTCAAGACTTATTGTTATGCGAGACCGTAAGATTGTAGGTGAATTAAAGGATGATTTACTCCGTCAGGACGTAATTATGCAGACTATTGCGGGAGGAAAAGCAAGAAATGGCTAATAAAATTGTAAATCAGATAAAAAAAGTCTTTCAGTCGCAGCTGGCTATTCCAATTGTAGCCCTTCTGGTACTTGTGATTTTCAACTTGATTCGGGATCCGTCTTTCTTTTCTATTGTGATTAAGAAAAACAATCTTGGAAATACAGTTCTTTCTGGAAACTTAATCAGTATTCTGAACGGTGCTTCGGAACTGGTAATTCTTTCTATCGGTATGACCCTTATAACTTCGGCAACTAAGGGACAGGATATTTCTATTGGTGCTTCGGCTGCAATTGCAGGCTCGGTTTTTGTAAAAATTCTGCGTGCCGGAAGTATTAATGGTGGTTCAATTCTTGGTGGTCTTGTGCTTGCCTGTATTGTTGCAACAATCTTCTGTTTATTGAACGGTCTTTTAATTGCAAAGTTCAATATTCAGCCTATGATTGCTTCCCTCATCCTTTATACAGCAGGCCGTCCTATTGCTTACTGGATAAATGGTGGTGCAACTCCGAATGTAGAAAGTCCTCTTATTACTTACATTGGTGGATTTATTCCTCACATTGCAATTCCAACTCCAATTCTTGTGGTTGTAGTTTTTATTGTGCTCATAAATCTGCTTTTGAAAAAAACAACTTTGGGTCTTTATATTCAGGCTGTAGGTATTAATGAAAGGGCTGCAAAACTGAACGGTATTAATCCATTTATGATGAAAATGATTGTTTTCGTTATTCTGGGCGTTTGTGTTACTCTGGCTGGTTCTATGAATGTTTGCCGCATTGGTCTGATTAATCACGAAACAATCCTTCTGGATATAGAAATGGATGCTATTCTTGCAGTTGCTATCGGAGGTAACTCTCTGGGCGGCGGTAAGTTTAAGCTTTCTGGTTCTATTCTAGGTGCCTATATTATTCAGGCTTTGACAATCACACTGTATGCTATGAAGGTTTCTTCTACAGCTGTAAAGGCTTATAAGGCAATTGTAATTATCATAATTGTTGTTGCCGGTTCACCAGTTGTAAAAGAATGGCTTAAGGGATTGAAAAACACAATTTCAGAAAAAATGGCTAAAAAAGCCGCAGTAGTGGAGGCTAAATAATGGCAGATACTAAAAAAATTAAGCAGCCGCTTTCTAATACTGCGCTGTTGCTGACTATTACAGTTTGTACTTTTGTTGGAATGTACCTTCTGGCAATGATTATCTGGGGCGGCGGATTTTTGAATCCTCAACAGTTCTTTAATCTTTTTAATAACAATGCTTACCTGATTGTTATTGCCTGTGGCCTGACCATTGTTATGATTACCGGAGGTATTGATATTTCCGTTGGTGGTACAATTGCCCTTATTACCATGAGTGCCGTTGTATTTATGGAAGAACACGGCGGCGGAATTTTCTCTTCAATTCTGATTGCACTTGGAATTGGTCTTGCAATTGGGCTTGTTCAGGGATACTTAATTTCTTATCTTAAGATTCAGCCCTTTATTGTAACTCTTGCCGGTATGTTCTTTACCCGTGGTATGACAACAATTGTAAGTAAGGCACCTAGAACTGCTACTAATGCGGCTTTTGTTGCCTTAAAAGACCACTATATTCACATTCCTTTTATCGGAATTAATAAAAATGGTAACTGGATTCCTTCTTATATTGAAGTTGGAGTTGTGATTGCAATACTTGTGGTACTTGCTTTGTGGGCAACCTTAAAATGGACACGCTTTGGCCGCAACCTTTATGCCGTTGGTGGAAACAGCGAATCTGCCCTGATGCTTGGTATTAACGTTCAGAGAACAACTTTCTTTGCTTATGTTCTTTGTGGCTTGCTTGCAGGTATCGGTGGGTTTGTTTATCTGACTCACACAGGAGCCGGTAATGCCTCTAACGCTTCTGGTGCAGAAATGCAGGCGATAGCTTCTTCAATTATCGGAGGCACCTTGCTTTCTGGTGGTGTTGGAAGTGTAATTGGAACCTTGTTTGGCGTGCTTTCTTTGAAGACCATAAACATTATTGTAGTTGCTTCTGGTCTGCGCGAACCATACTGGCAGTCTATTACAACAGGTCTTATGCTGGCCTTCTTTATTGTGCTGCAGAGTGTAATTTTGAGCCAGAGAAAGAAGAAACTGGGAAATATTGCAGGGTAATTGGGGCAGTCAAAGATCCCCGGGTCAAGCCCGAGGATGACATGATGTCACACAGGCATTCCCCCTGTCATTACCCGGCTTGACCGGGTAATCTATTTTTCAAAATTTAGCTTATACTCACGGGGCGAAAGCCCCGTATTTTTTTTGAAAATATAACTAAAGTAGTGGGGGTCAGAAAAACCGCATTCGTAGGCAATGTCGTAACCTTTCATGTCTGTTTCCTTCATAAGGCGTTTTGCAATTTCTATGCGCACTTCGGTTAAATATTCAATAAAAGTTGTTTTACATTCCTGAGAAAATATCGTAGAAAAATGATTAGGACTAAGGCAGACTGCATCTGCAACACTTGTAAGCGTTGTGTTCTGATCTGCATAGTTTTCTTCAATATATTTTTTTGCCTTCAAAATTACATCGCTGTATTTTCCTGTGCTTTTTGAATTGCGGAATTCCACTGCAAAAGTTAATACTTCTTCCAGAGTGCGCGAAAAGTTTTCTTCATCCTGTACGGCCTCATCTATAAATTTCCTTTGCAGAATTTCGGGTTTTAATTCTTTTACATCGCCGCCAAGCTTTTCTACAAACTTAGAAACACTAAAAATCATATCTACCAGAAGATAAGAGGCAAACACGCTGAACTGTTCCGGATTCTTTTTTATCAGCTGCATTGATTCTTCAATAATTGTCTGAATATCATTTTTTCCAGCATATTTTAGTTTATCAACCAGAGGATCGCTTTCGTTTATTTCAAAAGTGCTGTCCATGTCATCTGATGTGAGAATTCTGTTTGCTTTTGAGATTTTTGTAGTTTCCAGAATTCTCTTTGCATCTGAATAGGAATTTCTAAGCTGCGAAAGATGTTCTACAGTTTTTCCAATTGCTGTTATAACGGTACATTCTTCATTTTTTGTTGCAATATGAGCAACAGTTTCTGCCGTATGGAAGGTTATATCGTCCAGTTCCTGCTGGGTGCTTCCCTTAAAAATGCAGACCAGAAGATTTGAGTGATGAAAAAATGAAACAGCCTGACTCCATGCGTCAGAATAGGAGTGGAGCAGGGAGCGGGCCTGCTGCAGGGCATCGTTATTATCATCTTTTGCTTCTATTTTGCTTATTAAAACCTTGTAAAAACGTGAAATTAAATCAATTCCCAGTTCCTGACACTTTTGCATTACAGTGCTCATATCTGCCGAACCATGCAAAAGATTGTTCAAAAATTCCTTTTTTACAAGGGTTTCATTCGATTTTAATTCAGCCTTTAAGCGTGAAATATCTGAAAGCTGTTTTTTTTCTACCGCAATTTGTTTTGCGGCCTTGTTCATGCTCTCTAAAAGTTCTTCCGGGGTAAAGGGTTTTAAAAGATAATCTTCAATTCCAATAGAAATTGCTTTTTTTGCGTAATCAAATTCATCATGACCAGAAAGAATAATAATTTTAATCCAGGGTTGAATTCTTTTTACAGCCGCAGAAAGCTGCAGACCATCCATAAAAGGCATTTTTATATCAGTTACCAGAATATCGGGCTTAAGTTCACGAATCATGGAAAGGGCAATTTCTCCGTCTGTGGCTTCACCTGCAAAAGCAAAGCCGCTGGCCTCCCAGTCTATTTTAGACCGGATTCCTTCCAGTACAATTGGTTCATCATCAACTACAAATACACTGTATACGTTATTCATTTTCCAGCCCTTAAAAATGCTCTGTGGTAAATACCGGCACCGTAAAACTTACTGTGCTGCCATTACCTGCTTCAGATTTTATCTGCAAGCCTTCAGTTGCATCTCCATAATAGAGTTTTAGTTTTTTATTCACATTGTAAAGTCCGTAAACGGAATTCAGACTTTCTGCATTCTGCGAAGCCGAAGCAAGTTCTTCCCTTACCTGGGCAAGCCTCTCTTCTGTAAAGCCCGCTCCGTTATCACTCACTTCAAAAAGAATCTTTGTGTGTTCAGAATCAGCATACTGAACCCTCACCAGAAGTTTTCCTCGTCCTCTTTTGTTTTTTATTCCGTGATAAATTGCATTTTCCACCAGAGGCTGAAGCACCAGTTTAATCATCTTGTAATTTTTCAGGCTTTCGTCTGCTTCAATAGAATAGCTTAAAATATCGGCATAGCGGATTTTTTGAATTGTCAGATAATTTTGAATATGTTCCAGCTCCTGGCTTACGGTAATCCATTCGTGCCCCCGGCTCAGTGAAATTCGCAGAAAGTCCGAAAAGGCCTTGGTGATTTTTACAACTTCGTCCATGCGTTCTTCTTCTGCCAGCCAGACAATGGTGTCGAAAGTGTTGTATAAAAAGTGGGGAGTGATTTGTGCCTGCAGGGCCTTCATTTCCGCTTTCTGAAAGTTCTGCTGCTCTTCCATATTTTTCTGAATCAATACTTCAATCTGTTCTGTCATGGTGTTCAGGTTTCCGGCAAGGGTGTCCAGTTCATCAACATGAGGAATTGCAATTCGCGCCGTAAGGTCTCCGTTTGCAACCCTGGTAGAAAGGCTTTCCATATCAGAAATTGGCTTACTGATTGCATTCGAAACGCTAAAGAAACTTTTCTGGGAAATTATAATTGCAAGTATTGTGATTATAATTTGAATTATAGTAAGGATGATTGAAGAACGGCGGAAAGAAGCATTTGTTTTGTTTCCCGATTCAATTTCTGCAACAATAAAATCCTGTATGATATCAGAAAAGAGTGCTGTAATAGTCCTGATTTCATCCAGAGACGCTTCGTTTTGAGTTACAGAGGCTCCGTTTTTCATCTGCTCACTCAAATTATTTATATTCCTAAGAAGAGTAATGCCGGCCCTGTTTGCAACTTCCAGTTTTATACGGCTTTCCGTGCTTATAGTGCTCTGCAGCATGGTATCCAGACCCGTAGAAATTTCTTCCATCATCTGATACTGCAGGCCTGAATTAAAATCTTTTTTTCCGCAGACAATTTCCCACAGTTCGTTTGGAATTTCGTTTTTCGCGATATTATTTATACGGTTGGCGTAACTTACATTCTGAATAATCTGGGTGTAGCGGATAGAATGAATTTGAGAAATAATAATAGAATATACCGAAGGAATAATTGTAATAAAAAGAAGAATCGTATATGAAATTCTAAGCGTTCTGGTAAGGTTCCTGTTTTTCAATCAGTAACCCCTTGGTTCGTAGAGCGCAAAGTCGTCATCCTCAGTAAAAACCTTTTCTTCTATGTAAGTAATCCGTGGAATTTTATTTCCCCGGGCAATCATTTTTACAAGATTCATGAGCATAGGGCCAAGATTTGGATTACATTCTACAACGCAATTCAATTTTCCTCTTACAAGGGCATCTATAGATTTTTGTTCAGCATCTATACTTATGATGATTGTATCACCTGTGTTAACTCCGTAATTTTCTATTGAATCCAAAAATCCCAGAGTCATAGAGTCATTATGAGAATAAACTACATCTATTTTCTGGCCTTCAAAATAAAGGGCGTCGTTTTTATAATTTCCGCTGTCCCGGGCCTTTTGAATTAGGCTTTCGGTGATTTCTTTTCCCCGGGAACGTAAAAAGTCTCCGTCTTCCGAATGAATAATCTGCAGACGGCTGTCTTTTTCAATAACTTCGCGGAAGCCTTTTGCGCGCTCTCTTACCACAGAAGAATTTTCTGTACCGGAAAGTTCCAGAATGTTGATTTTTTGACTGATTGACACATCTTCGTCGTTTTGAATTTTCTGTAAAAGAAATTGTGCCGCTTTTCTTCCTTCTTCCAGTCCATTTTCTCCAAGAAAACCTGCGTATAATGAAGAATCTGCATTTATCTGACGGTCAACCAGAATTACAGGAATCCCCGCATCTCGCGCTTCCTGCAGCACATTGTCCCAGCCGTCTTCTACAATCGGAACAAAGGCAATTACATCTACCTGGTAAACAATAAAGGAACGTATAGCCTTAAGCTGATTTTCCTGCTTTTGCTGGGCATCATCAAAAAGAATCTGAATGTTATTTTCTTCAGCCGCTTCAAAAATAGACTGAGTATTACGGCTTCTCCAGGCAGATTCAGAGCCTATCTGTGAAAAACCAAGGATGAGTTTGTCGTGATTTTCTGCGGTCTTTTTTTCAGAAGGCCTCTTTTTGCCTATAGTAAAGATGATGATTAATAAAACTACGGCAAATATTAGGGCTGATAGTATTAAGACCAGATTTTTAACTTTCAGCTTCATAAAACGTTTTAAATATTTTAAATCTGAAAGTAGGGGAAGTCAAATAAATTTAATTTATGCGCACGTGGACCGGCTGTAGCAAAACTGAGGGGGGGGTAAAAAGGTAGGTCAAAAAAAAGAAGTGCGTGAACGGAGGGGGGGGGAATTGCATGAAAATTAGATTCTGAAAAACAGGGGCGTGAGCTAAGCAGACTTGAAAACACACTTGCAAGCCGGCGCGAAGCGCATTAAATAATTTCCAAAACGGCTTGCACTCGTGTGTTTTGCAAGGCTGCGATGCGGAAGCCCCTGTTTTTCAGCTTCAGTTAATTATATTATTAAAGTCTTTCTTTTATAGCCGCAATATACTCCCAAGAGTTAAGCACTTTTTTAGCCTTAGGCTCTGCAATACGTGCAATATCCCCTGTCATATATCCTTCTTCAATAGTCTGCAAGGTTGCTTTTTCAAGACGTTTTGTAAAATCAACAAGTTCTGGAGTTCCATCCAGTTCACCGCGCTTTGCAAGAGCTCCTGTCCAGGCAAAAATTGTAGCAACAGGGTTTGTAGAAGTCTTTTCTCCCTTAAGGTAGCGGTAGTAGTGCTTCTGAACAGTTCCGTGGCTTGCTTCGTATTCAAAGTTTCCATCAGGACTTACCAGTACAGAAGTCATCATAGCAAGTGAACCGCATGCAGAAGCAATCATATCACTCATTACATCGCCATCGTAGTTCTTTGTGGCCCACATAAAGCCGCCTTCAGATCTCATAACGCGGGCAACTGCATCATCAATCAGAGTGTAGAAGTATTCAATTCCTGCTGCATCAAACTTAGCCTTGTATTCTTCGTCAAATACACGCTGGAAAATTGCCTTAAAGTTTCCATCATAAGTTTTAGAAATAGTATCTTTTGCGCCAAACCAAACGCTAAGCTTGCGATCAAGGGCGTAAGTAAAGCAGCAGCGGGCAAAGCTTTCAATAGAATTATCAAGATTGTGGATTCCCTGAATAATACCAGGTCCCTTCATGTCCATAATTGTTTTGCGGATTTCTTTTCCATCTACGCCTGTGAAAACAAGCTCAGCTTTTCCGGCTGTAGGACATTTAATTTCGCAGTTCTTGTAAACATCACCATAAGCGTGGCGGCCAAGTACAATCGGCTTTTTCCAGCAGCTAACAGTTCCATGAATATTATTTACAAAAATTGGCTCACGGAAAACTGTACCATCAAGCTCTGCGCGGATAATTCCGTTTGGAGAAGGGGTAAGCTGTTTTAGGTGATATTCTTCAACGCGTGCCTGGTTAGAAGTGATTGTTGCACACTTTACACCAACATGAAGTCTTTTAATTGCTTCAGCGGCAGCATAAGTAATCTTGTCGTCAGAGTCATCGCGGCTCTTAAGACCAAGATCATAATATTCTGTCTTCAAATCAACATAAGGCAAAAGGAGTTCGTCCTTAATCACCTTCCACAAAACTCTTGTCATTTCATCGCCGTCAAGTTCGGCGATAGCGTTTTTCATCTGAATCTTTGCCATAATGCGATAATTATATAGAAATAAAACCTGCTTTTCAATTAGAATGAATAATAATAACGCTTGCACAGGATTTACGGTGACTTTTTATACAGCTGCAATTTTAGTATTTATAATCACATCACTCTTTATATGCATTTTTGATATTAGAACCATGCATATTCCCCTCTGGGTTTTGTATACGGGTTTGTGTTTATCAGTCATCTTTTTTGCTCTTGATGATTTAAGCACATTTGCCTGGAGAATAGGTGGAGCCGCAAGCCTTTTTATTTTATTTTTGATTTGCAGATTTTTTTCGAAAGGAAAAATTGGCTTGGGAGACCTGCAGTATTCAATTTATTGTGGTTTAGTTTCTTCTTTCCCATCTTGTTTTTATTCAGTCTTAATTTCATGTTTTATTTGCCTCATATTTTTTGTTATAAAGGGGCTGATTTCTAAAGGAAAAGCGATTTATTTTACACCTTTTATGTTTTTGGGTTCTATTTTTGTGGTTTTTCTTCTATAATAAAACTAATGTAAAAGCTTTTTTTAGCCGTTGATTAAAGTGAAATACCATGGGGAAACAGAGGGGTTGAATAAAAAATGCCAGGCTTAACTCAGCTAAAAGAATTCAGTAAAGATCTCCTTTCATTGGGTGATGAAATTACATTACGTGCCGCCCGCGGAGAAAAACCTGTACAATTTAAAATCCCTGATACTATTGCTGATGAAGATGATTCGGAAGACTTCGTACTTGGAATGCCTGAAAAGGAAGCTGAGCCTGAACAGGAAGAAATAGACGATGACCTTTCTGAACTTACCGGTCTTTCTTCTGCTCCCGCCCCTAAATCTGAAGGTAGTGAAGATACTTCTTCTGCTTTTGCCGCTCCAGATATGTCCGATTTGCTTGCTCCTATGGGGGGCGGGGAAGGTGGCGACGAAGCTGATATGCCTGATTTGTCTATGTTTATGGATGAACCAGAAGAAGTTGAGCCAGAAGAAGAGCCGGAACCAGAGGAAGTTTCCGTTGCAGATATGAGTCTTGAAGCCCTTCTTGCTGGAAGCGGATTTGATGAACCTGAAGAGGAAGACGCCGAGGATGCAGAAGACGCTGAAAGCTTAGAAGAAGACGAGCCTTTTGATATTGATTCGCTGGGCCAGGAGGCAGAGCCTGTTGAAGAGGCTGAGGCACTTGAGGAAGCAGAGCCTGTTGAAGAGGCCGAGCCGCTGGAAGAAGCAGAAGCTGTAGAGGAAGCGGAACCTATTGAAGAGGCTGAGGCACTTGAGGAAGCTGAGCCTATTGAAGAGGCTGAGGCACTTGAGGAAGCTGAACCTTTGGAAGAGGCTGATGCCCTTGAAGAAGCCGAGCCTGTAGATGATGCTGAACCTGTTGAAGAAGCAGAAAATCCTGAAGAAGCTGAAAGTCTTCCTGATTTAGACCTTGATTTGCCTGATTTAGATTTCCCTGAAGAAGATACTGCCCCTGCAAGTGAAGCAGGCGATGCTGACCTTGGTGATCTTGGCGAACTTGGCGACCTGGGCTCAATCGACCTTGATGACGCTTCTGATGCTGGCGATTCTGCCGATTCTGGTGCGGAGCAGGCTTCTGGTGAAGAAGAGAACTCTGGTGACGAAGATACTTTTGGAATTGATGATTACGGCTACGAAGATTTTGATTACAATGCCGGTTCAGATAAGCCTGCCGAAGATGATGGAAAAGAAGCCTCTCTAGAACCAGTTGATGAAAATGATTTTGAAACAGAAACAGAAGACAGCACAGAGCCTGATGCAGAAACTGCTGCAGATGAAAGTGCCGCTCTTAGTGATCTGGGGGATCTTTCTGATTTAGGTGATTTGGGAGATCTGGGCGACCTTGGTACAAGTGACCTGGGCGAATCAAACGAGAGTGGTGACACAGGTGACCTTGCTGACATGGGCGAAAGTGCCGAACTTGGCGACTCAAATGACCTGGGAGACTTAAATGACCTGGGTGATTTAGGTGATCTTGGAGATCTTGGTGACCTGGGTTCAATAGACCTTGATAACATAGAAAGTCCGGCCGAAGAGCCTGCTGCAGAAGAGGCTGAAGCCGCAGATGAAGCTGCCGAAGAAGCTCCTGCAGACGAAAGTGCTGCTCTTAGCGATCTGGGCGATCTTTCTGATTTAGGCGATCTTGGCGACCTGGGTTCAATTGACCTTGATAACATAGAAAGTCCGGCCGAAGAACCTGCTGCCGAAGAGCCTGCAGATTTAGAAGAACCAGCTGCCGAAACTGCCGAAGAAGCTCCAGCCGAAGACTTTAGTGATGCCCTCGGTGACTTAGGCGATCTTGGAGATCTTGGCGACCTGGGCTCAATCGACCTTGATAATATAGAAACACCTGCCGAAAGCAGTGAAGAGCCTGCTTTGGACGAAGCTTTGTCTGAAGAAATCCCAGCCGCAGAAGCACTCGCTGCCGACGAACTAGCTGAGGACGTACCTGCCGAAGAAGCTTCTGCCGACGAAGCCCCAGCCGAAGACTTTAGCGACGCTCTCGGAGACTTAGGCGACTTAGGAGATCTTGGCGACCTGGGTTCAATCGACCTTGATAACATAGAAACACCAGCCGAAGAAACTTCCGCTGACGAAAGCGCTGCTCTCGGAGACTTAGGCGACCTCGGAGACATGGATTTCCTGGGCGAAAGTGATAACGCAGGCGAATCAAACGACCTTGGTGACACAAGTGACCTTGATGCCTCAAGCGACCTTGGCGGAACAGACGACCTTGGCGGAACAGACGAACTCGGTGGAACAGATGAGCTCGGAAACTCAGACGACATTGGTGACCTGGGCTCAATCGACCTTGATAATATCGAAAGCCCTGCCGAAAGCAGTGAAACTCCTGCCGAAGACTTCAGTGATGCCCTCGGCGATTTTGATAACTTTGATGCCACAGATACAATTGAAGACACAGAAATGGACAGCAATGAGCCTCTTGAAGTCTTCGACACATCAGATATTGCCGACCTTGATTTTGGCATTTCAGACACAGATTCACAAATCAGCGGTGGCGATTTTGAACTTGGAAACAGCGATGACTTTGCTATGGAAGGCGAGTTCGAAATTCCTGGTTTTTCAGATGTAGACACTGCAAAAGAAGAAAAGAAGTCTAAGCCACTTGCCGGCGGAAAAGGAAAACGAGGAAAAGGAAAAGATTTACCTGAACCAGATTTTTCTAATGCAGAAGAAGGTGATACACTTCCTCCAAATACCCTTTCAGATGCCCAGTACAAAGTTTTCCTCAAGAATTTAAGTGAATATCCTCTTAACGTTCGTCTTGCTTTTGAAGACCTTATCGTTCAGGATGAATTTACAGATGACGCAGAATTTGAAATAATCGAAAAGATTTTAAACAAGGCTCCAGCCCGCCAGATTGCAAGTATGCTGGAAAAAATGCTGGATATTTCAATTCCTGTTCCTCGTGATTTTGAACATCGTTCTGCCGAAGAATACGAAGCATATAAAAAATCTCTTTCTTATCAGCTCAGAAATAAAATTATTCCGGCAGCTCTTGTTGGTGCTGTTTCTCTGCTTGTACTCTGGGGACTCTTTAATTTTACAAAGAACTGTATTTACAAACCTATTAAAGCAAATAATCTTTACAAACAGGGCTATGCTCTTCTTGAATCAGACGAATACCCTCAGTCAGAAATGAAGTTCAATGAAGCCGTTACCTACAGAATCAGTAAAAAATGGTTCTTTAATTATGCCCGCGGCTATCGTGCCCACAAACAGTATCAGCGGGCTGGAAATATGTACCAGAATATCCTGAAATGTTTCCGTCACGATAAGCCGGCCGGCCTTGAATATGCTGACATGGAATTAAATGATATGGCCAACTATCCTCGTGCAGAAGAAATTGTCCGCCGAGAAGTTCTTGACTATCATATCAATGATAAAGACGGAATCCTTATGCTGGGAGACATCTTCCTTGAATGGGCAACAGATAAGGATCCTTCAAAATTTGAGCTTGCCCGCGAACAGTATGCAACTCTCATTCAGCTTTATGAACCAAATGACCTGTATAAATCACGCATGATGCGATACTTTATTCGCACTGATAATTTGCGCGAAGTTTTACAGCTAAAGCCTGATTTTGAAAATCGTGATAAATCTCTTTCTTCTGAAGACTGGGCCGAACTCAGCGGCTACCTCCTTGATAAATATTATGGACCTATGGACCCTTCAGAAGAATATCTGCGTTATGAAATTGAAGGCCTCCGCGGACTTCTGCTCAAGGCAGTAAAATCAAATCCTGAAAATCCAATTGCCTATTACAACCTTGCAAAGTATTTTATTAATACAAATGAGCTTGAATCTATTGAATCAACTTTGCAGCGTGCAATTGAAAAGTTTAATCTTGTTCCTTCTATGAAAAACCGTGATGTTTACAAGTATATTGATTCATACCGCCTGCTTGGTGAACATTACATGGATACAACTGATTACCTGCAGGCACAGGAACAGTTTGCAGAAGGTATTTCTCTTTATACAACAGAACGCGATAATGCCGGTTTTGCCGGAACTCCTTCTATCGGAAAACTTTATGAAGATATGGGAGATATTAAATATTCAATTTCTGGTGATTATGACGAAGCACTTTTGAATTACAAATATTCAGTTGAACTTGAAAATGACAGTCCTTCTTTGCGTTACCGAATTGGTTACATTCAGTATAAAAATAAAAATTATATTGAAGCTTTAGGTGCCTTTATGAAGGCCGGAGACGGAAACATAAAAGAAAGAAACCTTCAGCTTGCAATGGCAAATACTCTCTTCCTTCGTGGTGATGATTACGCTGCCGAAGGTTATTATAATCAGCTGATTGACAGCCTTGATGCAGAAATTGCAGAGCAGGGAATTGTATTCCCTCAGACCAGTGTAAATGATTACGATACTGTAAACACTTATCTTTACGCCGCAAACAATTATGGCGTAACACTTTACCGCCTTGCAAAACGAACTGGTAATTCTTCTTTGAATGCTCAGTCTATCGTTCAGTTCAGCCAGTCTGTTCGCGCCTGGGATGCTCTTACCCGTAATCAGGATACTCTGCTGCGTCTGCCGGGCAGCAATCTTGCTGAACAGAACATTAAGTATATAACAAGTCCTATTCCAAACTTTGAACCTTCAATTTATCTGGATATTCCAAGGACTCTGAATAATAACGAAAGACTGTAAAAAGGGAGTAGGGAATGCAGAACGATGTAATGTATGGTATTGTTGCCCGCCAGCGTTTGAACAGTATCATAAAAGAAATTTTCCGAAAATCCATTCATATCTGTTCCAGTTTTGTCCCTTTGTTTCTTAAATTTGCCTACTGGCCGGTTATTGTTCTGCTTGTTCTTGCTCTTGTGTTCTATTCACTTTCAGAAATATTAAGAATGAATAATCATCCTATTCCTCTTATTTCAAAAATAACAGAGCTTGCGGCCCGAAAACGCGATGAAAACCGTTTTGTACTTGGGCCTGTAACTCTTGTAATAGGAATTCTGCTTGCGGCACTTTTACTGCCTCACGAATGTGCAACTATTGGAATTTTTGCCCTTGCTTTTGGAGACGGAACTGCAAGTCTTGTAGGAAAACTGATTGGCAGGGTTGCAATTCCCGGTGCTCACGGAAAAACCGTTGCGGGCAGTCTGGCCTGCTTTACTGCGGTTTATATATCTTCTTTTTGCGTATGCCAAAACTGCCTTACAGCTTTAATCTGTGCTTTTTGCGCAATGATGATTGAAGTTCTTCCTCTTGCAGATTTTGACAATGTCCTTATCCCAATTTCTATTGGCGGAATTTTTTCTCTTCTGTAGATTTTAATCTTCTTTAATTTTAGTCTGTCCAAAGATAGTGCTGATGCAGCTTTGTAAAATAAATTGCGGTTCCAGAAGAAAGTAATCCAAGACCTGCAATATATTGAGCAAAAGTGTAGCATGTAAAAAGATGATTATAACCGATTATAATCATAAAAAATCCCAGAGTATTAATCTGACTAAAATCATGCTGCTTGTTATGAAAAAAAAGTGTAATTGTAGAAATTATACTTGTGATGATTGAAAACACTTGAATTGCTTTAGAAAAACCGTAAGAAACACAGAGATTTTCTTTTATTATGCTTGTGTTTAAGGGAATATATATTGCAAAAAATACGGAAACAAGAATTGTAATAAGGCAGATTTGTTCTGTCTGCTGCCTGTAATCTTCATCACTAAAAGCAGAAAGGGCAAATAAAGAAATCGGGGCTAAAAATCTTGCTGTCAGAGATAAATTACCAAGGCTTATTAAGTTGCTGGAATAGCTGCCATTCAGGCCGAAAATTGGAACATAAAGTCGTGTTGAATTCAAAAGAAGGGCTGCAAGAAAAAGCAGGAAAAATAATACTTCGGTTGCCTGTGTTTTTTAAAAAGTGCGCCAGATAAGATAGGCCGCTGTTGTTACATATAAATTAATTGTAAAAATAGAAGCAATTACACTCCAGAATTCATATCTGAAAAGAAAAAATCCGCTGCTTTCAAATTCAGGAATAACCAGTTTCCCTGTAAAAAAGTGATAAGAAAAAAGAGTAATATTTGATAAAAGAATGACTATAGAAATAATTAAAAAAATGATATTAAATCTGTTTCTTGCCCTGATTGTCATATTTAAAAGATAACGTGAAGACAAATAATAGTAAAGTGTCTTCTAAAAATTCCGAAAATGTAATAAGGACAATTTAAATAAATGCCTTAAACAGGGAGGATATAAATATGAAACGAATTTTTGCTTGCTCAATTGTTTCTGTTTTTCTTTTTACTGCTCTTTTTGCGGGAGATGTTGCATCTTTTGTAGATAAAGGCTTTACAGAAGACGGAAAATATTATCTTTTTGGCCAGTTTGGTAAAACTGATAAGAAATTTCAGGGATGGGCAGAAATCTACCAGGTTGATATTGAAAAAAATGATTATGTAAACGGTGGAGTTTTTAGAACAAAACCTTCTGCTGTAACAGCCGGAAAAAACGGCCGTGAAGTTTATGAAGCTCTCGAAGCAAAAAGTTTTTACTATCTTAAAGATGTAAAGTGCGAAAAGGCTGATCCTGAACATGTTCTTTATATCCTTGATGATGTAAACAAGAGCGGAACAGATGAAATTGTTTTTACAGATTTTAAGTCTGATATTGAAAATCCAGATACTTTCCACATCCAGCTTGTTCCAACTGTAAACGGAAGCGGTAAAAAAGTTTCTTCTTCATTCTATATTGATGTAGAAAAACGTGATGCAGATGGAAATCTTATTTTCAAAAAGAAGGTTGGTTCTCCTGATATTGTTAGAAAGGGCGTTTACAACTACAAGATTGAACGAATTGTATGTGATAAATCAGAAAAGAGTTTTATCTTTGTTGTAGAAAAAATGATGGAAGACGATTCTGGAATTAATATCCGTTACATGGTAGAAGCTGCACGTTTCTAAAAAAAAATTACGGAAATTTTGTATAAAATCATCTAAGTCTGTCTATTATATATATAGAAATATAAAGAAAAAGAAAGAGTCTGTTTGATACAGGCTCTTTTTTTTATCTGGAGGTATTTATGAAAAACAGACTCAGATTTTTATTATGGTTAGCAGAAGGCTCTGTATTAGCGGCTCTTGTTCTTGCCTGTGTAATTCCTTTTTCCTGCAGAATCAGTGAAGAGGGAATCTCTTTAATTGGGGGTGATTTTACTGCTCCTGTGATTGAAGACTTTTCTGTTATAGATGGGAAAACCGTAAAACTTTCATTTTCCGAGCCGGTACAATTGTCGGCACTTGTGCTTTCTCCCCGCATAAATGGCATTTCTGATTCAGAAAGTATTTCCCAAGACGAAAATCTTTCTACTGCTCTTGCGGCGGCGGCCGGGGAATACGGAAGAATTAATGCATCCTTTACCTGTGATGAAGATGAAAAAGTTTATTCTGTCGTGATGGAAGAAGAAACCTGCGTGGGGGCAAGTTATGAAATGTATGGTATTGTTGAAGATAATATCGGAAACTCCCTTACTTTCTGCATACCTTTTACAGGCTATAATAGTCAGGTTCCCAGGGTTATTATGACAGAGGTTCAGATAAAATATGGAAAAGGCACGATTAAGGGAGAGGTAATTTACAGGGGAGAGTATGTTGAACTTCTTGCTCTTGAAGAAGGAAATCTTGCCGGCCTTGTTTTAGAAAGCGCTTCTGATGGCTCTGACAAGTCTTATTCATTTCCTGCTATTAATGTTAAGAAAGGGGAGATTATTCTTCTTCATTTAAGAACTGTTGGGGAAGGTTGTGTGAATGAAGATGGGGACGATTTAACACTTGCTTCGGCACCACATTCTGCTGCGGGAATAAGGGATTTGTGGTCAGAAAACACTAGTTCCCGATTCAATGACAATTCTGATGTAATAATATTAAAAGATACGGTAAATGGAATTATTATGGATGCTGTAATGTACGCCCCTTTGGATGCTACAGAATGGAAAAGCAGTATTGCAGATTATGCCCTGTTGGTTTATCAGGCAGGTGTGTATGATTCTGAAGATATTACTTCTGCTTCAATTTCTAAAGGCTGCACAACATTAAAATCTCTTACCCGCTGCGATTGTAAAGATATTTATGAAAACATTGTAAGGGAAAACAATGAAGATTACGATTTTCCTTTTGTTTCTGATGAAAACAGCTGGCAGGTTACTGCTGTTTCTCCAGGCTATCTCTAGTTGTAGTCGGCCATTTTTTGTGTTATTATGAAAGAATGGTCGAATTATTAGCTCCTGCGGGAAATATAGAATCTCTTGAAGCTGCAATTGGCGAAGGTGCCGATGCTGTATATCTTGGATTAAAAAGTTTTAATGCTCGTCTGAGAACAACTAACTTTGCATGGAATCAGTTTGAAGCTACGGTAGATTCCCTGCATCGTCAGCACAAGAAGGTTTACGTAACAGTTAATACTGTTTGTGAAGAGCGGGAAACTGAACGTCTTTATCGTTTTCTTTCATATTTGAATGAAATCCGTCCGGATGGTCTTATCGTTCAGGATTTTGCAGTAATTCGTATGGCTCAGGAATTTTTCCCTGAGCTGGAACTTCATGCTTCTACTCAGATGAACGTAGAAAGTTCTTCTGCCGTAAAGCTTTTGCAGAATATTGGCATTAAGCGTTCTGTACTTGCCCGAGAACTTGGACTTGATGAAATAAAAAAGATTAAAAATGAAACCGGCTCTGAACTTGAGGTTTTTGTTCATGGTGCTTTGTGTGTAAGCGAAAGCGGACTTTGTCTTTTTTCTAGTTATCTTGGTGGAAAGTCTGCAAACCGAGGAATGTGTACACAGGCCTGCCGCCGTTTCTATTCAGCCGAAGTTCCTGGCGGAATTAAACAGGGCTATTACTTTTCTCCATGCGATTTGCAGCTTATAGAGCAGATTCCAGATTTAGTGGATGCAGGTGTAGATTCCTTTAAGATTGAAGGAAGAATGAAGAGTGCCGAATATGTTGGAACTGTTGTTTCTGCATACCGCTATGTTATTGATCATTATAAAGAAGATAGAAAGGGGGCTATTGCTACAGGAAAGAGAATCCTTTCTTCAGATTTTGCCCGTTCAAAAACTACTTACTGGTATGGTTTTAATTCTCTGGAAGAGGGAGTTAATAATGCTGCAGAAAAGATTTTGAATCCAGATCAGGCTGGTGGAACTGGTATTTATCTTGGAAAAATTGCTTCTACAAAGCCTGCTCCAAAAGAGCTTGTTCAGGCTTACCGTGAATCATTACAGGCATCTGCCGCCGAAAACTTTTCTGGTATTCAGCTTGCCACTTTACGCGATGGAAATTACGATCCAGATCCTGGTGATTCAATCCGTTTGCATAAAAAAGATGATACTGGACGAGTAAGTCACAAAATTCGTTCTGTAGAAATTGATGAAGAACAGAATAAGCGCTGGATAGACATTCCTTCCGGATTTACAGTTGGAGATGAAGTTTACCTTCTCCAGATTAAGTCTGGCTCAAAGCGTTATGGCCGCGTTCTTCCATCAGATATCAGCAGATTCAGAAAACAGCCTCGCGATGAGCGTCTCCCTGTCCTTGATCTTACTCCAGTTCAGCCAAAAGAACTTTCATATTTCCCGGAAGGAATCTATGTTCAGGTTTCTTCTATTCCAGATGTATTTGCTGTTCAGGGAATGAATCCTGTTCGTGTGATTATTGAGTATAATTCAGAAACTTCTTACGATTTACTCAATCACAAAACAACACTTCCTTTCTCTAAAAAGCAGATTTACATTTCTCTTGACCCATTCTGTTCCGCAGCCCAGGAAGATTCTCTGTCAGAAGCCCTTAAGAAACTGCTCGCAGACGGTTACCAGAACTTTGTTGTAAACAATCTTGCTCACATTCAGATGCTCAAAGGCAGCAATGCAAAAATGATTGCCGGCCCTTATCTCTATACCTTTAACCGCTGGGCTGTTTCTCTGCTAGAAAACCAGGATATAGGTGCATTTGTAATGCCATACGAAAACTCAAGGAGAAATCTCGAAGCTACTTACGAAGAAAACGTTCGTTCCCGAGTTTTGGTTCCTGTTTATGCATATCCTGCCTTATTCAGAATGCGCTTTAAGCTTCCAAAGGATTATGATTTTACCTATTTTGAAGATAAAGAAGAAACTATCTTTAAGGTAAACTCAACTCAGGACGGTTCTTTTGTAATGCCGGAAGAGCCTTTCTGTATTACAGATAAGGTTGATCACATCACTTCTGCCGGCTTTAAGCGAATCCTTATAGACTTCTCAAAAACAAAAGTTTCCCGCAGTCAGATAAAGGCGATAACAACTTCCATGGCAAAAGGTCAGCCTTTGCCTGGAATTTCCCGCTTCAACTGGAAAGACGGTTTCTATTCTCCTCAGCAGATGGAAGAATACAAGGCCGCCGCAGAACGTGCCGCAGAAAATAAAACTGCAAAACGACCTGCTGGCGGTTCTCGTCCTAACCGCGGTGCAAAAACTGCCCGCGGCCGCGGAAAAAAACGCTAGAAAACAGCTGCTTCTTCTACAGGAACCTGCACTTTTGCAGGCTCCTCTGGAATTTCAGAAGGCTTTTCTGCTTTTACTTCGTTTGTTTCTGGTCTTTTTAGAAGTTCAATATGTTCTGCCACAATATAAACCTTTGAGTCAGTCTTGCCTTCTTTATTAGTCCAGCGGTCCTGCTGCAATCTGCCCACAAGTCTGATGGGGCTTCCTTTCTTAGCATATTTATTACAAAATTCAGCAGAATTTCCATAAGCTTCCGCTTCAAAAAAGGAAACTTTATCTACAGAATTTCCGTTTTCATCCTTGTACCATCTGTTTACAGCCACACTCAATCTGCACACTTTGAATCCTGTTTTTGGTTCTACAAATACAGGATCCTTTACAAGATTTCCATCCACAACAATAGAATTCGTTTGATTCATATAAGCAACCTCGCAATATAATATTTGGCCGGCCGGACCCGCAGTTTTTACCCTGCATATATATAATTGCCGCAGTTTGCGATTTTAGGAGGGTTTTTGAGAAAAAAAATGTAAATTTTTGAAAAAAACTATGAATTACTCAATAAACGTAACATATAAAGGGTAACATATTCCGTAAGAGGTTTGTCATCCTTAATTCTTTTCATGTTTGGAGTATTAACAAGAGTTTTTGCAAGACTTTCTATGCGTTCCCTCGTAAAGGTTCCCGAAGAAAGAGTGCTTGAAACTCGTCTTGTGTAATCCCTGATAAGAGCATTTACGTCTGAAGTAAGATTATCATGAGCTTCTTTAGAAAGCATTTTGTTCCATTGCTTTACAAGATAATCAAGTTCGCGGTCTACAGATGAACCTTCCGGAATCATATCTGCATAAATTTCTTTTGCGCGCGCATTAATAACTTCACGCTTATTTTTACTCTTTGTCTTTTTAGAGTCATCTTCATTAATAATTTCTTCAATAGATTTACTCTTTGCCTTTACTTCCGGCTTCTTTTTCTTTTTGTTAGTCTTAAAGAAAGTAATAATCCATGAAATAATTGGAATTGTGTAAATAAAAGGCAGTCTGTTTCTGGCATTTGTGTAAATCTGAGTGTTTTTGAGCATCAAAAGTTCGCTGTAAGACATAAGATGTCCGTTAGCAAAAAGGTGGAAGCCTTCCTGTCCTTCATCTTCTTTTTCGTATGCCAGCAGAGTAATAAAGGCAGCATTCAAAAGTGCATGTAAAACAGGAGAGTGATTTTCAACAATCTCGTGAAGACAAACTTCAAACTCGGCTGCGTTAGTCATCTCTGGAAGCTTATGATATTCCAGAAGTTCGTTATACCATTTATCTTCCAGTTCCTTTGAAATTGAATCGTGAGCTTCATTACAAAGACGGATAATAACCTGACTAACCTTCTTTTTGTAAACATAATAACGGGTTCCAGAGGCAACCTTAAAAACAAGCAGCTGTGGAAGTTCATTTTGAGCTCCGTCTGTTGTCATCCTCTGTAAAAATTCCCTCATATCATCTTCTGTGTACTGACCATAAAGTGGTTTTCCGTTCTGATCCTGGAATTTAATAATCTGAGGCATAGAAAAGAAGTAGGGTGATTTTGCAAGCTGAGTTTCCAGTTCTTTAATTGCTTCTTCTCGTTTTTTTGTGTCCTGAAACTGTTCCTTAAGACATGTACTGTGATTTTCCAAAATCTGAACAGCCTGAAGAACGTTTGTATCTTCCGTAGTTCTATCGGCAATTTTTTCGTAATCCTGGCGGATATAATACAGGGTCTGGTTCCAGATGTAGTAATCGTCGCCGTCAGAAAAATTTTCAAACTGAGGATTTTCTGTATCTACAAAGTGAGCATAGAAATTTCTGATTGTAATTTCTTTTGTAGGGTTTGTTGTTCTTAATTTCTTCAAAAAATAATCGTGGAATTCTTCTTTTTTAAGAATCTTTTTTATTTTCTGTCTGGCTGTATCCAAAATAACCTGAAGAGGAACACATTCTGGAATAATCATTGAAGGTACATCCCGTGAAAATTCCAGAATATAAAGTCCAGCCCCTTTTGAAGCTTCTTTTCCAATTAATGAAGCTATGTATTGTGAAGCAAGTTTTTTTTCAAGTATATGAGGAGGAAACTGTTTTGGTAAATCTGAAACAAGCGGAAATGGAAGTCCTGGATTAGTCAGCATTTCCTTAAAAAGATTTGCATATTTTACAGCAAGATATGAAACTGAGGCTATTGTTTTCTTTCCGCCCTTATCAATTACTGCTACAATGTGTTTTTCTGAAAGTCCCTGCAGTTCTGCTACAACTGTGTTTGTCGGATTTCCTAAGTATTTTACTAAAGAAGCCTCTTCTTCTACATGGTGTTCTGCATATTTTTTTATGTAAGTGCAGAATTCTCGTAAGTCAATAAATGGTGTTCCTGCTTTTTCAGCATAATACCTGATTATAGAGCTTAAGTTTGATGTAGTTGCCATTATTTATCCCCAAAAAAATCCCACCGTATCTTATTTTACACTATCGGAAGAAAATCAACAAGTTTTTAGATTTAAATCTTCATATTGAATTTTCCGAATAATAGAACTAAAATAGTTGGTATGTTAATTTCAAGTAGAGTTAAAAATCTGCATCCCTATGTTCCAGGCGAACAGCCAAAAGACAGGGTATATGTAAAGTTAAATGCAAATGAAAATCCTTATCCGCCAAGTCCTGCAGTTACCAGGGCACTTACGGATTTTATAAATAAATCTCCAGAAAAATTGGGACTTTATCCTGACCCTGATTCTCTGCAGCTCCATGCCGCAATTGCAGATATGCTGAATAAAACAGGTGGCGTTTTAAGCCGCTGTTCTCTTGCAGCTGATGGTTCAGTTACTCCTGCAGAAGAAGATAAGATTCCATTTACTGTTACTCCAGATATGATTTATTCAGGAAACGGTTCTGACGAAGTGCTTTCTTTTGTATTTTATGCCTTCTTTGATTCAGGAAAATCTTTTGTAATGCCGGAATTTACTTACAGTTTCTATCCGGTTTATGCGGGCTTCTATAATATTCCGATGGACACAATTCCTTTGAAAGAAGACTGGAGCCTTGATGTTGATTCAATGCTTTCTCATGCTGAAAAAAACAAGGGCGGAATTATTTTTGCAAATCCAAATGCGCCAACCGGACTCGCTCTTACCCGCGAACAGGTGCGCCAGATGCTGCTTAAGGCTGATAAAGATGAAATCTTTATTGTAGATGAAGCTTATGTAGACTTTGGCGGCGAATCTTGTATTCCTCTTCTAAAAGAGTTTAATAATCTTGTGATTGTCAGAACTTTTTCTAAGAGCCTTTGTGGAGCTGGCCAGCGACTTGGTTATATTGTTTCTTCTCCAGAACTGGTAAATATCGTTACAACTGTAAAAAACAGTGTTAATCACTTCCCAATAGACGCTCTTGCTCAGGTGAGTGGTACTGCAGCTTGTAATGATCCTGCCTATTATGTTGATTGTGCTAAAAAAGTTTGCATGGCTCGTGATTCTTTTTATAACTTTTTAAAGGATTCTGGTTTTTATGTATTAAAGAGCCAGACAAACTTTATTTTTGCAAAGCATCCTTCTATTAGCGGACAGGACCTTTATAAGGGAATCAAAAATGAAGGAATACTTATCCGACATTTTAATACACCTGGTATAGAAGACTTTGTAAGAATTACTGTTGGAACAGAAGAACAGATGGATATGCTTAAAAAGGCATTTGAAAAAATTATAAGGAAGTAAAAAATGAAGTTTTTAGTGATATCAGACTTGCACGCTGTTAATAGTCAGCTTGAAAAATTAGATGCTCAGTTTAAGGAAGCAGATGCCGTACTTTTTGCCGGTGATTTTGCAGAATGTTTTAAGCCAGAAACTGGCCGCGAAGCTTTAGACAAGCTTTGCAAAAAGCACGAGACAATTTTTGCCGTTTTGGGCAATTGTGATAACGAAGATTTTCTTGAAGACCTTGATGATCAGGACGTAAATGTAGAAAAATCCCTGGTTTTCCATGAAGGGCTTGCAATAGCAGGTTCTGGCGGCGGTTCAAAATTTACTGGTAAGACAGAATTTGAACGCACAGAAGAAGAAATTCTTTCTGATTTTGATATTGTAAATAATTCGGTTGAACAGAGCGGGGATTCATCTCTCTGGAAAAATCTTATTCTTATCTGTCATAATCCTCCAAAAGCACAGATTGTAGATGCAGTTAATCCTGAACTGCATGCCGGAAGCCAGCTTTTTACAGATTTTATTATGGAAAAGCAGCCTCTTGCCGTAATTTGTGGTCATATTCACGAAGGTGTGGGAGTAGAAAAACTTGGAGAAACTACTGTTATTAATCCAGGTTCTTTGGGTGAAAAGGGCTCTTACGCCTGGCTTGAAGTTGAAAAATCTGATGATGGAACTTTTAAGGTAACAAAGGCTGAAATTTCCACTGCACAGTAGGATAAAACGGGGTTTTTAAGTTTGAGAAAGTTTATTCTTGGTTTAATTTTGTTTCTTTTCTCATTTTCTTTCTGGGCAGAAGAATCAAGCCTTATTCATATTAGACTTGTGACATTCAGAACAAACCTTACATATATTATTGGTGAAGACACTCAGGCTTATACTGCCGTAAGAAATCTAAAACCCTTTTCTATAAATAAATTTGAAACAACCTATTCTCTCTGGTATCAGGTTAGAACTACAGCCGAAAGACTCGGGTATTATTTTCAGAATCCGGGGCAGGGGGGCAGTTTAGGCCGACGTGGGGCAGAACCAACAGAAGGAAATGCTTCTCAGCCGGTAACAATGATCAGCTGGTATGATGCAATCGTGTGGTGTAATGCCCTGAGCGAGATTAGGGGCAGGGTACCTTGTTATACCTACAATGGTGAAATCCTGCGTGATTCTTCCGATACTGCTGCCTGTGATTTGTGTGAATGCAACTGGGAGTCAGACGGCTACAGACTCCCTTCCGAAGCTGAACGGGAATATGCAGCCCGCCGTGAAAAAAACGGCTTCCAGCGGGGAGATGCAATAAGCGGTCAGGTTTCTGATGATCCTGAAGAAGGACTACTGTATGCCTGGACAGCAGAGAATGCAAATGGAACTAGAAATGTGGGAACTGCCGGTCTTCCTTTTGATCCTAATGTTATAACTTTGCCTGCTACAGGAAATGCCAATTCCGCCGGACTTTATGATATGAGCGGTAATGTAATTGAATTCTGCTGGGACTGGTTTGAAGATTATAGCCCGGAAAATGAACATGGTCCAAAGATGGGCTTTGAAAGGGTGAGCCGTGGCGGCAGCTGGTCTGCATATACACTTTTCTTATACAGCGGCGACCGATATAGTTACGACCCTAATGAGTGCTATAACTATATGGGCTTTAGAATCTGCTGTACCGCTAAATAATTCCCTGCTTTTTAAGCTTTTTTGCTTCCTGCTTAATATTCTTTTTCTTTGTGCGTGACATTTTCTTTGCACTGCGAATTGCATGAATAGTATTACGGTTAATATTCAAAAGCCAGGTGCTTATAAATACTGAAATCAAACAAAGCCCGGTCGCAATTAATACCGGTATGTAGCCTGGTAAGCCTTCAAAAGGCAGCTTGTAGTTCATTCCAAAGAAGCTGGTTACAAAGGTTGGAGCCATCATAACCAGGTTGATTATTGCAAGCTTCTTCATTACAACGTTCAGATTGTTTGAAATTACCGAAGAGTAAGTATCCATTACGCCAAAAAGAATGTTAGAGTAGGTGTCAGCCATTTCAATAGCCTGACGGTTATCAATACTAACGCCTTCTACAAAGTCCAAATCGTCTTCATCAAAATTAATAAGCTTTGTGTAAGACATTTTCTGCAAAAGCATTGAATTACTTTTTAATGAAGTTGTGAAGTAAACAAGGGATTTTTCAAGACCCAGCATGAGCATAAGTTCCTTGTTTTCAATCTCCATGTTTAATTCATTCTGAATGCTTACAGAACGTCGGTTTATTTCTTTAAGATAGCGCAAGAAGTTTGCGTTTGCGCGGTTAATAATCTGTACTATAAAAGAAGGAAAATCTGTAAGACGAACATTACGCACCCGGTTTGCACCAAAGTCTTTGAGCACTTCGCTGTCTGTCCAGCAGATTGTGATAATCGTTTTTCCCTGAATTATAATGCCGATTGGCACTGTAAAATAAGGAGTTTCTGCTGAAGGTGAATAAACAGGAACTCGCACGATAGTAAGAATATAACCATCACCATCTTCTATACGAGAAAGTTCATCAGGGTCAAGAATATCCAGTATGTGATCCTGTTCAATTTTATAGGTTTCCTGAAGTTCTGTAGTTTCATCACGAGTAACACTGCGTGCGTCTACCCAGAGTGGAAGTGATGTATCTACATCATCCTTTTTTGTTTTAGTGAATTGTCCGTCAATCTGCTGCCAGTATGTAATCATAATTAGCTCCCATGTTATAAGAGCCTTTTGGAGTCATCGGAATTAAAAAAATGATTAGTTCAGAAAAGAGTCCAAGAGGCAATTTTTTGTGATTAATTTACGTATGGGATAACTCGACCCGCCGTCCATATTTGCCTCCTGAGTAAGGCCGCCCGGTAGGCGGCCGGTGATAGATAGCAAACCGTTAAGAAAAAACGCGAAAGCGTTTTTTTAGGTTTACCTTTTTTTTGGACGCCCGGCAGACGCCCGATGATAGATAACTAGATTTTACATCATTGCGGCAGATTAGTAAATATGATATTCTAAGGCAATCAAAAACAAAAGAGGATGGAAAATGAAACTTTGGGAAACAGGTGCACTTTATGAAAACGGCAAGCTTACGCCGGCAACAGCTGCAAATGCTGATGGTGCAAAAAAGACGATTGCTTATTCAATTTTACAGAAGCACAACACAAGCGGTGATGCTTCAAAACTTAAAATTAAGTTTGATAAAATCACTTCTCACGATATTACATATGTTGGAATTATTCAGACAGCACGTGCTTCTGGCCTGGAAAAGTTCCCTATTCCTTATGTACTTACAAACTGCCACAACTCACTTTGTGCAGTAGGTGGTACAATTAATGATGATGACCACATGTTCGGTCTTACATGTGCCCAGAAATACGGTGGAGTTTACGTTCCTCCTCATCAGGCTGTAATTCACCAGTATGCCCGCGAAATGCTTGCAGAATGCGGCGCCATGATTTTGGGTTCAGACTCTCACACACGTTACGGTGCTCTTGGTACTATGGCAATCGGCGAGGGTGGTGGAGAGCTCGCTAAGCAGCTGTTGGGAAAAACTTACGATGTAAACTATCCTGGAGTTGTTGCAATTTACCTTACAGGTTCTCCTGTTCCTGGTGTTGGCCCTCAGGATGTGGCTCTTGCAATCATTAAAGAAGTTTTTGCAAGCGGTTTTGTAAAAAACAAGGTTATGGAATTCATTGGTCCTGGCGTTGCAAATCTTTCTGCAGATTTCCGTATTGGCGTTGATGTAATGACTACAGAAACAACCTGTCTTTCTTCTATTTGGGAAACAGACGGCAAGGTTGAAGAGTGGTATGCTATTCATGGTCGTGTAGGTGCTTATAAAGAGCTCAAGCCTGCTAATGGTGCTTATTATGATGGCGCAATCGAAATTGATTTGAGCGAAATCCGCCCTATGATTGCAATGCCTTTCCACCCGTCTTGCGCTTATACAATTGAAGAAGTAAACAAGAACCTTGATGATGTTTTGACTGATGCAGAAAAGCGTGCAAAGGTAAGCTTTGGCGACAAGGTTGATTTTGACCTTCATAAAAAGATTATTGACGGAAAACTTTATGTAGACCAGGGTATTATTGCCGGTTGTGCAGGTGGTGGATTCGAAAACATCTGTGCCGCTGCTGATATTCTTAAAGGTAAGGATAGCGGAAACGGTAAGTTTGTACTTTCAGTTTATCCGGCTAGTATGCCAGTTTACATGGAATTGATGAAGAACGGTGCATTCTCTGCTTTGATTGATGCCGGAGCAGTAGTAAAGACTGCCTTCTGTGGTCCATGTTTTGGTGCAGGGGACACTCCTGCTAACGGAGCCTTCTCTATTCGTCACTCAACAAGAAACTTCCCTAACCGCGAAGGTTCAAAGATTCAGAATGGTCAGCTTTCTTCTGTTGCCCTTATGGATGCCCGCTCAATTGCCGCTACAGCTGCAAACAAGGGCTTCCTTACTGCCGCAACAGAATTCGACACAGAGTTCAGCGGAAAGAAATATTTCTTTGATAAAGCAATTTACGAAAAACGCGTTTATGATTCAAAGGGCGTTGCTCATCCAGAAGTTGAAATTCAGTTTGGTCCAAATATTAAAGACTGGCCAAGCATGAAGCCACTCAGCGACGACCTTCTCATTAAAATTGTAAGCGAGATTCATGACCCTGTAACTACAACAGATGAACTTATTCCTTCTGGAGAAACTTCATCATTCCGTTCTAATCCACTTGGATTGGCTGAGTTCACACTTAGCCGCCGCGACCCTGCTTACGTTGGCCGCGCAAAGGCTGTACGCGATGGCAGCGACGAAGTAAAAGCAGAAGTTGCAGCAACAGAAGCTGCTCTTGCAAAGGCAAAACCAGAGTTCAAGGGACGTGTAGCTGCTGCAGGTCTTGGTTCTTCAATCTTTGCTGTAAAACCTGGTGACGGTTCTGCCCGCGAACAGGCTGCAAGCTGCCAGAAGGTTCTTGGCGGCTGGGCAAACATTGCAAACGAATATGCTACAAAGCGTTACCGTTCAAATCTTATTAACTGGGGTATGCTTCCATTCTTATATAAGGATGGCGACAAGAACCTTCCATTCGCAAACGGAGATTATGTATTTATTCCAGACGTAAAAAAGATGGTTCAGGAAAAATTACCTAGCTGCAAGGCTTACGCAGTTAAGGCTGATGGTACAATCAACGAGTTTGAATTGAGCACCGGAGACCTTACAGATGACGAACGCAAAATTATCCTTGCCGGTTGTCTTATCAATTACTATCGTGACTAAATAAGCCTGGTAGTTTCGACAAGCTCAACCACCATATTTACAGTAAAAGAGTCTGCTCTTTACAGAGCAGACTCTTTTTTTTTGCTTAAATTTGAATAGTGTGTTATAATGTTCTGATAGTGATACTATCACGGAGGTAATATGGATCAGGTCAGGGTTATCGAGGTAAAAGAAAACATACTTGCAGATAACGATAAAGAAGCTCAACTTTTGAGGGACAGGCTTAAGTCTAAAAAGACTTTTCTTATGAATTTAATGTCCTCTCCGGGTAGCGGAAAAACTACAACTCTTTTGCGAACAATAGAAGCCTTAAAAGATAAAATTAAAATTGGAATTATGGAAGCTGATATTGATTCTGATGTAGATGCCATTACCATGGCAAATGCCGGCGTAAAATCCATTCAGCTGCATACGGGCGGAATGTGCCATCTGGATGCGGCTATGACAGAGCAGGGCTTAAATGAACTTGGCTTTGACGGACTTGATCTTGTAGTACTGGAAAATGTTGGAAATTTGATTTGTCCTGCAGAATTTGATACAGGGGCTGCAAAAAATGTAATGATTCTTTCAGTTCCGGAAGGTCATGATAAACCTTTGAAGTATCCTCTTATGTTCAGTAAGGTTGATGCTTTAATTATCAATAAGATTGATGTTCTTCCTTATTTTGATTTTGATATGGAAAAAGTAAGAGAGTACGTTGGAAAAATCAATAAAAATGTGAAAATCTTCCCGATTTCGGCAAAATCTGGGGAAGGGGTAAAAGAGTGGTGTGACTGGCTGTTAAAGGAAGTTCAGGAGCATAATAAATAATTAAAGCGGTGGTTGAGCTTGTCGAAACCACCATATTTTATAGGAGCAAAAATGGCAGAAGTAAGACCTTTAATCCTGGAGTTGGGACAAAAAATTACAGACCGACTCGGAAGAAAAATCAACGAAAATGACCCTGAATACTGGGGCCTGAACGAAATTGTAACAGATGAAATGGCTGAAGTTGCCCTTAAAATGGAAGTGCGTAAGCCAGTCACTCTGCCAGAACTTGTAAAAATCACCGGTAAAGATTCTGCCTATCTTGAAAAAACTTTAATGGATATGGCAATTGCCGGCCTTATTGAATATAACTGGGAAAATCCAAAACACGAAAAGCAGTATATTCTGCCAATGTTTGTTCCTGGATCTGCTGAATTCACAAATATGAACCAGAAACAGCTGGAAGAACATCCAAAACTTGGCCGCTTTTTTGACCGTATGACCTTTGAGCCTCTGGAAAAGGTAACTCCAATGGTGCCGGAGGGGGGAGCGGGAATTGGTATGCATGTAATTCCTGTTGAAAAGGCAATTGAAGCAGAAAATACCAGTGTCAGCGTAGAACACATTTCTCACTGGCTCGATAAATATGACGGAAAATATGCTGCATCTCCTTGTTCCTGCCGTCTTAGTCGCCGCACTTACGAAGAAGGCTGTGCCGACGATCCTGAAGACTGGTGTATCGGTGTAGGTGATATGGCAGACTACCTTGTAGAAACAAAACGCGGCCACTATATTACCCGCGAGCAGGTTTATGAGATTCTTAAGCGGGCAGAAGACAACGGCTTTGTTCATCAGATTACAAATATTGACGGTGAAAATAAGATTTTTGCGATTTGTAACTGTAATATTAATGTCTGTTATGCTTTGCGAACTTCGCAGTTGTTTAATACGCCGAATATGAGCCGCTCTGCCTATGTTGCTCGTACAGAAAGTGACAAGTGTGTTGCCTGCGGCCGTTGTGTAGAATACTGTCCTGCCGGGGCTGTAAAACTTGGTCAGAAGCTTTGTAAAAAGGATGGAAGTAAGGTTGAATATCCAAAACACATTCTTCCGGATAATCATAAGTGGAGTAAGGCTAACTGGGACGAAAATTACCGCGATACAGCGCGAATCAACTGCTATTCAAGCGGTACCGCTCCCTGTAAAACTGCCTGTCCTGCCCACATTGGTATTCAGGGCTATTTAAAGATGGCAAGCCAAGGCCGCTATACAGAAGCCCTGGAACTTATTAAAAAGGAAAATCCTTTCCCTGCAGTGTGCGGCCGTATCTGTAACAAGCGCTGTGAAGCTGCCTGTACCCGCGGCACAATAGACGAAGCAATTGCAATTGATGAAGTAAAGAAATTTATCGCTCAGAAAGATCTGGATTCAAAAGTCCGCTTTATTCCAAAGAAGGTAATTCCTTCAAACCGCGGCGAGTTCAGCCAGAAAATTGCAATTATTGGTGGAGGACCTGCAGGTCTTTCCTGCGCTTTCTACCTTGCAGAAAAGGGGTACCGTCCAACCGTATTTGAAAAGAATAAGGTTGCAGGTGGTATGCTTGTTTACGGTATTCCGTCATTTAAACTTGAAAAAGATGTAGTTGCGGCAGAAATTGACGTAATGAAAGAAATGGGCGTTGAAATAAAGACCGGCGTAGAAGTTGGAAAAGATGTAACTATCGCACAGCTTCGCGAGCAGGGCTACAAGGCCTTCTATATTGCAATTGGATGTCAGGGTGGCCGCAAGGCTGGTGTTCCTGGTGAAGATGCAGCAGGTGTTATGACTGCGGTTGATTTCCTCCGAACAGTTGCTGATGACAAGAGCTTTAAGGTTAGCGGCAAGACTGTAGTTGTTGGTGGCGGTAACGTTGCAATTGATGTTAGCCGTACTGCATGGCGCTGCGGCGGAAGTGATATTCAGCAGTTCTGTCTTGAACAGCGCAATGAAATGCCTGCAACTGTAGAAGAAATAGAAGAAGCTGAAGAAGAAGGAATTAAGATTAACTGCGGCTGGGGGCCAAAAGAGATTTTGACAGAAGGCGGCAAGGTAAAAGGCATTGTATTTAAGAAGTGCCTTTCTGTATTTGATGAAAACCACAAATTCGCACCAAAATATGATGAAAATGATACAATCACTGTAGAATGCGAAAATGTATTCCTTTCTATTGGTCAGGCAATTGTCTGGGGCGATATGCTTGCAGGCAGCAAGGTTGAACTTGGCCGTGGAAACGGAGTAGTAGCTGATCCTGTAACTTATCAGACTGCAGAGCCGGATATTTTTGCAGGTGGAGATGTATACACAGGACCAAAATTTGCAATCGACGCAATTGCTGCCGGTAAAAAAGCCGCAATTTCTATCCACAGATTTGTACAGCCTCATTCAACTTTGATAATCGGTCGTGATAAGCGAGAATTCATTGAACTTAATAAGGAAGATATTAAGGTTGAAGGATACGATAATACACCTCGTCAGGTTCCTGGAAAACGTACTACAGACAGTAAGTTTGAAGAAACAAAGCTTTGCTTTACAGAAGAGCAGATTAAAAAGGAAACTGCCCGCTGTTTAAGTTGTGGTCAGAGCATTGTTGATGAAAACAAGTGTATTGGTTGTGGCGTTTGTACAACTAAGTGTGCCTTTGACGCAATTAAGCTTCACCGCGAACATCCAAAGGCAAGTACAATGGTTAAGAGTGAAGATAAACTCAAGTCCATTTTGCCAAACATGGTTAAGCGTGGCGTGAAGATTCTTTTGAATCCGAATAGGAATTCGCTGGAGAAGTAAAAACTCAAATGGTGGTTGAGCCTGTCGAAACCACTGTTAATAGATTCTGCGGTCATTTCGACAAGCTCAATGACCGTATGCAAAATATGCACGAACTAGGTCTTGTCTTTCACATCATCAAGCGTCTCGAAAATCTTGCTCAGGAACAGAATCTGAAAGAGATTCAAAGTGTGACTCTGGAACTTGGAGAAGTTAGTGGGGTAGTGCCGGAATTTCTGCAGGACGGCTGGAAGTGGGCAATCAAAAAATCACAGGTTCTGGATGGCGCGGCTTTGAAAATTGAAAGTCTTCCCGCTACTACAATCTGCAACTCGTGTGGTAAAACATATCCCACGGTAGAATTTGGTAAAATTTGTCCGCATTGCAAAAGCGAAGATACTGTTTTGCAGGCGGGCAATGAAATGAATATAAAGGAAATTGAAGCGTGCTAAGGGTGGTTGAGCTTGTCGAAACCACTTCTGTGCGCTTACACAGGAGGTTACATGTTATTTCAACTTTATGGATCAACTGTAGCAACTCAGCTGCTTGGTTGGTGTTTAGTTTTTCTTGGTCTTGTTCTTTTGAATGAACTTGGCCGAACAAAGTTTGGTGGAGTTTTTGTATTCTTCATCGTTCCAGCTGCATTAACTGTTTACTTTATTATTGCTGCTGTGGGCAAGCATTCTTTTGCTTCGGAATGGTATGTAATTAAGTATATGGACGGATGGTTCCATTATGCTAAATTGTATGCTGCAACTATCGGTTGTATTGGTTTTATTTTCCTTGCAAGAAAATGGACTGCACTGGGTAAATCAGAATGGTTCAAATGCTGGCCATTTATCATCGTAGGAATTAACATTCTTATCGCTGTTGCTTCTGATTTTGAATCTGCTATCAAAGGTGGAATCACAGGCGGCTGGTGGGTTTCTAACGAAGGTGTATTCCTTTATGGTGGCTGGTGGAACCTTCTTAACGGCCTTGCCGGAATCATTAATATTGCCTGTATGACCGGCTGGTGGGGAATTTACTCATCAAAGAAAGGAAAGCTTGGAAAGCAGGATATGCTCTGGCCTGATATGACCTGGATGTTTATCCTCGCTTATGATGTATGGAACTTTGAATATACATATTTGAATCTTCCAACACACGCATGGTACTGCGGTCTTGCACTTCTTCTTGCTCCAACCTTTGCAGCTACCTTCTGGAATAAGGGTGGTTGGATTCAGAACCGTGCCTTTACACTTTCTATCTGGTGTATGTTTGCTCAGGTTGTACCATTCCAGCTTACAAAACCATTCTCTGTACTTCCTTCATTGTATGCCGGCGCTCCTCAGGACGGAAGTGGTGCCCAGGCTTTATATGATGCTTCTATGGCTATCTACAACAATCCTGCAATCGCAAACAATGGACCTGAAGTTCAGAAGGCTATTGAAGCAATGGGAATTACTGCTGCTCCAAAAGCACAGGGGGTTATTGCAGTTCTTGCTCTTGCTATCAACGTACTTGTTCTTGCCGCAATCTGCAAAAAGGCTGCTGCAACAAAAACAAATCCTTATACAAAAGAGATTTGGAAGGGAACAAAGGACTTTGACGAAGCAATGGCTCGCGCCGAAGCTTAGTTATATCTGATTTATTTAAGCCAAAAAGCGGAAATGGTTGGGGTTCTTCAACTATTTCCGCTTTTTTTTCGCAAAATCGCTTGTACTGTGGTATAATCTTCATATTACATTGTTATAATAATACGGCCGCCAGCGGCCAGAGGATGTCTAATAAGTTCTGTGACTGTGGTCATTGAGCTTGTCGAAATGACCATTTACACTGTATGTGGTGGTTTCGCCAAGCTCAACCACCGCATTATTTACTTATTAGACATCCCCAACACAGGAGATTTTTCATGGTTGATTATACAGAAGGTTCAGGAAAACAGTATCATACAGGAGTAGGGCCATCAGACATTGGAAAATATGTTATTATGCCTGGCGACCCAAAACGCTGCGAAAAGATTGCCGCTCACTTTGATAATCCTCGTCTTGTTGCAGATGTTCGGGAATATACAACCTATACCGGCACTTTGGAAGGCGTTCCGGTAAGTGTTACTTCTACCGGTATTGGCGGTCCTTCTGCGGCAATCGCCATAGATGAGCTTGCAAAATGCGGTGCTCATACCTTTATTCGCGTTGGCACTTGCGGCGGAATGCAGGAGAATGTAATGGGCGGTGATATTGTGATTGCCACAGGCGCCGTTCGTATGGAAGGCACCAGCCGGGAGTTTGCTCCAATTGAATATCCCGCTGTTGCAAATCTGGATTGTGTAAATGCTCTGGTAGCCGCTGCCACAGATCTAAAAGCTCCTCACCACACAGGTGTAGTTCAGTGTAAAGATTCATTTTTTGGTCAGCACGAGCCTGAAGTTATGCCTGTAAGCTATGAACTTGAAAATAAATGGCAGGCCTGGCTCCGCATGGGCTGTCTTGCAAGCGAAATGGAAAGTGCCGCTCTTTTTATAGCCGGCCAGTTCCTTCGTGTTCGCGTAGGTTCATGTTTCCTTGTAGTTGCAAATCAGGAAAGAGCAAAAAAGGGCCTGGAAAACAAACAGGCTCACGACACGGAACTTGCAATTACTGTTGGCGTTGAAGCCTTGCGTAAGTTGATTTTGAAGGATAAACAATAATGAAAAAGAAAATCGCCGTGTTAGCCTGTGCCTGGAGCACCTATTTTGTAAAAGACTTTATAAATGGAATGTTGCGGGCAACAAAAGACAGAAATATAGATCTCTATTTATTTTGTGCTTACAATTATACAGAATATTCTGGATATCTAAATTACACGGGATTTTCAATTTTTAATCTGATTCATTATGAAGATTTTGACGGCGTAATTGTCCTTTCAGATTTAATCGGGAATGTGCGAATCCTTGAAAAAGAGCGCCAGAAAATATTAAAGGCCGGAAAGCCTGCAATAACAATTAATAAGCCATTAAATAATTTAAGCTGCATCAGGGTAGATAATTACACTGGCCTTTATCAGATGATGGAGCATCTTATAAAGGTTCATAATATTACAGATTTTGCCTATGTTGCCGGTAAAGAAACTTCTGTAGATATTGCGGAACGCTATAAGGCTTATAGATGTGCCCTAAAAGATAATAATCTGGACATTAAGCAGGAAAAAATCTTTTCAATAGAATCCTGCGATTATCACTGTGCAGTAAGTTTTTTTAATCGTTTTTTTGAAGAAAAAAGACCTCTCCCTCAGGCATTTATCTGTGCAAATGACCTTGTTGCTCTTGCGGCTTTAAAAGTTGCCCTTGATAACGGAGTAAAGGTTCCTGAGCAGTTAAAAATTATTGGCTATGATGATATTGCCTATACCAGTGCTGTAAATCCTTCTATTTCTACTGTGAAGAATAATACTGAACAGGTTGGTTTTGAGGCTGTAAACCGGGTTCTGACAAGTACAGATGAAACTCAGCATTTAAAAATAAACAGCAAGCCAATTTATAGAGATTCCTGCGGCTGTAGTGATGAAAGTAAAAATAATACAAACACAGTAATGCTGGAATCTCTGGATGAAAACAATAGAAAAGAAGAACTTGATACTCAACTGGAACTTGTCAGTGAAATCTTTACCGAAGCAGTTGATGTTTTTACTCTTCTTACAAATATCGAAACATACTTTGCAAAATCTCACACCTTCGAAGGTTCCGATTTCTGTATCTTTATGAAGTCAGACTGGACCTCTGTTTTAATCAACTCTTCCGAAAGCCTCCCTCAAGACTGGTCTTACGGAAGCCAGTTACAGTCAATCTGTTCAATTCAGAATAACATAAAATATCCCCGCGAAATGATAAACGCCCGTGATTTAATTCCTTCAAAAATGATAACCGAAGGCAGCAACATCTTTCTCTTTTTGCCTATTTATAATCACTCTTATGTTCACGGATATTATGTTACAAAAAACAACCTTTCTATGATAGACGGCCGTTACGGTTATATGTGGACTCGCAGTTTTGGTACCGGTATAGAACATTTCCGCAAAAAGAATATGTTCAAGCAGATGAGTCAGCAGTATCTTAAGCTTTCTACAAAGGATGCTCTTTCTGGAATGCTCAACCGCCAGGGCTTGGAAAAACTTGCCAAGCCATATTATGCCCAGAACAAGAAAAACGGCCTGACAACCGTACTTTTCTTTGTTGATATAAACAAAATGAAGCATATTAACGACCAGTTCGGGCACCTTCACGGAGACCTGGCTGTAAAAACCGTTTCCGCAGCAGTAATGGAAATTGTTCCAAAGAACTGGCTTTGCATACGCTATGGTGGTGATGAATTCCTTGTTGTGGGAAACAGCCGCAATTACAATGGTGAAGATTACTGCACCAAAATAAAGGAACGTCTGGCGCAAAAAGTTTCTGTAATGCATCTTCCTTATAATCTTTCTGCCAGTGTGGGAACATATAATGTTCCTTCTCAGTCTCCTTTATCACTGGAAGAGGCTGTAGAAAATGTTGATAGTCTGATGTATACACAGAAACAAGAATTTCACAAGAATAATTAAAAAAAAGTACAATTATTAAAGAATTTTATTATACAAAAAATATTTTTTCATCTTGAACAAATTGTGTGCAATCATTATTGTTGTCTAGTTAAATCTCTAGGAGAATATAATGAGTAACATTAATTCATCTTTTAAATCGATTAGAACTAGTCTGGTTCTTTCTTTGGGATTGGGAATGATTGTTATTTCAATCGTAATGACTCTTATGATTGGTAGAACGGTTCTCAATAATAATAAGGAACAAATAACAAAAAGTATTATAACTCTAACAGAGAAAAAAGGTGATGCTGTAGAAAAAAGCATGACCGAAATGGTTTATTCTGCAGAAGCTCTTGCCGGTACTCTTGGTGGTACATGGGCAATTCCAGAAAAAGAACGTTCTTCTTCTGCTGAGCAGGCAGTTCGTGCAATGGTTAAATCTTCTACTATAGATTCTGCCTGGGCTTACTGGCTTCCTAATATGTTTGACCACAAGGATGAAAAGCGTGCAGATAGAACTGATAATCCACTCGGACAGTTTAAAATTCACTATATTCGCGATAAAAACGGCCGAATTAAAAATGATATAGTTACTGAATTTACTTCACAGAAAATAGAAGAAAGTGCAAATGCCGGAAACACTTTTATTAGTGAACCAACAATTACCACACTTGATGGTGAAAAAGTTCTTAGTGCAAAGGTTTTTTCTCCAATTATAAACTCTTTGGGACAGAGAGTTGGTGTTGCCGGAATTGATATTGTTCTTTCTGGTCTTGGCGGAATGATGGAAGGTTCTTCTATTTATGCAGGAACAACCTGTCAGTTCCTTACATCTTCTGGTGCTGTACTTGCCGCAAGCGACGGAAGTTCTGTTGGTTCAAAGAGTTCTATCTATTCAAAGTTTTCTCAGTATTTTGAAACAACAAACAAGGAAACCGGAGCAGTTGATGCTTCTACAGTTGCTTTTTCTGCAAAAATCGGTAATGAAAATCAGTTTGTAACAGTTGCAAAAACTCTGGTAGATCGTTCTGGTGCCTACTGGTACTTTGTTTCTATGACTCCAGAAAATGAAATTAACAAGAGCGCATGGAATACAATCTGGACTATTATCATTGCTTTTGTTCTTCAGATTGTAATTGTAATTTTAATTGTATTTGGAGTTGTAACAAGAATTACAAAACCTTTGAAAATTACAGTAGAAGCTCTTCAGAATATTAGTGAAGGTGATGGTGATATGACCGTTCGTCTTCATGCTCGCCAGGCAAACGAAATTGGTGCAATGTGCGAAAGCTTCAATAAAACAATGGATAAACTTTCTACTTCTATTAAAGATGTAAAAGCTTCCAGCGAAGAAATGGATGGAATAGGAAATGAACTTAACGATTCTATGAACCAGACTTCTAAGGCCGTTGTTGATATCACTGCAAGTATTGAATCAATTCAGAATCAGATGCAGGATCACGCTGCTGGTGTTGAAGAGGCTCGTTCTGTTGTAGAGCAGATTGTAAAAAATATTAAGAAATTAAACGAAAATATTGATATTCAGGCTGCAAGCGTAACCGATTCTTCTGCTTCTATTGAACAGATGACTCAGAACATTCGCAACGTAACTTCTATTCTTGAAAATAACCGTTCTTCTATCACAATGCTTGAACAGGCTTCTGAACTTGGACAGGCTTTGATTGATAATACTGCCGCTCTTTCTACAAAGATTCAGGATCGTTCAAAGAATCTGCAGGAAGCTTCTTCTGTTATCAGAAATATTGCTAGCCAGACAAACCTTCTTGCTATGAATGCTGCAATTGAAGCTGCCCATGCCGGCGAAAGTGGACAGGGCTTTGCGGTAGTTGCCGGTGAAATTCGTAAGCTTGCCGAAGAGTCTAATTCTCAGGGAACCAAGATTCAGAATGAACTTAAAGATGTTCAGAACCTTATTGATGAAGTAAGTAATTCAACAAAACAGGCTCAGGAACAGTTCAGCAGTATCTTTAATCTTACAAAGACTGTAAGTGAACAGGAACTTATTATTGATGAAGCAATGAAGCAGCAGAACAAGGGTGGTGAACAGGTTCTGGAACTTATGCACACAATCAATAATATCACTGGTAACGTTAAGAACGACTCCGACGAAATGATGGAAGGAAGTAAACAGGTTTCTTACGAAATGGATATGATTGCAAACATGACAACATCGGTTAATAACAATGTTAAAAACATGACTGAAAAAACTGATGCTATCAGCAACTTCTCTAAGAAGGCACACGAATGTGTAGAAAAGAACGTAAACAGTATTTCTAAACTTCGCGATGCAATGAATAAGTTCAAGGTTGAATAAAGGAGGCCAGGTTATGAAAAAGATTTTTCTTGCTTTATTAATATTGATTTCTACATCTTTTGCGGCTTTTGCTCAGGTAGATGAGCCTCTGCCAAAAGGTTCTATTGTTACTTTTGATGGATTCGAAAACGGAAATTATTGGATTTGGGCTGGTTTTGACTGGGACCAGTATGGCCCCCACAAGCTTTCTAATGGAGCAAATATTTCCAAAGACTGGGCTTCTGAAGGTCGACATTCTCTGGAATTAACAATGGAAGCCATGACTCCTGAATCTTCTAAGTCTGCAAGCTGGTTTTATGATGGTACAAATGACCTTACCGGTGCAAAATATATTGTAGTTGATTATTACAACCCGGAAGATTATGTATACAACATTACCGCTGTTTTCCAGTGCACAGATTCATGGAAGTGGTGCCAGGGGCCAACTTATCAGGTAGCGCCAGGTGAACACACAGTAGTTTATGATATGACTGCATACACAGAATTCTTAAGTGATGTTAGACGTATTACACTTTCTAGCGATAACTGGGAAGTATATCCAAAAGAATCTCATATTTATATTGATAATATTAGATTTATTAAGTAAATAATCCAAAAATATGCTATAATATTCAGTATGGATTATTTATATGCCTTGCAGAGTATCCGGGAATCAAGCCCGGCTCTGTTTAATTATTTCTTTCTTTTTATCTCCGAAGTTGTATTAAAAGGCGGTATTATTTTTATGGCCCTTATTTACTGGTGTTTTAGTAAGAGGGACGGCCTTATAATAAGCTTCGGATATGTTTTTTCTTTTTCGATAAATCAGTTTATAAAAAATATAGTTTGTATGCCTCGTCCCTGGTTATTAGATTCCAGACTTCATGTAGATCCAATTGCAAAAAGCGGGGCAACAGGCTTTTCTTTCCCTAGCGGTCACACGGTTTCTGCAGCCTCAATATTCGGTGGAACTGCCGTATATCAGCGTAAAAGAAAATGGCTTGTAGCATGCTGTTCTGTTATAACTCTTCTTACAGCCTTTTCCCGTAACTGGCTTGGCTGTCATACCTTAAAAGATGTTGTGGTTGCCCTGATTATTGCGGCTTTTACACTCAGCATAATGAATGTTTTACTCATCTGGTTTTCAAAACATCAGGAAAAAGATTTTTTAATTTGTCTGATTGTTTGTATTCTTAATATTCTGATTCTTGTATTTCTTCAGTTCAAACCATACTCTGTTGAAGATGTATATCCTTTAATTACAGACTGCTATTCTTCTTCTGGAATGGTTTTGGGACTTATGATTGGCTGGCTTTTGGAAAGGCGATTTGTTCATTTTTCTATGGAAGTTCCTCTCAAAAATAAAATCTTGCGCGCTCTTATTGGTTCTGCCTTAATCGGTCTTATGTATTTTGGCGGAAACCTTGCATTTGCTTTTATGGGAGACCATTTTTCTCATCTTGTAAAATATTTTGTCATTTTCTTTGTGGTAACTTTTCTTTATCCTTTGATTTTTACAAAAATTGAGGGGAAAAAGAATGCAGATTAATGCCAGACAGTTATATTTTATTCTGGAACATACTCCAGCAGCACAAAATATTATGCTGGTTGGAAAGCACGGAATTGGTAAATCTCGTATTCTGGAAGAGTATTATTCAGCTCGCGGACAGAAAGTTGTAACTCTGTTTTTAGGCCAGATGAGTGATCCTGGAGATTTAATCGGACTTCCTCATCTTGATGAAAAAACTGGACGTACCGAATTTATGCTCCCTTACTGGTTTCCAACTGATGGAAAACCTGTGGTTCTTTTTCTGGATGAATTAAACCGTGCCCGCCCCGAAGTTTTGCAGACAGTAATGGATTTAACTCTGAACCGCAAACTGGCCGGCAAGGCTCTTCCCCAAGGCAGCCGCATTATTAGTGCTGTGAACGGGGGTAGTGAATATCAGCTTACGGAACTGGACCCGGCCCTTGTGAGCCGCTTTAATATTTATGAATTTGCACCTAGTGTAGAAGACTGGCTTTCCTGGGCAGAAGAAGCTGGACTTGATAGCCGCATTATAGGCTTTATTTCTGAAAATCCTGAATATCTTGATTCAGATACTGCTGCCGGGGACTACGACGGGCTTTCAAGAAGTCCAGACCGCCGCAGCTGGGAACGCACTTCTGAAGTTATAAAAGATTTTACACTGCTTTCAAACGAAGAACTTCCTCTGGTCAGCGGAATTATTGGAGACCAGGCTGCAGCTTTGTTTTTCCGCTTTGTAAATGATAGAGCACTTCCTTCTGCAAAGGCAATTTTGTGTGGGGAAGGGCTTTCAAGTGATGCTACAGCCTCTAAGCTTTCGGCCCTTTCTGTGAGTCAGTTGTGCCTTTTAAATGAAAGTCTTTTTCATTTTATAGAGGGAAGTGTGGGCTCTGCCGGTGAGTCCGGTGCCGGGGCCGAGTTCCAGAAAAAACTGGTAAAAAATTTTGAAGATTACTTTGATTTTATAAGCAAAAATACTGCAAAAGAAGTGTCTGCTCATTTTATTTCCCTTTGTTCGGCTCAAAATACTCCTAATACGCTGAACTTTATTTCAGAAAACTCTCCTTCGCTCTACAAAAAGCTCTTAAACGCTGTTTCGGAAATGTAATATGGCAGATTCTGTTGGCATTCCGCTTTCTAAACGAATTTCAGAAATTAAAAAGCAATGGTTTTTATCTGAACCACTGCTTTTTGCCATTGCCAGCAGGCATACATTTGTAGAAAATCCCGGGCTTTCTCTTCCTTTGAGGACTGGAAGACTTATGGTTGAATATAACCCTGAGCTTCTTAAAGATGCTGCAGATTTGCAGCTGGAAGCAAGCCTAAAATGCGAGATGACCCGGGCTCTTTTAGGTCACCCTTATGCCAGGCAGCCCCAGAATTGCAAAAAAAAAGTACTCTTTCTTGCAAGTGACGTAATTCTTTACAGCCTGCTTCCTCTGGACGTAATAGAAAACCTGCCATTTGAACTGGCCGGTCCTGCCTACTTAAAGTATCATGCAGCTCGCATTCAGACTCTGGAATATCCACTTGGGAAAAAGTGGGAGGGTACAGAGGAACTGGCTTTTTTTCAGCGAAATCTTCAGGTAGACCGCAAGACCGGACGCCTTATTTTTCAGGATGATCTTTCTTTTGAACAGTGGTACCGCCGCATTTTGTTTTTAATCGAACAGACTGCTATTGCTGGCTCAGAATCTGCGGGGGGCGGGGGAGAAGTAAATCTTTTAGCTGCTGCAGAAGAAGCGGGTGAGCTTTGGGAAGAAGACCAGAGCGTTCTGGAAGACATAAAAAATCAGCTTAAAAAGGCCGAAATTGACCAGGGCTGGGGCGGGCTTGGCGGCAATCTTGCTCTGGAACTAAGGGATTCGGTAGATTTTTCTTTTGATTACAGGCGGGCCCTTACCCGATTCCGCGCAAAAATTGTGAGTGCTCAGCGTCACCTGACCCGAATGCGTCCCAGCCGCCGCTATGGTTTTTCTGCCATGGGAAGCCGCTACGAGCGCAAGGCCAATATTTTAATTGCGGTTGATGTAAGCGGCTCAATCACAGAAGAAAGCTTTTCGCATTTTTACAAGGCAATCAGTAATTTCTTTTTTTTAGGAATTATAGAAAAAATAGACCTGATTTTCTTTGACGTAAATCTGAAGAACACAAGACCGATAGCTTTTAAAGGAAGTCGTAATAAAATCAGTCTGGAAGAAATAAAGGGGCGGGGAGGCACCAGTTTTCAGGCTCCTTTTGATTATTTTTCTGCTCACAAAAACGAATACAGCGGAATGATTCTTTTTACCGATGGCCAGGGAAATCCTCCGCTGTCTTCTGGTTCTGATGGCACAGTTCTCTGGATTTTAGACAGCCGCCTTGCCTACGAAAAATGCCGCAGCTGGATAGAAAGTTTACCCGGCTCTTCTGCAACCTATCTTCCTTTTTAGCACTTTTCGTGTTAAAATCCATTCATTATGTATGATGATGTAGAAGCCGATTTTTGGAAGGAACTTTTTGTCCACCTTCAGCATAAAAACATGGTTCGCTCAGGTGCAGAACGCCTGACTCTTTCTCAGTGCCCCGCTGCCTTCGACCGCTTTGCCCTTGCACATCCCGATATCCCGGCCACTTCCGAAATAAAAGAAAGCAGCGCAGTCTGGGAAGTGCCCGTTACTTCATCAATTCACTTGCGGCTTTTCATTCAAAATCAGATAAAGGCTTCTCTCTTGCAGCGCCAGGGCTCCGACTTTGTAAAAATTGCCGACGCCAAGTTCCCCTACAATCCCTTCCCCGAAATTACAGAATTCCTTTCCCGCCGCGATGCCTACCAGGTAGAGCTTCATTCCCGCCAGGAAACTTCCCTGCGCGATAACCGCCGTGCTCGCCTTGCCGAGAACTTTATTCGTGCTGCCTTGCAAAAACATCTCCCTGCTTGTGCTAGCCCCTGGCGCCTGGAATCTTCCACTTCCGAAGAAAAAACTTTTTCCCTGATTCTTGGAATTGCCCCAAACGAAAAAAAAATCCCGCTCTCGGAAGAAAACTTCCTGAGCGAGATTTTATCAATAAAATTCTGAATGAATATCTAAAAACTAGTATGTAATGTCTCCGTCAGAGCATTTAACAGTTACGCCACTTTTTAATGATCTGCAAGCATATGTATTAAAAAGTGTAAGCTTATCTTTTTCATCAGTTGTTGCCTCAACATAAGAAGATTCTGATGAACTGTAGAAGTATAATGTCACTCTGCTTTTCCACTGAGCCATAGTTCCTGCATAGTTGATTGTCGAAGTAGCGGATAAACCATAATCGTCAATCTCACTTATAGTTTTAGGCAAATCAATAGAAGTTAATGCAGTGCAGCCATAAAAAGCGCCTACACCAATTTCCTGGATGGCTGGAAGCGAAATTTCTTTTAAAGATGAGCATTTTCTAAAAGCACCACTCATTGTACCAATTCCACCTTCAATTTTTGTTACTGAATCAAGACCAGATACGCTTTCAAGGCTTGTGTTTCCATCAAAAGCATAATTCCAAATTTCTGTATAGCCATCAGCAAAAGTTATATTTTCAAGATATTTAGATCTAAAATCATAAATACATGTTTCCTTCTTATTATCTGAACCAAAATAACTTGGAGGAGGAACGATAATATCAGTTACTGTAGAAGGTATTGTATCAGAAAGTTTTACTCCAAAATATTCTGTAAATGTAAAATATGATTTATCACTACATTCATTCAAAGTAGTGTAGAACTTAAAGTTATTGCAGAAAAGATCTTTTACAGAAAGTGGGAATTCAACTTCACTTGTCATATCTTTGTCTGTATAAAGTTTTGTGTAATAATGAGTGCTGTCTGCATAATCTTCAAATTTTGACGCAAAAGTTTCTGAGCTTTCAAATTCTTTTTCTTTTGATAAAAGGAAAGTATTGCTTGCGTTGTAGAGATTTAAGGTTGCTTTAGAAGCTTTTACAGTTAAATCTGAATCTTTTACATAAACATAAAGCACCGAAGTGCGGCCTTCCTGTTCTACATCACCATACTCTTTTGTTCCATCATCATCATAATATTCTTTGCATTCTTCTATTGTCATATAGTCTTTATAAGAAGTGATTTTGTTCTTGAATGATGAATCTGTGTAGGCTTCTTTCCAGGAAATAGTTCCTTTAAGATTATCTGTATCTATTGTATACTGCTGGAGTGAAGAATCGGCAATATAATATTCTCTGTCAAACTTAGCAAATGTATCTGTTTCATAACCGTTTTCAAATACGGCTACAATACCTGGGAATGAATAAACACTGCCAGTTGAATAAGAATAACCATCGCCACCACAAGATGTAAAAGCCAGAGTTGCTGCAAGAATGCTCATTCCTGCAATTAAAGTTTTAAGTTTTTTCAATTTTTTCTCCTTCCGAAATGCCTTTCTAAGACTTTTCTTAATTTTGATTTTATAATGACATTTTTTTTTTTTTTGTCAACGAAAAGGCTTTTCTGATAATATCTTGCATATATTTACAAAAAGCTGTATATTTTTTGTATATTTATGCAAAAAAAAGAGGTAGATATGGCAAAAGATAAAGTAATTCTTGCTTATTCTGGTGGACTTGATACAACAGTTATCATTCCATGGCTTAAAGAAAATTATGATTACGATGTAATTGCGGTTTGTATTGATGTTGGTCAGGGGGATGACTGGGATGCAATAAAATCTCGCGCTCTTAAAACTGGCGCTGCTGCATGTTATGTTGTAGACGCTCGTCAGGAATATATTGAAGAATACATCTGGCCTGCCCTTAAGGCTAATGCAGTTTATGAAGATGAATACCTGCTTGGTACTTCTACTGCTCGTCCTCTTATCGGAAAAATCCTTGTAGAATATGCACGCCAGGAAAAGGCTGTTGCAATCTGTCACGGTGCTACAGGTAAGGGAAATGACCAGGTTCGTTTTGAATTTGCTATCAAGGCTTTTGCTCCAGATATTAAGGTAATTGCTGCATGGCGTGATGACAAATGGAACATGGACAGCCGTGAAGCTGAAATTAAGTTCCTTGAAGACCGTGGTCTTGAAGTTCCAATGAAGAAAGACCAGTCTTATTCTCGTGATGAAAACATCTGGCACCTTAGCCACGAAGGTCTTGAACTTGAAAAGACAGAAAACGAGCCAAACTACAAACACATGCTCAAAAATACAACTGTTCCAGAGGAAGCTCCAAATGATGGTGAATATGTAACTATCGACTTTGAAAAGGGTATTCCTGTTGGACTCAACGGCAAGAAGATGAACGCTCTTGACCTCTTGAATGAATTGAACGTAATCGGCGGACGCAACGGTGTTGGTCTTGTAGATATCTGTGAAAACCGCTTTGTTGGTATGAAGAGCCGTGGTGTTTACGAAACACCGGGTGGAGCAATTCTTTACTTTGCTCACAGAATGATGGATCACATCTGTCTTGACCGCGAAACTTACCACTACAAGCAGCAGGTAAGCCTTCGCATGGCAGAACTTATCTACGAAGGAAAATGGTTTACAACTTTGATGGATTCTTGTATGGCATTTATGGATAAGGCCGAAGAAACTGTTACTGGTTGGGCAAAGGTTAAGGTAGTGAAGGGTGCAATCAGAGGAGCTGGTTCTGGTTCTAAGTACAGCCTCTACAATGAATCAATTGCTTCATTCACAACTGGTGAACTTTACAACCATAAAGATGCTCAGGGCTTTATCACTCTTGCAGGTCTTCCATTGAAGGTTCGTGCTATGATGGAGCAGCAGGTTGGTGAGGGACAGGCAATTGCAGAAAGCAAGAACCTGAAGAAGCGCCCAACAGAATAATAATGTAGGAAATGCTTTGCATTTCCTACATTGTCGAGTTTTGCTTCGCAAAACTCGCAGCATCCAGTTATAAAAAATCCGGTGTTCAAACACCGGATTTTTTTTTACCTGCGTCCCACAGTTTTTTGTGGGGCGTTGTTAGTCTTAAAATGTTCGTTAATTAATGGTATAAACCCAGCCCTCTGGAGCAGGGAGGCGGCCCATCTGAATACCGGTCAAAGTATCGTAGATTTCCTTAAGCTTAGGACCCATTTCCTGTTTTCCTTCGTTGTAGATAATCTGCTTTCCGTGGTCATCAATTTCACCAACTGGGGAAATTACTGCTGCAGTTCCACAAAGTCCACATTCAACAAAGTCACCAAGTTCATTCTTGTTAATCTTGCGCTCTTCAACTTCCATGTGCAGATATTCTTTTGCAACAACTACAAGTGAACGGCGTGTAATTGAAGGAAGAATTGAGTCGGATTTTGGAGTTACAAGCTTTCCATCCTTGCTGATGAAGATGATGTTTGCTCCACCTGTTTCTTCAAGATATGTATGAGTTGCAGGGTCAAGGTACATATTTTCTGCATAACCGCAGTTATGTGCATCAACAATATTGTGCAAAGACATAGCATAATTCAAACCAGCCTTAATATCACCAGTTCCGTGAGGTGCTGCACGGTCCAAATCAGAAAGGCGAACTTTTATTGGTTTTACACCGCCTTTGAAATAAGGTCCAACAGGAGTTACAAGAATTCTGAACTGATATTCTTCTGCTGGCTTTACTCCGATTACAGAGCTTGAACCGAACATATAAGGACGGATGTAAAGAGTAGCTCCGCTTCCATAAGGTGGAACCCAGTCTTTGTTTGCTTCAATTGTCATAAGAACTGCTTCAATAAAGCGGTCTTTTGGGAATACAGGCATTTCAAGACGCTTGCAAGAATTTTCCATACGTTCTGCGTTAAGATCAGGACGGAATGTTACAATGTCGCCATGCTCTGTTGTATAAGCCTTAAGGCCTTCAAAACAAGTCTGGGCATATTGAAGAACACCAGCACACTCGTTGATTTTTACAGTATGGTCAGAAGTAAGTTTACCTTCATCCCATTCTCCGTTTTTCCAGTTTGCTACATAACTTTTAGAAGTTTCCATGTAGCCGAAAGGCAGATTGCCCCAGTCTAAGTTTTTTGTTCCCATTTTAGCCTCGGTGCAGAACTTTAATTCTGCTTAATTATTTTAATATTACTAAATATTCTACTCCTTATTTGTAATTTATGCAACTGCGGTATATAATAGTCTTATGCAAATCTTTAAGTGGAATGAAATTTTACAATCTCTTGCAACCGGTTCTGAAATCCCTTTTTTTGAAAAAGGTTGCGGAATCTCTGTTGGCAGCTTTGACGGTCTTCATTTGGGGCACAGAAAACTTTTGTCTGCTTTGGTAGAAAAGTGCCGGGAACGTTCTCTTCTTCCTGGTGTAATTTCATTTTCACGTCCGCTTCCAAGCATAAAACACAGTGGAGATTACCTTGGAGATCTTTCTACACTTTCCCAGCGCCTGGAACTTTTTGAAAAGCTTGGCTTGTCTTTTGCAATTATTGTAGATTTTGACGATTCTTTTGCCAGCATGATGGGGGCCGATTTTCTGAACATTCTTTTGAACGTTTGCAATATGTCTTTACTTGCAGAGGGCATAGACTTCCGCTGTGGTTTTAAAGGCGCAACCGATACTCAGGCAATTCGTTATTGGGCCGAACAGAATAAGGTTTTTTCTACTTTTCTGGACCCGGTTTATTATCATGAAGGAAGTGATGAAGAAGAAAGAATCAGTTCGTCATATATAAGAAATATGATTCAAAAGGGATTTTTTACAACTGCTGAAGAATTACTTGAGCGTCCTTATGAATTAGACATAGAAACATTTAGAAAAGAGGGTGCTATTACTCAGATTCTGCCACCTGATGGAATTTATCATACAAAATCAGAGAGTGGAGAAAGCGTGCGTCTTATAATTGAAGAAAGAAAAATTAAAAGCCTTCCTGAATGTAAGAGAATTCTTTTTTAAGAGTGTGTCTGGCAAAGCAGTTCTGCATCTGCAAAAGACATTGGTTTTCCCCAGATAAAGCCCTGAATAAAATCGCATTTATGCTCTTTCAGGATATTTAGCTGGTCTTCGTTTTCTACACCTTCAGAAATTACTTCGCAGTTCATGATGTGCCCCATATAAATTACAGAGTCTACCATATCACGCATGGTCTGGCTGCTTTCTATATCATCAATAAGGCTTTTATCAATTTTAAGAAGGTTTACCGGCAGCTTCATGAGCTGAGCAATAGAAGTGTAGCCTGTTCCAAAATCATCAAGGGCGATTTGAACACCAGATTCTTTAAGTTTAAGGATATTTTCAATAGTTGTTTCCATTGATTCTGAAATGGAATATTCAGTAATTTCAATTTCCAGATTTTTTGCAGGAAAGTGAGTTTCTTCAATCATCTGCTGAATTTTTTCTGCGAATTTTTCACTTCCGATATTTTTTGCGGAAACGTTTATAGAAATTGTTATGTCTTTTCCGCTTGCATCAAGAATTGTTCTGAATTCATTCATTGCATGACGAAGTACATAATCATCTATTTTCATAATCAGATTTGATTTTTCGGCAGCAGGAATAAACTGAGCCGGGCTGACAACACTTCCATCTGCTTTCCTGCAGCGGATAAGAGTTTCAAATCCTCTTAATTCCTTATCTTTTGCGGTAAACTGGGGCTGATAAACAAGGTAAAAATAGTTATTTGCAAGTGCTTCTTTTATAAGCATTTCGTTTTCTTTCTGCTCTTGTTCTTCTTTTTCCAGGTCTTCATCGTAAACAAAAATACGTTTTTCGCTTGAATGCTGGGCTTCGCTAAGTGCAAGTTCTGCGGCCCTAAGAATAGTTGAAGCAGAACGTCTTATGTTAGCAGAAGTTCTTGTGTAGGCAATGCCAGCGTTCAGGGCAACGGTGCAGTTCTTTTCGATATTAGTTAATTCTTCCGGCGGAATTGCCATTATTTCAGATTTAATTACACCTTTTAATCTTGCTTCTGGATCTGATTTATCACTTAAGATGAGAGCAAACATTCCGCCGTTAAGTTTAAAAATCAGCTCGTTTTTATCGATTATGTTCGAAAGTTTTGCGGCAATATCTTTAAGAATAAAGTCTCCGGCGTGAATACCATATTCTTCATTAATCTGTTTAAAGTCTTCAATTTCAACACAAACAAGGGCAAAATCTTTTTTAGAAAGAATCATGTCTGTTGTCATCTGTGTATAAAGTCTTCTGTTTCCCAATCCGGTTATAAAGTCTGTAATGCTGTTTCTGGTACTTCTTTTATAGAAAAAGTAAATAATCAGAATAGAAACAAAGGAAATGAACATATTTACAATTCCCGGAATTGACTGCAGGGAACGTGTTCTTGCCATAAGAATGAGGTTATGAGCAAAGGAAATGGTCATGAGTGTAAATGAAACTTTTGACCCCAGACGGTAATCAATAAAAACCATCAAAATATAAAAAAGTGATGATAAAGCAGAAATACAGCCTTGAATTGATGTTGCTGGTAAAGAGAATTCTCCAATTGTGAATTGTTTACTTTGTCCTAGAATGCGTAATAAAATAAAATTAACAATTATAAAAAAAACGCATGGAAGGAGAAGAAACTTTCTATGCCTGCTATTCTTCAATTATTACCTCTGCTTCTGCTATACTTTGTGGTTTTCCCCATATATAGCCCTGTATGAAATCACATTTGTGTTCTTTCAGTAAATCTATCTGGCTTTCGTTTTCTACGCCTTCAGAAATTACTTCGCAATTCATAATGTGACCCATGTAAATTACAGAGTCTATAAGGTCTCTCATGTTCTGGTTTGATTCAATATCGTCAATTAATGATTTATCAATTTTAAGAAGATTAATCGGAAGCTTCATGAGCTGGGCAATAGAAGTGTAGCCTGTTCCAAAATCATCTAAGGCAATTTGTATGCCCAGTTCCCTGAGTGCTTTAATATTTTCTATAGTTGTGTTTCGTGATTCTGCAAAGGAATATTCTGTAATTTCAAGCTCAAGATTTTCTGGAGGGAATTGTGTTTCTTCAATAATCTTTTTAACTCTTGCAGCAAAATCTTTACTTCCAATATTTTTGGCAGAAATATTAACTGCAATGGTTAATTCTTTTTCTGATTTATCAAGAAGCGGCTTAAATTCCTTCATTGCATTTCTAAGAACAAAGTCGTCTATTTTTAGGATTAAGTTTGATTTTTCGGCAACAGGAATAAAAACTCCCGGTATTACAATGCTTCCGTCTGGTTTTCTGCAGCGGATAAGTGTTTCAAATCCGCGGAGTTTGTGCTCTTTTGAAGTGTACTGAGGTTGATAAGTAAGATAGAAGTAATTGTTTTCCAGAGCTTCTTTTACTAAAAACTCTGCAGCCCTCTGTTTTACTTCAGAATTATCCATGTTTTCGTCAAAAATACATAACTTTTTATTTCCCATGTTTCTTGCAGTAGAAAGAGCTGTTTCTGCATCATGTAAAATTGATGAAGCATCTTTTGTAGAATTATAAGGAGGATGAGAATAAACAATTCCTGCTATTAAAGACAGAGTACAGTTAATTTCGATGTCGTCGTTTTCATCAGATTTATGAGGAATTGAAACGGTTGAAGGCGAAATTACGGCTTTTAGTCTTTCTTCAGGAGATTCTCCCGGTTCAAAAAGAATTGCAAAAGTAGAACCCGTGATTCTAAATAAGATATCGTTTTTATTAAGAATGCTGTGGAGTTTTTCTGCTGTTATTTTTAAGAGATAATCTCCGGTTTGAATTCCATAAACATCATTAATATGCTTATAATCTTCAATTTCTATACATGCAAGGGTAAAAGACTTTTTTTCAGAAACCTTTCTATTGATTTCCTGAACATAACTTCGGCGGTTGTGCTGACCTGTAATAAAGTCTGTAAGATTACTGATTGAAAGCTTTTTATAAAAGGAATAAATGGTGACTAGGGTAATACAAGAAACTGTGTTTGTTATAATTCCCGGAAGAGCACCAATTGAATGGCTGAGTATAATAGAAATAATAATACTGATAAATGAAATTGCGGTAAGAGATAGCGAAACAATAATGCCTTTTTTGTAATCTGTGAATACGAGAAGTACATAAATCAGGGCATTAATTCCAGAAATGATGCCGCTTATTGCGGATCTTGTTATTCTCAGAGTTCCCAGCTGATAGGTCTGGCTGCCAGAGCTTCCTGTGCTATAGCGTAAAAGATAAATACAGATGATGCTTAGACAGGTTAAAAAAAAGAAAAGTAGATTCTTTTTTGTTATGTATTTCACTATTAATTCCTTATTATCCTTATATTTTACTTTAATAATTAGGAATTGTAAATCATAATAGGTGAATTTTCTTAGTTTTGGGGGAAATGGACTGCCGGCCTTGTGTGTGGGCTGCGGGGGGGAATGTGTTGTGGTTTATCGAGACTTGATTAAAATCCTCTTAAATTATATTATGTATCAATTCTGTTAATACGGATTATTTTGTGATTTGTTTCCAGAAACCCGGAGACCGACCTGCAAGTTTTTCCGCCTATACAGAAAAATAATTTTTTAAGGGGTTCCAATATGGCACTTACAAAAGAAGCTACTTCAGCTACAGTAAAGAAGTATGGCGCAAAAGAAACTGATACAGGTAATGTAAAGGTTCAGATTGCTCTTATGACACAGCGTGTTCAGCAGCTTACAGAACACAACAAGCAGTTCCCAAAGGACGCTAATGCTAAACGTGCTCTTCTTAAGGTTGTAGGACAGCGCCGCAAGATGCTTCGCTACTTTGAACGCACAGACCTCGAAGGTTACCGTGCATTCATCAAAGAACTCGGACTTCGTAAGTAGTTCAAGGGTGGTTGAGCTTGTCGAAACCACCTGTAAAAAATCCTGCCGGTTAGCCGAGCAGGATTTTTTTTGATGTTTTTTATTTTGTCTGGCTTATTTTGTAAGCTTGTCTATGGCTTCCAGTTCATCCTTGCTGAAACTTGTGTTTTCCAGTGCCTTGATGTTGTCTAGGATTTGTGCAGGGCGGGAAGCTCCAATTAAAACAGATGTAATATCAGAATCTTTAAGAATCCAGGCCAGTGCCATTTCTGCCAGTGTCTGATTTCTCTTCTTTGCAATTTCGTTGAGTTTTAGTAAAACAGCGCGGTTATCTTCAACATTCTTTTCTTTTAAGAAGCGGCCGTCTTTTTTTACACGGCTGTCTTCTGGGATGTCTGTAAGATAGCGGTCTGTGAGCAGGCCCTGGGCAAGTGGAGAAAAACAGATAATTCCTTTACCAAGCTTTGCTGAAGTTTCCTTTAAGCCGTTGTTTTCAATCGTTCTGTTTAAAATATTGTAGGAATTCTGATTGATGATAAATGGAGTGTGAAGTTCATTTAATATTGCAGTGGCTTTTTCAAGGGTAGGGCCGTCGTAGTTTGAAAGTCCCACGTAAAGGGCTTTTCCGCTTCTTACAATCTGGTCCAGAGCCAGCATTGTTTCTTCAAGCGGAGTTTCCTGGTCCATTCTGTGATGATAGAAAATATCAACGTATTCAAGGCCCATTCTCTCAAGGCTCTGGTTTAGCGAAGCAATCAGATATTTTCTGCTGCCACCGTCGCCATAAGGACCTTCCCACATTCCGTAACCAGCCTTTGTAGAAATAATAAGTTCGTCGCGGTAAGGCTTAAAGCCTTCTTTTAAGATTCGGCCAAAATTAATTTCTGCGCTGCCGGCCTTGGGACCATAATTATTTGCCAGGTCAAAATGTGTAATTCCGTTATCAAATGCGGTAAAGCACATTTCTTCCATTGTAGAATATTTGTCTGTGTCGCCAAAATTGTGCCAGAGTCCCAGAGAAACAGCCGGAAGTTTTAGTCCGGAAGAACCGACTCTGTTGTATTTCATCTTTTCATATCTTTTTTCGTTTGCAGTGTACATGAATGCCTCCTGTATTTTCTTCAATTATATTTATAAGCCTTAAAATTGAATTGTTAAAATCTATAAAAAAGTTGGATGTCTGCGCTTGTAGCAGGTTCTAAGGAATTTTATTTCGCTTCCGCCTTCTTCGCCTGGAGTTTTTTCAAAATCATCTGAATTAAAATCGGGAAAAAAGGTATCTCCATCCGGGATTGTAAGGTCTACTTCGGTGATGTACATGGCATCAACCAGAGGAAGGGCTTCTTTGTAAATACTATAACCTCCCGCAAAAAAGATATTGCCTCCGGTTTTTAGGCCGAATTCTCCCTTTGCAAGCTGCAGGGCTTCTTTTACGCTTTTTGCTGTGGTAAGATTTTCGCCTTCAAAGCTTTTTGAATTTGATACAACAATTGTTTTTCTGTTTGGAAGGGGGCGTCCTATTTCTTCATAAGTTTTCCGTCCCATAATTACAATATTCCCGGTGGTGAGTTCCTTAAACTGTTTTTTTTCACCTTCAATCTGCCAGGGAATGTGGCCGTCTTTTCCAATTACATTATTTTTTGAGCGGGCAACTATCAAAGCTATCATTTCTAATATCCTAATTTCCTGTCTACAAGGTAGTGCAGGGCTTTTCCTTGTGCAAAGTTTTGCAAATCTTCTATAAACATCTGAACGTTTTTGTCTTTTGTGTAGGCCAGGGTCATGTTTCCCGCAACGTGAGGTGTGATAATGAGATTTTTTGTTGTCCAGAGTCTGTTGCCGGCGGGGAGTGGCTCGGTCTGGAAAACGTCCAGGGCGGCTCCTGCAAGGTGCCCGCTTTCCAGATTGTCAGATAGAGCTTCTTCGTCGATTGCGGATCCCCGGCCCACGTTTACAATGTAAGAACCGTCGGGAAGCAGGGACTGGCGGTCGCGCGAAAGGAGGCCGGCGGTTTCTGGGGTAGAGGGCAGGCTCATCGCGAGGAGGTCCGTCTGGGGGAGAATGGAATCAAGCTCGCTGACAGGAAGCACTTTGTCGTAAATCTGGGCCTTGCTTTTCCCGCTGCGGCAGACTCCGACAAGGGCGGATGGTTCAAAGGCCCGGGCCCGCTTTGCAAAAGTTGTACCAATATCGCCGGTTCCCAGAACTGTAATGCGGCAGTCTTTAAGGGATTTTTGTGGGCGGGGGGAGAGCCATTTTCCTTTCCTGGTTTCAGCGGTGAACTGGTCAAGGCGGCGAAGCATCATAAGGGAAACGGCAATCATGTGTTCGGCGATGGAAACTCCATATGCGCCGGCCGAGTTTGTAAGCAGGCAGTCTTTGTTTGCAAAATAATCTGGAGCCATCAGGGAATCTACACCGGCCCAGGGAACGCAAAGCCATTTCAGGGTCTTACTGCTTTTAACAATTGATGGGGCGAAACCGTAGATTATGTCTGCATCATAATTTGAGTGAGGGATTTCGTCTTCGTTCTTGTAGAAGAAAACCTGGGCTCCAGCCTGGCTGGCGGCCGTTTTTATCTGATCAAAATGCTTCTGCTCAAGCATGTTATTTATTACTAATATTTTCATTTTATTTCCTTACGAATATGATAACACGGAACAAAGCCTTTTTTTCTAGGAGGAAAAAATCTTCAAAAGCTCAGTAAGATTGTTTATAGTGTAATCCGGCTCTTCAGATTTTAAAAGTGGTTTTTGAAGGGCTCCAAAGCCTTGTTTTATCCAGACGGTTTTCATGCCAAGAGCTTTTGCAGGTAGGATGTCATTATCAAGGCGGTCGCCAATCATACAGGCTTCCTGAGGTACACAATTAGCCTTACCTAACGCGTATTCGAAAATACGGATGTCCGGCTTCATTACTTTAAGGTCCCAGGAAGAAATTATGTATTTAAAATATTGTAGAAGGCCAAATGACTCGAGCCGCTCTTTTAGCCCATCCAGTTGATTTGCAATTATTCCTAGCTCGTATTTTTGAGAAAGAGTTTTGATTACAGCAGGTGCCTTGTCATATAATTTTTCGAGTTCTGTGCGGTAGGGAGCAACTTCCTTAAAATTGTATTTGTCTATTAAAGTACGGAATTGCGGCTTGCGTGAGACTGAAGCAATTTCTATTTCGTGATAAATGTCGGTGGCAGAAAGTCCAAGTTTTTTTGCTTCGGCGGTTTGAGCCTGCTCCCTGCAGCGTGCCTCCCAGACTGCCTCTTCGTTTATAAGTGTGTAACCTACATCAAAAAATAAAACTTTCATTTTTTCCATTCCTCTTTTGTTATCAGGCAGGTAAATTCACCCGAAGTAATTCCTGTTTTTGGATAGGTGCGTGTGCCTTTATCATCAACAAGTTTCATTCCAATTTTTTTCATCATATATAGACTCCCATTCTTTGCGGGTGATTGCATAAGCGTACGAAGTTTCATTTTTAGGGTCGGGATATTCTTTTACTTTTTTCATGCCGATTGAAAGGGCCGTTGAATAAGAGGCCACATTTGTATATTTCATGTAAGAATAAATTGTATCGTAATTTGTGTGTTCAAAGGTCCAGTCGCGGACAGCCCGGGCAGCTTCTTTTGCAAATCCCCGGCGCCAGTGTTTTTTATGAATGTGATAACCGATTTCAGCAAGCATTTGCCCGTCGATATTCTGCAGAGTGATACCGCAGTCGCCGATAAACTCGCCGCTTTCCCTTAAAACCACAGCCCAAAGCCCCCAGCCATATTTCTGGTAATTTTCAAGATTCCATTCAATCCAGCGGCGGGTGCGGGCCTGGTCAAATGGGGCGGGGTAGTGCTGCATAGTTTCTGCATCGGACATGATTTCGTAGAGATCTTCAAAATCGTCCATTATGTATTCGCGTAAAATCAGGCGTTGTGTTTGCAGCTGCATTTTATTCCTCGTTTTTTTATTTTAAATATGTTTGAATCACGCTTTTTAAAAGCTTTGAAGAAAGAGGTGTAGCCGAGCTTTCCATTGTGATGATGAGATTTTTGCCCGGGAAGAATCCGTTTTCGGCGTAGAGTTCAAGTTTTTCTGTGACGCGGGCGGCGTAGTCAGGATCATTCATCATGCCAAAATGCTCCCAGGCAAACTCCTGGCGGGTGCGGAGATTTAGACAGTAAAAATCGGGATGAAGCTGGCAGATATCTAAATCGCCGTTAGTTGCCGCGTTCCTGTCAACTGCGAGCGGAAACTCATAACGATAAGGCACACCCGCGGTCCTGAGTGCATTTGCAATTATTACCTCGGACTTGGAGCGTACCTGCTCATTGTTGTCGGTAAAAAGCTGAGGCGCGTCTTCGGGGATTTTCTTGCGACGGTAGTCCACCTTGAGCCAGGCAGCGGCGTATTGTTCGTCGTTCAGCGTAAGGGGCGTTACAACTTCCTGACGGGTGGAAGCGAGTTTTTTGTAAACCGTGTCGCTACATTTTTCTTTGTAGGCTTTTAGAAAATCCTGGAGCTCTTTAATTTCTGCTTCTATGGCCGGAATAGTCTTCTTGTCGTAATCATTCTGGATAAGAGCATGGGCCAGTTTTTCCTGTGAGCGCGGCATGTAAGTTCCCTGTGCATCGGAGGGGGAGGAGCGTTTGTAAAACAAAAGGGATTTTCCCCTGCGCACAATACGGATAAGCCCAGAGGGATTCTTTCTTACAGCGAATTGTTTTGCTTTGAGTGCTTCTTCCAATTCTGCTATTCTTGCCTCAATTTGTGGAAGAAATAGGGCGGGTTTTAATGATTCTAGTTTTTTGATAAGGTCACTCCTTGAAAACCGCCTGATTTTTGCTGTTTTCTTACTATAAAGATAAAGGCAAAAGGGGAGCGAGGCAAGTTTTTTTTGTGAAAATCATATAATTTTGGGATTTGTAAGAAAATATATGACGTTTTTGATAATCATCACCATCTCGATTACGAATCAAAGGGTGATTTATAAGGAAAAGTCATATAAATATGCATATCTGTTAAAATTATATGACGTTATGAAAAAACAGAGGCTTAATTTTATTTTGATTGTCATATAATTACCAACAATTTTCATAATTATATGACATTTACTCCATTTTTTCTTTGTTGATTACAAAACAGAAGCTGCTATTTATCAATAAAATCATATAATTTAGTTGTTTTATCTAAATTATATGATTTTTCCTAAGAGTGCAGAAACATTTTTGTTCTAATTGTCATATAATCTGCCATTTTTTACCAAAATATATGACTTTTACAACAAAAGGTCTGGGAATGCGGACATTGCGAGGGCGTTAGAATCTTTAAGTTAGGTTTCGTGAATGTGATTCTTGATGCCTTTGTGTGGGGATTGCAGCGGGGTGACGTTGCGGCGGAGTCTTGGAGCGGGGCGATCTGATAGCTTAAAAGGGTAAAGTCCATTTTTAATAATCTTTTAATTTCAAGATAAAGGCCCTTTTAGATTCGCCGTCGAAGCCAAGATTTTTATAAAACTGATGAGCTTCTTTTCTCCAACTGCCACTCTGTAAAATCACTTTGTAACAGTTATTCTCGCGGGCAAACTCAATGGCCATTTCCATAACTTTGCGACCGAGTCCCTGCCCTCGATATTCCTTGTCGGTTACAACATTTTCTACAAAGGCAATGGAAGAGCCTAAGCGGGTAAGATTTGGAATTATCATACAATAGCAGGTTGAGATTACTTTTCCGTTTTCAACTGCTCCGAAATATTTGATTTTCTTGTTCCCTTCAATTTCATCTTTCCAGATTTTGCGGGCATCTTCTACCGAAAAGTTACCATTAGCGCCGTCTAACTGTTCGTATAATTTAATGAGGGATTCAAGGTCGTTTTCGTTTAATTCTCTGAGTTCCATTTTTTACCTCGGCTTTGAGATTTGAGGATTCCTTTTGCAAGAAGGCCCTGTGTTTAAACATTACATTATTTTGAAAAATATAACTAGGTTATTATAGTAGAAAATGTTTATAAGGGGGGGCGTTGCGGGGGTGTCCCCCGCAGAGGGGGTAGCGGACAAGCAACAAA
>JAGAZB010000011.1 GCA_017940255.1 Treponema sp.
AATCCTTTTGTCGCCTCCGTTCCGGGCTATGAACGGGGCGTTCATAGCCGGTGTCTGGTAGACGATTCCGCTTGCCGGCGGCACGAAGACGGCGGAATCTTTGCCCCCGACTGTTTTTGCGGCAAGTTTTACCGCCTCTTCTGGTGTCATTCCTGTGCTCATGCGCACGGCGGAGAAATTCCGGATTATGTTGTCCACCGCAGCATCTACCTTTTTCTGCAGCTCCTGTGTCTTCTGTTCGGGAAGGTTTCTTTTTGCCTCTGTGAGCTTTTCTAAGGTAGAACTCTCGACAGGCTCTGCACCCAGCGATTTATCAGGGTTGCTGCACAGCTCGGAGAATGTTGTTTCCACGCTGATTGTCTCGTCGGACTTCTTGCCCTGCACCACGTCGGCGTACACGACATCAAAAAGCTCGCGCACTTCCTTTCCGCTTGTTCTTATCGTTTCCCGCTCCACAAGCAGGTTCAGTATCGCCCTGCTGAACAGTTCTTTTATAAACTATCAATTTCTATACACATGTTTAATTCTTTTCCTTTTTCTAAAGCATGCATAAATATTGTTAAAAAATCATCGCCGTCACTAGTAACAAAGTAATTAGACAAATCTGTAATTTCATTACTAATATTATCTTTCCACGGTGGCAATAAACTTAAATTTTCAATATCCCATACTACCTTATCAGTAGATAAATTTTTTAATTGTTTCTTTATAGTTTTTAACTCGTTTATTGCTTCATCAATTTTATTTGTATCTAAATGGCCTTGATAAAGTTCATTCATTATAACTGGAAATTTACTTCCCCAATTGCTATTTTCAAGATTTACAGCAATTGTTGAAAAAAAACAATGAAGAAAATCTCCATTACCGATTTCAAACCAAAAAAATCCTACCTTAAACCCAACTGCCATTATAATCTCCTTATCTTGTTTTAAATATAACTGTTATACCATTATTAGTATTCTTTAATATTGAATTATATAAATTCATTAAATCATTTTGCAAGACTTTTTGTCCTCTAATATCTATTAATACAGTTTGTTTTGTTCCTGGCGGTAAATGAACAATTCGCTGGTAGTATTGCTTTTTAATATTTCTAACTATATTACTTCTACCGGTAGAAGTTTGAATGTTATAATTTTTTACATCAATGCTTTTTGTATGGTGATATAAATCTGGGCGAACACTTCCTTTTGTTCCATAAGGTACTTCTTTTCCATTCAAGAAAGATTTTTGCTCACTATAATTTGGATATTGTTTTGCAGCATCTAATTCAGCTTTTCTCCAAGATGGTCGTGATACATTTTGATTGTTTTTTATATTCGCCTTTTTTATAATTCCATTTTGCTCTAATTCAGCATTAGAGGCATAATGGCCATCAGGCCTATGCCACTTTCCTTTTGAATCCTGTTTATATATTAGACCATTTTTTCCTTTTCGTGTAGTTGAAGTAGCCTTAGGTGCTTCAATTTTCTTTTGAGTAACTGCTTTTTTGGGCTTTGGCTTAGTTGCGTTTTTGTTTTTAATGCCCTTTACGGCCTTTCCGCCGAAGAACATCAGAATGTCCATGAGCAGGTTCGGACCGACATATTTGAACGCCTTCGTGAATAGTGCAGATGCCTGTTTCATCGCGCCGCTGGATTTCGCTTCTTTTACCTGGATTACGGCATCGGTGAAA
>JAGAZB010000012.1 GCA_017940255.1 Treponema sp.
GATGTAAATGAAATTTCTAGATTTATCAATAAGTTTGACATAGGTATTTACATTCTTGATAACAAAGATATAAATCACAAATATGCTCTGCCAAATAAATTTTTTGAATTTGTACAGGCAAGACTAGCAATTGTAGTCGGAGATTCATCTGAAATGAGGAATTATATAAATAAATATAATCTTGGAGTTTCAGCAAATAGTAATAATCCAGAAGAATTAGCAAATGAAATATTAAAATTGTCAAAACAAGATATTATGCGATTTAAAATCAATTCAGATAAACATGCAGAAGTGTTGAGTGCGAATAATAATGTTTTGCAGTTAAAGAAAATAGCAGAAGACATAACAAAATAAGAAGGAAATAATTGAATGAAAATCATCACTGTAATTGGGGCTCGGCCACAGTTTATTAAAGCTGCTGTATTAAGTCGTTATTTGCGTGATAATCCATCGCTTGGAATAAAAGAAACTCTTGTTCATACTGGACAACATTATGATGCTAACATGAGTGAAGTGTTTTTTAAAGAAATGGATATTCCGCAGCCAGATGTAAACTTGCATCTGGGAAGCGGAACTCATGGTAAGATGACAGGTGCAATGCTTGCTGGTATTGAAGAATTAATTTTGGAAAAGAAACCTGACGCGCTGCTTGTCTATGGTGATACAAACTCTACTCTTGCTGGTGCATTGGCAGCAAGTAAATTGCTTGTTCCTGTAATTCACGTTGAAGCTGGATTACGCAGTTTTATGATGACTATGCCTGAGGAACAGAATCGTAGGCTTACAGATCATCTTTCTGCATATCTTTTTTGTCCAACTCAGACAGCAATTAAGAATCTTGCTATGGAAGGAATTGAAGATTGTGGTGATGATATAAAACCAACTGCTGATAATAAGCGAGTATGCATGACTGGAGATATCATGTATGAGGCAAGTTTGTATTATCGAGCACATAATACCGTGAAAATTTCTGACAACGAAGAAGGTTGTATTCTTCTTACTATACATAGGCAGGAAAATACAGATAACCCTGACAGATTGTCTTCTATTGTGAAAGCTATAAATGAGTTAACAAGTGAGCGTTTTATTTTTCCTGTACATCCTCGTACAAAGAAAATTCTTGCTCAGAATGATTTACGATTCGGTTCCCATGTAAAACTTATTGAGCCTATTGGCTATTTTGAAATGATTGCTTATGAGGAAATTTGTAAATGTATTCTTACCGACAGTGGTGGAGTACAGAAAGAAGCATTTTTCTTTGAGAAGCCATGTATTACTATGCGCGATACGACTGAATGGGTGGAACTTGTAGAAAGTGGATGGAATACTCTGACAGGTGCTGATACACATAGTATTGTGCAGGCAGTGCAGAATGTAAAAAAGCCTAATATTCTGCCATCTCTTTATGGTAAAGGCGATTGTGCAAAGTTGATTTGCGAAGAATTGATAAAATAAAAAGTTCCGTGGATGAATTGATTGAGATGAAAGGATTATATATTTATTACGATTTAAATTCACAAACAAAAGAAAGTGTGGGGATAATAAAAAAAGTTTATGCACAAAACAAATATTTTTCAGACGAATTTGGTGAAAAATGTGATTTATTGAATCTTCCACTTTCTAAGAATCTATCTCGATTTCAGCGCTTTTTTTCATATCTTTTTTCTTCAAATACATTTGATTTATCTATTATTGAAAACAGAAATTATGATTATGTTTATATAAGGCGCATTACACCAAACTGCAAATCTGTAATTAAAGTTCTTAAACTTTTACGAAAATATAACCCTAAATGTAAAATTGTATATGAAATTCCTACATACCCTTATGATTTTGAGCATGATACATTTGCATTAAAAATGATTTTATTTATTGATAAAATTTACAGACGACAACTAAATAAGTACATAAATAGAATTGTAACTCTTACAGATGATAAAGAAATTTTTAAATGTAAAACACTAAAAATAACAAATGGAGTAGATGTAAAAAATATTCCTATAACTAAAAAGCAATTTTTTGATTCAAATCATATTAATTTAATTGCGGTTGCACAATTTTCATTCTGGCATGGTTATGAACGGGTAATAGAAGGATTATACGAATATTATAAGGGGAGTGGAACTGTGGATGTGAAATTACATCTTGTAGGTAATGGTTCAGAGATTATAAAGTATAAAAAAATGGTGGCTGATTACAAATTAGAAAATCATGTAATATTTCACAATGCACTTTATGGAGAAAAACTTAATGAAGTTTTTGACACTTCAGATATTGCTATTTGTTCGCTTGCTTGTCATAAAAAAAATATATATTTATCATCTGAATTGAAGAGTCGTGAGTATCTTTGCCGTGGACTGCCTATAATATCATCAACTAAAATAGATGTTATTCCTGACGATTTTAAGTATGTGCTCCGAGTACCAGAAGATGATACTCCAATTGATATTAGTAAAATAATCGAATTTTCGCAGAGAATTTATGAAAGTTCCTCGGTAGGTAATTTCGAATCAAAAGAATACAAAGTAAAATCAGAAATTAGAAAATTTGCGGAACAAAATTGTGATATGAAAATTGCAATGAAGAGTGTCGTAAAATATTTTAAAGAGTAATACACTGTCAAAATAAAGTTTTTTTATGGAAAAGATTGAGAAAAAAAACATAGACCATATTTCTTTTGCTAGAGCTTGTTGTGCAATTGGAATTATAATATATCATTTTTTTTGCCATTCTAATAGTAACCTTAAGTTTTTATATGAGACTGCAAATATTTCTTGGGGAAGTCTGTTTGTAACAGTTTTCTTTTCAATATCTGGAGCTGTTCTTTATTATAATTATAGCGATATACATTCTCTTAAAATTTTTTATTTCAAAAGATGGAAATCAATTTTTCCTGCTTTTTATTTTTGTTGGTTCATTTTTTTTATAGAAAAAGTTGTAATTTATAGACAATTATTTTGGGGAGGAAATCCATTAAAATTTTTATTAACATTATTTGGAGTTGATGGATATTTTGGCTATTTAGGTCCAAATTATTATACTGTTGGAGAATGGTTTTTAGGTAGTATCATAATTTTATATGTATTATATCCATTAATATGTTTTCTCTTTAATAAAAATATATTTATAATACTTGGATTTTTAGTACTTGGATATATTGGAGTATATGCAATAAATATATTTAAAGTACCATCTTTTAGAAATATAATCGTTTGTCTTGGAAGTTTTTATTTTGGAATGATATCTATAAAATATGCTAAAGTATTTTATAAAAATTATATTATTGGTATTTGCTCATTAATAGTTTTTGTGTTTTTATGTCTAATAAAAGTTCCTTTAATCATTATTGGTCAATTACAAGGTTTTTTTCTATTCATCATTCTAAATCAACTTGGAGTTTTTATAATGCAAACTAAATTAAAATCAATTTTCAATCTAATTAGTACTAATAGTTTTTATGTTTTCCTATTTCAGCATATGGTTATTGTCCATATACTTTATATAGTTAATCCAACAAATTTTTATTTTGTAATTCCATTATTAGTTCTTACAGTACTTGTAACTGTTCTTGTCTCCTTCTTTTATGGAAAATTTATCAAATATATCTTAAGTTCAAAAATGTTTACTATAGTAGAAAAAAAACTTGGAACTAAAATCTAAAATGAAAACGATAAATTCAATTACAATAAGAAAAGATGATGTTATATCTATTCTTATTCTAGTATTTTTATGGATTCTTTTTGGTTTTAATACAAAGACAGCAGATAGTGAAAATTACAGATTCTTTTATGAAGCTCTTAAAGATACAAACTATGTCTTTGGTTTGGAACCTGGTTTTGCCTTATTTATGAGAGTATCGAATAAGTTGAAACTAAATTATACACAGTTTTTATGTTTATATTCTTTTATAGGTTTATGCTTCTTTTGGAATTATATCAAAAGATATTCAAGAAATACTCCAATAGTAGTTTTTTTATATGGTTTGTTCCCATATTTTTTCCAGATAATTCAAATTCGTTTTTTTATGTCTTCAATGATTTCTCTATGGTCTTTTCATTTCTTAATAGAGAAGAAAAAAAAATATATTTTTAATTTTGTTTTATTCATATTTATAGCAACTTTATTTCATGTTACGGCAATTTTCTATTTATTAATGTTACTTACATTATTACCTTGGAATAAAATAATTAAATATGAAATGATTATAATGATAATTTGCTTATTAATCCTTATTTTAGGTATTAGTATTGTTAGTCATTTTATTCCAAAAATCTTGATTTATGTTAACGGAGAAAAGCATACAAGATTTGCTACAAAACTCTTTTTTTTGTTTTTTTATTTTTCTTTATCATATATTATCATTTCATTAAAAAAACATAAACGAGAATACAATAGAAAATTTGATGATTTTGCATGTAAGTCATTGGTTATAAGCATTATATATTATGTCTTTATTTGGTTTAGTATGGATTTTACACGCCCTCTAGAAACTGTATTTATAAACTATTATTTACTTATAATTAATACATATCATTTTAAACAAAATATTTATTCACGCAAAAATGAATTATCTGTTAGTTTTGTTTATTCAATTCTTTTTTTAATAGGAACAATTTATATTTTGGTCTTTCTTTTTTCGGCTCATCAAGTATTTGGCATTTTTAATAATAATAATTTTATCCCTCAACTATTAGGTGCATAATTATGAATGTAATCTTATTTTTAGAGCATAAGTTTTATTTTGATGAAAATGAAAAGATTTTGTATTCTCAAAAAGTCATTAATGATAAAATTCTTTCGCGTTATACAGAAGTTTTTGGTAAGGTAATTATTTGTGCAAGAAAAATGAATTCAAAAGATTCTAGTGCAATAAAAATTGAAAATAAGAATGTCAGCTTGTTGGGCTTGCCAGATTTTAGTTTTAAAAGATTAATAAAAAATCATAAACAAATTGAAAAGTTCATATTAGATAATTCAAAAGAATGTTCTGGATTTATAATAAGAGCACCAAGTACTATTTCTTTTTTAGCTTACAATGTTGTAAAAAAACTGCATAAACCTATTATGACAGAGATGGTAATAAATCCAAATCATTTTTTCTTGTCTTCTGAAAACGATTCAGCAATTCGAAAATTTATTAATTGGGCCTGCAGACAGTATTCAATTTTACATACAAAAAGACTATGTAAAAAATCTAATGCTGTTTTATATGTAACAAAAGAATATTTGCAGCAATCATATAAATCTTATGACATGTTAAAAGGTGAAGATAAAAATCACTTTTCTGTAGCTTGCTCAGATGTGATTCTAGAAAAAAGGCACTTTAATTCCATTCCATCGATTCATGAAGCAAGTGAATGTTTTTCAATTTGTCATATGGGGTGGATGAGTGGATATAATAAAGGCCATATAATTGTTCTTGATATCTTGAAAAGGCTTTTAGATAACGGATATAACTGTAATTGTTTTTTCATAGGTGATGGACTTATGAAAGAAAACTTTGTTGATTATGCTGCAAAATTAGGAATCGCTGATAATGTACATTTTATTGGCCAATTAAATTCATTCGATGAGATTCAAGCAGTATTTAGCAAATCACATCTTTTTTTATTTCCAAGTGTTAACGAAGGGTTGCCAAGGGTCTTAATTGAAGCTATGGCAAATTCTCTACCATGTATAGCTTATAGAACAGATGGTATTCCTGAATTGATTGAAGCTGATTATCTTGCTGAAATTGGTGATACGGAAAAATTGTATAATTTAGTTATAGAATTATACGAAGATGAATCGCGTAGAAAAAAAGTATCCGCTGATAATTATATGAAGGCAAGAGAATATGAAGATTCTGTATTAAATCCTATTAGACAGAATTTTTACCGCAGATTCAAAACTTTATTCTAATTCATTTAAATTGATTAATATATGAAAATTGCGAGTATAATAGTTTCTTACAATCCGGATGAGGAGAATTTTACTAAAGTTGTTAATAGTCTTATAGACCAATTAGATTTTGTTTTAATCATAGATAATGGTTCGCAAAATTTAGCTTTCATACAATCCTTTTCAAGATTTTCAAATTTGAAAGTATTAGCACTAAACAAAAACTTTGGTATTGCGAAAGCTACAAATGAAGGTTTTAATGAAATTATTGATAAAAACTATGATTTTTGTCTATTAAGTGATCAAGATACTATTTATCCAATGGATTATATAGATATATTCAGGAACTATGTTTGTAATAATTCAATAAAAGATGTTGCTGTATTTGCTCCAGTATTTTATGATATTTTATCCTCAGAATTCAAGCCTGTATATGTTGTAAAAAATCATAGAGTAAAGAAAATTTCTGTACCTAAGTGCCCTTCGTATGTATTTCAAGCAATAGCTTCAGGTCTTATCATTGATTTGAAAAAAATTCAAGAAATTGGAGAAATGAATGAGGATTTATTCATAGATTATGTTGATTTTGAATGGTGTTGGAGGGTTAATAAAGCGGGATTTAAAATTTTATGTTTACCACAATTGAAAATACAACATCATTTGGGAGATGGAAGTGTTTCTGTAGGAAAAAAGAAAATTTCAGAGCATAGTTCAATTCGCTATTATTATATAACACGTAATACATTTTATCTTTCTTTGTATACACCATATCTCGGCCATTTGATGAAATTGCAATTATTTATAAAAGCCGTTTTATATCCGCTGGGATATTCAATTTTATGTAAACCACGTTTAAGAAATGCGAAATATACCTTAAAAGGTATGTTTGATGGCATTTTTAAAAGACTAGGAAAATTATGTTAACAGCAAGTATAGTTCTTTTTAATACTCCGCGTATTCAAATAAGTACAGTCATTAAAGCTGTAATAGAATCTACGATTGTTCATACTCTTTATATAATTGATAATTCGCCTAATGATAAATGGCGTATTTTAGAGAATGAATATGCCTCTTGTGGAGTAGAAATAAGGTATATTCATAATGAAAATCTCGGCTATGGTGCGAGCCATAATATTGCGATACATGAAGCTATAGAAATTGGTAGTGATTATCATGTTGTTCTGAATCCAGATATAGAATTTGAAGAAGATGTATTAAGCTCGCTTGTAGCATACATGGATAATAACAAAGATGTTGTTTATATCCTTCCTAAAGTTATTTATCCTAATGGAGAATTACAGTATCTATGTAAGCTCTTACCAACTCCTGCCGATCTTATTTTACGAAGATTTTTACCTGATTCTAACTGGAAGCAGAAAAAAGATGCACTGTATTCATTAAAACATTCCGGATATGACAAAATTATGAATCCACCATGCTTAAGTGGTTGCTTTATGTTTATGCGTGTTTCTACTTTAAGAGAGAATAATATCTTTTTTGATGAAAGGTATTTTATGTATCTTGAAGATTTTGATTTAATGAGAAGATTACATCGAGTTGGAAAAACAATTTACTATCCAGAAGTTTCTATCATTCATAACCATGCAAAAGAAAGCTATAAAAATAGAAAAATGTTGAAGATTCATATCCAATCTGCTATCAAATATTTTAATAAATTTGGTTGGATATTTGATAAGGAAAGAAAAGAGATGAATAAAAAAATCTTGGATGAAATAAAAAACACATTATAATATTTTGAAAAAATAATATTATAGATACAAGCAATATAAAATTGAAATTAGGAGTGTTAATCGAGAAAATCTGTTTGAGGTATAATAAACATGTGTGGAATTGTAGGTTATATTGGTAAAAAAAATGCAACCCAAGTACTAATAAATGCACTTAAAAAACTAGAATACCGTGGCTATGACAGTGCTGGTATTGCAGTTTTAGAGGGAGAGGACATTCTTGTCCGCAAGTGCAAGGGAGCGTTAAAGTTCCTTGAAGAAAAAATTGCAGAAGAAACAATAAATAGTTCTATGGGGATTGGTCATACCCGCTGGGCAACTCATGGTGAACCGAGTGATACAAATAGTCATCCTCATACAAACATGGATGGTACAATTTCGATTGTTCATAATGGTATTATTGAAAACTATGCAGCACTAAAAGCAGATTTGCAGAATCAGGGTATAGTATTCAAATCCCAGACAGATACAGAAGTCATTGTTCATCTAATTGATAAGGAATATAAACAGGATAAAGATATTTTTCAGGCTGTAATAAGGACTCTTCATAAGCTTGAAGGTTCTTATGCTCTTGGTGTTCTCTGTAAGGATTATCCGGATAGAATTATCTGTGCAAGAAAAGAGAGTCCTCTTGTTGTAGGTCTAGGAAATGGCGAAAACTTTATTGCTTCTGATGTTCCGGCTCTCTTGGAACATACCCGCGACGTTTACTATCTTGGTGAAAAAGAAATTGCTGTTTTGTATACGGACCATGTTGCACTCTTTGATTTTGAAGGGAATAAGATTGTAAAAAAGCCTAGTCATGTAGAATGGGATATGGATGCTGCAGAGAAGGGCGGATATCCTCATTTTATGATTAAGGAAATAAATGAGCAGCCAAAAGCCTGCAAAGATACAATGCGACCTAGAATCATTAAGAATGGAAATGGTAAAGCAACTGACGTATATTTTGAAGAAAACAGCATTGATGAAAGTTGGAAAAAAACTGGGCGAGTTGTAATTACTGCCTGCGGTACAGCATACCATGCTGGCGTTGTTGCAAAATATGCCTTTGAAAAATTGGCTCGTATTAAGGTTGATGTAGATGTTGCATCTGAATTCCGCTACAGAGATCCGATTCTTGATAAAGATGATATTTTCATTGTAATTTCCCAGTCTGGAGAAACTGCAGATACTTTAAGTGCTCTGCGTCTTGCAAAAAAAGAAGGGCTTAAAGTTATTGCAATTACCAACTGTGTAGGTTCAACTGTAAGCCGCGAAGCAGATGATGTAATTTATACTATGGCAGGCCCTGAAATTGCAGTTGCATCTACAAAGGCTTATACAACTCAAGTTTTATGTCTTCTTTTACTTGCAATTAAAGCTGGGAAATTACGTGGCACTCTTTCTGAAGATGAGGTTTCAAGACTTCTTACAGAACTTGAAGAAATTCCTGAAAAGATAGAACATATTTTAAATGAGCAGGAAGTTATTCAGAAGTTCGCTAGCCAGCAGTTCAACAAATACAAAGTATTCTTTATTGGTCGTCAGTTTGATAGTGCAACTGCATTGGAAAGCGCATTAAAACTTAAAGAAGTATCTTATATGCATTCCGAAGCCTTTGCTGCAGGTGAGTTGAAGCACGGTCCAATTGCCTTGATTGATAACAAAACTCTAGTAGTAGCAATTGCCAGTGAGCCAAAACTCTACGAAAAAATCGGTTCAAATATGGTAGAAGTAAAAAGTCGTGGTGCAACAGTTCTTGTTATTACACCAGATAACAGCAGTGCTTTTGAAGGTAAAGCAGATGAAATATTTAAGATTCCTGAATGTGATTCAACTTTTGCCAGCTTGCTGACAATAATCCCAGCTCAACTCCTGGCCTACTACTGTGCCATCCAGCGTGGCTTTGATCCGGATAAACCTAGGAATTTGGCGAAATCTGTGACAGTTGAGTAATAGAATAAGTAATATATTTTTGTATAAAACTAAATAGGTACCCTAAAAAAGAAGGCTCCATTGAAGTTTCAACGGAGCCTATTTTTTTACATAATTAATGACTATAAAATTTCAATTTCTACATAATCTTGTTCTAAATCGTCACAGTCAATTTCTCCAACACAACAACTTGAACCTAACATGAATGTAAATTCATTTCCACAAGAAGGACAACTTATAGTTGTACAATCTGAATTTAATGTACTTCGATGAGTATCTCCGCCATCAAGATTTGCTACATCGACAAACCTTTGATTTTAGTATGAGAATGTTACGATTAAAAGCATAATTAATGACCAAAGCATACATTTATGATATAAAGGAATTATAGGTTTAAGAAAAAATGAAAAATGCCAATAAAATCAAATTTGAACATCTTGCTCCTGTAAGTAATATTCCTAAAGAAGATACAAAAGTCTTTGATGAAGCAATGGATTTTGCATTGAAAGATGAAAATATTCATAATATTGCTGTTACCGGTTCTTATGGAGCTGGTAAATCAAGTTTGATAAAATCGTATGAAAAGCACCATGATTATAAGTTCTTAAATATTTCGTTAGCGACATTTGAGATTAAAAAGAATATGACTAATCAAAATGTCGAACAAACAGATTATTTGGAAGAAGGAGAACCTACAGAAGAAAGTGCAGACGTAACTATTATTCCTTTTTCTATGCTGCAACGGATAGAAAAAAGCATTCTACAACAGATGTTTTATAAGGAAAGTTTTTGGAAACTGCCTTTTTCAAGATTCAGAAGAATAAGGAACATAACCTGGTGGCAAACCGGAATTTTAATATTGTTTGTCTGGGGAATAATAATTTTCCCGTCTGCAATTTTAGATCAGACTGGCTGGAAGTATATTGCAAGAATTGCATTCTTTAAGGATTCTATACTGCTTGGCGCATTTTTGTGGCTCTTTGTAGTTTGTGCTTCACTTGGAATAGCTTTTATTATACGATTTTGCAATAAAATTACGCTTAGTAAAATTGGTTTGAAGAATGTGGATATTGATTTGGATATAAAAGATAAAAATTCTCTTCTTAATAAATATCTGGATGAAGTCTTATATTTTTTTGAAGCCACAGATTATAATGTTGTGGTTTTTGAAGATTTGGATAGATTTGAAAACGCTGAGATTTTTATTAAGCTTCGAGAGTTGAATTCTTTGTTAAATAATTCAAAAAAGATTATTACAAGGACACGCAAGAAAGTTACATTTATATATGCTCTGAAGGATGAAGTTTTTACTGACAGTAAGCGTACAAAGTTTTTTGAATTCATAATCCCTGTTATCCCTATCATTAATAACCAGAACTCCTGTGATATTTTATTGAACATTAAAAAGAATAATCCTGAATCTGCACTTACGGATATTGATGACCACTTTTTGATGGACATTGGACTGTATGTGAGTGATATGAGACTGCTGAAAAACTGTATTAATGAGTTTAAGATTTATGAGCAGATTGTAAACAAAGATATTTATTCTGGTGCTGTAAGTTTAGATAACTGCAAATTAGCCGAGATTAGAACAAAGATTTTTGCTTTGGTTTTATATAAGAATTTATACCCAGAGGATTTTGCACTTTTACAGGAGAATAATGGGTATTTATTTGAGATATTTTACAATAAAGCCAAAGCCATAAAAAATCAGAAGAAAGTATTAGAAGATAAGATTAAGGCTTACAATGATGAAATAAAGAGTCTAGCGGATATAAATAAAGATTCTATAGAAGATTTACGAAGACTTTATATTTTGAAATTAATAGAACTAACTTCAAATTTTGTACAATTACAGTCTATTGATTATTTGAGTGATTCTGTATTTGAGAAACTGCAAAATGAAAATAAAATTACTATTAATTATGCGGTTCCTAAATACAACCCCAGGGGGTATAGCAATGTTCCTGTTGTTGAAGGTGTAAAAAATGATATTCCTGTTGATTTTAATAAGATTCAAAACAGCGTAGACCCAAAACAGTCCTACAAAGAAAAAGAAGAAATCATTTTGCAAAAACAAAATGGACGGGAGCAGGAATTAAAAGTAGAAATACAGAAATGTGAAAATGAAATAAAGGCTCTTGGGGCCTTGCCTTTGGCTGTAATAATTAATCAGTACAATGATACTTCATTTATTGAGAACGATGAAACTATAAACAAAGAACTTGTTGTTTATTTATTACGCTATTCTTATATTGATGAACATTATTTTGATTATATTTCATATTTCTACCCTGGAGCTTTAAGCCGAACTGATAAGGAATTCCTTCTGCTGCTCAGAAATCATGGTGAGCCTGATTTTGCAAAGGAACTTAATAACATTGAAACTGTTATAGAAAGAATCCAGACTGCGGAATGGAAGAATCCTGCAGTTTTGAATAACTCGCTTTTGTCATATATTCTGACACATAAAACCGGGCATTTGAAAGAATTTATCCAAACTATGTTTGAGTATGATGCTAAAAATAGTTTTTCGTTTTTCAGTCAATATACCAACGACAATCAAAACGCCTTACAAGTGTTTTATTCCAAGGTTTATGATTTTGTAAAAAATAAGAAAAACTGGGTAAACGTACTTTTGGGTGCTGCTGATAATGAGCATTTGTTTGATTTTTTTATGCTCGTTGATTTTGGAGCTGATGAGCATATCAAGAACCTGCTTTCTTCTAATATTTCTGTGTTTTATAGACCGCTTGATAAGGACCATAATGCAATTGTTGCTAATAAACTAAAGGCTTTAAATGTTCATTTTGAGCTGGACAATAAAGTATTTGATAATGACATTGGCGACATTATAATAAAAAACAATCTTTACGATTTATCAAAAGAAAATTTGATTATTCTCATTAACTGGAAGAATAATCTGCAAAAAGAAGACTACGATGACTATCTTACTCAAATTTCGCATTTGAATGATGAGTATATAAAGAAGTATGTAAATGATAACCTTGAAGTTGTTCTTGAAAATGTGATTTTTGAGCAGGAAACAATAAATGAATCTGAAGATGTTTCTGTATCAATTATTCAGAATAAAGATATTTGTATAGATAATACAAAGAAATTTATTGAATTGAATGAATGTAAGATTTCTTCAATTTCCAAGGTTAGCCATTATTTTACTTATAAAGAAGAAGGAAATGAAGAAGAACTGAAGTTTGATGTTTGGAGCTTACTGCTCGATAATAACAAAATTATTTGCAGCTGGGAAAATGTTCTTTCTTATTATCAAGGGGACTCAAAAGGTAAAGTACATATTTTATCGGTATATCTGAATAATTTTGAAAAAGAAACGTACATGTTTGCAGAAGAGCCTTTGTCTAAAGAAGAACTGAAAGATGACAAGAATCCTAAATATCAGCTTGTTAGGAAATTTTATGCTGAAATTGTATTGAATAACGATGAGCTTTGCGTGAACTCTTTTAAGCTTTTGATAGAGCAAAGCCCTTTTGCATGGAAGTCTCTAGAAAATTATTCAATCAATTCTGAAAAATTGAGATATATGATTGAAGCTGAAAAATTGAGTCTGAACAAAGAGAACTATGACGGTATAAAGGTTAATCAGAAAGAAATGCTTCCGCTTTTCATTTCATCTTATATTGATAATCAGAAGATTTTTGAATTACTTACAGGTGAGGACATAATTGCATATATTACAGATGAATCTATTAAACCATCTAGAAAATTTAAACTGCTCTCAAACGAATTTCCTCTACTTAAAACTATAAATAATGCATTATTCTTTGAAAAAGTTGCAAATCTTGTTGTTTCAAATAATTATAAAAAAGCGGTTTGTGTTGACTGGACTGTGGGTATAGGGGGTGTAATAAATAGTCTGGAAATTGAAAATATTTTGCAGTTTGTCTTGTTGCAAATTGACTGCTGGAATAAACAGGAAATCGAAAAGATTTTTAGCAAATTGCCTAAGCCATATAATGAACTGATTCAGAAATCTAGAAGTGTGATGAAAATCAATGATTCAGAAATTAATAAAAAAATTCTTGAGAAATTAAAATCAAGTGGCTTTGTTACTAGTTATAGCGTAGATAGGAAAAACAAACTGGTTGTGCGAAGAAAGCAAAAATGAGGAAAATAAAAAAGGAAAAGATTATAATGAGTATTATTATCAGTATCATTCCCTTTTCAATCCTTCAATATAGTCATAGAACAAAGCCAATACTTCATCACGGATTTTTCTCGCTTCTTCATCAACTACTGTTTTATTGCCATACACAGTGTATTCATTTAACTGTAATGTATATAATACTTGTTCAAAATAGGAATAATACTTTTTAGGAATAGAGAACCGATGAAAATAATTACTAAAAGGTTGCAGATTCAAAGGCTGAAAGTTATTGCCATGTATTATAAAGTTGCCAGATTGCCGGGTAATTCTATAATTTTGAATTGAAGGTTTTACACAAATTGGTAAATATGGCATATCTTCTGAGCTGATGTATTTTAAAAGGAATTGTATTGTTTCATTTAAAACAGGAATGGGCTCAGAAAATGTTTGTTTTAGCAATCCTTTTGTAACGTTATAATTTAAATTATTTGGAGAAAATACAAAAATATTTACATAAGGTTCTGAATAATCACATCCGTGAATTGCAAAAAACAGACCTATTAGAGGATCTTCACTCCAGTCAAGTAATGTTGTAGGAAGCCCGTAATGCTGAGCTAGAAAATACCATTCCATATCATTTACAGGTTTGCCTATATTCACTTTGTTTTGAATGCAATAGGCTTTGAATTTATCAAGTAATTTTGGAATTGATGGAACTAAAACAGTTTGTCCATGCCCCAAATAATAATTTGGAGTTTCCATTTGTAACGGTGTCCCAAACTGATTTGCTACTTGTATTGCATGCCGTAATAACGATGGCTGTAAATCGTAATAAGGGCGGTTTTGCCCTCTAAACCAAAGCTGTGATCCTTGTTCTTGTTTCTTTATTTCTGAGATGGCTTGGAGGTATTCTTCTAAATTATGTATTTCAAAAGTCATTTTTTATCATAATCCCAAAAGTTCAAGCGTTAAGAAAATTAAACTATTTCATCGATTGAAATCTGATTAATACCTAAATTATTGATTATTTGGGACTGTTTTGCCATAACTGGATTTAGAATGCTTCGAATATAAGTTTTCATTTGTTCAGGCGTATTAGGATCATTTAACTGTTTATATAGGTTTGAGATTCTTTCTGTATTTTGCAATAAGTTTCCCGATAATTGACTTTGAGACAATATATCATCTCTGTGTTCTTTCTGTATATTACAATAAATAGAAACAATTGTTCCTAAGGCTCCTATGAATGTCATAATACCAGGACTATTTATTGATAAAGATTTCAAATGAACTGATTTTTTTTGTTTAAAATCATATAAAGGGTATAGACAATCTTGAAGCTTTACATATATATCTGGACGTTGTGTTTTCTTGAATTGTTCAAAAAATTCTTTATTACATTCATTATCGAAAATCAAACAGATAAAACTTGTCTCATTTGCTTTATCAAAAGAAAGAGTCGATATTTCAGAAGAATTGAGTTCTTCATATGGAAGTAACTCTTTACTTTGTGTTCTTATATAAAAATTCTCTAGAGGGACTTTATATTCATTTATTATATCGACAAAATTAAGCAATGATTGCATTTTTATAAATGTTTGCATCAATTCTTCGCAATAATGAAGCAATGTATAAGAAGGCAAAATGGATTTACATTTAAGTGATAGTAATCCAAGTTTATCTGAATTAATAAACTTTTCAAGTTCTTCTTTTGGAAGAGTAAAAGCCACATCCCCATTTGTTGCAAAAATACCACTTCTGATTGTTTCCATATTGTTATTATAAACCTGTTTCTGATTTTTTGAAACTTTATAATAATTAATTAATTCAAAGTAAATATTTCTTAAATCCAAATTAACTTCAGTTTTCGTATACTTCCCCTATGAAGATACAAGACAGAACCTGCACACTGACAGTTGCAAAAGACAATACCTATATTCCATTACCCTACAGCGAGGAAACTGTAAGATAAACGTCCAAAGGCTATGAACTGCCTGCAGTAATCGGAAAAAGGAACAGAGAAAAGTATGTAGAAACTAAACGAGTATTAGAAGGCTGCTTCGTTACACGTTTAGATTATAATTGCATACTTGGACTGTTCCTTTTGTTTTTAACGATGAAGCTGCATTTGACTTATATGCAGACTGCGTATATGAAAAGATAGTATATAAAAATGCCTGCCTAAACAGCTTTGAATTATGGGCAGAAACTGCACACTGACTGTGGCAAAAGACGGTTACTATTATCCACTACCATACAGCGAGGAAACTGTACGACAAGCGTCGAAAGGCTACGCTCTGCCAGGCGTCATCGGTATCAGTAACAGAGAGAAACTTGTTGAAACCGGCAAAGCTATTATAGACTGCGTGGTTACAAGACTTGAATATAATAATATTCTGGCTCTGTTCCTTTTGCTTTTTTATTCCAATGATAAGTTTGATATTCTTGTTGATAGAGTTTGTGAAAAAGTCATTTATAAAAACGTATCTGTAAAAGAGTTTGAACTTAGAGCAGAAAACAAAGATGCTTTCTATTTTAGATTTGATGTAAAAGAAAATGAAGATTCTTTTGTAGATGACTAGCCAATAAGAATGCCGGCTCTACCCTGGGGTGGTTTCGATACGTCCTTCGGGTCGTGACTCATCAGGACAACTGTCGTAAGGTCTGTCAGCCTCTGCTGGAGGACTCGAGTGATGATATTATGGATGATACAAAACTAAACCTTATACTGCGCTGCTTTGACAGTCTAAAAGTAAAGATGACGGAAGAAGAACTTTCAACCTTCATTCTTGATAATGATTTTTCAAACACAGACATTGATGCAACATTGAGAATGTTTACATTCCTTGAGAAGCGTAACAACGAAGCATCTATTCAGATGATGCTTTGCCTCAGTAAACTGCCTTTGAAAAAAAATGTCGCGCTGATTGGACCTGCAGGTACTGGAAAGACTCACATCGCCATGGCTTATGGCCACAGTGGCAGAGTCATCTCAAAACTTGTGAAACCGTCTTGCCTGATCATTGATGAAGTTGGACATTGTGTCTTCGATAAGGAAAATACAAGGATGTTCATTGATCTCGTCGACCGCCGTTACAATATGGAAGACCCGTACACAATGATTTTCACCAGTAACAAGCAGCCTTCTCAGTGGAAGCAGAATTTCAATGAAGACGACTCGCTGCTTTGTGCACTGGATAGAATCTTTGATGATGTCATGATTTTCAATCTTCGTGGCAACAGTTACCGCGGGAAGGAATGTGAATCTTATTCCCTGACAACTCTCAGGGGAAAAGCGACAAACGTCATATTACCGGCAACAAACTAAATTAAGTTCTAAAAGACTGAGTTTCTGGTTATTTCTTTTGAACTAATAATTAGTTTTTCTCGTTGAACTATCTGTGGCTAATTTAGGCGAGCTCTAATAAAATATAGATTATAATAAAATCATTGAGGTGTAAAATGGCAAGTCAAGAAATTATAGAGAAAAGAATTGCTATATTAAAGCTAATCAAACAAGAATTACAGAAAAGCGAAACTTTTTTAGATATTGATAATCCCCCAAATGATAATATTGATTACTTTATATGGGCTGGGACGAGCGATGGTCTTATTGGTAATACAATTTGTCATTATGAATTTATCATCTTTCCTAAAAGTTCAAATAATTTGACTGTAGAAATACACTTTGAAGATAAAAGATTCTTGAAGGCCTTTGAGAGCATAAAATATGATAAAGACTTTGATTTTATCGATTGGGATAATGGAAATCATAAAAGAATAATTTTTAGAGATAATAAGATAAATATTGATAATCCTTCAATCGATAATTCCAAGATTGTAAAAAAAGCTATGGAAGACTTAAACTATCTTCATAAAAAGGTTTGGAAAAAATTATTCAAAATACTACAAAGAGAGCAAATTTCAGAAAATATAAAGCAAAACTATTTATCAAAAACAAAATTAGCTATAGGAAATGGAAGTATAGTCAGAAGCAAACATTATAAGCCTATTTCTAAAAGCGAGTTTAAGGAATTAAATACAATTCATGGTGCTATTCAAGATTATTTATGTAACGATGAGAGTAATAAGAAAATATATGAAACTATAGAAACTGAAAAGCAATTTATTGGACTTTCTTACAAGATAGATATACTTGCAAAATTAAAAGATGAAGATAGATATGATGTATTCGAAGTAAAATCTGCAGAGACGGCTGAGATTTGTATAAAAGAAGCTCTGGGGCAACTCTTATTTTATAAATATCTTTTAGAAAAAGGTGATTATAAAATTAATCAACTTATTATTGCTGGTCCTTCAAAAATCACATGTATTGAAAAAGAATATTTAAATAGCTTAAACAACTTGATTCCGGAATTAAGATATAAATATGTTCCGAGTATAAAATATTAGTAGAATTTTAGAAATTTAAATTCGAAATTGAAACTTTATATCTTTTTCGGAAAAAAAACTCTTCTAAAAAGTGAATATATCTTTAAAGAACCTGAAATTATGAGATATAGTATATTTTCTTGTGATTTCAGATTGAATCTATAGAGAAAAAACGATTGTTTTTATATTTGCGTCGTAAAAACTATGGTAAGTTAAAAACTTGTACAAAAAGGATTTCAGAGATATTATCAGATTTACAATAGTCGTTGATATATTAATTGATTGTAAATTGCATTCAGATGTATTACATGGAAATAATAAATAAGGTGTTCAAAATATGTTATTAGAAGAATTATACAATAATAATCTTGGTAAAGTCTTTATCTACTTAAAAAATAAAGAATGTGAACATTATATACCAATGAATTTTCATGATTATTCAAACATTGCTCTCGGTGCAATTTTATCAGACTTAATTATGTTTGAAAACGCAAATAATATTTCTTCACTTGGAACTCACTCTGTTGAAGCTTCTTGCTTTTGTTTTTTGGCAATAGAGTCATTTGTAAACACTATTTTAAAATTTCTTTGTATTGATAATAATGATGATTTTTCGAAGTATAAGAAAAAACAATTAAATCAAAGAATCGTATTAATCAACAAGTTTCTTGGATTAGATCATTATCTATTTTCTAAGACTTTTCCACAATCAAAATTACAAGAATTTGAAGAATTCAGAAATGAAATATTTCATGATAGATTATTTGAAAATGAAATAAAATTTAATAAAACTCTTTTTTCTCAAAGACCAAATTTTCCAAATTTGATTTCTGAATTTCAGGCATTGATAATTGTTATTGATTTTTTTAATTTTTATCGAACTTGTATTGATGGAGTTGATTTAATGCCTAATATTTTAGTACATAAAGGAGAATCTTTCTTTTTTGATAAATTGGATAACTATTATAACTGTATTTTAAAACCATCTTTCGAATTTTCATTGGAAAAACATAAATTATCAACTAACCTTTCATTAGTATTATTAGAAACAAAAAATGAAATTTGCTATCATCCAAAACAATTTAGTATAATGCCAATAATAAAGGCTGTAAATGATATGTCGATTGATATAGAATTTGATAATAAGAAAACGAATTATACAGCACAATTATATTATAACTACGGAAAAAGAAAAAAACTTGCAGAAAAAGAGTTTGGGGTACCTTGTTATATAAAAAAATAGCCTTTGATTGGATAATACAAAATGCACAAAAAGTACAAAAATCTAATCATAATAGGAAACGGATTTGACCGATGGCAAGGTTTGCCGACATCCTATGGTAATTTCATTGATTATTATAATTTGCACATAGAACAAATATTAAAGAAACTTCATGTTAAGAAACTGAAAATAAAGAATCCTGATGGTAAAAAGCAGAAGATAAACCCTGTTGATTTAATATACAGCAATCCTATTAATCCAAAGCCGCTGGAAGATGAATTCTTTTGGAATTTTGAACAGTCTGTTGCTCTCCTAGATGATCATTTGATAAATTTATCTTTTGGAAAATCAAATAGAGGATTGAGGAAGTTAAGACGAACTGTTCAGCAGGCTCAGAAAATCTTAAGAACTGCTTTTTCAGACTGGATTCATTCTATAGTTGTCCCAGATAATCCGACAGGAGCAAAATTTTCGAATGATTGTTATTTTATCAATTTTAATTATACAGATACTCTAGAAAAATTTTTTGGAGTAAATCCTTTATCCATCAATCATATTCATGGTTATGCAGATGATTCTGAATCAATAATTGTTGGGCATGCAACACACCCTGAATATCCGTTTGTAGAACTTCTTGAACAGAAATTTATCAAACCTAAAAGTCAGCGATTAAAAGGCTTGTATTATGTTGAATCTGCTTTATATGAAACTGATAAACATATTCAAGATAATATTGATGATATGTGTGAGTTCATGGTTCTTGATGGTGTAGATATTGAGCAGATAGAAAATATCTATGTTCTGGGACATTCATTTGGAGAACAGGATTTTGAATATTTCGATTTTCTGGAAAAAGTTACAAAAGTGGGTTGTAATTACAATGAATTATCTGCCTTGTGGAAGGTGCATCATATCGGTTTAGAAGAACTAACTGAAGAATCCATTTTTGAAGATATTAGATTAAATCTTCTGTATGCACAACATCATAGAGAACGTGAATTGGGAAAAAAAGATGATTTATTTCCGGAATATACTTTGATAGAAAAAATCTTAGACATAGACAAGGTGAATGTTTATACAGAAGAAATTGCAAATAAAGCGGCAGAGGCTGTTAAAAAGCGTTTTATTTTTGAACAGGCATTAAGAACTAAACATGTTCTGGAAGAAATTTGCATTTTGAAACACATTGAAGAAATTCCTGAAAGTGCAGAGTGTGCTTCTGTATTTAAATTGGCAGATTATATTGATGGTAGACACGAAAAAAGAAAAATCAACGCAAAATGGCACATCTCCTATTTTAATGATGAAGACAAAATAAGAATAGCAAATGTTATGCACCGAATCGGTTGTACAGATTATGAACTGATTCACGGTATTGATGAGTGTATAAAAAAAGTGCTGAGGTGATATAATTCTTTACGTTACTTATGCCGCCTTTGTAGCCGACATCTTTCACTTGTTCAAAGCATACTTCTAAATTTGTGCCGTTCTGTCTCAGAAGGTTGTCGATTAATCCTGTGTAACCTGATAAAACTGTTACGGAATGTTTCTTTTCTGCTGAACCGTGAGGGACTTCCTTGAAATCATGTTTTTTGAGTCTTCGTAATCTGGTTCGTGTGATTCCGGTAAGTCTTTCAAGTTCTGCGAGATTCACATCTGCAGTTTTGAAATTTTTGCCCTGTCTGCTCTTCAACAGATCCAGTGCCTGTGTTAAACTTAATTGTTGTCCATTGTCATTTTTCATAGCTCCATTTCGAGTATTTCTATGAATTATGGCAATGTTTTTTTTATTTGTCTGAAATTGGCGATTTTCGCTTGGTCCAAATGGTTGTTTTCACCCGGCGCTAACAATACATCCTTTTAGAACTTTTGTTTTATTTGAAAAAGGAAGCATATTATACCTCACAATTTTCTGGTCCAAAACAAATGATTTTACCTTGACTTTTCATACCTAATGCCTTAAATTCTGATTTATTGGAGGCTCTTATGATATATTTTCAAATACCGTATGAAATTCAAACTGTTGTAAAAAAAGAGTCTTCTCTTACAGGCAAATCAATCAGGCAGATTATACTCGAAAAACTTCGTGGCGAAACTGTTGATAAGGTTTTCTCTCCTGAATTAAAGGAAAATCTGAAAAAGCTTGATGAGATAAGTTCCTTGAAAAAAAACTGGAACGGTAATCAAGCAAAAGCTATTAGAAAAAAAATTATAAAAGATCAAAAGTTTTAGTTATTGATTTAGATAAACAACCGCAAATTTTTCCTACAGCAAATGAGTCTATTCAGATTGAATATGACGGGATTAATAATTCCTATCTTGAATTTCAGATCACTAAAAAAAATGTCATATCATACTACATGGTAGATAAAAAGGGAACTGAAAAAACTGGAAATGTTAATTTTTCATCATCCGCTGTAAATAAAATTGTAGGTGAGTTTTATGGATAATTCATTTTCTGATACTGAAGTTTTGTACAGGGCTGTATATCCTCCAGAAATGAATCGTATGTTTTGGAAAGATGAAAATCATGTTTCTTCAGCTGCATTTTTAGATAAGAAAGGTCTTTCTGTAGAGCGTGGTAATTTCAGAGCAGAAGAAACTGTTGTGGCAGATATGAAAAAGTTTTTTATAGGAAGAATAGTTTCTCTATCTGTAAAGTTATGTCGTGAAGTTAAAGCCATTGTTCTTTATAAGCCAACAAAGCGGAGCATTTATCACACCGAAATACATGGTGATGAAAAAGCTCCGCTTCTTTCTCCTTCACAAAGACGTTTTCTAGCTTTGAATTGTAAAATTCTAAATTTATCATTATCAAATAATTAATGATAGTTTAAAACCTTACTCCACCCAAATATTCTGCTCGCAAGCAAACTCTTTTCCTGGCGTCACTTCGTTCATACCGATTTTGTTTTCCCAGATGTGGTCGCTGTTTTCGGAATCGGTGACTCCGTGCCATGGCTCAAGACAGACAAACTGAGGTTCGCCTTTTGTGTTCTGCCAGAGCATACAATATGGGAAGCCCTTGGTCTGGATTTTGATGATTGAGCCATCATGGAGGTTTCTTAATCCCACCCAATTAGATGTGATATTTGTAAAGAGGTGGCCGTTTCCAAAGCCTGCGCTTGTAACTGGAACTATGCCGGCCTCTTTTTCTCCGTAAGGCTTTGTTACAGGCGCTTTTTTGTCTTTATCTGATACAAGAAAGCAGTCCGGGGTGCAGCATACGGCTGTCAGCGCTTCCTTTTTTTCAAACTCCACTACAAAATCTTCTGCCTTATTTCCATTCAGACTGAATGCTGCATGAGTTCCTAATCCAAACTTAAATGCTTTCTTGTCTGTATTTTTTACTGTGATTTTCCAGTCGATTCCTTTTTCTGTAAGCTTGTATTCTGTTTTTAGGCAGAAAGAGTAGGGGAATCTGTATAAAGTTTCTTCGCTCTGTGTAAGCTCAAAAGTTGCGCTATCCTCATTTTGAAAAGTGCATTTCCATTCCAAATCTCGGGCAAAACCGTGGTTTCGCGTATATTCACACTTTTTCCCGTCAATCATAAAATATTCGCCCCAGCACCTTGCCACAAAAGGAAACAAAATTGGAGCATGATTTCCCCACACATTTTTATCACCCTGCCAGATGATGTCTTTTCCGTCACTCTTGCGAATCAGACTCTGCAGCTCGGCTCCTTTTGTTGATATTTCTGTTGTAAAATTATCATTTTCAAGTTTTATAATCATTTTATTCCTCGTTCACTTTGATGTCGTTATGGGTATTATACTGAAAATAGATGATTTAGGAAATTTAAATGTGAATTTCTGAGCAATCTTTGTTAAATAAAAAAAAACTCGCCAAATTGACGAGTTTTAATCTTTGAGACTGACACGATTCGCTGCGACGGTCGCCAACGTCCTGTCGGCTCCCTCTGCGGCGCCTGCGTTCGCTAAATTGCCATCCATGGCAATTTACTCAAAAAATTGCTCCGCACTGCTCGCAATTTTTTGAGCCGCTCACTTCGGTTCGAATCGTGTTGCTAAAAATCATAGTATCACTGTTAAACAAAAAAGACTTGTCGTTTCTGACAAGTCTTTAGTTTGAGACTGACACGATTCGAACGTGCGACCCCCACCTCCGCAGGGTGGTGCTCTAATCCAGCTGAGCTACAATCTCATTCAAATGTGTGCAGTAGAACTGCTTTCTCGGAAGCGACAGGAGTTGAACCTGCCCACCCCTTACGGAAGTGACGGATTAGCAATCCGTTGTATTACCGCTCTACCACGCTTCCATTTATTCGGAGCGAGAGGGATTCGAACCCCCGGACCCGTGAAGATCAACGGTTTTCAAGACCGCCCCAGTACGACCGCTTTGGTATCGCTCCAATAAGTAAAGTTACTCTATAGGTTTTTACGATTTGTGTCAATAGACAAATCAAAAAGTTTTAAAAAAGTTTCAATTTTTTTTTCAAATATTCCCCTTGCGGCCTTGACTTTATACCTATGCGTTTTTAAATTAAATATAAGAGGTTTGTTATGAAAAGATGGTATTTGTACTTAGGTTCTCTGCTTGCTCTTCTTGGGCTTATGATTATTATTTTTCCAGCCTTCTGGATTAAAGTTGTTGTTATCCTCCTGGGGCTTGGAATGATTGCTTACGGTATTTACAGTCTGAAAGTTACAAAAGCCCTTTATGATGATTCCACTTTCGTAACTACCATTTTAGTAAAAAGCATAGCAAGTATTGTGATTGGGGCCCTTTCCGTAATTTTTCCACTTGCCTTTAGCGGAACAGTCTGGACTGTGATGATCTGGATTTTGATTATCTCACTGATTCTTTCTGCAATTGCAGGTTTCTATTCAGCAGCCCTCTTGAAAGATACCGGAATTGACCGAAAAAACTACTTTCTTGAAAATCTCTTTTTGCTGATTGCGGCTCTTGTCCTCATCCTCATTTCTCCAAAACAGCTTGGCATCGCAATTGTTCGCATTATCGGTGTAGCAGTAATGGTAATCGGTGGCGCCCTAATCGCCGTAGACCTCACCTCCAAAAAAGACACCCTCACCGTCGACGCCGAAGTAAAGGATGACGACACCTCAGCTTCCGACGCTTCTGAAGATAATGATTAGAAGAAAAGAAAAAGAACATCTTTGTTTCTTAAGTAAAACTATTGCATGGAATTTTTAAGAGATAACTTTTCATATAATTAATACTGTATAAATCTAATGTGCGCGAGCGTAAGTGGAGCAAAAACAGCATATGAGCGTTCGCGAGCCACAGGCGAGTCGGATACCTCTTACGCTCATCCGCTGTTTTTGAAACACTGAAGCGGTAGCACATTAGATTTATACGGATACGTTTATTTGTAATGTACGTGAACTCTGCTGCAGTTTTGAAACGCCTGACCGGAAGCAGATTATTTTTTGTGTAGGTTGACTATATTTCTACGAATTGCAAGTTATCGTCTTTTACTGTAATATAGAAACATTCTAAATATTTCGAAAAAAGAGGTTATATATGGCTCATTGCGTAGTTCCCGCTGCAGAAGAAATCCTGGACAAAGAGTATCCGGTCTTAGATAAAGGTTTTGTTCGCCTTGTAGATTATTTTGGTGGAGACCAGAGAATTGTACAGTCTGCCCGAGTTTCTTACGGAGAAGGTACTAAATCAGTTAGCCAGGATGGCGCTCTTATCGATTACCTTTTGCGCCATCAGCATACATCTCCTTTTGAACAGGTTGTAATGACCTTCCACCTTAAAATGCCAATTTTTGTTGCCCGCCAGTGGGTTCGTCACCGCATGGGCCGCATGAACGAAGTTTCTGGACGCTATTCAATTATGAAGGATGAATTCTACGTTCCGGAGGCTGATAAGGTTGCCCCACAGAGTAAGGATAACAAACAGGGACGTTCTACAGAAGCTTTTGATAAAGAAACTGCAGATAAAATCATTACTCAGCTGGAAGAAGGTCAGAAGGAAGCTTATGAAAATTACAGCGAGCTTATAGATTCTGGTCTTGCCCGCGAAATTGCCCGCATTAATCTTCCTCTTTCACTTTACACAGAATTCTACTGGGAAATGGATTTGCACAATCTCTTCCACTTCCTTAAACTCCGTCTGGACTCTCACGCTCAGTATGAAATCCGCGTCTATGCCGAAGTTATTCTTGAAATGTGCAGGAAGGTTGCACCAATGGCAACAGAGTCTTTTATTAATCACATGAATCATGGTGTAAACTTCAGCGGTGAAGAAATGGAAGCTCTTCGCGCCCTTTTGGACGGAAAAGAGTGTCCTCTTGAAGGCAAAAAGAAAGACCGTTTTGAAGAAAAAATCCGCACTGGGGTACAGCTCTAGGTAAAATTTTATGAAAAAATTATTTTTTGCTTTTCTTGTATTGTTTTCCTTCATTCTCACTTCCTGCAGTGATAAAATCATCGGGTATTCTGTAGTTTTATGGAATATTCCGGAACATAATCTGCAGGCTGGAAATGTACTTCCTGTTTACATAAAATCAAATATTTCGCATGTGTATATCGTCGGATTGGAAAATGGCGAAAAGTTAGAAATCCCTTTGTGGCAGATGACTGAGCCTGTTAAGAAAAACAAGATTAATAATGTTGCAAAAAAATATCAGGGATATTCACACACTTATGCTTCTGTAAAAACAGACGGACTTCCTTGTCGTGCCGAAGCAGTGAACACTTCAAAACAGGTTTACCGTTTGCGCAAGGGTGAAGTTATAAAAATCCTCTATCAGGGAAATGGACAGGCTCCAATGACCGGAGGAAAGCCTCTTGAAGGAAACTGGTATAAAATCCTCACTGATAGTGGAACTCAGGGCTGGTGTTTTTCATATAACCTAAAGCTTTATCAGGTTGATGAAGAAGGAAATCCGGTTGGCGGCCAGAATATTGTAGTTGAAGAAGAAAAGGATGAACGCTGGGACCTTGTCCTTGCAAATGTGTGGTATCCGGAAGAATTTAAGGCTATGATTGATAGCAAAAATATCGATTTAACAAAACTGCATCCTTCATATCGCTTTAAGATTGATAGTGAAACTAAGAAGGTTACGCTGAATACTACTGAAATTCATGAAAGCTGGGATTTTACCGGTTACACAAAGACTGATGACCGCGAATATACATTAAAGGGCATTCCAATGAAGATTATTTACAGAAATGCCTCTTATATTGTTCTTCGCTATACAGACGCCAGTGGTAAGCCTCAGGATTTGAACTTTGTTGCCCTTTCTGAAAATATTTCTGATATTGTAAATGCAGAAAAAGAAAGACGAACACAGGCTTATATGCAGATTTGGTTACATGGTCCGATTTATTCAAATTCAAGCTATGGAAAAATTGAATTTACAGAAGACAGCACTTTCCGCTGGACTGGCTTTAAGCTGCTTGTGCCTTCTATCATAGATGCTGGAACAAAAAATACAGGTTCTGCTTCTGTAAAGTATTCGCTTTCAAAGGAACTTTCTTCATCTTATGATGGTCTTCTTACTCTTAAGTTTGATGGAATGAGCAGGGAAGTGAACTTCCTTTATAAAATTGATGGTAACGCCCTGCGCCTGGAAGACACAACTGGTGCAAAATTCTCTGGAAATCAGATAAAGAGCCGCGGAACCAGTCCTGTAATTATATACTTTAAGAAATAACATAAGGCCGCCCGCGGTCTTTTTTACTTGGGATTACTATGGCATTTGTTCAATTTTCACAGGTGTCGCTTGCTTTTGGCGACCGCGATATCCTTAAAAACGTAACTATTAACCTGCAGACCGGCTCTAAGGTGGCTCTTACTGGTGCAAACGGAGCTGGAAAATCTACTCTTATAAAAGTGCTGGCTGGCCTTGTGCCTCCGGACAGTGGAAATCGAGCCGTTCAAAAGGGAAGCCGCATTGCATACCTGCCTCAGAGCGGGCTTACTCACCATGGTTGCACCCTGCGCGAGGAAGCCGACAAGGCTTTTGAGTTTGGCTATGAAATGCAGCGCCGCATTGACGAAATTGGTGAGCAACTGGAGAAGGGTGAGGGAAACACAGATGCCCTGGTTATTCAGCAGTCTGAATTGATACAGGCCCTGGAAGATAGCGGCTGGCACCGTCGGGACGCAATGGCAGAAAGCGTTTTGCTTGGTCTTGGTTTTTCCCGTGCAGATTTTGAGCGCAATACCGAAGAATTTTCTGGCGGCTGGCAGATGCGTATTGCTCTGGCCAAGGCTCTTATGCAGGGGCCTGATATTCTTCTTTTGGACGAACCTACAAACTACCTTGATATTGAAGCGCGCAGCTGGCTTGAACAATTTTTGCAGAATTTCCGCGGCGGCTTTTTGCTTGTAAGCCATGACCGTTACTTTCTGGATGTTACAATCAACGAGGTTTACGAGCTTTTTAATGGTGATTTGAAACGATATCCTGGTAATTTTAGTCATTATGAAAAAGTACGCGAGGTTGAATTAAAAACTCTGATTGCCGCTTATGAACAGCAGCAGGAAGAAATAAATAAACTGGAAGATTTTATCCGTCGCTTTGGTTATAAGGCAACTAAGGCGGCGCAGGCTCAGGAGTATCAGAAAAAACTTGAAAAAATGGAGCGTATAGAGATTCCTGAATCTCTGAAAAAGATACATTTTTCTTTTCCACCGGCCCCTCATTCTGGCCGCCTGGTTATGCGCCTGAATAATATCTGCAAAACTTACGACGGCTCCTTTAATGTTTTGAACAATCTGGAGCTTACTCTGGAAAACGGTGAGCGCCTTGTTGTGGCTGGTCGTAATGGAGCCGGAAAATCTACACTGCTTCGCATTATTGCGGGGCAAGATTCTGCTTTTACCGGAGAAATGCTTCCCGGAGCTGGTGTGCAAATCGGCTACTTTTCTCAGGATAATGCCGAAACTATCCGTGGTAAAGAAACTATTCTGGATTACCTTGAAGCTCGCGCTCCTCTGGAGCTTATTCCAAAGCTGCGCGATATGCTGGGTGCCTTTCTTTTCCGCGGCGACGATGTTTATAAATCTCTTGATGTTCTTTCGGGTGGTGAAAAATCACGAATTGCCCTTTTGCAGCTTTTGCTCAGCCCGGTAAATCTTCTTGTATTGGACGAACCTACAAACCATCTGGATATTCATTCCAAGGATGTTTTGCTTTCTGCCCTGCGTGATTTTGGCGGTACTGTAATTTTTGTAAGCCACGACCGCGGCTTTATCGAACAGCTTGCAACCCGCGTTCTGGAGCTTAAGCCCGGCCAGTTTAAGAATTACCCCGGCAACTACGAGTTCTATATGGAGCAGGTGGAGAAGCTTGAAAATCAAGGGGGAGGGGGAAGTCTCCTCCTCGCTTCAGTCGGCAAGCCGTCTTCCGCTCCCCCTTCTCCTAAGGGGGACACCCCCTTAAAATCCCCCGCTGAAAGCTCCGAAGGGGCCTCGGTAAGTGTTCATACGCAATTAACTTGGGAAGAGCAGAAAGCGTTAGATGCCGCTAAACGTAAGCTCGAAAAAGAAGTTGCCCGTCTGGAAGCAAAAATCACCGAGCTGGAAGAAAAGAAGTCTGCTCTGGAAAATAAAATGGCTGACCCTGCTGTTTATTCCAACGGAGAAAAGGCCAAGGCAGTTCAGCGTGAAATTGAAGCCCTTGCTGCAGAAATTGACGAAACTACTGCTGTCTGGGAAGAAGCCGCAGAAAAACTCGGCTGATTTAGAAAAGCTGTGTTATAATTAATGCAGGAGTATTATATGGATAACAAAGCACTTTATAATTTGTCTTACGGCGTTTTTCTTTTGGGAACAAAAACGGATGGCGGCAAAATTAATGCCTGTATAACAAATACCTGTTTTCAGACTGCAAACGGCCCGACCCGCATTGCAATTTCTGTAATAAAACAGAATCTTACCTGCCAGATGATAGAAGAAAGCGGACTTTTTACTCTTTCTCTGCTTGACCGCACCTGTAATTTTGAAACAATTAAGCGCTTTGGTTATCAGAGTGGTCGTAATGCAGATAAGTTTGAAGGTTTTGAATATCAGCTTGGAGAAAACGGCTGTCCATATATTACAAAAGAGGCCTGTTCGGTAATTGAAGCAAAGGTTTGTAATAAATTAGATTTGGGAAGTCATATGCTTTTTGTTGCGGAAGTTACTGATGCAAAGCTTTTGAGTGATAAAGAACCTTTAACTTACGCTGAATATCAGAAAAATGTAAAACCTAAGGCTGACGGCGCAGCGGGCGCAAACGGTGGCGAGCCTAAAAAAATAAAAGGCTGGCGCTGTAAAATCTGCGGCTACGAGTTTAGCGGCCCGGTTCTCCCCGAAAACTTTGAGTGCCCGATTTGCGGCCATCCCGCAGAAGATTTTGAGCCGATATTTGAGTAGGTTGGGGCGTTACGGGGCGGGGGGAGGTAAGCCTAAAAAATGCTTTTCGCATTTTTCTTAACGGCTTGCTATAAAACACCGGCCGCCCGCGGCCTTACACACCCCCGTTAGAAGGGGTAGGGCGCAACATAGTGCGCCCGAGGGGGAGACGTCCCCCTCCTCTATGAATCTGGAGAAAATAATTATGGAATGTGCACTATATTTAATTCCCGTGACTCTTGGCGAGACTGAAATTTCTCAGGTTTTGCCTTCTTATAATCACGATATAATAGTAGGAATTAAGCATTTTATTGTTGAAAATATTCGTTCGGCGCGGCGATTTTTAAAAAAAGTAGAAAAGTCTATTGATATAGACGAACTTACTTTTTACGAGCTGAACCGTCATACCGACCGCAAGTTTATTGGTGAATATCTGGAGCCGCTGAAAAACGGTAAGCCGGTGGGAATTATAAGCGAGGCGGGCTGTCCTGCTATTGCCGACCCTGGGGCCGATGTGGTTGCTATTGCCCAGCAGCGTAAGTATAAGGTGGTGCCTCTTGTTGGGCCTTCTTCTATTATAATGTCTGTGATGGGAAGCGGTTTTAACGGCCAGTCTTTTGCTTTTAACGGTTATTTGCCGGTAGAAGTGCCCCAGAGAATTAAGGCTCTGAAAAAGCTTGAGCAGAAGGTTCAGAACGAAAATCAGACTCAGCTTTTTATAGAAACTCCTTATCGTAACGCAAAGATGATTGAAACAATTTTGGGTGCGCTGAATCCTAAGACTAAGCTTTGTATTGCGGCGGGTATTACCTGTGCGGAAGAATACATAAAAACGCGGACTGTTGCGGAATGGAAAAAGGAAAAAATCCCTGAATTGGGTAAAATTCCTGCTATATTCGTAATTGGGAAATAGAAATATTTGTTATAATTCAATTAAATTGTATACAATTATCTGAAAACTATAGCATTTTTTGGAGAAAAGAGTTATATTAAAAGCATGGAAAACACATTAAACGAAAAATTTGACTATGTAGTTGTTGGGGCAGGAGCAGCAGGACTTGCTTCTGCACAGTATGCGGCTCGCGGCGGAATTTCTGTCCTCGTTTTAGACGTAGCTGGTGCCGGCGGCCAGGTTTTGCAGATTGCAGATTTGGAAAACTACCCTGGAGTTTTTCCAACTGTTGATGGTACTACTTTTATTATGACCATGCAGAAGCAGACAGAAGCTTTTGGTGCAAAAATTGTTCAGGCTCAGGTTCTTTCTATAGATAAGGTGAATGAAAGCTTTATTATAAAAACTCCTAAGGCTTCTTATGAAGCAAAAGCTCTTTGTCTTGCAACTGGTGCAATTCATAGAAATCTTGAAGTTCCTGGTGAAAAGGAATTTACTGGACGCGGAGTTTCTTACTGCGCAACCTGTGATGGTCCATTCTTCCGCAACAAAAAGATTGTTGTTGTAGGTGGTGGTGATTCAGCCTGCAGTGAAGCTATTTATCTTTCAACTTTGTCTAAGGATGTTACAATTGTTCATCGTCGTGATAAGTTCCGCGCTCAGCAGGCTGTTATAGACAAGATGCTTGCAGCAGGTGTAAAACCTGTATATGATTCAGTTGTAAAATCTATAAACGGTGAAATGAAGGTTTCTTCTGTTACACTTGAAAATGTAAAAACTGGTGAGCAGACAAATCTTGAAACCGATGCCGTATTTATCTTTACTGGTATGCTGCCACAGACAGATCTGGTTGATATGCTGCCAAAAGATAATGCCGGTTATATAATTACTGATGAAAACATGGAAACTTCTGTTCCAGGACTTTTTGCTGCCGGAGATGTTCGCAGTAAGCCGTTCAGACAGGTTGTTACTGCTACATCAGATGGAGCAATCGCTGCGCATATTGCGAGCGAAAGAATTAGAAATGCGAAATAAACATCTTTTAGTTGTACTATTTCTTTTAGCCATCGCTGAGTTTTCGGCGGTGGCTGAATCTGTTACATTCTGGTCAAAGCTTCCTAATGAAGAAGTTGCCAGAACCATCACTAACCAGATGACTGATGCCGAACTGCTTTCTCAAACATTTATGTTCGGCTGGGCTGGGGTAGAGCCTCCGGAACTGCTTTTTCAGTGGGTTGAACGCGGGCTTGGTAGTGTAAAGGTTTTTGGCTGGAATACTGATGATATTCACATGGTCGCTAAATCAATAACTGCCCTGCAAAAAAAGGCTCATGCAGGACGATTTGAAATCCCTCTTTTTGTTGCAACAGACCAGGAAGGCGGCTGGATTCGTCATGTAAAGGGTGATACTGCAATCACTCCAGGTAATATGGCTATTGGTGCGGCAGGCTACCCTGCCGATGCATGGTACACTGCATATTATATCAGCCAGGAAATTAAGGCTCTTGGCATTAACATGAATTTTGCGCCGACGGTAGACCTTTTTACTGCCCACGATTCTACAATTATCGGAACCCGTTCTTTTGGTGAAGATCCGAATAAAACTGGAGTTCTTGGCGCGGCTTTTGCGGCGGGCTCTCAGGCTGCGGGGGTTATTCCTACTGTAAAGCATTTCCCAGGCCACGGAGATACTAGTCTTGATTCTCATATAAAGGCTCCTGTTATTAATATCAATTTTGAAACTTTTAAAACTCGTGAGCTTGTTCCTTATCTTTATCTTATAAAAGAGAATGTGCCGGCTGTTACGTCTGGTCACCTTAGTTATCCTCAGATAGAAACAAGCGGGGCTCCTGCATCGCTTTCAAAATATTTTCTTACCGACCTTTTGCGTAATCAGCTTGGTTATAAAGGAATTATCATTACTGATGATATGATGATGGTTGGTGCAACTGCTTATGCCGGGGCTATGTCTAACGCCTTTAAGATGGCTCTGGAAGCTGGAAATGATATTATTCTTTCTTCTACAACTGCAAAATTAAACGAAGCCTTGTGGACTAAAAACCTTGATCTTATGGCAAGTGATAGTAACTTCCGCGAGTGTGTTAAGCAGGCTGCCTACCGTGTAATTATGGCTAAGCTTAACTATTTTAAGTCTGGAAATTCTGCAACTCTTTATCCTGACCCGGATGAGGTTGATAAATATATTCCTAATAAAGAGGGCGAAAAGTTCTTTTTGGAGCAGGCCTGCCGTTCTATCACTGTAGAAAAACAGGGGTCTATGCCTCTTAATGCTGATGATGCCGGCCGTGTTCTGCTACTTGGCTCTATGGAAAGCTTCTTTAGGGAAGGAAAAAAGCGTTATCCTAACTCTGGCTTCTTTTCTTTTAATTATGAAACCGGCCCGAATGAAACTCAGTGGGTTCTGGACAATATTTCTAAAATTGCTACGGGTTACGATACTGTAATTATTTCGGTTGCCAGTGAAAATCATGCAAAAATTGCAAACTGGTTTAAGGGGCGAGGCAAAAAGGTGATTATTTTATGCACCATGTCTCCAGAACTTACCGAAAGTCTGCAGTGGGCCGACACTATTCTTTTGGGCTACAGCTGGCGCTGCGACTATTCCATGACCGCCATGCTAGCCGCCCTCCACGGCGAATACCAGCCCCAGGGCGTGCGGCCGTATAAATAAAAAAAATGGGGGATGTCTAATAAGATTTGGGACTGCGGTCATTGAGCTTGTCGAAACCACCGCATTACTTACTTATTAGACATCCCATTTTTATAGGTCTGGCTTTCTAGATGGTAAACTGTCCCATCTGTTTTCCAATTTCTTCAATTGACCCCTTCATCTGAATTGCAATTTCTGAAAGTTCAGCTCCGGTTTCATTGATTTTCTTTGCGCCGACAGCCATTTCGTCCATACTGGTCTTCATGGCATTGCTGGAATCCTGCAGGCCTTCCATGTTTTTAAGGATTACCTTGTTTCCTTCCGTCATTTCATGGGCTGCATTATTTACTTCGCTCGTACTGTTGTTCATGGTGTGCAGGGTGTCAATAATCTGCTTGGAACCTTCATTCTGTTCTTCCATGGCAACCTTAATTTCGCGAACCAGCTGGTTTGTCTGTTCAATTTCATCGCTTACAATTGTAAATGCCTTGCTTGATTCCTGAGAGCCGGAAACAACTTCCATAATGGAAGTCTGAATGCTCTTAAGCTGTTCGCCGATTGTCTTGGACTGGGCTGTAGATGTTTCTGAAAGCTTTCTGATTTCATCTGCAACAACTGCAAAGCCTTTTCCTGCTTCTCCTGCATGGGCTGCTTCAATTGCAGCATTCATTGCAAGAAGGTTTGTCTGGCTTGCAATATTTGCGATTGCCTGGTTTGCGTCCTGCAGCATCTTTGACTTGTCTTCAATTTGACTGATTTTTTCATTTACAATTCTTTGTTTTTCCTGACCGCCCTGGGCTTCGCTTTCAAGCTGGGTAAATGAGCGGGACATTTTATCAACAGAATTATTTACAGATTGAATGTTACCAATCATCTGCTCTACTGCGGTAGAAGCCTGAGTTACGCCGGAAGCTTGATGCTGAATCATCCGTTCCAGAGATTCAATGTTTGCGGCAATTTCGTTTACGGCTCCTGCAGTGTCATGAACGTTGTGAGACTGCTGGGTAATCTGGCTGTGCACGCTTTCTATATTAGCAATAATCTGGGTGATTGCGCTGGCAGTATTTTCTGTACTTACAGACATGGACTGACCCACAGAAGAAAGATTCTGTTCGGAAGATTTTACTTTTCCGATTATTTCCTGGAACTTTGCGATGAATTTGTTTTCGCTGTCTACCAGAGTTCCAAAAACGCGGAAAATCGTGTGATTTTTTATATTCACTCGCTTTGTTAAATCTGCGTCACCGGAAGAAAGGTCTAAAACGGCATTGTTCAGGATTGTAAGCTGGTCAATCATCGTAATAACTTGAATTAAAAGAATTATCATGATGATGATTGCAATAACTGCCGCTGCAAGTGCTGCAGTGCCATGCTTAAAAAAGTCCTGCAATGTATAAGAATGGAAGAGAACCATGTGCCAGTTTACAAGTTCAATTGGAGCAAGAGCGTATTCTCCGTTTGAAACTGATTTATAGGTAATTTCTTTCGGCACGTTGTCTATTTCTTTAAGTACAGGCATTGCTTCTGTAACAGGCAGTTTCTTTTCAAGTATGCTTGCATCAAGGGCTCCTGTAATTTCAAGAGAATCATTGTAAAGATACATGGTGATTTTCTGGTCAACGCCTTCGTACATGGCCTTAATCATATCTGTAAGAGGGATTGCAGTTCCTACAATTCCAATAGATTTTCCGCCGTCTTTTACAACTGCATTTACCCAGAGGTTTGTTGTTCCCAGTGTAGGATTATAGTTAATGTTGAAATTGTAGACATCGGTTTCATACATGGTCATGTTGTACCAGTATTCGTTAGGGTCTGTAGGATTTACCACGTAACCTGCGACCATATCACTCCAGAATACCTTATCAGCGTCCGAAACCCAGAAAATTGATTTTGACTTAAAGGCATCCTTAAAAGAACCGAAGTCTCTGAATGCTGCTGCCTGGATGGTTTTATCATCAGGATTCAAAAGATATTCTTTGATAGACGGCATACGCATCATTTGCAGTACAAGGGTAAGCTGCTCGTTCATCTGTGCTTCAAATTCAGCCCGGTTTAATTTGATGATAAGTTCCATGTCATCCCGGGCTTCTGTGTTGAAGCTTTTTCGTGATGTTCCTTTAATAACAAACAGCGCAATAATGAATACAATGATTCCGCCTAATATAGAAAAAACAATTTTTCTTGTTCTAGAGTTCATGCTGCCTCCTGCGACACTAGAGAGTAAATATAACAATTTATTATCAGCCTCTAATATTGCTTTGTCAAGAAATTCATTCATGCTGTCCTGTTTGACTAATAGCCGTATAATGGTTAAAATCATTACTTATGGATAATAATACACTGCTGCCGATTCGGGTGGGAATTGACGTAGGCTCTACCACAGTAAAAGTTGCTGTTTTAGATGATGATGACAAACTGATTTATGGTGACTATCAGCGCCACCGTGCAGATATTCGCAGTACAATTATTTCAGTTGTAAATAAAGCGCTTGATTTTCTTGAGCAGAATATTGAGGGAGGCTCACAAAGAACTATTACTGCAAAGGTAACCGGTTCTGGTGGACTTTCTGTTTCTCAGTGGCTGAACATTCCTTTTATTCAGGAAGTAATTGCGGCCACAACTTCCGTAAAAAAACTTATTCCTCAAACTGATGTTGTAATTGAACTTGGTGGTGAGGATGCAAAAATAACTTACTTCCGTGGTGGAGTGGAGCAGCGCATGAACGGTACCTGCGCCGGCGGTACAGGTGCCTTTATTGATCAGATGGCTGCCCTGCTGGAAACCGATGCCATGGGGCTGAACGAACTTGCCAAAGGCATGCAGCAGATTTACCCGATTGCGGCTCGCTGTGGTGTTTTCGCTAAAACTGATATTCAGCCTTTAATTAACGAAGGTGCCCGCCGCGAAGATATTGCGGCTTCTATTTTCCAGGCAGTAGTCAGTCAGACAATTTCTGGACTTGCTTGCGGTAAGCCGATTCGCGGTCATGTAGCCTTCCTTGGCGGACCTCTTCACTTTTTGGATCAGCTGCGAGCCCGCTTTATTGAAACTCTTAAACTCAAAGATGATGAAATAATTGTTCCGGAAGACAGCCAGCTTTTTGTTGCTTCGGGTTGTGCCTTTGGTGCGGAACGAAAATTTAATTCGGCCCCTGAGGCACTCGAAGGGGGCGAATTTAAGTTCCCGACAATCACCGAGTTTCGCGAAAATCTTAAAAATCTTGTTGGTGCTGAGCTTAGCGAAGTTCAGCGTCTTGAGCCACTTTTTAAAAATCAGGCAGAGCTTGATGAATTTCAGGTGCGCCATTCAGAGCAGAAGGCTAAGCGCGGCGACCTTAAAAAAACTCACGGTCCTGTTTTCCTTGGTTTGGACTCTGGTTCTACAACTACAAAGGCTTGTTTGATTGATAAAGACGGCCGTATTATCTGGGATTTCTATGCTCACAATCAGGGTAACCCTGTTGAACTTGCCGTTCAGGTGCTAAAAGACCTTTATGCCCAGTTGCCGGAAGATGTTTATATTGCCCGTGCAGTTTCTACCGGTTACGGTGAAGCACTTTTTCAGGCCGCTCTTGGCGTAGATTCTGGTGAAGTTGAAACAATCACACACTTCCGCGCTGCAAACTTCTTTGTACCGGGTGTTGAGTTCCTGCTCGACATCGGCGGTCAGGATATGAAGTGCCTGCGTATGAAGGATGGCGCAATTGTTTCTATTCAGCTGAACGAAGCCTGCTCTTCTGGTTGTGGTTCCTTCCTTGATAACTTTGCCAACACAATGGGCATGGACGTAAAAGAGTTCGGAAAAATTGCCCTGATGGCCCAGAAGCCTGTAGACTTAGGAAGCCGCTGTACTGTATTTATGAACAGCCGCGTAAAGCAGGCTCAGAAAGAGGGTGCTTCGGTTGCAGATATTGCTGCCGGCCTTTCTTACTCAGTTATAAAAAATGCCTTGTTCAAGGTTATCAAGCTTCGCAAGGCAAGCGATATTGGCGAGAAAGTAGTAGTTCAGGGTGGTACCTTCTTTAACGATGCCATTCTCCGTGCCTTTGAAAAAATTGCCGGCGTTCAGGTTTACCGTCCGGACGTTGCGGGACTTATGGGTGCTTACGGGTCAGCCCTTATCGCTTACGACCAGTGGCAGGACCTTATGGCTCCAAAGCCTGGCGAGCCGGAAGATACCGTTCACGATGTGCGCTCAAATATTGCAACTCTTGAACAGTTGAATAACTTCCATGTAGATTTGGAGCTTCGCCGCTGCGGAAAGTGCCAGAATAACTGTCTTCTTACTATTAATACCTTCTCTACAGGTGATGAAAAACGCACCTTTATTACCGGTAACCGCTGCGAGCGCGGTGCCGAGCTTGAAGATAAAAAAGACATCCTTGATGCCAGCAACAAAAAGAATACAGGACTTGACGATGATGATGCAGGTCCACTTCCAAACCTTTTTGAGTGGAAATATAAGAGACTTTTCAGCTACGTGCCTCGCAAGCCGGAAGATGCTCCAATGGGTGATGTGGGAATTCCACGCGTACTCAATATGTACGAAAATTATCCGCTCTGGTTCACCTTCTTTAATGAACTTGGCTTCCGCGTAATTTTGAGCCAGCGTTCAAGCCGTACCGTTTACGAAAAAGGATTGGAAACTATTCCTTCTGAATCGGTTTGCTACCCTGGAAAAATCAGCCATGGTCATGTAGAAAGTCTTATTCAGCGTGGCATTAAGTTTATTTTCTACCCTTGTGCTCCTTATGAACATCAGGAGGATGCAGGGGCTGGAAATCACTATAACTGTCCGATTGTAACCAGCTATCCGGAAGTTCTTAGAAATAATATTGATGAATTAAGACAGGACCCTACAATTACATATATGGATCCATTCCTGCCGATTTATGACAAGCCTCGTCTGGCAGAACGCCTTTGCGAAGAATTGCTTCCAAAATTCCCAAAGCTTACCCGCGATGCAATTTACAAAGCCGTAGATAAAGCCTGGGATGAACAGGAAAAGTTCCGTGCCGACGTTCGTCAGAAGGGTGAAGAGGTACTGGAAGAAATTATTACAAAGGGCGGAAGTGGAATTGTACTTGCCGGCCGTCCTTATCATCTGGACCCTGAAATTAACCATGGAATTCCAGAGATGATTAACGGACTTGGACTTGCAGTTCTTACAGAAGATTCTGTTGCTCACCTTGGAAACATTGAACGCCCGCTCCGCATTATAGACCAGTGGGTTTATCATAACAGACTTTACCGTGCCGCCCAGTTCGTAAGCGAAATGCCTTCGCTGGAACTTGTGCAGCTCACAAGCTTTGGCTGCGGACTTGACGCCGTTACTGCTGACCAGGTAGATGAAATCCTCCGTGCAAAGAGCCGCATGTACACTCTTATCAAGATTGATGAAGGAAGCAACCTGGGTGCAGTTCGTATCCGTATCCGTTCCCTTATCGCGGCTGTAAAAGAACGCCGCCGCAATAAGACTAAGCCTGTTATTAAGTCTTCTGCCTATAACCGCGTTGTCTTTACCGAAGAAATGCGCAAAAACTACACAATTATCGGCCCTCAAATGTCGCCAATCCACTTCCGCATTTTGCAGAAGGCCTTTGCGGCTTGTGGTTACAACTTTGTAGTTTTGGATGCCGTAGACCCTAAGGCTGTAGAAGCCGGTCTAAAATATGTAAATAACGACGCCTGTTATCCATCCCTTCTGGTTGCCGGTCAGATGATTTCTGCCCTGGAATCTGGAAAGTATGATTTGGACAAAGTGGCTCTCATCATCACCCAGACTGGTGGCGGCTGCCGTGCAACAAACTATATCGGCTTTATCCGCCGTGCCTTAAACGATGCGGGCTGGGGCCAGATTCCAGTTCTTTCTTTGAGTGCTCAGGGCTTTGAAAAGAACCCTGGCTTTAAGATTACCTTCCCGCTCTTAGACAACCTTGTTAAGGCTATTATGGTGGGTGATGTTCTTATGCGTGTACTTTACCGCACAAGACCTTACGAAGCAGTACCTGGCTCTGCAAACCAGATGTATGAAAAGTGGAATGCCCGCGCCGAAACCGTCTTTTCAAAAAGAGTTTCCGGTCACAAGTATCATAAACTCTTAAAGGGTATTATCCGCGATTTTGATAATCTGCCGCTTAAGCCAATCAAAAAGCCTAGAGTTGGTGTTGTTGGTGAAATCCTTGTTAAATTCCACCCGACAGCAAATAATCAGATTGTAGAAACAATTGAGCGTGAAGGTGCAGAATGTGTTATGCCGGACTTGGCAGACTTCTTCTTCTACTCATTCTCAACCGGTATTTTCCGCCACAAAGAACTGGCCTTCCCTAAGAAAACCGAGCGCAATGCCCGCCTTCTTGTATGGGGCTTAGAGCTTTACCGCAATAAAATGAAAAAATATCTGCGCCGCAGCCGCCGTTTTGAAGCTCCTTCTTCTATTTATGATTTAATGAAGGGCGTAGACGACATTGTTCAGATTGGAAACATTACTGGTGAAGGCTGGTTCCTTACTGCAGAAATGGTAGAGCTGATTCATGAAGGCGCTCCAAGTATTGCCTGCGTTCAGCCATTTGCCTGCCTTCCAAACCATGTAACCGGTAAGGGTATGATTAAGGAACTGCGACGCCGCTTCCCTAATGCAAATATCAGTGCAATTGACTATGACCCGGGCAGCTCTGAAGTTAATCAGCTGAACCGCTTAAAGCTTTTGCTTTCTAATGCGCCGGTTGGAAATCATCCTGACGAAGTAGAAAAGGGAATTATCCGCATGGCAGATGGTTCTCTGGTAAAAGCAGAAGTTAGACTTGCTGCCGGAGCCACAGATACAGACCCAGCCGCAGAGGCGGTAAAATTATGAAAAAAGCTCTAGGATTTATTACACTTGCGTTTTTGGCATTTTCTCTTTTTGCGGATTACAACAGACTTGGAGTTCCAGATTCTGCTGAAATCCGAAGGGAAATTACGGAAACCTGGCTTATGGATTCCCTTGCTTCCATTCGTAATAATCCTCCAGAAAATCGCACAAATAATAACGGCGAGCGTTTTCAGGTAAGACTTGAAGAAAATGATTCAACTTATAATGTTTTTGTTGCACCTTTTGCAGAAATAAACGTAACGGTTGTTTCAGACAAAGGCTCTCATGTAGAAAAACAGGAAGTTTACCCTGGAGACGGCATGGGAAGCTGGGTTCTGGTTCGTGATAAAAAAACAGAAAAACCACTTAGAATCCGCTATTATTTTTTGAAAAACAGTGAAGTATATATTCAGTTTACACCTGGCAGCGGCAGCGGAAAAATTGCCCTTGCAGATATGATTCTTTTTGGCAATTATGCTGCCCGCGGAGTTCCAACCGGCGTTCCTTTTGAAAAGTTTTACACTGCATCGCTTGATGACGTAATGAAGATTACTGAAGATAAACTGCCCTGGAATTACGTGCTTGCCGATTATGAACAGTATCATTCAACAAAGCAGATGATTGCCGTAATCCGCGAAAAACTTCCTGGCATTGTTGAAGCTTCTGATGCAATGTATGATGAAAACGGAAAACTTGTGCACATTTCCAGCGGAAAAGAATTTGCAAAGTCTGAAATTATCGAAGGAAAAACAATGCTTTCTTCTGCGGGCTTTGTAAAATGGATTGCAGATGGAATTGTAGTGCCGATTGCCGGCGGAATGCTGCGCCGTACTCCTCTTCTTATGGAAACTGTAGAAGTAAAGGATACCGGTTTGCAGGGAGTTCTTTCGCAAAAGTATTCCCTCTTCTTTTCTTTGAACTGGGTCCGCAATCTTGCTTCGGCCGTAATTTCGGTTTACACAGGCAGTAATTATTTATTTAATCAGTCTGGTGTAGATGTAACCTTTAACCCTTTCGCATCTTCTATTACTGATAGGGGAGTGTCGAATATAGTAACCTTTGTGGATAATTCCGGTTATTCGGTGCCTGTTCTTAAGTCTTTACTGTATGTATTGGCTTCAACTTCTCCTGAGACCTTCTATTTTGGAGCAATCAGAGGAAGTGATAGAACTGTTTCCCCTGAAATTATGGCTTTTAATGATTGTGCGGCCTTCTTCCCTTATTTTGAAAATGACGGTGGATTTGCCTGTACAGTTTTTATAAACGGCCGGGAAATGTCGCTGGATGATTTTTGCATGAGATATTCCGAAGATTTTGTTTATCTTACCAGAGTAAAAACTTCTGAGCGCTTTTTCCCAGAATAATCCCAATGTGATAAGATTATGAAAAAGAAACTATATTCAGTTATTTTGTTTGCAGGGCTTTCTTTGGCTTCTGTGAATTTATATGCAGATATGACAACTTCATCAGATTCTGCAATGTTTAATGAAGTTAATATCGCTTTTAAAAATCAGTTTTATCCGGGTGCGGTAGAAAAAGCTTCTTTGATGCAGTCTACCTTCCCAAATTCCGTATATATTCAGCAGGTGCTTGCCATAAAAGGCGATGCTCTGATTCGCATGGGCCAGTATGATGAAGCGGTGCTTACCCTGGAAGATGCCGTTTCGCATATGCACACTGGAAGCCAGGAATTTGCCCACTGTCTTTATCTTTTAGGTCAGGCTTATATGGGCAAAAAAGATTATAATCAGGCTCTAAAAAATCTGCATAAATCCTGTACAGTTGCTCTTGCAGACAAGCAGATGTCTTATTATCATCCTGCAATTTTTCTTTCTGCAAAAACATATTACCTTTTGGGTCAGTATGAAAAATCACTTCCTCTTTTTGAACAGGCCTTAGCAAACAGAGTTTCCTATTCAAAAAAAGATTACGAGGAAATTCTTCAAAAATATATGCTGAGTGCAAACAGATGCGGCAAGGCAGAAAAATCGCTGAGTGTTTTTAATCAGATTAATCAGAATGAATTTGACACCTTTGTTTATAACAGCCTTAAGCTTTATGCAGCCGATGCAAATGCTCTGCTTGGAAAAGACCGTCAGGCTTACGATTATTACTGCCAGGTGGTTGAATGCGGAAACGAAACTCTTGCCGTAATTGCCCTTAAAAAAGCCTATAACCTTTCTGAGAAAAAAAATATCGGGGTAAATCCGGGGGATGTTTTTTCAAAAACGGTAGAAACCTTTGCAGATAACCCTGAACTTGTAAATGAATTTTGGATTCGTCTTGGAATTGATGAATACAACAGCGGAAATTTTAAAAAGGCCGAAACTTATTTTGCAAATGATAAAAACAATTCGCCTCTGGTAACAATTTACCGGGCAAAAATCCTGCTTGATTCAGATTCTTCGGCGGCCGGGGCTTTGAAGGCTGAAGAAGTGCTCTCTGGCGCGGGGGTGCAGGAAGCAGTTTCTGCTTCTGAGGTTCTTGAGATTGAAAACTCTTACTATTCGGTTTTGCTTCAGTGTATGATTCAGGGCGAAAAGTGGGAGCAAATTCCTGAGGTTTACCAAAAGCTTCCGTCTCCATCGCTTCGCGATGATTACGTGCTTTCTGCATACTACTACCGCCGCGGCGAATGGGATAAGGTTCTGGCCGATTCTGGTGTATTGTATGCGTCGGCGCTGGCCAGAAAGGGGGATGCCGCGGCAGCCGCACAGGCTTTCGGGGCCCTGGATGAGAAGGACGCGCTAACGGCGGAGTTTTCTGCGGAATATGCGAAGGTTCTCTTTTCGCTCAAGAGGTTTTCGGAGGCGTATTCGCAGTCGCTTAAGAGTTCGGATGCGCAGAAGGACTATTTGTGCGGCTTGTGCCAGGTGAACCTGCGTAACTGGAACACTGCAAAAAATCACTTTGCATCTTATATTAAGGCTATGTCTGGAAAGGGCGGCTTTAATAAGCTTGTTTTCTATTATAAAGGTTATGCTGAATATTGCCTTTCGGAGTTTAAAGACTCTTATTCTTCTTTTGTACGTTTTGCTTCGGAAGCAACGGCCGAAGAGCTTAGAAAATACAAACGTTCTGCTTATGAATATGCGGCAAAGTGTGCCCTTCAGTCTGGGGATTTAAAAAATGCTTCTGCTCAGGCAGAAAATATGATGAAAACTTCTGTTGGTCAGGAAGAGTTGCGTTCATCTGTTATTTTTGTTTCTGATGTATTCACAGATTCTGGAGAGTATGAGCGCGCAGTTTCTCTTCTGGCTCCTTATAGTCTTACAAAAGATGATTTTTCTGTGGAAGCTCTTTTTAGAACTGCCCGCATTTACGAGCGTCAGGGCAATGCAGAAAAAGCTGATCAAACATATAACCAGGTTGCTTCAAAGTATCCAAAGTCTTCTTTTGCAGAGGAAGCTTTGTATCGTCCTGGTGAAATTTACTATTCAAAAGAAAATTACGCTCTGGCTTTTAATCGTTTTAATTCTTATCTTTCTTCTTATGCAGCCGGCCGTTTTGCAGAGGCAGCCATGTATTTTGGCGGCGATTCTGCCTTCCGCCTGGGTGAAATAAACAGAGCTGTAATCTTAAATAAAACTCTTGTGCAGCGCTATCCTGATAGTGTTTATGCTTACGGGGCTCTTAAAAATCTTATGGAGTCTTATTACAGGCAGGAATCTTATCAGCTGGCAATAGAAGTGGCCCGTTCACTGGTAAAAAATTATCCAACTCAGGCTGCCTCAGATGAAGTGGGCGAAAAACTTGATGAAATGGAAAAAATTGTGAAGGGAACAGACCGCCGGGTTGCAAAAAAGCAGTCTGAGTATGAAAAACTTGGCGGCTTGAAAACTCCTGCCGGCCGAATTGCGGGCTCTGAACTGGTTAAGCTTTATGCAGAAGATACTGCTACCCAGGCTGATGCCTTTAAGCTTGCCCTTTCGCTGCTGGAAAAGCAAACTGACGAAAGCGAACTCGCTTATGCGGCAGAAAATGCTGAATTTGTGGCTGATTATTACCGCCACGAGCAGAAGCTTTCTGATGCGGCTAAAAATTATCTTAAAGCGGCTCAGTTCTTCCGCAGTCTTGGTGATTCTCAGAAAGCGGCTTCTTCTTTGTACAGTGCCGCCGAAGCTTTTTCCGCAGACGGTTATGCTGGAGATGCCCGCGAAACTGCTGAATTACTTAAAAATCTTTATCCAGATACCCGCTATGCAGAGCGCGTAGGGGAACTCTTAAAATGAAGGTGATAAATATGAAAAAAATACTTAAATCTACATCTTTGATATTTGCTTTATCTGCTTGTGCCTGCGCTCCTGTTTTTGCTCAGGACATCAGCCTTCCAGATGTAACTACAGTAATTAGTGGTGATAATGTACAGGCTGATGACGAAGCACTTCCAGATTTTCTTGATGTTCTGATTGTTCCACAGGGTAGCGGCACTACAATTCCTCAGCTGCAGGATGTTGAAGAGCCAGAATCTTCTGAGGTAAAACCTCTTGCAAGTGAAGAAAAAGAAAAGTCTATTTATGCAGAAGGCCTTATTGGTGGTGGTTTTCCAACTCTTTTTATTGGTGATTTTTCACTTTTCCGCCAGGCTGGCAACAGTCCTTTTAAGCTTTCATTTTCTCATGATTCTGCAATCGGTTATTCTGGAGCATCCCTTACAGACAGTTATTCAGACCGCACCACAAGTATTGCCCTTGATAAATCATTTAAGCGTGAAAAATACAACTGGGGTTTTGGTGCCGCTTACAACACTGAATCAAACGGCCTTCAAAATAAAACAGACGGTATTTCTTCGGTAAATCAGAATCTTATTTCTGGTCTTGGAAATATTGAGTTCATTCTTCCAAATGGCTTCTTTGTGGGAGCAGATTGCGGAATGTCACTTTACAACAGATATTCCGATATTTCTTCGGCTTCTTATGATTCTGTACTTCTTTGGGCTAGAAAAAATACTCTGCTTGGTCTTAATCCCCGGGCTTATGCAAAATGGGCTGGCTATGGATTTACCGCAGGTTTTTCTGGAGAGTACAGCCTTTCTGCAGATTTGTTTGATGAAATACAGGATACTGCGGCTAACCGCGGTCAGTTTACTCTCGATTTTTCATGGGCAAACAATTTTGTAAAAATCTACAGTGATGTTGCAATCGTTCTTGGAAATCTGATTGGAACAGATACTGTGATTGCACCTTTTACGCTTGGTATTGAATCAACTTTCCCTGTTTATTTTTCTAACCGCAGATTTTCTATTTTTGCGGAAGGCGGTTTAGATTCTTATCAGAATTCAATTTACCAGCTTGAGCAGAAGTACACTTTCTCAGCTCTTTCATTTTTCCCTGCAGAAACTTCGGACTGGTACGGAAAACTTGGCATGACCCTTCCTCTTAAAGAATCATTTACTGGTAATTTTAATATTGAATACCGGGGAACTGCTTTTGATAACGGAGTTTGGGAACCTCTTTATGATGATGAAAATCGTACAAGCGGTTTATATGGCTATGTTCAGACAAATCGTCAGCTTTTGACAACTGATTTAAACCTTGCTTATCACTACAAGATTTTTTCTGTAAAGGCTGGCTGGCAGTCTAACTGGATTTACGTTCCTGTTTTACAGTCGCCTCAGGCTCTTACACTTGTCCTTAATTTCCAGAACAAAGATTCTGTTTGGGGAGCTGAACTTTCTACAGCAATTTATCTTTCAAATGAAGTTACAGATCCTGTTATTAATCTTGAATGTTTTGCACGTCTTACTTCTGCTGTGCGGATTGTGGGAAGTGTAGAAGATATAGTAAAATTATTGAAGGGAGAACAGCGTCTTTATGCAGGTCAGTACGCCGCTCGCGGTGGAACTGCAAAGGTTATGCTTAAATTCTTCTTCTAAAAAAAAACTATTGCACGCATCGTCGGGCAAACTATACTTTATGTCATTGTCGGGCTTGACCCGACAATCTACTTAGGAGGCTAAAATAACATGTTACAGACATTAAAATCAGGCGGACCATTAATGATTCCAATCATTTTGTGCGGAATTATTGCAGTTTTTATTATTATTGAAAGATGTATTTATTTTTACAGCATAAAAAAGCGTGATACAAAGCTGATGAGTGATTTAGACGGCTCTCTTGCAGCCGGAAACTTTGAAGCCTGCGCTGTTGCCTGTGCCCAGGCTGATACACCTACTGCCCAGGTAATTAAAAAGGCTATGGATTGCCGCCGCTATCAGGAAAATGATTTGCGCGAGGCTGTTGAAGCTGAAATGGACTTTGTTGTCCCTCATCTGGAACACTGGCTTACTCCACTTGGTACAATCGCAAATATTTCTACTTTGCTTGGACTTTTGGGAACCGTAACCGGTAATATCAAGGCTTTTGGTGTTCTTGGTGCCAGCGGAACTATGGGCGACCCTTCTTTGCTTGCGGGTGCTATTGCCGAAGCTCTTGTAACAACTGTTGCAGGTCTTTGTGTTTCAATTCCTGCTGTAATCTTCCATAACTTTTTTATTTCCCGTGTAAATCGCCGCATTGTAGAAATGGAAGCCAACGTAACTTCGGTTTTGCTTCGTCTTACAGGCCGCGTTCGCTAGTGGGGTAATTTATGAGATTAAAATCTAGACGGGCGACAACTAAGTCAAATGTAGATATGACTCCTATGCTGGATGTTGTTTTTCAGCTGATTATCTTCTTTTTGGTTTCTACTACTTTTGCAATTTTGCCCGGAATTAAACTGAATCTTCCTCAGAGCCATACTTCTGAAGGCACAAGTACACCTGGCATTACAATTACGGCAGAAAGTAACGGAGTTCTTCACTTTAATGATAAAGAAGTGAGCATGGAAACTCTGGGACGCGAGCTTGTTATGTTCGATACAGGCGATACTAAAAAAGAAGAGTTTCCTGTTTCTCTTGAAGCAGATAGTGATGTAACAAATGGAACTGTAGTAAAGATTTTTGATGTGATTCGCGAAAGCGGCTACAGTATGATTAATTTAAGGACTACTACTGAATAATATGATTAACTATAGAGGAAGGCCCTTATTTGGCGAAGACAGTTCACCTCATAATACCAGTGAATTTATGGCACTGGGGGGCACTTTATTATTTTGTATTCTTTTTCTTCTTAGCATGATTTTTGTGAAGCCTTTTCCTCAGAAGCCAAAGTACAAGGAAGTGCAGATTGTGCTTTCAAGCACTCCTATTGTAAAGGAGACTGAAGCTAATCCGGCCCCTGCGGCGGCTGCGCCTGCCAGTGCGCCTGCTCCTCTTGCAGAACCGGCTCCTGTGGTAGAAAAGGCAGCGCCGAAGGTTGAGCAGAAAGTTGTGGAATCGCCTAAGCCAAAGGCCCAGCCTAAGCCTGCGGAAAAACCAAAGACAAAGCCGGCCGAGCCTAAGAAGACAGAAACTGTCCAGAAGGCTCAGCCTAAGCCAAAGACTGAAGCTCCAAAACCAGCTCCTGCCCCGGCCCCAAAGCCAGCTCCTGCTCCTGTTCAGGAAGAGCCTGTTCAGCTTTATCAGGACCCGATGGAAGCCTTTGCCCAGCAGACAAAAAAGCAGCCAAAACAGGAATTCAACTGGGATATGTTTGATGATGAAGCGGCAGAAGTTACTTCGTCATCTTCACAATCGTCTCAAAGTAATCAGGTGGTTAGCAGCACTCCAAGCTTTGAAGGTTCTGCCGGTACTGCGGTTACAGAAAAATCTCCGGCATTGACTAGTCAGGCTGTAGCAAGTGGTGCTTCTCAAAATAATGCAGTTTCCACACAGACTTCTTCGGCATTAAGTGGAATTACAAATGCAAAATATGTTGGCCGCGCAGTAAGTGGTGTTTCATCAGAGACTTCTGTAAAAACACAGGCCAGTGGCAGCGGAAAAGTCGCACTTGCAATGTCAAACGGAAGTATGCGTGCTCTGCTCAAGCCTTCAACTCCGGTTATAAATCTTTCGGAAGCTGCTGCTGCAACAATAGATAATTCCCGCACGGTAACAATCAAGTTCCGCGTTCTTGAAGCCGGTAACGTCCCTCGCGCCGAAATCTCCATTGAACCAGAATCAACCCTGCACCAGCTTGTCCGCGACGAAATCCGCGACCAGGTAAGCGCCTGGCTCTTCGAATCTGCCGACTATTCCGCCACTGCAAGCTTTACGTACAAGATTGTAAAACAGTAAGTTTGAAGAGTTATCAGGCCTGTGCTTGTATAATTCTTCAAATGTGATATATTTAAAATATGCTGCACGTAATTTTTGGTGATTGCAAAGATGTAATTTATAATACATCTTTGTTTTTTAAGAATACCTATGAATCAGAATGGCTTGAAGAAGATGAAACCAAACAGATGATTCTCGATATTGATAAATCTAAGGTTCTTTCTGATGGTGCAATTGAAAGTCCTGTTCTTGGAATCATTCCTCCGACAAATCTTTCTGGTGGAGTAAAAACTTTAATTTTAATTAATCATATAACAGATAAAATTTTTAATGCTTCAAACTGTGGTGATAATTGCGCTCCATGGCTTTTAAAAATTGCCCAGAAAAAAGACGTAACTGTGAACCTTCGTCATCTAATGGATTTTGGGACAGGTGATTTCACAATCAAAATAGAAAATACAAACAAAATTGTACATAATATGCTTGAACTGATTACAGAAGCCGGGAGCTTTGTATGAAAGGTAGTTATCAGATTTCAGTTCAAAATAATAAAGTAAAATATGAATTTACAATCCGCAGAAATATAACTGTTATACAAGGCGATAGTGCCAGCGGAAAAACAACCCTTGTAGATTTAATCCGTGAACATCAGCTAGAAGGTGAGGCTAGTGGTATAAATCTTTCCTGCAAGAAGAAATGCGCTGTTTTGGAAGGTCAGGACTGGCAGCAAAATCTTACTCTCTTAAAAGATTCTATTATTTTTATTGATGAAGGAAACTCGTTCATTTCTTCAAAGGATTTTGCTTCTGCAATAAAAAATACAGATAATTATTACGTTTTGGTAACGCGAGAAAGTTTGGAAAATCTTCCTTATAGTGTTAAAGAAATTTATGGGATTCATACTTCTGGAAAATACGCAGGCTTGAAGCAAGTTTATCATGAGTTTTACCATATTTATGATTATGAGAAAGAACCTGCTGTTTCAGATGTAAAACAAATCCTGACAGAAGATTCAAATTCAGGATTTGACTTTTTCCGAGGTATGTCAAATGGTAAATACAAATGTGAATCAGCTAAAGGAAAATCGAATATTTATTTAAAGTTACTCCAGACTAAAGATAATACTCTTGTAGTTGCCGATGGTGCAGCTTTTGGTTCACAAATGGCAAAAATTATGAGAGTCATTTCTTCTAGGAAAAATGCACTTTTGTTCTTACCAGAATCATTTGAATATATCCTCTTACAAGCGGAATTAATTAAGGATAGTGAACTTTCTTCAATAATTGCAACTCCAGAAGATTATATCGACAGTAAAAAATATTTCAGTTGGGAACAATTCTTCACCTCTTTTATTTCAGAAAAAACAAAGGATTCCTTTCTGAAATACTCAAAAAAGAAATTGAACAAGAATTACCTTTCTGAAAGCATTAAAAGCAAGATTCTTAATTCTAAAGCCTTTACTAGAATTAAAGGACTTTTTGATTGAGATAACTTTTTGACTATTGAGTCAAATTGGTTCTAATGCAGGAATTAGAATTTAGATTATCTAATTATCATAGCAAGTTCTATTATACTAGTATGTAAGTATACCAGTTGATAAATAAATTAAGCAATGTTATAATTCCCCAAGAGGTGATGATATGGAAATGACATTACGTTGGTACGGAACTGGGTTTGATTCCGTTACTTTGCAGCAGATTCGCCAGGTGCCAGGTGTGCACGGCGTTATCACAACTTTATATGATTCAGTTCCTGGCGATGCCTGGGAGCTTTCTGCAATTCAGAAGATAAAGAAAGAAGTTCAGGATGCCGGACTCAAGATTGCCGGAATTGAAAGTGTAAATATTCACGACGACATTAAGATTGGCGGCGGTGACCGCGATAAGTATATCGAAAACTACATTAAGACTTTGGAGCGCCTTGGTCAGGAAGACATCCACATGGTCTGCTACAACTTTATGCCTGTTTTCGACTGGACTCGTTCAGAGCTGGCCCGCGTTTGCGAGGACGGTTCAACAGTTCTTGCCTACAACTCTAAGGCAATCGACGGTGTTAAGCCTGAGGAAATGTTTGCTTCTATCGACAAGGATTCAAACGGCTTTATTCTTCCTGGCTGGGAACCTGAGCGTATGGCCCGCGTTAAAGAACTTTTTGAAATGTACAAGAGTGTTGATGAAGAAAAACTTTTCAACAACCTGGTTTACTTCCTTAAAGCAATTATGCCTGTCTGCGATAAATATAATATTGATATGGCAATTCATCCGGATGATCCAGCCTGGCCTGTATTTGGTCTTCCTCGCATTATCACAAGTCAGGATAAGGTTTGCCGTATGCTTAAGGCTGTGGATAATCCTCATAACGGCTTGACCTTCTGTACAGGCTCTTATGGTACTAACCGCAAGAACGACCTCTGCGAATTCATTAAGGCTGCTCAGGGCCGCATTCACTTTGCCCACGTGCGCAACCTTAAATTTAATACCGCAATTGATGATCCTGTCCTGGACTTCCAGGAATCAGCTCACCTTTCAAGCACAGGTTCTTTTGATATGTTCAAGATTGTTAAGACCCTTTACGAAACTGGTTTTGACGGCGTTATCCGCCCAGACCACGGCCGAACAATCTGGGGTGAAAAATGCATGCCTGGCTACGGACTTTATGACCGAGCTCTCGGAGCAACCTACCTCCAGGGCCTCTGGGAAGCCTGCGAAAAAACTATTGACCGCAGCAATGTAAAATTATATAGATAATTTTACATGTGTTTTTGCAAAAAGGGTGGTTGAGCATGCCTCAACCACTGGACTGCTACTATAAACTAGTTAACTGATGATAAAACTTGAGCCTTTCAACATGAAAAATCTTCCGCTGGTAGTTGATGTGGTCGTGCCCCTTTGGAGCCCTCCTCTTGGTGATGAAAAATTCAAGCGCTTTAATGTGGAATATATAGTAAGAAATAATATTTCTGAAAACAATTACCGCTTTGAGCTGGTAGAATCTTCTGCCGGCGGAGGCGGAAAGCTGCTCTCCGCCGCATTTTTTACCCGCAAAGGCGACCCTTGCGCTGTAAACGCCTGGTACGAAAAAGCTTCCTCCGCGTTCCCACCCACCCTTCGCCATGCTTCAGACATGAGCCGCACCTATCTTACCCTGATGGACGAGCGCACCCTGGCCCTTATGAATGATGATGACATCAAGCTTTCCCTTTTTGTAAGCCGTGAAGCCGGCGCGGGTAGGGAAATCCTTGAGCGTACCAGCAGCCTTCTTTGTAAAGAAGGCTGGAAAAATCTTTATCTCTGGACCGACTGCGACTGTAACTGGCAGTGGTATTCAAAACACGGTTTTGAACTTGTTCAGGAAGATTCCTACGAGCCTTTCAGCAGTGAACAGGAAGACTATAAAACATATATCTATCGGAAAAAGCTGTAATAAATAACTTGCCGACATAATTTTATTTAATTATAATTGAACAAAATACTTACTTTGGTGCAACAGCTATGAAAATGACATTGGATTTGTTTGACAGTATCATTAATACATCACAAGACTGTGTTTTCTGGAAGGACAAAGACAGACGCTTTCTTGGTGTTAATCAGGCTTTTCTTGATTATTACGGTTTTGAATCAGAAGAAATCCTTCTTGGAAAAAATGATGAAGACATGGGCTGGCATTCCGACCCCGAGCCATTTAAAAAAGATGAACTTATGGTTCTCTCGGGGAAAAGCACTTATAAAGTTCAGGGTAAGTGTATTATTCATGGAGAAGAAAGAGACATTATCGCTTCCAAAAGGCCCCTTTATGAAGGAGATGAAATTGTCGGGCTGGTCGGAAGCTTTGTAGATATAACTGATGTAATACGAAGAAAAAACAAGAGTGATGGTTCACAAGTCCTTTATACTTTGAGTGACCTTAGAAAATATTCATTTTTTGATAAACTGATAGATGAAATTAGTCTTGATGAAATTCTTGATCCTCTTACGGGCATATTAAATCGTTCTTATTCAGTAAAATTTGTTCAGTCTTTAATAGCTTCGAATACACCCTTTACTTTTACGATTATTGATTTGGATAATTTTAAGACAATTAATGACACATACGGTCATGCCGCTGGTGATAAGGTTCTGGCCACAGTTACAAAAGGTCTTGCGGAATATTCAAAAAGTTGCGGTTTGGTCGGCAGGTTTGGCGGGGACGAACTTTTGCTGATAGATTTAAAAAATATTACAAGAGAAGATAAAATCACCTTTTTTGATAATCTGTACGGAAAATCAAATGCCTTACGAAAAGAAGTTTACTTTGAAAATGGGGCTACCTTTGTTACAGGCACGGCTGGGGCAGCTACTTTCCCAAGTGATTCAGATAATTTTTCAGATCTTTTTAGCTTGATAGATAAAATGCTTTATCTGGGAAAACATCGGGGGCGTAATTGTTACAGATTTTATGAAGAAGAAAAACATAAAAACATAGAAATTCATAAAATCGCGCAAAACGGTATATTTACAAATATGCATAACTTAAAGAAAGAGCTTGAAAAGGCTGATTCTTTTGAAGAAAAATTACAAAAAGCACTGCCAATAGTAAAAGAAGTTTTGCAGGTAAATGATTTGTTTTATGTAAAATCTGATGGAAAAATGCGTTCCGTAGAAAAAAAAGATTTTTGCGAAGATGCTTCTGATCTGGCAGATTTAATGAAGGAAGATTTCTTTTCAGAAAGAACTCTGGAATTTGTAAAGCGATATTCACCAAAATTTTATAGCAGCCTGATTAATAAAGGTTTTGAATCTGTCCTTATTTCCCGTATACGCAAAGAAAAAAATGTAAAAGGTTATCTTATTTGCTGTGTAAAAAGAAGTCTTAGAATCTGGCAGGAAAGTGAATGTGCCCTTCTTTTCTATCTGTCTGAACTTTTAGCTGATGATAACTAGACTTTTATTCTGCTAATATGCTAGAATACTAGTTAGAGGCTAAATATGAAATTAACAATAGATGGAATTAAAAATACAAGTGAATGGAAAGCTAAAGGCTATTCCCTTCCAAAGTTTGACCGTGCCGCTGTTGAAACTGCAACCCGCGCAAATCCTTTCTGGATTCATTTTGGTGCCGGAAATATTTTCCGTGCCTTTCAGGCTAATGTTGTTCAGGAGCTTTTGAACAAGGGCGTGCTTGACCGCGGTCTTGTTGTTGCAGAAGGTTATGACTACGAAATCATAGAAAAGATGTACCGCCCTCACGACAATATCGGTGCTCTTGTTACCCTTAAATCAAATGGTTCTGTAGAAAAAACTGTTGTCGGCTCAATTATGGAAGCCCTTGCCGCAGATTCAGAAAACGAAAAAGACTGGGCACGTTTGTGCGAAATCTTCCGCAGCCCATCCCTTCAGATGGTTACATTTACAATCACAGAAAAGGGCTATCTTTTGCGAAATGCGGCTGGCGTATTTATGCCAGGTGTAGAAGATGATTTTGCACAGGGACCGGTTCTTCCAAAGTCTTATATTGGAAAAGTTGTTACCCTCTTACATGAACGCTATGTAAACGGCGAACTTCCAATTGCAATGGTCAGCATGGATAACTGCTCCCACAACGGCGATAAGTTGTATGCCGCTGTAAACGAGTTTGCAAAAGAATGGGAAAACCGCGGCGTATGTAAGCCAGGCTTCCTGGACTATGTAAACAATAATTCAAAGGTTAGCTTCCCTTGGACAATGATAGATAAAATCACACCTCGTCCAGATGCAAAAATCGAAAAGATTCTTGCAGACGACGGTATTGAAGGGCTTGAACCTGTAATCACAAGCAAGAAAACTTATGTCGCTCCTTTCGTAAATGCCGAGGAATGCCAGTATCTTGTTATTGAAGATAACTTCCCTAATGGCCGCCCTGAACTGGAAAAAGCAGGTCTTTACTTTACAGACCGCGCTACTGTAGACAAGGTAGAAAAGATGAAGGTTTGCACTTGTTTAAATCCTCTTCATACCTTCCTGGCTGTAAGTGGCTGTCTGCTTGGATATACTCTTATTGCAGACGAAATGAAGGATGCAGATTTGCTCCGCCTTGTAAAACGCCTTGGTTACGAAGAAGGACTTCCTGTTGTAGTAGACCCTGGAATCATCAAGCCTCGTGACTTTATTGATGAGGTTGTAAACATCCGTATCCCTAATCCTTTTATGCCGGATACTCCACAGCGCATTGCCTGTGATACATCACAGAAGCTCAGCATCCGCTTTGGCGAAACAATTAAAGGTTACCTTGCGCGCCCTGAACTTAAGCTTTCAAACCTCAAGGTTATTCCGCTGGTATTTGCCCTCTGGCTCCGCTATCTTATGGCCATAAATGATAATGGTGAAGTTTTTGAGCTCAGTCCTGATCCTCTTTTGGAAGACTGCAAAAAATATGTAGCTGATGTAAAACTTGGTGATTCAACAATTCCGGCAAGGTTGGACGCACTCTTGCATCGTAAAGAAATTTTCGGAGTGGACCTCTTCGAAGCAGGCCTTGCAGAAAGCGTAAAAGCTGATTTTGCAAGACTGCTTGAAGGAAAAGGTGCTGTTCGTAAGGTTTTGAGCGAAACTAACTAATAACTTACAAACTGATTACTACAAAAGACTTTGCAGGAAGAATTATTTCGCCTGTAAAGTCTTTTTTTGTAAGTGAATAATCTACTGCTTCTGGTGCGCGTTTTTCGCAAACCTCAAGATTGCTCATTACATCTGGAGAAACTCCTTTGGTTCCGCCGCTTGTTCCAATCGCATCAGTTGCAAGCACTTTTTTTGCAATTCCGCCTTTTGCTGTAAGCTTTGCTATTTCAACAATGCTGCCTGCAAGGCTTCCAGAGTCTGTAGAAAGTGCGAGACTTTGTTCTTCATCAGCTCCATTAGCAATCTTAATTATCTTTTTACCTTCCGCATTTTTTACAGCAGAGATGTAAATCTTCTTTTCTCTAAGCGTTTTTTCCTGACCATTTAAGTCCAGGGCGGCAGAACCTGCAAAATCTGAGAACATTTTCTGAACATAATAGGTTGGGGTGAGAACCACTTTGTCTGAGTCAAACCAGATCATGTCCGGTGTCCACTGGGAATGTCCTATTCTGTTAAAAAGCGGCGCGTAAGAAGCAAGGCGAACTACATCTCCGTTTCTTTCCATTCCGGTCATCATTGCGGCTTCGGCCACGGCTCCGTCTACCGAGTTTGAAAGGTTTGCATCATGAGCGGCATATTCACCCGCAAAGACGTAAACATCGCGAGGGTATTCATCGTAAAATGCAGTGTTGTCGTAAAGCCATTCCGGGGCAACGTAGTAGTGTTCATCAACCGCATAAGAAAAATCCTTATTGTTTTTTGCCTGATTTCGGTAAAAATCCCAGGCATTTTTGTGGAAATCGTTTCCAACAAAAGGCCCCGCTGTTCCAATGCACTTAATTTCAGGATATTTTTCGTGAATGGCCTTTTCAAAAGCAATGTAGCGTGGTGCTAAATCTACACAGCCGCTTTCCCACTGTTCGTTTCCAATGGCAATCATGTCCATATTAAAGCTTTCCGGGTGTCCCATCTGGGCTCTTAAAGCTCCCCACCTGCTTGTTACAGGGCCGTTTGCAAATTCAATTAAATCAAGTGCGTCCTGAACGTATTTCTGGAATTCTTCTGAATCTACCGGGACCACCTGGTAAGAACGGAACTGGCAGGCAACGCCAACACTCAAAACTGGCAGCGGCTTGCAGACTCTTTTTTGTGAAGAAAGCAGTTCGCACAAAAGGAAGTATTCATAAAAACCAATTCCGTAACTCTGCATATAGTGGCAGTCTGGAGTTTCCCATGCTGATGTAACATTTCCGCCCTGCAAAGCCCAGAGGTTTGTGTTTATTTTTCTGTCTTTTAATTCGCCAACAGTGTTTTTCCACTGATAGCGGCGCATAATGCTTGTACCTTCAACAATGCAGCCGCCCGGAAAGCGAATAAAGGCCGGGTGCAAATCGGCAAGGGCCTGAAAAAGGTCTTTTCTGAAAACTCCTGCCACAGCATTTTCTGGAATAAGAGAAATAAGGTCAAATTCCAGACAGCCTTCATTTGTAAGCTCAAGTACAAAATCAGCTCCAGAAACAGCTTCTTTTGCTGTAAGTTCTGCAGTGTAGTAGTTCCATTCCAAAGTATCACAGCTAACGCGGATAGTATCCATCCATTCCTTAGGACGATTTGTAGAGTTTTTAAAGGTGATTTCAGACTGTGCGTAAGTTTTTCCAGCTTTCTTTACAGATGCAATAATCTTTCCTTCCGGATATTTTACTTCGCGGGCGTAAAAAGAAAGCTTATACTTCATGTCTTTTTTCAAGGAAATTCCATCGTAGGCCTTGTTCTTAAATCCCTGACCAGCTTTTTTTGCAGTGAAGCGTAAGTAATGAGGATTCTTTTCGCTCACAGGTTCGTTGCAGGAGATTTCCAGTGCATCCTCATCGGCATCTTCAGCTGTGGCAGACCAGGCGTAAAGGTTGTCTTCCTTCAAAACATAGTTGTGGCTTTCACCCTTGCTCTTTACAGCTTCAAAAGAGCGGTTTTCAATCATTTCGGCATAAAGTCCGCCGTCTGCTGCAAAGTTTATATCTTCAAAAAAAAGTCCCACCATATCAGGTGAAATTTCGTGAGTAATTTTATCAGAGAGGACAAGTGTGTTTTTAGTCATAATAATCTCCATTTAGTAAAACGTTTAACATAGATAATAAAGCAAAATTCTCTAGAGTGCAAGCAAGAAATCAGTTAAAATATAAGCATGAATGACAGAGTAAGATTCTTTTTGCGTTTTCTGATTGTAACAGCCGGGGCCCTAATCATGGCTGTGAATCTGAATACTTTTGTTTATACAGCGGGCCTGCTCCCGGGGGGATTTACCGGAATTTCTCTTTTGATTCAGGAAGTTTTTCAGAAATTTCTGCATATAAAAATCCCTTTTGCACTTTTTTACTGGGGGCTTAATATTATTCCGGCCTTAATCTGCTTTAGATATGTTGGAAAGCGATTTACACTTCTTTCTGTCTGGGCAATTATTGCTTCCGGACTTTTTACAGACCTTTTTCCAGGCCTCCGAATGACCGATGATGTAATGCTCTGTTCTATTTTTGGTGGAATTGTGAATGGAATTGCCATAAGTTTCTGTTTACTTGCCGGGGCAACCAGTGGCGGAACCGATTTTATTTCAATTTATGTCTCAGAAAAAACTGGCCGCAGCATCTGGAATCATATTTTTGTTTTTAATGTAGTGATTCTGGTAACATTCGGCCTTCTTTTTGGCTGGACCCGAGCCCTGTATTCAATCATTTTTCAGTTTGTAAGCACTCAGATTTTGAACACCCTCTACAAACGCTATCAGAAATCTACACTGCTGATTATAACAGACAAGCCCGATGAAGTGATTTTAGTTATCCGCGAAGTGACTGGTCACGATGCCACTCTTTTTACAGGGAAGGGCTGTTACCAGGGGGCGGAACGTAAAATGCTTTACACTGTTGTTTCTTCTGATGAGGAAGAAAAGCTGCTCCGTTCAATTAAGAAGACCGATCCTCTTGCCTTTGTAAACATTCTTCAGACAAAAATGCTTAAAGGTAACTTTATCATGAAGCGTCAGGATTAGGGCCCGGGGGCCTGTGCGGGTTCTGCTATGAGCGGGCATGTGGGCTACCAGATTTGCGTGGCTTTGCTGATTGTGATATACTAGTGTACGAGGTACACAATGAAAGTATTTTTAGACGAAGATTTTGTTTTGCAGTCAGAAGCCGCAAAAACTTTATATCACAAATATGCAGAAAACGAGCCGATTTTTGATTTTCACAATCACCTGAGCCCTCAGGAGATTTTTGAAAATAAGCCGCTCGGAAATCTTGCAAATGCCTGGCTCGACCACGACCACTACAAATGGCGTGCCATGCGTTCTGCCGGAGTTCCAGAAGAAGTGATTACCGGTCACATCCGTAAGGATGGTTCTGTGAAATCTGATGCTGAACGTGGTGGTTCAGACGCTGTTGCCAAAGCTGATTATGAACGCTACCTTGCCTTTGTGCGCACCCTGCAGCTTTGTCCCGGCAATCCTCTTTACCACTGGAGCCATCTGGAATTAAAACGTTATTTTGGAATTTCCGAGCCCCTTACAGAAGCAAATGCCCGGGAAGTTTGGGATAAGTGTAATGCCCTGCTTGCCAAGGCTGAATATGCACCCCGCGGTTTGCTTTCTAAAATGGGAGTTCGCGAACTCTGCACTACAGATGACCCTCTTGATTCACTTGAATATCACAAAAAGCTTGCAGAAGACTGGAAGGATTGTAAGGTTCGTCCTTCATTCCGCCCAGATTTTGTTTTGAATCCAGAAAATCCGGCCTTTGCAGATTATATTGAAGGCCTGGCTGCTCAGGATGGAAAAGCCATTGATTCACTTTGCGACCTTCTTGCAGCCCTTAGCCGCCGCATGGATTATTTTAAGGAAAACGGCAGCCTTGTGAGCGACCATTCCCTTGAAAATGATTTTTATCTTCCTGCTACTTTTGATGAAGTAAACACTATTTTCCAGAAGGCAAGGGGAAAGTCAGGACAAGGAAAAGCTCTTTCTCACGAAGAAATTGCCAGTTACAAGGGCTGGCTTCTTATTGAACTTGGTAAGCTTTATGCTCAAAAAGGTTTTGTAATGCAGATTCACATTGGTGCTCTGCGAGACCAGAATGCAGCCCTTTTGGAAGTGAGCGGAAAAAATATTGGGGAAGACAGCCTGCAGGATTTTAATTTCGCGCAGCAGATTGGTGCGGTCTTGAGCCAGGTTTACAGCGCGGAGCCAAACGCCCGCACTATTCTTTACAACTTGAATCCAAAAGATAACGAGGCTCTGGCAACTATGGCCGCAAACTTCCGAAACTGCCAGTTTGGTCCTGCCTGGTGGTTCAACGATCACAAAGATGGCATAGAAGAACAGATTCGCGTTTATGCCAGAACTGCCGCTCTTGGCCGTTATGTCGGCATGCTTACAGACAGCCGCAGCTTCCTTTCTTATCCTCGTCACGAATATTTCCGCCGCATTCTTTGTAATTTTGTAGGCGGGCTTGTGGAAAGCGGAGAATTCCCATGGCAGGAAGAAGCTCTTGGCAATCTTGTAAAGAAGATTTGTTATCAGAATTCTATGGACTTCTTTTCTGGTAAGTGATAATATAAATCATAACTAGAATACTAGTATATTACAGTGTAAGGTAAAAGAGGCTTATATGAATGATACATTAAAGCAGATTGGTGCAACTGGAATTGTACCTGTTGTAGTTTTGAATAAAGTAAGTGATGCAGAGCCTTTGGCTGAAGCTCTTATTAAGGGCGGTCTTCCATGTGCAGAAGTAACTTTCCGCACAGATGCTGCCGAAGAAAGCATTCGCGCAATTGCAAAGAAATATCCTGATATGTTTGTTGGAGCTGGAACAGTTCTTACAACAGAACAGGTTGACCGGGCAATTGGTGCTGGAGCAAAGTTTATTGTCAGCCCTGGTTTGAATCCTAAAGTTGTTGAGTATTGTATAAAAAAGGGCTATCCAATCACTCCGGGAATTATGACTCCAACTGAACTTGAAGTAGCACTTGGTTTTGGCCTTGACCTTGTAAAGTTCTTCCCTGCAGAAAATGCCGGTGGACTTAAGATGATTAAAGCTATGAGCGCACCATACACTATGATGAAGTTCATGCCAACCGGCGGAATTAACGCCACAAACGTTCGCGACTACCTTGCCTGCGACAAGATTCTTGCCTGCGGTGGCAGCTGGATGGTTAAGGGGGACCTCATTAATGCCGGCAATTTTTCGGAAATTGAAAAACTCACTCGCGAAGCAGCGGGGGTTGTTAAAGAAATTCGAGGATAGAAAGCAGGTTCTTAGGGTGCAACCCTAAGCGGTGCTGGGAAGCGGAGAGGGTTTGGGAGAGGGGAAACCCCGCTTCCGAGTAGAGGGTGTCCCCTCTCCCAATAAAGGATTTTAAGGGCGAAGCCCTTAAGGAGTTAAAATGAAAGTAGTAACATTCGGTGAAATAATGCTTAGACTGGAACCTGAAGGATATTTCCGTTTTGTTCAGGTTGATAAAATGACTTCAACATTTGGTGGCGGCGAAGCTAACGTTGCAGTTTCTCTTGCAAACTACGGCTTAGACGCTTATTACGTAACAAAGCTTCCAAAACATGAGATTGGACAGGCCGCAATCAACAGCCTGCGCCGCTATGGTGTAAACACAGACTTCATTGCCCGCGGAGGCGACCGTGTAGGTATCTACTACAATGAGCGAGGGGCTAGCCAGCGCGGTTCAAAATGTATTTACGACCGTGCACACAGCTCAATCGCAGAAGCAAAGCCGGAAGACTTCAACTGGCCTGAGATTTTCAAAGACTGCAAGTGGTTTCACCTTACAGGAATTACTCCGGCCCTTGGCGGAAATCTCGTACAGATTTGTATTGAAGCATGTAAGGCCGCAAAAGCCGCTGGTGCAACTGTTAGCTGCGACCTGAACTACCGCGGAAAGCTCTGGACCCGCGAACAGGCCCGCGAAGCTATGACTCAGATTTGCCAGTATGTAGATGTCTGTATTTCTAACGAAGAAGATGCAAAAGATGTTTTTGGAATCGAGGCAGAAAATACTGATATCAATGGTGGAAAACTTAATAAAGAAGGATATAAGTCTGTTGCAAAACAGCTGGCAGACAAGTTCGGCTTTAAGAAGGTAGCAATTACCCTTAGAACTTCTATCAACGCAAACCGCAATAACTGGGCAGCCCTTCTTTATGATGGAAAAGACTACTGCTTCTCTAAGGAATATGAAATGTACATCGTAGACCGTGTTGGCGGCGGCGACAGCTTTGGCGGCGGACTCATTTACGCCCTGCTCAATGGCAAATCAACTCAGGATGCCGTAGAGTTTGCAGTTGCAGCAAGCTGTCTTAAGCACACTATCGAAGGCGACTACAACATGGTAAGCGTAGACGAAGTAGAAAAACTCGCCGCCGGAAACGGTTCAGGCCGCATTCAGCGCTAACTCTTCGTAAAAAAATAATGCCGCAACAACTGCAGCACACTTGTCATTTCCCGGCCTGACCTTTGTCATTCCCCGGCTTGACCGGGGAATCCTTGTTAATTCATTTTATTTTCCGAGTGTAATATTTCCGCTCGATGTTTTTATCCTTATATTAATTCCACCGCCGTTGTAGGGCATCTTAATTTTTTTAGCTTCAATAATCGAACCAGAAACCTTATCCTTAAAATCTCCGGCAGAAGTTTCCATCTCTAAATTAAAAGTAGAAAAATTTGGAATTCCCACCGTAATATTTCCACTCGATGCTTCAAAAGAAGAATCTGCCTGCAATGCATCTTCAAGAATAAAAGTTTGCGTACCGCTTGAACTTTCAGACTGTATGCTGCTGACCTTAGAATCATAAAAATTCATTATTCCGCTGGAAGTTTTGCATTTCAGCAAGTTAGCCGCAAGTGTCTGACATTTAAGATCTCCACTCGAAGCCGTCATAGAAATTTCTTTTGCGGTAATATTCATAAAAGTCTGATTCCCACTGGAAGTTTCTACGCTAATTTTCCCTTCAGCAGAAAAGTTTGAACAGTTAAAGTCTCCGCTGGATGCTTCCATTTTTATGCTTTTTGCAGCTGCTTCTTTTATAGACGTATTTCCACTGCTTGCAGAAAGCAGAATTTCTTCTCCGGCTAGAAGTTTGTCGCAGCTTACGTCTCCGCTGCTTGTTTCCAGACGGAAGTTTTTTACACTAAAGCCTTCCGGCACCTGTACTTTTACAGTGCAGTGTTCATTAATGATGGAATTTCTTTTATCTTTTGAGATGATTGAAAATACTCCGTCGTCAATTATTACCTGTGGTTTGAATTTTGGCACGGTGGTTGTAATTTCAACGGAAATTTCTGTACCAGAATATTCTGAAACAGAAAGATTTTCATATCTCAATTTGCTCGTAAATTCTGTTATTCCTTCTGCAGAATAAGTTTCTGAGATTACAGTTTTTGCTTTTGCAAATAAGGCTGCCGAACAGAGCATGTATAGTGCAGTCAAAAGTGTTCTTTTCATTCTGAACTCCTATCTTTCTTCTATTTTAATTGAACCGCTCATTGTAGAAATTTCAATTTCTGTATTTCCGCTTCCATGGGTGTATTTTCCGTGTTTTGAACCACTTACACCGGCAATTTCATCCTTAAAACTTCCGCTCATGGTTTCATATTCCATTGAATAGCCCATATTTGCCGGAATAGCAAGTTGGATTGAACCGCTTACGCTTTCAAAATCGCATTTTCCAACAAGAGCTCTTCCTGATTCTGCCTTTATGCTTCCGGAAACAGATTCAATGTTGAGCTGTTCAAAATTTCCGCTCACCTTCGAACTTCCGCTTACAGTATCAACCTGTGCTTTTTTAATATCACAGTCTGTAATAGAAACGCTTCCGCTCACAGCCTCAATCGAAGCTTCCTCAGCCTTTATACCGTAGATTTTTACAGAACCGCTTACATTGTCAATGTTCAGTTCTTTATCAAAACTTTCCGGCAGGGTGATATAAACTTTCCCGTTTATATGAGTATTAAATCCGCCTTTTCGTTTTACCTCTTTTACAAGAATTTCACTGCCATTATGCGAAAGTTTACAGTAATTTTCAGCTTTTCCTTCAAAATCAATATGTATTTTTGAATCAGAGGATTTGGAAATTTCTACCGGGAAAGTACGCAAGTCTGTTGAAATTGTTTTTATTCCGACAGCTTCAAAAGTGGTATTTTTAGCAAGTTCAGAAGCTTCTATTGTTTCCATGTTTTCATCATCCCCATCGTAATCATAATATTCACTATCCCACTCATCCCCATCCCAGTCATCATTGTCAACATGGTTTTCAAGCCACTGTGAAAAATTGTGAATTCCACTGAAAGTGTTTTTATTTCCGCGAAAACCTTTTATAAGCAGAAATGTAAGCAGTAATGCAATTACTATCCATAATGAACCAAGAATATAATTACGCTTCATATTAATCCTCCTTAATCTTCATCATCCTGCATCGGAACGTTGGAAAAGAGCTTGATTGCCTGCCATACTGCACTTGCAATAAGCCAGATAAGCCATGTAATGTGCCATGACATTGTTAGAAAACTGATTCCAAGATAGATTATTGTAACAATCATCCAGTAAAGCTTTGAAAGTCCGGCCCAGTAACGTCCCTGTGAAGTGCTTACGTCAAATTCAGAGCCTTCTTTTTTTGTCAAAAAGGGTTCTACATCCTGGGGAACACTCATTTTTGTGTAAACAAGAAGGCCCGTTGCAGCTGCAACACAAATTAACATAAGAATAAATCCTGTAATTCCTGCCTTATCTTCATCCCAAATGCCAAAAATATTGCTGATAGCTGGAAGGGCGCACAAAAGAATTACGCCGAAAATGTAAAGCATAACCGCAATTGAAGTATTCTGTGCCTTTTTTATGCGGTATTCATCAATCTTTGGTTTAAGTTCTCGTTCTGGTGTAAGGGAAGACAGTAGTTCATCAATATCTCCCATATCTCCCAGAGCTTCTGTATAAGCCTGATTTTCAGATTTTCCTTCTGAAATATGTGCTTCAAAGTGTTCATTCAAATCAGCAAGAATTTCTTCTTTTAATTCAGCTGCCTTTCGTGTTTTTGGAACATCGTTGAAAAGTACATCCACATAGTTTTTTATTTTTCTGTTCATTTTATCCCTCACTTTGTGCCGCCGGCACCTTTATTTGATTAGTTTTCCAACCAGAACGCAAATCCGTTCCCAATCCATTTTGTTTTCCTGATAGAATTTTCTGCCTTCATCAGTAATTGAGTAATACCTTCTTCTTGCGCCGGAGTTTTCGTCTCCCCAATAAGATGAAATATACGCTTTTTCTTCCAGCCTTCTAAAGGATGTGTACAGCGTCGCTTCTTTCAGCTCAAAAGCATTTTCGCTTATTTCATTTATTGACTTGTTTATCTGATAGCCGTAACTATCACCTTGGGTAAGTTGTGCAAGAATGATGGAATCTGTTAAGCCTCTCAGAATCTCCGAAAAGTTCAGCATCTTTTCACCTCTTAGGTATCTTATAAATCATAATACCTCATCTGTCAAGGTATTTCATAAAAAAATGATGATTAAAAACATTTTCTCAGGTATCAAGCTAAATTAGAAAAATGAGAATAATTTCTTTTACAATTTAAAAAAAGTCGTGTATAATAACGGGTATGTTAGAAGTACTTAGCGATGCAGACTATGAAATGTTCCGCAAACTTATTTACGAAGAAAGCGGTATTACTTTCTCTGCAACAAACAGGTCTATTCTCGACAGCCGCATTAAGGAGATGCTTCGCAAAAAGAATATAGCAACTCCTTCAGATTATTATGCTGTCGTAACTAAGAATACAGAAGAAATGAAGGAGATGTTAGATTCTGTAACAACGAACCTTACACGCTTCTTCCGTAATCAACCTCATTTTGATGCATTCATAAACTATGTAATTCCGAATGTAATTGAAAATAAGAAAGCTGCTGGTATGGACAGAACTATTAAAATCTGGAGCGCCGGCTGTTCAACAGGGGAAGAGCCTTACACAATTGCAATGATTATGAAGGATATTTGTCCTGCTGGTTGGGATTTTAAAGTTACGGCTTCTGATATTTCAATGAAATCTTTGATGACTGCTCAACAGGGATTCTATGCTGATAACAAAATGGATGGTGTTCCTGCTGATTATCTTACAAAGTATTTTACAAAGGTTGATGGTGGTTATCAGATTAAGGATGATGTTAAAAGCAAAATCCGTTTTGACTATCATAATCTAAAAAATGATTCGGGTGCCCGTAACCTGGATGTCATTTTCTGTAGAAACGTTTTAATTTACTTTGATGAGCCTGCTCAGTTAACAGTAATCAATCGCTTTTATAATTCAATGGCACCAAAGTCATATCTCTTTATTGGACATTCTGAGTCTTTGTTTGGTATGAACACTCAGTTTGAGTTCCTTAAGACTCAGTGGGCTTGTTTGTACGGAAAAGGTACTAAAGCCTAATTAGGAGTATAGCTATGGATGATATTTCGGTAATGGTATGTGATGATTCTGCCTTAATGCGGAATCTTATTAGTAGAATTGTTGATGAAACTACAGGTCTTACTGTATGCGGAAAGGCAGAAAATGGTCAGGATTTGCTTGATCAGCTTACTGGCGGAAAAGTTAAACCTGATGTAATTCTCCTTGATATTGAAATGCCTAAGATGACAGGTGTAGAGTTCCTTAAAAAACGCAAGGAACTTAAAATTGATGTCCCTGTTATTATTCTTTCTAGTGTTGCATCTGAAGGTGCCCCTGTAACAATCCAGTGTCTTGAACTTGGTGCTGCAGACTTTATTACAAAGCCGGGAGGATCTTCTGTTACACTTAAAATTGGTGATGTTTCAAGCGAAGTTATAGAATACATTGCTTCTTATGGTGGTTCTTATGCAACTGCTCACGGAAAGAAAATTCCTGCTCCTGAATTCTTTACTCAGCAGGTAAAATTAAAAGAAGCAGAACGCTTTGTAATTCAGAAAAAAGGTGAAGAGGCTGCTAAGGCCGCTTCTATCAAAAAAACTGATATTGTTCCACAGTCTTGGTTTACACAGAAGGCTAAGGAACCTGTTGTTATCACTCCTGAACGAAACGGTGGAAAAATCGAAATTATTGCAATTGGTATTTCTACTGGTGGTCCAAATGCCTTGCGTGATGTGTTCAAGATGATTGACCCTCGTCTTAAGCAGCCAATTCTTGTTGTTCAGCATATGCCTGCCGGATTTACAAAAGAATTTGCCGCAAGTTTGAATTCAATTTGTCCTCTTGAAGTTACAGAAGCAGTAGATGGCGAAGTGATTAAAGACGGTCATGTTTATATTGCTCCTGGTAGTTTCCATATGTTCGTAGAACAGAAGGCTGGAGGAAATATAATCAGATTGAACCAGGAAGCTCAGCGTAATGGTCACCGTCCTTCTTGTGATGTTCTCTTTGAATCTGTTGCAAAAATCTATCAGAACCGTGCTCTTGGCGTAATTATGACCGGTATGGGCCGTGATGGTGCTGCAGAAATTACAGAAATGCGCAAGAAAGGTGCCTGGACTCTTGGTCAGGATCAGGAATCAAGTATTGTTTACGGTATGCCAAAAGTTGCCTTTGAAATGGGTGGTGTACAGAAGCAGGTACCGCTTAAGCAGATGGCAGATGAAATCAGTAAGCTGGCAAGGGAACATTTGCTGGCCTAGTGATTTTCTAAATCTTGACTTTTATTAAGAACACGAATCTTCATAATTGGATTCGTGTTTCTTGTTTTAAAGAAGATGATTAAAACTATGATTGCAAAAAGCAGTAGTGAGAAAATGAATTTAAAGATTTCGGGACAATCTTCATTTTTAGAAAGAAATTTCCAGACTGGAGAAGCGGCAAAATAGCCGGCAAAAGCACCTCCAATTGGAATGAGCAGGCATAAAATCTTTCCGATTTTTTGAAGCCAGCTGGTGCGGAAGTTTTTCTCAAAAAAAATGTCTGGGTTCTTGTCTTTCATTTTTCCAGTTCCCTGATTTTTGCGTCGCATTCTGCTTCTCCATTTTTATTTTTCAAAACAGAATATGTGTCTCTAAGGTTGTAGAGGGCATCCAGATAATATGGGTTGATAGAAACTGCCTGCTCAAAGAATTCTGCAGCTTCTTCAAAATCTTCCATCTGAAAATCTGCGACTCCCATAAGGTTCCATAACTGAACATTTAAGGGATTGTAATCCAGGCCGTCTTCGCAAATACGCTTTACTTCCTGCAGCTGCTTGAGCATAAGGGCAATTGTTGCGTAGGTTTCTGCAACGTCTGGTTTGTCTGGAGCAATCTGATATGCCATTGCAAGTGCCCGTTTTGCATCGTGCAGTTCGCCTGCATCGCGGTATGTTACCCCCAGATTAAACCAGAGCAGATAGTTTTCCTTCTGGATCACAAGAGCCCGCTTAAAGCAGGCAATAGCTTCGTTGTAAGCTCCGTCGGATGCGAGAAGAATAGCCTGGTTATTCAGTTTGTCTGGGTTTTCTGTCATCATATATCTTTATCTCTCGCTTTATAAAAAGGCTGGTGGCACCATGGAAATAAAAAGTTCTTTTATATCTTCTGAATCCATAAGTGCGCTGTTTTCTTTAATTAATTCTATGCCTCTTTTGGCCGCTTTTTCTATACAGCTACCTTTTTCCAAAATAGAAATGCACTTTTCTACTGCAGGAGAATTAATTCCTTCTTTGCCTGCCTGCTTCATGCATTCAGAAATTGCGGCTTTATCTTCTTGGTGGGCTGCAACATGCATAATTACAGGAAGACTCTTTTTTCCTTCTACAATATCGTCCCCGCGTTTCTTTCCCGGGTTTCCTGTAGTCAGGTTTATTACGTCATCAATAATCTGGAAGCCTATGCCAATGTTTGCGGCTGTGTTGCCAAGTTTTTCTGCTTCTTCAATTGAAAGTCCGCCTGCAAGTCCGCCGATTTTTGCTGCAAGGGAAGCAAGACGGCCGGTTTTGTTTTTTACCATCGCAAGGTATTCGTCTTCTTTCGGGAAAATTTCAGGATTTCTGTGCCACCAGATATCCATGGCCTGACCTAAATGAAGACAGCGAAGTTCCTGAGTGTAGGTCTGATAAAAAACAAGCTTTTCTTCTGCCGAAATATCCTGCGAGTTGATGCATACCGGGGCTTCAAAATATAACCAGGACGCTGCATTTATTGCGGTGTCGGTTCCGTATGTAATGTGGGCGGCTGGCTTTCCGCGGCGAAGGTCGGCCCCGTCTTCAATGTCATCATGAATTAAACTTGCTGTATGAACAAATTCTACAAGCGGAGTAAGTGAGTAAGTCTGCTCTTCTGAAAGTACGACTTTCTTTGTTTTTTCTTTTGACATTTGATAGCACAAAAGCATTAAAAGAGGACGCCATCTTTTTCCGCCCAATTCAATTAACTGCTTGTTTGGCGTAATAAGGTTATCAAAATGTTCGGCCAACACTGCTGGCGGGAGGCTTCCGAAGCTGTCTGCTATCCAGCTGGGAGTGGCGTTTGAAGGAAGTGCCTTTTCCAGAGAGTCTTCTATATTTTTAAGTATGCCTGTAAATTTGCTGTTCATACTCATAAATATAACGAAGATTGGTGAAAATTACAAATTTCCCGAAAATGTTCCCGCAAAATGTTCTTGTATTCTCTCTAGTTCTTCAAAATCTCTGGCTGAATCTTTAAAACTTCTGCAAGTTTATTCTGATTTATGTCTTCTTTTGCCTTTTCTTTCTGTTTTCTTATAGCGCGGATTAAAATATTTTTAGGCGTATGTTCTATATCAATAAACTCAAGCATCTGAACCCTGTAATTTTCCTTTTCCAGCCATTCCCCGCGAATGGCATCAGTCACAAGCGATGCAAATTTTTCGCGGATAATTCCCCACTTCAAAAGAGGTGCAAACTCTTCCGCAAGATTTTCGCTCTTTTCAGCTTTTTCCAGCTGCTTATTTACCTGGTGCTGACAGCAGGGTACGCTTAGAATTGCTTTTGCTTCATGCGAAACTGCATATTTTAAGGCGTAATCTGTGGCGGTATCGCAGGCGTGCAGGGTAATAACAATGTCCGGATTCGACTTTCCTGAATATTCCGAAATATCACCGGTATTAAAAGCAAGATTTTTCAGGCCAAGTTTTTCTACAATCTGATTACAATAATCAATTACGTCCTTTTTTAAATCCAGACCTTCAATTTCACAAGGAATCTTTTTAATTTCGGTTAGAAAATAGTGAACGGCAAAGGTGAGGTAAGACTTTCCGCAGCCAAAATCGGCAATGCGGACAGGATGCCCACCTTCAGCAGTAATCTGGTCCTGGACCTCTGGCAGAATATCATCAATAAACTCCAGAAATCTGTTAATCTGTCGGAATTTGTCGTAGCGTGAAGAAATTACTTTTCCTTCGTCGGTCATAACTCCCAGTAAAACAAGAAATGGAACCGGCACACCTTCTTCAATCAGGTAATTTTTTTTGTGAGAAAGCTTTGATGCTTTAAAAGTGGCTCCTGCAGCTGCGCCTTGTGTGTTTTTAATCGCAAGTTTTCGCTCAAGCTTTGTGATTTTTCCTTTTTTGTTTGCAAGAATTGTAATTTCTTTGTCTTCGGTTCGTTCTACACAGTTTTTAAATGTCTTTCCTGCGTGTTTTTCTAAAAATTCAGAAGCTTCATCCTCTGTTAAATGCTGATGAAAAACCTGTTTTTCAGTAAATTGCTCCATATAGTATGAATATCCGGATGCCGAAGCACTTGCGGTGAGCTTAATTTTGATAACAGGACGATTAAATACTTTTTCAGCCTCAGCTGTTGGTTTGGAAAGTGTAGCGGAAAGTAACATAATTAAGACGGTATACTATTTTATAAAAAAATGCTAGAATAAATTCTATGGCAAAGTGTATTGTTTTTGTAAATCAGAAGGGTGGTGTTGGAAAAACTACCTCGGCTATAAATATCGGTGCATATATTGCACTGGCTGGAAAGAAAGTTCTTCTGGTCGATTTTGACTCTCAGGGTAATATGTCTAGTGGTGTGGGTGTTTCTAGAGATAAGCCTACAATTTATGAACTGCTTGCCGGTCAGGTAGAAGCAGAAGATGCTGTTAAAAAGACTGTTGTAGAAAATCTTGATGCTATTAGTGCTTCAATTGACCTTTCTGGTGTATCTATCGAACTTGCAGACCAGGAAGATAAGGAATTCTACCTGAAGGAAGCACTGGAACCTTTAAAATCAAAATACGATTATATACTTATCGACTGTCCACCTTCTTTGGGAATCCTTACTTTGAACGGGCTGGCCGCTGCTGATTCTGTTCTTGTTCCAATGCAGTGCGAATATTTTGCCTTGGAAGGAATTACACTTTTGCTTCAGACTGTTCAGAAAGTTCAGAAAGGTATTAATCCTAATCTTACAATTGGCGGAATTTTCTTTACTATGTATGATTCAAGAACCCGCCTTGCTCAGGATGTTGTAAAACAGGTTAAGTCATATTTTAAGGATGTAGTTTTCAACACTATCATTCCAAGAAACGTTCGTCTTTCGGAAGCTCCTTCACATGGGCTTCCAATCTGCAAATATGATCCAGCTTGTGTTGGTGCTCGCAGCTATGAAAAACTGGCAGAAGAGGTAATTCGTCGTGGCTAAAAAAAATGCGTTGGGTAAAGGACTCGGAGCCCTTCTTTCTGAAAATTCAGTAAGCGAAGCTGCCGTTGTTGAAGAAACAACTCCAAAAGTTGCGGCTTCTCCTCTTGTTACTTCAACTCTTCCTGCTGCTATTTCTACAAAAGAAGACGGAAGTTTGTGGATTGATCCAAATCTGCTAAAACCGAACCCAAAACAGCCTCGTATTGAATTTAACCCCAAACAGCTTGAAGAACTTTGCGAATCAATTAAAGTAAACGGTATTCTTCAGCCAATTATTATAGAAGAAGCTGAAGGTGGTGATTTTTACATTATCGCCGGTGAACGTCGTACTCGCGCCGCAAAAATGGCCGGGCTCGATAAAGTTCCTGTTCAGCTCCGCAAGTTTGATGAACAGAAAAAGCTTGAAATGGCACTTATTGAAAATATTCAGCGTGCCGATTTAAATCCGATTGAAGAAGCTATGGCTTACTACAACCTTATTCAGATGGGTGACTTAAACCAGGAAGAGGTTGCAAAGAGAGTAGGTAAGGCCAGAGCAACTGTTGCAAATGCAATTCGTCTTTTAAAACTCCCGGAAGATATTCAGCACTCTCTTGTTAGCGGGCAGATTACTTCTGGACACGCCCGTGCTCTTCTTATGGTTAAGAATGATGCAGACATGCGTGTTATGTTCGGAAAAATTGTTGGCAGCGGACTTTCTGTTCGTGAGGCAGAAGCTCTTGCTGACCAGTACAATAACGGTGGCCGCGCTTCTTCAAAAAAAGAGGCAGAAAAATCTAAGCCTAAAAAAGACGCTGACGTTTTGAACTTTGAACAGGAACTCCGCAACATTTTTGGAACCCGTGATGTTTCTCTTAAGGGTGATATAAACAAAGGTTCTATTGTAATCGGATTCGACAACAACAAAGACTTTGAACGCATTTACGAAGTCCTTTTGGGAAAGAAATAAATATCTGAAAATAAAATATTATTGTCAGAAAATAAAAAAAATCCGTTTGTGGGACGCAGACGAAAATTAAGGAGGCCCCCGAGAGGGGAGATTCCTTGATTTTCGTCGTAGCTGGGGCCCGCAAACGGATTTTTTGTGTAAGTGTCGCTTTTTGTTAGAGCAACATCTTACTTATTTATTTTATTCCCAGGAATGCCTTGTTACATTCGTAAATCTGACTGATATCTTCCTTGCTTGTAATTTCCCAAGGCGCATGCATGCTCAAAACTGCAACACCTGCGTCCAGAACATTCATTCCGTAGCGAGCTGCATGGTAAGCAATTGTTCCTCCGCCACCCTGGTCAACCTTACCCAGTTCAGCCATCTGATAGTTTACATTTGCGTCGTACATAGCGGCTCTAACCTTTGCAACAAACTCTGGGTTTGCATCGCTGGCACCAGATTTTCCTCGGCTTCCAGTATACTTCTGGAATGCAACACCACCACCAAGTGCAGAAGCGTTATCCTTATCAAAAAGACCTGCGTTAAGTGGGTCGTAAGCTGCATTTACATCAGAAGAAAGCATATAGCTGTTTGCAAGACAGCGGCGCAAAGTAAGTTCGCTGTAAGTTGATTCAGTTCTTGCAACAATTTCTGCTACCATATTTTCAAAAAGATTAGAAGCCATACCTGTTGCACCAACACTGCCGATTTCTTCTTTGTCTACACAAATACAGCAGTTTGTTCTTTTTCCAGCCCGCATTTCAAGCATAGCGGCAACAGATGTGAAGGCACATGAACGGTCATCCTGACCATATCCCAAAATCATAGAACGGTCTAAGCCCATATCGCGTGCTTTTCCTGCAGGAACAATTTCAAGTTCAGCAGATTCAAAATCATCTTCTTCAATGCCGTACATTTCCTTAAAAAGGGCAAGTACAGTTTTCTTACTCTTTTCTTTTGCTTCTTTCTTTTCTTCAGCAGTCTGCTGAACTCCTTTTTTTGCAGGAGGAACTGAGCCCATCATAACATCCAGGTCTTCACCTTTAATAAAGTCGCTGGCCTTGTCTTTCATCTGTTCCTGTGCAAGGTGAGGAAGAATATCAGAAATGCAGAAAACTGGCTCGTCATTATTTTCGCCGATAACTACATTTACTGTACTTCCATCTTTTTTGCAGATTACTCCATGAATTGCCAGAGGAAGACTTGTCCACTGGTATTTTTTAATTCCACCATAATAGTGAGTGTTAAGATAGGTAATATTGTCTTTTTCGTAGATTGGATTCTGTTTTGCATCCAGACGAGGAGAATCAATATGGGCTCCCAGAATGTTCATTCCGTTTTCCAGAAGATCTGTTCCAATTTCAAAAAGGGCAATAGATTTGTCCATTTTAGTGATATAAACTTTATCGCCTGCCTTAAGCTTTTTGAATTTTGAAATGTCTTTGTATCCGGCCTTTTTTGCCATAGCCAGAACCTGCTGAACACATTCACGTTCAGTCTTTCCGTTGTTCAAGAAGTTCTTGTAATCAACGATGAGTTGTTCGTTCATAATAGTACCTCTGTTATTTATCAATCCTGACAGATTTTCTGTCAATTAATGTACATGGTATGTAATTTTTTGGCTCAGAAGGAGTCTTGTTTTCTATCATATCTAAGATTATCTGAGCAGCGGTTTCTCCAATAGAAAAAAGAGGAATCTCCATAGTTGTAAGCGGCGGATTTAAGAAGGCAGAAATGTCCCGGTTGTCAAATCCTGCTATCGAAATGTCTTTTCCCGGAGTAATACCTTTTTCGTTCAGGTAGATGTATGCACCTGCAGCCATCATATCATTAAAACAAAAAATTGCCGATAGTTCAGGGCTTTCTTTCAGCAGTTTTGCGCAGTTTTCGTAACCGGAATTCTGTTCCCAGTCACCTTCTTTTATAATCTTTTCATCAAAAGCTATTCCGTTTGCCTGCAGGGCTTTTTTGTATCCTTCAAGACGCTTTTGAGTATGTATATTTTCCTTTTTTCCGGTGATTACACCAATTTTTTTACTTCCGTTTTTTATAAGGTGTTCTGTCATCTTAAATGCGGCGTCTGTGTCATCAATCATAATAAAAGGTGTGTCTTCCCTTTCTGTAAAAGCATAGCAGACAGTAAGGGGCAGGTCTAAAGCTTCTGGAATATCAGAAATGTTATGAGCATGACCGGCTACATAAATTATTCCGTCGGTTTTTATAGCCTGAAATTCCTGGATGGCGGAATTTAGATCCTGTTTATACTGACGGATTTTTTCTTCACCGTGTTCCCATCTTGTGTAAAAACGCAGGTTTTCCAGAATGGTGCGGTATCCCTTTTTTTCCAGTTCAGACATAATGCCATCTATAATCTTAGGAGTGCTGAATTCTGTGATGTCGTCTACAATCAGACCTATTGTTTTTGTAGAGGAGGCTCTGAGTCCCCTGGCCATATAATTTGGTTTGTAACCAGTCTCTTTTATAATCTGCATAACTCTTTCGCGGGTTTCTTTTGAAACGTTAGATTTCCCGTTAAGGATATTTGAGACGGTCGCTATTGAAACATTGCTTCTTATTGCTAATTCTTTAAGAGTTATCATTTGAAGTAAAGTATATCCTTAAAAGTAGACAAGTGTCAAAATGTACTGTAAAATAAAAATATGAAAAAACTTATTTCTATTTTAATAGTTTTATTCACGTCAACTCTTGTTTTTGCCCAGTCTGCTGATGCTATTAGCGAAATATTAAAATCAGAACAGGCTACTATCGGGCAGGTTTCTTATCTTTGTGCAGTTCAGCAGCTTAAAATTCTTGAATCAGATGACTATGAAAAAGCTGTTGAAGCTATGATTTCTGAAGGTTACCTTCCTGAAAATGTTTCTTCTTCAGATTTAGTAACACTTTCACAGGCTGCATTCCTTTTTTCAAAGAACTGGGATATTAACGGAGGACTTATGTATATGATTACAAAGGGTTCTAGACGTTATGTGTTTAAGCAGTTTGTTGCAGATGGTGTTATTTCTGTTTATGCAGATCCAAGTTCAAAACTTTCTGGCAGCGAACTTCTTGCTTTGTATTCTTCAGCTTTAGGTAGATATGGTGATTTTAACATGAAGTCTGTTTCTATGGAGGCTGAATAATATGAAAAAGTTTTTGGTAACTGCACTTTCTGCATTGATTTTAATTCAGAGCCTTTCTGCCTTGAATTGGGGTGGACTTCTTACAAATACTTCTAAGGTTTCTACTTCAGAATTTAAATTATTTGATTTTAAACAGTCTAATTCTCTTTCGCTCTGGGCATCTTCTTCTATAAATAAGAATCTTCGTTTTTCTACAGAAGGTTTATTCAAATATGATTTAGATGTAATTGGTGAAGAAAAAAACTTTACTGGAATAATTGATTTAACTCTGTTAAAACTTTCTGGAAACTGGAATGTAAACAATCTCTCTCTTGCATTGAATGCAGGACGTTTTGCCTACTCAGATTTGTCTTCTGTTGTTTTTGCTCAGACTTCTGACGGTTTAAACTTTTCGCTGCAGAATCGCAGCATAAAAGTGGGTGCTTATGCAGGTTACACAGGTCTTTTGAACAGCCTGAACGTTTCTATGCTGGATTTTATTCCAGAAGAACCTTCAAAAATCTATTCACTTTGTCCTGGCTATGTTCCTCTTATTCTTGATTTTTCGTTGTTGAATCTTTCTGGAAATACACTTTCTTTGCAGGCAGAATACTTTATTGCTACAGCTGAATATATACACAACAAGTTCTATGCAGAATTTGCTGCAAACGGAATGTTGGGCACTATGGCAAGTTATGCGCTTTCTGCAGTTGTAGGTTCAGAAAACTTTAGCGAATATATGCTCTTTGGAAGCGGAAATGTTTCTCTCTTCCTTGGTCAAAGCCTGATTGCAAATATTGGTGCTGAATATGCTTCTGGAAATAATGGATCTCTTGTTCCTTTCAGAACTGTTTCAAGCCGTACTGCATATAACGGAAAAATGTTCTCAGAAACATCTGGTCTTATTCTTCCTCAGGCATCTGTTCTTTTCGTATTGAATAATATGGTTCTTACTCTTGGAGAAAAAGTTGTGCTTGGAATTCCAGAAAATGAACTTTCTTTGAATGGATTTGATACAACTTTGAGTTTTGTATGTAACGTATTAAGCGATTTGCAGGTAGGTTGCTCTGTAATTGGCTATGCTGATATAAATAATGCTGCAAATAGTAACTACTCATTTGCTTTGAATGTTTCATTAGCATTCTAACATTTCGGAGGATAAAATGAAAAAAATTTACAAGCTTGTTCTTTTTTCCTTAATTTTTTCGGTATTTTCATCTTCACTTTTTGCTGCAGAAGGAATTGTTACCTTTGTAAAAGGAAAGGTTGAAGTTCAACGTGATTCTTCCTGGGTAATTCTAAATGTAGGAGATAAGGTTAGTCAGTCTGAAGTTATAAGTACAGGGTTCCAGTCTGAAGCAAAAATTAAACTTATGGATTCTGTGCTTTATCTTGGACCTGTTACCAGAGTTACTCTTGAAACTCTTAAAGCTACTGACTCAACTGATAAAGTAAATGTTTACCTTTCTGCCGGTGTTACCCGTTCAAAAGTAAATCACACAGATAATAAACGTGTAAATTATACTGTACATACTGCTGTTGCTGTTGCCTCTGTTCGTGGTACAGACTGGATTATAGACTGTTCTGGTAATGTTTCCTGCTCTGAAGGCGGAGTTGCAGTTGCTCTTGCATCTGATGATTCTTCAAGAAAATCTTCTGAAACTTCTGAAAGCCTTGAAGATTCTGAAGAACTGCCAAAGAATGAAGTAATTGTTGCTGCTAACCAGACTGTTACTGTAAAAGAAAATGGACCTGTAGAAACTCCTAAGCATACTACAGCTCAGCAAATTGATTCTGTTTATACTGCAGTTTCTTCTGCTGCTTCAAAGGAATCTGTTTCGTCTAGTTCAGGTTTATCCGCTTTAGCTTCTGCTGATACAGGCTCTTCTTCAAGTGCTCCTGCTTCAGGTTCTGTAGTGGTTGAGGTTTCTTTTGAATAGGATTTAATATGAAGAAATTTTTCATATCATTAGTAATTCTTTTTTCTATTCATTCTCTTTATGCTCAGTCTGCTACTGTTGTTACAGAAATTCTTAATTCAGAAAAAGCAACCTTTGGACAGTTGTGCTATATTGTTGCCGTTCATGAAGGACTTGTAAGAGATTCTGCTTCTTATACTGATGCAATAGATGTTCTTTTTCAGAAAGGACAGATTCCTTCTTATGCTTACGAAGATGCTTATGTGCCTTATGCAAACCTTGCTTATTTGTACGCAAAAATATTTAAGGTAAAAGGTGGATTAATGTTCCGTATCTTTCACGGGGCTCCCCGCTATGCATTTAAGCAGTTAAAATATGATGGAATTATATCAGAAAATGCTCTGCCAGATTCTTTAGTTTCTGGACAGAAACTGCTCGATATTTATACTGCTTGTATGATAAAATATTCTGATTTTAAGTTATCGGCTGAATGATATGAAAAAGATTTTTGTAATACCTGTTTTATTTTTTTTAAGTATTTCACTCTTTGGATTTGAATGGGGCGGGCTCTTTTCTGATGATTCAAAACTTTCTACGGATTTAACTTCTTTTTCTGTAAGGCAATCTAATAATATTTCAGTATGGACAAAAGCTGCTTTTAATGATGAAGGTTCTGCTTATTTTGTTTCACAGGGGTCATTCAAATATTACTGGAATATTTCAAATGAAGATAATTCTTTTCTTCCTATTCTGAATCTTGATCTGTTCAAATTTTCTTTTTTAGGGAAGACTAAAAATACTGCAACTCTTCTTTCTGTGGGCCGTTTTTCGCTTGCGGATACTACGGGAAAGATTTTTTCTCAGCCTTGTGATGGTCTTCTTTTAAATTTTACTCTCCCACGTGTAAAGATTGATTTATATGGTGGTTATACCGGCATGCTTAATTCTCTGGAAATTTCAATGCTGGGTAAACATAGTCCATCAGAAGCAGAAACAATTTATGCTACCTCTTATGCTTATATACCTGCAAGTCTTTCTTTTTCTTTTCCAAATATAATTCGTAATCAGCAGCTGGTTTTACAGTTTTTATCATTTATAGATCCTGCAGAGGACCCTTACAACAGATTTTACGGAAACGTAATGCTCAGCGGTCCTGTTACTAATTCTATTTATTATTCTGTTACAACAGTTTTGGGAAGCTTGAATTTTCAGAATTTTATGAACTACTCAGAAGCTTTCCTTTTGTTTAATATTGGAAGATCTTTTTCACTTTCTGCCGGGGCTTCTTATGCTTCGGGTACTCAGGCATTTTTGCAGCCATTTGTAGGCTTTACTTCATATACTGCCTATAATTCTTCTCTTTCTCCAGAGTTGTCTGGAGTTATTCTTCCTACAGTTACATTCTCTCTTATTCAGGAAGCAATCTGTGTAATTATAGATGCTGCTGGAGTATTTGATTTTCCAGAAACACAAATTACATTTAAAGGTGTAAATGCAAACTTTTCTTTGATTGGAAATATTTTTAGTGATTTACAGTTAAAAATGAAGGTAGCAGGCTTTTATGATCTAACTGAATCGGGGACAGAAACTAATTTTTCTGTTACACTTTCAGCAGGTCTTTCATTTTAATTATATGGAGGTGTTGTATGAAACTAATTTGTAAAAAATCAATTCTTTTTTCAGTATTTTTTCTTCTCTGTATTTTTGCAATGAACGCTGGTCCTGCAGAGGTAACTTACATCAGGGGTAAAGTAGAAGTTTGCCGAAACGATGTCTGGGTTCCTCTTAAAATTGGTGATAAAATTTATGAAAAGGAAACAATAAGCACAGGTTTTCAGTCTGAGGCAAAAATCCGTTATAACGATTCAATTATGGCTCTGGGTGCTCTTACAAGAATTACTCTGGATACCCTTTCTGAAAAACAGGATAAAGATAACGTAGCTTTGTATCTTAATACCGGAGCTGTTCGTTCAAAGGTTAATCATACAGAAAACAAACGAATAAGCTATACCGTAAAGAGTCCTGTTGCAGTTGCATCTGTTCGTGGTACAGAATTCCTTATTACAAGTGGTGGACAGGTTAGTTGTACAGATGGTGCTGTTGCAGTTTATGCAAATAAAGAGCCAAAGCGTGCCGCTTCTGATAAGTCTAGTAAACCTGAAGAAGAGTCTGATTCTAAGGAAGAATCAAGTTCTAGTCAGCAGACAGCTACGGCTTCTTCATCATCTTCAAAAAATACATCTGCCGATGCTACAACTCCTGCTTCAGAAATATATGAAGAATCTCCTGTGGGTGCGGTTGTAGTTGCAAAAGGTCAGCAGGTTTCAATTCAGGCAAATGGACTTCCAGAGCAGCCACATGAAAGTGACAAAAAGCAGAAATCAAAATACGTAAATAATGTTGCAACTCCAGCAGAAACAGAAAATGTTGTAATTGGTTCTTCATCAAATGCAACTCCACAGGCTCCTGTAAAAACTGCGGAACCGGCTGTTTCTCCTGTAGTAGATGCGGCAAAAACAGAACTTAATATAACAGTGACCCTTTCCGAGTGAACCTAATATCAGTTAAAAATGTAAAATACAGATATCCTCAAAGTAAGCGCTATGCCGTAGATGATGTTTCTATAGAAATAGAAAAAGGGGCGTATGTTGCTATTGTTGGATATAATGGCAGTGGTAAAAGTACACTGGCCCGTCTTATTTGTGGACTCGAAGAACCTGAGTCTGGTTCAATTTCAATTGAAGAAAACAATCGTATTGGAATTATTTTCCAGTCGCCAAAAGACCAGCTTGTGAGTGGGCTTGTTCAGCGTGATACTGCATTTGGTCCACAGAATCTTGGCCTGCACGAATCTGAAGTTGAATTAAGAACAATTGAATCTCTTAATATTGTAGATATGCTTGATAGAGCTGAATCTTCTACATCGGCTCTTTCTCTTGGACAGACTCAGAAAATAGCCTTGAGTGGCGTAATTGCGCTCTTGCCGGAAATCTACATTTTAGACGAAGCTGTTTCTATGCTGGATCCTGATTCCCGCAGAGATATTCTTGATTTTATGCGATACCGGCATAAATGCGGGAACACAATTATTCAGATTACTCACGATTTAGATGTAGTGCGCGAAGCTGATACCGTTATTGGTATGGAAAACGGAAAAGTAATCTTCTACGGTACAAGAAAGGCCTTTATGGAAGATGAAGAAAAAGTAAAGTGGATTCAGGGACCTCTTCTGCCGGTTACAGATAAAACTACAGTGGATTTTTCTAATTCAAGAGTTGCACTCAGCCTTAAAGATGTTTCCTTCCGCTATGATAAGAGCGAAAATAGCAAGGGTGTTTCTGATATTTCATTTGCGCTTTACAGGGGCAGTATAACTGCATTAACCGGGCCATCCGGCTCTGGAAAATCTACAATTCTTGAACTGTGTGCCGGGCTCCTGGAAGGTGAGGGCGAGATTCGTTCTTGTAATGGCAAGCCTTCTTTTGCTCAGCAGAATGCAAAAGCGGCTCTTTTTGAAACATTTGCGGCAGATGATGTTGCATTTGGCCCAAGGAACAGGGGGCTTGCAGGAAAGGAACTTGTTTCAATCGTAAAAGGTTCTATGGAACTGGCGGCCATTCCTTACGAAGAGTTTGGGGAGAGGGGCACTTTTGCTCTTTCTGGTGGTGAGCAGCGGCGGCTTTCTATTGCTGGCATTCTTGCTCTTGATGCAGATGTAATTTTGTTCGATGAACCGACCGCGGGCTTGGACGGCCGCCGCCGCTACGAAGTTATGAAAATGATGCATTCTCTTGCCAATCAGGGAAAAACTATACTTTTTAGTACGCATCACGAAGATGAAGCCCTTTTTGCTGACCGTGAAATAAAAGTAAAAGACGGAAGAATTATCTCAGATTCATTTACAGGAAGCTTTAAGGAAGCTAATGCAGACCTTATGTTACCATATCCTTCCGCCGCGATGCTTCGTGGCCTAAGAAGTCTTTCCTCCGGGCTTTCTGGGCATAAAAAAAGTAAACTTTCACCAATAGAAAAACTGAATCCTGCTGTACGCATGTTTATTTTCATCATCCTGTTTGCTTTCAGCCTTTGGGCTCGTCCCTGGTATGTTACACTGGCATCCTTAGTAATTTCATTTGTATATTGCAAACTTGCAGGTTTTTCTTTAAAACGCCTCTTACCGGCAATTTTAAAAATACTTCCTTTCCTCTTGTTCTTTAGTATTTTTCAATTAATTTTCCGTCCGGCCCTTGCAGACGAGGTTCATTTTACAAACTGGAGGTGGTTTACAATCACCCCTTCCAAACTGCTTTTCTGTCTTGAATCTATTTTGCGAACTGCAAGTTCTCTTACCTGTATTTCGGCCTTCTTTGTTTCTACTCCAGAATACGATCTTATAGACGGACTGAAAAAGATTTTACATCCGCTCACCTGGCTTAGAATCCCAGTGCGCTATTTTATTCTGGTTGTAGAAGTAATCTTCAGATTTATACCGCTTCTGGTAGACGAAGCCTCTTCAATCTTAAAAACTCAACTCATTCGCGGAGCTTTAGGGCAGAAAAAAGGACGTATGGCAAGAATTAAAGCTATCATTCCACTTATTGCGCCTCTTATAATTCAGACAATTAAACGTTCCGAAGCTTTGGCAGATGCAATAACCATGAGGTATTTTAAATGAAAAATGATTTTAAACTCTGTCCTATCTGTGGCAGTAAAAATATAGAAAATCATAAAAATCGAAAATGGCTGTGTCCTGACTGTGGATTTGACCTTTACAATAATGTTGCCTCTGCAGTTGGTATTATCATTTATGACAAAGACAGAAACGTACTTTTTGAAGTGCGCGCAAAGGAGCCAAGAAAAGGTTATATTGCCTTGCCTGGTGGTTTTGTTGATTTTGACGAAAGTGCAGAAAATGCGGTTATTCGTGAATGTCAGGAAGAAATCGGGGTTGAAATAGATCCTGAATCTATACACTTTCTCTGTACAAATCCGAATACTTATCTTTATAAAAATATTGAATATAAAACCTGTGATATTTTCTTTACAGCAGCCCTGCCTCCAAAGTTTGAAAGTATAACTGATTTTATATCTGCGCTAAAAGCACAGGAAAGTGAAGTTTCTGCTTTTGTTACTCACAAGGTTAATAGCAAAGAGGATGTAGAAAAACTGCCCCTTGCCTTTGAAAGTGCCCGTGCAACTTTGTTAAAATTTGTTCAGATAAAGAATTAAGTTATAGGACCAAGAAAATGACTGCTCACAGAATTATAAATATATGTGCTCTTGTGTTATTCGCCCTTGATATGGTCTGGTTTTTAATCAGACTGATAAAAAATGGAAAGCCGGAGCCTTCAGAAGAAAAAGGCTTTGTATTACGGGAAATTCTGATTTACATAACTGCCCTTGTTATAATTGGCCTTTGTTTTTTTATAGATTTTGGGCTGATGGCAAACATTATCCTAAATGCCTGTGCCATTCTTGCGGCAGAAATTGCTAACCGTCAATGGTTTGGCTATTGACACAGAGGGGCATTTTTGATATAGTACCTATATTCTGGTGTGGTACCCAAGCGGTAAGGGATCGGTCTGCAAAACCGTCATTGGTTGGTTCGACTCCAATCCACACCTCTTAAGCTGGTGCATTGCATCAGCTTTTTTTTTAGTATTTTTTTGCCATACCTGGAGGCAATTATGAAATTACATCAGATTATTACAAGCCTGTTGGAGACTGATCTTTACAAATTTTCAATGGGACAAGCCATTTACCATCAGTATCCATCATATAAGACCCGCTGGACATTCAAATGCCGCAATGAAGGTGTAAAATTTACCGCCGAAATGGTAGACGAAATAAAAGAACAGATTACAGCTTATTGCGATCTTCGTTTTCAGGAAGATGAACTTGATTATCTGGCAAAAATAGAGTGGCTTCATGAAGATTATATAGACCACTTGCGCATCTGGAAGCCTCGTTTTCAGGATTTTATAATTTCTAATGATGGTCCCTGCGGACTTTCACTTGAAGCGGTAGGAACCTGGCTTAATACTTCTATGTATGAAATCCCAATTCTTGCAATTATTAATGAAGTTTATTACCGCATGACATACAACTACGATGAACTTTTTGTTCAGTATAAGAGAAAACTTGCTCAGAAAGTTCAGTGGCTTAAAGACGGTACATACAATTTGGGGCTTTTTTCAGAATTTGGTTTACGCCGCCGCCTTTCTGCAGAAGCACAGGAGCTGGCTGTAAAAACTCTGTGTGATTCTAATCCTTTGTATAAAGATTCTAAGTGTATTGGTACTTCAAACGTTCTGCTTGCAAAAAAGTTTAATGTAGTTCCTGTTGGAACAATGGCACATGAATTTGTAATGTGTGTAGGACAGGGAAATCCAATGTATAATCCTGCTTATTCAAATAAAATGGCCATGGATTCCTGGACAAAAGAATATGGCGTTTTGAACGGAACTTATCTTACAGATACAATCGGCGACGAAACTGCTCACCTTGATATGGAATACACCTATAGCGTAAGTTTTGCGGGTGTTCGCCATGATTCTGGAGATCCTTACGAATGGGGTGAAGCCTGGATTAAACATTTTGAAAATTATTACAACAAGTACCATGATGAGCGTGTAAATCCGAAAAATAAAACCCTGCTTTTTAGCGACAGCCTTGATTTTGAACGCGCTTCGGCACTTTACAGTCATTTCAAGAGCAGAATTAAGGTTGCTTTTGGAATTGGTACATATATTGCGAATGACACAGATGTTCCTGCCTTAAATATTGTTATGAAGGTAAGTGAATGTAACGATCGTCCTGTTGCAAAGCTTTCTAATGCAGATGGAAAAACAATGTGCAAGGATGATGATTACATCGAATATCTTAGAAAGACAATAGATTGGAGACTTTCTCATAAATAGTTTATGAAGATTGTACTTTTTGGCGGCACCTTTGATCCCTGGACTTCTGCCCACCAGGAAATAGCAGAAAGACTTTCGCGTCTTTATGATAGGGTGATTGTTATTCCTACTGATATAAAGTATTACAAAGAGAATGAGCAGATGTTTTCTTTTGAAGAAAGAATTTGCCAGGCTCGAAGTAAAGTTCAGAATTTACAAAATGTCAGGATTATTGATTTAGAAAAAAATATTGATAATAACTGGCGATTTGTAAACACACTGGATGCAGTGCGCAGAATGTATGGTCAGGAACATGAATACTTTGTTGCAATAGGTTCAGATTCACTTCAGAAATTTACAACCTGGACAAAGTGGCAGGAAATCCTTGAAAAATCAACGCTCCTTGTTTTTAATCGTCCAGGTTATACACAGAATTTTCCGGATATTCCTTTTGAATATCTGCCTATGGAAAATCCTGTAAGTTCAACGCAATTGCGGGAAGAACTGCGTAATTCAGATTCAGCGTCGTCTAATCAAAAATAGACTTTACGGCATCGCCTACATCTTTTCCGGCACTCTGCAGTTTTTTACCGGCTTTTTTAAGGTCTTTTTTTACGTTCTTAGCATCTTTTTCGGCTTCTTTTTTTGCTTTAGCCTTTTTCTTTTCTAAAGTTTTTTCTGCCTTGGAAATCTTTTTTTCAAGCTGCTTTTCATTCATGTCATGATATTCGCCAACTTTTGTCTTCATCTTTGTAATTTCTAACTCAAGTGCGACAATTTCCTTATTAAGTTGGGCGTCGGCATACATAAGAGGCTGCAGGAGCATAAAGGCGCTTAAAGCCAGAGCAATTTTTCTGCTAGATTTTTTCATTTTGTTTCTCCATATTTTTTAGCAAATTCTTCTGCCGGAATTGGTTTAGAAAAGTAGAAGCCTTGCAGATAATCACAGCCGATTTCTTTAAGGGCTTCTGCCATTTCTATGCTTTCAATTCCTTCTGCTGTAACAGAAAAGTTCATTTGCTTAAAAGTTTCCACAAGTGTAGGCAAAATCTTGTCTTTTGTCTTAAAGTAATCCCAGACAATTTCCATATCCAGTTTTACGTTTATAAAGGGGCATTTTTTTAGGCGGGTAACATTTGAGTAACCGCTGCCGTAATCATCCAGAACAAACTGAAATCCCGAATGCTTCATTATGTGAATCTGTTTTTGAAGTAGGGCATAGTCAATCATCGATTCTTCTGTAATTTCAAGATGAATCATATTTGCAGGAACTGAATATTTTCTTAAAATATCAGAAAAACGTGAATTTAAATCCTTATGCAAAAACTGAATTGGAGAAAGATTTACATTTATCCATGAAAGTCCCATCTTCTTTATGTCGTAATCCTGAATAAATTTACATGTCTTTTCAAAAACCTGCTGACCCAGTAAGTCAATTCGGCCGTTTTTTTCTGCAATAGGAATGAATTCTCCTGGCGGAATAATATTGTTATCGGAATCTTTTATTCTAGCCAGTGCTTCGGCTCCAATTATTTTAAAATCATTTACATCAATAAGTGGCTGTAAATATAGTTCTACATCGTTATTTTCTACAGCCCTTTCTACAGCTCTTTTAATTTCTGTATTACGGTCAGTGGCTTTCATAGTTTCTTCTGTAATCATCACAGTGTTAGAATCAATTTTTTCTACAGAAGCCATTGCAGTTTGCAGTAAAAGTAAAAATTTATCTGCATTATCTACCTGCAGCTTATTTGAAAACTTTACAAAGCCAATATCAAAAAAGATTTCTGTTTCATCTTCTAAAGTCCATGGTTCAGAAAATCTTTTTGAAAGAGCTTTTCGTATTTTTACTCCATCTGTAATATTTTTACCCACAAGCACAAAACGTCCGTCGCGAATGTAAAAGGCTAAAAGGTTAGGGTAAGTTTTAGTCAGATATTTTGCAATTACTTTAATACTTTTGTCCATCTGAGCGCCGGTGTATATTTCCCGCAGCTCTGTGTAGTTATGAATTATAAATCCCAGAATAAAAGGATTTTTTTCGTTAGACATTTCTGCAAAAAGGGCATTTAAGGCAGTTGAGTTAAACAAGCCGGTTTTTTCATCCAGGTATAAATCAGGATTTTCAAAGGTGAGATAAATACAAATGATTGCAATTAAACAGAATAGGTCCATAATCAGATAATTTGAAAATAGAATTCTGACTATGTAACCAATCACTAAAATGATATTAAACAATAAAGTGTTGATATATTCTTTTCTGCTCAGTTTTTTTCTGTGATAAATTGTAATAATCACAGAAATTACAGAAAGGTAAAAACTGCTGATATAAATTGCATTATAAAATGCGGCGCGTGTATATCCATTTTTGTTAACTGAAAAGATAAAAGGGTGAATAAAGTTGATTATAACCAGTAACTCAGATGCCAAAAATATTATTGTAGAAATAGCAGTGAGGGCTTTACTTCTGGAAAGTTTTAGTTTCAGGATTTCTGTTGTGAAAATAAAAAAGTAAAATCCTCTGAAAAGAAACATTACAAAAAATAATGTGTTGATTAAGGTTAAGAAGAAAAGTGAAAATTCTGAATTATAATCCAGACATTTAGATGCAATACAATCAAAAAGAATTGTAAACATTTCTATCAGTAAAATGCCTAAGAAAAACTTGTTTAGTCTGATTGGAATCCTGCGTTGTGAA
>JAGAZB010000013.1 GCA_017940255.1 Treponema sp.
ATTTCTACAGAAAACTTTTCTACCCTCTGGCTCTTTCTTATATCCTCTTGAATCACAAGATATTTTACTTGCTCAGTTTTTTCTAATTTAATAGTGATTAAAAAGTCCCCTTTTTCCACCGAACTTTCTTCCACCAAAGATTTTTCAGCAAGATTAACCGCAAAGGCAGTTCGCAAAAAGTCACCAAGCTCCTTTAACCTGGCAAGGTCATTTTTGTGAAAAAGCCCCTCCCTTGTTGGCGGAATATTCAGCAAAAAAGTTGCATTTCCACCAACAGAATTCATATAGATTTTTACCAGCTCTTCCAAACTGCGCACTTTATCATCCTCATATTCATGATAAAACCAGCCGGGTCTAATAGAAGTATTCACTTCCGCAGGATACCAGATTAGTTTTTCTTCACCACGTAAAAGCTCGCGGCTCCCTAAATCGCGGTCCCGGGCATCAACACGTCGCAGACGAAATTCAGTATTATCCTCCTGCTGACTTTTTTCTGAAATTATTTCACTATCCTTTGTCCGCTCAGGAACTACAGACCATTCACTTTCCCGGGTATAGCCCGCTTCGTTACCGCACCAGCGGATATCAGGCCCGCAAACAGAAATGCAGGCTTTTGGCTGCAGCTTTCTTATAACAGAATAATAACGCTCCCAGTCATAATACTGCTTTATTCCGTTAGGACCTTCCCCACAGGCTCCGTCAAACCAGACAGAAAAAATCTCGCCATAATTTGTTAAAAGCTCTGTAAGCTGATTGACAAAAAAATCGTCATAAGCTTTTCCCTGACCATAAAGCGGGCAATTTCTATCCCAGGGCGAAAGATAAACCCCAAATTTTATTCCCTGAGCTTTACAGGCCAGGGAAACTTCCCGAACTATGTCTCCATTTCCATCTTTGTAGGGAGAGGCGGCCACAGTATGCTTTGTAAACTTACTTGGCCACAGACAAAAGCCATCATGATGCTTGCAGGTTAGTATTAAGCCTTTCATGCCGGCAGATTTTACAGCAGACACCCACTGGTTTGCATCCAGTTTTTGAGGATTAAAAATAACAGGACTTTCACTGCCATCTCCCCATTCCTTATCTGTAAAAGTGTTTACAGTAAAATGTACGAAAGCATAAAATTCAGTTTTCTGAAACTCCAGCTGACGCTCGCTTGGCATAACAGAAATTAATCTTTCTTCTTCAGTCATATTTGAATTGTACAACAGATTGTCAAAGGCGTCATTAAACGATATTCTCAAAATATAACAATATGAATATTTAAAGGTGTTTTTTTGTTTTTTTATGATTATCCAATTCTTGGAAAAGAAAAAGAACTTCCTCTTTATCTTATAAACATGGGCCTGCAGGAATGTCAGGACCATATTATTAGAAAAGAAGGCTATCCCTGCAGTCAGATTTTATTCTGCACAAAAGGAAGCGGAACCTTAATCATCGATAAAAAAAAAGACAATAATTGGCCCCTATACCGCAATCTTTCTTCCGGCTTTTTATCCTCATGAATATTTTCCAAACGAAAAAGTCTGGGACATACACTGGGTTGTTCCAGGCGGTTCAGGACTTGAAGCTATTTTACAAGGCTTTAATCTTAAAAGCCCCGGAATATTTAAGCTTCAGGACTCAAAAAAGCTTGAAAATATCTTTTTTTCTATGCATGAAGCCCTTCATTCAGATTCACTTTTTGGAAATTACAGAGCTTCAGGTTATTTGTATGATTTTTTAATTGAATTTTACAGGATTATTTCCAGCAAGAGCCAGGGAGTAAGCTTTAATCCAACAATACAAAAAGCGGTAGATTACATTAACTGCAATTTTACCCGCCAGATTACCATGGAAGATTTATGTGATGTCTGCAGGGTGTCAAAACAACATTTGTGCCTTTTGTTCCGTACTACCCTTCACGCCCGCCCCATGGAATATATAACAAAAAGAAGATTACAGGCCGCAAAAGAGCTTTTAAACGTAAGTCAGATGACTATAGAAAGTATCGCAGAAGAAACCGGATTTTGCACCGCCAGCTATTTTTGCAAAATGTTCAAAAGATACGAAGGCATGACTCCCCTAAACTTTAAGAAAATGCTTTAAAAAAAGAACAACCGCCCCGATTACTCGAAGCGGTTGTCGACATCTGTCATTGTCCGGCTTGACCGGACAATCCCTTATTCACACTAGCTTCAAACTAGAGTGAGTCGCAGGCCCGGAAAACCGGTCCTGCTTCACGAGTTTGCTTTCGCAAACTCGCAGCAGCACTACAAGCTTGCGTGGCAAGTACGAGCGATAACGTCGTCCTGCTGTTCCTTTGTAAGGTTGATGAAGCGAACTGCATAACCAGATACGCGAACTGTAAAGTTAGCATATTCAGGTTTTTCAGGGTGAGCCTGGCAGTCCTTAAGTTTTTCAACACCGAATACGTTTACGTTCAGGTGGTGAGCACCCTTAGAGAAGTATCCGTCAAGAACGTTTACAAGGTTAGAAACGCGTTCATTTTCATCGTGACCAAGAGCAGCAGGGTTTATTGTCTGTGTATTAGAGATACCATCAAGTGAGTACTTGTATGGAACCTTAGCAACAGAGTTCAAAGACTTGATAAGTCCCTTTGTTTCTGCACCGTAAGATGGAGAAGCTCCTGGTGAGAATGGAGCGTGAGCTGGGCGTCCGTTAGGAAGAGCACCTGTAGCCTTACCGTATACAACGTTAGAAGTAATAGTAAGGATAGATGTTGTAGGCTCAGCATTGCGGTATGTAGGGTGCTTCTTAATCTTAGAAATGAATGTCTTAAGGAGCCATACAGCAATTTCGTCTGCTCTGTCATCATCCTGACCGTAGCGTGGGAAGTCTCCTTCTGGCTTGAAGTCGCATGCAAGACCGTGATCATCGCGGATAACCTTAACTTTTGCATACTTGATGGCAGAAAGAGAGTCTACTACGTGAGAGAAACCTGCAATACCAGTTGCGAATGTACGGCGAACATCTGTATCGATGAGGGCCATCTCAGCAGCTTCGTAGTAGTATTTATCGTGCATGTAATGGATAGCGTTCAATGTGTTTACATAGAGGTCGCAGAGCCATTCAAGCATTACATCATACTTGCGCATAACTTCGTCATAGTCGAGGTACTCAGAAGTGATTGGCTGCAATTCAGGACCAACCTGAGCGTATGGTGTAAGTCCAGCACCTTCGTCTTTACCACCGTTGATAGCGTAAAGAAGAGCCTTTGCAAGGTTAGCGCGGGCACCGAAGAACTGCATTTCCTTACCAGTCTGTGTAGCAGATACACAGCAGCAGATTGAGTAGTCATCACCCCAGATTGGGCGCATAACATCATCATTCTCATACTGGATAGAAGATGTATCAATAGAAATCTTTGCTGCATATTTGCGGAAGTTTTCTGGGAGTCTCTTAGAGTACAATACAGTGATGTTTGGCTCTGGAGAAGATCCCATGTTTTCAAGAGTATGGAGGAAGCGGAAGTCGTTCTTTGTTACCTGAGAACGTCCGTCCTGTCCAAGACCTGCAACTTCAAGAGTAGCCCAGATTGGGTCACCAGAGAAGAGCTGGTTGTAAGATTCGATACGAGCAAAGCGTACCATGCGGAACTTCATTACGATATGGTCAACGAGTTCCTGAGCTTTCTCTTCAGTAAGGATGCCTTTCTTAAGATCGCGTTCGATGTAACAATCCAAGAATGTAGAAATACGTCCTACAGACATAGCTGCACCGTTCTGTGTCTTGATAGCAGCAAGGTATCCGAAGTAAAGCCACTGGAATGCTTCTTTAGCTGTTGTAGCTGGTTTAGAAATATCATAACCATAAAGGGCAGCCATAGCCTTCATTCCCTTGAGAGCCTTAATCTGCTCTGCAAGTTCTTCACGCTGGCGGATAACTTCTTCTGTCATTGTACCGTTTCCGCAGTTAGCCTTATCAGCTTCCTTCTGCTCGATGAGGTAGTCGATACCATAAAGAGCAACACGACGGTAGTCACCTACGATACGTCCGCGTCCGTAAGTATCTGGCAAACCTGTAAGGATGTGAGCCTTACGTGCCTTACGAATCTCTGGAGTGTATACATCAAATACAGCGTCAGAGTGAGTTTTGTGGTATTCTGTGAAAATCTTGTGAAGTTCTGGATTTGGTTTGTAACCATACATTTCGCAAGACTGTTCTGCCATCTTGATTCCACCAAATGGCATGAAAGCTCTCTTCAAAGGCTTGTCTGTCTGAAGACCTACAACCTGTTCAAGTTCTTTTCCTTCCGGACAGATATATCCGGCTGGATGAGAAGTAAGACCTGTTACAACATCTGTATCAAGGTCAAGAACTCCACTTCTTTCTTTTCCATCAAGTCCAACAGACTTTTTATTGTGTTCTGCTTTCTGTAATTTCTGAAGCTCGTCAAAAAGTTTTTCTGTAGCTTTTGTCGGGCCGGCCAAGAATGATGAATCACCATCATACTGAGTGTAGTTTGCCTGAATGAAGTCGCGTACGTTGATTTCACTCGTCCATAAACCGCTAGGATTGAATCCTTCCCATTCTGGTCTTAAAGTCATATAAAACCTCTTTTGCTTTGGGACTCCTTTATGATTCCCTCTGCTTATTTATTTACCGATTTCCGTCAAAACTCCTTTATGATTTTTGATCGGAATGGAAAAACTTTCCGTATCGGTTTAATTACATAATAATACCTTGCATACAATTAAGCAAGTACTTTCTCATTTTTTGCACACTAGTATTTTAGTTATTTACACTATATTTAGTGCTCTTTTGTATTAAAACTTCAAAGAAACACCAAATTTTGACATTGGAGCACCAAATTCAAGGTTCAATCCAAATGATTTGCTGAAGTACCAGTAAGCACCGAGTCCTGCCATAATATTAAAGTAATCAAATGGATTTACATATTCAGGAGCAATAAAAGGAATGTTTCCTCCAACTCTTGTAATTGCATAAACATCAAGATTTTCCGGCGGAAGCATAATATGATATGCAGCTTCTGCACCAAAGAATGTTGCCCAGTAAGAATGAGCATTATCATTTGAATCTTTATAACCGTAAGCACGGAGACCGGCATATCCGCCGAAAGTAAAAGGAAGTTTCCAGATTGGCTGAGCAAACTGAACTTCTACCATTACAGGAGGAATAAACCAGGCATTATCATAAACTGCCAGATAAGCCAAATCTGCGAAATACAAACCACCGTCAATATTAACGATTAAGTCACCTTTCTCAATTCCGCCACCATAATTGCACCAGCATTCAGACCAGTCAAAATCTTTTGCTGCGAGCGGTGCAGTCATGAGCAAAACTAATACAGCCATAAGGGCTTTAAAAGTCTTTTTCATAAAAAAATACCTCTCGAAATTAAATTCCAAGAGATACTTTAATGAGAAGATAATATCAGGTCAAGAGAGATAATGACAAAAAACAAAATAATGTCACAAATCTAACTATTCCAGAATATACTCTTTTTCAGGCTCAATAATTTCTACATTATTAAAACCGGCTTCTGCCAGATGTTCCTTAAAGCCTTCCTGCTGGTCTGTTTCACCATGTACAAGGAAGATTTTCTTAAGCCGGGAAGTATCAGATTCTTTGAGCCATTCAATCATCTCGCTGTAATCAGCATGAGCTGAGAAACCGTTACACTTCTCTACTTTAGCCTCAACCTTGTATTTATCCCCCAGAATCATAACTTCTTTCTGGCCATCAAAAATGCGGCGCCCAAGTGTGTTTTCAGCCATATATCCAACAATCATAATTGTATTGCGTGGATTTGAAATATCATTTGCAAGGTGATAAAGAACACGGCCAGCTTCACACATACCATCTGCAGAAATAATAATCATAGGGCCTTCTTTTTTATTTAGTGCCTTAGAATCTTCAACACTTGTTGTATATGTAAGAGAGTTAAATCCAAATGGATTTTTATGATGCTTCAAGAAAGCTTCGTTTACACTTTCATCATAACATTCAGGATGAACACGGAAAACAGAAGTTGCATTACTTGCCATCGGGGAATCAACATAAATCGGAACCACAGGAATCTTCTTTTTATCTGTAAGAAGATGTAAATAGAAGACAAGTTCCTGGGCACGCTCAATAGCAAAAGAAGGAATGATGATTTTACCCTTCCTCTGACAGGCTTCGCGAACAATGCGCTCCAGTTCCTTCATGGCAAAATCGTGATTATCATGAAGTTTGTTTCCATAAGTAGATTCCAGGAAAATATAATCAGGAGCCGGCATGTTGGTTGCAGGATTTCTGATGATTGGTTTACACTTGCGGCCAATATCACCGGTATACAAAAGACGAAGTTCTTTTTCCGGATTTGCCGGATTTGGATTTATAGTAAAATTTGCAAAGGCAGAGCCCAGGATGTGGCCTGCATCAAAAAATTCCAGCTGAACATCAGGGGCTATATACATTTTTCTGTTGTAAGAAAGAGAAACAATCTGATTTGCGGCTGCAACACAGTCGTTTTCATCATACAAAGGTTTCCAGGAAAATTTTTCACCCTTTTTACTGGCCTGCTTGCCCAAGAATTCAGCATCGCGAGCCTGAATGCGGGCAGAATCCATCATTACAAGGTTTGCAATATCCCGGGTTGCGGGAGTTGCATAAATATTTCCTTTATAACCGTGCTTTGTAAGCAAAGGTAAAAGTCCACAATGGTCAAGATGTCCGTGAGTTAATACTACAGACTCTACTCTTTCATGGTCTATTTCAAAACTGCGGTTCTTTTCATCAGATTCTTTTCGTTTTCCCTGGAAGGCACCGCAATCTACCATAAACATTCTTCCATCAATTTCAAAAATATGATTAGATCCTGTAACTTCCTGAGCAGCACCATTTGAATAACATTTAACTGACATAATGCATTCCTCCTAAGATGTATATGCATGATTATAAAACACAATTTGTGATATAGCAAAAAAAATTCATACTTCCAAAATCATATATATTGTAATATAATAGAAGAATGTATATCCGCGAATTAAAGGAGCCGCCAGAAAAGCTTATTCAGAACGGAAAAGCTGCCTTTGGAACTTACGATGGTGTTTCTCCGAAAATTGACATAAAGGGGATGTTCGCCCCCTACGCAGGGATTCCTGTTCCCTCTTTTCTTTCAAATCTTCGCATAAAAAGCAGGCTTAATTATGTTTTTGCCCTTGATTCATATATTGGAAAAGCTTCATTTATTGATTTTAAGGCAATAGGACTTGCAGAAGTGGTTTTATGGAATAAACAGACTGGAAAAAAGTTTATTTATCACATGATGATGGCACCACGACGCCGTTTTATTCCGACTCTAACTACAAGAGGCATTTGCGCCAGTTACCGCAAGTCTCGTTTCTTAAAGATTTCCTGGGGCCGCAGCCATCAGCACCATGCACTCACCTTTAAAATGAAGGGCGATAACGCAAGACCAAATATTGAAGCATATTTTTATTCACCGATGACTGATGAAATGCACTGCGATATTATGAATGTGTGTCCATCACCTACTTCTTCACGTTGTTCTGCAACCTGGATTACTTCCATGAATATCAAAGGCCATATCACAATGAATAATGAAGAAGTTGACGATTCAGAAGGAATTGCAATGATGAATCTGAACCGCACATATTTTAAGCTTCATTCAAAATCAACATTAACTTACGGACTAGGAACGACAAACGGCAAAAAAATCGCTTTCTTCATAAAAACATCAAACATGGACGCAGCAGATGCAGACAGATATAACGACAACACACTCTTTGTTGATGGTAAAGCGACCCCTCTTCCACCTGTTTATATAACTCATCCATTTGGATTAGACAACAAGTGGATTATTCAGGATACAGAAAGCATGATAGACCTTACCTTTATGCCTGTATCACGCACATCAAAAACACTTAACATGGTTGCATTGCGAACAAGTTATGACAATATTTTCGGAACCTTTGAAGGGGTTTTACTTACTAAAGACGGTGAAAAAATCACCTTAAAAGGATTCCCTGGAATTATCTATAAAAATTTGCTGAGGTTATAGCGTATGGCAGAAGAAATTAACAAAACAGCAGACTGGGCTCCAGGAACTCTGGACAAAACCAGAAAAAACATTGGTGATATCAGTGATAAAGATGCGGCTGCAATGGCAAAAAAACTTGGTGGTCAGGTAATGTATGAAAGAACAACACCAACTGCCGCTTCAAGCAGCAATAAGACAGGAAGAATTGTAAGAAACACCACCCCTTCAGGAGGAAGTTCAAGTTCTTCTTCATCAAGTAATGGCTCAAGCGCTTTATCTGCGCCTAAAAAACACAGACGCGAAGATTTGCCTGTAATTTCTAAAAAAACAGCGGCTACAATAGACAAGTTGATGATGTCGCCTGAATATAAAATTAAACCAAATTACGGTGTCTTCAACTTTGTACGCTCATGGCAGAAAAACGGAACAGAAAAAGTTCTTCCAGACTTCTATCAATATTCATTAAAACAGATGATAGACCACATGGAAGCTTTTATAACTGTAATTAAAACTTTTATTCAGATTTCACCTGCAACCTACAAGACAAAGATTGCTACAGGAACCGAAACCAAATTTAAGTTTTTAAGAATGGTTGCCGGCTGGACAATGCAGGGAATTAAAACTGAATATATTGATTTACAGAATATTCAGGGGCTGATTGTTGCAGATTTGATTCCTGTTGTAAGGGCCATGTTTAAGTCACTCATCACCCTTTACTACTATGGCACAAACAAGATTCCAAAACTCATAAAAGAAATCTATTCAGATATGACTGCCTACCCGGATGCACCTGCAGAAAAGCTTTCTACATACGCAAAGCAGGCTATTACAGAATGGCTTTACCTTGATACGGAAACCATAAAAAAGCTGTATCCACTTCTTATGAGAATGTGCTGCGACTCTTATGAGCCTTATCCTTCATTTTTTAATGCAAAAGCCGGAGAAATCCTGAAATTCCTGGAACTGCACAAGTTTGATCTTTTGCTGCCAGAAAAACCAAAGGAACCGGCTCCAGAAGAAAAACCAAAAAAGGCAGCTCCTCCTCAGAAGGGACTCAGAGATTCATCTGTTGAAACAGGATTAAAACTTTTGAATCAGATGTTCCCGGAAGCAGGCTTTGACAGACTTGAAGAACACCCGGATATGTTCCCGTACTTCCAGCCTTTATTTAAATTTGATGACGGATTCAATCTGCTTTCAAATGAAAATCCGCTTCAAGTGATTATGGTTCTTCAGCATATTATTGAAAACTGTTTCCAGGGCTGTAGAAATATTCAGTTTAAGGAAGCAGAAGAACCTAAGAAAGGCGCAGAATCTATTCAATCTGTTATGGATGACTGGTCTGCCTACCGAGAAGAAACCTTTGAACACCTTTACTGCGAACCACTTGTAGACTTAATCAACTCAATTTATGCGCAGGGTGACTATGAACAGTCTCACGCAGGAAAAAGGACAATCACTTCTTTACTCTGGCAAATGACTTATCACTTCCTGCCAAACTTTAAGTTTGAGCAGCTGATTCTTGAACATCCGGCAGATGAAAGTAAATACAGACCTTTGTTCCACAGAACTGACTGGGCAAGAAAATTTCTTACTATTGTAATTAACGAATGTGATGCAAATGCAAAAACAAAGGGCAAATGTAATCTGATTGAAAACCCTTGGGCTCACTACAAGTTTGATATTCCAAACGAAGTTTCAAAGCGTCTGGATGTTCTTCTTGGAGCTCAAAACAAGACTGCAACAACAACAGCAACAAACGCAAATCTGTTGAAGTATACTCTGTGTTTCATTTCTGTTTTGGACTGGTACATTAACAATCCGGAAAGTCCGGCCTACACTACTCCACCTATGCACATCTGGAGAATTTCTCCGGAAGATGGAAGGCCACAGTTCTCTGTTCCAGAGCGCAATGACCAGAACAAACTTTTTGTGGAAGCAGTGAAAGCAAGCTACAAGAACAGCGCAAAATAAAGGGCTAGTTAGAAGAAATGCGCTGAACCAGGTATGGAATTGCAGATTCAAAGTCAACTCCGTACCAGTTGTAGTCACCATGTTCCAGAGTTTTTGAGATTGACTCTACCACAAAGTCTGCCGCAAGCCGGCAGGCTTCTTTTAATTCAAAGCCCTTTACTAAGGCACCAGTGAGCACACTGGCAAAAATATCTCCGGTTCCATGAAAACTCTGGCTCATTCGTTTGTGGAAGTACCATTCTGTTTTTTCAGAAAGAGAATCATACATGGCAATTCCAATTTTCTTTTCATCAAACTGAACACCTTTTAAGACAACTTTTTTGGAGCCCAGGGAGGCAAGGCGGCGGAGGATGTCTTCAACATATTCCTGATTATAATCACTAGACTTGTATTCTATTCCAAGCATACAGCAGGCTTCTGTCATATTCGGCACAATTACATCAGCTTTTGAACACAGTTCAGCCATAGCGAATGCATAATCCTGAGTAAAGCCCGTGTACAATTTTCCGTTATCTGCCATACAAGGGTCAACAATTATCCTTGTATCATTAGTTGCAAAATCGTCAAAAAGTTTTTTCATCAGTTCAAGCTGCTCAAAAGACCCCAAATAGCCTGTATAGATGGCATCAAAATGAAAGGCCTCTTTTTTCCAGTGCTCACTTATTGGAATGATGTCGGAAGTAAGATCGCGGAAAGTAAAACCTTTAAAAGCGGTATGAGTAGAAAGAACCGCAGTAGGAATAACACAGGTTTCTACCCCCATTGCAGAAATGACAGGCAGAGCAACCGTAAGGGAACATTTTCCCAGACAGGAAATATCTTGAACTGTAATAATTCTTTTCATTGCTTTGTTCTACCTTATCAACAAAAAAAAATCTATACTTTCAGTTATATTTTTATTATATTAGAGTATGTAAAATATCTTATAAGAAGGATTATCATGGCAAAGAAAAGAATTCCTATTACATTGCTCTGCGGTTATCTTGGAGCAGGAAAAACGACACTTCTAAATAGAGTCCTCACAAATCAGAAGGGCTATAAAGTTGCTGTTATTGTAAATGATATTGGTGAAGTAAACGTAGACGAACGCCTTATTTCTAGAGAAGCTAAAATTGAAGATTCAAGCTCGCTTGTTCCTCTAACAAACGGATGTATCTGCTGCACTCTTAAGAGTGATATGGTAAAGCAGATTGAAGATTTGATGGCAACCGGTAAATTCGACTACATCATGATTGAAGCCAGCGGTGTTTGTGAACCAATGCCTATTGCACAGGCAATTGAACAGATTGAAATTGGTAAACTTGATAACGTTGTTGGCGTTGTAGATGCCAGCCGCCTTGTTGAAGAATTCGACGAAGGTAAGGCTCTTTTGAAGAAAGACATTGATGAAGAAGACATTGAATCTCTCCTTATCCAGCAGATTGAATTCTGTTCTACTTTGATTGTAAACAAACGTGACCTTGTAACAGATGAACAGATGAATATGGTTCGCGCTGTAATTAATAAGATTCAGCCTTCTGTAAAGGTTATTGAAACAACAAGATGTGAAGTTCCTGTTGAAGAAATCATGGGAACTGACCGCTTTGATTTTGAAACTGTATACGCTTCTGCTGGTTGGGTAAAGGCTCTTGAAGAGCATGATGCACACGATGAAGATGATGATGACGACGACGATGAACACGACGAACATCACCACCACGACCATGATGAAGACGATCATGACCACGAACATCATGAACATGAACACCATCACCACCATGAACACAAGCATGAAGGTGAAAGTGAAGATGAATACGGAATCGGTTCATTTGTATATTATCGCCGCAAGCCATTTAATCGTCAGAAGCTTGATGAATACGCTTCAAAATGGCCACGCAATATTATCCGCTCAAAAGGTGTTATCTGGTTCAGTGATGAAGAAGACATGGCTTATGTTCTTGAAACATCTGGCCGCCAGATTCAGGCTGGATACTCAGGAAACTGGCTGGCATCTTGTCCTCCTTCAGAACAGAAACGTGTTCTTGCAGAAGAACCAGAAATGAAAAAAGACTGGGACGAAAAAGTTGGCGACAGAATGATTAAACTTGTTGTAATCGGACGCCACCTTGACCGAGCTCAGATTGAAGCAGATCTGGACAAATGTCTGGACTAAACATTTGAAACTTTAGATTAAAAGGCTGTTTTCACTTTTTTGTGAAGACAGCCTTTTTTTTAAACTATAATCCACATCCGCCAGAAGTTGCACCTGTAGTAGTTGTTGCAGTTGCTGTTGCTGATGCAGCGGCAGCTTTTGAACCAGAGTTTTCCATTTCATAAACGCCGGCAAAATATCCGTAAAATTCATCTACTCTATCCCCGGCAACTCCTTTTTGTACACTCATATAACCTAATTCTGTAGGCGTACTTTCCTTAAGATGACCTTGTATATAGATAAAGCCCATAACTTCCCCAGACTCAGTAAAATCACGGGACAGAACAGTCAAAACATGATCACAGGAAGTTGGAGACCTTGCAGTTGGATGCTCTGAATTTTTCCAAGCCAGAACCGAACCTGGTGTAATAATATTTGGATCAGTAAGAGCCTGTTCTGCAGCAGCCTTATTCTGTAATTCAGCTGCATACCATGCTTCATTTTTCTTAGAAGTATCTCTAAGGCCATCCCTGTCATAACCACTTGCAACTTGAGTTGCCCCCTTTTCTGTAAAAACTTTTTCCGCTTTAGGGATTGCTTTTGATTCCGCATACTGCCCATTATCATATAGGAAAGAAAAATCTTTTGTAGTATCAGAAGTAAAGCCTGTATTTGATTCCCGACTGGCTATACAATCTATACAAGTAGAGGTATCAGCACAGTCATACATTTTCTGTAAACCAACAGAACTGCCGTTTTGAATAAAATCTGTCTGATTGAATTTATTAAAACCAAAAATGGCAGAAGAATAATAGGCAGTCTGAGCCTCTGTAAGCTTTGTTTTTGAAAATCCACAGTAATCAAAATAATTTACAGGATCACAAGAGCAATAGGCAAAAAGATTCATTCCTAAGGAAAGAGGTTCTTTTGTCGTAAAAGATTTTAGGGAAGGACTATAATCGCGGGCTCCAAAATCTTGTGTAAAGGAAAGGCTTTGATCGGCTGCAGCAAGATTATTTCCCCAGGTATCGTAATCGAGGTTTTCCATTAAAGTGGAGTTTGCATCAAGAACACAATGAACTTTATTGCGGTAATCACTGAAAACAAAATGACATGAAAGGCCAGAAGAACTAAGAGCATCTGAATACAGGTATGCTAATTCACATCCGCCAATAGAAAGAAGAGAATAGCTTTGCTCTCCTGTGCTAGAATAATTTGAAAGTCGGGTTTTATATTCTCCTGCATCCAGATAATTATTATATGAAAAATAATTAGAAGATACGGCTCCATTTTTCAGGAGTAATTCACTTTTTAGCAAAGAAGAAGAAAGACCATCGTAGATAAAAAGATGGGATTCATCATTTTTACTAACAAGGCAGCGTCTTCCCAGAGCATCATAGGCATATTCAGTTACAGAAAGTTCTCCGCTTTCAAGGTTACTTTCTTCGACACGAATAGGACGATTCATAGCGCCGTAAGAAAAGGAGATTTTTTTGGAAGATGAAGATATTTCGGATAAACAATCATCGTCATTCCAGACAAAGCTTATTCCTTCGGACACTGTGTTATCGGCATACTTTCGTTTAATACGATTCATCAAATCGTATTCGTAAAATATAGTGCACAGAGGATTTGTTACAGAAGATACAGAACCGGTATTGTTATAGGTATAATACTCTGCCCAAACATTCTGGCGGTCCGTTACCATAAGAGCATTGTTATAGCCGCCATTTTTTATAAGCGATCTTAATTCTGAGAGCTCTTCCGAAGATAAGAGTGTCATTATTGTATGTGACGGTTCATTTTTTATGTTCAGCCCGCATAGCTCGGCTTCACTTTTGTAAAAATCCTTCCACTCCGGGGTGTAGGGGTAAATGGCGGCGATGAGGCGGGAGCTTTCGTCGTAGGCGAACTTTGTAACAAGGCCGGACTTATTACAAAGTGCACTAATTCTGCCAAAAGAATCATACAATAAAAACTGAGCATCAATTATTTGTCCGAGCCTGTCTTTTGAAACCAGACTTGCTAAATCTCCATAATCATTATATTGATATTCAGTACACCCTCCATTAGAAAAAGTTCTTTTTACTTCTCTAGAATAGATGTCATAATCAAAAGAAACCCAGACACCACTTCTTTCCTCCCCAAGTTTTCTTACCCTTCCGCAGTCGTCATATTGATAATAATACGAAAAGGAATTTCCAGTCTTTTTTATACATCTTCCCAATGAATCATAAGAATATGCAACATAAGTATCTGATTTTTTTTCGTGCTGAAAAGTTAGATTTCCCATGGAATCATAGGTAAAGTCAATCGCAGCATTTTCATTTTCAAGAAAAACAATATTTCCCATATTATTTCTTGAAATTTTAACTTTTTCACCATTCCCATATTTTATTACAGAAGTGTGATTATAATCTTCATATTGATATAAATCTTCGCGGCCAGAATTATTTATTTTCTTAACAAGCAGACCAGCTGAATCATACAAATACTCGCAAAATTTTCCATAAGGGTTTTCTTCACGAATAATATTGCCATTTATACCAACAGAAAATATCGAGGATACCACATTACCATCAGATGAAGTATATTTTTTCCGAATTTGCTGATTATCAAGCCCAATAGCTACACTACCAGTATCATAGGAATTCACATTAGTAATAAGTCCCTTAGCATCATAGTCATAGCTTATTGAACCACCATATTGATTTGTTGACGATTTGAGCAAACCGGAAGGATAATAAGTTTTACTTTCCTGCAAACGCCCATTCTTCTTTTTTTCCAGAAGTTTTCCTGCAGCATCATATAAAAACTCTATTTTAACAGAATCTCCCATATCTATTTCTGCAACTCTTCCAAAGGGTGCATATCTGTATCCAATCTCAAGACCGTCAGCATCTCTGACCTTCACACGATTTCCCAAAACATCATAAGAATACCAGTAATGTCCGTTTCCATCATTTTTTTCTATAATTCTGTTCCAGGCATCATATTTTTCTGAAGAAAGAATATTATTTCCGACCATATAGTGACGAATATTATTTTCATCATCGTATTGCATAGAATAATTATATTCGACAAGTCCTTTTGAATTTTTAAGATATGTAACGGTAGGCCGATTTTTACTGTCATACGAATATTCGTAATAGCAGGAATCAGAAGTTTCTTTTATCAATAATCCCTCAGAATTATATTTATAATATTTTTTAAAGCCAGACAGATCTTTTTTTGACAGAAGAAGTCCACAAGGGCTGTATTCATAAGTTTCGCAGGCTCCCTTTTGATTTTTATAAGTTACAATCAGTCTTCCATCTGATTTATAATCATAGGAATAGACATTCAAATTACTGTCGGAAACAGTTTTTAATCGTCCTGCTCTAGAATAAGTATACTGGATATAAAATTCATCTGGATTTGTCTTTTTTACCAGTCTTCCCTTGTAATCATAGACATAAACATAAGGTTTTATACCGTCTTTAATTTCATAGACTGTAAGTTTATCGCCAGAGCCCGAATAAGATAACCTTCTAATGAGAACATCGTCACCGCTTATACAATTTCTTTTATCGTTATTTTCCTCTGAAACACAGGAACGCGTTTCAGAAATAACTCGTCCGGCTGAATCATATTCAAAAGAAGTTTTTATTCCCTGACATGAAACAGATGAATCAGGTAAATTCCAGATTGTATAAGACTTCAGGGCTCCATCCCTGTTATATTGATACGAAGCAAATTCTTCCTCCCCAAAGCGCACGCCCGTCACCCGCCCGCGCCCATCAAAGCACACCTTCTTTTCATAAGCCACCCCTCCCTTCAAATCCCGCTCCGCCACCTTGCAGGCCCTTCCCCGCGCATCAAAGTAAGTGGTAACTTCCCTCTGTCCGCCACTCTTCACGCTCTGAAAGTTTGCCCCATACGTAATCGTCGTCTCTTCTCCCGAAGCTTCCACGTAAGAAACAGGTCTGTTCTTCGAATCATATTCCCAGGTCCAGACTCGCCGAACTCCGCTCTGATCACTTTGAGTGAGCCGTGTAACACTTCCATACCGGTTGTAAAGAAGTTCCGCACTAATTCCGTTTTCAGAATAGCCCTTCAAAAGTCCATTGGAATAATACCAGTATGTACCGCATAAATTCCCGCAAAAATAGGAGGCAGTAACATTTCCCTTTAAGTCATAGATATACTTGTGGCTAAAACCGTCTGCATCGGTAATTTTACTAATCTGACCATAATCATTATATTCATAAGATTCCATGAGGCCAGAAGAATCATACATGGCAGAAGGCCTGAACTTTGAATCATAAGCATAAGTTTTTACAAAACCGTTTTCTTTTACACTCTTTATAAGTCCGTTATCATAATTTTCAAGTTCAAAAACATTTCCCCTGCAGTCTTTTTTATAAATCGTATTACCAAGCGAATTAAATTTATAAATTTCACTAAAGCCCTGGGGAGTTTTGTGAATCATCTGACTATTAGAGGCATCCAGAGAAAAAGTCTCCGTATTTCCGTTTTCATCTCTTACCGACGAAACTACTTTTTTGGAATTTGCAATATCATATTGTATAGAAACATAAGTATTATCAGCTTTAATTATTTTTGTAAGACTTCCCTCTTCATCATATTCATAAGAAACTTTTTTTCCATTATTCTGCACAAGACTTTTTAAATACTGACCGACATAAGTCATCGTTAATGTTCCAGAAACAGGGCCGGTAATTGCAGTAATCAGGCTGCTGCTATTTCTTGCAACAGAAAGGACTTCTCCCGTTTTTAAAGTTATTTTCGAAACCCGTCCATTGGAATTTTCATAAATCACCTGATTTCCATTTCTATCAACCTCGCGACTAATCACACCATATTTTGAATAATAAATTTTGTTGCCATCAGAATACAAAACAAGATAGCCGCCAGGAGCATCCATTCCTCCAGTCAGATTTCCAGAAGTATCAAGTCCGTAAATAGTCAGCTGGGCCGCAGATATTTCATCCATAGGAATCCATCTGTCATCCGAATATTTTAAAATCAGTTCACGTCCTGATTTATCCAGAAACTTAATATATTCCGTGTATCCATAATAGCTGACTAATTCCGCATATTTTCCATAAGTTACATACGAATTCTTTTCACAGAGATTTTGATACCGAGCCTGATTACTTTCCAAAAGAGCAAGCGTTCCCTGGTAATTATTCTTTTTTTCAAGGCAAGCATCTCTTTCTGCAAGAAGTTCTTCACTAGGAAAGTCTGGATAAGCATCTATATAGGAATTACAAATTGTAATCATTTCATCAAGCTTTGAAATAAAACCTTTTACAGTTTCAATTTCTTCACTATAGGACTGAGTATTACATCTTATTATTCTTGAATCCAAAGAACAGGACCAGCCGCGCCCAAACGATTCCAAATATGGAACAGAATAAAGATTTCTCGTTACAGAAAATATATCAAGATAATCCTGAGCAAGAAAGTCTTCATAAGATAAAATATATTCACCAGTAGAAACTTTTACAGGGTCACCGGAACTTTCCATGGCAGAATATTTATTTCCCAAAACATTATAGGCCACAGATGCTGCGGTGGATTTTTTACAAACTTCCCGGTAGGCTGCATCAAGTTTTGCTTTTTCACCTTCATAATATGCATTAAAAACTGCCTGATTTTCTGGAGTCAAATCTATCCAGATTGCCTTTCCATCTGCATTTACCCTAAGTTTTCCCCGTTCTGCATTTGCTTCCATTTCTGCCAGAACCTGCTGTTGAGCCAGGAAGTCTTTTGTTGCTTCCGTAAGAGCAGCTTCCGCTTCTCTGGCCGCGGCTTCAGCAGCTGCAAGTGCCTGAGCCGCTTCACTGGCACCTTCAGGAGTACCGCCTTCAGAAGAGCCTCCCTCAGAACCGGAAGATTCCGAGGAAGCAGAACCTTCCGAGGCGCCTTCTGCTGAGCCTCCCGAAGACTCTCCCCCGGAAGACTCCCCTCCAGAAGCCCCACTTCCCGAAGATTCGCCACCCCCAGAGGAAGAGCTGGAACCAGAGGAATCAGAACCGCTTACTGTATAATAATAAGTTCCTCCACCAGACATTTCACTACTATGCACTTCGTTTGCATAAAGACGGAAAGACAAAGCAATGAAAAAAGTAAATAATAAGACTTTTGATTTCAATTTTTCCTCCAATTTTGCGGTTGGATTTTAAATTGATTTACTTATCAAAATGATGTATAGAAAATTTTATCTAAAAAGGAATTCCCGCTTTGTTCACAGGGAACATAGCCATTACTATCAGTAACAAAATCAATCTGCTCTAAGCTTTTATATTTTATATATTCAGAAGGATGAATTGCACTCAGTAAAGCCCCGCTTCCGAGGCTGGTAAAGTAAAAGCCAATACCTCTTGTATTCTGAGAATCTGAACACCAGGAATCCATCACACAATTTTCAAGTGCATTTTTTATGACTGAATACAAAGACTGAATTTCACACTTTTCTTCCTCTTCTAAATCTTCTTCTGAAAAAAGTTCCCTAAGATTTTCTACAGCACTGAATAAATCAAGATATACATCACTTGACTCGGTTCCATAACAAAAACGTTCGGTTGTGCAATCCTGATCAGAATACAGTTTTCCAATAACTTTATCCCTTATTTCACGATTATTGATTTTGTCTGCAGCACAAAGCATAAAAGAATCAAAAGCCTTAAACAATTCTTCTGCATAGGCCACATCAAGAGCAGCAACAGAAGCCCGGGTCTTTTTTTGAAACTGATTTTTAAACTGACTGATAACACAAGAAGAGAGAGTCTCTGCTGTTTTAGAACTTTTCTCCTGAAAAGACGAAAATAGTTCTGTGTAATTCCAGCCGGATGAAAGCAAAAGTCCTTCGGAGCCTGCAAGATATTTTACACAGTCTCTTAATTCGTAAATTATTTCAAGTTCAGAGCCAAAACAGGTATCAAAGCCGACAAAGTCCAGCTTTCCGTTTTTCGTGCTGTTTTTTATCGCAAGTGCAAGTTCCCTGAGGGACATACTTGTTTGCGACGTATCATCAAAAGCAAAGGCCTTGTAGCTTTGGGACAGGAGAGTGCTTTCAGGACAGGAAGCGGCGGGCTCGGTGCGGGAGGCGTCCCCTGCGCGGGAAGCAGGCCCGCTGCGGGTGGCGTTCTCGGTGCTGGAAGCAAGCCCCCCACGGGAGGCGTCCACGCCGCGGGAAGCGAGCTCGGCGCTAGAAGCGAGTCCCCCGCAAGAAAGACTTTCTCCGTAACGCCAGCCGGTACCGTGCCCCCACATAATAAGACCGTAATTATCCGCAGGATATTCCGCACGCATGAAGGTAAGGGCATGGGAAAGGACCGCGCCGGAAGACAGAGTCAACTTTACACATGAGCCCTTTTCCAGGGCAAGAAGCGGACAGTCAATTTCCTCGGAGATGAGTTCTTGGGCGGAGTCGGTTCGGCCCGTGTTCAGACAGTATAGGCGCGTGCCGCTCCAATTTGAGTTAGAGGTATCGTAAAGAGCACTTCTATCCAGAAGAACAAGTACAGTCACTTCATCTGTATTCAATGAAGAAAGCTCCATTTCACAAAAATCTTCCAGAGCAGCAGTTTCAAGATTATTATCAGCTGCCATATAAATTAAAAGAGTCCACTTTCGTTCAACAACAACTTCTTCTATCTCTAAATCTTCCAGAACTGCTTCATTTTCTTCTTCTATCTGAATATACCCCACCTGTCTATAGCAGGAGTTACAAATCAAAAGAAAGCTAATCGTAAAAAAAAGATTTTTCTTTATATAATGCATCAGAAAGCTCCTTAAAAAAATAAAATTCCAAAAGGATCTGACCACACAGAACCATCCGTATAATTAATTTTACTTACATATAAATAATCAATCGTATAAACATCATCTGGAATAACATAGAAAAAAGGATCCAGACTAACCCTCATATTTTCAAATTCCTTACTTTCCACCGTAGCTTTTACATGCAGAGTAATATTTCCCTTTCCAATCGAAATTGGTTCGCCATTACTATCAAACATGTAAAACACAATTGTCATCTCTTCGACAGTTTTTTCAGACCGGTTGTAAAAAGTCATATTCAAACCTGCAAAATCGTAAAGTTCAGAAGATTCGTCCATTTCAATCTCCCCCTCTATTGCATAGGGAACAATTTCACTGGAATCAGCAGAACAAGCAGTTACCAAAAAAACAGACAAAATTAAAAAAATAAAAAATCTCTTAAGCTTCATTCTTACCCTCCATTTCAGTAAGTTCATTAATCATTGAATTTAAATCGTGATTTTCATCAATTCTGCAATTTTCTTTCAGCCTTTTTATTGCAGTATCGAATATTTTTTGATTACCCCAGCTATGAGCAACAGAAGCCTTATAGTAAAGTAATACGTTCTCTTCTCTACTTCTCTTTTCTGCAGATACTTTTTCGAGCAAATCTATACATTCTTCAAAATTTCCGCATAGATACTTCTCCTCTACAAGAGCTAAAACAGAATCAAGCGACAAGATCTGACAACATAAAATTTGTCTGTAATCAGAAGCACTACAATGTTCCTTCAAAAAATTTGCATAGCCATTTTTCTTTCCAATGATTTTTAGACTTCCAAGTCCAACTGAAGGTAAATTATAAAAGGTAAAAACTCCATTTTCATTTGTCATTACAGATTCAATACAGACAGGCCCCTTCCAGCAGGAAACAATTGCATTCTTTACAGGTTTATTATTTTCATCTACCATCAAGCCACATAAATTTCCTGCTCCATATCCGGAAGGCTTACTGGCACAACCGGCATTAATAAAAAGCAAAAAAATAACTTCTAAATAAATTAAAACCCGCATTGATTTTAATAAGATTCTTTTCATATATGCTCCTCCATTTTATTTTTTATCTCTTACTCAGAAATAACCATGCTTTTTAGTTTTCCCTTTTCATTTTTATAGTAGATGACAGTTCTGCCATCTGGATAAAGAACCTGTCCTATTTTGTCTTTTATCTGTTCAGACACGACAGAAATATTTTTACTCTCTGATTTATTTTCATTTTTTACAAAAGAAGCAGTCTCTGCATCAATCTCTTTTTTTGAATAAAAAACTTCCGCATTTTCACCAATGATCTTCAAAATATCACTTTCAAAGTTTTCTTCATCTTCAAAAACATTCTGCAGACTTCTAAAAAAACTTATTTGTATTGCAAGAATATCTTCATTCAAAGATGATTCAAAACTTCCACATAAGACCTTTGATTCCTGTTCCAAATCTGTTAATTCTTTTATATGAAAAAGCCTGTCTGCAGCAATTTGAAAAGTTACTTTATAGGGCTGCAATGATTCTTCGATTATTTTACACTTGTTTTCTTCAGCCCATTTTCTAAAAGCTATAACAAAGGGATCCGAAAAAAACATATTCTCTAAAGGAAAAGCCTCTATTTTAGAAGTGTATGAGAAAGAAAAAGACGGCTTCATGTCTTTATAAATCAGATTTGATATAACAAACTGATTTTCACCCGCTTCAATCTCTTCTGGAAAAAGACTATTTACAGATATTTGAAAACTTTCCGTAAATCCGTCACATTTCCAGGAAATAAAGTCAATTTTTCCTTCTTTACTTTTGATTGCACACAAAACATCTTTCAACCCCAGAAGTTTTTCAGGAAAGTTTTCTATTACTTTAATTTCCTGTTTATCTTCTTCTACACCTGTATTTTTTTGAGGAGTAAAGACTTTTGCAATACAGAAAAATAAAAGCATAATAAGAAAGAAAAACATAATCGACTTTTCATTTTCCCTAATAAGAGAAAATCTTTTTCCTTTTACACCCTCAAACTTCATGCCAAAAAGTTTTCTTAACAGATTTCTCTTTCTAAAAGCTATTAACTGTTCCTTATGCAAAACAATTACTTCATTGATAAAGCCCTTTCTTCCAATTAATATTTTAGAGTCATAGGAAAAATCGCTTGAAAAACATGGATGCCTTTTTATCAATTCTGAAAATATATAGTCATCTTTTTTCCTGCCCAAAAGCCTGGCAAAATTAAAGGGTAAACAATATCTTTCAAATTTTTCACGGGGAATTATATTTTCATTTACTCTCACAACAAAACCATCCATATATTTTATCTATAATACACTTCACCTGACAAAAAAGAATTCCGCCATGTACCGTAAAATATCTCTCCCTTCTCAACCGGCATAAACTCGCAGGCATCAGACCAGGCAATATAATCCAGTTTCCACATGGCTCCGCAAACTTTTTGCCACTCTTCCAAAGAAGAAAAACCCTTACCTTCACATGTCTTTCTGAAACTTTCCGAAATAAAAAAGAGACTGTCAGATTTCTCTTTTACTTCACAAATCCGTGTATTTACATCATTAAATGCAAAAGAAAATCGCCCTATTGCTATAGAAAAAATAAAAATGAATGAAAGACTCAAGAGGATTTCAATCAATCTCATAGTTTGCAGCCTTCACTACTTCAGCATTTTTTTCTTCCATCTCATTAGAAAGATTGACATACACTTTCTCCTGCACCTTCAGCTTCATGGCAGCTGCAGACAAGGCAAATGAAAACATAGCTAACATCCCAATCAGGACAATTCCAAAAACAAGAGCATTTTTACTTCCAGGAAACAATATCACAGGCTTCTCCTTCTCCACCTTTCTTTTTATCTGCTCCGTATGACATAAGTACAAAGGGCAGATTCTCAGGTACCTCTGACGGCATAATGGAACTTTCAGCGCTGATATACTCAAAATTGGTTCCCCAAGGATCTGCACTGGGTTTACGGTCAAGGTAAGGACCTTCCCAGTTTTCCGGAACAGGATAGAGAACCGGTTTTTCCCAGAGCGCAGATAATCCCTGTTCTGTTGTTGGAAATCTTCCACAGTCAAGGAAGTAGGCTTGCAGCGCAGACGAGAACTGTTCAATTTGCGATCTTGCAGCTGTTTTCTTCGCAAGTGAAATAAGCCTTGTCGCAGATACGATGCTTCCCGCAGATAAGACCGCCCCGATTGCAAGGACTGCAAGCGTTTCCACAAAAGTAAAACCTTCCGATAATTTCCTGCTTTTTTTCCTACACTTTCCATAGAATTCCTCCTTCATTTTTATCCTCCACATTTAAAGCCAACTCATATCATTCATAAATGGCATGAATATATAAACAATCATCATTAACATATAGATTCCCGCCAAAGATATAAAAACTGGTTCTATCAAAGACATACAAATCCGCCTTCTTTTTTCTAAAAGATTATTTTTCCAGACAGCCAGCTTTTCAAACACATCAGATTTTGCAGCCCCTCTTTCCGCAAAATAAAGCATTTCGCTTAACCGCCCTTTCAGCATAAGGGCATCCGAAAGCCCCATGCCAAATTCCAGTCTGCTTTTTGCTTCCAAAAATAATTCTCCCAATTTTGAATTCACTCCCGCCACCTGTGCTGCAAATCCAACCGCCGCCGAAACCGAATGTCCGCTTTTTACAAGAAAATCAACCGCAAAAAAAGCCTCCGCCAGCCTGTCTTCCTTCAAAATCCCCCTCCCCACAAAAAACACAACAGCGCTTACAAAGCACAATGCCAGCACTCCAATTCCAAAAGTTCCGTCCAATCCACCACCACAATACTTCAACAAAAACGCCCCGACCCCCACCGCAAGAACAATCACAAACAAGGGGTAAACCGCCGCCTCCACAATTTTCATCTGCCCCTGATACTTCCGGTCACACCGCTTTTTCAAAAAAGCAATTGTTTCCATTAAATTTCCCGATTTTTCCGCCAGGAGTATAAAGGCTAAAAAAACAGAATCACACTTCAAATAAGGACACTCTTTCAGCACGTTCGAAAAATCATCTCCCCGTCTTAGCCCTTCCAGCAAAAAGCCCGCAATTTTACAAAGTTTTCTGTCCTTTCTATAAGAAGCCATAACTTCAAGGCTTTCCACCAGCGACAAGCCCTGTTTTATAAAAAGCTCATCCAATGCGTCTGTTACTTTTCTTACCACCTAAGCCTCCATTCCAGATTCTCACAGCCGGCTTTCCAGCCTTATAGGCCTGCCCCATAAGAGTTAAAGTCTTAACAAATCCACTCGCATGATTGTCTACATGCAAAAATAACTCGTTCAATTCTTCAGCACTTAAAGACATCCTCAAATCCGTTACAGTTTTTTCAAATTCCTCTTTTGGAAATGCGACATCTGCAAACAAGTGCGGACTTTCATCAATATATTCCAACTCCTGGCATACAACTCCACGTATCACCGACGCAATAATTCTTCTATCTAATCCCAGATTCTCAAGACGCAGCAAGGCATCTCCTGCAGAAACGGTATGCAATGTTGCAAAAACCAGATGCCCTGTCATAGCAGCTTTTACCGCAATTTCCGCAGAAACTTCATCCCTTATCTCCCCAATCATTAAAACATCAGGATCCTGTCTGAACACATGGATTAGAGCTTCCTTAAAAGAATTCCTTTTTTCATCAATCTGAATCTGACTTACACCCGGAATTACATACTCAGGCGGATCTTCCAAACTGATTATTTTCTTACTTCCAAAATCCCATTTATCAATTTCCGTTAAAATCGAAGCAACCGTCGTAGATTTTCCCGAACCTGTCGGCCCGCACACAAGCACAAGTCCATTTTTCAGAAAGGACATCTTTTTTATTAAATCCAGCTGACTTTCCGAAAAGCCCAGAAAAGAAAGATTCAGAGGCAGCCTGCTTGTATCAAGAAGACGAAGAACAAGAGACTCCTCATTAAAAAGCTTTGCATCATATACCGGCATCGAAGAAACTCTTATAAAAAGAGGATTCGTATTTCCATAAACAAAATGCCCATCCTGATTTTTTCTTCTTTCAATTACGTTCATTCCGCCAAGCAGCTTTATTCTTTGAATTAATTCCACCGATTTTTCTTTTTGAAGTGATATATACAATTCAAGCTTTCCCAGGAGTCTGAATCGCACATTACCATTTTCTATATGAATATCACTCGCACCACGATTTCTTGCCTCTTCCAAAATACTATCCAGCAAAAGAACCGCTGCCGCTGCTTCATCATTTTTTCTTTCTGTCACTTCTTCTGAAGCAGCAAAATTCTTTCCCTCATCCTTATATATTTTTGAAATACAAGTTCTTATTTCCGCCCGGCTTCCTTTTTCAAAGTAAACAACAGGACTGTTTTCAAACTCAGAAGGAATATTCTTCATTCCCCTTGCATAATCCAGATAACTGTAAAAAGCTCTTTTTAATCTTCCCTGTAAAATCTCATCATCAGGATTTTCAAGAAGGAACTTAATTTCAGAACCATGCTGATTTAACACTGCCGCCCCATTAAAAAGGCAGTAAGCCGGAGCTAATTTGAACTGCAAAGTCTCCATGTCATCACCTCTTTTCTACCAATTGCTTCATTGAATTAATCTTTTCATACATCCACACATCATCTTTTTTTTCTTCATAAACTTCTTCGTAATCTAAAATATGAGGTACCAGATATATAACCATCTGAGCCTTTTCCGAATTCTTCTCTTTTGATTTAAACAGCCATCCCAGCAAAGGAATTTTTGAAAGAAAAGGCGTTCTCTTTTCCACTTTTTCATCAGAATCCTGAACAAGCCCGCTCAAAATAATAGGCTCACCACTTTTTCCGCTTACTTCTGTTGTTACATATTTTTCTGTAGTAGGCGGAGGATTACCAGTCGAAGCAGAAGTATCTACGCCCTGTCTGGAAATCGATGCAGAAACACTTGTAGTTATCACACCATCACCGCTCACCCAGCCCAGCACATCCAGTTTAATTCCCGAAGAAAGTTCTCTGGTTACCCCAGAATAAATAGGCTTTCCTGTATCCGGGTCAACATTATTATCACGATACCTGTAAGTATTTGTGCTCTGAAAGGAAATCGGTTTTCCAGAAATTCCATGCAGACTCGTATCAGCAAAAACCTTTGTTCTGTTATCCTCTATTGAAGTCTGTAAGGCTGCCGCAAAATTAAAACCGAATGCAGTAACCACGTTCATATTTAAGTTCATCACAGAGCCCAAAGAAATCGAAGCATCATTTCTGTCTCCCAAAGTGCGCACCTTCGCCCCCAGAGAACTTGCCCACTGATTCTGTTTTACATCATCATATTGCAAAATAAGCAGATCATAACAAAGTCTCACGGCAGGCCTGTCACACACTTCCAGCTGACAGCACAAGGCTTTATAAGAATCTTCAGTTCCAATAAAATACAGGCTCGAACTTTCATCTGCCATAAACAAAGCCTCTCTATCAATATCCGGCGGTAAAAAATCCAGCAATTCTTTAGGCTTAATATACTTAAGCTGAATCAGATAAGTTGATTTTTTTACATCCACTTCCTTTATAAGCTGCTCAATCGCTTCCGCCTCTTTTTCACTGCAATTGCACAAAAACCCCTCATTATTCTGTAAAGAAAGAGTTTCCAATTTTCCAAACTTCATAGAAACAAGAGGAAGTACATCTTTGGATTTTGCAAAACATAGAGGAAACCTGCGCCATTTTCTGTTCATAGAAAGCAATGCAGATCTGGCAGAGCCGTCAAGAAAGATATAGTAAATATCACCATCAACGTAGAAACTAAAACCATTCTGCATACAAAGCCGGTCCAGAGTGCCATCAAAATCATAGCCATAAAAAACAGCCCGCTGAACTTTTACTTCACCGTTTCCTAAAAGACAAAACTTTGCGCTATCTTCTTTCAAAGAAAAAAGCTTTTCCATCAAATCCGAAAAAAATACATCTCTCACATTCACAGAAAAATTTCCGTCAATCTCACGATTAACAGCAACCAGGCTTTCATTTACAGAAGACTCTACATTCCACTTTTCACTTTTTCTACCGATATGAAATCCCAATTCCGAACTAAAAACTTCGTAATTCCCGAATAACTTAGAAAGACTTTCAACTAAAGCGTCCCTACCCAGTCCTTTTAAATGAACAGATATTTTCTGAGAAGGAAGAGAATCATAAGTAATTACAAAATCACTAGTTCCAGTCAATTTTTCCACAATCTGAGAAGGAAGCAAATCATAAGCATCCAGATAAAATAAAGCATTTTCTTCTTTCAGCATAAATCTGCTAACCACCCACATATTTTCTTCACGTCTTACACACAAACGATTCCCCAGAAGAAAAGCATCAAAAGCAGAATTAAAATCACTTCCTGTAAATTTCAAATTCCCGCGTCCACTGACAGTGTCATCAGGAACAATCGAAATACCAGTATCAAGAGACACTGCATACAGAATGTCACTAATTTCACAATCCGAAAAATCCCAGCTAAAGTAATCTCTACCACCAACCGCAAATAAAGGATAAAAACAACAGATAACCAAAATAATCAGACTGCGCTTACGACCATTTCTTAAAGAAACCATTCTTTCCAAAGATTAATACCTCCTATATATATAGTTGCCGCAGTTTGCGATTTCCTACAAAA
>JAGAZB010000014.1 GCA_017940255.1 Treponema sp.
AACCCGCGATCTCCGGCGTGACAGGCCAGCGCGATAACCAGCTTCGCTACGCCCGCGTGATGTTTGTTATATTAAATGAAAACGCATTTTGTGTCAATAAGTAAAATGCAAATTTTCAAAAAATATTTAAATTTATTTGCAAAAATATTCTTCATACTTTTTGCGGATTTCTTTTTCATCCAAATACAGATGTTTAAGGTGCATTTCTATAAGTTCTTTTACACCTGTGCTATCGTGGTTCTTAAAATGTTCAAGAATCTTTTTGTGTTCTTCAATTACTGTACTTGTGTTTGAAGTGTGAAGGTGAAGTTCACGTACGCGGTCATGGTGAATGTTCATCAGCTTAATCATGCTATAACACTGCATTTTGTTTGTCATAGTGTAAATGTATTTGTGAAATGCGTTGTCCAGCTCCATGATTTTTTCAAGATTATCTTTTGCAAGATAAAATTCCTGCAGGTTAATATTTTCTTCCAGCTGCTGAATGTCTTCTTCTGTGGCACTTTTGCAGGCCAGTTCTATTATAGCTGCTTCCAGAGTAGAGCGGATAAAAACGGCTTCTTCTACAAGGTTCATGTCTATTAAGCTGATACGGCTGCCTCTTTGAGGGAGAATTTCGATGATTTTTGTTTGAGCCAGCTCCTGCAGAGCTTCGTGAACAGGAGTGCGGGAAAGTCCTAATTCATCTGCAATATCCTGTTCACTAATCATGCTGCCTGGTTTTAATTCAAGATTTATTATATTTTCACGAATAACTCTGAGGGCAAATTCACGGTTAGATTCTTTTGGCAGTTTTGTTATATTTTTCATTTTTTCCTCATATGATTTTTACTTGTATATTACTTTAGCAGGAATGTACTAGTATGCTAGTTTGAATAATTATAAGGCAGGTAAAAAGTTTTTGTCAACACGTGCACTTTTGGCGAGTGTGGCTTTTAGACCCGGGAATTTCGGCGCTGTTTTGGTGTGATGCCACGAATTTTTTTGTAAGTGCGGATAAAATGACTGGCATCTGTAAATCCTGTTTCCTGACTGATGTAGTCAAGAGTTTTATCTGTATAAAGAAGAAGGGTGTCTGCTTTACAGATTCTTACAAATTCAATGTATTCTTTGCAAGTCTTTCCAAACTGGGCTTTAAACTGCTTTGCAAAGTTTGAATAGCACATGCCGCATTTTGAAGCAAGGTCTTCTATATTGATGTTTTCGGATGAGTGCTTGTCTATGTATTCTAGAACAGAGAAATCCTTAGTAGAGAACTGGTCGAAAGTGGATTTTGAAGAAAAATGGAAGCCCTGACGCATCCAGATACGGATAAGTTCTGTAATAATAAGGCTGATTGTAGAGGCAACCTTAATATCATAGCCGAATTCACGGTGTTTTGTTTCCCAGATGCAGTTTTCAAAAAAGAGTTTTACAGGATTAAAGCGTAAATCGTGAGCGGTAATAAGATTGGCGGCTCCGTTATCTTTTGTGGCCCGGTCTAAAAGGCGTGGAAGCTTTGGAGAACCAGGCGTTGTATTTGAAAGAATCATATCGTCAAATTTTACAACGTAAAAATAAGGTTTGTCCGGATATTCTTCTTTTACGGGGTAATCTAAAAAGGCATGAACCTGTTTTGGGTGGAAAATAATCATATCGCCAGGGTTCATGGTGAACTGCTGGCCGTCTACTTCTGCAAAAAGAATACCACTTACAAGGTAGACCATTTCTGTGAAGTAGTGCCAGTGAGGCTTTACATATTTCCAGTCTCCTGGAAAGGCCTGAAATGGCGCATTAAGGCTGTCGCTATATTCAAAAAGGTCATCCATATAGTACCTCCGGCGGGCTAGGGTATGGAACCCCTGCGAAGCAGCCGACCGCAACGAAGTGAGGACGGTGAGCGTTAGCGAAGGGTGGAACGCCCGACCGACGCGAAGCGGCGGGAGCCCCTAATCTCCATAGAGAAATGTACAATTATTCTCATCTTTCCTTATATCACGGAATTAAAAGTAATGCTAGAGTAATTTCATTAATTTAAGGGGTTTTTATGAAAAAGAAAACTGCTTTTTCGTGGATTTGGTCTTATGTTAGACGCTATCGTTTTTTGATGATTACCGGGCTTTCTTTGAGTGTAATGGTAGCGGCTTTGAACATGATAAATCCTCTGGTAACGGGAAATATTGTTGATAAGGTAATTCAGGGTGGCAAACACGAGCTGCTTTTGAAGTTTATTCTTATTATGGTGGGCACAACGGTGGGAAAATCGATAATCCGCTACACTTATCAGGTGATTTTTGAACACTGTTCGCAGAATGTTATTTTGAAGATGAGGCAGGATTTGTACGCTCATATTCAGACTCTGGACTTTTCATGGTATGACGGGGCTCATTCCGGCAATGTAATGACTCTGCTGACTTCAGATCTGGATAAGGTTCGTCATTTTGTTGCCTGGGTGCTTTATCAGATTCTGGAAAATTCTCTTATATATATTTTTTCTATTATTGTGCTTTCGTCTATAAACTGGAAGCTTACTCTGGCTTTTATGGTGATTGCTCCACCGGTTTTATTCCTGGTACAAAAGTTTAAGATTCATATCAGACCGGCTCATCTTGCGGTTCGCGACCAGTTTGCGGCTTTGAACACCAGAGTTGGCGAAAATATTGAAGGCAACCGTGTGGTAAAGGCTTTTGTTCGTGAAGGCTATGAAATTTCCCGTTTTGATGAGGAAAATGAAAAGTACAAGGATGTTGCAGTAAACAATGCTGATGTTCGTGTGAAGTACACGCCATGGATTGAAGCATTGACTGGTATTCTGCCGGTAATTTTAATTTTGTTTGGCGGCTACCTGGTTATGAAGCAGGAAATTACAATTGGTCAGCTGGTAACTTTTAACGGTCTTATGTGGGCTTTTACTCAGCCAATTAATATGTTTGGTACCCTGGTTGATAATATGCAAAACTTTGGGGCCTCGCAGGACAGACTTTATGAGCTCTGGTGTGCTGAGCCAAAAATTAAAAATGGCGAGAAGGCAATTAAGAAGGATGAGCCTCTTGCGGGAGAAGTGGAATTCCGCCATGTAAACTTTGCCTACAACGAAACTCCGGTTTTGAAGGATGTGAACTTTAAAATTGCACCTGGAAAAACTGTGGGTATTCTTGGGCCTACGGGCGCTGGAAAATCTACAATTGCCAACCTTTTGTGCCGTTATTACGACGTTACTGGCGGACAGGTTTTGATTGATGGTATTGATGTAAAGGATTATGACCTGCAGTATCTGCGCCGAAATGTTGGAATTACTATGCAGGAAGCCTTTTTGTTTAGTGATACGGTGGAAGGAAATATTGCCTTTGGAAATATAGATGCAAGCTTTGAGGATGTTGAAGAAGCGGCTGAACTTGCCCGTGTAAAAGAGTTTATTGGTGATTTGACTGATGGATACGACACAATTGTTGGTGAGCGCGGTGTTGGCTTAAGTGGCGGTCAGAAGCAGAGAATTGCTCTGGCTAGACTTTTTCTGGCAGATCCAAAAATTATGATTTTGGATGATACAACCAGCGCAGTTGATAATGATACAGAAAAGAAGATTCGTGAGTCCATTGCAAAAAAGAGTGGTGGTCACACAACCTTTATTATAAGTCATCGTGTTTCTTCTTTTGAAAATGCTGATGTAATTTTGGTTATTCAGAATGGAAGTATAACTCAGTCTGGCAGTCATGAAGAACTGATGGCTCAGGATGGTTATTACAGACAGGTTTGGGAAGAACAGTCGGGAGAAAACTATGGCACGAAATAAATTTGATGCTGACGAAGAAATTGAACGCAAGTTTAATGCTCACATTATAATGAGACTTTTTAAGTGGATTAAGCCATTTAGCGGCTGGATGATTTTTTCCTGCTTCTTAATGCTGCTTTCTTCTGCAATTTCGCTTACCAGTCCATATTTAATTCGTATGGCGATTGATAAGGCAATTCCGGCCAACAACTTCCGTATGCTGGTAATTTTATCTTCTATTTTGCTGCTTTCTACTCTTGTTGTGCGCGTTCTGCTGGCAGAAAAACTGAAGATTATGACCAGAGTTGCCCAGAAGATTATTGTAAATATCAGAAAGGATGTTTTTACAAAGCTGCAGAGTCTGCCATTTACTTATTTTGACAGTCGTCCACACGGAAAGATTTTGATTCGTGTTGTAAACTATGTAAACTCCCTTTCAGATTTACTTTCTAACGGTATTATTCAGCTGATTTCTGATCTTTTTACTCTTGTGGTAATTATTGGCTTTATGCTTGCAATTGATGTAAAGCTGACCCTTGTTTGTATGGCTGTTTTACCTGTTCTTTTCATTGTTCTTTTTTCTATGAAGAAGAAGCAGCACGAAGCCTGGAAGCAGGAAAGCTACAAGCGTTCAAATCTGACTGCTTATATTTCGGAAAGCTTAAACGGAATGAAGATTACTCAGTCTTTTGCCCGCGAAGAAGTGAATCAGGGGATTTTTGATGATTTATGCCGCAAGTGTAAAAAAGTTTGGATTCATGCGGTAAATATCAATAATGTTATATGGCCTGTTGTAGATAATCTTTCTACTTTGGGTGTTGCCCTGGTTTATATGGCCGGTATTGCCTGGCTGGGGAACGGAATGGGTGGCACTGTAACAATTGGTACTCTGGTTGCCTTTGCCGGCTATATCTGGCGTTTCTGGTTCCCTATTCAGAATCTTGGAAACTTTTATAATTCTATGGTAACTACCGGAGCTTATGTAGAACGCATTTTTGAACTTTTGGATGAACCGGAAGATATTACTGATTGCGAAGGTGCTGTTGAACTTCCTCCTATCCGGGGGCATGTAACTTTTGATCATGTTACCTTCTCTTACGAGGCAGGAAATCCTGTTTTGAAGAATGTGAATTTTGTAATTACTCCTGGTATGACGGTTGCAATTGTTGGGCCTACTGGGGCTGGTAAAACTACGATAGTAAATCTTTTGACCCGTTTTTATAATCCGGATCAGGGACAAATCTTAATAGACGGAATTGATATTCAGAAATTGCAGATTAAGTCTATCCGTAAGCAGGTTGGCGTTATGCTGCAGGATTCTTTCCTGTTCAGCGGAACTATTATGGAAAATATCCGCTATGGACGCCTTGATGCCAGTGATGAAGAGTGTATTGCAGCGGCAAAAACTGTGCAGGCTCACGAGTTTATTTCGGCATTCCCTGAGGGGTACAATACTAAGCTTTCGGCAAACGGAGGCGGGCTTTCGCAGGGACAGAAGCAGCTGATTTCTTTTGCCCGAGTTCTTTTGAGTGATCCTCGCATTTTGATTTTGGATGAGGCTACATCTTCGGTTGATACTCATACAGAAAAGGCTTTGCAGGAAGGTTTGGGACAGCTTTTGAAGGGACGCACAAGTTTTATCATCGCCCACCGTCTTTCTACAATCCGCAATGCAGATGTGATTTTCTATGTTAATCACGGTCAGATAGAAGAAAGCGGCAACCATGAACAGCTGGTGGCTGCCGGTGGCAAGTATGCAGAGATGGTAAAGATTAAACGCTGACCTTGCCGGCCAGAATATCTTTGTAATCTGCAAGATTTTTGCGTAGCAGGCTAGGAATGTTCAGCTCATAAGGGCAGCGCTTAAGACAGGCGCCGCAGTCTACGCACTTTTCGATTTTGAGCATTTCTTCCTGCCAGTGGGGAGTGAGCCAGTTTTGAGAAGGGGCGCGGCGAATCATCTGGCTCATGCGGGCGCACTGGTTTATAGTGATGCCCACTGAACATGGCGAACAGTAGCCGCAGCCCCGGCAGAATTCGCCGAGAAGTTCTGAGCGGTCTTTGTTTATGACAACTTCAAGCTCTGGGGTGAGTGTAGGCGGCTCGTGGAAAAAGGCCAGCCACTGCTCAAGTTCGCTCATTTTCTGAATACCCCAGATTGGAAGAACCGGGTACTGGCTCATAAAAGCCATGCAGGCAGCCGCGTTTGTAAGCAGTCCGCCTGAAAGACCTTTCATTGCAATAAAGCCAATATTGTTTTTCCGGCACTTTTCTACCAGGGCAAGGTCGCGGTCGGTCGCAAGGTAAGAAAAAGGAAACTGCAGCGTCTCATAAAGTCCGCTATCTGCAATTTCTTCGGCAATGCCAATTTTATGGGCAGTGATACCAATGTGGCGGATTTTTCCCTGGGCTTTAGCTTCAAGCAGTACCTCGTAGAGACCGGTACCATCACCTGGCCTGTAGCATTGCTTTACGCAGTGCAGCTGGTATATGTCAATATAATCAGTTTTTAAGTTTCTAAGAGAAGTTTCCAAATCTTCTTTGAGTTTTTCGGGAGTTTCGGCTGTTGTCTTTGTTGCAATAAAAATCTTTTCTCGCTGGTAGCTTCCGTTGCCGCGTCCAAATGCCTGTCCCACCTTTTCTTCACTGTCGGAATAAGCCCGTGCTGTATCAAAAAAAGTCATACCGCCGTCATAAGCTCTGTGTAAAATATCAACGGCAGTTTCCATATTTACGCGCTGAACAGGAAGGGCTCCGAATGCATTTTGAGGAGTTGTAATTCCGGTTGAACCGAGAGTGATTGTTTTCATAATGTAATTATAGCACAGGAGTTCAAAGTTTTATATACTTATTAAAAATGAAGCAGCTTTCTACAAATGATTTAAAAAATAATGGTGATGACTCAGAGCCTTCCCGCTCTATGGCAGAGCTTTTACTTGAAGAGGGGGTAAAGAAAAATCCGGGCCCCTGGCGAGAGCACTCTTATGCAGTGGCAAGAGCGGCGGAAAAAATTGCGCGTGCTGTAAATCAGAATTGCGGCGAAGAAAAAATGAATCCAGACTTGGCATATGTTTATGGTCTTCTTCATGATATAGGCCGCCAGGAAGGTCACACCTATATTGCCCACGTTTACGACGGCTATCATTTTCTGATGTCCTTGGGCTATGAAAAAGCTGCTCAAATCTGTCTGACTCATTCTTTTAATCTGAAGACAACTGAAGACTATATTGGAAAAATCGATATTTCTGATAAACAGATGGAAGAAATCAAAAAGCTTCTGGCAGCAGTCGAATACGACGATTACGACCGCCTGATTCAGCTTCTGGATGCTACCTGCGGGGCAGACGGTACTCTTAATCTTGAAGAGCGCATGGGCGACGTAAAAGCGCGGTACGGCTATTATCCACAGTGTAAGTGGGATAAAAACTTTGAACTCAAAGCCTACTTCGAAAAGTTAGCTGGCCGCGAGTATTACGAAATTATTTCAACTCAATAATCAGAATAGCAAAAGAGCCAGGAGCAATACAACTTTTAGATTTGATTAGAGTTTAAAAACTTGTAATATGTAATATAATATGTATAATAATACATAAAAATGAGGTGATTTATGGTAAATTTTAATCGAAACGAAATTGTCTCAGCTACACAAATTGTACGTCAGTTCTCTTCCATTATGAGTAGTCTTGTAAATAAGACTCTCGATAAAATTGCGGTTGTCCGTAATAATGAAATGGAAGCTGTTATTTTATCTTTTGATGAATATGAGCAGCTTGTAATGCGTGCAGAAGCCGCATCACAAAAATCTGTCCGTGATTATTTTGGCAGTATTACTTCTGTAGAAGCTGATTTAATGGAACAGGCAGTTAGCGAATGTCGTAAGGTTGATTTAAATGAATGGTAAGCTTGTAGATACAAATGTTATTATTCGTTTCTTAAAAGGACAAACAGAACTTTTTTCTCTTTTTGATGATATGGAAAATCTTTATGTTTCTTCAATATCTGTTGGAGAGCTGATGTATGGAGCAGAACTTTCTCAGAAAAAAGATTATAATTCAGCTGGATATTATAACTTCTGTGAACAGATGAAAGTTTTGAATGTTGATATGGAGATTGCCAAAAGATACGGAAAAATCAAATCCGTGTTAAAATCTAAAGGTTATCCAATCCCAGAGAATGATATCTGGATTGCTGCTACGGCACTTACTGCAAATCTTTCTCTAGTAACGGCAGACAGCGATTTTGAAAATATACCAGATCTTTTAATAGAAAAAATGTAAAGGGATTAAAAATGAAAAAAGGCTTGATTCTTGAAGGTGGCGCAATGCGGGGAATGTTTACCTCAGGCGTGCTTGATATCTTTATGGAAAATGGAATTGATTTTGACGGGGCAATCGGTGTGTCTGCCGGAGCAACCTTCGGCTGCAATTTTAAGTCACGCCAGATTGGTCGTGCCATCCGCTATAACAAACGCTTTTCTCACGACTGGCGCTACTGCTCCATCCGCTCCCTGATTTTTACAGGCGACCTTTACGGAGCAAAGTTTTGCTACGACGCTCTGCCAAATAAACTTGATATTTATGATTTGGAAACCTACCGCAAAAATCCTATGGAGTTCTGGTGTGTCGCTTCTGACTGTGTAACAGGCCAGCCTGTTTATAAAAAGCTTGAAACCTGCGATGCAAAGGACCTTACCTGGATGCGGGCCTCTGCCTCCATGCCCCTTGCAAGCAGGGTAGTTGAAGTTGACGGCTACAAGCTTCTGGACGGCGGAATGACAGATTCTATTCCGCTGAAATATTTTGAGAGCCTGGGCTACAAGCTCAATGTGGTGATTTTGACTCAGCCCCGGGACTATCAGAAAAAGCCGGCAAGCCTTATGGGGCTCATGCGCTTAATGCTTAGAAAATATCCAAAGCTTGTCGATGCAATGAACCGACGCCATATCGTTTATAATGAAGAAACTGCAGATGTTTTTGCAAAGGCCGAACGTGGGGAAGTTTTTGTAATCTGTCCGGCGGCCCCGCTTGGAATCAGCCGTACAGAAAAAAATCCTGACGAACTGCAGCGAGTTTATGATGAAGGACGCAAAATGGCAGAGAAAGCCCTGCCAGAATTAAAAGAATTTTTGAAGTAAGAAAGCAAGTTGAAAAAAAAATAAGAAGTGAGGAATAAAATGAAGTATCAGAATCCTGTTTTGAGGGGAATGTATCCCGATCCTAGTATGTGTGCGGCAAATGGCAAGTATTACATGGTTTGCAGCACTTTTCAGTATTTTCCGGGAGTGCCTCTTTTTGAAAGCGTGGACCTTATAAACTGGAAGCAGATTGGCCACTGTCTTACCCGCAAAAGTCAGCTGCTTTTGGAAAAGAACAACACAGGTTCTGGAATCTATGCGCCGACAATCCGCTATAACAAGGGCCGCTTTTACATGGTCGTTACAAATGTAGAAAATATCGGAAACTTTTATGTCTGGACAGATGATATTTACGGTGAATGGAGCGAGCCGGTTATTGTTGAGCAGGGCGGAATAGACCCAAGCCTCTTTTTTGATGATGACGGCAAGGTTTATTTTATTTCTAATGGTGATGATAAAGACGGCCGTGCCTTTATTCAGATGAGTCAGATTGATATAGAAACTGGAAAGAAGATTACAGAAAATCAGGCTATCTGGTATGGAACAGGCGGCCGCTATATAGAAGCTCCTCACATGTATAAATTTGGAGATTATTACTATCTTTTGAATGCAGAGGGCGGAACTGAATATGGCCACATGGTAAACTATGCCCGAAGCCGCAATATTCAGGGACCTTATGAGCCATGCCCGGCAAATCCTATACTTACAAACAGAAATCTTGGCGGCTACCAGCTGCAGGGCGCGGGGCATGGAGATCTGGTTCAGGCTGCAGACGGAAGCTGGTGGTTCTGTCATCTGGCCTTCCGCCAGCTGGACCGTTATATGCCTTATCATCATCTGGGGCGTGAAACCTGCATGGAGCCTGTATTCTGGAAGGACGACTGGTTCTATATTGGTACAAAAAATGATTCTGCAGAGGACTGTGCCTGCGGATCTGTGGTTGCAAATGGCTATAACGAAAAGCAAGGCTTTGGAAAGGCTCTTCTTGAGGTTGAGGCTCCTGCTGAGCACAAGTTTGATGCCCAGAAGCTTTCCTACAAAAAAACTTTTGCAACTTTGAGCACAAAGCTGGACTGGTGCTATCTTTGTAATCCTCATCTTGAAAATTACAAACTTGGAAGTGACGCTTTTGAGCTTTCTTCGCAAAGTCTGGAGCAGGGCGGTCTTACAATTGATACTCCTGTGGGAAGTCCGACATTTATTGGTATAAGACAGTGCGAGTTTGAAGAGGACGTTTCTTGTAATGTGGAGTTAAATAATAAAGAAGATAGCCCTGCGGGCACAGGAACCGAGGCTGGAATTTCACTCTACATGGATTGCAACCATCATTATGACATTTATTTGATTCAGCGCGATAAAAAAACATTTGCCGAGTGCCGGGTGAAGATTGGACCTGCCTGCGAAATTAAAAAGTCTATTCTTTTGACTAAAAAACAGGCCGAATTAAAAGTAACTTCGAATGCTTATGGCTATGACTTTTTTGCTGATGGCCAGCATCTTGCCCATGCCGATTCACGTTATCTTTCCAGCGAAGTTGCCGGCGGCTTTACAGGTGTTTTTATAGGCCTGTATGCGCAGAATGGTGGACGCGGTAAGTTTACTAAGTTTGAGGTGATTCATAAGGAAGAGTAGGGGGATTTTAAGGGGGGGAAAGCAACTTGTTGCGTCACCCTGGCAAGTGCGGACGAGGGGGAGACTTCCCCCTTCCTTTATCTTGAACAAAGCTTCCAAATCTGATATTATTATCAAACATTTTTAAGGATATAAGGAGCTTTAAGAAAATGAGTAAGCAGACACTTGACGCTAAAGTGCGCACAGCTACTGGTAAAACAGCTGCTAAAAATCTTCGCAAAGAAGGACGTATCCCTGCCGTTGTATACAACTCAAAGGGTGAAGCAACTTCTATTGAAGTAGGCGAAGTAGAATTCAACAAGATTTGGAGAACAATCACTCCAACAACTTCTATCACTCTTAAGGTTGATGGAAAAGAATGCCTTGCATTGATTAAGGACGTAGAATACAACATCCGCAATGACAAAGTTCTTCATGCAGATTTCTTTGCACCAGATGCAAATGAAAAACTCGTTATGAAAATTAAGATCCACTACACAGGAACTCCAGCTGGTGTTCTTAAGGGTGGTTTCAAGAAAGAACGCAATAACGAAATTAAGATTAAGGCATCTATTGCTGATCTTCCAGAAACAATCACAGCAGATATTTCTAAGATTAACGTAAGTGAAGCTTTGCGCGTTAAGGACTTGGAAGTTTCTAAGAAAGTTGAAGTTCTTACAGATGCAGAACTTCCTCTCGTAACTGTTTCTCCAGCTCGCTAATTTATAGAGCAGGAATTATAAAGGCTGTCTTTCGGGAATCCGGGGCAGCCTTTTTTTTTGAGCACTTTTTCCAGGGGGGGGCTTGCGGACGGACTTGCTGGCAGGGGCTCGGCCTGGAATATGGGGATTTTATGGATTTACAGCTTTCTGAATTTGAAAATCGTGTTTTGGAAGGATTAAAAATTTGCGGAGTTGACCTGCAAGGTGGGCAGGGGGCGCCGGAGAAGCCGGGAGTGCCTGCCATTGGGGCTGCGGTTTCCGGCGGTGCAGATTCTCTTTCTCTTTTGTATTCTCTTGCAGAAATAACCCGTGCCCTTTCTGTTTCCCTCAAAGTAATTACCGTAAACCATTTTATCCGGTCAGACGAAGAGACTTGTGGCGACGCCCAGTTTGTTCTAGAGCAGTGCAAAAGCCTGCAAGCCGCCGGCTACGACCTTTCCTGCGAGCTGGTGGAGCTGCCTCGTGGGGCTGTGGATGAGCTTGCCCGGAAGCGCGGCGGCGGCATAGAAGAGGCGGCCCGTTATTTGCGCTACCAGGCCTTTGAAGCTTTTATGAAAAAAAATGAGCTGGAAGTTCTTTGCCTTGCCCACAATAAAAATGACCAGCTGGAAACTCTTCTCATGCGTTTTTTACAGGGGGCTTGGAGCGAATCCAGTTCCGGCATTCAGATGCGGCGCCCGCTTTCTGGCGGACAGGCTGCCTATGTACGCCCGCTTTTAAATATAGACCGCAGCGAAATCGAATCATACCTGAAGGAGCGCGGCCTTACCTGGCGCACAGATGCTACAAACAGTGATACCGCATACTTCCGCAACCGGGTGCGCGTACAATTAGTGCCGCTTTTAAATGAAAACTTTTCCGGCTGGCAGAAGGCCCTGCTTAATGGTGCGGAAAAAGCCCTGCTTGATGCAGAAGTTATTAATCAGCAGGTGGAACTTATTGAAATAGATAAAACTCTGGAGGAAGAGGGCCAGCTTTCTCTATCAATTAGTGTTTTCAAAAATCTTCTTCCTGCCATTCAAATCCGTCTTTTAATGAAAATGTGCAATATGCTTGGGCTTGAAAGCCGTATTCCTTATCAATTTTTTAAGGATTTTTTGACTTCCTTTGCCTGCAAACGTTATTCTGATATCGAAATTTCTATAAAAAAGGACCGTCTTTTTGTAAAAAAGTGCAAGAAAATCCATACGGATTTAGTTTTTTTTGATATAATAAAAGAAGAAGGCGAATATGATTTTCCCTTTGGAAAACTTTCTGCCGGTAAGGAATTGCTTTTTAATGGTTCTGCCACCGGCTTTTCTCCAAAGTTTCCTTTTGCTGTTCGTAACCTTGGCCCTGGTGACGAGGTTTTATGTGCAGATGGAAATATGAAAAAAGTTGCCGATGTTTTTGCCGGATGGAAGGTAAGTGCAGAAGATAAGTCTCTAATTCCTCTTATTGTAGATTTACAGGATGGGGAAATTAAAGCTTTGTGCGCTGCTTTTTTAGGCTATAAGGATTGGATTGTAAAATAAGATGAAAAAAAAACTTGTTATCTTTCTTGCCACTGCTTTTCTTTTTCAGATGATGAATGCCCAGAATTCTGCGGCATCTGCGAATAGAAATACAGCTTTGCGCTGTCTGCGTCTTGCAGAAAACTGCCTTATTGGCGGCGACTGGGAAAACGCATACAGTCAGGCTGAACTTGGTATTTCATATGATGATTCTATTTCTGATTTAGTTTATGTTAAGGCGGCTTCTTCAATCAATCTTGGAAAAACAAGAAGCGAGGCTCTGGAAATAATTCGCCAGGCTTTTAAGAAAGATAACTGGCTTGGTTATTCTCAGAATGGAGCCAGAATTCTTTATGCAGATCTTCTTTGCGACACTGGTGATTATGAATCTTCCCTTAAACTTCTGGATTCTGACCCTTTTATTCTTTCTGCTGATGCTGAATTTATCCGGGTAAAAAATCTTTATAGAATGGGTACAAAAAGTTCGGTTTCTGATGCCCGCCTAAAAGTTAATACAGCCCGCCGAATCTATCCAAAAGATTCCCGCTTCCCAACTCTTTTCTTTATGTTTGAATATGCCTTTATGTCTGAATCTGAACGAAACGGTATGCATTATGAAGCAGATGAAACTGTAAATACCATTGCGGCTGCTTATATCGCAAAACTTCCTGATTATACAGATTTGGATAATGAAGTAGAAATTCTTGCTTCATTTTTTGCTCAGGGAAAAGAAAAAGACCGCCTGCTTAAGGCTATTGATTCAAAAAATAAGAGAAATCATCCTCTGCTTGCAATTGCGGGCCTGCGTAACGGAATGTATAGCGATCAGCAGGCTTTTAATCTCTTTTTTGATTCTGTTGGTGATGTTATTTCAATTGAAGTGCTTCAGGATTTTACTCTTAGTCTTACTGATCCTGAAGTAAAACTTGCTCTTGCAGAAAAACTAACAAATTATTCCGCAAGCATTTCTGTAGATACAAATCTTGATTTGCAGAATGAAATGCTTATAAAGTATGAAGACGGTAGACCTTCTTCTATTGAGTATGATAATAACATGGACGGGGTGATGGAAATCACTTCTACCTGTGATTTTGGGGCTCCTGTTTATCTTCTGTATCCTCACCAAAATACAGCAGTTACTTATGCGGCTTATCCCGAAGTTTCAAAAGTAGAATTCCAGAATGACGGCCGCTCCTTTGTTTTCCTTCATAATGATTATAAACATGAGCCTTTAGAATTTGTTGCTGATTCAGTTTTTACTTTTGTCGGTATAGATTTTTATATTCCAAGGGTAATTTCTGAAGCTTACGTGCCTCTTGCGCAGGAAATTGTAGACATTGCTTCTGCGGTTGAATTGCCAAACAGCGAATATTCAAATGGCAAGGTAGTTTATTCTTCAGAAAAAGGAAAACTCTACTTCGCAAACTTTTATGAAAATGACCGCCGTTATGCTTACTCAGATTTTTCAGCCGGTCTTCCTTTTGAAAGATTTGTAGATACCGACGGCGACGGAGTTTTTGAAACAAGAGAAGAATATGCCTCTATTCCTCAGGATAAGCTTTCTGCCTATGACCTTACTTTCCAGGCTGCAGAAGTTGAACGTATTTTTGGAAAAGAGGCCTTTTCTTCAAATATATATCTTAAAAAAATCCAGATTGATAGAAACGCAAATACTTTTTATGAATATTCAGAAGAATACTATGAGTATGGCGGTAAGATGTCTTCCTGGGATTATGATGATGATGGCACTGTAGATTATTTATATATAAAATCTCCATGGCAGGAAGGAAATCCTTTGGAAGAATGTTATGTGTTCAACAGCAAAAATTATCCTTCCGTTACAATTAATTTTATAGATGGTATTCCGGTAAAACTTGCCCTGTCTTCTTCAGAAGAAATCATCTATGCGGGTAAGAGTAAAAACTTTTACTGGGTAGCAGAAAAAGGTTCTGATGAACTTGAAGACCAGGCTGTAAAACTTGCAGAAAAAGGTTTGGAGCAGGGGATGATTAAAATTTTAGAATCGGATGATGTACGTTTTTCAATAATAAATGTTTCTGGAACTATTTTTGCCCGTATTTTACCTGCAACTTATATTTCAGAAAATGATACAGAAAATGAGGAAGACTAGAGTGTTCCCTTATAAAAAAACTTCTATTATAAAATTTGTATTTCTATTTTCAATTGTTTTCTTTCTGACTTCCTGCAAAAGTCTTAATCAGCCAAAAAGTGTTGCTCAGCCTTTGGATTATTCTGATGATGACCTAGTTGAGAATGAAATTAAACGAATTAATCGAATGCAGGATTTTGAACCGGTAAGGGCTTTGTGGCGTTCTCTTTTGCTTGGAAGAAGTGAGGTTATTGAAAAGTGTGTGGAGCGGCTTGATATTCAGATTGAGGTAGCTTTGGACAGCAAAGATTATTTTACTGCAAAAAAATATTTTTCTGCTTTGCAGGCTGCCGGTTATAAATCTGAAAAATACTCGGAGAAGGATATTAACAGTCTTTATTCAAAAGATATTCCCGCTTTTAATCAGACTTCAAATGCCTTAAATCCAAAATCTATTAGTGATTGTATGGAAGCCTGCGTTACAATCTGGGTGGACCGTGGAATAAAGGTTCAGAACGGGGCAGGTTATGCAGATATTATAATTGGTTCGGGCTTTTTTATTGATGAACGAGGTTACATCATCACTAATCATCATGTAATTGATTCAATGGTTAATCCTAAGTACGAAGGTTATTCTCGTCTTTACATAAAATTATATGATGATCCTGATACAAAAATTCCTGCAAAAGTTATCGGCTATGATCAGGTTTTAGATTTAGCTCTCTTAAAAACAGAAATAACTCCAAAATATGTAATGAAGCTTGGTAGCAGCAAGAATCTGCAGATTGGAGACAAGGTTTCTGCGATTGGAACTCCACTTGGGCTTGAAGGAACTTTCACTTCGGGTATTATTTCATCGTTTGATAGAAAACTGCTTTCTCTTGGAAATGTAATTCAGATTGATGCGGCTGTAAACTCTGGAAATTCGGGTGGTCCTTTAATCGATAGTTCTCTAAATGTTAGTGCTGTTGTTTTTGCTGGAATGATGCAATCTCAGGGGCTTAATTTTGCTATCCCTGTTGAATATCTTAAACAGGAATTGCCGCTTCTTTATACTAAGGGGGAAGTTATACATCCCTGGATTGCTGCATTCGGTCATACAAAACGTAATGGAAAGAATAAAACTGGTCTTGAAATTCAGTATGTAATGCCGGGTGGTTCTGCTTTTATTTCTGGTCTTCGTCCGGGTGATGTAATTACATCAGTTTCTGGAACTCCAATAACCTGTCTGGAAGATTTTCAGCTCTTTTTACTGGGTCAGGAAAGTGAAAGTCTTTTGCAATGCACCATTTTGGATTCAGAAGAAAATGAATGTATCTGTTATCTTTATCTTGAAGATCGTCCAAAAGAGCCTGTGCAGGAAATTTTTAATCATGATTTCTTTGCTTCGTCTTTTCTGCCATTTTTTGGCATGAAGATGACTCCCTCATCGACATTAAACAAAAATTTCTTTACAATAGATGAAGTTCTTCCGGGTTCTACTGCCGATGAACTTAATTTTTCTAAGAATGATCAGTTGACTGTGCGTGATGTATATTTTGATTCCGAAAACAGTTATCTGTATGTTTCTATATATACTAAGCGTCGTAAAAAAGGATTCCTGGATATAAACATGATGCTGGCAACTCCTTTAGACGCGCCATATTACTTTTGATAAAAAAAATACATCCATGTATTTTTTTTTATCTAGAGTTTGCGTTGCAAACTCTCAGTTTTACTTTAATATAAGAGGCGGCCTCCCTGCCGCCCGTAAACAGGAAGTCTACGTTCTATGACTGAAATGAAATACAAGCGCAACTTTTGTATTGTTGCCCACATTGACCACGGAAAATCTACTCTTTCTGACCGCCTTATTCAGAAGGCAAAAATTATTGATGACCGCAAGATGGTTAATCAGATTTTGGATAATATGGACATTGAACGTGAGCGTGGTATTACAATTAAAAGCCAGGCGGTAACAATTCCTTATCACGCAAAAGATGGACACGATTACGAATTGAACTTTGTAGATACTCCGGGTCACGTAGACTTTTCTTACGAAGTTTCCCGTGCAATTGCTTCCTGCGAAGGTGCCCTTCTTTTGATTGACGCAACTCAGGGGGTAGAAAGCCAGACTGTTTCTAACATGTACATGGCGCTTGAACATGACCTTACAATGGTTCCAGTAATCAATAAAATTGACCTGGCTTCTGCCGATATCCCTTCCTGCAAAAATCAGATTGATAAAGAGCTTGGCCTTGATTCTGCAGATGCTATGTGTGTTTCTGCCAAAACAGGTGAGGGAATTGACGAGCTCATGGAAGCTATCGTAACAAAGTTCCCGGCTCCTAGCGGCGACCCTAACGGTAAAGCTGCGGCCCTTATTTTTGACTGCCACTATGATGCCTACCGTGGTGTAATTGTGCACGTGCGTGTTATGGAAGGCCGCATTAAAACTGGTGATGTTATCCGCATGATGGCCAGCAAGGCTGACTATAAGGTAGAGCAGATTGGTATTTTTAAGATAAATTATGAAGAAACCGGTGTGCTTGAAGCAGGCGATGTAGGATACATTATTTCTGGTGTAAAAACTGTTAGCGACGTAAAGGTTGGTGATACGATAACCCTTGCAAACGACCCGATAGACGAGCCTCTTCCTGGTTTTAAGGAAGTAAAGCCGGTTGTTTATTCTTCTATTTATCCAATGGATTCAAACGATTATGAAGAACTTAAAGAAAGCATGGAAAAGCTTAAGCTCAATGATGCAAGCTTGATTTATGAAAAAGATAATTCTCTTGCCTTGGGTAATGGTTTCCGCTGCGGCTTCCTTGGTCTTCTTCATCTTGAAATTATTCAGGAACGATTGGAACGAGACTTTGATCAGGCTGTAATTTTTACCGCTCCATCTGTACGCTATAAGCTGCACCTGCAGAATGGCGAAGAAATGTTTATTGATAATCCGTCTGAATATCCTCAGGGCCGCATTCGCGATGCAGAAGAGCCTTATATTAAGGCTTCTATAATCAGTCCTGCTGAATATCTTGGTTCAATTATGTCTTTGTGTACAGAAAAACGCGGAGTTCAGACAAATATGCAGTATCTTGATACAAAGCGAGTTGAACTTTCTTACGAAATGCCTCTTTCTGAAGTTTTGTTTGACTTTTACGACCGCTTAAAGAGTTACAGCCGCGGTTATGCTTCTTTTGATTACGAGGTTATTGGTTACCGGCCAACAGAACTTGTAAAAGTAGATATTCTCTTGAACGGAAAGATTGTTGATGCACTTTCGCTTTTGACTTTTAAGGAAAATGCTGTTTTGCGTGCCCGCAAGGTTTGCGAACGCCTTAAGGGCGAAATCAGCCGCCAGCAGTTTAAGGTTGCAATTCAGGGGGCTATCGGAAGCCAGATTATTGCCCGCGAAACTGTAAATCCGGTGCGCAAAGACGTTTTGGCTAAGTGTTACGGAGGAGATATTACCCGTAAACGCAAGCTTCTGGAAAAGCAGAAGGAAGGTAAAAAGCGCATGAAGATGATTGGTGACGTTGAACTGCCACAGAGCGCATTCCTTGCTGTTTTGAAAGAAAACGACGCCGACTAAGACTTAGAAAGTGCCTTCAAAAAGAAATCTATTTCTGTGCGAACCCTGTTTAAGAAAGACTGGTCGTAGTGGAAGGCTGCGCCATCGGGGTAGTGCAGAAAAAGATATTCTCTTTGGCTGGCAAGTTTTGTAATCTTTTCTTTTAATTCTTCCTCAGTCATTTCCTGTTTTTCTGTTAAAAGTTTTCTTAATTCAATGAGGCTTTGTTTTTCTTCATCCAGAAATTCTTTTATCTTTTGCTGATTTATACAATTTCCTTCCTGCAGATGAAATTCTACACCATCTTGATTTTGTGCAGAATCTTTTATGAATTGTAGGGAAGCCTTTGGAAAAATTAAGGGAATACCACATTTTCCTGCGTCAAAAATATTTTTTTCACCCGCAAAATACTGGTTCAAAAAGTTGCTGTAAGACGAAAGTATTTGTGTTGTATAAAATTTTTCTCCACCCTTATCTATAAAAGAAATTGCGTTTGCATTGTAAGCGGAATTAAAATCATAAAGAGAAGTAAGCCTTGTCTGGGTAATAAGTTTATTTTTATGGTGAGGGGTTGATCGTGCGTGAGTGCGGCCCGCGCTGTAAGAAAAGTCCAGACCTGTAACAAAAACTGGTACAGACTGCTTTGCCCTGAATTTTAGAGCGTAATAAAGCATTGTAATGCCTACAGAACCAAAGGCCGGGTTTTTATGGGGTAGAATATTCAGATTTTCGGCCCTTGTAATAAAATCAGCCTGTGTGAATTCAGTAAAGAAGTATGAAATCTGTTCTGGCGGAAATGCCCTCTGAATTCCTGGAATAGAAGAAAGTCCTGCAAAAATGTGTGTTTTTGTATTTTTCGTGTTTCCTATAAAACTCTTTAAAATTACGGATTGGGCTTCTTCTATAAAAAGTCCATCCGGATATATGCCGCGTTCTGTTAGCGAAGAAAGAGCGGTGTCTGCACAGAGAATAAAGTATGAGTTGGAGTTAAAGTTTGAAGGAGGAAAACTTTCAAAAAAGTAATCGGTACTTTCTCCGGCTCCAAAACAAAGAATCGGTTTATTAACAGTTGCAAAATATGATTCAACAGGACTTTGTGCTGAATTAAACTCTCCGGCAAGAAAAGCCAGATTTTCAAAAAAGTGTCTACTGTATTTCCGGCCAAACTTAGTGAGTGTTACACGGTTTTTCCAGAAGGTCATTATGGAAGCGGTTGATGCTTCGTATAGGGCCTTGTAGAAGGGTGAGTGAATACTGGAACCTGCGGAAAACTCAATCGGGAGAATGCGGCGGAAAGAGCCCGCTTTGTTCAAAGCGTAAAGAGTTTGGGGCAGGCTGTTTAATTCCTGTGGAGCAGGGTAGAAAATGCGGGCGTCGGAAAGAATAGAAGTTTTTGAATAGATTTCTTTAGAAAAATCCCAGAGTGCTTCTTCCCTTTCGCACAGCACAAGAATACAGTCTTCCGGAAGCTTTGCAAGTAATTCCTGAATACCGTGAGTTAAAACCGGCGAAATACAGAGAATTATAGTTCCCGGCAGAATTTGAGTATCTTGAATTTTTTTGATTATATTTTTAGAAGGTGCGTATTTTGAATAGAGAAGGTGATCTTTATACGAAACAGAAAAGCCCTGAGTCGTTTCTACGAGACAGGGCTTTTGGTTATTCATTTTATCCAAGATTTATTAGTTCATAAAGTTTGAAAAATAAACTTTAGAAAAGTTATTTTCCAACTTATCGCTAGAAAGAACAAAGTTCTGTGCTGCAGATGCATCATATGATTCAAGACTTGAATCTGCATATGGACCTTCGCCTTCTGCGGCAGTTTCTGATGTTGTATACTGAAGAACAATAATGTTGTCATTCAGTACAATTGGAGCTGAATAATCATTAAGGTTCAGACTGAATGCTGTTTTAAGGAAGTTTTCGTTAGAATCAGCATAAGAAAGACCTTTTACAGATGTATCAACAGATGTAGAAATATCTACGCTTCCAAAGTTTAATGGGAATGGAGCAATTGTCTGCTTTGTAATTCCGAAAGAAGCACATGCGCTGTCAAAATCAGATTTAAGGGCTGCATTTGTGAAGTCTGTAGCCTTTGCCTTGAAATAGTCTTCTACACGTGTTTTTTCATAGTTTGTGATGTATGAAGAAACTGTTTTCATGATTTCTTCATCAGAAAAATCTGCTTTTACAGGTGCTGAATCAGCCTTGAAAATTGTATAACCAGAGATTGTTTCAATTGCAGGGCTGAGTGCATCAATTGCAAGATCAGAAATTACAGCGATATCATCTTTGTTTACAATAATGTTTTCTACCTGATACTGATAAGAACTTGTAATTTTTCCATCTGTGTTAGAGAAGTTCTTTGTTGAGTATTCAGAAACAGCGTCTGCAAAAGTAATTTCGTTGTTTGAAAGGCGTTTTGCAACAGTTTCTGCAGTTGATTTATCAGCAACTGTGATAAGTGAAAGATCATATTTTGTGAATTTTGCAGCGTTTTCTTTTGCAAAAGCAAGTTTTTCTTCTTCTGGATAATCAGCAATTGCAAAAGCAGCCATGTTGAAACCGCGTTTGTTTGTATTATATCCCTTTAAGAAAGCAACTTCTGAAGCTGATTCTTTAATTCCGTAAAGGGCTTCTGAACCAACCATGTCGTCATCTGAACCAAAGTTATCATCGTAGAATCTTGAAGTAACAAGACTGTCTTCAACTCCACGTCTGATTTCTGCAACAGTTGCTTCTGGAGTCTGTTTGTAAAGCTTTGAAGAATACTTGCCGTTTTCGTCATAGAAATATGGAAGCATTTCGCGGTTTACAGCAGCTTTTGGAACTTCGTAGCCGCTCTTTTTTACAGCGTCTGTGTAAGCATATTTTGAAACAGTTGAATTGAATGCATAATTGAAAATGTAATAATATGTTGAAGAATCAATCTGCTGTCCTCTGCTCTGGAACATCTGTCCATACTGAGAAACAAAGTTATAGAAATCTGAACCCTGTTCGTAGCGGATTTCTCTACCATTATATTTTCCGAATGCCGGAAGATTTCCCTGATTCTGTTCTTTACCAGTGAATGCTGGGAGAGCAACGAAACAGAAGGCACAAATCAAAAGAATGATTAATGAGCCGATTGTGTAAGCAGTATTTTTTTTCATAATGAAAAACCAACCTCTAATAGATTTTTAAAATTTTAGTAAATAATTTTAACACAGAGAAAAAGCGCTGTCAATTATTAATCCCGAATGTTAGCGGGATGTAGAAAGCTTTGTTTTTGCTTCGTAACGCTTAAGTGCTTCTTCAATAAGAAGATTTGTAAGCGATTCAAAGTCAAGGCCGGCAGCTTCGCACATCTTTGGGAACATACTGATTGTTGTGAATCCAGGCATTGTGTTTATTTCATTCAGATAAACGGCTTTTGTGTCTTTATCAATAAAGAAATCTACACGGGCAAGACCTGTGGCATCCAAAACTTTGTAGGCAGCGCAGGCAGTTTTACGGATTTTTTCCAAATCGTTTTCTGAAAGTTCTGCCGGAATAAGAAGTTTTGCTCCATCCGGGTCGTTGTATTTTGCGTCAAAGTCGTAGAAGGTGTGGGTTGGTGCAATTTCACCTGGGATATAGGCTGTAACGGCTTCTTCGTCACTATCAGCAGGGAAGGTTACTGAGTTTCCTGTTACGCTGCATTCAATTTCGCGGGCGTTGATGGATTTTTCGATAAGTACCTTATCATCCCACAAAAAGGCTTCCATAAGATTGTAGCAGAGTTCGCGGCGGTCTTTTGCTTTTGCGGCTCCGTTTGAACTTCCTGCACAGCAAGGTTTTACAAACATAGGATAGCCAAGTTCTTTTTCAGTTTCGTCAAGGAAGGCATCGTAAAGAACCGAATCCATCATAACAAAGCGCTTCATGCAGACATAAGGAACAACAGGAAGTCCAGCGGCCTGCCAGATCATCTTTGTTTTTTCTTTATCCATTGTGAGGGCAGAAGAAATGTGGGTGCAGCCAACGTAAGGAAGGTCTGCCATTTCAAACAAGCCCTGAATTGTACCGTCTTCGCCATAAGTTCCGTGGAGGGCTGGGAAAACCAGGTCAAGTTCAAGTGATTTACCCGCAACCACAAAAGAGTCTTTTTTAGCTCCAGGAATAATGTTTACCAGTTTAGCTGGATCTTCAGAAATTGTGAGTGCGGCATTTTTATCTTTGCAGATTCTGTCAAATTCACTTTTATCCTGAAGGTACCATTTTCCATTTTTTGTGATACCGATAAGTACAATATTGTTTTCTTTGCTGATTCCTCTTGCAATTGCGGCGGCTGAAATTAAACTGATTTCGTGTTCACCACTGCGTCCGCCGTATATAATTCCTATATTCATTTTTTTGCTCCTGTGTATCAATAGCAAAGCGTTTTTTCTAGCTTTACCTCTTTAACAACTCTTCTAGGGCCTTTTTTGCCTCACTAATTTCGTCGTATGGCATTACAAAATCTTTGTAGATTATGCTGTTTTCGTGAGATTTGCCCAATAAAAGAACTATATCACCTTTTTGTGCCATTTTAAATACCTGACGGATTGCCTTTGGACGGTCTGGAGTAATAAAGAGGTTTTCTCCCATCACTTTGCCTTCTTTTTCTGCGCCTTCGGCAATCATTTTCAGAAGTTCAACCGGGTCTTCGCCGCGTGGGTCTTCATCAGTTAAAATAATTGTATCACAGAAGCGGGCTGCAATTTGTCCCTGAAGAGGGCGTTTTGTTAGGTCGCGTTCACCACCACTTCCAAAGATGGCGAACATTCTTCCGCTGCAGCGCTTTCGCAGAGGTGGGAAAATTGTTTCAAAGCTTGAAGGTGTATGTGCATAATCAACAATAACTTCAAAATCCTGGCCTTCGTCAATAACTGTCATGCGGCCTTTGATTGGTGTAAGTTCTGCTGTGTGTGAGGCAACTGATTCAAAATCCATGCCTGTTACACTGCTCACTGCAATTATAGAAGCCATCAGATTGTATGCGTTAAAGGCTCCCGGAAGTGCAGCTTTTACATCAAAATGGCTGAAGTGGCGTGGCTGAACCGGGTCGTAGTTTGGTGCGTAAGTTGCGTCCTTTCCGTCTGCGTCAACTGTGAAGGTAATGCCGTGAGTTGCAGAAGCAATGTTACGGGCTGTCATATAACGCAGATTTTTTGGAATTTCTGGGAGCGGAATAGCATCTGCTCCTGATTCTGCGGCTGCTTTTCCAGCTTTTCCTTCTGTTGTAAAGCCGTAAACCTGATGATTTGTAGATTTAATAAAATATTCGGCAGAAGGGTCTTCCAGATTTACAATACCGATAGAGTTGATAATACGTTTTTCTCCGGCAATTGTTTTTACATGCTGATATTTATCCAGTGCTCGGAAGAGGTTTGCCTTGTCGTAACGGTATGTTTCAAAGTTTTTGTGGAATTCAAGGTGTTCTAGTGTTACATTCATAAATACAGAACAGTCGAACATGATGTTTCCGCAGCGGTTAAGCTTGTTAGAAAGTCCGTGTGATGATGATTCAACAACAGCGTATTTACAACCGTTCTGAAGCATTTCATTTAAATGGTGCTGAATAATTGGAGCTTCTGGAGTTGTCTGATGCTGAGGATTAGGAACTGCTTCGCCGCCGAATGAATATTCTACGGTAGAAATGAAACCGGCTTTCTGTCCGCAGGCACGGAGCAGCTGCCAGATAAAGCTTACTGTGCTGGATTTACCTTCTGTTCCGGTTACACCAATTACAATGAGGCGTTCCGAAGGATTATCATAAAATGAAGCAGAAAGGGGCGCCATGGCAAAGCGGGCGTCTTCAACATTGATAAGGGCAGGGGCAAATTTTTCCAAATCGTCGCTCAGGCCGTTATCAAGGGTTCTTTTTATAATCGCCTTGCCAATTTCTTCTTTCTGTTCGTCTGTAAGAATGCCCTGAAAAACAACCGCATTTGCGCCAGCAAGAATTGCCTGGGCAATAAAGCGGTTTCCGTCTGTATGAGTGCCCGGAAGTGCAAAAAAGAGCGAATCTTTTGTTACTTCGCGGGAATCGAAAACTAAATTAGTTACAGGAATTTTCTTGATTTCCTGTGTTCCGTCAATTTCTGAACCGTCAGCGGCAATCAATTTACAGCTGATAGCCGGTAAAATCTGTGAAAGATATTTTTTCATACTTATTTTATCGGCTCTGGCTGATTTTGTTTTAGGTAAAAGTTTCTTGAAACTGCCTAAAACACAGCATAGAAAAATTAAATTTTTTCGTACATCTCAATATTATCTGATATAAGAGTTTTTCCGCAAATAGTTTTTAATGTTTCGTCTGCTATTTCATTTTCATTTCCTGTGAAAGTAGCAGAGATCACACCTTCTTCGCATTTTGCAGTATAATGGAGAGTATATACAGTTTCATCATTTATAATTGTATCACCTTCTCTATATTTTGTTACAGTAATAGTATTTTCTGTAATTGATCCTATCCGGTACCATATTTCTGTGTTATTTGTCCGTATACGTATAACCTCTTCTAAAATATAATTTCCATCGTCGCTGTATAACATATATCCATTAAAACGTTTAGGAACTTCTGTGTAATACTCATTCCATGTTTTGAGATTGTTATTAACAATTTCTGCTCTAGCAGATTCTTTTTTTTCATAATATTGTAACATTTGTAACTGTTGTTCATAATTATTAGGGGAAGTCTCTTTTATTAATGCTTCAAGTTCTGAAAAAGTTAAATAATATATATCTTCAACTTTAGGTTCCTCTACAGGTATGCTAAAAATCTTATGGGATGCAAAGTTTGACATTGCAATAGGCTCAAGTGATAATTCTTTAGAGTTGCTGTTATAGGTATAGTTATTCTTCAAATAAGGACGAAAGTCTGTTTCAGAAAACTGCATCTCAATAGTTACTGTGCCATCATTTCCAAAAATAAATTTTTTTCCATATTCATCTGACAAGTAAGAATTTCCCTTAAATGGATCATCTGCAGAAACTTCGTCCTTTTCTTCTGGATTTGGTTTTACTTCTGTTGCGGGGGCATTTTCTGCTTCCTTTTCAGTTTCCTCTGTTTCTTTTTGCGTAGTATCTGCCTGCTCAGTCTTAGTAGATTCCTGCTGGCTGTTTGTGTCTTCTGCTGTTTCTGGAACTTGCTGATCACAACTGATAAGCATTGCTGCAGTAAGTATTGCGGCAACTACTGGTAAAATTTTTTTCATAACAATTCTCCTTTTTTTTTGTATGATAAAAATATAGTACACTATACAAAAAAAAAGTGAATATTCTGTCGCCCAATATCTTACTGCAGATGTTGTTAAAATCCTTTTGCAACGTTAATTACTGAATAAAAACAGTTTTTTGGAGTGTATTTTGTTCCTGATTTTGTAAACAGAAGAGGGAATTGTGTGCCGTTTTTACTAATCCAGGATGCTTCATCATTTAAGCCCCAGATTGTAAAGCCTGTAATATGATGATTGTCATATTTACTGATTTCACTTCCTTTTTTGCTGTATTTGAGGAACATTGTAAAATAATCTTCCCAATTATCTGTATCGTCTTTGACGGTGGTTGCAATGTCAAATTCTGTAACTTGAACATCAAGTCCTAAACTTAAGAAAGATTTTAAGGCATTTTCATAAGAAGAAACTGTCATCCAGCTTGGTTCAACATGTGACTGCATTGCCATTGCGTCTATTCGAGGAGCTACTGATTTTCCGTTTACCGTCTGACTCTCTCCATTGAGAACTGCTGTAAGAAGTCTGATAATACCTTTTGTTTTCCATCCACCTGAGTAATTTAAGTATTCGTTATAATCATTATAACAGAGGGTAACGTCACTAGGAGCGTAGGCATTAGCAAAACGGAATGCATTTACTATGAATTCTTCATCGCCATAAATCTGAAACCAGCGGGAACCTCCTCCTGTTGTACAGCCATTACCAGAATCAAGTGCTGCACTTGAAGATCCTGAAGTTGAACCTCTAAGGTAGCCTGTGTCAGAGTCTGCGGCATCATCTGCTACTGCTTCGTTTACTACATCCCAAGAATAGATAAGATGATTTCCTGTTCCATAACCATTTGCTTCTTCCCATTCTGCAACATGTTCAAGAACTGATTTGATGTACCATTCATGTCGTGCTGTCATTGTTTCTTTATCTGCCAGATTATTTGGACTGCCATTTTCGTCATAAGTAACTTCTGAATAATCACTTGTAAAGAACCATTCTGGAGTTTGTGAGTGCCATGTCAGCACATGACCTCGTATTTGAATACCAGCTGTTTTTGCTGCTTCCAGATATGGATCCATTTTTGCAGAGAAATTTATAAAGGATGGCACTGCAATTGTTTTTCCGTTTGAAGCTGCAAAACTAGCATTTGCTGTGTGATTCTGATACCAGAAAACAAATTGAGGCTTTAATTCGTTACCTGGGGTTGTTGAATTGGCATGGTAGAGAATACCTTCTGCTGTGTCTTCGTCTCCTAGTTCATCAACTTCACAGGCAAGTCCGAACCTGTCAAAGAAGCCTTTATCAACAAAAGTTTCTTTTAATGATGGTGCAGATCTCCAGTCATCTTCATCATAAGTTGTAGTTGTGCTGTCTTCTTCGTCAGCTTCTGATTCGCTACTTGTGCTTGTTTCCTGACTGCTGCTTGATGAATCACTTGATGAATTACTTGTGGTTTGCTTGCAGGATGCAAATAAAAAGATAAAACTCAATCCAAAAATAAAGAACTTGCTTAGTTTCATTTTTCCTCCTGTGTAAGGCCGCTGGCGGCCGCTTTTATTTCTGGTTCCTTATAATTTTATAGTAGAATTCAAACTTTACAATCGTTTAATTTTAAGACTTTTCTTATTTAATTAAACTGATTGACTTAGAAGGGGAATCTCTATACATTTTTTTGCAGGAGTTATTATGTTTGAAGTTCGTGTTGAAGCTGATTTTTCTGCGGCTCATTTTTTAAGAGATTACAACGGAAAGTGTGAAAATCTGCACGGTCATAATTACAAGGTGTATGCACATGTGCGTGGTGAAAAACTGAATGAAGGCGGTATGCTTTTAGATTTTACTTTTATAAAGGGCGCTCTTCGTAGTGTTTGCAAAGAACTTGACCACACGAATTTAAATGATTTAGAGATTTTTGATCAGAACCCAAGTGCCGAAAGAATTGCAATGTACATTTACAATAGAATAATAGCCCTGCTCAAAGAACAGGGCCTTGATTTAAGCTGGAAAGAGGGGAAAGAGGAAGCCGTCCTATTTGCAGTTGATGTTTTTGAAACAGAAACTTCCCGAGCCCGCTACAGAGCCTGTTAGTTTTTAGCCTGCTGAATTACAGCGTCAAAGGCTTCGTTTGGGTAATATTCACTTCCTTCGCGATTAAACAAGAGAGGATACTGTTTACCGTCCTGTCCAATCCAGGATTCCTGATTGCTGATTCCCCAGACTGTAACGTTTGTAACTTTGTGGGCGCCTGCATTTTTTTTTCCATAGTTTTTAAGCATGGCAAAATATTCTCCGTAGAGTTTTGCGGCAGATGCTGCAGATTTTGCGGCAATGTCGAATTCTGTTACGTGAACATCAAGACCAGCATCTAAAAAGCGTTTTAAGGCATTTTCATAGCCTTTTACTCCTGGCCAGCTGTCGCCAACGTGAGACTGCATGCCTATTACATCGATTCTGGTTCCCGGCGCATTACGAATTTCGTCTACAAGGTGAAGAATTGCGCTTGTTTTCCAGCCTCCGTTATAATCCATGTACTCGTTATAATCGTTATAGCAGAGTTTTACATCTGCTGGAGCGTACATGTTAGCAAATCTGAATGCATTGATGATAAATTCATCGCTGCCGTAAATCTGATACCAGCGGGAACCACCGTCTTTTGGAGCCTTATCTTTGTCTTTTGTAGAGCCTCGCAGCCAGTTCTGTGAATTTCCAGTGTAGTTGCGTTGTGCATCATCAGCAAGGGCTTCGTTTACAACATCCCAGGCCCAGACAATGTGCTTGCCGTTGTTGTTTGTTTTTTCCCATTCAGCAACGTGTTCCAGAACAGTTTTGATGTACCACTCATGGCGGGCTGTCATAGTTTCTTTATCAACAAGATTTTTAATTTTGCTTCCAGAAAACTTAGGATCGTAGTTTTCTGCAAAAAAGGCTTCCGGTGTCTGTGAATGCCAGGTGAGTACATGTCCCCTCATTACAAGTCCACTGTCTTTACAAGCCTTGAGAATCTGATCCATGCGTGTAAATCCGTTCAATACCGGAACTTCGATAGTTTTTCCGTTGCTTGCAGTAAATTTTTCTTTTGAAATCTGTGCTGCTGTTTTCCCCCAAGGCACTCCAATTACTGTGTCTGGTTTAAAATCATTTCCCATAGTGATTGAATCAGCGTGTTTGCTTAATCCCTTACGAACAGCTTCTGATTGTAACTCACCAAAATTGCGGTTCCAGGGTTTATATTCGCAGGAAATTCCAAAGGAATCAAAATATTCGCTGTAAGTTTCTTTGAGCGATGGTACAGACTGGTCTGTCCAGGATTTCTTTTCTGCTGCAAAAAGGGGAAGTGATACTGATAAAAGGGCAAGTATCAGGCTTAAATGTTTAGTTTTCATGTTTTTCCTCGTTTTTAGAATGAATGATTAAAGACGAACCGGAACGCCCTGGGCATTCAGTTCCTGTTTAATCTGACCGACAGTATAAGTTCCGTTATGAACCATACTTGCAATCAGGGCTGCGTCTGCTTTTCCTTCTTTAAGAACATCTGCCAGGTGTTGTGGAGTTCCGCCTCCGCCGCTTGCAATTACAGGAACATCTACGTTTTCTGCAATCATGCGGGTAAGTGGGATTTCATAGCCGTTTTTTGTGCCGTCGGCATCAATTGAGTTTAAAACAATTTCGCCGGCCCCTAAGTCAACCGCCTTTTTAGCCCACGCAAGAGCGTCTAAATCTGTTTTTACACGGCCTCCGTTAATATAAACGCGGTAGCCGCTTGGCATTTCGCTGTCGCGGGCAGCATCCATTCCCAGCACTATGCACTGGTTCCCAAAAACTCTTGCGCCTTCGGTAATCAGCCCCGGATTTTTTACTGCCTGAGAGTTGAGCGAAATTTTTTCGGCACCAGCCAAAATGGTAGAACGGATATCTTCTATGCTTCCAATTCCGCCTCCTACGCAGAATGGAATAAAAACTTCTGATGCAACTCGGGAAATAAGATCAAGAATAGGCCCCCGTCCGCGTGCAGAGGCAATAATATCGTAAAATACCAGCTCATCTACACCCTGACGGTAGTATTCGGCTGCCATTTCTACAGGATCTCCAATATCGATATTATTTTGAAACTTTACGCCTTTAGTTGTACGGCCGTCTTTTACATCAAGGCAGACAATAATTCGCTTTTTTAGCATTTTAGGCCTCCAAAATTCTTAAGGATTTTAAGACCAGCTTCTCCACTTTTTTCCGGGTGGAACTGGCAGGCAAAAATATTGCCGCTTTGAATAACTGCAGGCACTTTTACGCCATAATCTGCGGCGGCTTTAATAACAGAAGTGTCTTCCGGGCAGATTACATAGGAATGTACAAAATAGAAGTCTGCATTTTCTGGAACTCCTTCCAAAAGTGGGGATGAGCCGTTTGAGCGTTCCAGATTATTCCATCCCATGTGAGGAATCTTAAATCCTTTTGAAACAATTTCTTTGTCCAGGGATTCAAAATGTTTGATTTTTCCCTTTATCAGACCAAGACAAGCTGTGTTTCCTTCTTCTGAATGTTCAAAAATGATTTGAGAACCAAGGCAGATTCCTAAAAGTGGCTTTCCTGCTGCAACGGCTTCCTTTAAGAAATGGTCAAAACCTGTTTCTTTAAGCTGAACCATGGCGTATGCTGCGTCTCCCACTCCGGGGAAAATGAGTCTGTCGCAATCCCGTAAATCTTCGGGCTTTTTGGAGAGAATAAAATCTGCCCCAAGACTTTTTAATGCACGTTCAACGCTGGTAATATTGCCTGCGTTGTAATCTACTATTCCTATCATGATGTTATTATAAAAAGAAACAAAGTGCAGTGCAACTATCCGGGGACACTGTCAAAGGGGGGGGGCATAAAATGCGCTTCCTGTGCTTAAGGTATAATGATTTAAGAAAAAAATCCGATAGAATAAACATGGGTATTAAAGATTATGTTTCAATGAGCCTTGCGGTTCTAAAAGATATTCGCGTAATTGCAACTGTAATTGTTATGCTGCTTGTGATTGAATTTGCCCATTTTATAACCAGCTATCGAAAAAGGGCTAAGAAACCTAAGGTAAAGAAGGCTGCAGCAGCTAAAGCTCCAAAGGCTGCACCTGAAAAATCAGAAGAAAAGTCCGAAGAAGCTGCTTCTGAATAAAAATTTACAGAATCCTTTCAAAAAACTTCCTGAAATCGCAAATTCCAGACTATATATATAGTGATGGAAAAACTTGTAAACTCATACGAAAATATCCGTGAAGATTATATTTCAACTCTGGCGCGGGAAAAATTTGGCATTAAGTATCTCTATCCCTGGCAGCGCTTTGTGATAGCCTGCATTTTAGACGCTTACGAGTATCAGACCGCGGGGCGCGCGGCGGGGCAGGGTGTGGACCTTGCCGGTGACATGGGGCTAGCTGGCGGGGATGCTGGGGGCGGCGACTGCTGTGATTCTTATTCCCGGGGCCGGCAGATAGTGCTTCTTCCCACCGGGGCTGGAAAATCTCTCTGTTTTCAGCTGCCTGCCATGGAATTTCCGGGGCCTACACTTGTAATCTACCCGCTTTTAGCGCTCATGACCGACCAGCAAAGACGCATGGAAGAAGGAAATCTTGGCTGTGTGGTTTTTCGCGGAGGTATGACTCAGAAGGAGATTGATGAAAACTTTCGCCGGCTGGGGGCGGGTGCCAGCGGTGCCGCGGAAGCAACCGGCTCCGCGGGTGCGGTATGTTCCGGTAACACGGCGGACTCTTGCAGCGGGCCGGCAGGGGCTTCTTCTGCTTCTACCGCCACCTGCCAAAATCACAAACCTGCAAAAATCATCATCGCAAATCCCGAAGTGCTTAAAAACGAAAGCCTTTTGGTGCGGCTTTGTGAGGTAGGTATTAGTCATATTGCAATTGATGAGGCACACTGCTGCTCCGAATGGGGAGACTCTTTTCGGCCCGCTTATCTGGAGCTTACAAATGTGATAAAGAAAATTAATCCTCCTGTGGTAACTGCCTTTACGGCCACGGCTTCGCCCACGGTGCTTTCCCGGGTGGCTGAGATTTTGTTTGAAGGAAGGGCACATGTGGTGCGCAGTGAAAGCGACCGCAAAAATATCTGCTATTATGTACGTTATGCCGCCGAAAAGAAGGTGGAAGCCTTGTATCTGGCAAAAACTGAACGGCGGCCGATGATAATCTTCTGCGGAACCCGCGATAAGAGTGAGGATATGGCGCGGGAACTTAATTTGTGCTTTGGGGATGGTTGCGCGAAGTTTTACCACGCGGGGCTTGAGCGCGCGGAAAAAGAAGCTGTTGAAAAGTGGTTCTACGAAAGCAGGGATGGGGTGTTGACGGCCACCTGCGCTTACGGAATGGGTGTGGATAAAAAGGACATCAAGACTGTGGTGCACCTGGAGGCTTCGGCGACGGCGGAGGCCTACATTCAGGAAGCGGGCCGCGGCGGGCGGGACGGCTCTGTGGCCAAGGCTTTTCTTATCTGGAGTCCGGCGGATTCTGCAAGATTCGGGGAGTTCGCCGCGGGCAGCCGCCAGGCTGCCATGCGTGAATTTGCAGAAAGCGGGCGTTGCCGGCGGCAGGTTTTACTGGACGCTCTGGGGGCAGAGCAGGCAGTTTGCAGCGGTTGTGATATTTGCACTGGAGATGAGGGAGCACATGAAGTTGACTGGAAAACGGCTCTTTCTTATGTAAAAAAATCTCCTCATTTTTATACAGAACATACTCTAAACGAGCAGCTTTATTCAACTTTTAATTATCGCTACAAAAAAGTGCTCGGCCTTAATGTGTGGACTCATGTTGACTGCGCAGACCTTACTTCCCAATTACTCATGACGGGAAAAATCAGAAAGGCAAATTTTCTCTGGAAGGACCGCCTGCTTGCAAATTCCAGCGGATAATTAATCCATCAGGATGATTTCTACACGGCGGTTTTTACTTCGGCCTTCTTCTGTCTTGTTTGTGTCTATCGGTTCTGTAGAGCCCTTACCCTGGGTAAAAATATGGTACTGGTCACGAACCCCCAGACTTATTAGGTAAGATGCCACACTTTCTGCTCTTTGTTCAGAAAGCTTCTGTCTTGCATTTACGCCCCCTCTTTCTGCTGTGTGCCCTGTAATCAGCAGGTCGTTGGAATATTGTTTCAGAATCTTTGAAATCTTCTGTATTTTTTCTTTTTCAGTTGGAGTGAGTACATCAGAATCTGGTTCAAACTGAATGTTTTCAAGGCTGATTATAAGTCCCTTATCACCTTTTTTTACCGAAATATTGTCCAGCTTGTACTTTTTTACGGTCTTTGCAAGTTTTTTTACGTTCTGGTCATCATTCAGTGATTTATAACCTGTAACTTCACCATGTGAACTTCCTCTGTAAGTATAATAGTTCCCCGGAATATCCTGCAGAACAATTTCAAACTTTTCGGTGTAGTGGTCTATATCACCTTTTGTATTATCCCAGTAAATTTTTTGCTGAGCATAACCACTCATTTCGTAAAAAGTGCTGCCCTGGTACATATCTTCCACATTTCCGTTTGCCTTAAACTGATAAATAACATCAATTACCTGCAGTTTTTTGCCGTCTATTTCTTCATCATCTACATAGGTGTAATGAGCTGTAAAAGGCGCTTCAATTGGAGAATACATATTAAAAAGGTTTCTGCAGTCGTGCACTTCCTTTCCTTCGGCCTGCCATTTTGTGCCTTTCGCAATTGCTTCCTGAGGAAAAGACGGAATGCTTTGAACCGTAGGCAAAAAAGCCGTTGAAGAATCATGCAGTTTTCCGTTCGCATCTCTGATGATTGAAACTTCAGCTTCTTCCCCCCAACTTAAATTTTTCCCCGATTTTTGCATCAGGTTATTCTGAGTTGTCATGTACTCTGTGTGGAGCAGGGCAGAACCATCTTCATTTACTTCCATAATTGTTGTTGATGTACGATTTATAAACTGTGTTTTGTTATTCAGATAGCCGTTTATGTATGCTTCTTCTTCAACCGTAGAAATATGAGAAACTGAATCGCCCTGTTTTTGTTTAAATTTAAAAAGAACTGTATCTGCGCAGAAAACTTGTGCCGTTGTAAAAAGCAAGCTGGAAAGCAGAATAAGTATTTTTTTCATAAAATTCCTCCATTCTGATTATCGGCATAAAATTATACTAGACCCAAAAAATATCCTCTCATATAATACTCTCATGCAATTCTTTTTATCTCTTGTTCAGAATCCTTATTTTTATCCGCTTGCTCTTTTGATTCTTTTAATTTTGCTTATAATTCAAACTTTCCGTCTTCATGCTGATCATCACAAGGTCCGTTCAGATGCAATTAACCGTTCCCGTGCTGTAATTGGCGGGCAGGTAGCTGAACAGCTTGCCCCTTTTTTACCAGATTTTCCCTGCAATCCATCTGATGTCCGTTTTATAGGAAAGCCCGTAGATTTTCTTGCTTTTTCCGGTCTTTCTGATTCAGGAAAAATAGATGAAATTCTTTTGATTGAAGTAAAAACAGGTCAATCTGAATTAAGTGCCCGAGAAAAGGAAGTTCGACGCGCCGTAAAAGAAGGACGTGTGCGTTATGTGGAGTATCGGTTTAATTAAACTTAGTCTAGATTTTTAAGAGTGCCGAAGTATCTCCGCTCAAATATGCATCGCACAAAGAAAAAGGCATTGGTTTTCCTCTCAAAAATCCCTGAATAATGGTGCAGTTAAATTTATCCAGAATAGCAAGCTGTTCCGGTTCTTCAACTCCTTCGGCAATTGTTTCAAGTCCCATTTTATCTACCATGTTTATAATAGACTGAGTAATATTTGCCTGAATACCATCTTCTGATGTAATGTTGCTTATAAATGATTTATCAATTTTTAAGGTATTTAAAGGCAGTTTTTGCAGATAGCTTAAAGAAGAGTAGCCTGTTCCAAAATCATCCAGAGAAATCTTAAGCCCCATATCTCTGATGGCATGTAGTTTTCCAATTGTTTCGTCTATGTCGTTGATCATCACACCTTCTGTAATTTCAATTTCCAGAAGGCTTGGTGTTATGTCATATTCCTTTACCAGCTGAACAAGATTTGGAATAAAATTATCCTGCATAAGCTGAATTGGCGAAACGTTTACAGAAATAACTCCATGAAAATTGTATTTTTTTTGCCAGGTTTTAAGAGTTTTAAGGGCTGTTTTTAACACCCAGTTTCCAATATCCAGAATAAAGCCAGTTTCTTCTGCAAGAGGAATAAAAATACTAGGCGGAATGTTTCCAAGTTCCTTATCTGTCCAGCGGATAAGGGCCTCAAAACCTCTTAATTGACCGGTATGTACATCAAACTGGGGCTGGTAATACTGGGTAAACTGACTGTCCAGAATTGCTTTAGAAAGTTTTGTCTGAATTGTAAGCCGCTGAACAAAAAGCCTGTGCATTTCCGGTTCAAAAAATGTAAAATTATTCTTTCCGTTCTTCTTTGCATAGTGAATTGCCATATCGGCAAAACGTTCCAGTTCTTCAGATTTAATTGAATGTTCCGGGCTGATTGCAATTCCGCCTGAAACTTTTACATTTTCCAGCTGCAGACTTTCAAAAACACAATCTGTGAAATTCACAATTTCTGCTTCTGAATCGAAATTGCTTAAAATTATGGCAAACTCATCATCTCCATATTTAAAGACTTCTACACGATTAGGTTTCTTAAAACGCCTGAGTATTTTTGCAACTGTAAGAATTGTGTTATCACCGGCTGTACTTCCAATAGAATCGTTTATGTTTTTAAGGTTGTCTATGTCAATTACGAGCAGGGCGGCGTACTTGCTGTTAAAGTTTGAATTTTCCAGACAGATTTTAAAAGTATCGACAAAAGTGGTTCTGTTTGGAAAGCCTGTAAGCCCATCTGTTGTAATAGATTTCTGCAGCTGAAAGTAGTAATCCTGTTCAGATGTAATATCAAAAAAGGTAAGAATGATTGCAGCCAGCTCTTTGTTCCAGCGCATATCCACTTTATACCAGCATTTTGTAGAAGGGGAGTAATACTTTGCTGTGTCGTAACTGTTTCCTTCTATTGCATCAAGAGCGAGTGGAAACCAGGGTACATCTGAAGTAATTTTATCTTCAAAATCACTCCATTTCGTAGAATTTCCGATAACAAAGCCTACTGCTTTTTTCATTTCGGCGTTTGTATAGCATATATTAAAATCAACTATATTGGAAAATTCGTTTTTGATAGGTGTCGCAACCAGAACCGGCGACGAAATATTATTCAGTACAAGCTCTAAATTTAAATCCATTTTTTTTACTCTATTTTTTATTTAGTTAGCTTGTACTGTTTAATTCTCAGATCCTAATAAAATTATAAGACCTAATTATTCACTTTGCAAATTATTTAGTTCAAGATTCTGATTTTTTCCCAAAGATTGTAGTAGTACTCAAGGTAGTCACCAATGTCGTCTTTGAGTTCGCAGTTATCCATAACACTTGCAGGGTACATAGGTGTTGTTGTCATGTACTGTTCTGCTTCAAGGTTTACGTAACATGGGAAGCGGAAGAAATCAAGGAACTTTGCGTAGTTTTCTGGTCTGTGAATAAAGTTAATGAATTCACTTGCCAATTCTACGTTTTTAGAATCCTTAAGAATACACATGCTGTCCAGGTATGAAGGACCGCCTTCTTCTGGAATCCAGAAATCAATTGTTTCGTCCCATTCTTCTTCTGGAACTTCACCATAAATTACTTCTGCATATCCCTGACAAAGCCAAAGGTCTCCGCGGGCAAAATCTTTACCAAAACCTTCTGCATCAAACTTTACAATATTTGGAAGCCAATCGTTTTTAATCAAATCTGTGGCAGCTTTAAGCTCTGCATCATCTTTTGTACAAACGCTGTTTCCCTGATACATAAGGGCATCACCAATTACTTCGCGGTAATCATCCATCATTGATGCATGTCCCTTGAACTGGCTGTCTGCAAAAATATTCCATGAACGGTCATAGTTTCCGCCTGGAACCTTTTTCTTGTTTACGCTGATTCCTGCTGCACCAAAGTAGTAAGGAACTGCATAAGTCATATCCGGGTCGTAACTAATCTTTTCAAGAATTTTTGGATTAATTTTATTTCTGTTTGTGAATTTGCTCTGATCAATTGGCTGAAGCATGTTTTTTGCCATGAGGATTGAAACATAATCCTGAGAAGGCACAACGATGTCAAAACTTTTTGCACCGCCGTTAATCAGCTTGTTGAACATAGTTTCATTGGAATCGTATTCTGTAACAACAACCTTACAGTTAAATTCCTCTTCAAAAGCCTTTACAACATCAGTTGGAGTGTAGTATGTCCAGCTGTAAAGCTTCAAAACCTGCTTTTTTTCGCAGGAAACAAGACTCATGGCTGCAAGCAATGTTGCACAGGCCAGAATAATTTTGGATACTTTCTTCATAAAGCATTCCCTCTAAAAATAAAATATAAATCCACGGATTTATCCGCGTTTTTGCTAGTGTCCAGCTGCAAAAGACTTAAGTCCTTTGCGCAGAAGAATGGCAACCAGTCCAATCATCATAATCAATACAAATGAAAGTGCATTGATTACAGGACTAACGCCATGTCTAATCATATTGTAAACAAAAATAGGCAGGGTTTCTACGTTTCCGTTTACAAGAGAAGTAATTACAAAGTCTTCGATAGAAAGTGTAATACTCATCATAAAACCGCTTAAAATTCCCGGCATAATGGCAGGAATAATTACCTTAAAAAGTGTCTGAGATTCTGTTGCTCCCAGGTCGTGGCTTGCTTCAATAATAGAATAGTCAAATTCGTCAACGCGGGAGCTTACCATCAGATAAACAAATGGCAGGCAGAAGGTTGTATGGGCTATGATGATTGTACCAAGCCCCAGATTCATATGGATTCCGCTTAAGAAAATCAAAAGAGAAACACCCATGATAACTTCCGGCAGAACCATCGGCAAAAAACTTACTGACTGAATGTAGCCTTTTCCAAAGAATTTGTACCAGCTAACGCCAATTGCCGCAAGACTTCCCAAAATTGTTGCAATTATTGCAGAAACAATAGCTACAATTGCGCTGTAGAGCAGACTCATCCATAATTCGCCGGAATGTAAAAAGAGCTCTTCGTACCAGCGGAAGGAAACTCCTGTAAAGTGGGCTCCTTCAGATTTATTAAAAGAAAAGATGATGATTACAAAAAGCGGAATATATAGAAAGAGCAGGGTAACAATAAGAATTGTTCTGGAAAAAGAATATACAGGTGCATGTTTCTTCCAGTAGCGCTTTGCATGTCTGTAGTTTTCAGACTTTGGCTTTTTGTGAAGAATCGAAAGAATTACAGATACTAAAAATTCCATGTAAATCCTCCTTATTTAGCTGCTGCGGCAGAAGAAAGTGCTGCTGCAATTTCTGGAACACCTGAATCTTCTTTTGCAGTAGATTTCTTGAGTTTCTGTTCGTGTTTGTCAGAAGCAAGCATAAAAAGAATTGCCGCCATTGTAATAATTGTGAGTACAACACTGAATGCAGATGCAAGCGGCAGGTTACGTGCTTTTTGAATCTGGTCCATAATAACGTTTCCAAGCATATAGCTTTTTGTACTTCCCACAAGCTGAGGAACAGTGTAGTTTCCAAAAACCGGAATAAAAGTAAAAATCAAAGAACTGATAATTCCGCTTTTAATACCAGGAATGAGGATTTTAAACATAGACTGAGCTTTTGTTGCTCCCAGATCGCGGGCAGCTTCCAGAAGAGAAAAGTCAAAGCGGTCTACAGCTGTAAAAATAGGAAGAATTGCGTAAGGCAGATACATGTAAATGCTTACTACAATAACTGCAGCCTTTGTATACATAAATTTATGAGGCTTAAAAATGTAGTCTTTGTTCTGAATAATCTTATTCCAGAGCCGGGCAAAAAATCCACAGAACTGATTTAAAAGTCCGTCGTCTCCCAAAATACTCTGCCATGCAAAAATACGGATAAGAGAATTTGTGAGGAAGGGGATAATAACCAGTATTAAGAGAAAAGTCTGCCTTTTGCTGCGGGCAATTGCGTAACCACAGGGAATTGCAATAACAATAGAAACTACTGTTGCAATCAGGGTCATCCATAAAGTGCGCCACAGTATAGGAAGATAAATAAATTTTCCAGAATCAGCATCACGGGCAAAAATTGCCTTGTAAGCATCCAGAGAAAATACCTTCTGAACTCCGCCATGCATGTCTTTCTTCATAAATGAATAGCAGAGAATAATCAGAATAGGGATAATAAAGAAGATTGTGAACCAAACTCCCATTGGCCAGCCGTAAGCCGCACCAACAGAGGCTTGTTTTCTCTCTTTAGTAATAGAAATGTTCTTTTTCATAAGCCTACTTGTTAATATCTTCCACTATATAAGCGTCTTCTGCTGACCAGGAAACGTAAACCTTATCTTTCCACTGAATTACAGGACCATCATCCATGTAGTCTGTGTGCTGCTTAAAAATCTTAATGATTTTTCCAGTTTCAAGCTTTACATAGAACTTAGACTGGAAGCCGGAATAAATAGGTTCTTCTACAATTCCGCTGAAGACATTGATGTCTGTGCGACCCTTTGTGTCAGGCGGTTCAAGAGTAATGCGGATTTTTTCAGGACGGATTGTAAAGGCAACTTTCTGTCCCTTATTTGTATGTTCGTAGTCTGTTACCTGCATGTAACGGTCAAGGGCAGTTTCTGCAGCGGTATCTGTTGCAAGAGGAGCCTGTTTTCCTAATTCTGGAACAGAGAGGGTAGTCATATAATCATCCTGACCCTTTGCGTCCTTGTGAGGTACACAGTCTACAACTTCTGCATCAAAGAGGTTTGTTTCTCCAATAAACTGAGCAACAAACTGAGTTGCAGGACTTTCGTAAATCTCGTAAGGAGCTCCAATCTGCAAAACATGTCCGTGATTCATTACAGCAATGCGGTCAGAAACAGAAAGTGCTTCTGCCTGGTCGTGGGTAACGTAAATAAATGTAATTCCAATCTGATCGTGCAGACGGTCCAAATCCATAAGAAGATTTGCGCGCAGCTTTGCATCCAGAGCAGAAAGTGGTTCGTCAAGCAAAAGAACCTTTGGTTCATTAATGAGGGCACGTGCAATTGCAACACGCTGTTTCTGTCCGCCCGAAAGCTGGTTTGGCTTTTTCATGATATGCTCATCAAGCTGAACAAGGTGAACATATTCACGAACTTTTTTGTCAATTACATCCTTTGGAAGCTTTTTAAGCTTTAAAGGAAATGCAACATTGTCGTAAACACTCATGTGAGGGAACAATGCGTATGTTTGGAATACTGTGTTTGAAGGTCGTTTATCTGGATTCAGAGGAATGACATTTGTGTCATCAAAAAGAACTGCTCCATCATCCGGAAATTCAAAGCCAGCAATAATGCGGAGAAGTGTAGTTTTTCCGCAACCAGAAGGACCAAGAAGTGAGAAAAACTCACCTGGTTCAATAGTAAAGTTGATGTCATCCAAAGCGACGAAATCGCCGAATTTCTTGGATACATGATCAATGGTAACCTGACTTCCTTTCATTCAAGCAACCTCAATCTTATAATGATAGTCCCATAAGGGCACACTGCATACGCAGGCTATAATGTCTAACGGATAAAATGCAATATATCCGCGGTTATGTCAATAAACTTTTCTTAAATATATGTAGTTTTTTTTGTTGAAAGTATCTGGCTTTTGGATTATCTTTAAATAGAAAATATATATAGTAAAAAAAAGAGGTGAAGATTATGATTTCTATCATTCTTGGAATAGTTTTTATTGCTTTTACAGTTTTTTCTGTTTTACCAATGTGTCCGCTTAGCTGGGGACCAGAAGTAATTGCCTTCCTTAAAGGAAGCATTCCTGTATTTGCAGCTTTTATTGGTCTTATTTGTCTTTTTGTTGGCGCTGCAGATATGAAAGATAAAAAGGAAGCAAAAAAAGAAGAAGCTGCTAATAAAGAAGCAGAAAATAAATAATGATTAATGATTGCCCGGTCAAGCCGGGTAATGACAAGCTATTGACATAATCCCTTAAAATCTGATAACATACTTTACCCGTTATAGGATTATAGACTGCTCATCTTTAATCCTTTGGCGACTTTTGGCAAGATGCAAATGCCTTTAAGCCGCAGATAAACTTTTTATTAGTAAGGTTATATCATGGAAACTATCTTCGTTAAAGAACACGAACAGGACCGCAAATGGTACATTATTGATGCGGCTGGAAAACCGATGGGACGCGTAGCTGCAAAGGCTGCTTATATTGCCCGCGGAAAGAATAAGGCAACATTCGCAAAGAATCAGTTGATGGGTGACTTTGTTGTTATCATCAATGCTGAAAAGGCAATTGTTACTGGCGGAAAAGAACAGAAAAAGATTTATTATCATCACACAGGTTTCGTAGGTGGACTTCGTGCTCACACATATGAAAAATTGCTCGAAAAGCACCCTACAGATCCTATGGCTATTGCAGTTGAAGGAATGCTTCCACATGGACGTCTTGGACGCAAAATGATGGATTGTGTAAAGATTTATGCTGGTGCTGAGCATCCACATGCAGCTCAGAATCCTCAGCCTATCGAACTTTAATTCAGGAGTTAAATGATGGTAAAGAATATTGCTATTGGTACAGGACGTAGAAAGACTGCTACAGCTCGTGTATTTGTTCGCGAGGGTTCAGGAAAAATCGTTGTAAACGGAAAAGATGTAAAAGACTACTTTGCTTCTGCAGAGCAGGTTCAGGTTGTTCAGCAGCCTCTTCTTGTTACTTCTATGGGTAACAAATACGACATTCTTATTAATGTTGTAGGTGGTGGTTTGAACGGTCAGGCTGCTGCTTGTTTGCATGGTATTTCACGTGCTCTTGTTCAGATTGATCAGGATGCTCGTACAGCTCTTAAGGCTAACGGATACCTCACACGCGATTCTCGTATGGTTGAACGTAAGAAGTACGGACAGAAGGGTGCTCGTCGCCGCTTCCAGTTCTCAAAGCGTTAGTATTTATTCAGATTATCCGGTCAAGCCGGATAATGACATACACGTTATCTTCGGGCTCGCCCCGAAGATTTGCAAAACTCGGTCACATGGCCGAGTTTTTTTTTGCAGAGCTTCCCGCGTCAAGCGCGGGAATGACAGGGTGGCTTGCTTGCCACTGTCATTGTCTGGCTTGACCAGACAATCTTTTTCCTTCATTATAAAAAAATGACTATCAAATCAATTGCCGAGACATCTTACAGCGGGATGTACAAACTTGCTCCGGAAGAAGGCTCTGCTTTTTACATACGCCGTGAATATTTGCCGGAAGGACTCTTTGAAAAACTCGATACAGATGCAGAATTTGATGAAGAAGAAAGCGGTTTTCTTTTAGATGCGGCTCTTACCTGTGTGGTAGAACTTAAGGCAGTTGAATATCTTGCAAGGGCAGAGCAAAGCAGGTTCGGTCTAACACGAAAACTTACAGAAAAAAAATACGAAAAAAAATATATAGAAGCCGCCCTGACTTACCTTGAAGGCCGTGGTTATTTAAGTGATTTACGCTTTGCTACAGCCTGGCTTAATACCAGGCGGATTAATCATTTTGAAGGAAGAAGCAGGCTATCTGCAGAACTTGCAGCGCGGGGAATTGCGCGGGAAGTAGCAGGTCAAGCCCTTGATGAGTTTTTTTCAGAAAATGATGAAGATGAGATTTGCCGCAAGGCTTACGAAAAACTTAGCCGAAAAAAAAGCGGCGATAAACTTACCGCCGCTATGATTCAGTCTGGCTTTTCTTATAAGCAGATTCATCAGGCTCAGGAAAGCCTGAAAGAAAATCAGTGATAAGAAAACTAGATTTCTTCTATATATATCAATTTAGCCTGGAAATCTCCCCAGTCGCGGCGAACAGGGAAGCCTGCTTTTGCCAGGGTGCGGCCTGTAAGTTCCACAGAAGGCCAGTTATTCTGGTCTTCATCCGGGAAGCTTACGCGGTATTTTGAGTCAGCCTTTAAATCCTGAATTTTCACAAAACGGGTTTTGTAATTTGGATGATTCATAACCTGTACAAAGGTTACCAGGGCTTTTGACTTGTCTTTTGCTATACTAGCCCAGCAGTCAATATCGCCGCCGTCGCTCCAGCTGGCAATACGCTGGTAGTCTCCCTCGCGGACAAGAGCGCTGTACTTTTTGTAAAGCTCCACCTGGTGAGGAATAAGGGCCCGGTCTTCAGCAGAAAGCTTTGTAATATCAAGCTCATAGCCAAAGGTTCCGCTTAAAGCAACGTAACCGCGTGTCTTAAATGGAGTTACCCGTCCGCAAGCGTGGTTTGGACAAACAGAAACGTGGGCCCCCATTGTAGAAAGAGGGTAAATGAGGGCTGTCCCTTCCTGAATTGCAAGGCGTTCAATTGCATCTGTGTCATCACTGCACCAGATTTGCGGGCTGTAGAAGAACATGCCCGGGTCAAAACGTGCCCCGCCACCAGAGCAGTTTTCAAGCAGAAGCTTTGGGAAGTCTGTAATAAGGCGTTCCTGCATTTCGTAAACTGCAAGCACATAACGGTGGTAGAATTCACCCATGGTATCTGCCTTTAAACCAAGGGAACCAACATCAGTAATCTGGCGGTTCATATCCCATTTTACATATTCAATGTTTGCACTGCGCAGGATTTTTGCAACAGCTTCATAAGCGTAATCGCGAACTTCCTTACGGGTAATATCCAGAACATACTGCTGGCGGCTCATTCCAGGTTCTCGTCCAGGAATCTGAATAGCCCAGTCCGGATGAGCACGGAAGAGGTCTGAATCTGGAGAAATCATTTCCGGCTCAAACCAGATTCCAAACTTGAGGCCAATCTTGTTTACCTCATCAACCAGGTGTTTTAATCCACCTTTAATTTTTTCTTCGTTTACAATCCAGTCTCCAAGCGAACTGTCATCAGATGAGCGGTGTCCAAACCATCCGTCATCCATTACCAGCATTTCAATTCCGTCTTTTTTAGCTTCGCGGGCAATGTCCAGAAGCTTGTCTGTATCAAAATTAAAATATGTGGCTTCCCAGTTGTTGATAAGGATTGGTCTAGGAGATTTTTTATATGGAGAGCGGATAAGGTGTTCACGGTAAAGGTCGTGGAAAGCCCGGCTCATGCCGTTCAGTCCGCAATCAGAGTAAACTAGAACTGCCTGAGGTGTGTCAAAGGTTCTGCCGGCTTCCAGCTTCCAGCAGAAGTTTTCTGGATTAATACCCATTACAAGGCGCAGAGAATCAAACTGGCTTTTTTGTACATCTGCAACAAAGTTTCCTGAATAGATAAAGTTTACGCCATAAACCCGGCCATTGTTGTAATCAGCATTGTGGTCAAGAATGGCAATAAAAGGATGCTCCTGGTGGCTTGATTCACCCCGCATAGAAACAACGCCCTGTTTTCCCATGTGGATAGAGTGGCGTTCAATATGGCGTTCGCGGGCCCAGGAACCGTGCAGTGTGATTACATCAAAGTTCTGATCATCCATGTCAAAAGCAGCAGAAAGTGCCTTGCGCACAAAAACTGCCTTTTTTCCACAGTTAGTAATTCTTACAGAGCGTACAATAGCATCGATATTTTCAAAAACTGTGTAAATCAGTGTAACTTCAAGACCAAGAATGTTGTCGCTGGCGGTAAGCTCCAGGCGGGATGCAGTGTTTTCATCAGCAAAAACAGCCGGGAGTCCTGGAAGGCCAGCTGTTCCCTTGCAGATTTTATGTGATTTATACTTGAGTTCAATTCCATTATGGCCCTGCTCATCACTTACAGCCAGAGCAGATTCACGGTAATCTCCCAGACCGTCGGTTGGAAGCTCCTGTGGAAAGTAGTCTAAAAAGGAGCCTTTTTCGCGGAAAATTTCTGAATCAGAAAAGCCGTATTCTTTTGGGCGGGCAAGATATGTTACATCATCATTGCCAAGTTTACTTCCGTAATAGGCATGCCCGATATAGCCACCATTGCAGATTGAAATACAATATGTAGAGTTTGGTGTATCTAGTCGGAAAGAATTATTTACTTTATCAAAAGAAATCATATAGTCCTCATTTATAAAAATTTAAGTAATTTTAACTTAAAAAAAATTAAAACGCAATATTTTTTAATCAAACACGGTGTTTTTATTGAAAAAAAAAGTTATGCATTATAAAATTAAAGAATGAGTAGAGACAGGCATTCATTAAATTATCGTTTGGCCTTAGTTTTTGGAAGTTTTTTATTTTTGTTTCTTGTTATCTCTGGGATTGCAATTTATATTATTCGAGGAACTGAAGCCAGAAAAGCTTCAGAGCGTAAAGTTATTCAGATAAGCGAATATCTTTTATCTGTGATTAACATGAGTTGTGACGACTTTGTGGCTTATCAGAAATATTTTATGGAAAATTATTCGCAAATGAATATTCCATATTCTTTTTCTGAATACGCAACTGCTGAAAATCATTTTTACAGTCTGCTTACAAAAGATATTAAAGAGGGCCGGTATTACGATAACTGGTCTATAAATAATTTAACTCCGGAAACAAAAAATGCCTGGGCTGTTTATATGCATGAATACTGGCTTTTGACTTTTGAAAAAGCAAAGGTTGATTTTAAAATTCCTTATGTATATTACCTGATACCTAATGAAGATAACTATACGGTAAAATACATGATTGACAGCGAAAGAAACATGATTAATAAAGATGGAAAACCATCTCTTCTTTTGGGGGAAGATTTTTCCAGCGATCCAAAGGAAAATTATGTTGAATGGACAGCCTGGCTTACTGGAAAAAGACAGTCTACTCTTCAGCAATGGAATAATTCATGGGGTCATACTTATGCCTATTATATCCCAGTTGTAATTGACGGGGTAAAGTACGGAATGATAGGTGCTGAGTTTTCTGCAACAGCTCTGAATAAAGAGATTCTGCATGCAACTTCAATGGAATTGCTGGTACTTTTTATTATCATTTTAATTTGTCTTGCAATTTTACTGGTTTACATGAATAAGAAATTTATTTCCAGAATAGTTAAACTTGAATCTTATGTGCGAAAGTATTCAATCACCAAGAATTATAAAATAGCAGAAAAGATTGAAGAGGAGTCGCAGGATAAGAGTGAGATTTCTTCTTTAGGAAAACGTATTTCAGAAATGATTATCGAAATTGAAAATTATATGAGAAACGTTTTTATGGAGAAGATGACAGAAAGTGAGGAAACTTACGCTTCTGCCCGCGAAGTGGATTTGCTGCGGCGGGATGCTCTTACGGGAATAAGAACAGGGGCTTCTTTTGAAAACGAACTTAATAAGCTTGAGGGAGATTTGAAGGAAGGGCTTACAGATTTTGGATTTGCATATGTGGATTTAAACGATCTGGTTAAAATTAATTCTAACTACGGACTGGAACAGGGAAATATTGCCATAAAAAAACTTTGCTCAATATTCTGTAAGGTTTTTGGACATTCCCCTGTTTTCCGTGTTGGTGGTGATGATTTTGTTGCAATCCTCTTTAATGAAGATTTTAGGAATGCAAAAGAACTGGTTGCCACATTTAACGAGCAGCTTATTCAGATTGATGAAAAAATAGAGCCTTGGGAAGATATTGCTGCCGCAATTGGAGTTGCTTTTTATGACCCGGTTCAGGATACAACTGCTGAGTCTGTATTTAACAGAGCCGAAATTAATATGAAGAATAATAAAAAAATGATGAAAGCAAGGGTAAGAGTCTGATTATCTGATTTTATACTCTTGCGTGGGAGAAAAAATGAAAGCGTATATTCATAAAGTTAATTATTATGAAACTGATAAAATGGGGATTACACATCATTCAAATTATGTGAGATGGATGGAAGAGGCCAGAATTGATTTCTTAGATCAGCTTGGCTGGTCTTTTATCAAACTGGAGGAAGAAGGAATTGCTTCTCCTGTAATGTCTATTGAATGTAACTACAAAAAGCCTACAACTTTCCCGGATTTGGTTTCTATCATGGTAACAATAGAAAAACTTTCTGCCGTAAAACTTACTTTTAATTATGAATTTAAAGTAAATGATGAGCTTGTTTTTACTGGTAAAAGTTCGCATTGTTTTCTGGATGAAAAAGGTGCTCCTGTAATTCTGGAAAAACGCTATCCTAAATTTTATGAAGATTTGAAAAACATACAGGCATCTTATGGGGCGTGAAATTGAATTAAAAGTTCCTCTTTCTGAGGAAGATTATGATTATATAAAATCTGTTATCACTGGGAAGGCAAAAGTGGAAGGTCTGGAGCTTTGTTCTGACTGCGAACGGCTTTTAAAAAGCGATGAGTATTATTCGCGATATGCAAGCCGTCAGGAGAGCAGGGCAGCCGGTGAACCTCAGGTAATCCGTATTAGGGGCGAACTTTCCGGTGATAAGAACAGTTCTTTCTTCTGCATCAAGCGAAAATCTCTGGAAAATGGAATTGAATTAAACCGGGAAGATGAAACTTTTGTGGAAAAGCCCGATGTTATTCGTGATATTCTAACTCTTTCTGGTTATCACAAATTTTTTGAAAAGAAAAAAGATGCTCTTTCTGTTTATTGCAGCTGGGAAAAATTAGCAGGCCTGCATTTTCATCTGGAACTTGAAATTGTTAATCAGCTGAAATATATAGAAGTTGAAGTAACTGAAGAGGATTGTCCTGCTGACAAGGTGCGCCATGCTCTGGAAGAGTTTATTGCTTTGTTTGGGCTTGATGCAAAAAAGAGAGATTCCCGCAGCTGGATGGAAATACTTGCATGAAAAGGTGCGTTATAGTCTCGGCCGGTCAGATTGAAAACTTCAGTCTGGTGCAAAATCAGCTTTTAGAAGATGATTTTTTTATTTTTTGTGATGGCGGACTTTCTTATGCTTCTGCTCTTGGAGTGGTGCCGGATATAATTGTTGGTGATTTTGATTCTTGTGATGAAAAACTTCTTGCGGAATATGAAGGAAAGTCTCAGATAATAAAACTTCCCCGGGAAAAAGATGATACAGATACCTTTTATGCGGTAAAATATGCCCTGAAACTGGGATTTGATTCTTTTCTGCTATTGGGATCTATGGGGGCAAGATTTGATCATGCTCTGGGAAATGTTTCAATTCTGCTTTACCTTTTTAAGCATGGAAAAAATGCCATATTAATTGATGATTACTCAAAAATGCAGATTGTTGGGGAAAAATCTGTTTTTATCCCAAATGATTGTGCTTATTTTTCTCTGCTTACAATTGCAGGTGATGTGTCTGGGGTAACAATAAAAAATGCAAAATATCCCCTGCAAGATGCGTCTCTTTCCTGTGACTTTCAGCTTGGAATAAGTAATGAAGTTTTGCCAGGAAAGACTGCCGAGGTGAGTGTTAAAGAGGGAAATATTCTGCTGGTAGAGGTTTTTAAATAGACTTTAGATTCCAAGTCTCTTTCTTACATACTCTACACTGTGAATGTATTCTTTATCTGTGGTCAGGTGTTCAATAATCATCGGCATTTCCGGATCTTCGGCGCTGGCAAGCTTTGCGTAGAGTTCCAGGTCTAAAGTTCCTTCTCCGCAGGCACACTCCTGCAGCTGGAATGTATATTCTTCCTTTAAGTGTATGTCTTTTAAATGACAGCTGCAGATTTTTCCCTTTAGCTTTGTAAAACATTCCTCTAAAAAACGGTCGTTGAAAAAGTAACGGTCGGGGCTTGTAATCATGTTTACAACGTCTAAGTGGGCACCAAAGGCAGGGCGGTTTACTTCTTCTATAAGACGCAGGTATTCATCAGGGCCGGATGGAATCATCCATGGCATAGATTCTATGCTGAATTTGGTGCGGCAAGGCTGGGCGCGGTCTATAATTTCCTGAATCATTTTTACTGCCATATTCCAGGCTTCTTCGCTAAAGTTTTCGCGGTAGCCCCCATCCCAGCGGGGACCGTAAGGGGTGCCTACAACGTTTACGCAGCAGCGGGCCCCAATCATATCAGCCATTTTCAGCTGATTTACAGCGTAGTCAATCCATTTTGCGCGTTCGGCCGGGTCTGCAGCCAGAGTGTTGCGCCATATTCCCACTTCTGCAATGGTAAGTCCTGCCTGGTCAGCGGCTTTTTTGTAGGCCATTATTTTATTCTGACCAGCATTGCAGTCCAGAGGAAAGTTTACGGTTTTTAGGCCAACGGCCTTGTGTTTTGCAGCCCAGTCAGCCGGGGAAGTGTGGGCCAGGGAAGAAGAAATACCAAGTCTCATTAAAAAGTTCTCCTGTGAATTACTGTCGGGTCAAAATGCTGTAAGTCGCATATTCCTGTGCGGGCCATAGTTGCCGCAAGCTCGCCCTTCATTTCTGTTATTCTCTGGGCGGTAGCGTCTGAGCCCTTTTTTAAAAGTGGCATCAGGTGACGGCCCACGCTTACTGCTGTAGCTCCCAGTGCAAGACACTTGTAGGCATCCATTCCGCTTTCTATTCCGCAGTCTATAAAAAGAGGGATTTCTCTACGGGTTACCTGCAGAATTTCTGGAAGCATCATAAGAGGCGGAACTGAATAATTCATAATTCCATGGTGGTGAGAAAGCTGGATTCCTTTTACGCCGGCTTTTAGGCATTTTTCTGCGTCTTTTGTACTGAGAACTCCTTTGACAATAAAAGGCAGGCCTTTTTCTGCGGCGGCCTGAACAAAGTCATGCAGCTCTTCTGTAGTTTTTGCCTTCATTGGAAGGCCTAGTACATTGTCATAACCACTCGAGCCGTTGAAGGCGTGGTCAATGTCCATGCCAACAGCAAAACAGCCGGCGCTTGCTGCGTGTTCAATCTTCCTGAAAACTTCTTTGTTGTCTGCATGTGGTTTTATAATTTTGATTGTAGCCGCCCCAGTGGCAGTAATTTCTTCCAGTTCTTTATCTTCGCCCATGCCAACCCAGTGAACTGCATTTGCCTTAGCGGCGGCCTGGGCGTAAATAAGCATGCCGTCTGGTGCTGTGTTTCCCAGGTGCGAAAGGGCTGCGGTCATAATCGGGCTGTCGAAGCTGCGGCCGTAAAGCTCCAGCTTTGTGGAAGGCAGGCTGGAATCCAGATAGCGGGTCTCCAAAAGAAGGGAGTCAAAGTAGTCGCGGGTAATTTTGTCTGAGTTTGATGTGTATTCCATGTAGTCTCCTTTGTAGATTTCCCGGACAAGCCGGGGATAGGGTAATGTTATTGTATGCCGCTGGGGGCGTTACGGGGGAGAAACAACGAAGTTGATTCTCCCCCGTAGAGGGGGTAGCGGAAGACCCCGCAGGAAGCGAGCCGAAGGCGAGCGACCGAGGAGGCTGAAGCGAGGGGGAGACTTCCCCCTCCTCATTAATAAAGCCTGCCGTAAGTATAACCCCGGTCGTTATTAATTGGCGCGGCCTTTACTTCAAAATAGCAGACTGCGTTTTCTTTTATCACAAGACTAACCTTGTTGCCGCAGCGTTTTGTCTGAGTAAAAGGCTGAGCCGCCTGGCGTAAAAGTTCAACTTCCTGCTCACTTGGGTTCGCATGCTCGCCTAAATCATGCCAGACCTTAAGAGGATTGCAAACTTCTTCGTCAACAAGCTGGGTAATCAAAACATTTGAATCTTCCTTGCCAGAAAGCGGCAGTTCCAGTTCAAGTTTAAGCTCCTTGCCGCTCATGTCTGTATCAACGTTCCAGGCAATACCCTTGTATATTTCCTGACCCTTGGAATCACGGCTTTTTGTAACAAGACATTCCGGGGTGCGCAGCAGACATTTTTCATAGCCGCGTGTCAGATTCTTATAGAAGGCAAATGACCAGAAGGTTGGTTTTGGAATAAGGCCGTTTGCCACAAGACCAAAGCCCCCGTGGAAAGGTGTAAAAGGAACTCCGTTTTCTTCAAAAATATCGCCGAAGGTCCAGTAAGAATAAGACTTGTGATTATCCCCAAAAGTAGAAAGCATGAGAGCAATGTAGGCGGCGTTCAGATTTGTGTCGTGAACCGGCGCATTTGGAATATAAGATGTGTTGAATTCAGTAACATTTATATCCATGCCCTTGTATTCTTCAAAAGAATCTACAAGGCCGCGGGTAGAATCCAGCTGCTCAAAGCATTTTTCCTTTGGGTGCAGCTTTGGGTAGCCGTAGTGACCGTCTGGGGATGGCAGTTCCGTTGTATAATGATGGCGGCTTACAAAGTCCAGAGGACATTTATTCTTGCGGACAAATTCCAAAAAAGCTTTTATCCATTTCTGGTCTGTTCCGCCGCAAACTGCTGGCCCGCCCACCTTAAAACGAGCGTCCACTTCTTTTACAGCCCTGGAAGAAACATCGTAAAGCTTAAAATATTCTTCCATGTCTGCATCTTTCCAAAAGCCCGGCAGGTTAGGCTCATTCCACACTTCAACCGGCCAGGTGACAACTTCGTCTTTGCCGTAACGGTCCATCAGGTGGCTCAATGTAGCCTTAATCAGATTTGCCCAGCGCTCGTAATTTTTTGGCGGGGTAGTGTGTCCCTTCCAGTAAAATACAGTGTTATCTCCACTTGCAAGCTGCTTTGGCATAAAACCAAGCTCAATAAAAGGCTTAAGCTTCAGCTCTCGGTAAGAATCCATTACCATATCAAGGTAGGTCCAGTTGTATTCTACCTGAACCTTGTTTTCGTCCCAGCCTTTGCCTGCATCCGGGCCAAACTCAGGCACTCCCGGCTGAAACTCGTGGTAAATAGCCATATCGTCGTGAAAAAGTCCGTGCCCGCGGATATGCTCAAAGCCGATTTTTTCCTGAACCAGCTTGAGCTGCTCAAAATACTGCTTCTGTAGTGCCAGCCCCATGCGGCCGGTTCCGATACAATAAAATGCGTTGTTATTAAAAGTTACGTTTTCGTTGCCTGTGATTTTGTAGTTCATATGTTGTCCTTATAAAAATGTGCAGATTTTTTTTAGGGAGGAATGTCAGGAGGGGGAAGTCTCCCCCTCGCTCCCAAGCAAGTCGCTCCACGAAGCGGCACTGCAAGCATTGCCGCTTCGCTCCGCTTTGTTGCTTGTCCGCTACCCCCTCTGCGGGCTTCAAGCGCCAGCCCGCAACGCCCGGCTATTTTGTGCCATGGATGTAATTTCTTAATCTTCCCACGGGTACCGCATGCCCCAGTCAGCCCTCAGACTGTCCATCACATCAATCAAAGCTTCTGAATTTTTAAAGCTGTGAATGTCAGATTCTGTTTTTCCGCTGAGAATACAGTCGGTGGCGTGGGCCAGCTCGTATTCATAACCGTTTACAGCAAAGGGCTTGTTTATTTCGCAAACCATTTCGCTTTCGCTGCCCCAGATATTTTTGTAAACGTGCACCAGGGCCTTCTGTGCCATAAAAAAGTTTTCTATTGTGATATAGCCCTTTGTGCCGTAAATTACAGCCGGGTGAGATTTTTCCGGGTGAGGTAAATCCATTGCACTCTGAAAACTTGTGATTATACCGTTTTCAAAAGTCAGGTTTACGCTGTTCCAGGCATCAACTCCCTTAAGCATGCGCACCTGGGAAGAGTGGGCCTTTACCTCAGAAAAGTTTGACATCATCATTGCAAAGTAGATGTTGTATATTCCCAAATCCAAAAGGGCTCCGCCTGCAAGCTCCGGCGCGTAATTTCTGTCTTTTGGATCATAAGGATTTCTGTTATTAAAGAATGAATCAATATTAAGTACTTCGCCGATTGTGCCATCAGCAATTACCTTGCGAACCTGGGCAAGACATGGATTAAAGGCCGTCCACATGGCTTCCATAAAAAAGAGTCCCTTTTTGCGGGCTAAAGAGGTCATGCCATCCAGCTGACTGCGTGAACAGCCGGCTGGTTTTTCGCAAAGTACATGTTTTCCAGCTTCAAGTGCCTGAATTACCGACTCATAATGAAAGGCATGAGGATTTGCAATATAAATTGCATCTACATTCGGGTCATTAAAGAGTTCTTCGTAAGAGCCGTAAGCCTTTTCAAAGTTGTATTTTTTTGCGAATTCCTGAGCACGTTCAAGATTTCTGCTTGCAACTGCGTACAGGTTGATTGAACTGCTTTCGGCTGCAGATAAGGCTCCCTTTTTTATTCCATTCATGGCCGTAGCCATTGCGTTTGCTATTCTTCCGGGGGCAAGTATGGCCCAATTCACATAGTTTTTCATGCTTTAATTATAAATCTTTTTACAAAGAAAAGGTGAATGAATCTCTATTATAATTGTGTGATTTTTTGTTTGGTGGAAGAGTGGGATACAGAAGGGAAGTGTAAAAAAAGGAACCGAGGTTCCTAGAAAAATGAAAGTAGGTGTCATTCTGAAAAACATGGGCGCGAGCCCATGTTTTTCAGCATATGGGCAGTTTCTATTTCAGGAAGCTACCTCGCATTTTGTAGAACTTTTTTAGAATCTACCCTCATCTTTATCCCAGTATCCCAACTCATTATGAGCCAGTGTGAAGTCCACAATTTCATCAACTGTAGTAAAGCAGAGGCCTACTACTGTGTCGGCACATCCGTAGTAGATTGCAATCTTGCCGTCTTTTTCGTCTGTAAGAGCTGCAACAGGGAAGCAAACGTTGTCTACAAAGCCTGTTGTTTCGTATGGCATTTCTGGAGTGAGCATGTAGTCACCGCAGCGGTAGCGTACGATAGAAGGCTTGTCGTGGTCCAAAATAGCAGCAGAGAATGAGTAAACAAATCCGTTACAAGTTGTTGCTACTCCGTGGTAGAACATGAGCCAGCCCTGTTCTGTTTTTCCTTCTGGAGTTTTGTATTCAATTTCGATTGGTGCAGGTCCACAACCAATTTTTACTCCCTGCCACCAGCCCTGGCCACCTTTCTGCATAACAAGACGGTGTTCTCCCCAGTATTTCATATCTGGAGACTGAGAAAGAAGAATATCACCAAATGGAGTGTGTCCTGAATCAGATGGGCGAGAAAGCATTACAAACTTTCCGTCAATCTTTTTAGGGAAGAGTACAGCATTGCGGTTGAATGGGAGGAAAGGATTTTCAAGACGAGTAAAGTCCTTAAAATCTTTTGTTGTTGCAACACCAATTGAAGCTCCGTCAAAATCTCCGCACCAAAGAATATAATATGTATCTTCAACTTTTACACAGCGTGGGTCATAAGCATAGAATGGATCATGTGGAGTTCCATCTGGATCATGCATGTGGATTTTTTCTTTCTGGAATTCCCAGTGGATACCATCTTCTGAGTCTCCAATGTAAAGGAAAGGACGAGCAGAAGTATCTTCAGAACGGAAAACTCCCTTGAATTTTCCTTCCCAAGGAATTACAGCAGAGTTGTAAATGCGGCCCATTCCCTTAAAAGGATTGCGTCCGATAACTGGATTAGCATCATAACGCCAGATTGGAAGCCAGCAGTCAGCAGGTTTGTCCTGCCAAGGAATGTTTGGTAAATTGCCACCACTGATAATTTTTGCCATAAAAATTCTCCTGTGTAAAGCTGATTTTCAGCATTAGTTTTTAGTCAGGTTTCAGCCTGTTTAGTAACTTCAGATTATCGTTATTATAAGTAATTGTCAAGAAAATTAAACTAAAAAATCTGAGTATTAAGAAAAATTTACTTAAAATTACTTAAAAATGCTAAATCATAGGGGAATTTTCTCAACTACTTCCACTTTGTAAATAATATCACTATAATTGTTTCTATGAGAGAATACAAGATTTCAGAAATTGAAAATAAACGCATACTTGGACGTACTGCTCCTGTAGAAAACGATAAACCTTTGGCACTTTTTTGGGCCGCATCTGCCCTGGAAGTAAATGTAAAAGCTTCAGAAGTTCATTTACTTTTATCTAGTGATTATGAAACAAGCGAACCCTGGATTTCTGTTTACCTGAATGGAAGTCCTCTTTCCCGCTTTATGGTAGAAAAGGGAGAAGCCCGCTGGGTATGTCTTGCCCGTAATCTGAATCCAGAAAAAGAAAATCTTATTACTATATATAAAGACACTCAGCCAATGACTGGTGAAGCAAAACATTCTCTTTTTATTCATAAAGTTGCTCTTTCAGATTCTGGTATTTTTTGTCCGCTAAAAGAAAGAAAGATTAAAATTGAATTTGTTGGCGACAGCATTACAAGTGGAGAAGGTCTTGCCGGAAATCCTGAAGAAATGGATTGGATAACACAGTGGTTTGTTGGAAGTGCAACTTATGCCGCTCAAACAGCGAGAAACCTTAATGCAGATTTTTCTGTAATTTCACAATGCGGCTGGGGGCTTTGCTGGGGCTGGGATGGAAATCGTAATTCAGTAATTCCTCCTTATTATGAGCAGGTTTGTGGAGTTGCCTGGGGTGACTATCAGAAGTCTCTGGGTGCTCAGGAGAAATGGAACTTTAATGGTGGTTCAGATTTTGTTGTAATCAATCTTGGTACTAATGATAATGGTGCATTCTTTCAGCCTCCTTGGCAGGAAGATAAGTTTCAGGATAAATACCGTCTATCTTTGAATGCCGATGGTTCTGTTTGTGTTCATGATTCAAAAACAGTTATTGATGCGGTCAAAGATTTTTTGAAGAAAGTTCGTAAGAATAATCCTGAAGCTGTAATTATCTGGTGCTGGGGAATGATAAAGCTTGATGTAATTCCACCTTTAATTCAGCAGGGTGTTGAAGATTACATGAGGGAAACCGACGATACAAGAGTTTGTACACTTGAGCTTGATTCTATGGAAATGCTTGAAAAACTTGCAGAAGATAAGGGTTCCAGAGGTCATCCGGGACCAAAAACTCACAGACTTGCTGCTGTTAAAATAACTGATTTAATTAAGAAGTTATGTTAGAAAGATAGTGAATTGAAAAAGCTGCGCTCACAGAGGCTCTTAATGTGAACGCAGCTTTTTTTTAGAGCACTTTTTGCGTAACAAGGACAATGCTTGGTTATTTCTTTGTCCAGAGAGTTAGGTCGTCAATATAAACTTTTGAGGCAGGGTGTGCTCCGTCAATATAGAATACCAGTCCGAATGACAAAACGTTGTCAGCGAAAGCAACAGATGCTGTAGAAATTGTCATTGTGATTGTGTGAATTCCTGATTCAACTGTAACTGCATCTGAATTTGCCCACTGCCAGTTTTGACCGCTCTTGCTGTAAAACTGAACTGTTACAGGGTAATCATTAGGATTGTTGATTGTGAATGTGAGGCTCTTGTACTTTTTCCAGTTGTTTTCAAGCATGTCCATACATTCAAAATGAATACACTGATCTTTGTTTCCAGGCAGGGCCGCATACTCAAGAACTCCACAGTTGCCTTTTTTGTCCCAGCGAGCAGCTGTTTTTGCATCTGTAGAGAATTCATTTACCATAAATTTATTTCCAAAGGCGTCCCAGGAATCACGCACCGCATTGATGTACATTCCATCTTCAAAGTCATCAAGAACAGATGATGTTGTTGCAGGAAGTGCTTCATCAACCTGGATATTTGGTGCTGCAAATGCTGAAAATGCCAGACCGGCAATAGCAATCAGGGTAATTAGTTTTTTCATAATTTTTTTTCCTCCAAAAATTATTTATTTTCTATAAAAATTATAGCATTATTCGGCATTAAATCAAGAAAAATTGTTAAAAATAAATTAAAAATTAAGTAAAAATTAAGTGAAATATTGTTAAAATTAAGTAAAATTTCTTGAAAAAACTTTTTTTTGTTTTATAATAATTTAAAAAACTAAGTTGTTTTAGGAGGCATTGATGAAAAAGTTTCAATCTTATTCAATTGCTTTGCTGTCTATTTTTCTAGCGGCTTTTACAGCTTGTTCGGGTAATAACAGTAAAAAAATTGAAGCTGAGAAATTTGAAGTACATGGTGGAAAGATTATGGCTGAAGAAAAAGGTTTTTCAGGGCGCGGTTATATCAATTTTGCATCACACATTAATGGCTTTGTAGAAATTCCTGTAAACGTAAAGACAGACGGGGATTATGCAATAAAAATCACTTTTCAGAATTCTATCCACGACGATTGGGCAGGTCTTCGTCTTGAATATGATGAAGGAAAGTACATCTGTTCTCAAAGATTACCAGAAACTTCTTCATTCTCTTCTGTTTACATTAATGCAGCTGTGACTTTTACAAAAGGAAAACACACCTTAAAAGTGATTTCCGTAAACAGAAGCTGGCTTCTTGACTCTATAGAACTAGTTCCCCTTACTGAAGAAATCCTTGAGCAAATTTCTCCAGCTAAACTCCCTGTTTCCAAGAATGCAGGCTCTGCTTCGCGTGCCCTTTATAAATATCTCCTGTCACAGCGAGGCAAAGCAATAATTTCTGGTCAGCAGTATTCATCTATGTTAGATGTAGATGTAATTGAGGAGGAAACCGGAAAGGTTCCTGCTATTCTTGGAATTGACATGATGGATTATTCACCTTCCAGAGTTGAACATGGAGCAAGGGGAACTGTTGTTCGTAGAGCAAAGGCATGGGTAAAGACTGGTGGTCTTATCACCTGTTGCTGGCATTGGAATGCACCAGCTCAGCTTATCGATGAAAATAAAGCTGAAATGCACTGGTATGATGGTTTCAGATCAAAGGCTACTAAGTTTGATTTTTCAAAGGCGATAAAAGATAAAAATAGTGAAGAATATAGTTTGATTATTCGTGATATTGATGCAATTGCAGTTCAGCTTAAGGCTTTACAGGACGCAGATATTCCAATTTTGTGGCGACCTCTTCACGAAGCTTCTGGAGGATGGTTCTGGTGGGGCTCTAAAGGCGCAGAAAACTATAAGGAATTGTATAAAATCCTTTTTGATCGCCTTGAAAACTACCATCAGTTGAATAATCTTATTTGGGTTTGGAATGGTCAGAATCCTGACTGGTATCCTGGAGATGAATATGTTGATGTAGTGTCTTATGATACATATCCGGGTAAGCAGATTTATGGAAGCTTTTATAATGAATTGCAGACTGTTCAGACTGCAAGCACTATGCCAAAGCTTTGTGCGCTTTCAGAAAATGGACCTATTCCAGATGTAGAAAAGATTATAGAAGAAAAACTTCCATGGTCATGGTTCTGTACCTGGTGTGGAGAATTTGTTCAAAAGGATGGCGCATATTCTGGTGAATATACAGACGCAGAAACTTTGAAAAAATTCTATAACAGTGAATATTTAATTTCCAGAGATGAAGTTAAATTTAAGCGTAAATAACTAAGGAGTAAATCTAAATGAAAAAAATAATACTTACAATTGCGGCATTCTTTATGCTTGCAGGTAATTTTTTTGCTGCGGGAGATAATTATATGGCAGAAAAAGAAGAGGTTAGAATTCAAAATGTAATGGCTAAAATCAGAAGGGGAGAAAGTGTGACAATTGCTAGCCTTGGCGGCTCAATTACAACCGGATATTCTTCAAATCCTCTTTCTGTAAACAGCTGGTCTTCTAAAACAGAAGCCTGGTTCAAAAAGCTTTGTGCAGAAAACGGCAGTAAACTTACCTTCTTGAATGAAGGTGTTAGTGGAACAGACTCTGCTTTTGCTGTTGCCAGAATACAGGACCATATTATTGCCAATAAAGTAGATTTAGTTATTCTTGAATTTGCTGTAAATGACCAGTGGCTGGGAGCTGAAACAAGAAAAAGAACTTATGAGGGTGCAATTCGTCAGATTATGAATAATTCAGAAACTGCAATTCTTGCCCTTTTTATTAATACCCGTGAAAATGAAAGTCTTCCTAGTCAGCAGGCTGAACAGCAGAAAATTTGTGAATACTATCATATTCCTTTTGTAAGCTGGAAAGACTCTGTATTAAAAAATGGTAAAAAATCAGATTTTAATGCTTTTTATGATGGTTCAGAAACTGTACATCCTAATAACGCGGGACATGCTTCTATTGCATCATTTATTATAGAAAAACTGGAAGGAATCTGGAATAATCTTCCTCAGGATAAGGCAATTCCGTCTCCTGTAAAAGTTTTACCATCCCCATTAACTGATGATGCTTTTGAGTTTGTAACTTATTATCATAAAGATAATATTACTCCAGCATCGAACAGTGGCTGGACAGCTGGAGGAACACCTCGTCATGATGACTGGATTAAGCGTGGAAATGTGCGCGAAGGCTGGCAGACAAAGGAAGCTGGGGCTGAAATTACTTTCGAAGTAGAAGGTTCAACAATTGGTGTAACTTATGCAGAAAGTGATATGTTCAGAAATGCAGTTGCCTGGGTAACAGGTCCTGATGGCATTGATTCTCAAAAAGTTCCTTTGAACTGTTATCAGATTTATAGAAGCGGTTATTATGGATGGGCTTATAAAGAATTAGTTCACAGTGATAAAGTTGAAAAATACACTGTACACATTCAGTGTTCAAAACGAGCTGCCGCAGATAGGGCAGGCAAGTTTTGTAACATTACAGGAATTATTGCTGCAGGGGTGAAACCGAATCGCGAATAATTATTTTTCCACTTACAAGATGGCGGCCTTTCATATAAGGCTGCTTTGTTATCTTGCTGATTATTAAGTCTGCGGCTACTCTTGCAGTATCTTCAGGCTTAATATGCACAGTTGTAAGTGGTACGCTTGTTCTTCCGTTCGGAAGATAATCATCAAAGCCTGTTACAGAAATATCTTCTGGAACTCTATAGCCTTTTTCTATAAGCTTTTCACAAACAATAGCCGCAGTTTCATCGCAGTTACAAACAAAAGCGGTTGGCATGTCATCGTAGGGGAGTGGAAGCTCAATTTTTAAGCCTTTTTGATCTCTGTCATTTATGATTGAAGAAACAGGAGCATCATAACCGTTTTCAAGCATAGCCTTGTAAAAGCCCATGTAGCGGTCACGAATAGAAGTTGTTGCTTCAAAGTTACCCACAAATCTGATTTTTTTATGTCCCTGAGAAATTACATAGCTTGTAAGCATGTAAGAACAGTAATAATCATCATTAGAAACGCAGTCTAACTGCAGTTTGTTTGTGTAGAAATCAAGAAGAATAAAATCTTCATAGCGGGCATGAATTGTTTCCAGGTATTTATCGCTGGTCTGTCCCAGAATAATAAGTCCGTCTACTTTATTGTCCTGAACCATTCTAGGAATGTTGCATTCTTCTTCATCTTTGTCAGAAAGAAGTTCCATAATACTGTAATAATTACGGTTTAATAATTCGGTTGATACAAAGTTGAAGAGATACCAGTAAAATGAATAATTCTGAGAAAAAAAACGGTTAGGAATAAGAATTCCAATGTTGCCTGTAATTGAGCTGCCAGAAGAATTCTGTCCTGCTTTTTTCTGTTTATAGCCTAATTCTGCGGCTAAAGTTTTTATCTGTTTTCTTAAGTCCTCTCCGACTCCTTCCTTATTAGAAAGAGCTTTTGAAACTGTAACAACGCTAATGTTTAATCGTTCTGCGATATCAGAAAGTGTTACCTTTTTAATCTGTTCCATAAGTTAATTTTAACAGTTTTTACTTAAAAAAACAATCGTTTTAAGGATTCATTTAGGGGAAATGTATCATAAAACGTTTCCCCTAAATATAAACTGTTAAACCTTAAACTTCTGAACACTTTCGGCAAGAAGACCAAGATTTTCTGTATTTTGATGTGTTAATTCATTTACATTGTTAATGGATTTATTTATGGTTTCTATACCAATCTTCATTTCTTCCATGCTTGCAGTAATTTCTTCTGTGAGCCTGCTCAGATGATCCATCTTTTCTGCCGCAGAAGTTGTTTCGGCCTGCATAACATCGCCGCCATCTTTTACATGAGCTGTAATATCATTAATCTGGCGGATTGCAGTAAGAACCTGTGTTCCTCCTTCCGACTGTTCCTGCATTGCATTAAGAATTGTAGTTTCCTGCTCAGAAACTTTTTGTGTAAATGAGAAAATCTGATTAAAGATTTCCTGCATCTGTCTTGTAGAATCTGCAACAACGTTAATGGTTTCAATAACTTCCTTTAAGTTTGTTGTAATTTTCTTACCCTGGTTGTTAGAATCTTCCGCAAGCTTTCGGATTTCATCGGCAACAACACTGAAGCCTTTTCCAGATTCGCCCGCATGTGCAGCTTCTATGGCCGCATTCATGGCAAGCAGGTTTGTCTGACTGGCAATATTCTGAATAACGGTACTTGCTTCAAGCAGGATTTTTGACTGTTCCTGAATCTTCAGTGTAGCCTGTACAGTTCCTTCAATACTGCTGCGTCCTTCATTCGAAGAAGTTTCCAAATCTGTAATTGTGCCGCTGTTTTTATTCAAAATATTTGTAACCGACTGAATATTTGCAACCATTTCTTCAATTGCAGAAGATGATTCTACAACGCTTGAACTTTGCGACTGAATTGTTGCGATTAAATCGTTTACACTTGAATGAATCTTCTGAACAGAATTTGCCGCATCCTGAACATTTGTACTCTGCATTTTTATCTGACGATTTACACTTTCTATGTTAGAAGTAATTTCGTTTGCAGAGGCAGCTGTGTCTGCCATGTTATCGCCAAGTAAACGACCGTCACTTGTCATTTGCTCAGAAACGTCTTTTACCTGCTTTATGGAATCCTGTATTTTTTCAATTGTTTGATTGAAGTAAGTGTACATTTTTCCCAGTTCGTTTTCATTTTTTACATTCATTCGAACTGTTAAATCACCATCTCCCTGCGCAATATTTTTCATTGCAGCAACACCCTTGTTCATTTCTTTTACAACACGTTTAATAATGATGTAAGAAAGAAGAATTACAATTACAAGGGTGAGAATAAAAATCGAAACAACAATTATAGAAAGATTTGTAACTGCTTCAAAAACTTCTGCATGAGGTACATTCAAGCCCAAAAACCAAACTTCGCGGGCACCATCTACAGTGAGTGGGTAATAGAGCTTAATAAACTTTGTGCCGTGTTCAACTACATCAAAACCAAAAGGCTGAAGATTCTTTGTGGCTTCTTTGAATCTGCCTGCTGTAGCTGGGTTTGTATATTCTTCACAAGACTGGCCTTCAAGTTCTGTATCCTTTGTAACGGCAATAAGACCTGTGTGTGCAATAAGTGAGAGATATCCAGATTTGTAAATTTCAGCCTGCTTTAACATTGCAGAAAGGGAATCAAGTGACATATCAACACCAAGCATACCTACTGTTTTGCCGGCTTTATTATGAATAGGGAAGGCTACACCACAAACCCAAATAAGCTTTCCGCCAACTTCATAAGGGTTAGGCTGAATAAGAATACCCTGATTTGCCTTCATAGGTTCTTCATACCAGAAGCTTCCTTCGTATTCTGTAAGTGCACAGCAGGCAATCTCTTTTCCGTCATTTGTCCAGTAAGGAATTAAACGTCCTGTTTCATCATAAGTGTCATCGTAATTTGCAAATTCAGCATCGCGTCCATCCAGAGCGTTTGGAAGGAAGATACAATATGCATCTACAAGTGATGGATGTAATTCGAGTGTGTGCTTTAAAAGATTGTTAATGTAGTCTCTTCGCTCCATTTCTGGAATATCTTCAAAACCTTCAAGAGACGCTCTCAGGGTTTGTGCAATATTGAACTCTGAACTAAGAATCTTTGCGGTACTTTCACTGTATTTTCCAGCTGTGGTTCCCAGATATTCTGTAGAAAGAGCTGATAATGAAGACTGAACCTTCTTTGTGATTAATCCAGCGCAAAGTGTAAGAAGAAGAAAAAGTATTACACCTATCGAAATAGAAAGTTGTCTGCTTATACTTTTGTTTAAGAAATTTGCCATGAGTACTCCTTGGTATTATAAGGATAGGGGCAATCTGTACATTTGTCAAAGAAAAAAAACTAGAATAAAGTTTTTAATTCGGCAAGATTTCTTAAAATAAGATGAAAAAGTTCAAAACTCTGTGGGGTAAGGGACTGAATATTATCTTCTGAAGTATGAAAACGCTGCCAGGTTTCTGGCTGGCCGCCCATTAAAACTGTATTTACTTCTATAGAAGGGAGCATCGTTATGGCAACTGCGGGAATTGCATTAGCAATAAAACTTGCGTTGTCGGAATAATTGCAGGGGAGGCAAAACCAGCGGCCCTTGCCTGAATTTTTTAAGAGTTCACAAGCCCTCTGTTCAAGAGCATTAAAGGCCTTTATAAAAGCAGGAGGTGCCTTTCTGGGGAGCTTTGTTTGCGAAAGAATTGGAACATCCCCGCGGCCCATGCAGTCAAATACGAAAATATCATCATTTGTAATTCCCAGGCGCTTAAAAACCTGAGCAAGTGGAAAGGCTCCCTGTTCTGCAACTCCCCCCTGCCCAAGTTCTTCTCCATCGGTAAAAATAAGGCGGATATTGTGAAAAGCCCCGTTCGAATAAAGCTTTACCAGAGAAGCGGCCCACTGCATTAAACAGAAAACTGCGGCTGAATTATCATTTGCCCCAATACCAATTCTGTCGTAATGTGCAATTACGGTTTTTATTCTGAACATGGAATTATATTGTGACTGAGGGAATTTTACGTAGATGTGATTTTTTCCTTCCATTTGCAGGATTGGGGCGTCCAATCCTGCTTTGTTCAGGAAGTTCTGAATAAACGATGCTCTATCACAATCTGGAGAGATAAAATCGGAAAATTCAGAAGGAATTGTGTACATTTAGTTCCATGCGATACGGAAACTGATTGTTCCTGTTAATACATTAGAAACGAAGGTATAACCAATTCCTGTTGTAATATCAAATGCGAACAAGTCAAATCCTAAGCCGGCATAAAACTGAGGATAGAAGCCAAAGCTGCTGATTGTACTTCCAAATGATTTTGGAAGAAGTGCAGTAATTGCATCAGCCGAAGCAGCCTGAGCTTCAGAAGCTTCTGAATTCTCTGTGCCAAGCATTGCTGCCCAGTTTGGAGTTAAGCTCCAGTCTAAGTTACCCCAGCTGAACATAAATCTTGTTCCAACGTAAGGTACCAGGAAGGCAAGTTTTGCCGAAGCCTGAGCGCCAGCAGAAAATGTAAATGCACCAAAATTAATATTTGCGTCAGAAACCATTCCGTCGTTTGTGTCTGCATAAGTAAAACTTGTGTTTGTGTAATACAAGCCGCCGTTTACAGCTACCTTTGTTTTAAGCGGTAAATCTTTAAGAAGGGCATATCTTACATCAAGACCCATTGTGAAATAGTCCATGCCAAATCCGCCAAGCATATCGTTAATTTCGTTGTAGCGGCTTGAGTCGAACTTCATGATGCTGAAACCAACATCAAAAGGAAGAATAACACCACCAATACGAACATCTGCATTGATTGTTGGAAGTGGAAGGAAATCTATAGGAAGATCTGAAAACTGGTCGAATTCAAGAGCATCAGCTGCAGATACAAGTGATTTTAAACTTACAGTTGAAACTCCAATGTTTAATCCAAAACCAAAATTAAATCCTGGGAAAATAGAACCAATCCAGGCCTGAGCCCACTGATTCTGCATAGCCTGGGCACTTGGTAAAGAGCCAAGCAAATCTTTTGAAAAACCTTCAAGACCAGAAATAAGAGTGTCATATTTTTCTGTAAATTCAGTTAATCCGCTTTCTTCGCTGTTCAGCGCTTCTTCTAACTGAGTTTTTGCTTCTTCCAAATCAGAAGACGTAACACCTTCTTCTGTAATGGTACTTTGAATTTCATCATAGTAATCGTCCATCATGTCATCAAAGGCATCTGGAATTTCAATTGAAACAGGAACTCCGTCTGAACCAGTAAAAGTGTATGTCCCTGCGAACATTGATGTAATACAAACTGTTGAAATCAAAAATGATGTAAAAATTTTAGATTTTTTCATACATACCTCCTTTTGTATGCTAGATACTACTATATAATTGATTAAACTACAATCTTTGCTAGTGCTTCTTTTAATTCGCCCACAGACTGCTGAGCCTGGTTTGAAATCTGTATCATATTCTGTGAAGTAGAAGTAAGATTGCTTGATGCTGAACTGCAGGCTTTGAGTCCTTCATCAACTTCCTGCTGCATGTCTGCAAGGGCACGGCAGTTTTCTGCAACCTGACTTGTTCCTGATGAAATAACACCAGCACTTTCTTTTACATTTCCACTGCTGTTTTTAATATCAGAGAGGGAAGACATAATCTGTTCGGCTTTGTTTCCCTGGTCAGAAACGGTGTTGGAAAGAGAGCGCATTGTGTTTTCAAAATTCTGAATTTCATTGATTGTTCCTTCAAATGATTTTTCAACATCAAGTGAAGAAGCCGAAATTTCATCAATTTTACTCTGAATAGACTTTAATGATTCACTGGAATCTCTTGCCTGTTTGCTTGTTGTTTCTGCAAGTTTTCGAATTTCATCTGCAACAACAGCAAAACCTCGTCCGCTTTCTCCGGCGTGTGCGGCTTCAATAGCGGCATTCATAGCAAGAAGGTTTGTCTGACTCGCAACCGAAGAAATTACTTTGTTCATTTCCAAAAGTGCGCCAGATTCAGCCTGAACTTCCTGTATTTTTTCAACAGATTTTTTAAGGGCTTCTGTGTTTTCTTCAGAGGCCTGTACGATTGTGCCAACCTTTGAAGACATGCTTTCTGTATTCTTTGTAATATCAAGAAAGTTTTTCATCATCTCTTCAATCTTTTCTGAAGAAGACATGATAAGATGATTCTGATTTTCAATTTCTGAGTTTAATACATTTACCTTCTGGGCAACCTGTCCAACTGCCTGATTAACAGAATTGATTGCTGTACTCTGTTTTGAAATACTTGAATTCATTCCGTTGATGGCATTTTCTGTTGTAGAAACCGAAGTATTAATTTCCTGTGAGTTTTGAGAAAGATGATTCGAAACATCTTCTATAGAAGAAGACGACTGGCGGATAGTTCCAACGAGGCTGGTAATTCCAGAAGAAAGTGTATTAAATCCCCTTGAAAGCTGAGAAGCTTCCCGGGTTATGTAATCCTGGAATTTTTGTGTAAAATCACCCTCTGCAATTATATCGCAGCCCTTTACAATATCCTGGAAGTGACTTGTAACTTTCTTTGTAAGAATAACGTCCATCATAATGAGGGCAAAAACAATTATAATAAGGATGAGGAATACAACCATAATCAAGTGCATGTATTCGCTCGAAAAATCTTCTGCCGGACCTTCTGCTACAATAAACCAGTCTGTGTTTCCAACTTTGTGTACTCCATAGAATTTTTTATTTTCGATAAATGATTTTGCTTTTCCGTCCAGATAAGAAGACTTTGTATATGAATTAAAACTTGTTGTGTCAAAATAGTTTTTATTCATTATTGAATTGAAATTATCATTAGTAATATAAAGTCCGTCTGAGGTAATAATGTTTACAGTGCTGTTTGAAGAAAGGTTAATTGATTTTACGGCTTCAGAAAGGGCATCCAGAACAATATCTGCCGCAGAAACACCAATCAGTTTGCCGTTATTGTCGAGTACGCGGTAACTGAGTGTTACAATTATTTTTCCTGTGTTTGCATCTGTAAATGGCTGGGTGTAATTTATTTTATTTTGATTTTTTACTGCATTTTGATGCCATAGGCGGGATTGCATATCAAAGTTGTCGGGTGCTTCCCATCCTGTGTGAGAAATAAGTGTTCCTCCATCCCAAATTTGTTCGTAAGTTGCATAGTAAAGCAGTGTTTCATCCATCATGTTTTTTCCCATAGATTTGATGACACTTTTCATCTGTTCTCGGTTTTCAAGAGAGGGAATTACGTTTGAAAGATCTATGACAAGGTCTTCATATTCTTTTAATATTCCGGATACATCTTCATCCAGAGCTTCCATTGCTTTAGAAACTGTTGTGATGGTAGATTTTTTTACAATGTTTTGAATGACAAGGGAAAAAGAAAGCCCAAGGAAGAGGGTAATAACTATTACGGAACCTATCATTCCTATAAGAATTTCTGTCATAAGTGACATGTGTTTTTTGTCTTTCATGTGTTTCTCCTGTTGAACTATAATAGGTAAATTATAAATGTGAAGTCTTGAAAAATCAATTTAATAAAAAAGCGGAGGCTGTATTTTGTATAACCTCCGCTTTTTTGTTTGATTTAAGCCACTATTTATGCTTTTACGAATTCTTTCTTTAAGAAATCAAGGTCAAGTTCAGGATAAAGAACATGGGCACCAAGGAGCTTGTTTACACGAGCGCGGGCAGCTGTTACTGTATCATCAGAAATCTCAATCTTGCCCTTAGCAGGCTTTCCTTCTTTTGTTACGCCAGGTTTAGTGTTCTTAAGAACGAAGTCGATGATGTCTGCAACTTCCTTCATGTCTGCTTCATTCATACCAAGTGTTGTAAGACCTGGAGTTCCGATACGGATACCAGAAGTCCACCATGCACCGTTCTTGTCGTATGGAAGAGCGTTTGCATTAGCAGTTACACCGCACTTGAAGAGGGCAGCTTCTGCCTGCTTTCCTGTAAGACCGTAAACAGTTACATCACAAAGCATAAGGTGGTTGTCTGTTCCGCCAGTCTGGAGAGGAATGTTGTGTGATTTACAACCTTCTGCCAAAGCCTGAGCATTCTTTACAACCTGCTGTGCCCAAGCCTGATATTCAGGAGTACGTGCTTCTTTGAAAGCAATTGCCTTTGCAGCCATGATGTGTCCGAGTGGACCACCGAGTACCATAGGGCAACCCTTGTTTACATAGTCTGCAAATTCCTTTTTACAAAGAATCATAGCACCGCGAGGACCACGCAAAGTTTTATGTGTTGTAGTTGTAACAATATCTGCCCATTTTACTGGATCGTAGTCGCCTGTGAAAACTTTACCTGCAACAAGACCTGCAAAGTGAGCCATATCTACCATGAGAACTGCTCCACACTTGTCTGCAATTTCGCGGAAGCGCTTAAAGTTGATTTTGCGAGGATAAGCAGAGAAACCTGTCAAAAGAATGAGAGGTTTTACTTCCATCGCCTGCTTTTCGATTGCGTCATAATCGAGCAATCCTGTTTCCTTATCAACACCGTATGGGTGGCTTTCGAACATGCGGGCAGAAACGTTCATTTTATAACCGTGTGTAAGGTGGCCACCACAAGAGTAGTCAAGACCCATCAATTTCTGATTTCCGAACTTCTTGCGCAGAGCGTCGAACTGAGCGTCTGTAAGGTCGTTCAAAGATTTTACACCAAGTTCTTCAAGAGTTGGAGTTTCAACTTTTGCACTCAAAATTGCCCAGTAAGCAACGAGGTTTGTATCAGCACCAGAATGAGGCTGAACATAGGCATAGTCAGCACCAAAAAGAGCTTCTGCTTCGTGAGCTGCAACATTTTCAACAGCATCAATATTTACACAGCCGCCGTAGTAGCGGTGCTCAGGATATCCTTCTGCATATTTATCAGTAAGAAGGTTTCCCATAGCAGCCTGAACGTTAAGTGAACAGTAGTTTTCACTTGCAACAAGCTTAAGGTGGCTTCTCTGATTTTCCAGTTCGTTTACGATTGAAGCGGCAATATCCGGTCCAACTGCAGCAACCTGCTGAAGATTTGCAACATAGGCGCACATAGCGGCGTTTGGTTTACCGTTTGTAGCGGCAAGGTAATTTTCCAATGGTGTTGGCATAGCATTTCCTCTATAGAATTTAATTATATTAAAGTATTTTAGCGGATTTTAAGACTTTTGGGAATATGCATGCTTTATACCTTGAATCTTAGCACGTTCCATGAAGCGGGCTTTAATGGCACAATATAAACGTTATTATCAGAGCTAATGAGTTCCGCCTTGCAAGGCTTTACCGCATCCTGATTTTCCAGAGTGTTTACAGCACTCAAATCTTTGCCACTTAATTCTGTTCTATAAAACATTGAAGTATTATTAAAGGAAGAAAGATTGATTTCTGCTTCGCAGACTTCTGTTTTACTTGTGTTCAAGGCAAAAACTGTAAGTTCCTTGTTTTCTTCATCATAAACTGCTGAATAAATACTTCCCGCTACCTCTCCAAACTTTTCTGTAATTTTTGTATCGCTTTTAATTACAGGAGTGAGTACGGTTCCCCGGCCAAAAAGAGACATATCCTTAAAAGGCCAGTAAATTGCCTGGCGGTAAGCGCCCTTGCCAGGTTCTGTGAAAATCGGGGCAATGACATTTACAAGCTGAGCAAGACAGGCAACTTTTACCCGGTCTGCATGGTTCAAAAGTGTGATTGCAAGTCCTCCAAAAACCAGGGCGTCCAGAAGCGAGTAGTGGTCTTCCAGAATGCGGGGTGCTGTCATCCAGGGATGAGGTTCCTTTTTCTGCTGATACCAGACGTTCCATTCATCAAAAGAAAGGTACATGGTCTTTCTGCTGCGTTTTACAGCCTTTACATAATCGCAGGTTGCGCAGGCAGTTTTGATAAAGTTATCCATATCATAAAAAGATGCAAGGAAGTCATCATCGTTGCCGTAATTTTCGTAGTAACGGTGAATTGAAACATAGTCTGCTATATCATAGGTGTGCTCTAAAACAATGCGGTCCCATTCAGGATAGGTTGCCATTTTTGTGGTAGAGCTTCCGCAAACAACAAGCTTTATAGATTCGTCTGTCATCTTCATGATTTTTGCAGCTTCCAGGGCCTTTTTGCCGTAATCATCGGCACTAAGGTGACCTATCTGCCAGGGGCCGTCCATTTCGTTTCCGATGCACCAGGTTTTTATGTTCAAAGGCTCTTTGTGGCCGTTGGCGCGGCGTAAATCGCTCCAGTAGGTGCCGCCTTCAAAGTTGCAGTATTCTATTATATCGCCGGCTTCCTGTGGACTTCCGGTTCCCATGTTTACTGCTCCCATAATTTCTGTGCCCGATTTTTGTGTCCAGTCATAAAATTCATCTATACCAATCTGGTTTGGTTCAATTGAATGCCAGGCTCTGTCTAGCCTTACAGGTCTTTTGTCTTTTGGTCCAATTCCGTCTTTCCAGTTGTAGCCGGAAAGAAAGTTTCCGCCGGGGTAGCGTACCAGAGAAACCTTAAGGTCTTTTACCATTTCTATTACGTCCTTGCGGAAGCCCTGTTCATCTGCAAGAGGATGACCGGGTTCGTAAATCCCTGTGTAAACGGCTCGTCCCAGGTGCTCTACAAAAGAGCTGAAGAGATTATCATCAACTTTTCCAAGTTCAAATTCTTTTACGACAGTAACCTTAGCTTTCATTTTTGCCCCTTTTTATTCCCAGATTGTCACTGCAGCAACCGAGCGAGCTGGCAGTGTGATGGAAACTGTATCCTTATCTGTGATTGTAACCTTAAGTGCCTTTTCTGTAACCTGATCCGGCTTTTCAAAGGTGTTGCAGGTATTCATTTCTTCCCCAGAAAGAAGTTTTCCCTCAGCCTTGGAAATACTACCCTTAAGATTTGCAAGCGAGATATCAAGAGTTTTTGTATCATTTAAATCTGAATTACATACAGTTACAAGATAGCGGTTTTTGCCTGTTTTTTCATCCTTCTTTTCTGAAGCAGACACATTAAGGCTAGGAATTTTGATTTTTTCATCTTCTGATTCAAAACCAGCGGCAGAACAAGCTGCTGTAGAACCAAGCAGAGTGGCTCCCATGTGGTCTTTGTACATGTGGAAGATATACCAGGTTGGTGTAAGAACCATTTTGTCGCCTTCTGTAAGCACTGGCGACTGAAGTACGTTTACTGCCTGGGCGATGTTTGCAATTCTTACGCGGTCTGAGTGGTTATTGAAGATGTTCAGGTGGATTCCTGCAACCAGGGCGTCGCGCACAGAGTTCTGCTGGTAGAGGAATCCTGGATTTGTTCCTGGTTCTACCTGGTGCCAGCAGCCCCATTCATCTACAACAAGGCTTATTCTTTTTGCCGGGTCGTATTTATCCATGATTTCGCCGTGACGGCGAACAAGTTCGTCCATGCGGAAAGCGTTTTTAAGGGTGCGGTACCAGCCTTTTTCGTCAAAGTCTGTGGCCGAACGCTTGTCTTCCCAGCGGTATTCATAGGTGTAGTAGTGGAGGGAAAGTCCGTCCATAAGCCAGTGGGCGTTTTTCATTACTGTGTCGGTCCAGTTGTAGTCGTCAATGTTTGGACCGCCGGCAATTTTCTGAATCTTGTCTGGTCCATACTGGCGTACATAAGTCTGGAAGCGGCGGTAAAGGTCTGCATAATATTCCGGGCGCATATTGCCGCCACAGCCCCAATTTTCGTTTCCGACTCCAAATAAAGGAAGCTTCCATGCTTCTTTGTGACCGTTTTCTGCGCGCAGGCGGCTCATAGGAGATTCTCCGCTGAAGGTCATGTATTCAACCCATTCATCCATTTCCTGAACAGAGCCGCTGCCTACGTTTCCGCAGATATAAGGCTTACAGCCAAGTTCATCGCAGAGTCCCATAAATTCATGGGTTCCAAAACTGTTGTCTTCTACAACTCCGCCCCAGTGAGTGTTAATCATTCTTTTGCGATTTTCTTTAGGGCCAATTCCGTCCTTCCAGTGGTATTCATCGGCAAAACAGCCACCCGGCCAGCGAAGATTTGGAATGTTAATATCTTTAAAGGCCTGAAGTACGTCTTTTCTGTAGCCGTTAATGTTTGGAATAGGAGAGTCTTTGCCAACCCAAAAACCGCCGTAAATACAGCGTCCCAGGTGTTCTGAAAAATGCCCGTAGATATCCGGGCTTATAGTTGATTTTTTGTCCTGTACATCAACAATGATAGAATGTCTCATAAAAACCTCAATTTTATTTTATGAGAACATTATACCATCGTCTTTTTTGATTTACAACAAAAATATTTGATATTTATCAATAATTATCGTGGTTAATCAGCAAAATATGAGCGAAGAATTATACCCTGGTCGTAATTTCCAAAGCCCCGGCCAAAGATATTCATGCCGCCCATGTGTACTGCATCTTCCTTTACACCCACCTTTACGCGGATAGAGTGGTGTTCAGAAATCTGAAGATCACTGATAGTTACATCAGAAATTTTTACGCCGTCAATAAAGCTGCCCTCGTTTGTAACGTAAAAGTTTTTAAGCAGACCGTACTGGGAGCCTTCCAGCTTCCACCATTCTGGAGTGTATTTACCACGCTTGTCGCCAAAGTCTCCCGGAGAGGTCCAGGTGCCGATTTCTGTTCTGTTGACCCAAACTGTAATATCAGAAGGCCAGTTTGAGTTTGTTCCCGGTGTTTCAGATGAAAGTTCCATGCTGATTTCCAGTTTTTTAAGTTTTTTCTGGTCGTACATGGTGTTATTCGGGAATTTATATTCAAAATATCCGCTTCCACACCACAAAAGGCCGGCCTTCATGCGGTCTGGATTCAGGAATGAATCTGGAATATCAAGGAAACCGATAATTTTATCTGATGAACACAGGCCGCAGGGGGCAGTAACCTGACAGTCTGTAAAGATTCCGATTGGCATTTCTACTTCAATAAAGTTCTTTTCGTTGCTTTTTTCTTCCGGGAACTGAACCAGAAGTTCCTTGAAAGAAGGTTTACAAAGCTTCTGATTTCCTTTTTTTGCCTTTACTGATTCTGTAATCAAAAGTCCGGCATCTTCAAGAATTGAAATATGAGTTGCAACAGTAGACTGAGGCAGCTTTAATGCATCAGAAATTTCGTTAATGTTACAGGTCTTTTTTCTGAGCAGGTCAAGCATCTGAATTCTTGGCTCTGAGGCAAGAGCTTTGATTTTATTTAAATCTTCAAGCGGATTAATAACAATTGTTGATTCAACTTCTTCCATAATTTTTAGTATAACGTTTAATTCCAGTTTTGTCTATTAAAATCAACTTTTATGGATATGAAACAAGGATTGAGGACACAAAACTATCTTGCAGTTCTGTGTCCACGTTTTTTTTGAGCCCTTATTTCCTTTGGATTTCAATAACACTAACAGAAGTTGGCTTTGCCGAATAAACGAAACTTTCTCCTATTCCAGTAATTGTGCTTTCAACAGGGCTAATCAGCTTAGGATTTTCGTAGCTGTTTTCATCATCAGGATTTCCACTGATAACAATAAGCTTTCCTTCAGCCTTAAGCTCTCCCGCATTCTGCAAATTTACCTTAATGCTCTGTTCTTCTTCACTTACATTTACAATTTTTACAATGATTTTGCCTTCGGCACCTTCACCTACATGGGCATAAAGAGGCGCAAAGTTTAAAACATCGGTGTATTCATGAATCAGTTTGCCATCCAGATAGCACTTGTAGCTTTCACCCTTTACTTCAATCTTGATGTCATACCACTTTCCGTTTTCTATCGTAATAGCTTCTGTGTTTCCAATCACCGAGCGGGCAGCTGCGCTTCCTTTTTCTACGCAGCACTTTGTATTTGCCCAGCCGCCCAGGTTCCACCAGTAAAAAGAGCCGTCCTTGTGGCCGAACATAATCAAAAATCCTTCGTTTCCGCCGGTTTTCTTGGCTTTTAACTGCAAAACATAGTGTTCAGAACCCTTTCCCTGCATTACAAGGCGGCAATTTTCTGCAGTTGATGAGCCTATGATTGAGCCGTCTTTAAAAGCCCAGGCGCCGTTTTGTGAATCAAAGTTTGAAATATCATTTGCGGTCTTAGAATTATAGGTGATGTTTCCATTTGTTTTGGCTGTTACCGTAATATCTTTGTATTCAACTGTTGTAGACCATGAACCAAGACCAATGCTTCCGCCTATGTATGCTTTTTCTGCCTTGCTTTCAGCTTCTTTTAATTCATATTTTACGCTTTTATCTGATTTATGATTCATAAACAACTGCTGAACATAGTAATCTGGAGTTCCGTAAACACTTGTGTTTGTAAACCAGATCATATCCGGCGACCACTGGTAGTTATTTTCGCGGGCAAAAAGCGGTGCGTAAGAGGCAATTTCAACTATATCACCATTTTTTTCAAGGCTTGTCATGTATGCGGCGGCGGTTACTGCGGCATAAAGGGTGCCTGGTTTCTTTGCGCTTCCATTTTTGCTTTCTACCTGTGAGGCAAATTCACCAACGAATACCTTTGGCTGGCCCTGTCCGCGAGGATAGAAGTCAGAAATGTCATAGCGGCTGGTATTTGTAAGGAACCATGAAGGAGGGCAGTAGTAGTGTTCATCAACCAGATCTACGATTGTTTCTGATGAAGGATCACTTTCCCATTTTCGCACCTGCTTCCATGTATTAAAGAAGGTGTCGTCACTAGGGAAGGCTCCTGCAGACATAATCAGTTTTATTTCAGGATATTTTTCTCTAACCCGGTCTGCAATGTATTTATAGCGTTCGTAGTAGTGTTCGCGGCCGTTTTCGTTTCCAATTCCCAGGTAATTCAGCTTAAATGGTTCGGGATGTCCCTGTTCCGCACGTTTTTTGCCCCATTCACTGCTGGCGGAACCTGTAGCCCACTCAATTAAGTCCAGCGCATCCTGGGCAAAAGGCTCCATCTTTTCCAGTGGAATGTCTGCTTCGTTGTTGTTTTCCCCCGCAAAAGAGATTCCGCAGTTTATAATTGGAATAGGTTCAGCACCAATATCTTCGCATAAGCGGAAATATTCATAAAATCCCAGCCCCATAGACTGCTGGTAGTTCCAGAAGTTCAGCTCTTCCACGCGTTCTTCTACCGGGCCAATTGTATTTTTCCACTGGTAGCGGTCCGAAAGGCGGGAACCTTCCACAAGACAGCCGCCCGGAAAACGCATAAAGGCCGGGTGCAGGTCTTCCAGCATTTGAGCCAGGTCTGCCCTGAGACCGTTTTCTTCATTTTTGTAAATATCAGCTCGGAAAAGGGAAACAAAATCTATATCCAGAGTGCCCCGCCTGCTGCCGGCGTAAATTCCAAGCACTGCATTTTCTGTACTTTCCCGGGCAGTAACATTAAATGTGTATTTCTGCCATTCGTTACTTATTTTCTTTACCTTGATTTTTGTGACTTTTGCTTTTTTGTCTTTAGAGCCCAGAACAATTACGGCTTTTTTTACCTTTTTGTCAGGACTTCTTAAATAAAGCGAAAGGGGATAAGTTTTTCCTTCTTCAAGAGGAATGCCATTATATCCAGAATTTTCGATACCATCCCACTTAGCTTTTAATTCAATCTGGGCATAGGTCGGATTGTTTTTATTCAGAGGATTGTCTTTTTTTCCTTTGACCTTTGATTTTGCCTCTTTTTTTGCCTTAATATTTACCGTTTTCCAGCATTCTGTGGCACTTCTGTGAGATTTCTTAAATTCAAAGGAGCGGTTTTGTATCAATTCACCATAAAGTCCGCCGTCTGCGGCGTAATTTATATCCTCATAGAAGATGCCAAAGAGATTTTCACTCACTTCGGTCTTTTCTTTTGAAAAATCTACTGTTAATTCAGCCTGATTTTGGGCAAAAAGCGGGTTTCCAGCCGAAAGTGCAGCCAGAAACAGGGCTGTAGAAAGAGACAATACTTTTTTGTATTTCATTAAATCCTCCAAGATAATCAATATTTTTTGATATTAAGTCATATTAGGAGCCAAAATTGCGAAAAGTCAAGGAAAATATCAGTAAAAATCAATAAATATCAAAATAATTTGTTGACAATCAAAAAATCTGGACTTATGATTTGAGCCATGGAGGAAAAAAGAAAAATGAAAAAATTACTTCTTGGTGCTGCGGCTCTTGCTGCAGTTGCACTTCTTGCCGGCTGTTCAAAGGCTTCTAAATCAAAAGCTGCTTCTAATTCAGGCCTTGTTGGTTACTTCACCTTTGATGAAGCTATTGAAGATGACGAGATTCTTGATCATTCAGCTGCAAAAACAAATGCTACCTTGGATGCTCTGGATGGTTTTAAAATGACAGAAGGTGTAAGCGGACAGGCTCTCGTGCTTGACGGTACACAGTACATTTCTCTTGAAGATAATGTACTTTCTGGACAGGGCCTTACAATGGCTGCCTGGGTAAAGGTTGGAGTCTGGAAAACCTGGCAGCGTGTATTTGATATTGGTGGCGGAGACGGAACAAAAGACGTATTCCTTGCTGTAGACGGACGAATGGCAGGAACTTTCTGTGCTTACGAGCAGTCAACTGGAGTTTCTTGTAACGCTCCTCTTACTCCTATTAAAAAATGGACGCATCTTGCCATGACAATTGGAGATGGAAAACTTGCTCTTTATGTAAACGGCGAGCTTGCAGAAGAAAAAGAAATGACCGTTTCTATCGAAGACCTTAAGGCTGGTGCTACAGGAATCTTTGTTGGTCGTTCAAACTGGGTAGCAGACCCTCTTCTTGAAGGTGCGATTGATGAAATTGTAATTTCAAAACGTGCTATGTCTGCTGAAGAAATACATGATATTTATGTTAAAAATGCTCAGGGCGGTGGAGCTTCGGTTGATGTTGCAAACGCAGAACCTTTTGTAATTTCTGCTGCTTCAAACGTTACTGCTTATTATTCATTTGACGGCGAAGACGGCGTAAAAGACCTTTCTGGAGCTGGAAATGATTCAACCACAAATGCCGGAGAATATGTTGAAGGTAAAAACGGTAAGGCTCTTCTTTTGAATGGAGCTGAACAGTACATCAGCCTTAATCAGAAACTTCTTTCTGGAAACGGCTTTACTTTTGCTGCATGGGTAAAGGTAAATGCAATGGCAGACTGGGCTCGTATTTTTGATATGGGCGATGCTGGTGGAAATGACTGGTGGCTTGGAAAAGAAGGCGGATCTGGAAAACTTCGTCTTGATGTAAACAATCCAAAGGGTAGTGTTTCTGTAACTGGTCCTGTTATTGAAGATGGTGTTTGGACTCATGTTGCAATCACAGTTGGTGATGAAGTTGCTTCTATGTATGTAAACGGCAAACTTGTTATGAATAACGGTTCACAGGCTCTTCCAACAGACCTTCTTAATGGTTTGCAGGGTGCTTATATCGGACGTTCTAACTGGCCTGATCCTTACATTAATGCAACTTTTGATGATGTGCTTTTCGCAAATCGTGCTTACTCAGAAACAGAAGTGGCTTCTTTGTACAAAGGAATTTCTAAATAATTAAAAAAACTAGTTTTCAGAGCCAGAATCTCCTGTGCTGGTTCTGAAAACTTTTAAATCAAAATTTTTTTTGTGTGGATAATATGAATATCACTGATATTACAGAAGATGATGAAAGAAAACCGCTTATTTTGCAGCGGGCAGACCCTTATGTTTATTTTCACAGCGACGGATATTATTATTTTACGGCTTCCGTTCCTGAATATGACAGAATTGAACTGCGCAGAGCGTGGTCTGTAAAGGGCCTGGCTCAGGCTCAGGGCGTAACAATCTGGAAAAAACATGCTGACGGTCCCATGTCATGGCATATCTGGGCACCGGAGCTTCATTATATAAATGGAAAATGGTACATCTACTTTGCGGCAGGAAGGGCAGAAGACCCCTGGTGGATTAGAACTTATGTTTTGGAAAATACTTCACCTGATCCTTTTTGCGGTCAGTGGGAAGAAAAGGGACTCTTGGAATCTGAATGGGATTCTTTTATGCTTGATACCACAGTTTTTAATCATAATGATAAATGGTATGCAGTCTGGGCGCAAAAAAATGAAGATAGAAGTATAAATTCAGCTTTATATATTGCCCAGATGGAGTCTCCAATCAAATTAAAGCTTCCGCAGACCCTGCTTACCCTGCCGGAATATGACTGGGAGTGCCGGGGCTTTAAGGTGAACGAAGGTCCTGCTGTGCTTAAAAGAAATGGAAAAATCTTTATAACCTATTCGGCAAGTGCAACAGATGCAACTTATTGTATGGGCATGCTTGTTGCAGACGAAAATGCTGATCTTACAAAAGCGGAATCATGGAAAAAACTTGACAGAAGCGTATTTGCAACAGATGCTGAAAAGGGCATTTTTGGACCGGGGCATAATAGTTTTACAAGTTCTCGTGATGGAAAAGAAGATTATCTGATTTATCACGCCAGACCTTATGCTCAGGTAGATTTAGCCTTTGCACTTTATGATCCTAACCGTCATACCTGGGTAAAAAGAATAAAGTATGATGATAAGGGCTATCCTGTTTTTTGAGGTAATTTTATGAAAAAGAAGTTTTTTGGGAGTTTAATTATGATTTCAGCGGCACTCTTGAGTCTTTCTGTTTTTTCTTCTTGTGGTGAGGATAAAAAATCATCTGATAAATCACCTGAAAAATCTGCCAAAGATGTTGATCTTGCTGTTTATAAAAAATATTCCCGTCCAAATAACGGCTCTCAAAGCGAATGGGAAACTCTGAACTGTCATGACCCCAAGCTTTTTCAGGATGATGACGGCACATATTATGTTTATTCCACAGACGCTGCAATGGGAAATGCTGGTGTAAAAGGGCTTCAAATCAGAAAATCAAGTGATTTAGTACACTGGCAGAGTCTTGAAAAATCTATGATTCAGGATAATTGGGACGAAGACTGGCTTGAATGGTGTGGTTTTAATGATGTAACGGCTTCTTCCTGGGCGCCAACCATTATAAAGCAAAATGGTTTGTATTATATGCTCCACGGAATCTGCGTTCCTGCCTCAGACGGCAGCCATCACAACGCCGCCATCGCTTTTTCAATCGCCAGTTCTCCCGAAGGCCCCTTCTATCCGGCCCATTTGGCCGCAGCCAGGGATCCCCAAATCGCCAGTGTGCTACTGAGCCTTGGCGTGCGCTACGAACAGTCGGTCTTTGTCCGCTATGCCTTCGTAGACCGCAGCGACGACCCTTTTGAAGACGAAAAAGTTACCAAATATCCAAGCCTTAATACAGGTGCCTATGATACTGCCAGTCAAACTGAATTGGAAAGCGCTTCCTGGAACGGTGGCTTTGGTACAATTGACCCGGAATTCGTGTTTGATGTGGCTAGCGGCGAACTTATGACCTATAAAATTGGCGGAAACCTCTGTTATGCCCTCACTTACGGTTCCTGGAAGGGTGGTATTGCTGTAATGTATGTGGATGCCCTTTCTCTAAAGCCGGTTGACTCTGCGGGGTGCGAACTAGATGTTCCGGCCGACAGCAGTGAAAATGCCTTTGGAGTGCTGATTGCCGGTGGAAACGGAGCCGCTTACGAAGGCGCCCAGGTGATTTATAACTCAGATACAGGTTTTTACTATGTTTTTGTGTCTATGGGAGACCTGCAGTGGGAATACCGCATAGGTATTGGTCGTTCTACAGAGCTTGAAGGTCCTTATTCAGATACTTCCGGCAATCCAATGCTCCTGGATTCTGCTCATGCAAATGATTATCACTCTTACGGGGGAAAAATTTTGCCTGCCGCAGAGCTCAGCGGGGAATATGCCTTCCGCAGCCAGGGTGGGCAGAGTATTCTTCGCACAAAAGACGGAAAAATAATGCTGGCCTGTCATTCACGCACTAATTTTACTCCTGAATATTACTTCTTTTTGCAGCTTCATCAGCTCTTTTTTAATCAGGATAGCTGGCCTGTATTGAATCAAAATGAATATTACAATGATTATCAGGGGGTTGATGAAATACTGAAGCCTCTTACTTTAGAAGATATAGCCGGCAGCTATGACGTAATTCTTACAGAACGCAGCAGCCAGACCAAGGCTGTAAAATTCTTTGGAGATTCTTCCGACCATATTGTCCATGTTGCAGATGCCCAGCCTGCCTTGTCCAAAGAAATTGTTCTTACAAAAGGAAAAAATGGCGGAAAGGTGAAGGGGGCTTACAAAGGTAAGTGGACTCTGGCCGATGATGGTTATAGTATTGAAATCTCTTTGGATAATATCGGGAATTTCCGTGGTTATATCTTTGAAGCTGTGGATTGGGCTCGAAAAGGCACTTCCGGTTCTCGTAAAACAATCAGTTTTAGCGCTTTAGATTCAGAAAAAACGGGAGAATACCTCTGGGCTAATCAGAAAAAACGATAAAACTTGATAAAAATGACAAATAATTAAGGGATAACCCCTAGAAAAGTTGATATAGTATCAAAAAATAAGGATATTTATCAAAAAATGTTGACAGATAAATAAAGTGGACTTACAATTATTTTTAGATTAGGAAAGTTTTTTTTCTTAGGAGGAAGAAATGAAAAAATTAAAAGTTTTGGGAATGGCAACGGCTGCCCTTCTTTTATTAAATGGATGTTCAAAATCGAACTCTTCTGCAAAAGCTTCTGGTGCTTCTTCATCAGCTGGTGGAACAATCTCTTTGATGAACTTTGCCCAGCCGGCTGAAAAAGAAATCCTTGATAAGGTAATTAAGCATTATGAAGAAACTCATCCTGGAATGAAGGTTGATGTAATGACAGTAACTCAGGATGAATACGGTCCAAAGCTTCAGGCTCTTCTTGCCGCAAATAAACTTCCAGATGTATTTTATATGGGCCCGGAATCTGTTCGTCAATATGTTGATAATAAAAAGGTTCTTGCCCTTGATGACTATGTTTACAATGCAACAGGTGCAGATGTAACAGATTTGTATGAAGCTGCTCTGGCAGACTACCGCTATGACGGCAAAGTTCTTGGTCAGGGAAAACTTTATGCTCTTCCAAAAGATTTTGGACCAGCTGCCCTTGCTTATAATAAAACACTTTTCGAAAAATACGGAATTCCTCTTCCTAGCCCAACAGAGCCTTATACTTGGGAAGAATTCATTGATGTATGTAAACAGTGTACAAAAGATACAGACGGAAACGGAGAAAATGATACATTCGGAACTGGTTTGAATGTAAACTGGTCTCTTCATCAGTTTATCTGGGGTAACGGTGCAGATTATCTTGATAAAACTGGTACAAAAGTTGCTGTAACAGATCCAAAATTTGTTGAAGCCCTTCAGTTCTTTGCTGATCAGACAAATGTTTATAAAGTAACTCCAAGTGCTAGTCAGGCTGCTTCTTTGGATACATACCAGAGATGGCTTAAGGGTGAACTCGGATTCTTCCTTGCCGGCAGCTGGGATATTGCAACATTTAATACAACACTTCCATTTGAATACGATTTGATTCCATGGCCAGTTCACAACAAGGGTGATAAAACTTACACATACCGTGGTGGTGTAGGCTGGACAGTTGCTGCTAACACAAAGAATCCACAGGCTGCTGCAGAACTTGCTCTTTATCTTTCTGCTGATAAAGAAGCAAATCAGATGTATGTAGATCAGGATCTTCAGCTTCCAAACTTAAAGTCACTTGCTTCTGCTTATACAGAAAAAGATACATTGCCAAAGAATCGTCAGGAATTCATTCATATTATTTCTGAATCAGGAAAACCATGGCCTTACAACCAGACATACAACAGAGTTTGGTATGATGACTTCTTCCTGAGCATTTCAAAAGTGCTTGATGGTTCTATGTCTGCACAGGAATACTGCGAAAAGGTTGCTCCAAAGATGCAGAAAGATTTGGATAAGGCATTAAGTAAGGTAAATAAATAGGATTTGAGTTTATAACTGCACGTGCATTGTGCGTGCAGTATTTTTTTGAGCACTTTTTGCCTTGAGGAAATTATCAAATTATGGAAACTATTGAAAAACCTGTTTTGAATAAGAAAAAAAAGTGGAATGATGAGGCTAGGGCGGGGCTTGCTTTTGCAATGCCTCCGGTAATCGGCTTTTTTATGTTCACTGCAATTCCTGTAGTTTTTTCTGTTTTTGCGAGTTTTACAGACTGGAACTCAATGACAAATCTTACAGACTTTTCTACTCTGGAATTTGTTGGATTTGATAACTACAAGGAACTTTTTACTGACGTTCAGTTCTGGCGTGCCCTCTGGAATACATTTTTTTACATGATTGGTATTCCTTTGGGAATCTTGTGGGCTCTGGGCCTGGCACTTTCTTTTAATAAAGATCTTCCTGGTATCCGGGCTTTCCGTGTAATTTATTATATTCCTGTAGTTTCATCTATAGTTGCAGTTTCCCTGCTCTGGAGATGGCTCTACAACGGAGATTACGGTCTTTTGAATCAGTTCTTAAAATGGGCTTTTGGTATTCAGGGACCAAACTGGCTGGAAAAAGAACACACTGTAAAGCCTGCCATTATGATGATGTGTGTATGGCGCGGTGTTGGAAATACAGCTCTGCTTTATCTTGGAGGTTTGCAGAACGTACCAAAGTCTTATTACGAAGCTGCTTATCTTGATGGAGCCGGCCGCTGGACAATTTTTAAGAATATTACCTGGCCTCTTATGAAGCCAATCACTTTCTTTATTGTAATTACAGGAATTATTGGCGGTTCTCAGATGATTGTAGAACCTCAGATTATGGCACCTCTTGGTGGTGAAAACTACAGTGCCGCAACAATCGTTTTCTACATCTGGCAGAAAGCCTTTGGAACTGCCGATGCAAAGGGCTTTGCCTGTGCGGCTGCCTGGGTTCTTGCTTTAATCATCTTTATTGCAACTGCAATTCAATTTAAGTTTGGTCCTGAAAGCGATAACTATCTGGAGTAGGAGGAAAAAATGTCAAAAGAAATTACAAAAAATGTAACAAATTCAACATTAAAACTCGGCTCTAAGAAAAAGGAAGCTTTGTGGGGCTCTTTTGGAATCTATGTTTTCCTTGTGCTGGGCGCAGTCATTATGATTCTGCCACTGGTCTGGATGCTGGAATCTTCTCTTAAAACAAAGGAACAATTCCTTACCACTCAGCTTTCTCTTGCTTTTCCAAGCCATCCTCAGTGGGGTAACTTTTTCAAGAGAATCTGGCAGATGGAACCAAGCCTTCAGCGCGGTATATTAAACTCCATAATTATTTCATTTTCTACTATTATAGTAGGAACTTTTGTGTCTTCTCTTGCTGCTTTTGCTTATTCAAAACTGCATTTTCCGGGAAAAAACAAACTCTTTCTTGCAGAGCTTGCTACCATGATGATTCCTTTTTCAATCATTATGATTCCTCAGTTTGTAATCTACGCAAAAATCGGCTGGCTTGATACCTGGGCTCCCCTTATCATTCCTGGAATGCTGGGAAATGTTTCTATGATTTTCTTCCTCCGCCAATATATGAACGGTATTCCAACTTCCATGATTGAATCAGCAAGAATTGACGGTGCAGGTTACTTCAGAATCTATCTTCAGATTATGATGCCAAATGCAAAACCTGCCGTTGCCGCTCAGGCTATTCTGTGGTTTATGGGTGCCTGGAACGATTATTTTGCTCCAAGTATCTATCTTAATAATCCTACCAAACTGACAGTACAGGTTGTAATCAGTCAGCTCAATGCAATGTACGCAATTCAGACAGATTATCCTCTGTTATTAGCTGCTTCTGTTGTTGCATTGCTGCCTTGTCTGGTTATCTTTATGATTTTCCAGAAGCAGATTATTGCTTCTGTTGCCATGACGGGCTTAAAATAGTCATAAAACTCCTCTTAGGCTGTTCGTTTTTGCCGGCGGACAGCCTTTTTTTTTGAGCACTTTTTGCTGGCAAATCCCCTTGACTTTACTTAATAGTCATAATAGAATTTAAAAATCATATTTTGGGTGGGAAATAATGTCAGAAAAAACGTCTCAGGCAGAAAAAAAGACTGCCGCTAAATCTACTGCTAAAACTGCATCAACATCAACCGCAAAAAGTACAGGTTCTGTAAAAAGCGCAAGTGCTGCAAAAGCCGCGCCTAAAGCCGCAACAAAAACTGCCGCCAAAAAAGCAGCAGCGCCAGCCGCTCCTGTTGTTTATGATGAAGATTCCATTCAGCATCTGGATGGTCTTGAGCATATTCGTCTTCGCCCTGGTATGTACATCGGTTCTCTTGGCGATGGTTCTAACGAAAACGACGGTATTTATATCCTCTTAAAAGAAGGAATCGATAACTCTGTAGATGAATTTTCACAGGGCTTTGGTAATAAAATCGACATTGAAATAAAAGACGGCCGTGTAAAAATCCGCGACTACGGACGTGGTATTCCTCTTGGAAAACTTGAAGACTGTGTTTCGAATGTAAACACAGGTGCAAAATATAATAATAACGTATTCAAACAGGCCATTGGTATGAACGGTGTTGGTATTAAAGCTACAAATGCCCTTTCTTCATACTTCCGCGCTGCCTCTATCCGCGATGGAAAAATGGCTGTAGTTGAATTCAAAAAGGGTGAAAAAATTTCCAGTAAAACAGGTTCTGCAAAACCTGGAGTTCCAAACGGAACTTACCTTGAATTTGAACCTGATACAGAGCTTTTTGGAAGATACAGCTTTAACATGGAGTATGTAGAAAAGCGTCTCTGGAACTATGCCTATTTGAATCCAGGTCTTTTGATTAAGTGTAATGGTCAGGAATATGTAAGTCAGAATGGTATTCAGGATCTTTTGATTCACGAAATGGACGGTGAAGGTAAGGCTCTGTATAAAATCTTCAGTTATAAGGGTGAAAATCTTGAATTTGTTCTTACTCACACAAATTCTTTGGATAAATACATTTATTCTTTTGTAAACGGACAAAGTACAGAAGATGGAGGTACACATGTTACTTCCTTCCTAGATGGCGTTACAAAGGGTGTTAATTCCTTCTTTAAAAAAGAGTATGATGAAAAAGACGTTTGCGGTGGATTAATCTGTGCCCTCAAAATCGGTCTTGATAATCCTATGTTTACCAGCCAGACAAAAAACAAACTTGGTAACGTAGAAATCCGCGCTCCAATTATTAAAGAAGTTCAGGCTGCGGTTGATGACTGGCTGCGCCACAACCCAGATGTTGCCGGAAGTCTTGAAGATAAAATTATTAAAAATCAGAAGGCCCGTAACGAAATTAACAGTGTTACAGAAAAGCAGATTCGCGAAGCTGAAAAATCTGTAATGCTTAAAATCCAGAAACTTAAAGATTGCCGCTATCACCTGCAGGACGGCCCAAAGGGTGCAAACTCTATGATTTTTATTACCGAGGGAGATTCGGCTACCGGTTCTATGGTAGGAAGCCGCGATGTTTCTTATCAGGCAATTTTCTCTCTGCGCGGTAAACCAGAAAATATGTACGGCCGTAAAAAGTCAGCACTTTTTGAAAATGAAGAACTCAAAAATCTTACCTTTAGTCTTGGTGTGCAGAAAGACATTGAAGGCCTCCGTTACGATAAAATCATTATTGCAACCGATGCCGATAACGATGGTTTCCATATCAGAAATCTTGTTTTGACATATCTGCTGCTTTTCTTTGAAGAACTGGTTTTAACAGGTCATGTTTATATTCTTGAAACACCGCTTTTCCGTGTGCGCAATAAGACGAAAACTGTTTACTGTTACAGCGAAGAAAGCCGCGACAAAGAAGTTGCCAAGATGGGAAAATCTGCAGAGGTAACCCGATTCAAGGGACTCGGAGAAATCAACCCTAGCGAGTTCGGTCAGTTCATTTTCCCTCGCAAAGAAGGCGAGAGTGAAGACAAGGGAATGCACTTGACTCCGGTTACAATTCAGACTCTGAAAAATGTGCCGCAGGTTCTTCAGTTCTACATGGGAAAAAACACCCCTGAACGCCGAGACTTTATTGTTCATCACCTTGCCGCAGAAATTGACGCCTAAAATAGCAAACGCGTTAAAAACGACAGTCCGTTGCGACTGTCGTTTAGCGTTTACACAAAATCGGCTCGCGAGATTTATCGAGCGGCATAGTGCGCGCGAGCGCACTAGATGATAATTTCCATACAGCAAACGGCGCGAAGCGACGTATGCCTAAAATAGCAAACGCGTTAAAAACGACAGTCCGTTGCGACTGTCGTTTAGCGTTTACACAAAATCGGCTCGCGAGATTTATCGAGCGGCATAGTGCGCGTGAGCGGCGTGCGCATACTAGAAAAAAATGATATGTAATGATAAACTGTCTATTATGAGAAGAGTCTTATTTTACATATCATTTTTATTATCATTTCTATTATTTACTTCTTGTTTACAACTTAATAACGAAAAATCTGCGTCTCTATCATTCTCTTTTGATTCTTCCAAACTTTATCGTGCTTTAGATGAAAGCACAGATACTGATTCGGAAACTGATAGCGACACAGGAAGCGAAAACGACACAATAAGTGATTTCCTTAATGATTTAACCTTTTATGTAACAATCGAAGTTTTTGGTGATTATCAGAATAAACAGACTATAGAACTTTCTGCGGATGCTCAGGAGATTCAGACAATAACCTTTAGTGACCTTGTGCCAAATGTTCAGGTTTATGTCACCGGTTCTATTTATACAGAAATCCTTGAACAGACATTAGAACTTTATAGCGGTAAAACAGATTCATTTATGATTCATGAAGGTTCAAATGATATTGTACTAAGTCTTAATAAACTTGAGCTTGATTTTGAAATACCTGATTCAGACACAGAGCCTGTAGAAGCCCCATCCTCTGAATCCAATAATCCAGAAAACACTAATGATTCTGAACCAGATCCAGAAACTGAATCTGACGAGCCAAGTGAATCAACCGAGCCAACCGAGCCTGAAGTTGTTATAGTTGATTATGATTATTCAGGTGGAGTCTACACGGAACTTCCTGCGGGAACCAGTGGAACTGCCGGCTCTTCGGAATCTTATGTAACCTTTGGTATGTGGCCTCAGACAATTAAATCTGCTGATGTTGAAATAGATACTACACAGGAAGCTCATTGTGGTGATTTTGTATACTGTAAGGGTAGTGACGGTGAATGGTACTGTAAGCATACCGAAGATTTGTATTATGAAACTAACACAACTTATAGTGATGGCACAAGTGGTGAAGAGGGTAGAGAAAGCTGGTTTAAAGTAGAGCCAATTATGTGGCGAGTTATTTCTGATTATGATGACGATGGAGACACAAGTACTCCGGGAAAAACTCTTCTTGTTGCAGAAAAAGTTATATATTCATGTGCAATAAATGATGATGATAATGCTCGTGGTGAAATACTTGCAAACAATTATAAAGAATCCAGAATGAGAGCCTTCCTTAATGGTTACGAATATAACAAACAGGGAACTCAAAGTTCTGAATTTGTTTCAAAAGGTTTCCTTCAAACTGCTTTTGATTCAACTTTACGCCAGATGATTGAAACTGTAACTGTAAGAAACGGGGTAGAAACTGGTGCAGAAAGTGGTTATGAATGTGAAGATACCCAGGATAAAGTATTCTTACTTACTAAAAATGAAGGAAACGATTCTTCAATGTTCCCAGATTCTTCTTTGTACAAACATTACTGTACAGACTTTGCCCTGGCAACTTCTATCTCTCAGGCTACTTCTAATACATCTGTGTCAGAAATTTGGCTTAGAACTCCAACTGTTCAGAGTGGTACAGTATGTTCTGCACGTATTTATAGCAGCAGTATTTACAATTCTGTTCCAAGTTGCAGTCTTGGCTTCTTCCCTGCAATTTGTATCAGCGAATAAGGTGTAGTCTAACTGAAGTTTTTTACTCTAGTTTAATTTCTTTAATTGTGTTATAATTATACTTTCAAAAAACAAAAGTGTGAGGTGCCTTATGGACTTGAAAGGACGCAATTTTCTTACTCTTAAAGATTTTACACCAGCAGAAATCACTGGTTTGCTTGACCTTGCTGAAGATTTAAAACAGAAAAAAAAGCGCGGAATCCCTGTTGATATTCACCGCGGAAAAAATATCGCCCTCATTTTTGAAAAAACAAGTACCCGCACCCGCTGTGCTTTTGAAGTAGCGGCTCATGATTTAGGTATCAGCACAACTTATCTTGCCGAAGGCAGTCAGATTGGTAAAAAAGAAAGTATTGCTGATACAGCCCGTGTTCTTGGCCGCATGTTTGATGGCATTGAATACCGTGGTTTTGAACAGACTCTGGTAGAAGACTTGGCAAAATATTCTGGCGTTGTAGTTTGGAATGGTCTTACAAATGAATATCACCCGACACAAATGCTGGCTGATATGCTTACAATCCGTGAACATTTTGGAAATCTAAAAGGACTCAAGCTTGTTTACTTTGGAGATGCCCGCTATAACATTGGCAATTCTCTGTGTATCGTCTGCTCTAAACTTGGCCTTAACCTTACTCTCTGTGCCCCTGAAAAATATTTTCCGAATGCGGCTCTTGTCGCTGAATGTGAAAAATGGAATAAAGAGAGTGGTGGTTCCATCACCCTTGAAAGTAATGTAGAAAAAGCTGCAAAAGATGCTGATATTATCTACACTGATGTTTGGGTAAGTATGGGGGAACCAGACGAAATTTGGGCAGAACGCATTCAGGATTTAAAACCATATCAGGTAAATGCCGAAGTAATGAAAGAGGCAAAGCCAACAGCTATTTTTATGCACGATCTGCCATCTTTCCATGATTTGAATACAAAAATTGGAAAAGAAATTGGTGAAAAATTCGGCTTAAATGCAATGGAAGTTACAGATGATGTTTTTGAAAGCAGTCAGTCTGTAGTTTTTGACGAAGCAGAAAACCGAATGCATACAATCAAGGCTGTAATTGCGGCAACTTTGGGAAACAATTTCTAAATTTGGAGGAATATAATTATGAATGCAATTATTACTGTAGTCGGAAGCGATAAAGTTGGAATTATCGCAAAAGTTTCTCAGTATCTTTCTGAACATAAAATAAATATTGCTGATATTACACAGACTATCCTTTCTGGCAATTTTGTTATGATGATGATGGTTGAACTTTCTAATGCAGATATTGATATTGAAGTTCTTCGCAGCAATATGAACAATCTGGCAGAAGAAATGGGTGTTGAAATCAACATCATGAATGAAAAAGTTTTCTCTGCTATGCATCGTGTATAATTAACTTAATTTGCCGTTTTTCAAATTTCATGGTATTATTTTATCATGGAATTTGGAGCGTCGAATTATTACATCTTAGGGGAAGTTGTTACTGCTGCAATGAGCCTTCTGCTCATTATAAATATCCTCCTTACATTTTCCAGATATGATAGAAGACAAAGACTCTTCCTTTATGCAGCAATTTCTACCTTCCTTGCTTCTATATTTGATATTTTATCTGTATTTTGCATTTCCTTTTATAAACAGCTTCCGCTAGGTTTGTGTACTTTCGTCACAACTCTGTATTTTTCCTTCCTTATGCTTTGTCCGTGGGCAATTTCTAACTATGCGGTAGATATAGCAAATTCAATTTCAAAAAATATAAAAATTGGATTTTCAATAAACGGCTCTGTTTTTCTTCTTTATTCAATTATTATCATGATTAATATAAAAACAGGCTGGATTTTTAGATTTGACCCGGAGGCTGGGTATATCCGTGGGCCATTAAAAAATACAACTTATGCACTTACGGCCTTTTATAGTCTTTTTATCGAATATTCTGTAATCAGAAATAGAAAACTGCTGGCCCGAAGAATTTTCTGGCTCTTTGTTGCCTATCCATTTATTTCTGTGGTATTTGTTGCCTTTCAGTTCTTCTATCCTCATATGATTTTTACAGGTGTTGCATCTTTTTCTTCGGTTCTTTTTGCATATATGACAATTCAGTCTTATTTAATCGAAATTGATATTGCAACCGGATTAATGACAGAAAGCCGCTTGCGAAAAAGAATTGCCATGCAAAAAGGTCATTCGGTTCTTTATGTTTTTACAATCGATAATATAAATTTTATTCAGGCAAGTATGGATGTTGCCGAATGGAACAAAATGATTTTAGGGCTCGGTGAATTGTTTTCAACTCAGTTTCCTCATGAAGCATATCATCTTTCTACAAATCGTTTTGCTGCAATTGGTAAGACCCTGGATGAAGTTACTGCAAAATCTAAAATTATTACAAATCACATAGAAAATTTAAGTAAAGATATAAACTCAATCATTCCAATTCCTTTTGATTGTTATTCAGCCGTAATAGAAGTTTCTCATGAAGAAAATGATTATGATTCATTAATGGACATTGTAAATAACATGCTCGTAAAGGCAAAAGGGGAGCATTTACACAATCTGCAGTTTTGTGATGAAGCAATTCTTGTGGAGCGGGAACGCAAAAGATATATTTACCGTATTTTAAAAAGAGAACTTACCCTTGAATCTGAACAGTTCCAGGTATGGTTCCAGCCGATTTATTCTCTGGAAAAAAAGAGATTTACCTACATGGAAGCTCTTTCTCGTCTTAGAGGAACCGAACTTGGTGATATTTCTCCTGTGGAATTTGTTAATGTTGCCGAAAGCCGTGGCCTTATAGAAAGGCTTGGTTTTGTTGCTTTTGAAAAAGTCTGCAAATTTATTTCAGAAAATCGAGATATTGTCGACGCTGTTTCCATCAACTTTTCTGTATATCAGATGACTAATCCTAATTTAATCAAAAACGTGCTCGAAACAATTCAACACTTTAATTTGAAGCCGGAAAATATAATCATGGAAATTACAGAAAGTATTTTTATAGATAATTATGCTCTTGTGCATGATAATATGGTAAAACTTTCGCAGTCAGGCATAAAATTTTATCTTGATGATTTTGGAACTGGTTATTCAAATCTTACAAACGTGGTTGCCCTGCCATTTTCTACTATCAAACTTGACCGTAGTCTTGTTTTGATGATGGAAGAAAATGAGCGTGGCGTACAGCTCTTTATGAATCTGGTAAATACTTTTAAAGATGCCGGACTAAATATTCTTGTTGAAGGAGTTGAAACAAACAATCAGAATAATCTTGTAGAAAAAGCCGGTGTAAATTATATTCAGGGCTTCCTTTATAGCCGTCCGCTTTCTCCACAAGATTGTATTGAAGTCCTTAATCGGGAAAAAGCTAGAAACTGATTATTTCTTCGTAAATCTTAATTGCAAACTGATCTGTCATTCCAGAAATATATTCAATAATACACTTTGTAAAAGATTCATCATCGTGTAAATCAAAAACAATTCTGGTGTTATATTTTAAGATTTGTTTTTTGTCTACAAAAGTGTGGCGCTCCGGAATAAATGGCTGGTAAGCTGTGTAGCGGATAAGCCAGTCTTCAAAGGTTGCAAAAAGTGTAGGGTAGGCTCGCAAGGCATGGGCTATTCTTCCGGATTCTGCAAAGGGTTTTGTTCTCTGCAAGGTGCGGAATATAGTTCCTATTACATTTTCTGCATAAATAGCAAATTCAGAAAGACGCCAGTGGTTATAAATATGTGCAAAATTAAATTTTTTCAGTTCCAGAATAAAGCGGAAGTATTCATCAGAAAAACAAAGGCCTTTTTCAGGGCTGCTCTGCTCGCATAAATCTACAATCAAATCATTTATTAAAACTGTGGTATTTACCGCTTTTCCGCTTCGCATTGCATGGGCACCCTTGTGTTGAAATCCTAAGGTAGAACCGACAATTTCGCGCAGCTGACGATAGGAAGTCATGTCTAGAATATGATAAGCCCGGGCGTCTTCAATATCTCGTCCAAGATATGCAATTTTATCTGCAACTTTTACAACGCATCCTTCCCATGTATAAGGCTGAATAAAACCCGGGCGTTTCATAGAATATAAGTCTATTGCTTCTTCCCGGGGCTTTATTCCCTGCTGGTCAATTTCTCCGCAATGGCAAATTAGTCCGTCCCTAACTCCATAGGTAAGGTTCAGCGGTTGTTCAACCCCGTTTGGATCCTGCAGTGTTTCTATAAAGTCGGCAAAAAAAAGACTGTTTCGCTCGTGCCAGAATTTTTTTGGCGCGTTATGACCTTCTTTTTGTTCAAGCAGCTTGTTCAGACAATCTTCGCCGTGATGACCAAAAGGTGCATGACCAATATCATGTCCCATAGCAATTGCACTGGCCAGCTGTTCGTTTAATCCTAAATATTTAGAAATTGTTGAAGCAACAGAGGCAACGTGCATAACGTGCTCCATTCTGGTACATATATGGTCATTGTGAGGAGCAAAGAAAACCTGAGTTTTATGTTTTAGCCGCCGGTAGGCCTGGCTGTGCAGGATTCGTGTGTAATCCCTTTCAAACTCTGTTCTTATATCATTATTTCGCCCGTAAATTGGAATTTCGCGTGAATTAGCCTGCTTCCATTTTGGGTTTTCAGAATCTATTCGTACTTTTTCAAAAGAATTTTGCATTTTAGCCTCTTGTTTATCCTCTTTGAGCCACAGTATAGAATGCTGCAGTCTGGCCGTAAACGGTAATCATATTTCCGCCCTGAATCAGACCTTTTCCAATCTGGTAAATCTGCTGCCCGATTTTTAATTTTGTTGGGAAGCTCACCGTTTCTTTAGATGGATTGATAACAACAAGAATCCTTTCTTTTCCGTTTCCCCTCAGGTAAGCCAGCGGATACTTATTCTTTCCTGTAAATACAAAGTCTATTCGCGAAGTGTTTTGCAGTTGAGGTGTACTTCTTCTTATTCCAATAAGTTTGCGTATTTCGTTATAAAGTGAATCCGCGTCTTCAATCTGCTTTTCAACAGTCGGCCGGTCTTCAGATTTGTCCATGGCAATGTATAAATCTTCTTCATCAGCGCTGCTGAAACCTGCATTTTTAGTAGAATCCCACTGCATTGGGGAGCGGGCGCCAGTTCTGCCATAGCCGCCCTCCACAGATTTCAATCCTTCCACATATCGCATGCCTATTTCATCACCATAATAAATAAAAGGAGCCCCCGGCATAGAAAGCAAGAATGCGAATGCAATTTTAAGTTCGTCTCCCTGCAGGTAGCGGGCAAGTCTGTCCATATCATGATTTCCAGACGGAATACAAATCAGTCCCTGACCCTTTGTTTTTTCATAGTTTTCTATATAGTTCTTTACAAAAAGCCCGGCATCACCCCGGCCCCGCGAGCTAAAAAAAGGTTCTGCACATCGGAAAAGATCATTGTAATGCGAAGGTCCAAAGTGCAGTAGAAAGTCCATATGAAAGCCGCCCTTTAATGACTTGTCTGGTTCTCCCCATTCAGAAATAAGCCTTGCATCAGGATATTCTATATCAAGAAAGTTTCTTACATTCTGCCAGAGAGCAATCGTTCCCTTGCTGTTTTCGTCGTTTTTTACAAGGGAGCCTGCCATGTCAACTCTAAAACCGTCGCAGCCCATTTTGAGCCAGAATCGCATTACATTTTTCATTTCTTCAAGAGTAGCCTGGGGCCCTTTATCTCCGGGCAGCTGCTGCCATGGTCTTGTTTTTTTATAAAAACCGTAATTTAAAGCCGGCTGATGAGAAAAAAAGTTTACCATAACCGAACCATCTCGCTCGGAAATTCCTCTTAGACAACCTAACTTGCTGCCTCCGCTTCCATAAACTTCGCCTTCTTCCCAAACGCTGGAAGTCCAGATGTAGCGGTCTGTAAATTCATTTTTTTCTGCCTTACACGATTCCTTAAACCAGGGGTGCTCAATAGAAGTATGACCGGGTACTAAATCAAGCAGAATATGCATGCCCCGTGAATGAACCAGTTCAAAAAGCCGTCTTAAATCTTCGTTACTGCCATATCTTGGCGCTGCCTTGTAGTAATCAGAAATATCGTAACCAGCATCGCCAAAAGGGGAGTCGAAACATGGATTCATCCAGATAGCATTGCAGCCCAGATTTTTTATATAATCCAGTTTGCTTATTATTCCGTTAAAATCTCCAATTCCATCCCCATTTGAATCACAAAATGACTGAGGATATATTTCGTAAAAAATTGCTTCGTCTAACCAATCCATATTTCCCTTCTTATTATTTTACATTTTTTATATCACATTTTAAGTATATCATGATATAATAAAAATATGAATTTTCTTAGATTTTTTAAGAATTATTTTTTTAACGAAAAGTACAATCTCCAGCACAGGCTTTTAAATGTTCTTATCCTTGTGGGAATGATAGGTGGAACACTTGCTTCAATTACATCTGTTATTTTAGGCTTCAGTATTCTGTCAATAATTCTTAGTATTTGTATTCTCGGCTTTTGTTTTCTTGGTCTTTTAATCGCAAATACTTTTGGGCATCCTCAGTTAAGTGTTATCATCCTTTCCCTTGCAGTTAATAACTTAATAATGCCTCTGCTTTACATAACTTCCGGTGGTATAAAAAGCGGAATGCCCCTCTGGATTACCCTGGGTCTTGTTTTTACCCTCCTTCTTCTTGATGGCGTAAAGTGTTGGGTAGTTTTTTCTATAAATTGTATTGGCGAACTTGCTGTTATCATTTACTCAATTTTACATCCAGAAATTGTCTGGCAGCCTTATAATGAAATTTACATCTATATTGATATTCTGGTTGCAACCCTCACTTTAGTTTTAACGCTTGCTGCTATTTTTAAATATAATTCTTATACATATAGAAAACAGGAAAAAGATTTGATTGAAGCGATGATTGAAACACAAAGAGCCACAAAAGCTAAGAGTGACTTCCTTTCAAATATGTCGCATGATATCAGAACCCCAATGAACGCAATTATCGGCTTTACGGAAATTGCTAAAAAAAATCTTGATGATAGAAAGAAACTTTTCGACTGTATTTCAAAAATAACCCTTTCTTCGGAGCATCTCTTGAATCTTATAAATGATGTTCTTGATATGACTAAAATTGAAAGCGGAAAAGTAACATTTGAAGAAGAAACCTTTAACCTGCGTACAATAATAAATGATATACAGGATATGATGATGCAAACTCTGCTCGAAAAGAAAATGCACCTTCATATTGATACCACTCAGCTGATTGATGAAACTGTTTCCTGTGACCGTCTTCGTCTTAATCAGGTGCTCATTAATCTTGTTGGAAACGCCATTAAATATTCTAATCCTGACGGAAACATTTGGCTTTCTGCTATCCAGCTTCCTGATGATAACGAAAACGAAATTCTTGTTGAAATTCATGTAAAAGATGATGGTCTTGGAATGAGCAAAGAATTTGTTGAAAAAGTTTTCCAGCCTTTTGAGCGTGAATATAATTCAACAAAAAGTGGTATTAGTGGAACAGGCTTAGGTCTTACAATCACAAAGTCAATTGTAGAAATGATGAGGGGAACAATCAGCGTTACCAGTGAACTTGGTATTGGAAGTGAATTTGTTATTACCATTCCATTTGATGTTCCTACACTTTTGGAAATTGAAGATGAAGATGATTTAGCGATTAAAAACTTTGATTTTTCTAAAAAACGAGTTCTTCTGGTTGAAGATAACGCCTTTAACCGTGAAATTGCGGTGGAACTTCTTACAGACGCTGGATTGGAAGTTGAAGAAGCAAATGATGGTTCTATTGCAGTTGAAATTCTGAAGAACAATCCTGCCGGATACTATGACGCTGTAATTATGGACCTTCAGATGCCTGTAATGGACGGTTATGAAGCTACCCGAATTATTCGTTCTTTTGAAGACATTCGTATTGCAACCATCCCAATCGTTGCCATGACGGCAAATGCCTTTTCTGAAGACAAAAAAAAGGCTTTGGATTGCGGCATGAATGCCTACCTCACAAAGCCTATTAATATAAAAGACCTGCTCAAAGTTATGAATCTTATATTGCAGGAAGGTTTACGTCGAAACTAACTTATGCTTCTTTCTTTGTTTTTGCCATAGGGCGAACAAGGAAGAGGCTTAAGCAGAGTGCAACTCCATACAAAATTGCTGTTACAACAAGAACGTTCTGATAACCTGTAGGGTTAGCCTGTACTCCATGAACATCAATAAATTCACCAGTGTGATTTACGATGAATGAAGCCATCTGGTTTCCTGTAAGACCAGCGAATGCCCATGCAGAAAGTGTAATTCCGTGGATTGCAGAAATGTTACCCATTCCGTAGTGGTCAGAAAGAAGAGTTGGCACGTTAGAGAATCCTCCACCATAACCAGCGTTTACAATAAAAATCAGAGCAAGTACAAAAGTGATGAGAAGTACATTTCCGTCACCATTTGCAATTCCCTTTGTGCAAAGAACAATTACTGTAAATGCAATAGAGAGAATGAAAATCAACTTATAGATTGTATTGCGGTCCTTAAGTTTATCTGCCCATGCAGAAAATCCGAGTCGACCACCGGCATTAAAAATTGCAGAAATTGTAGAAATAAGACCAGCTGCCGCACCTAAACCTACGCACTTAACAATCATCTTTTCCTGAGAAATAATTGCCAGACCACAAGTAATGTTGATGTAGAACATCAGCCAGATACCAACGTAAGAAAGAATTGGTTCTCTCTTAAGAGTAGCGATAATGCCTTCATCCTTAGATTTTGTCTGTGGTTCAACCCATCCTTCTGGTTTTGCAAGAATTAAGTGACCAACAAACATCATTACAAAGTAAACACATGCAAGAATAAGGAACATTTTGTAAACACCACCGTCTCCAAGTCCTTCAAGCATACGGCTCATAATAGGAGAAGCGATTGCCTTAGCGGCACCAAAACCTGCAACTGCAAGTCCTGTTGCAAGACCTTTTTTGTCCTTGAACCAAAGCATAAGTGTTTTTACTGGAGAAAGGTAACCTGTTCCAAGACCAATACCCATGATAAAACCATAACTAATGTAGATTCCTACAAGAGAAATAACACTGTGCTGATGGTTTCCACCGTACCAGATAAAGAATCCTGTTCCAGCCATTCCCAGAGAAAATGTTATAGTAGCAATAAGAGATGACTTGTGAATGTTCTTTTCTACAAGGCCGCCCAGAAAAGCTGCAGACATGCCAAGAAAGAAGATTGCAAAGCTGAATGCCCATTCGACAGCGCCTTTTGAAAATCCAATGTAGTTTGCAATTTCCTGACTGAAAATAGACCAGCAGTAAACTGTACCAATGCTGCAGTGCAAAAGGAGGGCTGGGATTGCACCGCGTAACCATTTGTTCTGAATGTTTTTCATTTCATATTCCTTAGATATTTATAGAAAATAGTTTATATATTTTATCAATCTAAGGCTTGTAATTCAAGGGCAATTTCTTCCATCTCGCGGTCTGTCATGGCAATGGTTTCTGCAACTCTAAAAAGTTCTCTGCGTACACTATCTGGAATTTTTGCAGAGTTTTTATAGTGCAGTTCATGTTCAAGACTGGCCCAGAAATCCATCGCAATAGTTCTCAACTGAATTTCCACTTTTACATTGTGAGCAGTTTTTGAAAGGTAAACAGGAGTTTCTATTACAAGGTGTAAGCTTCTGTAGCCGCTTTCTTTCAGGTTTGCGATATAGTCATGCTCTAAAACAAGTTTTAAATCCGGTTGTTTTAAAAGCATGTCACGTACGGAATATATATCTGAAATATACGGGCAGATAACTCTTACACCGGCAATATCATTCAGATTTTCCATCATAGATTCAAATGTTACTGGAAGGTGTTTCTTTTCAAGCTTGCTTGCAATGCTGTCTGGAGTTTTTATTCTGCTTTTTACAGTTTCAATAGGATTCCTTTGTCTGTTTACTTTATTCTCTTTGTTCAGAATATCAAGTTTTGTTTCAATTTGTTTAATGGCACTTTCGTAAATCATCATGATTTTTTGGAATTCAAATGCCATTTTGTAAAAATCGCCGGGGTTAGAAAGTTCGTTTCCCGCTACCACCGGAAGTTTTGCAACAGATTCCGGTATTTGTATATCATCAGTAATAAAAGTTTCTGTATTATCCATCTTAAAATATCTCTTTTCTATCTATATATATAAATAAAATTTAGTAATATTTGTTACAAAAGGCAAATGCTTTTTACTTGTGATTTACAAGCCTTATAATTTTATGGTATGTTTAGACTAACATAGGCTATGGCCTTACGTAGAGGAAAAATATGATTAATAGAAACAGTGGCTTTGAAAATCTTACAGCTGGTTATCTCTTTCCAGAGGTTGCCCGCCGTCGCAGAGAATATCTTGCTTCACATCCTGATGCAAAGATTATCAGTTTAGGAATTGGAAACACAACAGAACCTCTTCCAGAATACATTGCAAAGAAAATGTCTGATTATGTAATGGGACTTGCAACAAAAGAAGGTTATTCTGGTTATGGTGATGAACAGGGCCTTACTCAGCTTCGTGAAAAAATCGCTCAGGTTTTCTATCCTGGCCTTGTTTCTGGAGATGAAGTATTTATTTCTGATGGAGCTAAGTGCGATATTGCCAGAATTCAGACTCTTTTTGGTGCAAATGTAAAAGTTGCTGTTCAGGATCCTGCTTACCCTGTTTATGTAGATGGTTCAGTTATAGTAGGGGCTGCCGGAAAAAATAACGGAAGTGGTTATGAAGGAATTACTTACATGCCATGTGTTCCGGAAAATAATTTCTTCCCAGATCTTTCTAAAATTGAAAAGAACTCTATTATTTACTTTTGTTCTCCTAATAATCCAACTGGAGCTGTTTCTACAAAAGATGATTTAAAAAAACTTGTTGATTTTGCTAACGCAAACGATTGTATTATTGTTTTTGATGCAGCTTACCGCGAATTTATTCGCGATGAAAAGCTTCCAAAATCTATTTTTGAAATTGAAGGCAGCCGCACATGTGCAATTGAAATTAACTCCTTCTCTAAACCTGCAGGTTTTACCGGAGTACGTTTAGGCTGGTCTGTTGTTCCAAAAGAATTAAAGTTTGCAGATGGTACACCTGTGCACCAGGACTGGAATCGTGTAATGACAACTCTCTTTAATGGTGCGTCAAATATTGCTCAGCACGGTGGACTTGCCTGCCTTGATAAAGAAGGTCTTGCAGCAATGAAGTCTGTAATTGATTATTATCTTGAAAATGCAGCCATTATAAAGAAGACATTTGAAGGTGAAAATTTCAAGAAACTTGGAGCCGAAGTTTACTTTACAGGCAATTCGCCTTATGTTTGGGTAAAGTTCCCTGGCAAAAAGAGCTGGGATATGTTCGATTCAATTCTTGATAAGTGTAGGGTAGTGACAACTCCAGGCAGCGGCTTTGGTCCTGGCGGAGAATCTTTTATCCGAATCAGTGCCTTCGGTCATAAAGAAGACGTGCAGGAAGCCTGCAAGCGTCTTGCTTCATTCTAAAAATCTAGAATCTGGTTCTGTATCCCAGATCAACAGAAAATGCTTTGCCTGCATTTCCTAACGCAAACTGCATAATCTTCAGCTTTGTCTGAAGATGCAGTTCTCCAGAAAGGAAACGTGTGGAAATGTATGGCGTAACATTTATATTGTATTCATCTTCCAAAAGTTTATTTGGAGTCTTAAAGTCTACAAAAGTTTTGTCTGGGATAGAGAATGAAAGATGTCCGCCAATTGAAAAAATCTTACTTCCAATCATTACATTTGTTGTATAAAGATGTAAATCTAAACCAAGAGTATCATCCAAAAAGAGAAGTTTCTTTGTTGTATCTTCCGGAATGCTGTAAAAACTGAAATTCAGATGGAAGCCCTGGAATACAAATCTTGGTTCAAAAAGTAAATATATATCTTCTGGAGAAACCACAGTCTGTCTATCGCTTGCACTGAATGCAACGTTGTATATTCCTGCCTGCAAAAATAATGAATTTGTATAGTTATTTCCAATAAGAAGAGTTGTTCCAGCGTGCCAGTATACTTTTGCAACTGCAATAAAAACGTCTTCACCCTGGAATTGATTAGCCAGTGGTAATCCAATTCCCATTGCAAAGTCCCATGTAAAATAGCGGTAAACACAAGCGTAGCGCATATCTGCATTAAGAACAAAGTAATCATTATCTTCGTGGTTAAGGTAGAAATAACCACCAAATGCCATAGGATAAGTGTGAAGTCTTAAAATATCTGCAAATCCAAATCCAAATTGAGGATAAAGAATTGAACCTGCGAGTCCCATGTAGCTTTCTGTAAGTTTAGATGCAATTGGTTCTATACTAAAATAACGCTGAAGAAAAACATCACTGCCAATAGGATCGTAAGTTCCCATAAAAGCACTAAAGTAGTTTGTGCTGTTTGTTAGGTTTCCTCTTATTATATAAGAAAGTTCATCAAGTTGGAAAGCTGCATTTGTATTTTCAAAAATAGATTCTGTGAGTAAGTCTTCTGTATCTACAGAAAATTCCAGATGTGCCCAACTATTCTCTGTGAAATTAAACTGGCTTGCAAAAAATGCCTGCAACTGTAAATCTGGATCAAATGCTTCGCTGTTTGAATTACCAGAAAAGTTTAATTTTCCTCCTGCATATCCACTAAAAAATGTTGAAGCATATAGCGAACCTGCGGCCAAAAGAGCAGCTAAAAATGCAATTTTCTTTCTATTAAATACGAACATGTAAAGTCCTTCTAAAAAAGATTGGTACAATGCACCATATTTATTATCGGCATGATTATTATAAAATATTAGTATTTTCTAAAAATCCTGTAAATATATGATATTAATTTGAGGAAATTGATGAAATAAAGAAATATTTTTTTTCGCTTGAAATATAGTAAAATTGATATATAATATGTCTATATGAGTGATTATCTTGATCCGAATAATGAAGAACTGTTAAAGGACTTCTTCGCGGAAGCTGAACAGCAGGTTGAGCAATTGGAAAGTAACATTCTCGTTATTGAAAATGACCCTTCAAATCATGAGGCCATTGACGAGATTTTCCGTGCGGCTCATACGTTAAAAGGTGGCTCCGCAACTGTAGAAATGATGGAGCTTTCTCACTTTACGCATATTGTTGAAGATGTGCTTGATGAAATACGCTCTGATCGTCTAAAGGTTGACGAGGATGTAGTTGATATTTTACTTACCTCTATAGATGTAATTAAAGCTATGCTTGAAAGCAGGCAGAATGGCAGCGTTTACGAAGAGGATGTTTCTGGACTTGAAGAAAAACTCCATGCATACATTCCTTCAAAAGACGGTGCTAAACCGGCAAAAGCAGCTGCTCCAAAACCAGCTCCTGCCGCACCTGTTGCTGCTCCAGCACCCGCTGCAACTCCTGCATCTGGTATTGTTCTTCCAGAACTTTCAGAAGACGATTACGCCGAGTTGAAGCAGGCTTGTGAAGGCAATCAGAAAATTTGGTGCGTAACTGTCAAATTTGATGAAAGCAATCCAATGAATAGTGTTGGTGGCATTCAGGTTTTTGCAGCTCTTAAATCTGTAGGCAATGTATTAAAAACTGTTCCAGATTTTGATGCTTTGTATGAAGATCAATTCTATGAAACAGTATTCTATTATATAGCAAGTGACGCAGAAGGCTCTCAAATTGAAGATGTAGCATTCCTTAGTGATGTAACTCTTGTTACAGATGCTCAGATTGTAGAAGGTGCTGGTGCTGGTAAAGTTGTTGGCACTCCTGCTCCAGCTGCACCAGTTCAGGCTGCCCCTGTTGCTTCTCAGCCTCAGGCAACCATGACATCTGCACAGGACGAGCTTCTTAAAGATATTCTTAATGATAATATTCTTAAGCCAGAAGCTAAACCTGCTGCACCTGCAGAAGCACCAAAAGCAGCTGCTCCAGTAGAAGCTAAGAAAGAAGAAAAGAAACCAGAACCTAAAAAAGAAGGTGCCGGTGGTGCACATGCACAGCAAGGTTCAATCCTTCGTGTAGATTCTCGTCGTATTGATAACCTTTTGAATCTTGTATCAGAAGCAGTTATTACAAAAGCTTCTTTCAATCAGCTTGCAATGCAGACTGCTACAGAACTTGCAAGATTCCAGGCTCTTGAAACAGAATTCAAAGAAAAACTTCATTCATTAATTGATGGTCTTCCAGATTATGTAGAAAGCGTAAATGGTGGAACTGCCGTAAATGAAGTTAGAAAACAGATTTTACAGGAATATGGCACACTTGGTGCTATTTTTGATGAATATGAATCAGAAATGAAGGGGATTTCTGTAAAGTTCCGTTCATATACTCAGAATCTTGGTGCAATTTCAAGTAACCTCCAGGAAGGTGTAATGAAAATCCGAATGGTTCCTATTAATCAGATTTTCAGCCGTTTCCCTCGTGTTGTTCGTGATTTGCAGCGTGATTTAAACAAGAAAATTGATTTGGTAATAGAAGGTGAGGATACAGAACTTGATAAGTCTGTTGTAGAAGATCTTCTTGATCCAATTATGCACTGTGTAAGAAACTCAGTAGACCACGGTATTGAAATGCCAGATGTTCGTAAGGCAGCGGGTAAGCCGGAAACTGGAACTGTTTTGCTTAAGGCTTCAAATGAAGGTAACCAGATTGTAATTGAAATTAAAGATGATGGTGCCGGAATTGACGTTGAAAAGGTAAAGAATAAGGCTGTAGAAAAAGGTCTTATTCATCCTGATAAAGTTATTTCAGATCAGGATGCTTATCAGCTTATTATGATGCCAGGTTTCTCTACTGCAGAAAAGATTTCTGCAATTTCTGGCCGTGGTGTTGGGCTTGATGTTGTAAAAACAATGATTGCAAACCTCAAGGGTACAATTACTGTTAATTCAGCCAAAGGAAAGGGTACTTCATTTGTAATAAAACTGCCGCTTACACTTGCCATTATTCAGGGCTTGCTTGTTCGTGTTGGTAAAGAAGTATACTCAATTCCTATTGCAAACGTTATTGAAAGCCAGTGTATAAGTATTAATGAAATTAACCGCATTGATAACTATGAAGTTATGAATGTTCGAAACGAAGTTGTTACTGTTCTTAGACTTTCTCGTTTGTTCGGAATAAAAGAATCTATTCAAACAGATGAATGTTATATTGTAATAGTTGGTTCACAGGAAAAGAAGATTGGAGTTATGGTAGATGCTCTTATTGGAGAGGAAGATGTTGTTATTAAGCCTCTCAAAGATCAGTTTACCAATTCACCTGGAATTGCAGGTGCTTCTATTCTTGGTGATGGTTCCGTTTCTTTGGTTATTGATGTTAGTAAACTTCTTGAACTTGGAATTAAGCAGGAAATGCTTGCCCAGGAACGTGAAGAATATGTTAAGGATTAGGAGTTATTTATGAGTGAAGAAAAAGAACTTGTTGTTACAACAGATATTGCTCCTAAAACAGAAAAAGAGACAGAAAAATCAACTGTAATAGACTTTAAGATGGTTACATTCTCTCTTGCTGATAGAGATTATTCGATTGATATCATGCATGTAAAAGAGATTGCAAAGGCAAGTCGTTTTACTTATGTTCCAAATACTCTGCCTTTTGTTCTGGGTGTATATAATCTTCGTGGAGAAATTATACCAATTCTTGATTTAAGACTATTTTTTAATATTCCGGTTCCTCCTAGAGATGAAAATAAGCTTGAAAATATGCTTATTCTTGCTGTAGACGAACAGAAATTTGGAGTAGTTGTAGATAAGATTGATAAGGTAATTGGTGTACAGCGAAGTACAATTCAGCCTCCTCATCCATTGTTTGGTGATATTAATATCAAATATATTGATGGTGTTGTAGAAAGTAATAACAGATTGTATGTATTGCTTGATATAACAAAAATCTTCTCTTCAAAAGAAGTTGCTGAATCTCATGCTGCAAATCGTTACCAGCCAAAGCCTCAGGTTGTTGAAGTAAACAATGCTATTCCTGCACAAAATGCAGGAGGTGGCTTAAAAGCTGCTGCTTCTGCAGTTGCTGCTAATGAAAATTCTGCGGCTACTGCTGCAAAGAGTGCTCAAAAAGAACCTGAAGTAGATTTGAAGTTTATCAAGGAAAGTTTACAGAATTATTCAAAGTTTTTTGTATCTCCTGTAAATGAATCTTGGGTAAAACATAGATATGCTGAATGGGAAAATAGTGGAAAGAAACAGATTCAGAATGAAGCTGATTCTAAACAATTCCTGGAAACTTTCTGGTCTTCTTGTACAGATTCATGGTGGACTAAAGAGTATGCCTCGGCTGTTGAGAAACTGCTCCCGGATAATTCAGCAAAACAGATTATTGTGTGGAACCCTGGCTGTGGAAAGGGTATGGAAACATATTCTTTGGCTTGTGTTCTTAAAAAACGATATCCAGATTCTAAAGTCAGGATATACGCACAGGATATAGATCTTTTGAGTGTATCGAATGCGGCTCTTATGTCTATTCCTTCAAAATTAGCTACAGATTGGTATGGTTCTTATTTGACAAAAAAAGCAAATGGGGAGTATACTTTTAGTCAAGAGATAAAAGACAGCATCATGTTTGAGTATCATGATTGTAAAAATGCAAATGCTTTGCCAATGGTAGACATTATTTTTGCAAGAGATATTCTTTCTTTGCTGGATGAAAAAGCTCAGGATGCAGTTGCTGCTGATTTCCTTGAGAAGATGAAAGGTAATGGAATTGCTATAATCGGTGAAAACGAAGCAATGCCTGCATCCTTAAATTTTGGCGAAAAAACTGTAGGTACGCTTGTTGCGTATAGTAAAGATTAATAGGAGAAAAAAATGCGAGTAGAGTATATTAATCCGTTTGTAGAAACATCATTTCGTGTTCTTCAGGAAGTTCTTGGAGGCGCAGAAGTAAAACGTGGTGATTTGTATCTTAAGTCAACCGCTATGCCTGTTATGGGTGTTGCTGCATTGGTAGGTCTTGCCGGTGATGTAGAAGGTCGTGTACTTTTTGATATGACCATGGAAACTGCGTTGAATATTGCTTCTGCAATGAACGGTGAAACTCTGACAGAATTTGATGATTTGGCAAAAGCAACAATCAGTGAGCTTGCTAATCTTATTACTGCACAGGCTGTTACTAAATTGCACGAGTTAGGATTCCGCTTTGACCTTACACCTCCAGCTCTTTTTGTCGGCCAGAAGATGGAAATTGCAGCTCTGGGTGGTACTACTGACAGTGTTGAGGCACTTATTGTTCCTTTACTTTCTGATTGTGGTAAAATTGAAGTAAACGTTTCGATCAGGGAACGAGCATAAATATTCTAAAGGAGAAAAAAATGAAAACAACACAAGATTATCCAACAATAAACGAGCGTCCACCTGAGGGACGTAAGGATGATGGAACTTCCTTCAGAGTATTAGTTGTTGACGATTCTATGTTCGTAGCTAAGCAGCTTGGTCAGATTTTGACTAGTGAAGGTTATGAAGTTGTAGCAACTGCTGCTGACGGAAAGGAAGGAGTTGATAAATACAAAGAGTTGTGCCCAAATGTTGACTTGGTAACTATGGATATTACTATGCCTAAGATGGATGGTATTACAGCTCTTGAACAGATTATGGCTTTTGATAAGAATGCAAAAGTTGTAATGGTAAGTGCGCTTGGTAAGGAAGAACTTGTAAAGAAATCTTTGATGACAGGTGCAAAGAGTTATATTATTAAACCTCTTGACCGCAAGAAGGTTCTTGAAAGAATTGCAAAGGTTCTTCAGTAGAACTTGATGTATTCGTAAAAAGAGTTGCCTGATAAAGTTTAATTACAGGCAACTCTTTTTTTTTTGTACTTTTTTGAGTAGAAAAAATGCGTTAATCAAACAGGTGTGTTTATAACAATGTTTGATTATTTCTTTTTCAAAAATTTTATAAAGTGGTATCTTTTTCCGTCTTTACTGATAATAAAACTTTTATTTTCGTCTGCTTTTATTTTTCCTCGGAGTTTTGAAATCATCACATATAATGATTCTATCGAAATTTCCTTATTGTCATTTTCATAAAGTTGTTTAATATCTTCTAAAGAAAGTTTTAAATCCTGGTTTTCTTCTAATACTTTTAATAAATATTTAAGACTTTTTGAAAGGTTTGTTCGTTTACAAAAATCTTCAACTCCGTCATTAATACTTTGCTCTATATATTCCAGTGTTAATCTTTGCAGAATAAATTCTGGAGGCAGAGGAATTGGTTTTTGCATCAGATAAATAGAAGGTCTGATTGCTTCATTTTCTATAAGTGCCTCTAAGTCTGATAGTGTAGGTTTTAATTTTTCTAAATCAAGTTTATTATTCCTGTTTTGTATTAAATCAATTTGAGCAAGCCAGTGATCTGCCCGTCTAAAATGGGTAAGGCATGGATCGTTATAAAAAATGCATGGAAAATTACAATTTTTCTTTTCCAGATAGTTATATATGTTAAAAATATCATGGTTAAAAATCAGGTAGTCTAAAATCATCAAGTCTGGGGGAAAAGATGTTCGTTCAATTGAAATTAGAAAATCTTCAAGATTTGTAAATGTGATACAAAGATTGCCTTTTGAAACAAAGTGATCATGAATTATATTTGCGATTTCTGGTTGTGTAGAAAAAATAAAAAGCTTCATAATTTTATTATAAAATGCCTTTTTGCTTTGTCAAAAAAAATGTGTAACAAAATGGAAAAAAAAAGAATCCTGTGGTAGGATTGATATATATTTGAATAACATTTGAGGTTATATATGGATTTTAAACGCAGAAGTGGGGTTTTACTTCATCCTACATCATTACCTGGAAAAGAGGGAATTGGAACTTTAGGAAAGAGTGCTTATGATTTTATAGACTGGTTAAAAGCTTCCGGACAAACTTTATGGCAGATTCTTCCTCTTGGTCCTACAGGATATGGGGATTCTCCTTATGCTTCTTTTTCTACATTTGCTGGAAATCCTTTGTTAATAGATTTAGATATGCTGGTGGAGAAAGGCTGGTATGAAAAAAAACTGATAAAAGCACCTGATTATATAAAAAAGACTGGAAATGTAGATTTTGGTGCTGTTGTCTGGTGGAAAATGCTTCTTTTAAAAGATGCTGCAAGCTATTTTTTGAAAAACGCAGATAAAGATGATATTGCTTTATTTAAGGAATTCTGCCGCGAAAAAAAGAACTGGCTTGATACATTTGCAACTTTTATGTCTATAAAAGCTGTTTATGATAAAAAAGCTGAAGAAGAAAAGCCTGCTTCTTCTTTATGGAATGCTTATTGGCCGAAAGAGCTTGCATCTTGTGATAAAGAGGCTATTTCGTTATGGCAGAAAGAACATAAAGAAGAAATTGAAGTGTTGAAAGTAATTCAGTTTTTCTTTGATGTGCAGTGGACTGCACTTAAGAAAAAGGCAAACGAAAACGGAATCCTTCTTATTGGTGATATTCCTATTTTTGTTGCTGTTGATAGTGCTGATGTTTGGGGAAATCAGAAGTTGTTCCAGCTTGATAAAGATGGAAGATTGCTTGCAGTTGCTGGTGTGCCTCCTGATTATTTTAGTGCAGACGGACAATTGTGGGGTAACCCTCTTTATGACTGGGATGCTATGAAGGCTGATAAGTATTCCTGGTGGGTTAGCCGTATTAAACGTGTATTTGAACTTACAGATGTTCTTAGAATAGATCATTTCCGTGGATTTGAAGCTTATTGGTCCGTTCCTGCTGGTGAAGCGACAGCAATTAATGGAAAGTGGGTAAAAGGTCCTGGTATAGATTTGTTTAATACAATCAAAAAAAGACTGGGCGATTTACCGGTAATTGCAGAAGATTTGGGCGTTATTACGGATGAAGTAAAAGCTCTGCGTGATAACTGTGGCTTCCCTGGAATGAAAGTTCTGCAGTTTGCTTTTAGTGTGGATGAGGCAGAACAAAACGGTATGGTAAATTACTTTTTACCGCACACTTTTACCGATAACAAGTGCGTAATTTATACTGGTACTCATGATAATGAAACAATGCAAGGCTGGCTTGAGAATCTGGATGATAAACAGGTAATGCTGGTTGCAAGCTATATTGAAGGGCATGAGCTTTCTGTTGAAAAGAGCAGAAGTCTTGTAAAAAATGGTAGTCTTCGTAAGGATATGATACGAACTGTTTTTGCATCAACTGCTTCTTACGCAATTATTCCAATGCAGGATATTCTGGGCGTTGGAAATGAAGGAAGAATGAATATGCCTTCTACTACAGGTGCAAACTGGACCTGGAGAATGGAAAATAATTCTTTGAAGAAAGCTGATGCAGACACACTGGCCTTTCTTTCAAAAATGTACGGAAGAAATATACAGGCCTAGTGAGTTTTATTAAACCATTCGATTGCTAATTGACGCAACTCTGCTGTGTTTGCACAGTGGAGTTTTGTTTTCATGTTTTCTTTGTGAGAATCGATAGTTTTTATACTTAAATCAAGCATCTGTGCAATGTCGCTTGTTCCAAGTCCTTTTCCGATTAGTGTAAGAATCTGAAGCTGTCTGTCTGAAAGAGGTGAAATAAGACTTGCAATATCATTTGTGTCTTTATCTTTTGATTTGCTTGAAATGCGTTCTCTTTCATTTTCACTAAGGTAGATGTTTCCTGCAATTACTGTGTTAATGGCGTTTATAACCTGAGACTCTGCTTCTTCCTTCATGATATATCCGCGTGCGCCTGCTGCAATAGAGCGTTCAGAGTAAAAACGTTCATCGTGCATGGAAAGAACAAGGATTTTAAAAGTGTTTTTTATATCAAGAATCTTTTTAATCAGTTCAAGGCCGTCTTCCTGTCCTAAGTTTAGGTCAAGGATTATAAGAGATGGTTTTGTATTTTTGAGAAAATCAAGGGCTTCTGTGCTGTCTTTTGCCATTCCGACAACCTTAAAATCTGCCTGTGTTTCAATTAACTGAGCTAATCCGCGACTGAACAGTGGATGATCATCGATTATAAAAACGTCATATGTCATAATTATATAATATCATATTTTTATAAAAAAAAGTATAATAAAAGTATATGAGAATTGGGTTAGTATTGTCGGTCTTGGATGAAGAGTACCAGATTTCTGTATATGAAGGAATTAAGCGTAAGGCAGAAGAGTTTGGTTTTGAACTTGTTTGTTTTCAGCTTGAAAATTCTCTTTTGTATTCAGACTCTGTTATTTCAAAAATTTCAGATGCCTCTCTTTTTGCAGTAGATTGTGTAATTCTTCTTACTTCTGTAATTTCTGAAAATTATGTAATAAAAAGCCATGAAGATATAAAGAAAATTTGGGGGCAGATTCCTGTGGTTTCAATCGGGCAGGAAGTTTCTGGAGTTCCTTCTTTACTCGTAAAAACTGAAGATTCTATAAAAAAACTTGTGGAACATATGGTTGTTTATCATGGTTACAGGCATTTTTTGTATATCGGAGGTTCTTCAAATCAGCAGGATGCAATTATTCGTGAAAAAATCTTTACGGACTGCATGCATGCTTATTCAAAAATATATCCAGATTTAGCTTATACGATAGAAAATGCTTCATTTACCGAATTGTCTGCAATTGATGCAATGAAAGCCTTTTTTGAAGATAATGTTGATGCTGATATTGAAGCAGTCATGTGTGCAAATGATAACATGGCAATTGGTGTCTACAAGTTTTTGAAAATAAACAAAGACACTCTTAAATTGCATGATATTGCTGTAACTGGTTTTGATGATATTCCACAAAGCCGTTTTTCTAATCCTTCTATAACAACGGTCAGCCAGTCTTTGAAGCAGTTGGGGGAGCAGGCTGTAGAAGTTATCCGGAAAATTTGTAATGGAGAAGTTGTTGAAAATCATTTTGTTGGTTCAGAAGTAATTTTCCGGGAATCTTGTGGTTGTCATGATAGTGAAAAAGAAAATAATTTAAAGAGCTTTTTTAATCAGCTGCAAAAAATGTATATTCGCTCTGAAAGTATGCAGCGGCAGGTTACACGTTTGGGGCAGCAACTGAACTTTGCTCAGGATATTGGCGGCTTAAGATATGTAATGAAAAATATTGTTGTTGATTTTGAGACAAACAACTTTTCGGTCATAAGATTTGCTAAAAAAAAGAAAGATGAAATTCTGGTTGAGCCAATGTATGTATTCAGTAAAGGTGAAGATTGCTCAAATGATTATGATGGTAAAGTTTTGCCATTGGGGCTCTTTTATAAATCAATAATTACTGGAAATTCATTAATATTTAAATATTTAAATTCTGGAGACGAACTTGTAGGTGCAATTATTTATGATGTTTCTACAAAAGTTCTGCCATATATAAATAGTATTTCAATCAACATTGCTCAGGCTATTGTGAGAATTCAGGTTCTGGAAGAAAGACAGCGTTATGCTCAGAAACTGGAAAAGGATGTTGCTGTGCGGACTGCGGAAGTGGTTGAAGCAAACAGAAAGCGTTTGGAAGTGGAAGGTCAGGTTCTTAAGATAAGTGAAATGGAACGTCAACGCTTTAGTAATGATCTTCATGATGATATTTGTCAGCGTCTGGCAGGAATTTCTATGCTTTGTAAAAGTTATTCTACTAGAAAAGAGGCTGTAAAAAAGGACGAAATGCTGGAGCTTTCTCAGCTGATTGGTGATACTCTGCAGACAACAAGACAGTATGCGCATAATTCTTATCCTGTTGAGCTGGAAAGTCTTGGTTTGAATAAAGCAATCGGGAATTTGTGTAATTCTTTTGAAAAACAAAGTGGAATTCGCTGCCGTTACAACTGGAAGCTTTCTGAAATTAATTTTTCTGATATAGAGGCCCTTAATGTGTTTAGAATTATTCAGGAGGCTTTGCATAATGTGTTGAAACATTCGGGGGCTAGTGAAGTTTGCGTTGAATTAGAGAATGTTGGAAGTAAGGTAACAGTTTTTGTTCGAGATGATGGTAAAGGACTGTCTGGAAATGTAAAGAAAAGGGGACTTGGATTGGATTCTATGCAGTATAGGGCTAATCAGATTGGAGCGGATTTTTCTTTTATCTCTGTTATCCCCCATGGAACAGAAGTGAGGATGGAGTTTGAACCTTTACAATAAATAATTCAGACTTTATAATAACAGTATGAGTACACATATTAACGCTCCAGAGGGAGCTATTGCAGATAAGATTCTGCTTCCTGGAGACCCTTTAAGGGCTAAATTTATTGCTGAAAATTTTCTTGAGAATCCGGTTTGCTATAACGAAGTTCGTGGAATGTTTGGTTTTACCGGAACTTACAAAGGTGTGAAAGTTTCTGTGCAGGGAACTGGAATGGGGCAGCCGTCTCTTTCAATCTATGTGCATGAACTGTTCGAATGCTATGGAGTTCAGACTGCTATTCGTGTTGGAACCTGTGGTGCTGTAAGTGAAGATGTTGAACTTCGCGATGTAATTCTTGCAAACGGTGCCTGTACAGATTCATCTTTGCAGAATCAGCGTTTTGGAATGTTGCATTATGCTCCTGTTCCAGATTTTGGTCTTTTGTATACTGCATATAATAAGGCAAAAGAAATGGGCCTCAAAACTGTTGTCGGTCAGTGTGTGTCTAGTGATCGTTTTTATGATGATAATGAAAACTGGAAGCTCTGGAAAAAGTACGGCGCAAAAGGTATTGAAATGGAATCTGCTGAATTGTATACTTTGGCAGCTGAATTCAATAGAAAGGCTTTAACTATCCTTACAGTTAGTGATCATATCTTAAAAGGAACTGCAACAACTGCAGAAGAAAGACAGACAACATTTAAGGATATGATGAAGCTTGCTCTTGAAACATGTGTAAGCTCTCTGTAGGGCGATGTTTAACAGCAAAGCGTTAAAAAAAAATTGCAAAAGCAATTTTTAGCTTTACAACTTTAAGGAGTTAATGTTTATGAAACCAACTTTGTTAGTTTTGGCAGCAGGAATGGGAAGCCGCTATGGCGGTGTAAAACAGATAGATGGAGTAGGTTTGCATGATGAATGTCTTTTAGACTTTGCAACCTACGATGCAATGAAAAGTGGTTTTGGAAAAGTTGTATTTATTATTCGCAAGGATATTGAACAGGCTTTTCGTGAAAGACTGTTTGACCGTATAGCACGCAATTTTGATGCAGAATATGTTTTTCAGCAGCATGAATCTTTGCTGACAGAAGAACAGCTTAAGGCAAGTGCAGGACGCGAAAAACCATGGGGAACAACTCATGCTGTTTTGTGTGCTGAAAAGGCTGTTAAAACTCCATTTGCAGTTATCAATTCTGATGATTATTATGGCCGCCAGGCTTTTGAAGTTCTAGGAAAGTATCTTTCTTCAATTGAACCTATGAGTACAGAACATGCAATGGTTGGGTATGTTCTTGGAAATACAATGAGCCGTTCTGGTTCGGTTAGCCGTGGGGTTTGTACAGTTGCAGATGAAAAACTTGTAAAAATTGTAGAAAATCTTAAGATTTATTATGGTGAAAATGATTCTGTAATCAGTGAGCAGCCAGACGGATCTAAGGTGAACTTTACAGGAAAAGAATGGGTAAGTATGAATCTTTTTGGATTCAGCTTAAAGGCTTTTGAAGAATTTCATAAATATTGGGATAATTTTATTGCAAATAATGTTTCTTCTCCAAAAGCAGAAGCTCTTTTGCCTGTAGCTGCAAGTGATATTATTTCACATAATCAGGGTATTATTCAATTCTTTACATCTCAGGAAACATGGTTTGGTATGACGTATCCGGAAGACCGCCAGATTGTAAAGGATGAAATTGCCAAAAAAATCAGGAAAGGGTATTATCCAGAAAAACTTTGGACCAAGTAGGTTAGGTAAAAAAAATGTTAAAACTTAGTTCAATAAAGTCAGATAAGATTTGGGGATATGAATTATGGATTGCTTCTACACATCCTAATGGATGTCAGGATGATTTTAAAACATTCTGTGGTGGTGAATATCCTCTTTTAGTTAAAGTAATTCAGGCTGATGATACACTTTCTATTCAGGTACATCCAGATGATGACTGGGCTGTTAAGCTGGAAGGGGAAGGTAACCGCGGTAAAACTGAATGCTGGTATGTGCTGGATGCAAAACCTGGCGCAAAAATTGTTTACGGAATAAAAGAAGGTTTTTCTAATGATGTGCTTGCGAAAGCTATTACAGATAATAACCTTGAAGATTACCTTGATATGGTAGAAGTCAAAAAAGGTGATTTTATTTTTATTCCTGCTGGTACTGTGCATGCAATTGGTGCCGGCCTGCGGTTGATGGAAGTTCAGCAGTCTTGTGATCTTACTTACCGCCTTTATGACTGGGGGCGCGGTCGTGAAGTTCATATTGAAAAGGGATTAGCTGTTATAAAGCGCGAAGAAATGATTCCTGTTGCGCCTTTCCCAAAGACTTTTGACTGCAAATATTTTAATATGCAGGAAATTGATGTAAAGGGCGGCTGGAGTATGATTTGTCCTTCTGGAAATGGCCCTGAAGCTGTTCAGCTTTTGTATGTACTGGAAGCTGGTGCAGCAGTTATTAGGGGTGAAGGATTAAATCAAACAAAACTTTGTGCTGAAGATATTTTTGCGGTAAAACCTGGTGAAAAAGTTACTATCGAAGGGAATGCAAAAATCATGAGGATTATCGCAAAATGATGCTTTTTACATTTTTGAGCCTGATTGTTTTACTCGTTATTGTATGCATGCAAATACGAAAAAAAGAACTGATTCCCATTGTTTTTTCTGGAGTAATATCTGCGCTGCTTGTATGTGCATTTAGAATCTTTTTTCTTTTTGCGCACAGGGTAGTGCCATATTCTTTTTCAGAAAACTTTGCTTTTCTTTTATTTCAGCAGGCTTTACTGCCAATTATTCTGCTTTATGGTTTATTTTTTCTTATTTCAAGAGACAGTCTTGAATTTAAGGTTGAAATGTTTCTTCCGCTGACTGCTTCTTTTTATATGATTTATTTACCATTTTGTATAATAAGTTCGGCAGAAGGTTTATATTCAGCTTTCGGTTTGTTTGTTAAACCTTGTTTATTTATTGCAATGCTTTATTTTTTATCTTTTGCGGCAAAAGTAGTTATGAGCGCTGCAAAGAATAAAAAATTTGTATTTATGATCTTATTTTTACTTCTTTCTGTCTTGTACTTGTTTGTTCCTGCATTAATAGAAAGTATGTATCTGATGACTACAAATCTGTTTATTGCAATTTTGTGTTCAATTCCTTATTGTCTGCTTCCTTTTCTTTTGTTTTTCTTTTCAAAAATAAAGATGTAAAATGCAAAAAAAAACTTCTCTGGAGTCCAGAGAAGTTTTTTTTTGCTTTTCTAATAGATTAGTCTAAAGCGTGAGTCGCACGCTGGCGCGTGCTTCACGAGTTTTGCTTAGGCAAAACTCGCATTTGCTCTTACTAATCCAGTGCGTGAGTCGCAGCCTTGCGGCTGCTTCACTAGTTTTGCTGCGCAAAACTAGCATTTACTCTTACTAGTCTAAAGCATGGCCTGCTGATCCAAAGACATTCTTGTTCTTTTCTGCATACATCTTTACGAGTTCTGCACGAGCATCTGTAAGATACTGACGTGGGTCAAAATCTTCTGGATGTTCAACAAGGTGCTTACGGATAGCAGCTGTCATAGCAAGGCGTCCGTCTGAGTCTACGTTGATTTTGCAAACTGCAGACTTAGCAGCCTTGCGGAGCTGTTCTTCTGGAATACCTACAGAGTTAGGAATCTTTCCGCCGTATTTTTCGATTTCTGCAACGTAAATCTGTGGAACTGAAGAAGATCCGTGGAGTACGATTGGGAAACCTGGGAGTTTCTTTTCAATTTCAGCAAGTACATCGAATGCCAGTGGAGGTGGAACTAAAGTACCGTCTTCGCGGCGTGTACACTGTTCTGGAGTGAACTTACAGCGTCCATGTGAAGTACCAATAGAAATAGCCAAAGAGTCACATCCTGTTTTTGATGTGAAGTCGATTACTTCCTCTGGTTTTGTATATTTTGATTCTTCAGCAGCAACGTCTTCTTCTACACCACCAAGAACACCAAGTTCTGCTTCAACAGTTACGTCGAACTGGTGAGCATATTCTACAACTTTCTTTGTAAGTGCAACGTTTTCATCGTAAGGAAGTGCAGAACCGTCGATCATTACAGATGAGAATCCGTTATCGATACAGTCTTTTGCTACTTCGAAGTTTGGACCGTGGTCAAGGTGAAGAGCGATAGGAATATCACATCCGAGTTCGTGTGCATATTCTACTGCACCGCGAGCCATGTTGCGGAGGATATTTGCGTTAGCATAAGCGCGAGCACCTTTTGAAACCTGAAGAACAACAGGAGATTTTGTCTCTACACAAGCCATGATGATAGCCTGCATCTGTTCCATGTTATTGAAGTTATATGCAGGAATTGCATATCCGCCTTTCATAGCCTTTGCAAACATATCGCGTGTGTTTACGAGGCCGAGATCCTTGTAACTAATAATGTTAGCCATAATTAACATCCTTTTATAAAAGAGATTTGCTAAAATAATAATCTAATGTAACTAAAAATTCAATGACTAAAAACTCTGTCTATGCATAAAAAGGGATTTGACAAAGATTTATATAGGAAATATAATTAAATAATAATAAAATTGACTGATTGTACCGATAATTTAGATAACTGTAAAAATAAATTATCAGGTTGATATGGTTTCAAGGAGTATTGCATGAAAAGGGGACTTAAAGTCTTTGTTGGTCTTGCATGTTTATTTGTGATTGGTTTGCCAGTGTTTGCACAGCCAAGTTCAAGAAGCATTGAGACATTTGTAATGGATAGTTTTGATGAAGCTAATGCTCAGAATTATCTATATGATGGAAAGCCTTATAGTTGGGATTGGAATATTAATTCTAGCCGATTTGTTGCTGATGGATTCCCTAAGAAAAACTATTTTCAGGGTGCTCCTAATTCTTTGAAGCAGCTTTTAAAAGGAACAGATAAAGAACTTGGAGTTTTGGGTATTCAGACCTCTTATAAGAGAAAGGGTGATAACTGGTTTGAAGTTTATCCTGTAAAAGATGACAAAGCATACGAAATTCCATTTACAGGAATCGTTTCTACAATTGATTTCTGGGTATGGGGTTCAAATTATAACTATTATATTGAACTTTTAGTTCGTGATGCATCTGGAACTGTTCGTGTTCTTCCTGCTGGAAGTCTTGCTTTCCATGGTTGGAGAAATATTATTATTAATGTTCCAAGCTGGATTCAGCAGCAGTCACACCTTCGTTCTGGTCCTACAAGCATGACATTTGTTGGATTTAGAATCCGTTCAGATGCAGAAGAGTATGTTGATGATTTTATGATTTTCTTTGATCAGTTGAAATATACTTCAAATTCTCTTTCATATATCTATGATGGTTATGAACTTAAGGATGTATTTGCTGAAGATTCTGATGGTTCGGAGGTAGAAGAATAATGAAAAAGTTACTTGCTGTTAGCGTACTTGCACTGTTTGCAGTAGGATTTGTTTTTGCTCAGGCTAGTCTTGATGAACCAGATCCTGAAAATGTAGGAGCTGATTCAGCACTTTCTGCGCTCCGTGAAATTTCACTTGATAAGTTTGAACGTGAAGGTTCTTGGAATGTTCATATTTCAGCTGATGATGGTGTAATTACTGGTCGTCTTTTTGAGGGTGCACCTGCAATGAAGGAAACTCTTGAAGAAGATGAAGGTAAAGAAGATGAAGATACACAGGTATACGGTGTAAAGGTTGAATTCTTCCGTCGTGGAAAGAACTCTTTTACAATTAAATCTGGACGTCCTATTCCAATTGAAGGAACTGCAAAAACAATTTCTATGTGGGTTTGTGGACGTAATCAGGATCATGAAATGTATGCCCTTGTACAGGATTATTTTGGACGTTACTTCGAACTTTACATGGGAAATCTTGGATTTGCCGGTTGGAAAAAACTTACTTGTGTAATTCCTCCAAGCCCAGATGGAGAGCATGGTATTGTTCAGAGCAGTGCTTATTATGGTGATAAGCCTGGTCTTCGCCTCCTTGGATTCCGCATTGATTGTAATCCTATGAAGGCTCGTGGTACATACTACGTATACTTTGATGATATTAGAGCTGTTACAGACTTGTATGATCTTCAGAATAGAGATGAAGATGATATGGTTGATAACTGGTAATTCTTGAAGCTAAATTGAATATATAAACCGAACTTCTTTTGAGGTTCGGTTTTTTTATTTAAGCGCTTTTTTGTGTAACAAAAATGTGTGAATTAAACAGTGGAGTTTACGTCGTTGTTTGTTTTTACAATTCTGTATAATCTGCTTCTGTTTTTTGTTCCGCAGCGCTCTAAAAGCTGCATTTTTTCTAGAACCCAAATTATTAAGTGAGAATCTTTGCTGATTCGCTCCGGAAGTTCTTTTATTCCTTTTAATTCATAAGCAAGGTCTTTTGCAGTGAACTCCTGTGGTAGGGAAGAGGGGAGTAATGCAAGGTATTGTTCTGCTGAATTAAATATTATTGTGCCGTGAATTTCTGAAAGCCTTTTATCTTCTTTCTGCCAGTTTTTCTTAAATCTTCTTTTTTTATTTTTTGACTGTTCAGCTTCTTTTGTGCGAAGTCGTTTTTCAATCATGCTTATCTGAATTATTTCCAGGGAAAATCTTTTGTCGAGCAAAATGGGGTATAGCCCTGTAAGTTCTTTAAAAATATCGTATATGCATCCTTTTTTAGGACTTTTCCGGCTGGAAAGCAAATTGTTTTCTTCGTCATAAAGTTCAATTTTAGTATCTAGAATATTTGGATGAACAACCTTTACATTGTGCCCTTTTGAAATTGCGTCTTTTATTTTTGGCAGAAGTTTTGAGAGGTTTTTTGTCTGAATTTCAATAATGTTTCCTTTCTTTGTAACTATGTCGTAAACGTGACCTTCGCTTTCAACTTCAGTCTGGCCTTCATAAATCTGGCTGTACATGATTTTCAGGGTTTTGTGCAGGCTGCTTTCATTTAAGGTTGAAAAAGTCATAAAGTTACTCGAATAAAGTATAGTATTTAACCGTATAAGTAAAAAGAATAAAAATTAACAATTTTTTATATTATCTGTTAAAAAAGTCTTTGACTTTAGTAAATTTTGGTATAAAATGGTGAATAAGTGGGAAAAAGTGGTAAAAAGTGGATATAAGTGGGTATGAATCTATTAACTGGTGAATACAATAATACAATTGATGACAAAGGTCGCCTTTCGTTCCCTGTGAAGCTTAGGGCTGCCCTTAATCAGAATGTACTTATTGTTACCAAAGGTTTAGAACGCTGCTTATGGCTTTTTACACTTGATGAATGGGAATCCTTTCAGTCAAAATTACTGAGTAATGCGTCTATGATGAAGAGTGAAAGTATGCTTGTAATCAGACGCTTTATTGCATCTGCTGCAGATGTTGAATTTGATAAAAACGGACGCTTGTCCATCCCCCGCGAATTGAGAGAATATGCTCATCTTTCCAAAGATTGTACTGTGCTAGGAATTGCCAAGTATATGGAATTGTGGGACTCTCAGACTTATAGCGAATATCAGGAGCAGTCTGAAGCTTCATTCCGTGAGGCTGCAGAAAAGTTTAACGATATCGCTTTTTGATTTTAAACAAAAGGTGGGATTAAAACGTGGAAATCGTACACACTCCGGTTTTATTAAATGAGTGTCTTGAATTACTTTCTCCAGAAGGCGAATCATACGGTAAAAATCCGCTTATGATTGATTCAACTTTGGGTGAAGGTGGTCATTCTTTTAATTTCCTTACAAAATATCCTTCTCTAAATATAATTGGTCTGGATGCAGATTCTGTAATTCAGGCCAGGGCTAAAGAACGGCTGGCTGTATTTGGTCAGCGTATGCATTTTTATAACGGCTGGTTCCAGGATTTTTATGCTACATATCCGAGTGGTCTTGCTTCTGCTGGTGTAAATGCGGATGTAAAGCCTGATATTATTCTTTTTGATCTGGGAATTTCTGTTTTTCATTATGAAAAATCTGACCGCGGTTTTTCTTTTAGATATGATGAAAAACTTGATATGCGTTTGAATAGTAATGAAGGGGAGTCGGCAGCTGATCTGGTAAATAATTTGCCGGAAGAAAAGCTTGCAGATTTAATTTATCTGTATGGCGAAGAGAAGTTAAGCCGTAGAATTGCCCGCGCTATAGTGGAAGCTCGTGAAGGTGGTCGTATTGAATCATCTAAGGCTTTGGCTCAGGTTATCTGGGATGCGGTGCCTGCAAATTACCGTTATGGTAATATTCACCCGGCTACAAGAACCTTCCAGGCTTTGCGAATTGCTGTAAACGGGGAGTTAAAAAGGCTTCCAAAAGCTTTGCATGATGCATTTAATATTTTAAATGTGGGTGGAAAGCTTGGCGTAATTACTTTCCATTCCCTGGAAGATAGAATTGTAAAGAATTACTTTAGAAATCTTGGAAAAGAGTGTGTTTGTCCGCCTGAGGTTGCAATTTGCCGTTGCGGCGGAAAAAAATGTGCTGAAATTATTACAAGAAAACCGGTTTGCCCTACGGAAGAAGAGGTGAAGGTGAATTCGCCATCCCGCAGTGCAAAACTTAGGGTTGTACGCAAGATTTGCGATGCAAATGATTATAGACTTGATGGTGTGGAAGGTTATTAGTATGAAGTTTAAGTTTAAAGATTTTATGCTTAGATTTGCTATTTTGCTTCTTGTGCTTTCTGTGCCATTTATGCTTTGCCTTTACGCCTTGCAGGCTAAACAGTACACAAATCTGACTAAAGAGGTGCGGGCTCTGGAAGTAAAGCAGGAAAAATTAATTGAGGAAAACAAAAAACTTGTAAGTGATATTGCCATTCTTTCAAGCGCAGACAGAATTGAAAAAATTGCTGTGGAAGAGCTTGGAATGCATAAGGCAGAAAAAGAAGATATTGTTCGTGTAGAAATGACAGGGGAGAAAGAATGAGTTCAACTTTGCTTGAATATACAGAATTGTTAGAGAGTGTAAAAGGTAAAAATGCAGGCTCTTGCCAGACCTGTTTTTTTACTTCTGTACAAACTGATAGCCGTAATGTATGTGAAGGAACTATGTTTGTTCCTCTTGTTGGCGAAAAGCAGAACGGACATATTTATATCCCTCAGGCAATTGAAAAAGGTGCCTCTGTAATTTTATTGAATGAAAGTGAATTGGTAAAAAATAGTGATTGTTACAAGGAACTTCAGGAGAAAAATCCGGAGGTTCTTTTTCTTGCTGTAAAAAATACTTTGCACGCTCTTCAGGATGCGGCTGAATGTTATGCATCAAAAGTATGTAAAGATATGATTAGAATCAGTATTACAGGTTCAAGTGGAAAAACAACTACTAAAGAAATGATGGCATCTGTTTGTAAAGCTCATTTTGGAGAAGAAAATGTGGCTTATACAAAGGGAAATTTTAATTCAGAAACAGGACTGCCTTTAACTGTTTTTTCTATCAAAGGAAACGAAAAGGTTTGCGTGCTTGAGATGGGAATGAACCGTGAAAATGAAATCGGTGAAATTTCAAAAGTTTTTAAGTCTCAGTATGGAATCATTACAAATATTGGAACTGCACACATTGGAATTCTGGGGAGCCGTGAAAACATCGCCAGAGAAAAAAGAAAGTCATTAGACTATATTCCTGAAAATGGAGCTGCATTTGTTCCAGAAGTAGATTCTTATGGCGATTTTTGCGTTCAGAATGTAAAGGGAAAAATTGTAAAATACGGACACGAATCTTCTGCAAAAGACTATAATGTTCATCTTGTTGAAGATAAAGGTCTTTTTGGAACTGAATTTACATTAAATGAACTTACTGTTAATCTTCCTCTTTCTGGTGATTATAACTTTCAGAATGCTCTTGGTGTTATTTCTTGCGCTAAGGAACTTGGATTTTCTGATGAAGAAATAAAGAAGGGACTTGAAAATGTGGCTGCAATTTCTGGACGAATGGAAAGTAAAGTTGTTCGTCTTAAAAATGGTAAAGAAGCAATTTTGATTAAAGACTGCTATAACGCTAATTATGAATCTATGACTAAGGTTCTTGAATTCTGCAATGGCCTGAAAAAGATTGGAAAAAAGATTTTTGTACTTGCGGATATGAAGGAACTTGGAGCTGAATCTGAAAAAACACATAAAGCTGTGGGCGAAAAAATTAATCAGATTTCGCCGGATTATGTTTATTTAATCGGTGAAGAAATGAAGGCAGCTTATTCTGTTTTATTCAAAAAAGAGAATTCATTTTATTATGAAGAAGGTGGAGACAGAACCTTTGCACTTATTTCTTCACAGATTAATTCTTATGCAGAAGATAATGACCTTATTTTATTAAAAGGTTCACATAGTATGGAACTGGAAAAACTGGTTCCTCTTCTGGTTAAGGTGGAGGCATAGAAGATGAATCAGTTTAATTTCTATGCAAATAAACCTTCCGAAAATTATCATAAAGTAGATATGGGGCTTTTTGCTTCTATTATGCTTTTGTGGGGGCTTGGTATATTTACTCTCTTTGTATGTACTCAGAATTATGCAATGAGGGTATTTGATAATGATGCTTTTTACTTTGTAAAAAGACAGTTGATTTGTTCTGCAGTGGGCTTTGTATTATTCGGCGGATTCGTTCTTGTGGATATGAATCTGACCAGAAAGATGATAGGCCTTATTGTAATTCTTGCATTTGTCCTTTGTATTCTTACTTTTATTCCTCCTTTGGGGATAGAAAAAAATGGAGCAAGAAGATGGCTTAGAATGCCTGCCGGATTTACTTTTCAGCCTTCGGAGCTTGTAAAGTTTGCCCTGGTGCTTTTCCTTGCTAATTATTTTGATAAACAGGAACGCCTGGAAAATCCGGATGATAAAAACGTATTTCCCTGCGTTGCAGTTTTCTTCGTTTTTGTTCTGATTGTTCTTGGTCAGAAAGATTTTTCTACCAGCGTTTTTATAACAGGAATTGGAATTCTGATGTTTGTGGTTTCTGGAGCAAAGCTTATGTGGCTTTTTCCTTTTTCGCTGCTGGCAATTCCTTCTATTCTGCTTATGATTGTGCTGGAGCCTTACAGACTTAGACGAGTAATTGGTTGGGTTCAGCCTGATCAGTTTGCTTCGGGGGTAAATTACCAGAGTCTTGCTGCAAAAAGAGCAATTACTGCCGGCGGAATCTGGGGAAATGGAATTGGAAGCGGATTACAGAGAATAAACAGTATTCCTGAAGTTCAGTCTGACTATATTTTTGCCGGCTGGACAGAAAGTATGGGCTTGGTTGGAGTTCTTCTATATTTTGCAGCCCTTGTTTTCTTCGCTTACAGAGGTTATAGAACTGCCTTGCAGTGTAAAGACCGATTTACAGCTTACGCTTCTTTTGGTTGCGTGTCTGTAATCTTCCTGCAGTCAGTAATTAATACAATGGTTGTGTGCGGCTTGCTGCCTTCAACTGGTATTCAATTACCTTTCTTTTCAATGGGAGGTTCTTCAATAATTGTAACACTTGCGATGTGTGGCTTTATTTTGAATGCATCGCGATGTGAAGAAATTGTTGAGAAAAATAATGAAATTGACGAAATTAGTATAGAGTCACTTTCATATTTATAAGGAAATATATAAGAAATCGGGTTTATAAAAGAGGATGTAAAAAAAATGAGTGATGTTGGTTTATTACAGGATGAAGAATTTTTAGATAAAGACTATTTCCTCTCTACAGAAGCAGAAGGTGAAGAATCTCGTTCTGCAGAAGGTAAAATCAAGATTATAAAAGTTATCTTTATCATTTTGTGTATTCTTCTTGTGGGTGAACTGGTGGCATACAAATATGTTATGCCAAGTTTTTCTAATCCACGTGTAACTTTTACTGGTCAGCAGAATTATACTGCGGAAGAACTGGCACGAAAACTGTTAAAAATGAATGCAACAAACTGGTTTAATTTTGATGTAAATCAGGCTGTGGCAATTCTTTCTTCTGAGGCTGGAATTGAAAGTGTTTCTGTAGAAAAACATTTTCCGGATAAGATTTTTATAAATGTTGTAGAAAGAGTGCCGGTTGCCGTTACATTTGTCGTAGAAAACGGTAGAACTTCTTCGGTAGAAATTGATAAAAACGGAGTTTTGTTCCACGGTAAGGAAAATTATATTCCAGATACTTCTGAAGTGCCGATTATTTCTGGACTTCCGATTGAATACATGGCTCAGGGAATGAGAATTCCTGGAATTTATAGACCTCTTATTGATCAGATTGCAAGTATCAGTCGTCTTCCTCAGAAATATTTTGCAGGACTTTCTGAAATTTGTGTTCTTCCTAATGAATTTGGAAATTACGAGCTTGCTTTATTCCCTGCTCAGTCTAAAATAAAAGTTCTGACTGACCGAGCATTGAATGAAGACGCTTTAAAGTATATGATGGTAGTATTGGATGTGGTCAATCAGATTGGAACAGAAGTGGCCGAAGTTGATTTGAGGTACGGTTCTGTTTCTATAAAAACTGTTGATGTAGGGGAATAATTAAAAATGGCAGATGAGAAAATTGTCGGTCTTGATATCGGAACTAGCACCATTAGGGTTGCAATCGGAGAAATTGATGCAGAAACAGGAAATCTTCAGATTGCCGGAACTGCCAGCCGAAAGTCTGCTGGCCTTAGAAACGGTGTAATAGTAAATATCGAAGATGCAAAAAATGCTATAAAAGAGGCAATAGATGCCGCAGAACAAAATGCAGGAACTTCTGTTGAATCTGTAATCACTGCAATTGGTGGTTCTCAGATTGAAAGTATGAATTCAAAGGGAACGGTTCCTGTTTCCAGCAATGGAAAATCAACAAAAGAAATTTCAAGAACAGATGTTGAGCGTGTAATTGAATGTGCTACCGCTGTAAAGGTCCCGGATGATAAGGAAAAACTTCATGTTATTCCTCAGAATTATATTGTAGATGGAGTTGGTGGAATTACAGACCCTATTCATCGTATGGGAACCAGACTTGAAGCTGAAGTACACATTGTTACTGCGGCAAAAACAATTATTCAGAATTTAAGATCTACAATTTCGAGGGCTGATTATCTGCTGGATGGCGTTATGCTAAAAACTCTGGCACAAACTCAGTCGGTTTGCCATCAGGATGAGCTTGATTTGGGGTCAATTCTTATTGATTTTGGTGCCGGAACTACAGATGTACTTATTCTATTGAATGGAGCTCCTATTGCAACTGCTTCTGTACCGGTTGGTGGCAATCTTGTTACTAACGATATTGCACTTGTTACGGGAATTTCTGTTGCCGCTGCCGAAAAAATCAAAATTGAATCTGGCTGCTGCTGGTTACAGAGCATAACTCCAGAAAATGATACAGAAGTTATTTTGCCGGGCGTAGGCGGAAGGGCTCCGGAAGTTATAATGCGCTCTCAGCTTTGTAAAATTATTCAGGCCAGAGTTGAGCAGATTTTCCACATGGTTCGTTCTGCAATTCAGAAGAATACAAATGATTCTATAAAGCAGCTTTCGGGTAATATTATTCTTACCGGCGGTGGAGCAATGATGGAAGGTGTGATTGAACTTGCACAGAGTGTATTCCGTACATCTTCTGTTCGCCTTGGTATTCCAGAAAAATTAGGTGGAATTGAAGAAGACTACCGCAGACCTGATTTTGCTACTGTAATTGGACTTGTTGTTGCAAATAAATCTCTTGCTCAGGGAAAAGATAGCAGAAAAAAATCAAAGGTTCATGTTGCAAAAAAAGCAAAGACAAAAAGCGGTGAAAGCGTGCTGAAGAAAATTTTTAAATCATTGTTCTAGTGAACAGGGGCCGCCAGCGGCCTTGCACAGGGAGGAAAATATGGGGAATCTTGGAATTTCTATTGTAAATGATGAATCAGACTACACACAGTCTGCTTATGCGGAAAGTAGTCCTACAATAATTAAGGTTGTTGGATGCGGCGGTGGTGGTTCTAATGCTGTAAACCGCATGATTTCTCACGAACTTGCAAATGTAGATTTTATTGTACTGAACACTGATTTGCAGGCTCTGGGACGTTCAAATGCTCATACAAAACTTGCTATTGGTCAGAAAGTAACAAAAGGTCTTGGTGCGGGTGGTCGTCCTGAAATTGGTGAGCAGGCAGCAGAAGAAGATAAAGAAGTGATTACAAACGAGCTTCGCGGTGCAGATATGGTTTTCATTACTGCCGGAATGGGTGGTGGAACAGGAACTGGTTCTGCTCCTGTTGTTGCCCGCATTGCAAAAGAGTTGGGCTGTCTTACAGTTGCCGTTGTTACAACTCCTTTTGAATTTGAAGGCCATGTTCGAATGAGACAGGCTATGCAGGGACTTGAAAAGCTTCATGAACAGGTAGACTCCCTTATTGTTATTCCAAATGAACAGCTTTTTAAGAATATTGATAAAAACCTTACCGTAAAAGAATCTTTCCGCAAGGCAGATGAGGTTTTGTGTCAGGGTGTTGAAGGTATTTCAAATATTATTACTAGTCCTGGTGATGTAAACACAGACTTTGCCGATGTTCGCAATGCAATGAGCGGTCAGGGAAATGCTATTTTTGGTATTGGTGTTGGTGAAGGTGAAAACCGTGCCGCTGACGCTGCTTATAACGCAATCAATAATCCAATGCTCGAAAATTCTAAGATTGATGGCGCAAAGAACCTCCTTATTAATATTTGTGCTTCTGAAGAAATTACTTTGAGCGAAGTTGGTGAAATCTGTAGTATTGTTACAGCTTCTGCTGATAAGGATTACAACATGTTCTGGGGACAGGTTACTCAGCCGGAACTTGAAGGAAAAATCAGCGTAACAGTAATTGCAACTGGTTTTGAAAATGCAAATAAGGTTTCAATTGGTCAGAGCGCAAAAGCTGATGAAGTTGTAGAAGAAAAGAAAATTATCCAGAGAGATGACGCTGTTTCTGCTAATGAAATGGACGATTTCCTTCATGGTGGATTAAAGAGAACAAATACTACAATTTCTTCTGGCGATTTTGTTTCTAAGAAAGATATTGCAGCAGAAAAAGAACATGCAGATAAAAAGCCGGGCAGTCTTGCAGCCGGACTTTTTGATGAAGAAGACGAAAGACCTGCTCATCAGAATGTAAACAGAAGACAGTTTAATCCTCCTGCTGGCTGGAATCCTGATGCCAATGATTTGAGTCAGCCTGCAATCTGGACCAGCGAGTTTGGACGTGGAATAAGACTTTCGGATGACTAGTATTGAAGATTTCCTGCAGCATTTTTATTCAGATTTGCTTTTAGTACGCCGCGATTCTGTACAAACAGCGGAAACTTATAGAATTGCTGCTGGTGAATTCTTAAATTGGCTTGTAAAAGAGCAGATAAAAATAAAAAATGTTTCCGTCCAGAATTTAATGTATTATATTATAAAAAGGCAGACCCAGGACGGATGTACAGAGGTGACGATAGCTAAAGATATTTCGGCTCTTCGTGCATTCGGAGAATATCTGGTGCGAAAAAATTACTGGACAGAAAACATTGCCCTTAGTATTGAAAAGCCAAAAATGGCAAGAAATCTGCCAAAAGTCCTTTCTGTTGATCAGGTGGATGCACTTTTGGATGGAATAGACAAGTCTGATTTGTGCGGAAAACGCGATGACGCCCTCTTTGAGCTTGTGTATTCCTGCGGTCTGCGTATAAGTGAAGTTTGCAATCTGAAAACTGTAAATGTTCATTTTGATGAAGGACTGATTCTGGTTTTAGGAAAGGGAAATAAAGAAAGATTAGTGCCTTTTGGGGACAGGGCAGCGGAAAAACTTAAAAATTATATTTCGGAAGTAAGACCTGCTCTTGTGAAGGGTAGAAATGTTCCCAACTTGTTTGTAAATTATAAGGGAGAGCCTATTTCCCGAAAAGGGGTTTGGAAGAGATTCCAGGAACTGGAAGCAAGAAGTGGTGTAAGTGCTAAAGTTCATACCCTGAGACATAGTTTTGCAACTCACCTTTTGGAAGGTGGTGCAGATTTACGTTCTGTTCAGGAGTTGCTGGGACATGCAAATCTTGCAACAACAACAATTTACACCCATGTAAGTGATAATCAGCTTGAAAAAGTTCACGAGCAATATTTTAATGCTGGAGGCAAGGTTAGTTCTACTGACTAAAAAGGAAAAATGATGAAAAAGACTTTTTTTGTTTCTCTAATTCTTTTTGTTTCACTATTGCTCGTTTCTTGCGGAGTTGCAAATAAGACAATTATCCGCTATCAAAAAATGGAAGAAGGTGTTTCAAGTCCTACTACTGTTGAAGAATTAAAGGATGCCATAAAAAAATATCAGGAAAGAGTGGCTGATATTCAGCTGGCTCAGTCGCAGATTGGAATCTGGTATAAAATGCTTGGAACCCGCTATATTGACCAGAAAATGTACGGAGAGGCATTAAAGTGTTTTCAGGAAGCACTTAAGTATTATCCGGATAACCAGAATCTCTATTATTACGTAGGGGTTTGTGCCGGGTATATGTCTCATTCAGCTATGGATTTTGGAGCTTCCGGCTCTTCTGAGGTTCGCTATAATTATTTACGCCTTGCAGAAGATGCTTATCTGCGTGCTATTTCTATTGAAGATCGTTATGTACGCGCCCTTTATGGACTTGGAGTTCTTTATGTTTTTGAATTAGATGAACCGGAAAAAGCCCTGCCTTATCTTGAAAAAGCCGTTTCTATTGAAACTCGTAATATTGATGCATTATTTGTACTTGCCAGAGCATATTATTCTTCTTACGAGTTTGAAAAATCAGCCGCAACATACGATAAAATTATAGCCACAACAAAATCAGCCGAAACAAAAGCAACCGCAGAGGAGAACAAAAAAACAGTCCTTGATGCTTTATATTCAAAATAATTCAGATGAAAAACTGATTTTAGACATCTATCTTGCACGTATAACCTTTCTTTCGTGCAAAGAGAAAAATATTTTATCAAAAAAACTTGACAGTTCTTACTCCCTTGCATTACTGTCTATAGAAGAAATATTTAAATTTCTTGACAGACCGGTGCCTTTGCGGGCAGAATGGAATGCGGCAGAAAATCTGGAAGCGGCAAAGCATGCCCTTTACATTTGCCGTTTGAGGGGGATAAATCTTCTTCATAATGAAGATGCTATGTATCCCGAAATGCTTAGAAACATTGACGATCCGCCTTATCTGCTTTTTTACCGGGGAGAAGCTTCTCTTCTTACAGAAAAAAGTGTTTCTGTTGTTGGAACCAGAAGGCTTACGCCGGAAGGAAAAAAGGCGGCGCATAAGTTTGCTTATGATGCGGTTTGCGACGGCGTGAATGTGGTAAGCGGGCTTGCTTATGGGGCTGACGGCTGCGCACATCTTGGGGCAGTAAATGCTTTTTATGATGGTGCAGATGGAGGAAAAACAATTGCGGTTCTGCCATGTGCGGCGGACGAAATTGTTCCTTGCGGTCAGAGATTTCTTGCAGAGAAAATTTTGAAGTCGGGTGGATGTATTCTGAGCGAATATGAACCTGGCATGCAGATGGCCAGCTGGCATTATGTGGCGCGTAACCGCATTGTGGCAGCTTTGAGTCCGGCTGTGGTTGTGGTTGAGGCGCCTGTGGGGAGTGGGGCACTTATAACTGCAGATCTTGCTTTGGAAAGCGGGCGTGATGTATTTTTTCACGAAACTGCTGTTTCGCAGATGGCACAAAAAGTGTCTCTGGCTGTAAAGCGCGATTTAGAAGTGCGTTTTGCAAAAAGCGAAGTGAGCAAGTATAAAATTGAAAATACTATAGAAAAATACCTTGAAGCGGGTGCTTCTATAATCACTTCTTATGCTGATTATAAGGCTGCACTTTTGGAAGTGCCGGGAGTGAGAAGCGTGAGGCAAGCTCTGATTCAGGGAGAGTTATTTTAAAGAGGAAATATATGGCTGAAAAGAAAACTGCTAAAAAATCACAGACTTTAGTTATAGTAGAGTCTCCTACAAAAGCTCATACAATTGAAAAATATCTGGGGCCGGGCTACACGGTTAAGGCATCTGTAGGACATCTTATAGATCTTCCAAAATCTAGAATGGCTATTGATGTGGAAAATGGTTTTCAGCCCGAATATATTACCGTTCGTGGAAAAGCAAAGCTTTTGAAAGAATTACAGAAGGAAGCAAAAAAGAGTGATGCTGTCCTTCTTGCATCCGATAACGACCGCGAAGGAGAGGCAATTGCCTGGCATTTGAATAATGCCTTAAAAGATAAAACTACTGCAAAAATCAGTAGAATTGTTTTTAATGAAATTACACCTACTGCAATTACCGAGGCTGTAAAGCATCCTGGTGAAATTGTTGAATCTAAGGTTAATGCACAGAAGGCCCGCCGTGTTCTGGACCGTCTGGTTGGTTATAATTTGAGCCCGCTTTTGTGGACTAAGGTAAAAAATGGACTTTCTGCTGGTCGTGTTCAGTCGGTTGCCTTGCGCCTTATTTGTGAACGTGAGCAGGAAGTTGAAGACTTTTTGCCGGAAGAATACTGGTCGCTGGATGCAGATTTTACAAAGGGTAAATCAAGCTTTACAGCTCAGCTGGTAAAGTACAAAGGTGATGCACCTGAGCTTAAGAGTGAAGATGCGGTAAATGAAATTATCGAAAAAATTAAGAATTCACCTTGCACAGTGTCTTCAATCAAAAAGACTGAAAAAACTGTTCGTCCAAAGCCTCCTTTTACAACTTCTAAACTGCAGCAGGCTGCGGCAAACCGACTGGGCTTTACTTCCCGCAAGACAATGCAGATTGCCCAGCAGCTGTATGAAGGTATTCAGATTGGTACAAATCATGTGGGTCTTATTACTTACATGCGTACAGACTCTGTTCGTATTTCTGATACAGCTTTAGCAGATGTTCGCGACTGGCTTTCTAAAAATCATCCTGCAGAATTGCCGGAAGAGCCAATTCATTATGCCGTTGGAAAATCTGCCCAGGACGCTCATGAAGGTATTCGTCCTACTTATACTTCTTACACACCAGAAAGCATTAAGGAATATTTGAGTCATGATCAGTTCCGTTTGTATTCAATTATCTGGGAACGTTTTGTTTCTTCTCAGATGAATAATGCAAAGATGGTAACAACTTCAGTAGAAATTACTGCCGGAGATGCACTTTTCCGCGTTGCGGCAAGTAAGATTGCTGAAAAAGGTTTTTATCAGGTAATTAAGCTGCTTTCTAGTAAAGAAGATAAGTCTACAAGTTTGCCTGCAATGAAAGAGGGGGAAGAACTTTCTGTGAATAACTTCCATCCTGAACAGCACTTTACCCAGGGACCTGCCCGCTATACAGATGCTTCTATTGTACGCATGCTGGAAGAAAAGGGAATTGGTCGTCCTTCAACTTATGCAACAATTATTTCGGTTTTGCTGGACCGCTATTATGTTACTCGCAGCAACAAGCAGCTGGTTCCAACTCAGCTGGGCCGCATGATTAACAAGATTCTTGTAGAAAGCTTCCCTGAAGTTATCAACGAAGAATTTACTGCCCAGGTTGAAAATGATTTGGATAAGGTTGAGGCCGACGAACTTGTCTGGAATAATATAATTGGTGACTTTTATCAGCCTTTTAAAAAGAAGGTTGATACAGTTATGGAAACCCAGGAAAGCATGAAGGGCTTTTTGGATGAAAAAACTGACAAGGTTTGTGAATTGTGCGGAAAGCCTATGGTAAAGAAGCTTGGCCGTTTTGGCTTCTTCCTGGCCTGTTCAGGTTTCCCGGAGTGTCATAATACTAAGTCTATTCCTCTGGCAACTTGTCCTGTTTGTAAGACCGGCGAAATTGTTGAACGCAAGACTAAGGGAAGGGGAAAATCTTTCTTTGGTTGTACAAATTATCCTGAATGTACCTTTATCAGTCACTTTAAGCCATTGGACAATCAGTATTGTCCTAAGTGCGGCTGGTTCCTGGTAGAAAAGTATGATAAGAAGAATGGTTCTTATAAGAGTTGTATTAACCCGGATTGTGATTACTTGCACACAAGTGGGGAAGATGTAGAAACTATTGATGCAGATGCAGAGTAGTTTCTTATGCAGGATTACATCCGCTGCTCGCTAGTCTCGCAGCGAGCCAGTTCGATGGATGAACCTCAAAAATTGTACTGTCGTACAATTTTTTTTAACGGTTCTTCGATTTTAGGCATGCATAAACCCAGACTGTGACTATTTGCATACAAGTGGGGAAGACGTAGAAACTATTGATGCTGATGCAGAGTAGTTTTTTATGCAGGATTACATCTGCATACAGAAGAAGACGAGTAAAAACTGGTGAAAAATTTCACTAAATATTGATGAGTTTATTCTCACTACAATTGATAATTATTGTGCTACAATTTCCTTAAAGAATTTTTAAGGAGAATTTTGTATGAAAAGGATTATAAAAACTCTAGGTATTATTATTTGTGCACTTTGCTTCATTGCCTGTGATAATGGAAACAGTCAAAATGATTCAGAGTCTCTTGAGATAGAACTTGACGGTCTTACTGTAAATGGAAAAGAACTCGGAAGTGAAATCTGGCAGGCAAGTGTTTCTGAAAATACAATTACTTGGGATAAAGGTACAAATCAGGGAAATTGTGGTTGGAATCTAGCAGGGGTAAATCTTTCTAATTATGATAGAGTTCGAGTTGAACTTGAAAGTACAGAATTGCCGTTAAAATTAATACTTAAAGGTGAAGACGGTTCAATTGTGTATGACTATCCTGTTGAAAAAAATATTTTTGAAGCGTATTTTGATGGCACTTGTGCAAGTTCTAAGGGAACTACTTTAGATAAGTCAAAAGGATTTAGTATATATTTATTTTCTTATACTGATGATTGGCAGAACCATGAAGACGAAAAGAAAACTGTTGTAAAAAGTATTCAGTTTTTTTCAGGGGAAAACACTGTAAATTCCAGCCTAAAAATTAATAACGCTCCTTTACAGGTATTCTGGTTTAGTTATATTCATGATGGTGGTGTAATTGAATGGCTTAAGCCTGAGGGAGCTGCTGGTTGGGATGTAAAGGATAAAGATTTGTCTGCTTATAAAAAAGTTCGCATTGAAACTGAAGGAGACGCTCCGTTCCGTATTCGTCTTTGGATGTCTGATGGAAGTCATGCGTTTTATTGGAGTAAGCCGGAAACTCCAGGGGTTTATGAAGCAAATCTGGATGGTTCAGATGCAGATGACTATACAAAGGATCTTGCAGAAAACTGTGTTGTAGAAAAGATTCAGCTTGTATGTGAAGCTGCAACTGAGGCAGGTCAGAAAACTACTATAAAAACTGTGTCTTTATTAACTGAATAAATTTTCCTTGCAATCCTCCAGAACTGTGATAACATGATAGTATCAATATCACAACGAAATTGAAACTTTCATATTGAAGTTCGGAGGCTTTTATGGCAAAGAAATATGTGATTGCTCTTGATCAGGGAACTACATCTTCAAGGGCAATTGTGTATGATAAAAATGCTAATCCACTCGGTTCTAAGCAAAGAGAATTTACACAGTATTATCCGCATCCCGGCTGGGTTGAACACGATGCGGAAGAAATCTTCAAATGCCAGCTTAAGGTGCTCCAGAGCCTTTTAATTGAAAATGAAATCAGACATGACGAAATTGCCGCAATTGGAATTACGAATCAGCGGGAAACTGTTGTAATCTGGGATAAGGAAAGCGGTAAGCCTGTATATAATGCGGTTGTATGGCAGTGCAGGCGAACAGCGGATTACTGCGAAAAGCTGATGAAGGAAGGTTATACTGATATTATCCGCGAAAAAACCGGCCTTTTGATTGACGCATATTTTTCCGGCACAAAAATTAAATGGATTTTGGACAATGTGCCTGGGGTGCGAGAGCGGGCCGAGCGCGGTGAGCTTCTTGCCGGCACCATAGACACCTGGCTTATCTGGAAGCTTTCCGGCGGCCGCGCGCACGTTACAGACTACACAAATGCCAGCCGCACTATGCTTTTTAATATCTACGACCTGGACTGGGATGATGAGCTTTTAAAACTTTTGAATATTCCACGCTGTCTTTTACCTGAAGTTTGCGATTCTTCTAAAGTTTATTGCGAAACCGACCCTGAAATCTGCGGATTTAAAGCACCTATTGCCTCTGCAATTGGGGATCAGCAGGCCGCACTTTTTGGTCAGGGCTGCTTTAAGAAGGGGGACGCGAAGAATACTTACGGAACCGGCTGCTTTATGCTTATGAACACTGGCGAGAAGCCGGTCGTTTCCAAGCAGCTGCTCACTACGATTGCGCTTGGTATGAACGGCAAGGTTGAGTATGCGCTTGAAGGTTCGGTTTTTATTGGCGGGGCTGTAATTAAATGGCTGCGCGATGAGCTGGAGCTTATTTCCAGCGCACCGGAAATTGACCGTCTTGCAGAGTCGGTGCCTGATTCAAACGGGGCTTATCTGGTGCCGGCCTTTGTTGGACTTGGAACTCCTTACTGGGATATGTATGCGCGCGGTGCAATTGTGGGGCTGACCCGTGGTGTAAAAAAGGCTCATATCTGCCGTGCGGCTCTGGAAGGAATTGCCTACGAGGTGCGCGATGTGCTTGATACAATGGTTGCCGATTCGGGAACTCCAATTAACACGCTGAATGTGGACGGAGGGGCCTGTGTAAGCAATATTATGATGCAGTTCCAATCTGATATTCTGAACACAAAGGTTTGCCGCCCTAAAAATGTTGAAACTACGGCTTTGGGCGCCGCTTACCTTGCGGGCCTTGCTACCGGATTTTGGGCAAGTAAAGAAGATATTTTGTGCCGCCGCGAAACTGAGCGGGTTTTTGAGCCTGAGATGTCTGCTGAATGCCGCGACAAGCTTTATTCTGGCTGGAAGCGTGCTGTAGAGAGGGCTAAAGACTGGAGTCAGGCTGAGTAAAACTCGGGCGGGGCATGTGACTTCATCATGCTTAAGCGCTTTATGTGAGGAGAAAAAACGATGATTTATGATGTTGCGATAATTGGTGCGGGAATAATTGGTTCTTGTATTGCCCGCGAACTTTCAAAGTATAAGCTGAATGTCTGCATGATTGACAAGGCTGATGATGTTTCCTGCGGAACTTCCAAGGCTAACTCTGGTATTATTCATGCGGGTTACGACCCGGTGCCTGGAAGCCTTATGGCAAAGCTGAATGTTCAGGGCACTGCAATGTACGAAAAGCTTTCCCAGGAGCTTCATTTTGATTTTAAGAAAATTGGTTCTCTGGTTGTGGCTTTTTCGGAAGCTGATATGGAACATGTTCGTAAGCTTTATGAGCGGGGCTTAAAAAACGGTGTGCCTGATATGGAAATTATCGGGGCCGAAAAGCTGCGCGAACTGGAGCCAAATATTTCTGAAGAGGCAGTGGGCGCACTTTGGGCAAAGTCTGCGGGAATTACAAGTCCTTATCAGGCAACCTGGGCAATTGCAGAAAATGCAGTTATGAATGGCGTAAAGCTCTTTTTGGAGCACGAGGTTCATGCGGTGCGCCGGGAAGCTGCGGCGGCTGCGGGAGACGGCGCTGAGGAACTTTGGCATGTTGTAACCGGCAAGGCTGATTTTGCGGCCCGCTGCGTTATAAATGCTGCAGGCCTTTATGCTGATAAGGTAAGTGCAATGGCAGGCGCCCGCGACTTTGTGATTAAAAGCCGCCGTGGTGAATACTTTTTGCTTGATAATAAGTGTGCAAGTCTTGCTCATCATACACTTTTCCAGACTCCTGATGAATATGGAAAGGGTGTTCTTGTTACTCCTACTGCAGATGGTAATATCCTCGTTGGCCCTTCTGCTGTGGATGATTCAGACAGAAGCAATCTTGAAACAACGGCTGATGGTCAAAATCTGATTTTCCAGAAGGGAGAAAAAACAATTCCAGAAATTCCTCGCAGAAACATCATAAATTCTTTTGCGGGAATGCGTGCAATTGCCATGAATCCTGATGGAAGCGGAGTAAATGATTTTATTATTGAAGAAGACACAAAGGCTCCGGGCTTTATAAATGTGGCTGGAATCTGTTCTCCGGGACTTTCTGCAGCTCCTGCTATTGGCCTGTATGTTGCGGGCCTGGTAGAAAAGGTGCTTGGCGGTTCGCTTAAAAAGAATGCGGACTTTGTGGCTGTTCGCAAGGGAATTGAATCTTTTAAACATGCTGATGAAGAACGCAAAAAGCAGCTGATTGAAGAAAATCCTCTTTACGGAAGAATTATCTGCCGCTGCGAAATGATTACCGAGGCAGAAATTGTTGCGGCTATAAAGAGTCCGGTGGGCGCTCGGGATCTGGATGGCGTAAAACGCAGAACTCGTGCAGGCATGGGCCGCTGTCAGGGTGGGTTCTGTTCTCCACGTGTTACAGAAATTATCAGCAGGGAGCGTTCAATCCCTATGACCAGCGTTACTAAAAACGGCGGATGTTCTTACATCCTGAATTCTAAAACAAGATAGTGCAAGGTAGGCGAGGCGAATATGAAGTACGATATAGTTGTAATTGGCGGCGGACCTGCCGGAATGGCGGCTGCAATTGCCGCAAAAAAAGCTGGTACAGACAGCATTTTGATTTTGGAACGCGATACTAGAATTGGCGGTATTCTTTTGCAGTGTATTCATAACGGTTTTGGTCTTCATCATTTTGGTGAAGAATTATCAGGACCTGAATATGCCGGCCGCTTTTCTGACCAGGTGGAAGAGCTTGGAATTGAATATAAAACAGATACAATGGTGCTTTCTGTGGCACGCTCTGCCGGGGCTTTCAGTGACTCCGGGGTGGAAACCGGTGGGGCTGGGGAGTCTGCTGACGGGGCCCTTACCGTGACCGCAATCAACACAAAAGACGGCCTAATGTCTATCAGCGCAAAAAGCGTTGTGCTTGCAATGGGTTGCCGTGAGCGAACCCGTGGTGCCCTGGTAATTCCTGGAAGTCGGCCTGCTGGTATTTTTACAGCGGGCTCTGCCCAGCGTTTTGTAAACATAGACGGATATCTGCCTGGCAAGAAGGTTGTAATCCTCGGTTCTGGTGATATTGGTTTGATTATGGCCCGCCGCCTTACTTTGGAAGGTGCTGAAGTAAAGCTTGTCTGCGAACTTATGCCATTTTCTGCCGGTTTAAGACGAAATATTGTTCAGTGCGTGGAAAACTTTAATATCCCGCTTAAGTTTAGCCATACAATCATTAAGATTCACGGAAAAGAGCGTGTTGAAGGCGTTACTGTAGCTGCCGTGGATGCCCAGCGTAAGCCAATTCCTGGCACAGAAGAGTTTATTGAGTGCGATACTCTGCTGCTTTCGGTTGGCCTGATTCCGGAAAACGAAATTGCTGTGGATTGTGGTGTTGCTATTGATTCAAGTACCTCTGGTCCTATTGTGAATGAACACATGCAGACTTCTGTTCCGGGCGTATTTGCCTGCGGAAACACGGTTCACGTTCACGACCTGGTAGACTTTGTAACTGCAGAAAGTCTGCGTGCTGGCGAAAATGCGGCCCTTTACGTTCAGGGTAGGCGGGCTAAAAATCCTACCCATATTACATTGCGGGCCGGAAACCGCGTGCGCTATACAGTGCCTCAGTATATTGAATCTACCGAAAGCGAAAAGCCGGTACCAATTATGTTCCGCTGTACTGATGTTTACAAGGATGTGCATATTGTAATTTCCAGCAACGGTCAGCGTATCCGTTCTGTAAAAAAGAAGATTGTGCGCCCGGGCGAAATGCAGTCTGTAGAGCTTAGTCCAGAGCAGTTAGCCCAGGTGAGCGATAACATTACCGTTGCAATAGAACTTCCAGAGGAGGATGTAGAATAATGGCTGACGAGATTAAAAATACTGACGCAAAAATCCAGACAATTCCACTGACATGTATCATCTGTCCTATGGGATGTTCCATGGAAGTTGATATAGAAACTGGCGCAGATGGCAAGAAAAATGTTCTTGCTGTACGTGATAACGGCTGCCGCCGCGGTGCTGAGTATGCGGCAAAGGAGCTTTTGAACCCCACCCGCACTCTGACTACGACAATTGCCGTGGAGGGCGGCGCACTTCCTGTGGTTCCTGTAAAAACAGCGGGCGAAGTGCCTAAGAATATGCTTTTGCAGTGCATGGAAGTTGTGCGCCGGGCCTCATGCAAGGCTCCTGTAAAACGGGGCGATGTTCTAATTTACGATATCTTGGGAACTGGCGTGAACGTTGTTGCCTGCGCGGATGTGGATAAGGTGTAAGATAAAATTGTTTTAGAGTGATTTTTGTAAATCACTCTAAATTTTTGGTTAGTAATGTTATTTATTACACATAACAAAATATTTTATTTGACTTTTGAGTTTTCTAGAATTATATTTTAAGCATGCAGTTAGGTTGTTGTGCAGAGATTCGTAGCGGTTTGGTTCTTTCGAGAAAACAGGCAAGAGAAAAAACAGAAAATAGATATTCTCTTTTGACTTTAAAGTCTATAAAATCGGATGCTACTGTGTCTGAGGGGGATTTGGGGATTTTTGATGCTGTTGAATCGTTAAATAAAGAGTATCTGACTGAAATTGGAGATGTAATTGTTCGTACAAGTATGCCTTATACTTCAGTTTTAATTGATAAAAAAACATATGGTATGGTTGTATCATCAAATTTTGTAATAATCAGATGTTACACTGATAAACTTTTGCCAGAGTATCTTTTTTGGCTCTTGAATACAGAAACTGTAAAGAGAGATATTTTCAAAAACAGTGCAGGAAATATGTTGGCGGCGATTAAACCTCAATATTTCTGTGATTTGGAAATTAAGCTTCCAAGTTTACGGGAACAGAAATTAATTGCGGATTTTAATATGACTGCAAGAAAAGAACTGGAATTATTAGAACGATTGAAAACAGAAAAAGAAAAAATATATCAAATCTGTCTTGAGAATAAAAATATTGAGTTTATTACAAACAAAAAAGGAGCGGTAAAATGACAACTAAAAATGATATTGAAAAGACATTGTGGAGTGCATGTGATACATTTCGCGGAAAAATCGACAGTTCACGTTATAAGGATTACATTCTTTCCATGCTCTTTGTAAAATATCTGAGTGACGTAACTAAAGAAAAATATGCCGCTTATCAAACTCAATATAACGGAGACACAGCAAGAATTGAGCGTGCAATGAACCGCGAGCGTTTTTTTGTGGATAAGGAATCAACTTTTGATTATTTGTATAATGAGCGTAATAATAATCAGATTGGTCAGATGATAAATGTTGCGTTGAGCCATATTGAGGAACGAAACTCTGCAAAACTGCGTAATGTATTCCGGGCAATTGATTTTAATTCCCAGGTTGATTTTGGAAATCAGAAAGAAAAAAATGCAATCCTTAAAAATTTGCTTGAAGACTTTTCAGAGTTAGATTTGCGTCCAAGTCAGCTCTCTTCAGCAGATATAATTGGCGATGCTTACGAATATATGATTGCCAATTTTGCTTCAGATGCTGGGAAAAAAGGCGGGGAGTTTTTTACACCGAGTCAGGTTTCTCATCTGCTTGCACTTCTTGTTCAGCCGAAAGAAAATGACCGTATTTACGACCCAACCTGTGGTTCTGGCGGACTTTTGCTTAAAGCGTATAAGGAAGTTCCTGATGGAAAATGTGCAGTGTATGGACAGGAAGCAAATGCTCAGACTTGGGCCTTGTGTACTATGAATATGTTCCTGCACGGTGTTGATGACGCAAAAATCTATCAGGGAGACACTCTTTCAAATCCACAGACTCTCGAAAATGATTGTTTGATGAAGTTTCAGGTTGGGGTTGCAAATCCTCCGTTCAGTTTGGATAAGTGGGATTCTGGATTTTTATCAAATACTGAAAAAGACGATGAAAAGAAAAAAGAAAAGATGACAGCATCCATGGATCCTTATGGTCGATTTGGATGGGGAGTTCCACCAAGTTCTAAGGGAGATTATGCATTTGTGCTGCACATGCTTCACAGTCTTGATGATAATTCTGGACGCATGGGAATCGTGCTTCCACATGGAGTTCTTTTCCGTGGTGCAAGTGAAGGAAAAATCCGTAAGGAGATTATAGAGTTTAATCTTCTTGATGCCGTAATAGGACTTCCTGCAAATCTTTTTTATGGAACGGGTATTCCTGCCTGTATATTGATTTTCAAAAAAAATCGTAATCGTGATGATGTTCTTTTTATCGATGCGTCGGGTGAAGGGCATTTTGAAAAAGGCAAGAATCAGAATATACTGCGTGACGAAGATATTGCAAAAATCGTTGATACTTACAATAAGCGTGAAGCAGTTGAAAAATACAGTGCACTTGTAAGCCGCGACCTTATCCGTGAAAACGACTATAACCTTAACATTCCGCGTTATGTTGATACTTTTGAGGAAGAAGATCCAGTTGATATTAAGGAAGTTCAGAAAAATATTGCCAGCATAGAAAGTGAACTTGCACAGGTGCAGAAAGAGATGGCTGGGTATTTGAAAGAACTTGGGCTGTAAAAATAGAGGTCAATTTTTTTATCTTGCTGAAAAGGAGGTTTGTTTATGTTTTTTTTCTTTGATGACGATGAAAATGTTTTTGATAATATCAAGCATGAAAATGAATATGGACAGGAATTTTGGTATGCACGTGAATTACAGCCCGTACTTGAATATTCTCAGTGGCGATATTTAAAAGAAGCAATAGAGCGTGCTAAAACAGCATGCAATAATAGCGGACAGAATGTTGCAGACCATTTTGCGGAGGTACGCAAAATGGTTGATATTGGTTCTAATGCTAAACGAAGTGTTGAAGATTATGAACTTTCTCGTTATGCCTGTTATCTGATAGTCATGAATGGCGACCCGCGAAAAGAAATCATCGCGCTTGGTCAGACTTACTTTGCAGTAAAAACACGTCAGCAGGAACTAATAGAAGATTACGAACGTCTTTCAGAGGAACAAAAGCGTATTGCAATCCGCAATGAAATGAAACGCCATAACTCGGCTTTGGCCGATGCAGCTCATGATGCTGGGATAAAAGAACCGCGTGATTATGCAATTTTCCAGAATTATGGTTATATGGGATTGTATAACGGTCTAAAAGCAAAAGATATAAAAGAACGAAAAGGACTTAAAAAGAATCAGGATATTCTTGATTACATGGGGAGTACAGAACTTGCCGCAAATCTTTTCCGTGCTACACAGACAGAAGAAAAACTTAGGCGTGAAAATATCCAAGGAAAATCTGAGGCGAATAAAACTCATTTTGAAGTAGGAAAGAAAGTTCGTCAGACTATCAAAGAACTTGGCGGTACAATGCCCGAAGATTTGCCGACACCAAAAAAAAGTGTAAGACAGATTGAAAAAGAACATGAGAAAAAGATGATTGGAGGGGAAAAATGAATAAAATAAGAAAAATTACTTTTCGAGATCATCCAGTATTAGGAAATTTAACTCTTGATTTTTGCGATGTAAATGGAAATGCCGTGGATACTGTTATTTTTGCTGGAGAGAATGGAAGTGGAAAGAGTACAATTCTTAATTGTTTGTATCAAATTTCTTCATCAAGTGTAAGTTTTAATGCAGATTTAGAAATTGAAAATGATTCTGGAATAAGAAATATGATGTTTTTTCAACATCAAAATGGTGGATATTATTGCAGAGAGAATATTGTAGGGCTTATAAGAGATGTTCCTGTTGCTGCGTCAAATCGAATTGAGTATTTTAAGAGTAATCCAATTTATGGTATTTTTTCCGATGTAGATATTAATTTTCATACAGTTGTTATAAATACGGTAACAAGTGAAAATATTGATATGAGGAAAAACAGTCGTCGTTCTGATATGAATCTTACAAGACAAATAAATCAACTCTTGATAGATGTGCAGGCACTAGATGATGCAGATGTTTCAAGAAGTTTTCGTTCTGCAAGAGATGCAGGAAAAGATACTAACAAACTTGTTATTTCAGAAAGAATGTCTCGATTTAAAAATGCATTTGCAATGATTTTTGATAATCTGACTTATGATCGCATAGAGAATCAAAACGGACATAAATCAATAATATTCAAGAAGAATAATGCAGAAATACCTATTGAATCCCTTAGCTCTGGTGAAAAGCAAATTGTTTATAGAGGATGTTTTCTTCTGAAAGATGCGAATGCATTAAATGGGGCTTTTGTTTTTATTGATGAGCCTGAAATTAGTTTGCATCCAAATTGGCAAAAGAAAATAATGGATTATTACAAGGGAATTTTCACAGATGAAAATGGTAATCAGACTTCACAGATTTTTGCCGTTACGCATTCCCCTTTTATAATTCATAATGAAAATCGTAGTAATGATAAAGTAATTGTAATTGAACGTGATTCCCAGGGAAAAATTGTTGTAAAAGATAAACCTGAATATTATAAGTGTAATTCCCTAGAAGTTGTTAATGATGCTTTTTCCATAAAGAATTTTTCGATGGGGCAACCAACTGTTTATCTTGAAGGTCGTACAGATGAAAAATATTTTACAAAAGCACTGGAAGTTTTTGGATATAGCAATATTCCTTTTAGATTTAAATGGATAGGTTATATCGATGACAATGGGCAGGAGCGATTTACAGGCTGGAAAGCGTTAAATCAAGCTTTTGATTTTCTTGTTTCTAAGAATTTATCTTATAAAAATGTTTTGCTATATGATTGTGATACAAATCATAGTGTTTCAGAAAAAAATAATGTAGTAATTAGAGTGATTTCAGAATATCAGAATTCTAAAAAAATGAAAAAAGGAATAGAAAATGCTTTGCTTTTAGATGACATCGATACGACACCTTTTTACAAAGAAAAAATAAAAGAGGGTGATTATGGAGATGATTGGAGCGGAAGAGAATTTCAGAAAATGGATTTTTGTGACTATATTTGTAGTTTAGATCATTCATTATTGAAAACTATATTTACAAATCTAAATACAGAAATACAGAAACTTCTTAAACTTTTTGTATAGGATGAAAAATGAAATTACCTGGTGGTTGGAAATATATAAAACTCTCTGAACTCTTTGAAGAAGTGTCTGAAAAAAATCATGCAGATGCTGAAGTTCTTACTATTGTTCAAGGTGTTGGAACTGTACCGCGAAAAGATTCTGGGCGGGATATTATTTATGATAAAAATAGTCTTTCTAATTATAAATATGTACAGAAGGACGATTTTATTATACATCTTCGAAGTTTTGAGGGTGGGCTTGAGATTGCAAATCAAGAAGGTATTGTTAGTCCTGCTTATATAATTCTTCGTACTAAAATACAAGCAGAACCAGGATATCTTTATACACTTTTTCATTCAAATAGATTTATAAATCAAACTATGGCACCTGCTGTAGAAGGTGTGCGTGACGGTAGAACAGTAAAGTATGAAGTTCTTAAAAATCAATCTATACCTTTTCCCCCACTTGCAGAACAGCAGAAAATAGCAGAGATTCTTTGTAGACAAGATAAGATAATCTCTCTCAAACAAAAGTTATTGGAACAGAAACAGCAACAAAAAAAATGGCTCATGCAGAAACTTCTAGAGGTTCCACACACAAATGCTGATTGCGAAGAAGTTTTTTCGCTTGGCGGTGTGGTGATTGATAAGAGCGGATGGAAAAGAGAGAAAATTGAGACTGTTGCTGAAATATCATCAGGTTCAACACCAAGACGAGATGAAACTGAAAATTTTAATGGCAATATTTTATGGCTCACAAGTGGAGAATTAAAACAAAAGTATATTTTTGACACAAAAGAACACATCTCAAAACAAGGTGCTGAAAAGAGTAATCTCACTGTATACAAGCCTGGTACGGTAGTAATTGCAATTTATGGTTTGGAAGCCGCAGGAATAAGAGGAACATGTTCAATAATAAATACTGAATGTACAATTAGTCAGGCATGTATGGCTTTCACAAATTTTAAGAAGGTGACTAATGAGTATTTTTATTATTGGTATTTGCAGAATGGACAGGCAATAGGAAGTCGGTATGCACAGGGAACGAAACAGCAGAATTTAAGTACAGATTTAATGGGTAATTTATCAATCGAAATCCCATCTTTCCCTGAACAAAAAATCATCGCCCAAGTGCTTTCTACCGCAGATAAAGAAATCGCCTTGCTAAAATCAAGCATAGAAAAAGAAAAGCAAAAGAAAAAATCACTTGCACAACTTCTGCTTACCGGAACCGTGCGAGTAAAAATATAACAGAATTAGAGGTCACAAATATAAAATCTAACTGGTCACAATTTGTGACCGGTTCAAAAGGAGTCTTTATGGATAAAGAAATTAAAAACGAATCTGAAAAAACACTTTTTACAAGCATTGGAGATTTCATAAAAAAAGTCGGTGAATATTCTGATGGTCTGAAAACTTTATGGCCTATTATAGTTGCAGTTTCTATTTTTCTTGCGTTTTTCTACGAAAATGAATATTTGAAATTTTTTGGTATTTCTTTTGCTTCAATTGATTTTGACTGGAAGTATATTGTATACAAGTCGGTTGTAAATATTATCATTTATTCAGCTCTTTTCTTTGTCTATATTTTTTCTGAATATTTATTTATCTGGGCGGATTGTATAAAAAAGACATTAAGAAATGGACTAGCTGCATATTTTTTATTGTTTATAGTTTCATATCTCGCTGTTTTTCTGTTGTATGGCGGTGAAATAAAGGAGACAAGTAAAACAGCAGTACTTATGGCTCTGATTCTTCTAATTCTTGATTTTTTAGCTGCTTCAATTTCTAAGGGTGTCAAAATAAAGCCTTCATCTGAAAAGAAAATAAATAAGAATGTAATTCAATATCTTAGTCTCATATTATGTTTGATTTTTGTTTTATTAATTCTATACATAATAAAGGATACTGCAATAGATAATGCTTCGAAAATAAAACAATTTAAAATTCTTCAAGATGAACCTGACAGAATTGTTTTGTATGAAACAAAAGAAAAATATATAACCTGCCCATATGAAATTAAAAATATCAAAAAAACTGAAACTATAACTATTGAGGAAGAGCCAGATAATAATTCATCAAATGTAATAGATACAAAAACAAATATAACAAAACAGGAAACTCTTATTTTGTATATATCTGAGCAAGAAATAATCAATAAAGATAACCGCAAAACTAAGCTGATAGCAATAGGAAAGAAAGATACACTTACGATTGAAAAAGAAAAGGATTTTAAGGAAACAAATAGTAGTCAACTAGAAGATTCAGAATAGAAAAAGTGTTGGGGGAATTTATGGAAAAAGAAATGACAGTTATAGATAGAAACTCTATTGAATCAAAAATATTAAATATCAGAAACAAACAGGTCATGCTTGATTCTGAGTTAGCCGCTATTTATGGTATTGAAACTAAAGTTTTTAACCAAGCCGTTAAACGTAATATCGAACGTTTTCCAGATGAGTTTAGATTTCAATTGACGGAAGAAGAAATGAATACGTTTTTTAAGCCAGCTTCAAGGTCACAAATTGTGACCTTGAACAGTAGCGGTAATTTACGAGGTTCAAATATAAAATATCGCCCTTACGCTTTTACCGAACAAGGCGTTGCAATGCTTTCTGCTGTTCTTCGTAGTGAAACAGCTGTAAAAGTCAGTATAGAAATTATGAATGCTTTTGTTCAGATGCGACATTATTTGCAGGAAAATGCAAATATTATAAGCCGATTAACAAATACTGAAACAAAGCTTTTAGAACATGATAAGAATTTTGAAAGAATATTTGCGGCTTTGGAATCTAATCCAAAACCTAAAAAAGAAGGTGTCTTCTTTCAAGGACAGATTTTTGACGCTTACGCATTCTTTCAGAATATCATTCAGAAAGCAAAAAATGAAATCATTTTAATTGACGGTTATGTTGATTTAACTGTGCTCGAGCAACTTTCCAAAAAGAAGTCTGGTGTTCAGGTTACGATTTATACCGATAGCAAAACAAAAATCAGCGCGCTTGATGTACAGAAATTTAATTCGCAATATCCTCAACTAACTCTAAATTACACATCAAAAATGCATGACCGATTTCTTATAATCGACAATAAGACTGTATATCACATAGGCGCATCGCTCAAAGATTTAGGCAAAAAATGTTTTGCATTTGAACTTATGGAAGAGTCTGCGGTTCTTATCCCAGTAATATTAAAAAACTTGTAATACAGGAGGCCCTGCAATGATATCACTAACAAAAGACGATTACCTTGAAAAAAATGCTTCGCAAAATCCGGCGATCGAATTGCTTTGTGCAATGAGTCCAGAACGAGTTCCTGAGGGCGGTTATGTTTATATTTCTCCTGAAGAATGTGCCAAGCAGCGTGGCGGGGCTTATAATGTTATCTTAAAAGATATTCTTCGCGGACAACTTCGCAAAATAAACCGCTATTCTTATTGCGGGGCGGAAAATGAATTTTCAGCTGCAAATATAGAGCGAGCCATTGATGATCTTGATGTTTCTCTTTCTGACGGACTAATTACTGCAAGTGAGAAAATCTATGATAAGCTTTTGCTTGGTGAAAGCTATCCCGAAATTGTTGGTGAGGGGGACAAAACACAGAATTTTAATCTAAATTATATCGACTGGGAAAATCCTCGTAATAATGTACTTCACGTTACGCGCGAGTTTTTTGTGGAAAGCCAGGACAAAATGCACAACGCTCGCCCGGATATTGTTCTTTTTATAAACGGTATTCCTTTTGCGATTATTGAATGCAAAGCGCCAACTGAAAGCGTGGATGCTGCTGTAAATCAGAATTGGCGTAATCAGCAGAATGAATATATTCCTCAGCTTTATAAATTTTCTCAAATAATAATTGCAACAAACAAAAACGAAGTAAAATATGCTACTACAAAAACACCGCCAAAGTTCTGGAGTGTTTGGAAAGAAGATTCTGATTTTTATGAGCAGAGACTTGATCGTTTTATTACGGATAGAATGGAAACTGTTCAGGATATGGCTTTGATTTCGCTTTTGTATCCGAGCCGTGTTTATGATTTTATTAAATACTTTATTTTGTATGATGCAAAGGTTAAAAAGATTGCTCGATATCAACAGTATTTTGCCGTAAAAGAAATATTAAAGACTATCCAGCAGGATGATGGCAACGGCAGACGAAAGGGTGGTGTTGTCTGGCATACTCAGGGAAGTGGAAAAAGCCTTACAATGGTAATGCTTGCAAAGTATATTCTGATGGAGCTTCGAGGTTGTAATAACGGAACTGAAACAATTAATCCTCGTGTAATTGTTGTGACCGACCGCAAGGAACTTGACCGTCAGATTACCGATACTTTTTCTCATACAAAGCTACGACCTGCACAGGCAACAAGTGGGCGTAATCTTGTGGAGCTTATAACAAAAGGAAATGCAGATGTAATAACTACAATCATAAATAAGTTCAACACTGCAGAGCGTCTTGATACAAAAGATTATTCTCGTGATATTTTCCTTCTTGTTGATGAAAGCCACCGTTCAAATTATGGACAGCTGGCAACAAAAATGCGTTCTGTTTTTCCGAATGCCTGCTATATTGGTTTTACAGGAACGCCTCTTATGAAACGCGAGAAAAATACGCTTTCAAAATTCGGCGGCCTTATTCATAAATATACGATTACAGACGGAGTTAATGACAAGGCAATTGTTCCGCTTATTTACGAAGGACGTTTTGTTGAACAGCATGTTGATGAAGAAAATATTGATTTATGGTTTGAACAGACAACAAAAAGACTGACCGAAAGTCAAAAACAGGATTTAAAGCAAAAATGGAGCAGTATCCGCCGGCTTACTTCTACTGATGCACGCATAAAAAGAATTGCACTTGATATAAGTAATCATTTTGAGCAAGGGTATAAAGCAACCGGCTTCAAAGCTATGCTAGCCGTAAATTATAAACGTGATGCAGTACGTTATCTTGAATGCTTTGAACAGTGGGGTGAATTTAATTGCGCTGTTCTGATTTCTGCTCCTGATGTACGGGAAAGTGTTGATGATGCAGATGAAGGAGCGGACGATAAAGTCCTTCGCTTCTGGCATAAGATGATGGAGCAGTATGGAGATGCTGATGTTTATGAAGAAACAATAAAAGATAAATTCCGTAACGGAGATATTGATATTCTGATTGTATGTAGCAAACTTCTTACTGGATTTGACGCTCCAATCTGTCAGATTTTATATATTGATAAGGAATTGAAAGAACATGGCCTTTTGCAGGCGATTGCCAGAACAAACCGTCTTGCAGAAGGAAAGGAATATGGCCTTATTGTAGATTACCGTGGTCTTGTTGAGAACTTAAGCGAGGCGATGGATTTATATACCGGAGCTGGTTTTGAGAATTTTGAAACTTCAGATATTCAGGGAGTTATGACAGACATAATTTCCGCTGTAGGAAAATTGCGAGAAGCTTATTCTCAAATGCAGGAGCTTTTCATAACAGTTGAGAATCCAAATGATACGGAAGAAATTGAAGTTTTTCTTTCTGATGATGAAGTTCGTGAAAAATTCTACAATCTTCTTTGTGCATTCGGAAAGAGCCTGCATATCGTGCTGAATTCTCAAAGTGCCTATAATGCAGTTCCGCGTGAAGAAATTGAAAAATACAAAAATGCATTTGCATTTTATGAGCGTGTTCGTCGCAGTGTTAAAATTCGTTATTGTGACGGAATTGATAACCGCGAATATGAGCCTCTTATGCAGAATCTTTTGGATACACATCTTTCTGTTGTTGCATTAAAGAAAATCACTCCTCCAATCGATATTTTGAATCGCGAAGAATTTGAAAAAGAATTAGGGATTCTTACTACTAATCGTTCAAAGGCAGATTCTATTACTTATCATCTTGCAAAAGCAATTCGTCAAAATCGAGATGAAAATCCTGCTTACTATGATTCTTTTTCTAAGCGAATAAAAGAAGCGCTTGAACAGTATAAGGATAAAGTAATTTCTGATGCAGAATATCTTTCTAAAATGCGTGAGATTATGAAAGATTATCAAAATGGCAGAACGCAAATAGAATATCCTTCCAGTATAAAAAGTAATCTTCATGCACAGGCATTTTATGGTGTGATTACGGCTCTTTTTGCACAGAATGAGCGTGAAATGGATGTTATGCCAGATAATGATTTTATGGCTCAAATGTCAATTGATATAACTGAAATTTTCAAATCTCATATACAGGTTGGATGGGAGCAGAATATTACAATTCAAAACCGTATTTCGCAGGACATTGATGACTTGTTCTATGAATATGAAAAATCACTAGGCTTCAAAATTTCTTTTGATTTGATAGACAAGATAATTGAAAACTCAAAAACTGTTGCAATGAGGAGATTCTAAATGAGCTTAGAATCTAGAAGTGTAATTATAACAGATAAGAATAATATACCTCGAAAATTAACTTATGAATTGGAACGAAAGAGAGTTAAAAATATTAATCTACGCATCCGTTCTGATGAAACGCTTTTTGTGTCTGCATCTCCAGTTGTTGCGGTAAACACTATTGATGATTTTATTCTTTCCAAAAGCGATTTTATTTTAAAATCATTAAATCGTTTTTCAGAAAAAAGAAAATGGGAAATTGATAATAAAAAGTATGTAAGCGGTGAAAGTTTTTATCTCTTAGGAAAACAGATGAGGCTGATTGTAAAACAGGCTGATCAAAATCATGTTGAAGAGGATGGCATTTATATTACTCTTACTTGTAAATGTTCAGATGATTATCTATTAAAAAAACGACTGATTGAAAAGTTTTTTTATAAAAAATGCAAAGAAGAGTTTAATAGAATAATAGAAAGAAGTTATCCTCTGTTTAAGAAATACAAAGTTCCGTACCCAAATTTAAAAATCCGAAGAATGAAAACAAGGTGGGGAAGCTGTATCCTGTCAAAAAATCAGATAACGCTGAATGAAAAATTAATCCATTTTTCTGAGCGATGCATAGAATCTGTTGTAATTCATGAATTCTGTCACTTTCGTTATCCGAATCATTCTAAAGACTTTTATAACTTTATGACAATCCTAATGCCAGATTGGAAAGAGCGAAAAAAAGAATTGGATGAAACTGTATTAAATTGATTCCATAATAATGTACCTTGAATATCTTAAATTTTCTGCCGATAATTAAAGCATGACGCTTAAAGAAGTTTGTGATGAGTTTCTGCTTTATATCGGTTCGGTGAGGGGACTTTCTGAAAACACTGTTCTGGGCTATGGAAAAGACCTGGAAAAGTTCCAGACATTTTTGACCCCGGAACTGGATATTAGATCGGTTACCAAGGAAAATATTCTTCTTTCTATAGGTCAGCTTTCACGCGAAAATGCTTCGGCCGCAACTGTAAACCGTTTTGTTTCGGCTGTCCGCAATCTTTTTAAATATTCAAAAAAAATAGGTTATATCGAAAAAAATCCTGCTGAAGAAGTAAAAAACGTAAAAAATCCCCAGGTGGTAACTGCCTTTATGACTCCCCGCGAAGTGGAAGCTCTTTGCAGCCAGCCAGAGCGTAATGAGCTTTTGTGGACCAGCCGCGATGTAGCAATTTTCCGTATGCTTTATTCTTCGGGCTGCCGTATAAGCGAACTGACAAATATAAAACTTTCAGATTTTCGTAAGGGCGGGCGCTGTGCCGTAATCACTGGAAAGGGTAACAAACAGCGCATTGTTTATTTTGACGAAAACTCGCGCAAGGCTCTGGCAGCTTATCTGACAGACCGGGCAAGGGTCTTAAAAGAAAATGGTCGTGATTCTGGCCAAGACAGGCTTTTTATAAATCAGAAGGGGTTACCAATCACAACCGGCGGGATGCGCTATATTTTAACGCGCTATTCTGGGGTGGAGGGTACAAATCATCATATAAACCCTCATGCTTTTCGTCACACTTTTGCAACTACACTTTTGAATAACGGGGCAGATGTGCGCATGGTTCAGGAACTTTTGGGGCACGCCAGTATAAATACTACTCAGCGTTATACCCATGTAACCACAGATCGCCTCAAGGAAGTGTATAAACTGGCACATCCGCACTCGCATTCTAATTCGTAATTTTTGAAAAGATACTAGTTCTTTTTCAAATTACACAAAACTCTTAAAATAAGAGTAAAAAATCCTACGCCGGCAAGTTCTGCGAGCAAAACAAGCATAGCTATTTTTACAAGTTGAAGCATTATGCAACCTCCATAACATTTTTTGTATTATCATTTTTACTGATTTTCGAAGAGTAAAGATAAACAAGGGGGAGTCCCAGACAAATTGCCCCGCCAATAATGTTTCCGATTGTTACAGGAAGCAGATTTTTTACAAAATAGTTTTGAATATTCAAAGCCTGAAGTTGTTCAAGGGAATAGCCGTATTTTTCTATTGCCAGCTGAACATAAAGCGGAGAACGTGTGGCAATCAAGCCTGCTGTGATGTAATACATATTTGCAACGCAGTGTTCAAATCCTTCTACAACAAAAAGCATGATTACAAAAAAAATTGCTGTGAGTTTTCCAGTAACATCTGTGGCGCTTCCTGCCATAATAATTGCGGCACAAACCAGGATGTTGCATAAAATTCCAGAAACAAGGGCAGACCAGAAGGGCAGTGTAACTTTTCCGAGTGCTACCTTAATTGTGTATGCTCCTAAAAGCCCGGCTGAATAGTCAAACTGATGACTAACAAAGGCTGCAAGGGCAACTAAGCTGGCGCCAATCATATTTCCGGCATAAACCATAACAAGAACTTTTATGATTTTTATGAGTTTTTCTTTTTTAGTCATAAAACTCATGAGCATAAGGCAGTCGCCTGTGAATAATTCGCCGCCCAGGAGTATAATCATCATAAGCCCGACTGGGAATACTACTGCACTCGCAACTCTTGCGAGCCCTACGTTTGAAATTGCATGTGAAGCAACGTTTCCGGCACTGGCTCCCAGGGCAATCATAGCACCTGCCAGAATAGCTTTAATTATAAGTTTTGAAAGTGGACAGTTAATTTTTCCTGCACAGCCAGAAATATAGTCTTCTACGACCTGGCCAACATTTTTTAAGTTATTCATTTTTTTACTCGTTTTAAGTGTTTTTAAAAAGATTCAGAATCCTAGTCCTATGGCTTAGTTTTTTCAATGCGGGGAAAAAGTTTTGAAAGTAAAAAAAGTAAAATAAGTTATTAAAGTGTGCTGCAGGGGCTCCCATTGCTAACGCAGGCAGAAAATCAAAAATAATTACCAAATTTTTATTTGCCTAGCGCACATGAAATCATTATATTTTATTATATGGGAAACAAAACGAAAATCAGAAGTACTACAATTCTTGCGGTGCGCAGAAACGGACAGGTTGCCATGGCTGGTGACGGTCAGTGTACTTTGGGCGAGACTGTATGTAAGGGAAACTCGCGAAAGGTTCGTAAAATTTATGACGGAAAGATTCTCACCGGTTTTGCTGGCTCTGTTGCAGACGCTTTTACTCTGCTTGACCGCTTTGAAGCCAAGGTGAAGGAATATAACGGCGATATTATGCGTTCTGCTGTAGAACTTGCCAAGGCCTGGCGTACAGACCGCACTCTGCAGAAGCTTGAGGCTATGCTCCTTGTTGCCGACAAAAAGCAGATTCTTTTGATTAGCGGCGACGGAAACGTTATTGAGCCTGAGCACGATGCAATTGCAATTGGTTCGGGCGGTAACTACGCTTACTCTGCAGCCCTTGCTTATCTTGATTCTTCAGATTTGTCTGCTAAGGAAATTGCCGAGCGTTCGCTAAAAATTGCCGGCAGCATCTGCATTTACACAAATCAGAATTTGACGGTTGAGACTTTGGAGTAGCAGGGTGGGGGAAGTCTCCCCCTCGCTCCAACCGCCTGCGGCGTTTTCCGCTTCCCCCTCTCCTAGGGGGACACCCCCTAAGACCCCCGCTTTTACGGTGTGGTAAGGAAATTACTTTATGGAAACTATCGAAAACAAAACAGAACTTACACCAAAACAGATTGTAGAGAGACTGGACTCATATATTATCGGGCAGGAAAAGGCAAAGCGTGCCGTTGCAGTTGCTCTTCGTAACCGCTTCCGCCGCCTTAAATTGCCGGAAGAAATCCGCGATGAAGTTGCTCCAAAAAATATTTTGATGATTGGACCAACAGGTTGTGGTAAAACAGAAATTGCAAGACGTCTTGCAAAGCTCTGTGGAGCTCCTTTCTTAAAGGTTGAAGCTACAAAATACACAGAAGTTGGTTATGTTGGCCGCGATGTAGAAAGCATGATCCGCGACCTTATGGCTGTAGGCTACAACGATGTTAAGGCCGAAATGGAAGAACAGTTGCGCGAAAAATCTGTAAGCGTAGTAGAAGAACGCCTGCTTGACCTGCTTTTACCTGGAACTGGTAAAGACAGCAAGAAAGTAAAGCCTGCAGAAAAGACAGAAATAAAGCCTCTTGGATTTTTAAGTCAGCCTAGTGCAAATGAAATTACAATTGATTTGAACAAGGTTGCCGAAGAAATGAAGGCAGAAATTGATGCGGCAAATCAGGCTGCGGCTGAAGCCCAGAAGGCTGATGAAGAAGCTGCCGCAAAATTTGCAGAAGAAGAGCGTGAAAATCACACCCGCGAAAAGTTCCGCCAGATGCTGCGCGAAGGTAAGCTTGAAGACCGCGAAGTTGATATGGTTGTTCACCGTCCACAGGGAATGCCTAACATGGAAATTATTGCCGGTGGCAGCATTGATGACCTTCAGAACAGTATGCAGGGCATTATCAACATGATGAACGGTGGCGGACGCGGTAAAAAGCGTACCCTCACCGTAAAGGAAGCCCGCAAGATTCTTACAGAAGAAGTTCTGGACGGAATGGTAGACCATGACAAGGTTGCCGACGAAGCCCGTAAGCGTGTAGAGCAGAGCGGAATCATCTTTATTGATGAAATTGATAAGATTGCCGTTCACGGTGAAAGTCACGGACAGGACGTAAGCCGCGAAGGTGTTCAGCGCGATATTCTTCCAATCGTAGAAGGAAGTAACGTAAATACAAAGTTTGGCGTAGTTGATACAACTCACATTTTGTTTATTGCAGCCGGTGCCTTCAGCGTTGCAGCTCCTAGTGACCTCATACCAGAGCTTCAGGGCCGCTTCCCGCTTCGTGTTGAACTTGATTCCCTTAACAAGGATGATTTCAAACGTATCCTCAGCGAACCTAAGAACAGCCTGATTATGCAGTACACATCATTGCTGGAAACAGAAGGTGTAAAACTTGATATTACAGAAGATGCTCTGGACCGCATGAGTACAGTTGCCGAAGAAGTAAACGCCAGCGCAGAAAATATCGGAGCCCGCCGTCTTCATACAATCATGGAAAAGGTTCTTGCCGACATTAACTTTGAAGCTGATGAACACAAGGGCGAAACTATCAAGATTGATGCTGCTTATGTTGATGAAAAACTTGAAGGCATCAGCCAGAATCAGGATTTGAGTCGCTATATTCTGTAGCGAGAATGGGAAGGTCTTCCCCTCGCTACAGCCCGCTCCGCGGTCTTTCGCTACCCCTTCTAGCAGGGGCTCAAATGCCGCCCCCGCAACGCCTCTGTTTATTATTCTCCACAGAAATATTCATTCCATTCTTAATTATTCATCTTATGTTATATAAAACATTCATCTGATGTTATAAAAAACTTGACTTTTATCGGTTATCTAATTATCATTAAAAAGTTATATAACCAAAATAATATAGTTAGTAACCAGAGGAGTGTATGGCATTAACAAATAATGAAAAACAAATCAGGCATAAACAACTCGAAAAACTTAAAAAATATGGTAATGAGGTTCTTGTTCAATTAATTTTTATGAACAGTGGAATCGGTCGACCGATTGAAAAGACAAATGAAGAGATAAAAGCTGAAATAGATTCCATTGTAAATTTACCGTCTGGATGGACGGAAGAAGATTATAATCTGGCTGTTCAAAAACTAAAAAATATGAACATTACAGCTTTATCCAATCCTCATTTAATGAATAATGATATTAATTATCGTGAAAGAATTTATGAACCCGATTACATAGGTTTTAATATAAGCAAAATAGAGTATAAAGCAGCAGAAGTAGTAAGAAATATTCAATCTACTCTTAAACTTTCTGAATTAAAAAAGACAGATCAAATTGCTGCTGTTGCTGAGGTAATGCGTCGTTTGGCAGTTGAACTTCTCAGTGAAAAAATAAAACCTAAAACGTTTGCAAATGCAACCGCTTTAAGTCTAATTGATCAAAATTATGAAAAGCCTGAATGGGTTTATGAAGTGTTGGCTCAGAATCTTTTTTTGCAAAATGGAAAAGACAACGCAAAGAAAATTGCGAAAGCTTTAACAAGTACAGAAATAGAAAATAAAGGTGGGTTTGTATGAGTGATTTAGAGCAAATAAATGAAAGAAAAAATAAAACTAACAAAATTAAACTTCCATGTGGAATTAATGAGAATGAGGAAGTCGTGTATGTTGATGATGTAAAAAATGGTAAAGCATGTAAATGTTATTGCCCAGGATGTCATCAATTACTTGTTGCAAAAAATAAAGGAAACATGAAAACTCATCATTTTGCACATAAAAACAGAGATTACAACTGTGAACACGGTTATCAGTCCGCACTTCACTACATGGCGAAAGATTTATTTCTAGAAATAAATGAACTTGTATTTATAAAAAATGGAAAGATTGAAAAATATAAAATAGATTCTGTAGAAATAGAACACAGATTAGACAGTATTGTTCCAGATATTCTTGTTACATGTGATGGTAAACAATTCATTGTCGAAATCTTTGTCACTCATGCTGTTGATGATGAGAAAAAAGCAAAAATTCAACAAATGATGATATCTGCGATAGAACTAAATGTTTCGCATTTGAAAAAGGAAAATGTTGATAAAGAAATTCTCCGCGCTGAATTGTTTAATACAAAAAATATTAGTTGGATATATGATGCAGATGATGATTTGGTAGAACAGAAGAAAAAAATAATTTTACAGTATGGAACAAGAAGAAGGATTGATTCTTCAATGCTAATTGAATGTCCTGCAATAAAAAGAATCTCAAATAAAGTTGGAATTAATTTTCTTATTCCATTTGCGATTTGTGAGAACTGTATTCATTATTGTAAGTCTGACAAAAAAGGTTTTGTAGCTTGTGGATATTTATTTCCGATACCTTTAAGTATTGAAGAAAGAAAAAAAGCATCTGAAAATATTCTTTGTAACAAAAAATCAGTTTTATTTTCTAGTGAGGTCCCAGTTTATATTAATCAATTTGAAAAAACATTATTAAAATCATTGGCATTTCATATTCCAGTCAAATTACGATTAAGATGATAAACAAAGAATTAATAGAATTGTATTTACATAAAATGATGCTATAATCTTGTTTAAGGGGGCCGTTTGTGAAAAAAATTATATCTGTTCTTTTTATTATGTCATTTTCAATAATGATGGTGTTTTCTCAATCTGAAAAATCTGAGCCTATCCAGGAACCAACAGTGCCATATCGTTTATTTAAAACAAATAATAATTGGACTTTTATTCAGCTAGATACTGTTACTGGAAAAATGTGGCAGATTCAATATGACACAAAAGGTGATAACCGAGGTGGTTGTGTTCTTAATGATAGAAATCTGGCAAAAGATAAAGAAGAAGTTGTCGGAAGGTTTACTTTATATCCTACTGAAAATATGTGGACGTTTATTTTACTTGATCAAATAGAAGGTAATACATGGCAAGTGCAATGGGCTTTTGAGGAAAAAGAAAGATTTGTTATACCAATTTATTAAACTATGTTTTGTTCTAAAATTATAATTCTATATAGCCAAATTTGACAATATGTCTATATAGAATTATAATTGCCACATAAACATCGCTGGAGGTGGATATGCGGCAAATTCCTCTTTTTGAAGTTAAAAATAAACTGTCTTTTTTTGTTGAGCTTGCCAAGCAGGGTGAACGGATTGAAATTACAAAGCATGGTAAAACTTCTGCTGTTTTGGTAGGGGCAGAAAATCAGACAGCAACAGATGATATTTCTAATTCTCCTTTTTATCTTGCATATATAAATTTCCGCAAAAAAATGGATTTTGATTCTTTTTCGAATGAAGAATGGAAAAAGACTTTTGAAATTGAGCGCAGGAAATCCGGATTACGTCATCCCGAAGATTTTGAATAAGGGGGATGGTGATGCAAAAAATATATCTGCTTGATACGAATATTATTTCTGAACTCACTAAAAAAGTTCAGAACCAGAATGTAGTAAAAAAGATTTTCGAAACTCAAAAACTTTCTGCTTTAAGTTCAGTTACCTGGGCAGAGGCTCTTTATGGAATCAAAAGACTTGCGGAAGGGAAGAGAAAAGATACCCTTTCTGACTTTTATATAAATACAATTCAAAGTATGTATGAGTTTTATGATTTTGATATTCATGCTGCATCAGTTTATTCTGATATAAAAAGCCGCCTTGAGGAGGTGGGTAAAATACCTGCAGAGCTGGATTTACAGATTGCTTCAGTAGCCATTGCTAACAATCTTATTCTTGTTACTCGTAATGTTCAGGATTTTGTTTTTATAAAGGAATGTAGTGCCTTAATGCTTGAAAACTGGTTTGAGTGAAAAAAAACTGCTTCAGTTAGGCAAACTGAAGCAGAAAAAGTTAGAGGATTTTTTTTTTCAATTAACTTCTATTTGAAAAGCTGCGGAAAATCTGCAGCTTTTTTTACGGCTTCTTCCAGTGTCAGACTTGTAAAGGCCTGAGCTCCAAGATTGCGGCCGCTCTTTTTATCGTCAATAAAGGCGCCAACTACAATGCCTGGAATTACGCTGTCCGGGTCGTTTGGAGCGTTTGGTCCACCGAGATCTGTACGGCACCAGCCCGGGTCTGTAAGGTTGATGCAGACATCTGTACCGTCAAGTTTGCCGGCAAGGTCTGCAGTTACCTTGTCCAGGGCGGCCTTGCTTGCGGAATAGCCTGCCTGTTCCGGTTCATTACGGATTCCGCTTGTTGTGTTGATTACTCGCCCGAATCCCCTTTCTATCATCTTTGGAATAAAGTGATAGCAGAGCATCATCGGAGTAATTGTGTTGATTACAAAACTCTTTTCGTAATCTTCGGCAGGTGTTTTGTAATAGTCAACTCTGTAGGCAATCTGCACTGCAGCATCGTTGAATAAAATATCAACCGGTTTTCCTTTTGCGTCGATTTCTTCAATCATCTTCTGAACTTGTGATAAATCAGAAAGTTCTGCTGCAATGTCATAGGCTTCTACGCCCATGGCTTTGACTTCTGCGAGCACGGCTTTTGTGTGCTCAAGCGAGCGGCTGTGCAGAATCAGATTGCAGCCCCTGCTTGCCATAAACTTTGCGATTCGGTAGCCGATTCCTCTGTTTGCGCCGGTAACCAGCGCCCATTTTCCTTTTACGTCAAACATTTGTTATTTCTCCATATTTGGTGGTTTCGAGAGCCTCAACCACCGACTTTACTGATTATTTCATCACACCACTTGTCAAAATCCGGGTCTTCTATCTGGCATTCGGGGTGGGCGAGAACGTATTCGATTGTCTCTCTGATTCCCTGGTCTGCGCGCTTTGTCGCTACAAAGTCAGGAACCAGCCCCTTAAGCTTGCTGCAGTCAAAAACAACAGAGTTCGCCTTGTCGCCAATCAGGCTGCCGGTAAAATCATAAGTTTTTCCTGCTGCATATTCTGCATGGCTTGCAAGATACCAGGAAGAAACATAGGCCGGCTTAAGCTCAACACCCAATGCCGAAGCAATACACTGGTAAATCTGATTCCAGGTTACGCTTTCGTCGCTCATAATCTGAACTGCCTCGCCGATTGCGTGAATGTTTCCCATCAAACCAACAAAGCCTTTTGCAAAATCTGAATTATGGGTGATTGTCCAAAGACTTGTACCATCACCGTGAATAATTACAGGTTTTCCTTCCTTAATGCGCTTTATAACCTGAAAGCTTCCCTTGTCGCCGTGAACGCCAAGAGGAACCGAACGTTCGTCATAGGTATGGCTAGGACGAATTATAGTAACCGGGAAGTTTTCTTCGCGGTAGAGCTTCATAAGATAGTCTTCGCAGGCAATCTTGTTGCGTGAATATTCCCAGTAAGGATTTGCCAGCGGAGTTTTTTCGCTGATTACATAATTTGCGCAAGGCTTCTGGTAAGCCGATGCAGAAGATATATACATAAACTGACCAACCTTGTCTTTGAGCAGGCGGTAGTCGCGTTCCAGCTGACTTGGCACAAAGCCAATAAAGTCGCAGGCAACGTCAAAAGTCATGCCTTCAAGTTTTTTGCTGGCGGCTGCCTCGTCATTTATATCAACCGTAATAAAATGAGCCCCCTTAAGCCGCGGGTCACTGTTTCTGTTTCCTCTATTTATAAGGTAAAGCTCCCAGTCTTTTTCCAGCAGCAGTTTTGAAATAGCCATGCTGATTGTACCGGTTCCGCCTATGAATAATGCTTTCATAAGATCTCCATAATTAATTATAAAATGCGTGAGGGATTGTAGGGGCGCGAAGCGGCCACCGCAACGAAGTGAGGAGGCTGGAGCGACAGCGGAACCCCGAAAAGCCCGACGGCAGCTGGCTGCCGTCACGCCCATTTGTTTTTACAGACTAGCCTTTGCGGCGATTTTATAGATTTCTGCAATATCGTCAGAACTCAATTGTACAAAGCCACCTGTGCGGCCGCCCTCAGGCAATCCAAACTTCTTTACGAGGGTAGGGATATCTTCTTCCTTTGCCCCCAGCTCTGCAAAGTTGATTGGCATACCTATGCTGTGCAAAAACTCGCGGAAACGGCGGATACCTTCGAGGGCAGTGCGCTCTGGATCTGCAAAGTCCATCTTGCAGCCCCAAACGCGGGTAGCCCACTGGGCAAAGCGCATAACATCATGCTTGTAAACAAAATCCATCCAGGCTGGCATAATTACTGCAAGCCCCGCACCGTGTGCACAGTCATAAAGACCAGAAAACTCGTGTTCTATTCCGTGGCTGTTCCAGTCCTGGTCACGGCCAACGCCCACTATGTTATTGTGAGCAACCATGCCGGCCCACATAATGTTAGCGCGAGCTTCATAATCATAAGGATTTGCAATTACCTTTGGAGTCTCGTGAATCATTGCCATAAGTTCAGCTTCGCACAAGCGGTCTGTGGTTTCTACATTCTTAGTGTTTGTAAAATAACGCTCGCAAACGTGAGCCATAATATCAGTTGCACCACAGGCAGTCTGATAAGCAGGCAGAGTCTGAGTTAAAGCCGGATTCAAAATAGAAAATTTTGGTCTGAGCATATCGTTTCCAAAGCCGCGTTTTACCATGCCATCCTTTTTAGTAATTACGCTGTCTGGCGAACCTTCCGAACCTGCTGCCGCAATAGTCAAAATTGTTGCAACAGGAAGAGCTGCCTTTGGCTGGGCAATATAGCTGTAAAAATCCCAGAAGTCGCCTTCGTAGCAAACTCCAAGGGCAATAGCCTTTGCACTATCAATTACAGAACCGCCGCCAACTGCAAGAATAAAGTCAACGCCTTCTTTCTTGCACAAATCTATTCCCTGATAAACTAAGTCGTCCTGTGGGTTAGGGTGAACTCCGCCTAATTCCACAAAGCTAAGGCCAGCTGCCTTAAGAGATTCGCGGACACGGCCCAGTAATCCTGATTTTTCAGCCGACTTTCCGCCAAAATGCAAGAGTACTTTGCTTCCGCCAAATTCACGAACCAGAGCTCCTGCCTGATTTTCTGTATCTTTTCCAAAAACAAATTTTGTTGGACTGTAAAATGTAAAATTATTCATCAATTTCCTCCAGAAATTATCACTTTTTGCCCCCGGCCTCCCAAGGTACATATCCACGCGCCCCACGAACCACGCCCCGCGGCCCACGCAGCTCCACGTACTCGGGGCCCACGGCCCGCATCCACGCGCCCCCCGCCATCCAGGTGCATGTTTTGTATCATAGTACGTTCTAATTCTACCTTACGATTAGATTGTGCAAAATGTAATTTCTCTAGTTAAATTGTATAAAACTCTTTTTTTTATGCTATAATACTTTTATGATTAGTAATAACATTTGTGATAAACCTGATGATAATAAAAGTGATGAACTCATTTTTTCAATTGACGTAAGTCTTGAACAGTCCGCTTCCTTTAAGGGCCAGTATTCTTCCGTTACAATGATTCCTTTTTCTGCAAAAACAGAAGGAAAATATTTTACAGGCAAAACTATTTTTAATGGCTGCGATACTCAAATTTCTGATAAGAACGGTTTCTCTCTTTCTGCCCGTTATATGCTGCTCGGTCAGGATTATACTGGCCAAGACTGCAGTGTTTTTATCGAAAATACAGGACGCTCGCTTGAAAATTGCATTCCAAAAATCATAACAAACAGTCAAGCCCTTGCATTTTTAGAAAGTGCAGAACTCTATTCTCTTGTTCTTCCAAGTCCAGACGGAATGTATGTTACAGTTAAAATATTCGCTAAAAAGCTCTAAATAAATTTTCCTATCTTCCGAAAATCAACTAGATGTAAATATTAATGCCCAAAACGGGCAGTTTCCGGAGGATATAGGAATTATGAATTCATTCACCCGTTCAATCGATTTATTGCAGCGTGAAATGGATGTAACTTCTCTGCGTTATCAGGTTACCGCAAACAACCTTGCAAACAGCGAAGTTCCAAACTTTAAGCGTTCAACAGTTAATTTTGAAAGCGAGCTGAAACGTGCTTTTGATTCAGAAAAAGCTGCCCGCGAAGGTTTTCATCTTAATACAACAGACCCTCGTCACATTCAGATAAACGTTCCTTACGATTATCGCGAAGTTGAACCTCGCCGCGTTCTTGATTACACAACAACAGCAAAGGCAAACGGCAATAACGTGGATGCAGAAACTGAAGCAAACAATATCCTCCAGATTCAGATGCAGTACCGCCTCTTAACCCAGCTCACTAGTTTTGAGTTTGAACAAGTTAACACTGCGATGAAGAAATAGTTTTTAGATAGGAGGGGGAAGTCTCCCCCTCGCTCCAGCCTCCTTCCGCAAGCTGGCGCTTGCTAACGGTGGCTTCCGCTACCCCCTCTACGGGGCTAGCCGCCCCGTAACGCCCCGCCGTGTTACTGCAAGATAAACTGGCTGGAGATAAATCAACGTTTGTATAAGGAGTATAAAACTGTCATGGGAATGTTCACAAGTATAAATATAGCCGCAACCGGAATGGCTGCAGAAAGACTCAGAAGCGATGTTATTTCAGATAACATTGCCAACGCAAGCACAACCCGCACGCAGGAAGGCGGTGCTTTCAGAAAATCAACCGTAGTTTTTGCACCAGTTGCAGATAATAATCCTCAGTGGCGCACACCTTTTGTTTCATCAGATTTAGACAATGGTCCAGGAAAGGGCGTAAAAGTAATGGAAATTGTGAAAGACACATCAGAAGGCCGTTATGTTTATGATCCAGACCATCCTGATGCAATAAAGTCTGGTCCACACGCAGGTTATGTTGAATATCCGAATGTAAACATCGTAAATGAAATGGTAGATTTAATTTCTGCTTCCCGCGCATACGAAGCAAATGCCACAGTAATTGACGGTGCAAAAGATATGTTCTCTTCAGCCCTCGATATTGCAAGATAATTGACAAAAAAACTTTGTAGGGGGATAATAAAATTATGAAAATACAAGAACTTGGAACTGTAGAAATGTTCCGTACAAATCCGCAGCATTTCGGACATGGAAAAATTCAGCCCCTTACATACAATCTTTACGGTTCAGAAGCAATCAGCAGGGTAGAAGGCGTTTCTTCTGGAACAGAAGCTGCATCTATTCAGCGGGCTTCTAATTCAGAAAAGAAAACTTTCCAGGATTTCCTTCTTGAAGCAGTAAATTCTGTAAACTCTCAGCAGAATGAAGTTTCAAAACTTTCAGAAAAATTAATTACAAATCCAGATGAAGTTGATGTTCACGATGCAACAATTGCAATGGCAAAGGCCAGAATGAGCCTGAACCTTGCTCAGAATGTAATTGACCGCATGGTAACAAGCTGGAATGAAATTACAAGCACAAGATAGTAGCAAAATAAACTAAATAAAAGTACAAAAAAAATAAAAAGATTGTCAAATTCTCGGCTCTATGGTATAATCAATTAAATTTACTTTAAATTTTTGTAAATTCGTTCACGGGAGGGGTCAGATGAACGAATGGCTTAAAAAGACCGTTGCTAAAGCCAAAGAGCTTTGGGGAAAGTGGCGGCCAGTACAAAAAGTCATATTAATTGGTATAATTGTTGCTGTAATTTTTGCGATTGTTATGGCTGCGCGTCTTTCTGCGAAGCCTACAACAGTGCGCCTGTTTAATTCTCCTGTAACAGATCAAACTAGACTTACTCAGATTCTTGACCGCATCGACCGGGAAGGTAAGAATGCTTACACAACAGAAGATGGTTATATTTCTGTTGAAGATGAGCGAACTGCCCGTTACCTGCGTGAACTGCTTATTTCTGAACAGCTTGTTCCTAGTACTATAGATCCATGGGCTGGATTTTTTGATCGCAGCTGGTCTACAACAGATTCTGATCAGAATGTAAAACTCAAAAATGCAATTCAAAAGCAGCTCAAACAGCACCTTGAAGTAATTGAAGATATTCGTTTTGCAGATGTTGTACTCGATATTCCAGAAACAGCCTTGTTTAAGGAAGATGAAAAACCTATAACTGCCAGCGTTGTTCTTACAATCAACCGAAATAGTGATTTTTATTCAAATAAATCACGTGTAAAAGGTCTTCAGGAACTTATTCTTTCGGCAGTTTCTGGTTTGAAGGCTGAAAATATTACAATTTCCGATACAGACGGCAACATTCTTAATGATTTTGAAGGAATGGCAGATTATGACAAGCTCACACTTAATGAAAAAACAGAACGTTTTAAGCTTAAGCTTGCAACAGAAATCCGTGCAAAAGTAATAAAGCTCTTCCAGTCTTCTTATGGCGAAGACCGTTGTCGCGAGATGGTTGTAACAATCGAAATGGATACTTCTCAGCGAACAAGTAATTCTACTGAATATTCACCTATCCCTATTAAAAAAGATAATCCCGATACACCTTTTGATGATTCGGAATATCGTGATTATCTGCCAGTATCTTCTCAGACAGTAACAAAAGAATGGCAGGGAACTGGTTATAATCCGGAAGGTCCAGCCGGAGCTGAAGGTCAGACCGCTCCTGTTTATAACGATATGTCTAATGTTATTGGTCGTTCTACAGAAACTGGTGTTACTCAAAATAATGCCTTGAACACAAAACAGACTTCAGAAATATCTGCCCCTAAAATTGATCGTATTTCTGTGTCTGTCAACCTTGATGGTAAATGGAAGCGCATTAAAGACGATAAGGGTAACCTTATTATAGAAGATGGTGGAATTAAGCGAGAATATACACCAATTCCTCCAGAAGAACTTGCAGAAGCTGAGCGTCTTATAAAAGGTGCAATCGGTTATAATCGTGACCGCGGAGATTTAGTTGAAGTTACTAATATCCGCTATTATCGTGACGATGAATTTGAAGCAGAAGATAAAGCATATTTTGCGGCAATTCAGAGAAGACGTACAATTGTTCTTGTTTTAATTGCAGTGGCAGTTGCCCTTGTAGGCTTTATTGTATTCCGTGCAATCAGCAGGGAACTGGAACGCCGCCGCCGCGAACGCGAGGCTCGTCTTCTTGCAGAACAGCAGGCAGCCCGCGAGCGTGCCCTTTGGGAAGCAAAAGACGAAGGTATGGAAGTTACAATGTCTGTTGAAGAAACAAGACGAATGGAACTTCAGGAAAATGCTATTTCTATGGCAAAAGAACATCCAGAAGACGTTGCAATGCTTATACGTACCTGGCTTATGGAAGAGTAGTGAAGGGAGGAATTTATGTCTGATGATTTAACAACTTCGGAAGCTCCGAAAGCAGATAATCCTAAACCAGTTGCAAAACCTGGTCAGCTTAAGCCGGCCGGAAGTGGTGGCAGCAAAAAGGGAAACAAAGATTATAAGAGCCTCACTGGCCGCCAGAAGGCAGCAATCTTCCTTATTTCATTGGGACCAGATGTTTCTGCAGAAATCATGAAGCATTTGCGCGAAGATGAAGTAGAAACCCTCACATTTGAAATTGCCCGTCAGGAAAAAGTTAATCCTGAATTTAAAGATGCCGTACTTGAAGAGTTCCAGGAGCTGATGAATGCTCAGAACTTTATTACAACCGGTGGTATCGATTACGCCCGCGAACTTTTGGAAAAATCTCTCGGTTCTCAGAAGGCTATCGATATTATCAACCGTCTTACATCTTCCCTACAGGTTCGTCCGTTCGACTTTATCCGCCGAACAGACCCTGCACATTTGTTAAACTTTATCCAGCAGGAATATCCTCAGACAATCGCCTTGATTCTGGCTTATCTGGAACCTGGAAAAGCTGCTATTATCCTTCAGAACCTGCCGGAAGAAATGCAGGCCGAAGTTTCAAAGCGTCTTGCAACCATGGACCGTACATCACCAGATGTATTGCGTGAAGTAGAACGCGTATTGGAAAAGAAACTTTCTACCCTGTCTTCAGAAGACTATACAGCTGCCGGTGGTGTTGAAGCTATCGTTGAAATCTTGAACCTTGTTGACCGTTCTTCTGAAAAGTCTATTATCGAATCTCTGGAAGAGGACGATCCAGATTTGGCAGAGGAAATCAAAAAGCGAATGTTCGTATTCGAAGATATCGTTATGCTGGACGACCGTGCTATTCAGAAGGTACTTCGCGACGTCGACCAGCAGGAATTGGCAAAAGCCCTCAAGTCTGTGGATACAGAAGTACAGGACAAGATTTTCCGCAACATGTCAAAGCGTGCCGCATCTATGCTTAAGGAAGATATGGAATTCATGGGACCTGTTCGCTTGAAGGACGTTGAAGAAGCACAGCAGAAGATTGTATCTATCATCAGACGTCTTGAAGATAATGGTGATATCGTAATTGCTCGTTCTGGTGAAGACGAGCTTGTAAGTTAGTTTATTTGATTGGAGTTTGTTTTGGCAAAGACTGTTTTTAGACCCGGTGAAGCAAAAACCATTGATGATAAGGTAATGTTACCTCTTTTTAAAGATTATTCTCCAATAGAAGAAGTGGAAGAAGTTCCGGAAGAGGTTTATACTGGCCCAACTGCAGAAGACTTAAAGCGTGAAGCAGATGAGTACAGGGCTAATTTTGAAATTGAAAAACAGGATATGCTTGCAAAGGCTCAGTCTCAGGCTGATGAAATACTAAAAAAAGCTGAAGATGCTGCCTTTGAAGAAGTAAAGCGCCAGACAGACCAGGCCGCAGTCATTCGTGCCGATGCAGAACGCGATGCAAATGATATTGTTGCAAAGGCAAAATTGGAAGCAGAACAGATTCTTGCAGAAGCACATAGTCAGTCTTCTTCAGTTGTGCAGGAAGCAAAACAGAAAGGTTATGAGGAAGGACACGCAGAAGGTTACGAAAGTGGAGTTGCCGAAGTTAATCGTCTTGTAGACCGAATGCACAAAATTGTTGAAGCAGTAATGCAGAGACGTGAAGAAATTCTTAAAGACACAGAAAGTCAGATTGTTGAGCTTGTAATTTTAATGGCCCGCAAGGTTATTAAGGTACTTTCAGAAAATCAGAAAAATGTTGTTATGGCAAACACTCTGGCTGCCCTTAAAAAGGTAAAGACCCGTGGTACAGTCACCCTGAGGGTTAATCTTGAAGACGTAAACCTTACAACTGCCCATGTAGACGAATTTATTCAGCATGTAGAAAATGTTCAGGGAATTACAGTTCTTGAAGATTCAACTGTAGAAAAGGGCGGTTGTGTTGTAGAAACAGACTTTGGTTCTATTGATGCCCGCATTTCTAGTCAGCTTGGTGAACTTGAAAACAAGATTATTGAAGTTTCTCCTATTAAAAATATTAAGCACACTGATACTTTGACTTCCGCTACGGAATAACGGAGGGCAAAGATGGAAGAAATTTCTGAAAACGAAGGAATTCACTCAAGCAGAGAATTTAACTTTTTAAAATATCTGGAAAATGTTGTAGAAGCAGAAACAATTCTGTATACAGGAAAAGTTATTGCAGTAAAAGGTCTGGAAGTTGAAAGCGAAGGACCTCGTGCTGTAATTGGCGAAATGTGTTCAATCAAACTGCGTGATGGTTCTACTTTACTTGCCGAAGTTATTGGTCTTGATGAAAAACACGTAAAACTTGCTCCTTATGGCGAAACCAAGGGGATTGAAGTTGGCTGCGAGGTTGTTGCTTCCGGTCACAGTCTTATGGTTCCGGTTGGAAAAAATCTTCTTGGCCGCATAATTGATGCTTCTGGCCGCCCTTGTGATGAAAAAGGAGAACTTATTCCAGATGCCTATTATCCGGCTGTAGCCTCTCCACCGGCGCCAAATGACCGCGTAGATATAAACAGACGAATTGTTACCGGAGTTAGAGCGATTGACTCTTTGCTTACTGTGGGAAAGGGCCAGCGTCTTGGTATTTTTGCCGGCTCTGGTGTTGGAAAATCAACCTTACTTAGTATTATTGCCCGCAACACAAACGCAGACATAAACGTAATTGGCTTAATCGGTGAACGTGGTCGCGAGGTTTTGGACTTTGTAAACCGCGACCTTGGCGAAGAAGGAATGAAGCGTTCTGTTCTGGTTGTTGCAACAAGCGATGAACCTTCTATCTGCCGTTTGCGTGCGGCTCAGGTTTGTACTGCAGTTGCAGAATATTTCCGCGACCAGGGCAAAGACGTAATGCTGATGATGGATTCAATGACCCGATTTGCTCACGCACAGCGCGAAATTGGACTTGCGGCAGGCGAGCCACCAGCCCAAAAAGGTTATCCGCCAAGCGTTTTTGATATGATTCCAAAGCTGCTGGAGCGAAGTGGTACAAATAAAAAAGGAACAATCACTGCTTTTTACACCGTTCTTGTTGATGGTGATGATATGAACGAGCCAATTACAGATAAGGTTCGCGGTACTTTGGATGGACACATTGTCTTGAACCGCCGCCTTGCCCAGGCTTATCATTATCCTGCAATCGATGTTTTGCAGTCAATTTCCCGTCTTTCTAAGCGTGTAAGCGGGGCTCAGACTCGTAAGGCTGTGGGGCAGCTCCGTTCCTGGATGGCAACTTATCAGGAAAATGAAACAATGATTACCGCAGGTATTTATCAAAAGGGGGCATCTCCTACGGTAGATCTTGCAATAGACAAGCATGAAGCAATAGAAGGGTTTTTGAAGCAGGAAGAATACGAGCCATGTCCAATTAATGAAACTCTTGCAAAACTTTCGGAGCTGACCGGCATAGACATTCCGGAAGAAGAGTATGTTGAAAATCCTGCTGCGGCCATCCCAACTACCGCCCAGATTGTCGACTCCGCCAAACACGCGGATTAAGCAAAGATTTCCGCTTTCGCGGGAATGACACAGGGGGGGCATTGTCCGGCTTGACCGGACAATCTTACATATTGTCATAGAATAATTATGAAGAAATTTACCTTTGAACTTGAAAAAGTCCTGGAATTCCGCAACTTCGAAAAAGAGCAGGCCGAAGGCGAACTCTCAAAGGCTCTTGCCGTTGAAACAGAAATCAATAACAATCTAAAAACGATTGCCCAGCAGTACGCAGCCGTAAAGGCCAGCATGAAAGGTTCAAAGGATTTTCAGGATATAATGGCCCAGAGCCGCTATAACAATCTTCTTGACTATCAAAAAGAAGAACTGCTTAAACAACTGGCTGAAGCAAAACTCGTCACCGAACAAAAACGTGAAGTCTTACGTGAATGCATGAAAAAAACAACCGCCCTTGAAAAACTCCGCGATAAAAAACTAGAAGACTGGAAGCAAGCCGCAGATTATGAAGAAGCGGAAATGCTTGATGAAGTAAAGAATAAGATGTAAAAGGAGACACAACATGAAAAGTATAATTTATGTAGGAATGGATGTCCACACTGATGTTTTAATGATTTGAATAACTGTTAAATTGTAAGTGTAAAGTCAAAAAACGGAAAATTGATTTTTACTTGTAAACAATTTTAAGTTATGTTATATTAAATAAAGAGGACATTCGCAATTTAGCGTCTTGCCTCTATTGGTTTTCTGTCATTATGACAAAAGCTCGCCTTTAGTGGTCTGAACACTTTGGCGGGCTATTTTTTTATTCGTTTACCTTTTATAGCTAATATTTAAACGCACTGCCTCCAATAAACTCGCGGATGATTGAGCGCGGTGGCACGGCGGAAGGCGAGATTGTGGCGAAGTTTTCCAGGAACTGCAAGAGGCGGCGGGCCTCGGCGTATTCCTTTTGCATAGGGGTAACCTGGCGGAGCAGAGGAGCAGCGTATACACGCAAAACCGCAAGCTCGTAGTCCAGGGCAGTGTTCAGCACAGCATCAGCATTGTTCTGGAATGGGAAGATGTGAAGCTCTTCGCCGCGGCGAACGCTTGGCCACATTTCAATAGTTCCGGCTGCAGGCTTTCCGCGGAAGTTGTTGTCGCGCACAATGCGGCGAATCAGGCGGTTATCGCTGGTAGAAATGCGGTTGTGGTCATCGAGATTCAACTGGGTTAGGGCAGAAAGATAAATCTTAAACTTAAGCTCAGGCGCAACCTTTGGCGTAAGCTTATCATTTAAGCCGTGAATTCCTTCCAGAATAAGAATCTCGTTAGCCTTCAGCGAAAGCTTGTTTTTATCCTCAAAATAAGAAGTTCCAGTGTGGAAATCATAACTTGGAATAATTACTTCCTTGCCGTTGAACAAATCAACCAGCTGATTATTCAAAAGCTCAATATTCAAGGCTTCAAGACATTCGTAGTCAGGCTTGCCGTCTGCGTCAAGCGGAGTTTTGTCGTGGCCAACATAGTAGCAGTCAAGGCTGATTACCTTAGGCTGGTAGCCCATAGCCTGCAGTTCAAGGGCCAGCTTTTTAGCAGAAGTGGTCTTTCCCGAAGAAGAAGGGCCCGCAATCAAAACCACGCGGACAGTTCCTTTTTCTACAATCTGAGAAGCAATCTTAGAAATATTTTTCTGCTGGTAGATTTCTGTAATTTCAATAAAGTCATTAATCTTTCGGTTTGCAATAAGCTCGTTCAGAGAAGCTGCAGAAGTAACGTTCATGCGTTTTCCCCATTCCTTGTACTTGCTGTAAATTTCAAAAAGCTTAGGCTGGTCAACAAATGGAGTAAGTTTGTCCGGATCAGAAGATTTAGGGAATCGTAAAAGGAAGCCTTCGCCGTATTTAATCAGCTCAAAGGTTCTAAGAACACCGGTAGAAAGTACAAGAGGGCCAAAGTACAAATCAGAAAAATCTTCGATAGTGTTAATTTTAATAGTTGGAGTACAGTTGTACTTAATCTGCTTGCGGGTTTCTTTAAGATTCAACTTTTCAAAAAGCTCGCAGGCCTTGTCGTAAGGAATAGTTTCTGTAGTAATTGGAATATCCTTAGTAACAAGCTTTTTCATCTCGGCAGAGAGGGCAGAAATATCCTTTTCGGTAATGCTGTCTGCATCTTCCAGAGTGTAGTAGTAGCCGTAACCCAGGCTGTGACCAACAAGCAGGCGAGCCTTTGGAAAAAGATTGTGGGCCGCACTTGCAAGCAAAAGGCAGAGCGAGCGGCGATAAACAGAAGCCCCTTCCTTAGACTTAGCCAGCACCGGCTCCAAAATTGCGTCGTAAGTGAGCGGCATGTCCAGAGGGCAGATTTCGTTACTGATTGTAACCGCAAATATATCTTTTTCTGGAATACCAAAGTTTCCTGTAATTACAGAAACCGGAGTGCCGTATGGAACTTGCTTTTTTGTTATTTCTTTTCCGTCTTTTACAAAAGTTATGCTGATGTCTTTCATGTGTGATACCTCAATCTTGTGTAGTTCTCTTTCCGATTGCTCTATTATAAGGTTAAAATTGTGATTTTGAAAGAAAAATCGAAATTGTTGAAGATATCAAACAGGATTTGAGGGGAGAAGAACAAGTTTTTGGGATTTAAGATGATAAATGGTTAATATTATGTTATAATAGATGAAATTAAAAAGGAAAAACAGTTATGAGTGATATTTTTGACATAAAAGACATGACAGAGGAAGATATCAAGCTTCAGTTCATTACGCCTGCTTTGACTGCAAAGTGGGATGTCAAAAAAATCACTATGGAAACTTCTCCTGCCAACAAGTTTACAGACGGTAAAGTTCATATCAAAGGTAATATTCCAAGCCGCGATAAAGGTAAACGTTGTGACTATGTTCTCTGGTATAACAAAGGAACCCCTTTAGCAATTGTAGAAGCAAAAGATAATAATAAATCTTCTTCGTATGGAATGCAGCAGGCAATCACTTATGGAATTATGATGAATGTTCCTTTTGTCTATACTTCCAATGGTGATAGCTTTTTTGAACATGATTTTACTACAGGCCTTGAAAAAGAATTTCCCTTATCTGACTTCCCAACAGCAGATGAACTTATGAACCGCTGGCGTAGAGTGGATGCCGAAAAAATCCTAGAAGTTGAAAACCGTGAACGATATTACATTGACGGAAACTCAGCTGTATACGATGTTCCTCTTTATTTTGAAGAGAACCTGATGAACACTCCTTTTTATTCAGGCGCAGACTGTTACCCGCCACGTTATTATCAGCGTAATGCAGTAAACAGAACCCTTGAAGCAGTTGCAAAACATCAGGCTCGTATTCTGATTGCCATGGCTACAGGAACTGGAAAAACTTATACAGCCTTTCAGATTGTATGGCGTTTGATTGAATCTGGAACTAAAAAGAAAGTTCTTTATCTTGCAGACAGAAATAATCTTGTGGACCAGTCTATTCAGCAGGATTTTAAGCCGCTTGAAAAAGTAATACACAAAATCAATTTTCAGAAAGAAGACAAATCGAAAATCTCTGCTTATCAGGTTTACTTCGCTTTATACCAGCAATTGGATTCTGCAAAGCATCATGATGAAGATGAAGAAGAAACAGAAGAAGAGATTGAACTCGAAGTTTCAGAATACAAGGAATTCTTTACTCCAGATTTCTTTGACTTGATTATTGTAGATGAGTGTCACCGTGGTTCTGCAAAGGCTGATTCTCGCTGGCGTAAAATTCTTGAATACTTTAATGGTGCAACACAGATTGGTATGACTGCAACTCCAAAAGAAACAAAGTATGTTTCTAACATTGATTACTTTGGAGAGCCAGTTTATTCATACAGTCTTAAACAGGGTATTGAAGACGGATTCCTTGCTCCGTTTAAAGTAATTAATGTTCATACAAATATTGATGACGGCTGGAGACCAAGAAAAGGCCAAAAAGATATTCACGGAAATGAAATTGAAGACCGGGAATATAATCTTTCTGATTATGATTACAACATTATTATTCAAGACCGTATTGATGAGGTTGCAGCTGAGATTACAAAGTATTTGAAAGAAACAGACCGCATGTCTAAGACAATTGTATTCTGTCCCACAGAAGATGCAGCAGACAGAATGCGTGTTGCATTAAACAATTTGAATACAGACATGGTTTTGAAAGACAACCAGGGAAATGTAAAGGAACAATACGTTGTTCGCATCACAGGAAGTGATAAATACGGGAAAGATAAACTTGATTATTTTATTTCTGTTTCACAGCCTTATCCTGTAATTGCAACGACTTCAAAACTCCTTTCAACTGGTAGTGACTGTAAAATGGTAAAGCTTATTGTCATTGATGAACTTATTAATTCCATGACAGAGTTTAAGCAGATTATTGGCCGTGGTACACGACTTCGATATGATGATGGAAAAACTCATTTTACAATTATGGACTTCCGCAGAGTGAGTCGTTTATTTGCTGATCCTGAATGGGATGGCGAGATTGAACAGAATGAAGATTTTGATCCAAATCCAGAGCCTAAAATACCACCTGAACCAAAAGACCCAAGAGATGATCCAGATGATGATGGAAATGGACCTGATAATGTAGAGCCTCCAACTCCTAATCCGAAACCAATTATTGGAAAAGGACAAATAAGAGTCGATGTTCTTCAGCGTTTAGTTTCTATTTATGATACAGACGGAAAACTTTTGAAACAGGAATCTATTGAAGATTATACAAAAGAAAGCATTCTCGGAACATACCAGACTTTGGAAAACTTTATTCAAACCTGGAACGGTGAACAGAAAAAAGAAATCATTCGAAACATGCTTAAAGAAAAAGGCATTGATCTTGAACTGATTAAGAAAGACCAGAACATGACTGATGTAGATGATTTTGATTTCATTTGTCATATTGCGTTTAATCAAAAGCCACTTACTAGACGTGAGCGTGCAGAGAATGTAAAGAAGCGTGACATCTTTGGAAAATACGGTGAAGCAGCTCGCGAAGTTATAAATGCACTTTTGGATAAGTATGCCGAACTTGGCATTTATGATATTGAATCAACAGAGATTCTTAAACAGAATCCATTTACAAAATATGGAAAGCCAGCCCGAATTGCTGCTTTGTTTGGAGGAAGTGATAAATACAGACAGGCAATAAAAGAGCTTGAAGCTGAACTATATGCAGCATAAAAAATTGTGAATAGGTGGGAATAAATGAGCAACTTAAGTAGTTTTGTAAAAAGAATCCGTGATGTAATGCGCAATGATGCCGGTATTAACGGTGATGCACAGAGGATTGAACAGATAGCATGGATGCTCTTCTTAAAAGTATATGACGCAAAAGAAGAAGACTGGGAATTTGAAGACGAAAAATATGAATCAATAATCCCGGAGGAACTTCGCTGGCGTAACTGGGCACATACAGAAAATCAAGGTGATGGTCTTACTGGCGACAAGCTATTGAACTTTGTAAACAACAAACTTTTCCCAACTTTAAAAAATCTGGAAATCACACCTGATACACCAATCCGCCAGACTATTGTGCGAACGACTTTTGAAGATGCAAACAACTACATGAAAGATGGTGTGCTTCTCCGCCAGATTGCAAACATCATTGATGAACTTGATTTTGGAAGTTATGAAGAAACTCATGCCTTTGGAGAAATATACGAAACAATTCTTAAAGAACTCCAGAGCGCGGGTAGTGCAGGTGAGTTCTATACACCGCGTGCCGTTACTCAATTTATGGCAAAAATGATTAAGCCTCAGATTGGCGAGACAATGGCCGACTTTGCCTGCGGAACCGGTGGCTTCCTTTCAAGCTGGATTAAAGAACTTGAAGAAGTAAAAGACGCTAAAGGCAGCATTTCAAACGAAGAATCAGAAAAAATCTATAACTCAATTTATGCAGTAGAGAAAAAACAGTTCCCTTACATGCTTTGTGTTACAAACATGCTTTTGCATGGCTTAGACAGCCCAAAAGTTTATCACGGCAACTCACTCATTTACAAACTTTTAGACTATACCCAGAAAGACGCTTTTGATGTAATTCTTATGAACCCACCATACGGCGGAAGCGAAAAGGATGATATCAAACAGAACTTCCCGGCAGACTTGCGTTCAAGTGAAACAGCGGATTTGTTTATGGCAGTAATTATGTACCGCCTTAAAAAAGATGGCCGTGCTGCTGTAATTGTTCCTGATGGATTCTTATTTGGAAACGACAATGCAAAGAACAATCTTAAGAAAAAGCTTCTTACAGATTTTAATCTTCATACAATTGTTCGCTTGCCTGGAAGTGTATTCAGCCCTTATACAAGCATTACAACAAACATTCTTTTCTTTAATAATGAAGAGCCGGCTGGAAAGACCTGGTTCTATAGAGTAGACATTCCAAGCGACCGTAAGCACTTTAGCAAAACAAAGCCAATGGAATTAAAGCACTTTGACGACTGTATTGCCTGGTGGAATGACCGTAAAGAAATTACAGACCAAGAAGGAAATCTAAAAGCAAAGTGTTACACAGCTCAGGAACTTATTGATTCAAATTACAACTTTGATGTCTGCGGCTATCCTCATGAAGAAGAAGAAATCTTGAGCGTTGCAGAAACAATCCAGAACTACGAAGAAAAGCGTTCAAAGCTTAATGCTGATATAGACAATCTTCTTGCGCAGATTACAGAGCTTCATCAGAAAGCACAGAAAGGGGAGTTATAATGCCAGAAAAAAAGCAGGGATATGCCAGCTATAAACGTTCTGAACTTCTCACAATTCTAAAACCATTTTTAGGTAAGATTGTAAATATTCAAACCGGAATTGAGGCTAATCTTTCCAAGCACTCAATCGACAAAATGACGAGTGCAAAAGCTCTGGAAAAATCAAAAGCAAATGGTTTTACTCTTGCAGAACATTTTGAATTGGCTGCTAAAATCAAACCTCTTTATGAAAGCGCAATACTCGTAACCTCACATGGAAATCTTAAAAATCCTGATGACCCGAATGTTGTTTCAATAAAAAGATTTGTTTCTGCCGCAATTTTACAAAGTGGTAGAAAAGCAGATGTATTGATTACTGTAAAAGAAAGTATTGCAAACGGACACAGAATATATTCAATAGAACTAGATGAAATAAATAAAGCCTCCGAAAGATTCGAAGGCTTGAGTGACGCGGCTGAAAAATCAGCGGACAGGGCAACTAAGACACCTCACGTCGATGATTTAAGTATAACAGATGAAGCCGAAAAGTCAAGCGAGGAACATAAATGACCGCAAAAGATTTAAAAAACGCGCTTTTACAGGAAGCAGTGCAGGGTAAATTAGTTCCTCAGATTGCGAGCGAAGGCAATGCAAGAGATTTGCTGGAAGAAATAAGAAAAGAAAGAGGGGAAAGCCTTCCCCTCGCTCCAGCTCGCAAGCGATCTTCCGCTACCCCTTCTGCGGGCTCAAACGCCGCCCGCAACGCCCGCTTTGCTCCAATTACAGAAGATGAAATACCGTTTGATATTCCAGAAAGTTGGTGCTGGTGTAGAATTAAAGATATAGCATATGTTTCAACAGGAATGACTCCATTAAAATCTGAAAGTAAATTCTATGAAAATGGAAATATTCCTTGGGTAACAAGTACTCTTACAAGCAATGACTATATCGATAAAACAGATACGTATATTTCAGAATTCGCCTTGAATAATACATCTTTAAATTTATATCCTGAACATACATTAATATTAGCAATGTATGGACAAGGTAAGACAAGGGGGCAAATATCCGAATTATTGATACCTGCAACAATTAATCAGGCTTGTGCAGCAATCGAATTATATTCAAATAATGAAACTCTACGAAAATATATGAAAATGTTTCATAATTGGAATTATAATAATTTACGCAAAGAAGCTGCTGGCTCAGCACAGCCAAACTTAAATCTAAACATAATACAAAATACTTTATTTCCACTCCCACCACTTGCCGAGCAAAAACGTATAGTCGCTGCAATCGAAAAGTTCATGCCACTCATCGAAGAATATGGCAAAAAAGAAACCGAACTAAAAGCCTTTAATGAACAAATCGGCACACTCACAAAAAAAGCAATCCTGCAGGAAGCCGTTCAGGGAAAACTTGTTCCACAAATTGCCGCCGAAGGAAACGCAAAAGATTTGCTTGAAGAAATAAAAAAAGAAAAAGCAAAACTCATAAAAGAAGGAAAAATCAAAAAAGAAAAGCCACTTCCAGAAATTTCAGACGATGAAATTCCTTTTGATATTCCAGATAATTGGTGTTGGTGTAGATTGGGAGAAATTGTTAATTATAAAATGGGAAAAACTCCTCCAAGAGCCGAACCTGAATGGTGGGGAAATAACAATGATACTCCTTGGATTTCAATTGCAGACATGGTTGCTGATGGACATATTAATTCTACAAAGGAATTTATGTCCAAAAAAGCTATTAAGGAAGTATTTAATAATACTGTTTCAAAAGCAGGAACGCTCATTATGAGTTTTAAATTAACAGTCGGAAGAGTTTCAATTTTAGATATTAATGCTGCTCACAATGAAGCAATTATTTCAATTTATCCGTATATTGACAATGATAACATCACAAGAAATTATTTATTTAAATTACTACCTTTGTTAGCACAAAATGGAGATACTAAAGATGCTATTAAAGGAAGAACATTAAATTCGACAAGTTTATCTAATATGATTATACCGTTACCACCACTTGCTGAACAAAAACGCATTGTTGCTGCAATTGAAAATATTTTACCACTCTGTGAAAAACTTGGAGAATAACAAAAACTAAATTATGGCTACACCTTCGTACATACAATGGTTTGTAAAATCCTCAGAAGAATATAAAACAAAAGATGGAAAAAATGTTGAAGTCTGGGAATTTAAGCACAATGATGATGAAACAATTTTAAAAGAATGGGCTTGGAATTTTAGACAAAACTATATTTCTGATGAGGAAATTAGCTTACTTATAGAAGATTCATATTATGAAGGAAGAAAACAAGATTTTTTAAGAGAAATAGTTTTTCCAGATGAAAAAACTTTTTATAAAAATAGAGCCCCTGAAGATAATATTGTCAGAATTGGAGATTTTGCAGAATTATTAGTAGCAGATTTTTTTCAATTTTGTAATGAAAAAAAATATTGGATACCCAGAACTAGATATGATTTAAAGGATAATCGGAATTTTTCAACAAAAGGAACTGATATTTTAGGTTTTAAACTAGAAGATGATACCTTGAAAAATACAAACGATACTCTACTAACTGTAGAAGTAAAGGCAAATTTTGGAAAAACACGAAAGAAAAAAAAATTACAAGAAGCTATTTGTGATGCACAAAAAGATGGAATTAATAATAAAGACCCAACAAGGGGAGCAGAATCATTATTTGTTTTACAAAAAAGATTTTTTAAAGAAAAGAAATATAAAGAAGCTATGACCGTGAAACGTTTCTTAAATCATACGGATAATCCATTTAAGCTACAGCATTGTGCTTCTGCAATATTTACGGATTCAAATTTTAATAGAGATGTTATCGAGGAGATTGATACTTCTGAGGATAATTTAAATTTAAAACTTATTGTATTTCATGGAAATGAATTAATGACTTTATGCCAAAATTTATACGAGAGAGCAATAGATGAAGCCTGAAAAAGAATCATTAAAAACCTTACAGTATACACAATCTGTAGCAAAAACAATTGAATTTGAAGTTCCTAAAGAAACTAGAGAAATAATTGAAGCAAAGTTCTCTCATAAGCCAGAAGATATTTTTGATATTGTCATTACATTATTAGGAGAAATTTCAGATATTTATAGGAATCCTGATTCGACAAAAAATGATATTAGAAATGGTGAAGAAAAACTTCGGTTCTGTGCAGAATTTCTTGATAATTTCAAAAATACAGGAAGAATATCATCATTAGATAATTATTGTTTACTAATAGGGGCTGCCGCATATTATTTATCAAATTTACCAGGGAGTTCACAAGTATTAATAAAAGCTATAAATTATGATTTATTAAATATAGATGGTGATGGTCTAGAAAATCTCTTATATTGTTTATTAGCAGAAAAAACTCTTAAAACTGAAAATCTTAATAAATCAAAATATATTGATTATTTAAAAAAAATATCAAACACATTAGAAACTTTTTATAAGGATGGAATCGATTACGGTTTATTAAAAATATCAAACGCTCTTGAAGATTTTGCATTTAAAATAGGTACTGATCGAGAAATATTTCTTTCAGATATAATTTTTTCAATTTTATATAAAAAGAAGTTAATCTCAGCATGGATTTTATTACCAAATTACAGTGAACTTTCACTAGATATATGGAAATCGTATTTATCTACAGAAAAATCTATAAAAACATTATGGCCAGCTCAGATATTGCTTGGTCAAGCAAATGTTTATAAAGGTGCATCATGTGTCATACAACTTCCTACAAGTTCTGGAAAAACAAAATCAACTGAATTAATAATTCGAAGTTCTTTTTTATCAGACCGAACTAATATTGCCGTGATAATTGCACCATTTAAAGCTTTATGTCATGAAATAAAAAGAGATTACAAAAAAGCCTTTAAGTCTGAAAATGTAAGAATTGATGAAATAAATGATATTTTAACACAAGATGATTTAAATGAATTTGTAACAACAGATGATAAAAAATCAATATTAATTCTTACACCAGAAAAATTTTATTATCTTATTCATTTTGATACTACATTCATAAAAAATATTGGATTAATAATTTTGGATGAAGGACATCAATTTGATAACGGTGAAAGAGGTATTACTTATGAACTCCTTATTACATTTTTAAATCAAAATTTACCAGAAACAACTCAAAAAGTTTTAATATCAGCAGTTATAAGTAATGCGACAGAAATTTCATCATGGTTAAATAATAATGATAATGTAATTACAGGTAATTCATTATTGCCTACAAAAAGAAATATCGGTTTTTTTATTAACGAATATCAAGGATATCTCCAATTTGTTGATTATAAGATACCCCAGAATAAAAGTTTTTTTGTGCCACGAATTTTCAATATTACTAATTTGCCTTTACGAAAACGAGAGAGTACACCGCGAGTTTTTCCTAATTTATCAAAATCGAATTCTGTAGCTTTATATTTAGCAATAAAAATGAGTAAAAACGGTATATCTGCTATTTATTGTGGAACTAAACGCTTCGTTAATGCAATTCTAAAAATCGTACCTGAGATTTATACAAGATTGCCTGATTATCCAAAACCTTTAGATTTTTCAAATTATATTGAAATTAACAAAATTTCAAGATTAATTGAAAGAAACCTTGGAACCGAATGTACTCTATTTAAGGCTGCAAAATATGGCATTTTTTCACATCATGCAGACATACCTACTGGCATAAAATACACTATTGAATATGGATTGCAAAAAGAAAAAATAAAAACAATAGTATGTACTTCTACTCTAGCACAAGGAGTAAACTTACCAATAAAATATTTATTTATTCCAAATACAACAAAAGCAGATGATTATATTTCAGTAAGAGATTTTCAAAATCTTATTGGTAGAGTTGCACGTGCAGGGAAAATTACTGATGGTTGTATAATTTTTACAAAAGAAGATTCTTTTTTTAATAAGCATAATTATGATTTATTAGATGCAAATAACTCTGAACGATGTTTAAGTTCTTTGCTAGAAATTATAAAAGAGCCCAATCCCTTTTATCATTTTTCAAACAAACAGGATTTAGTTGATTTATATATTGGTAGAATTACTATTGATGAAGGAATTAAAAAATATCTTGGTAAATTCTATGATGAAATTGATTCTGATACGAAAGATGATATAAAAGATAAATTTCAAGAAAAATTACGATATATAGCTAAAATAGAAAACTTTTTCTTATTATACGGAGAAAACTTAAATAACGACACAATTAAAAGTTTTGTTGAAAACACTCTTGCTTATAAATTATTAGAAGAAAATGATAAAGAAATTTTATTATATATCCTTGGCGAAATCGCTTTACATATTCAAGAAACAGTTGAATCTGACAAAAGAATTCCACTAGCAAAAACTATGCAAGGAATACAAACAACACTTAAACTTTCTGAATTTTACAATGATAACATAGACAATATATTACATTGTTCTTCTACTATAGAAATTTTAGAATTATTTTGGCCATTTTTACTAGAGAATAATATTGTTTATCAATTTTCATATATTGAAAATAAAGATTTATTATTAGAATCTATAAAAAAATGGATACATGGAGCGAGCTATTATGAATTATGGAATATTCTTAAAATAAAAGAAAATGGCAAAAATACAAGATTTAGTAAGAATATAGAAAATGTAGTAAATCTTTTTGATTCTGGTATCAATTATAATTGTTGCGTAATAGTAAATGCTCTTGCAGAACTGATTAGTGAAAAAGATGAACATACAACAAATATGTTGAAACTTCTTCAACGACAATTGAAATATGGTTTACCAACAAATAAACTAATCTGCATATACGAACTTGGATTTTGTGATAGATGTTTAGTACAAGAACTGGAACAGTTTGTCAATGAAGAAATAGATATTGACTTAATAAAATTTGATTTATTAAAAAGTAAAGAATCTGTATTGGAGGTATTATCGAAATATCCTTCGTATTTTGAAACAGTTTTTGAAAGATTAAGTTATTAATTATAACAATAACTCGTAATAACTTTTAATGCAATTAATGGATTTAGAAAAACATGGACCAAAAATTCCTAAAACGCCTTATTTCAGAATGTCCTCTTACAGATTTTTCCCAAAACGGAAATGTTACTGAAAGAGAATTGCAGCTTGATAAATATTTAGAACAATTCACAGACTTCCTTTATTCAAATGAAAATCAACTTATCCAGCATTTCTGGCAAGAATATATTGCATCTTCAGAAATTGTATTGCTCCAGAATTCAGAAATGCTCAGAAGGTGTTTTATTTTCCTGGATTGTGCTGTTGCAATTTATAACTATACTGCAAGAAAAAGCAAAGGTAAAAAGAACTCTCAAATTGCTGAACATGTTTCTGTACAACTGCAAAATGATTTGAATCAATATAAAAGTATTCTGCTTCTTGCAATGAATGGTTGTTTTAACAGCGTAATTGTAGAGTACCGTTCTCTATATGAAAGTTTTGTAATTGGACAATATCTCGTTCAGAATCCTGATTTGGTTCCTGTTTATAAAGATCATCTGCAATTTCTTAAATATCATCTTACTCAGCTTGTTGGAAACAGTACACCAGAATGGGATAAAATACACGATGATTATTTGAATAAATACGGCCAGGCGTTTGCAGAAAACTATGGCTGGACAAAAAGCAAGATTCAAAATAAAAAAGATAGAAAAATTGGTACTCTTGTAAAAGCGTGCAATCTGGAAAAGTCTTTTACCATTTTATATAAGTTTGCATGTAGCTATGTTCATTCATCTGCTTTTTCCGTATCAACCAGAACAGATTTAAGTCAGATAAAAGTATTCTTTCATGCAGCAATGCACTTTATTGAATCAGAAATTACTGACTATATGAGGGAAAGTAAGCTGTCAAAAAAAGATGCAGTTGTCATGAGGAATATTCTGGTATTTTTGTATCAGGATTTTGAAAAACTAGATAAAACGAATACGTCAGTTCTATGATAGTGAAGTCGTAATGAATTCCTATATGTCTAACCTAAAATTAATTCACGGCAGTTGTGCCGATCAGACAGCTGATGTTGTTGTAAATGCTGTAATCACATCTGCCTGTAAGATGAAAAATAGAAAGAATATTTTGGGGGCGTTGCGGGGGTAAACAAGCTCTGCTTGTTATCCCCGCAGAGGGGGTAGCGGAAGACCCCGCAGGAAGCGAGCCGAAGGCGAGCGACCGAGGAGGCTGGAGCGAGGGATAAACAGCTTCGCTGTTTTAGACTTCCCCCTCCTGTATATTGAATAAAATTTTTATTTGTGGTATTTTTAATAGATAAATTTAGTATTCTATTTTATATAAGGAGTTCCTAATGTCAGGACATAGTAAATGGGCCACCATTAAGCATGCAAAGGGTTTGGCCGATGCAAAACGTGGTAAGATTTTCACAAAATTTATTAAGGAAATTTCTATTGCTGCACGTATGGGCGGTGGTGATCCAAACGCAAACCCTCGTCTTAGAACTGTAATTATTAAGGCTCGTGCTGCAAACATGCCTAAAGATAACATTGAACGTGCTATCAAAAAGGGTACTGGTGAAGACGGCGGAGCAGCATACGAAGAGTATCTTTACGAAGGTTATGCTCCTGGCGGAGTTGCTGTAATGGTTGAAGTTCTTTCTGATAACAAGAACCGTGCAGCTGCAGACGTTAAGAACATCTTTGCAAAGAACGGTGGTAACCTTGGTACTTCTGGATCTGTTTCTCGTATGTTCCAGAGAAAGGGTACAATCGAACTTGATGCAGAAAAAGTAAACGAAGACGAAGTAATGGAAGTTGCTTTGGAAGCTGGTGCTGATGATATCGTAAATGAAGACGGAGTTATTACTGTTACAACTTCTCCTGATGCATTTACTGCTGTTGCTGAAGCTCTTCAGGAAAAAGGATATGAAACACTTTCTGCTGATGTAGGAATGGTTCCAGATGCTTACACTCCTGTTGATAAGGACACAGCCGCTAAGGTTCAGCGCCTTATTGACCGTCTTGAAGACAACGATGATGTTCAGAACGTTTACCACACAGCTGAATATCCAGATGACTTTGAGCCAGAAGCTTAAGTAATCTTCTAAAATTGCGGTGGTTGAGGTTTTCGAAACCGCCTGCTGTAAGAATCCGTTCCAGATGGGGCGGATTTTTTTATGTCAAAATAAAAATTCAGAATGAAAAACGAAAGTAAAGAGTTTGTTCCCCTGCCGGGAAGTGAACAGGTTGGTATTTCTCCAAAAAAAGAGGGTGCAGAAAAGGTGCGCCGGGTGCTTGGTATTGACCCGGGGCTTGCGAATACGGGTTTTGGTATAGTTGATTTTTGCCAGGGCCGTTACCGCATGGTTTCTTACGGCTGCATTAATACTAAGGCAGACCAGCCTCACGGAGAAAGGCTTCTTACAATTTACAACAGGCTTAGGGCGGTAATTGATGAGTTCCAGCCGGATGAGGCGGGTATGGAAACTCTTTATTTTGCACGAAATGTTTCTTCTGCAATGGGCGTGGCCGAGGCCCGCGGGGTGGTGACTCTGTGTCTTGCCCAGTACAACATTAAACTTGGCGAATACACTCCGAATCAGATTAAGCAGGCCGTTACGGGAACGGCGGCCGCTGATAAGGAGCTTGTTGAACGTTATGTAAAAATTCTTTTGGGGCTGAAAACTGAGCCTAAGCCTGACCACGCGGCCGACGCGCTTGCCGGGGCGATTACACATTTACATTTTGGGGGTGCTTTGTGAACAAATCAGATTTGAAACGGAATTATTTTATGCTTGATGGCCGCTTTGCGCGTAAGGGCTATGACTGGTGGTGGCACAATTTTACGGCTGTAAATGAAGTGACTGGCCAGGAGCGGGCTTTTTTTATTGAATATTTTACCTGTAATCCGGCTCTGGCGGGCGCTGGCTCTGGTGGCGCTGAGCCTGTTTTGGGGCAGCTGCCTGCAAACCGAGAAAAGGGCTTACGGCCAAGTTATCTGATGGTAAAATGCGGCTGGTGGGGAGAAAATGCTATTCAGCTGCATCGTTTTATTCCCTGGAAGGAAGTTGTGATTTCTTCAGATAAAGAGGGCTATCATCTTGCTGCCGATGACTGTCTTGCCGGCGAAAAAGTTCTGAAGGGCTCTGTAAATATTTCTAAAGGGGATTGTGACAATCACCCTGAATGGATGTGTGATTCTGGTTCTATGTCCTGGGATATTCAGCTTTCTAAGAAAGTGGCTTTTAATGTGGGCTATGGTGCCGGTTCGCTTTTTAGAAAGCTTAAGGCTTTTGAAATGTACTGGCATGCCGAAGGAATGAAATCTCTTTATTCGGGAACTATTACTTGTAATGGTGAAAAATACAAGGTAATTCCAGAAAAGTCTTTTGGTTATGCTGATAAAAACTGGGGTGCCGATTTTACTTCGCCCTGGGTGTGGCTTTCTTCCTGCGACCTTGTTAGCCGGGTTAGCGGTAAGCGGCTTGAAGATTCTGTTTTTGATATTGGCGGGGGGCGGCCAAAGGCTTTTGGAATTGCTTTGAATCGTAAGCTTTTGAGTGATTTCTGGTATGAGGGTAAGTCTTATGAGTTTAATTTTTCTAAATTCTGGACTTGCTGCCGCACAAAGTTTGACTGCCAAGAAACTGACGATAAAATTATCTGGTATGTTCGCCAGGAAACTACAAAGGCTGTGATGGAAACTTCGGTTGAGTGTAATAAGGCCGAAATGCTTCTTGTGAATTATGAAGCTCCTGATGGCGCAAAGCGTCATAACCGGCTTTGGAATGGCGGTACTGGAAGTGGCCTTGTAAAGCTTTACCGCAAAAAGGGCTTATTTGGCAAAAAACTTGAACTGATTGACGAAGTAGATGCTGGCCACATGGGCTGCGAATGGGGAGAATACTGCCCGGCCCAGTAAAATACCCGGTAAAAATTATTCTACCGTAAAGACTTTCATAGGTTCGGTCTTGCCGCGAATCTGGGCGTCGTCTACAAAGGTGAGGGCTCCTTCGGTGAGCTTGCACTTTTGGGCGGCGGCCTGAGACAAAAGCAAATCTACCTTGTAGGTTTTGCAAAGCGATTCCAGGCGGCTGGCGGTGTTTACCGTGTCTCCTATAACGGTGTATTCCATTCTGTTTTCTGCACCTATGGTGCCGGCAAAGACAGGTCCTGTGTGAATTCCGATTCCAAAATGAACTTCCGGCAAGCCAACCGCGGTTAAATCTTTATTTACATGGACAAGAGCCTGCCTCATATCAATTGCGGCCTTGTAAGCATCTAGCGCGCTGTTTTCTGAAGAAACTGGTGCGCCAAAAATTGCCATGATGGCATCTCCAATGTACTTGTTTATTATTCCGTGGTGAACTGTAATGCACTGGCCCAAGGCTGTAAAATAGCGATTTAAAAGTGAAACAACATCTTCGGCCGACATTTTTTCACTCATTGCGGTAAAACTTCGTATATCACAGAAAAGAACGGTAACTTCTCTTGTTTCGCCGCCCAGTGCTTTTTCGCCTTCATGCAAAAGGTAGTCGCGCACTTCCGGGTCTACAATTTTTCCAAAGGTGTCCCGCATAAACTCTTTTTCTGCAAGGGAATCGGCCATGTCATTAAAGCTGTCGGCCAGGGTGCCAAGTTCATCTGCGGTAACAACGCCAACTCGGGTTTTGTAATTTCCTTCTTTTATGCGGTCGGCAGCCAGTGTGAGTTTATTCATTGGGCTTATAATGATTTTTGTTAATCCCTTTGTGATTATAAAAGCCAGTATTAATAGAAGAATTGAGATAAAAATGATTCCTGAACTGATTTTTTTTCCAAATTGTATTTCTTCTGTAATGATTGTTGTGAGCAGGAGAATAACCGGGAAAACTGATGAAACCATGTAACTGAATAACATGAGATGTTTAAAAATAGGGCGGAATGAAAATCCGTTTTTCTGTATGTGGCCTTCCGGGAAAACTTTTGGGAGAAGAACCATTCGGTTTAAGATTTCTATTAAAATGTAAGAAATTGTGTAGGCTGTCATTCCAGAAAAAACTGCAAAGGCCCAGCTTGAAATGATTATATACTTTATCTTGATCCCTAATTGTATTTTTGCATAAATTACAAAGGGAATTTCAATAAAATAGTAGAGGTTCCAGCCGATTACTGATGAAAGCGAATAAACAGAGGGAATTTCTGCTATGTTTTTCATCATCTTTTCTTTTGATTTTGAAATTTTGTGACTGTAGACTATGCAGACAAGGGTTGGAACCAGAAAAGCGGCAATAATGGCATAGTTTGACGCATTTTTTCTGGATATGAAATTTATCCAGTTCTGCATGTTTTCTGTATCACTGAGTGGAGTGGCAACTAGGGTTGGAATTAAAACTGCTATTACGTTTGAAAGAATTACTATCAAACCATATAAACGAACCATGCGATAAATAAACTTTTCTTCTTTCTGCATATTATTATTTTATCATAGCATGATGTTTTTTACAAAAAAAAGGGGATGTTTAATAAGATTTGTGACTGCGGTCATTGAGTATTATGCATCCCCCTTTTTAGCGCTTTTTATTTGAGGGCTTCTTCTAAGACTTTGAGGTTTTCTTCCATGATTGAAAGATAACTTGTGCCTTTCTGAGCCTGCTTTAAGCTTGTAGACTGAATTGAGTCTAGTGTAAGAACTTTTGCATTCTTTTTCTTTGTGTTTTCTACGATTGTGCGGGCAATTTTTCCGTCTCCGCTTTCAATTTTAAGAACTGTATTCAAGTCAAGTTCGTCAACTTTTTTTGAAAGGAAGATTACGGTTTCAAAACTTGCTTCGGTTTCTGCCGAACAGCCAACAAAGGCCGCAAAGTAGTCAAGGCCGTAGTCGTCTACAAGGTAGCGGAATGGGAAGCGGTCGCCAAAGAGCAGGGTGTTTTTTGAGCCGGCTTTTACGGCTGCGGCGTATTTTGCGTCCAGGGCGTCCAGACGCTCTGTGTAGGCTGCAAGGTTTGCTTTGTAGCTTGCGGCGTTTGCGGCGTCTTTTTCACAGAGGGCAGAAGCAATTTCTGCACTTAAGATTTTTGCATTTTTGAGTGAAAGCCAAACATGTTCGTCGTTTTCAACTTCTTCGTCGTCATGGTGGTGATGATGATGACCTTCTGCCTCGTGGTCGTGATCATGGGCGTCGTCATCATCGTCATCGTGGTCTGCGTCGTGGTGCCCATGCTCGTGTTCGTCATCATCTTCTGCCTGCATACCTTCCTTAATTTCTTCTGCTTTTACTCTGTCTCCCAAAGTTTCCATAAGGTTTATTACCTTCATGTCTTTGTTGCGGGCATTTTTAAGGGCGTCTTCTACCCATTCATCACTTTCTCCGCCCACATAAACAAAAATATCTGCTGTAGAAAGTTTTGCAATATCCTGAATTGAAGGCTGGTAAGAGTGAAGGTCCACTCCGTTTGCAAGAAGCAGGGTGAGTTCTACATTCTTTTTGTTTTCGCCAATGATTTCGCGAGCCCAGTCGTATTCCGGGAAGATTGTGGTTACCACTTTGATTTTTTCAGATTTTTTTGCTTTTGCAGCAAATGCTGAGGTTGTGAGTGCAGAAAAAACTGCAAGTATTAAAAATATTTTTTTCATTATAAAACTCCTTGTTTTCAATATATTTGTTAGATAAAGCCAGGCGTTGTAACCGAGTTTGCTTCGCAAACATCGCAGGGGCGGCGATTGAGCCCCGCAGAGGGGGTAGCAGAAAAGACGGTGGTTGAGCTTGTCGAAACTACTGTCTTTGGAGCGAGCGGACTTCCCCCTCCTTACTACCTATGCTGTGCTGTCCGTGTCATTGTCGGACTTGATCCGACAATCTAAATTAATAGTTTGATTTTCTGGGTAACCAGAGTTGCTGCGGCAAAAATTGTCCCAGAAAAAAGTGTAATGATTTTAAGGTAGGAATGAAAACTCTCTGCAGCTGTCTGTTTAGCACCGCTAAGGAAATTTCTTGTGTTATGAATAATTTGAAGAACAAGACAGAGCTGACAGTTTTCTTCATGACAATGCTCTTTGTGTCCTGCGTGACTGGCTTCAAAAATTGTCAGAGTAAAAAGAGAAAGTATGAAGATTAAAGCTGCAATTCTTAAAATTGCTATTTTGTTTTGTTTAAGCATTCAGTACAGACTCCGTAAAAAACAGTTCTAAGAGGATTAATAACAAAACCGTGTTCTGTTTTTAAGTGGCCTCCCAGTTCTTCTAATTCTTCGCATTCCAGATGGATAAGGCGGCCGCAGAGTTCGCACTTTAAGTGAAAGTGTTTTTCTGCTGAATTGCATTTTTCGCCATCATATTCAAAGCAGGCTGCAGAGTGGTCATCTATAAAATATTTCTGGATTTTTCCTTCATTTACAAGCTTTTCCAGCTGGCGGTAAATTGTTGCAATTCCAATAGAAATCTTTTTTTCTTCAAAATGAGCGCGCACATCTTCTGCAGTGAAGTGTTTTCCCTGCATTTCTTTTAGATAAGATAAAAGTAAATCCTGCTGACGTGTTTTGTAGCCTGTTTTCTGCATCTTCTCTACGCTTCCAATTTGATAATGATTATCAAATTATATGAATTGCACAAAAAATGTCAATTAAATTAATGTCTTAGTTGAATAAAATATAATTGTACAATTTGTATAATTATTTTTAATACTATTTTTTCAATTATAGTGTATAATGTAGATGAATAAAAAACAGGATAAGCTATAATGCTTTCCAACTCAGGAGGTCTATAATGGCATGTTTTACAGTCCCTGCTACAGAAGCAATTATTACAACAATCGCAGGAAAAATTATTAAATCTAAAGAAATGAAAGCTGGTCTTAGTGGCAGCGTTAGTACAAAAGCTGATGAAAATACAGATAATGTTCCAAAAATTTCATTTTCAACTAAGCTTGGCTGGTTGAACAAAATGCTTTGGGGCGGTTCTGCCTTGCTGGCATTCGAACACGTTTGGCATGGAGAAGTCCTTCCTTTCTTCCCATTCCTTACAGCCGTAAAAGATGGAAATGTTGCAGAAATGCTTCATGAAATGGCTACAACAGGTGTAACAATGGCTCTGCTTGTAACTGGGGTGTGGGCTATTATGGTTGGAGTTTCTTCGATAATCGAAAAAAATAACTCTAAAAAAGAAAATTCTTCTGTTATAAACGGAGCTCTTGCATGACACTTTTAACAACAGTTTTTGCAGCTTTAATTTCTTCTATTATTTGGTATAGAAAAGAAGAAGCCCGTGATCTTAAAGTAGGCACCTTGAGCCTTATGTATTGGGGTGCTTCTATAATGTGGTTTGTAGATTCAATTTTTGAGTATGCAGAACTTGGTGCAGAAGCCTTTGTTCCTTCTCCTCTTGATATGCTTAATGATTTATACCTGGGCCTTTCTGTTGTTGCACTGGGATTAATCATCTGGCTTGTTCTTCTTCTTGTTCGTGATCCAAAAGGCGTTGTAAAAGCTGTTCTTTTTAAGAGAAAATAATTTGGATTTAAAAGAATTTTTTACTCAACACCGTCGTGTGGCGATTGCCTTTTCCGGCGGTGTTGATTCGGCTTATCTTCTGTGGGCGGCAAAACTTTTTGCTCAGGAGGTAAGGGCTTATTATGTGAAATCTGCCTTTCAGCCATCTTTTGAATATGAAGACGCCCTTCGCTTTTCAAAAGAATATGATATTCCTTTACATGTTATAAAGGCTGATATTCTGGCAGATTCTATAGTTACTTCAAATCCTGCCAACCGCTGTTATTACTGTAAAAGAGTAATTTTTTCAAAAATATTAGAAGAGGCTCAAAAAGATGGTTTTAACATTGTGTTAGACGGAACTAATGCCAGTGATGATGTAAATGATCGTCCTGGGGTAAAAGCCCTGCAGGAATTAAAGGTTTTATCTCCTTTGCGGGAATGTGGACTTACTAAAACCCAGATTAGGAAGCGTTCTAAAGAAGCGGGGCTTTTTACCTGGAATAAGGCTTCTTATGCCTGCCTTGCAACTAGAATTCCTTCCGGCACTTCTATTACTCAGGAAGATTTGGAAATAACGGAAAAGGCAGAAAGTTTTCTTTCTCAACTTGGTTTTACTAACTTTAGGGTCAGAATGATGAATAAAAAGCTTGCAAAAATGGAGTTGTGTGAAAATCAGCTTAAACTTTTTTTAGAAAATCACGAAAAAATTAATTCTGAACTAAAAAAATATTACAGCAAGGTTTTGTTAGATTTGGAGATGCGGAATGAACAGTGATATAAAGCTTCTTCTTGAAAAGGTAAGGGATGGCAAAACTTCAATTGATGAAGCACTGCTTGAAATAAAAAAAGAGCCTTTTGAAGATATTGGCTATGCTAAGATTGATTTGCACAGAAAAGTAAGGCAGGGGGCTGCCGAAGTTATTTATGGGGCCGGAAAAAGTGCTGAGCAGATTATTGGAATTGTGAAGGCTATGCAAAAATCTGGGCAGAATACCATTTTGATTACCCGCCTTGATGAAAATAAAGCGGAATGCATTTCTAAAGAAGTAGAATTTGATTATAGAAAGGAAGCTAAAATTGGTATTGTTGGAAAAATGCCGGAAGCTTCTGGGAGGGGCACTATTGTAGTTGCAACTGGCGGCACCAGCGATATTCCTGTTGCGGAAGAGGCTGCTTTGACTGCGGAAGTGCTTGGAAATAAGGTTGTTCGCCTCTACGATGTTGGGGTTTCTGGACTTCACCGTCTGCTTTCCCACATGGACGAAATTATGAGCGCAAGCGTTATTGTTGCGGTTGCTGGAATGGAAGGGGCTCTTGCCAGTGTAATTGGCGGCCTTGCTGATTGTCCTGTGATTGCGGTTCCCACAAGCGTTGGTTATGGGGCTTCTTTTAATGGACTTTCTGCTCTTCTTTCTATGCTTAATTCCTGTGCGAGTGGAGTTTCTGTCGTAAATATTGATAATGGTTTTGGTGCGGGTTATCAGGCAAGTATGATTAATCATGTGTAAACTGGTTTGTCGACTGCACTTTTGGAGGATGAATGAAAACTCTGTATTTAGATTTACCAATGGGTGCTGCCGGCGATATGCTGAGCGCGGCTCTTTATGAACTTTTATCTGATGATGAAAAAAATGCTTTTTTGAATGAAATAAATAAGTGCGGGATTCCTGGGGTGCAGGTTTCTGCAGAGGCTTCTGTAAAATGCGGAATTACAGGAACTCATTTTAAGGTTGCGGTAAATGGTGAAGAAGAGGAAAGTTTAGATCATCATAATCATCATGATGAAGAACATGAACATTCACACGAACACGAGCATTCACATGAACACGAGCCTGAACACACTCACGAGCATAGTCACGGGGAAGGGCATCATCACCATCATACAAGCCTGGCAGAAATTGAAGCTCTTATTGAAAAGCTTCTTTTGCCTTCAGCTGTAAGAGAAGCTGTAAAAGAAGTTTACAAACTGATTGCCCAGGCAGAAAGTCATGTGCATGGTCTTCCTGTTACAGACATTCACTTTCATGAAGTGGGCACAATGGATGCGCTTGCAGATATAAGCGCAGTTTGTCTTTTGATGAATAAAATTGGAGCCGAAAAGGTGTGTGCTTCTGCCGTGAATGTTGGATTTGGACAGGTTCACTGTGCTCACGGCATTCTTCCGGTTCCGGCTCCTGCAACTGCCTATATTTTAAAAGACATTCCTGTTTACAGCGGTTCAATTTCCGGTGAATTGTGTACTCCAACAGGAGCCGCTTTGCTTAAGCATTTTGTCAGCTCTTTTGGTAATATGCCTCCAATGAAAATGTCTGCAATCGGTTATGGAATGGGGAAAAAGGATTTTGAGGCTGCTAACTGCCTGCGTGCTATTCTTGGCCAGGCTGATGATAAACCAGAGCAGATTTTAGAGTATACCTGTAATCTGGATGACATTAGTGCCGAGCGAATTGCTTTTGCTATGGAGCAGCTTTTTGAAGCGGGCGCTGTGGAAGCCTATACAATTCCTGTTACCATGAAAAAATCTCGGCCTGGAAATCTGCTTTGTGTTATGTGCCGCGAGCGCGATAAAGAAAAAATCCTGCAGACAATTTTTAAGCATACAACAACTCTTGGGGTGCGCGAAAATATAAGTAACCGCTATTTTTTGTCCCGACAGATAGAAAAAATTGAAACAGAGTTTGGTCAGATAAGAATTAAAAAAGCAGAAGGTTATGGTGTAAGGCGGGCAAAGTATGAGTATGAAGATTTGGCTGCAATTGCACGAAAAACTGGCCTTTCGATTGATGAAATTACCCGAAAATTGCCGGCTGTGAATTAATAATTTATTACTTTAGAGGATTCCCTGCAAAACCGTTATGTTGCGTTTTTTTCCGTGTTTGTCTGCAACATCTGCAAAGTGTAAAAGATTTGTACAATCCTCTTTGTATTCTTTAATACTTTCTGCTAAAGAATCGCCAAGAAAAAGTGAATTGCGGGAATATTTTTTTTCATCACCATAAAGGGCTCCAGGATGTTCAGAAAGATACATTTCTTCCAGCACCTTTTGCCCTCCGCTCAAGATTCGGGCTGCTTCGTTCATGCCTTCTCCAATATAATTTAAGTGGCGGGCCATGTCGAAGAAAGGAACAACGCTGCCAAAAAGGGCTGAGGCCCGGATGGAAAGTGAAAGTGCATTTTCAGTCTGAATGTTTTTAAATCCCGAAACAAGTGAAATCAAAAAAGAAAGGGCTGTGTCCTGATCGCATTTGTCTGCAACAATATAACAGCCGTCTCCTGTAGGCACAAAGTGAGAAATCCTTATTTTTCCGTGGGTTGCAATTGTATTTGTAAGGATTTGTGAAGCCAGATAACGCTGAAAAAGATAGATTTTATAAACCTGGTTGCGGGTAGTGTCTTTTGAAAAGCCGACAATATCAATCAAAATTATGAACTTTTCTTCTTCATGAACCTGGGCCATAAAATTTGGCAGGTTATTTGTCATTTTTAAGATTTTTTCGGTATGAAGTTCACTAATTGCTTTTGCAAAAGATGAAGAATCTGTAATTCCGCTCAAAAGTGATTTTTCTGATGTGATAATATCTGCTATATGCTTCATACTTATAGTATAACAAAAAAATTATAAAGCGCCCATTATTTTATTCCCGAAAAGAGGGATTTCATTTATAATAAAAATATGTTCAATTCACTTACCGGAATAATTACAGGAAAATTTCCAAAACAGATTTTTATAGATACAAACGGCGTTGAATGGGATTTATGTGTTCCAGATTCAAACCTTGATATGCTGCCTCCTGTTGGTAACGAGGCCCGGGTTTTTACCTGGCTTCAGCACACCGACCAGCTGATGACTCTGTACGGTTTTGCCTCTGCAGAAGAACGCAGTGTTTTTCTGGATTTGCTCAAGGTTGATGGAGTGGGACCAAAAGGCGCGGTAAAAATTATGAGTTCGGTTTCAAGTAGCCGGCTGCTTGATGTGCTGGAAAGGGGCGACCTTGAAATGCTGGAAAAAATTCCTGGAGTAGGAAAAAAGACTGCCGGAAAGATGATTCTTACTTTGAAAGGAAAACTAACCATGCGCGAATCTTCTGCCGGGGATGTAGTTCGCCTTGCTGCGGCTTCTCCTTATGCAGATGTTGTTTTGTCTCTGGCTAGTATGGGTTACGATAAAAAGCTGGTTGAACAGAAGCTTGCCCAGCTGCTAGAAAGCCTTACGAACGATGCTGCTTTTACAGGGAAAAGTCAGAAGGAAAGGGAAGATATTTTGTTCCGCCGTGCAATTGTGGAACTTGCCTGATTTTATTATAATGTAAGCCATGTATAACAATTTAACTTTTGAAAGTGAGCGCGAAATTTCATCGGCTTTTATTGATTCTTCTGTTCGGATGGGGGTGGCTCAGTCGGTTTTGATTTTTCAGAAAGCGAGCTTGTCTTTGTGCAGCAGATTCGTTCCTCCCATATAGATATGTCTCATCTAGCTTAATAATTGATTTTTTACTGTCCATCTTTAGGCTCCTCTTATAATCAGAAATTTAGTCACCCATATAAGGGCGGTGTAGAGTGCAAAAATCACCAAGAAAAGAATAATTCTTTTTTTGTAGTGTTTTTCAAAGGTTGTTATAATTTCACTAAGATCTGGAATTCGTGGAATTTCTGGAATAAAAGTCTGTGCAAGTTCTATACTTGCGTAAATGTAGTTTATGTATTTGTATTCATCTGTAACAAAATCTGCGATTCCCTTTGAAATACTGCGTTTTTTCAAAATTGCAACAGTGATTTTTCTTGTCGTCCTTCCGTATTTTTTTAGATAAATTACTGTGCGTATAATTGTATAAACAAAGACCAGAGAGAATATTGTTATTGCAGTATATTTTGATTCAGTATTTCCAAATGGTTTTATCACCAGTAGGGCACAGCCAAGAGCATTTGCCAAAAACGTCCAGATTGCATTCAGAATCATGGAAAAAAGAATTAGCTTCTGCTTTTCGTCAATTTTCTGATAGCAGGATTCATACATTTTTTCTTCTATTTTTTTTTCGATTTTCGGAAGCACGTATTTTGATACCTCGCGGAAAACAATCAGAATCACGGAAAGATCATCAATCAAGCCTATTCCAGGAATGGAATCGGGGATTACATCTGCAGGAAGCACCATATATAAAAGTGCTCCAATAATCGTGATTTTTAGTCTGAGCGGAACTTCCGGCGACTTGAATTTTTCCCAGAGAAACTGAACTTTATCCCACGCTTTTTTTATAACTCCGCGTTTCATCAAAGGAAGCTTTTCTTCTATTTCTGAAGCGGCTTTTGGCAGAGAATCCGTGTCGGCGGCATTCTGCCCAAGCTCTTGCGAGCGTGCGAGGGCTTTTTTAGAGATTGTCCTCCGGTTTCCTTCTTTGTGAAAAACCGTTTTTTGTGAAGTCTGACTCTTATCCTTTTGCTTCATAGTGATAATATAACGAAGTTTTCAGGATTTTTCAAAAATTGATTTGTATGTCTGTCTCTGGTTCGGCAATTTCCCACCGCCCCGTTTTGTTCGAGCCGAGCCTTTTGATTCTGCCGTCTGCCACGAGCGTTTGAAGAGCGCGCGTTATCGTGGCACGTGAAATACCAAGAAGTGCGGAAAGCTCTTCCTTTGTCTGCGAGGAATCCTGGGCGAGCGCGGTAAAAACCAAGTCTTCTGACTTTGAACGCACCGTCTTTTTTTTACGTGAGTCTGCCCGTTTTTCTGCAAGCATTGCACCGTCATAGCCAAGGCTTTCATATTTTTGAGAAGGCTCTCCTATAGTCTTTGCACCGTAAGTTTTGATTTCATACGCCGCTGACTGCTTTTCTTTTATGAGAATCCGGGCTTCTTGTATGCGCTCTCCAAGCTTTTGCACCAGCGCGGACTTTTTTTCGGCGGAAATACGGCGGAGAGGACTCAGGAATTTTTTGTACCACACCTGTATGTCTTTTAGCGCAGAAAAATCAATGAACGACGCGAGCTTTTCCATAGGAAGTGCCTTGAACTGCTTAGCCTGCGTTTCTTCAAAAGGCTTTGAAGCGATTCTGAACGATGAGGTCTGATTAATTTCAAAATCAAGCTTGTTCAAAAACATTGATTTTCCGGAGTCATACACCGGCGCAACGCCAATCCATTCCAGAGTATCTGAATTGCGAAGGAAGCTTATGTTAAACGAATGGCGGTCCTCGTTTGCAATTATAAAATCCAGAAGGAAGATTTTGAGCAGGTCAGTTTCCGCATTGGGAATGCCCAAAAGATTACACCGCTCCACAAGCTTTGAGAATTCGTATTTCACGCCACCTTTCAGCGGAATGTCCTGATAAACAGAATCAAGCGGAATCATTTCTGTGCTTTCATCGGCGATGTCTGGGCAGAGGCAATAGTAATTTTCTTCCCAGATTTCCAGAGTGTATGGAGTGTGGGCAATTCCAAGTCGGCGGCATATTTCTGTGGCAAGAACTTCGTTTAAAGGCTCCTGCTGCTCCGTTCCAGTTCCCGCCTTTTCAAGGTAATTTATGCCGTTTTTGCGAACCCAGCGTTTGGGAAGCTCTCCTCCTGTGGTGTTGTCCGGCGAGCGCGATGAGGAATTTTTGTTGAGTGCCTTTGAGCTTGTCATAAGGCGAAGCCCGATTGCGCTGTCATATTCGTTGGTGAAAAAATTTATGTCATCCCACCAGATTTTTCCCATTTCTGAAAGCGGGCACACCCAGTATTGGTCTGAAAGGCTAAGGTAAAAGCTTTTTTTTGCAAGCTCCTCCGCGGAATGGATCTCCAGCTCTGAAAGCATTTCCTTAAAGCTTTTCCGCGTGTAGGGAATTATGCGGTTGTTAAAAAAATCCTCAAGCTTCTGGGTAAGACCATATTCGTTTTTTGAAGAAGGCTTTCCGTCCGTAAAAAGATGAGGCGGAAGGTGCAGCACATTGAACACCTTCACAAAAGTGATGTAATGCGCATCATCTTCTGTGTATTGGAGAATCGGGATATTCTTTTTGTACAGAACGAAGTCCATTGTCTGCTCCATAAAAAAATGAGCCTATAACCTCATGTATTATCGGCTCATTTTTCAAAAAAGTCAAGAGTTTTTATAAATATCGGCTCAGAATATTGTTTTATCGGCTTATTTAATTAAAATTTGCGAACATAATGCTCTTATCGGCTCATTTTTTTTATGCTGACCACCAGAAAAAAGGGGATGACTAATAAGTTTGAAATGTCATTGCCGTATTTGATACTGCAATCTATAAATGCTTATATTATAAATAAATAGATTTTCGGGTCGAGCCCGAAAATGACATAAATTAAACTTATTAGTCATCCTCTTTTCTTTGTCCTCTCGGGATTTTGTCTGTATGTTTTTTAGGATTTGTTTTATAATCTTTCGTATGAACCGGTTTGGGAAAATCATTCGTTTTAAAATTCTCTTTTTGGCTTTTTTTGTGATTCCTGCTCCTTTCTATGCAAAGTCTGTGCCGGAGGAGCTTTAAAAGGAGATTCTGATTCACACGCGAAATACCCAGCCGGCACTGAATGGATTTTTCTTATTGCGCAGGAAACTGATTGCGATTACAAAAATCTTTATGCCGTGAACATTGATGCGCCCGAGAAATCCGCACTTATCCTTGAAAATCCTGCGAAAATTAACGGAGTGTTTTCAAATCTCTGCTATCTGCCTCAAAATCAGACTCTTTATTTTGGCGTGCACAATGGCGGGGCTTTTGTGAACGGCGTGCAGATTTTTCAGAGTGAAGGAATTTATGTGCTTAAAAAGGATTCCGGCGGGAATTTTTCAAAAAAAGGCTTGCGGCGTTTCGCGAAACTTGAGCCGTGGCTTGTCGTGCGCGCTAAAACCGCTTATTTTGACAACGCTCCAACCGAAGAACTTTACATTTCGCTTCATTCAGTAGAAAATTACGTCACCTTTATTTACGCCAAAACCTACGTCAAAAACCGCGAAGAACTGATTCAGAAATTCCAGTAGGGTGGCTTCTGAGGTGCGCTGCTATGTGCGTCTTGCTGATAAAAAAAAAGGAGTGGTACTCCTAAGACAAGAGAAAATTTATAAAATATAATCAAACTATGAAAAGAAAATTCTTGTTTTTAGTGTTTGCGATTTTGTTTTTGGGTGCGGGATTTTTCACGTCTTGCAATAATTCATCAAATTCTGATGACGAGCCGGAAAGCCCGTCTACGCCAAGTTCGCCAGATTCTCCTGCGGACAACAGCGATGCCCTTGAGGTCACTCTCGGGGACTTTTATTTTTGGAATGATGCGAGCAAAGGCTCTTACGATTCTTCCACAAAAAGGCTAACGCTCAAAAACGGGGACGGCGGAAACGGCGCGGGCTTTTCTTTTAAGGCGGACGCTTCCTCTTACAAATACGCCCTGCTTTCTTACGAAAATCTTGATTTGTCTAACGAGAATTTCCGTCTTGCTTATTCCAACGGCACTTATTCGGAAGTCTACTTATATAAAAATGCGACGGAGGCTTATATTGAACTTGACGCGGATAGAAAATCAGAAATCACAAATATAAACTTTATGACGCGCCAGAGCGAAAAACAGGCTGGAAAGGAAACTGTGTCAATCACCATAAAAAAACTTCAATTCGTAAAGGAAAAAAATTCCGCTTCAAAAACTGCGGTTGTTGATAGCGGAAGCAAAACTTTTGACGATTCAATCACGGCACTCGAGCTTTCCGACAAAATCGCGCTCGGCTACAGCCTCGGCTGCGGCTTGAACCGCGCGCCTTTTTATAATGACAAAAATGGCAGGAAATCTGGTTACGGTTTTCAGAACAACTACAGTAAAGATGACGTTCCCCTTCTTATGAATCTTGAAGAACAGAAAACCGCGCTCGGAAATCAGGCGGGCGGAATGGCTTTGGAACTTGACGACAATCCGCTTGTAACTAAGGCGCTGATTGATTCCGCCAAGGCGAAGGGGTTCAAATCAATAAGAATATGCGTGACATGGTACCCTCACATCATAGATAAAAATTACACGATTGATCCGGACTTTATGGCTCGGGTTAAGGAAGTTGTGGACTGGGCGGTTTCGGACGGGCTTTACGTTATTTTGAATGAGCATCATTCGGTTCACGCCTACTGCCCGATTCCGCTCGGATATTCTGACGGCTACAACCTTACGGCAGAGGACAAAACTGAATCTGAAAATTATCTTCGCCGCGTTTACGAGCAGATTTGCGCCGTCTTCAACGGAAGCTACGACGAGCATTTGATTTTTGAAACACTGAATGAGCCACGCATTATGACGGCGGATGATTCAAAACCTCAAGTTTGGCCACCGCGACGCTCTCTTTTGGACGACACAGGATTGCAAGAAGCAACGGAAATATTGAACGGCTATAACAAGTTGATTCTGGACACAATCCGGAAAAGTGGCGGGAACAACGCGAAAAGATTCGTGATGATTCCCACTTACGCCACCGACTACAGCACGGTTGCCAGCGAATATTTAAAATTACCGGCAGACAGCGCGAGCGGAAAACTGATGGTCGCAATCCACTGGTACCCGCTGGAATTTTATGATTCAGGACGAAGCCCTTATTCTGACAGCAAAAAACAAGAGTTTGAAACGGTTTTCAAAGCCGCATATGACAGATTTATTTCAAAAGGAGTTCCCGTCACAATCACGGAATTCGGAATCGAAAACAATAAGGATTACCTTGCAAAATACAACGTCAATATAAGTTCAGATTACACCGAACGGCTCAACTGCCTTTCTGATTTCTGCGAAATCGCAGGAAAATACGGGCTTTCGGCGATGGCTTGGGACGACGGCGGAGTTCACGCCGTGATAAACCGCTTTGACTACACCGCTTACGACGGAGACGATTTTATCGCCAAGCTGATTTCTGCGTGGAACACAGGAAGAAAATCAAACCTTGTTCTTGTCCCTGTTGAGCTTTCTACTGAAGACTGGAGCAAATCTTGTGAAATTTCTGGCGAACTTTTGAATGGTATTTCTTCAAGTTCAGTTTTAAAACTCACGCTCGAAAAAATCAGCGGGGCGGGTTACAGCGTAATCCGAATCTGCCCTGAAAATTCCGACGTCTCGCTTGATATGTCATCAATTTCTGTGAGTTCCGGCACTGCAAGTCTTATTGAATCCAGCAACAACGGAGTTTCCGACGGCAGAGGTAAGAACATTACGTTGGATTCTGATTCCGCTGTCGTGCAGTACACGCTTTCTGCTTCCGACTGCACAAAAATCAAAAATGCAGGCGGAATAAAAATCTTCGGCTACGGCGTGAAAATTAAGGGCGCGGAATTGAGTGAGTAACAGAACATAGAAATCGGTTTAAAAAAACAAGATATACCGGATTTACAGGATTTTTTATCTTTTATATTTTTGTTTTTATCCTGTACATCCTGTTCCTTTTTCAAAAACTGATTTCTGGGATTCCCGTGTTCCCGAACTTGTTTCATGGGCTTTTTTTATGCTATACTGTTTTTATGAGCGATGAAGATTTTTCTGAGGACTTTTCCGCGATTGTTCGGGCGGATTTGAAAAATTCCTATGACGAGCAGGATAACCGTCTGCGCCCGACCATGCTTTCTGACTTTTTGGGACAGGAAAGTGTAAAGAAAAATCTTTCTACATTTATAGAGGCTGCCAAATTGCGTGAGGAGCCGCTGGATCATCTTCTTTTGATTGGCCCTCCTGGACTTGGAAAAACTACTTTGGCCCAGATTACCGCTCACGAGCTTGGGGTTGATTTTAAAGTGACTTCGGCTCCTGCTTTGGATAAGCCAAAGGATTTAGCGGGAATTCTTTCTACAATTACACCGAGAACTGTTTTTTTTATAGACGAAATTCACCGTTTAAAGCCTGCCATTGAAGAAATGCTTTACATTGCCATGGAAGACTTTGAGCTGGACTGGATTATAGGCCAGGGGGCTGCGGCTAGAACTGTGCGCATTCCTCTTCCGCCATTTACCCTGGTTGGAGCAACTACAAAGGCCGGTTCTGTAAGTTCACCGCTTCGTTCTCGTTTTGGTTTTATTCCCCGCTTTGAGTTTTACACACAAAAAGAGCTTGCTTCTATTATTAAGCGTTCTGCTGCAATTCTTGAGATTGGGATTGAAGAAGATGCTGCTATGCTGCTGGCTCAGTGCTGCCGGGGAACTCCGCGTGTTGCAAACCGGGTGCTGCGCCGTATGCGCGACTTTGCTCAGGTTGCAGGCAGCAATGTGATTACAGTTGATATTGTAGATGAAGGCCTGCGCCGCCTTGAGATAGACGAAATTGGACTGGAAAAATACGACAGGGAAATCTTGCGTTCAATTATAGAAAACTTTGGGGGCGGGCCGGTTGGCGCGGAAACTCTTGCAATTTCTATCGGTGAAAGTATGGATACTCTGGAAGACTACTACGAGCCTTACTTAATTCAGTGCGGGCTTTTGCAGCGCACTCCTCGCGGCCGCATGGTAACCGAGAAAGCTTATGCGCGGCTGGGGCTTACGCATGCGGCGGATTCGAAGGACGGAGGGGCCCAGGGCTCGCTCTTTTAGGATAAACTTATTTCCGCAGTTTTTTCATCTCTTCTTTTAATTCTTCGCTTACGCGGAAGGATTCGCACATTTTTTGGATTGATTTGTTATAAGTCCATCCGTCAAGGTGATTGTCCGGGCTTTTCATGTAGGCAAGACATTTTTCGGGGTATTTGGCGGCTACGGTTGCAACTGCCCAGGCAACTCCCATTTTTGCGTAGTAATAATCAGATTTGTCAGGGGTATCTCCTGTATATACATTGTTTAGCACCTGTATAACACGGTCTATGTATTCATCATTCAAATAATGACTCATGAGCATTACTGCAACTACGCGCACTTCAAATTCACGCTTGCTATTAGCATATTTCATAAAAAAATCCCAGCATTCTTTCTGGCAGTCAGGCTTCTCGCAAATTTTAAATGTCTGGCAAAAAGAGTCGTTTACCGACCAGTCGTGAATTTTAGGAATAAAGTCCGCTGCGCAGGCAAGAATCTCGCTTAAATCATCCTTTGCGTAACCAATCACCATGGCCTGAAGCGTTTCCATTTCAAAAGAGTCCATGGGATTTTGCCCCAGAAATTTTTTGTAATCATTCTTTGCTATCTTTTTTGCCAGTTTGCGCAATTCTGGAAGTCTTACGCCCAGCATGGGAAGAGAGGTCGGGTTCAGACTCTTTGAAAAATCTGCATATTTTGAAGAGCCGTCTGCTCCACTTTCTGCTGCTTTTTCTGCCCCCGCCAACCTGTATAATTCATCTTTTATCTCTTTTATTTCCATAAAAATATATTACCACGGCATTTGTCTGCAAACAACTGAAATTCTTCCGCATTATAAACGATTCGGTAAAAAAAATATGAGGGACTTACGCTACGCCGTTTCCGAAAGAGCACAGATTTCGCGTTTTTAGGAAAACAAATGAATTATTTGCAGGCAAATCATTCATTTGTTTTTAATGGCAGTCGCCAAATACGCGAAAAGTGCTTTTCGGCTACGGTTTCGCTCCAGCCCCTCATATTTTTAGCAGGCCGTTCGCATTAATGTGGAAGCTGAGTTAAAAAACAGAAGGGCTGGAGTGGAGTAGTGACGGAACCTGCTTCTGAGCGATATGTCGAAGACATAATGAACAATCTGCAGTTTTTGACCTGGCAAAAATTGCAGATTGTTTTCCTTAGCGTCCTCAGCTGGCAGGTTCTGACACTGCGCAACGCAAGCCCTTCTGTTTTTTAGTAACAGTTAGCTTATAATGCGGAAGCCCTGGAAGCGAGTGCATTTCACATTCCCGTTAATTTGTGCTAAACTAGCCCCATGTTAACTTCAGATTTTAATTTTGACCTGCCCGAAGAACTTATTGCCCAGCATCCAAGTGGAGTGCGCGGACAGGATAAGCTTATGCTTTTGAATCGTGCTACAGGCCAGGTTGAGCATCACATGATGGATGACCTTCCTGATTTAATTGAGCCAGGCACTTTGATGATTTTTAACAACAGCCGTGTGCGACGTGCCCGCGTTTACGGAATAAAGGAAACTACCGGCCGCGAAACAGAATTCATGTTTCTTAATACTATTGATAAAGACTGCTGCATCTGGAATACCATGGTAAAATCTGCCAAAAAACAGAAGCCTGGAATGCATTATAAATTCCCGGATGGTACTGTGGCAGAAATTATTGAACACGAAGGAAATGCCGGAACTGAATTCCGTGCCCTCAAGTTTGATTTCGCGATTGATGAAGACTGGTTTGAACGAAACGGTCATATTCCGCTTCCGCCATACATTAAGCGCGGAGATACAGAAGAAGATTCTGAACGCTACCAGAATGTTTATGCAACTAACACAGGAAGCGCCGCCTGCCCGACAGCGGGTCTTCATTTTACACAGGAGATGCTTTCCCGCCTGGATGCCAAAGGAATAGAAAGACGATTTGTAACACTGCACGTTGGGCTTGGAACCTTCCTTCCAGTTCGCGAAGAAAATATTGAAAATCACAAAATGCACGAAGAATGGTACACTGTTCCAAAAGAAACTGCCGATGCAATCAATAAGGCTAAGGCAGAAGGCCGGCCAATTCTTGCGGTTGGAACTACAAGTGTGCGCACTCTGGAAAGTGTGGCTCAGAAGCTTGCAGAGGAAGCAGGTGGTTACGAGGAGCTTGAAAAGCGTAAAGAGTGGGTTCGCGCCGGAACTAATTCTACCAGTATTTTTATGTACCCGGGCTTTAAGTTCAAGGTTGTAGATAAGATGTTTACAAACTTCCATACTCCTGAAAGCACTCTTATTATGCTGGTTTCTGCCTTTGCGGGCCGCGAGCATATTTTAAGCGCCTATAAGGAAGCAGTGGAAAACAAGTATAGGTTTTTCTCATATGGAGACTGCATGTTTATTCGCTAGAGCAAGTTTTGCTTGCAAAACTTGGTAGTGAGCGAAGCGAACGTAGCGATTGTATGTTTATAAGGTAATGACGGGGCGTTGCGGGGTGTCCCCGCAGAGGGGGTAGGCCGCAACGTAGTGCGGCCGAGGGGGAGACTTCCCCCTACTTATGTCAACTGCTCAAAGCTGTAACGGGCAATATTGTAGAACTGCTGCCGCATAACATCAGAAATCATCTGGTCTTGTGCGGCTTTTTCAAATTCCTGATGAATAAGGTCTTCTATCTGCGAAACTTCTTTCTGGTTCAAAGGAAGGCGTTTTCCCATCAGGGAGTTTTCAAAATCCTTACTGTGAAAACTGAAGGGGCCTGCAAAAGCCAGATGAACATTCAAAAGTGAGTTTTTTTCCATATCAGCAAGAAAAGCATAAGATGCAGACTGATGATCTACTTCCTGCTCAGGTCCAATTCGGCGGAAGATTGAAAGCTCCGGCTTCATAATTGGAATACGGATATTTGAAAGAATAAAACCTTCCGGCACTCCCTTAAAATATTTTATATTTTCGGTTTTTGTTTCTGTCTGATTTTTAAACTCAAGCCTTGCATCCAAAGCCATGAGTGGCGCAAAGAGGGTCAATTTGTGATCCATGTTGCAGATGTTTCCGCCAATAGTTGCCACATTTCTAACCTGGGGTGTTGCAATACAGGCCAGGGCCTCAGATAAAATTTGCGGTAAGTGTGTCTGTCCGATATTTAAGAGTTCAGACAGAGTTGTTCCTGGTCCTACATCTATAAAACGCTCATGGCGGACAATCTGCGAAAGATCTTTAATTCCAAATACAGAAATAAATTTGTCCGGCAGCTCTTGAATTCTTGTACATCCGCCTACAACTTTTGTTCCCGGATTATTTGAAAGCAATTTTATGAGTTCATAAGAATTTTTGGCATACAAAATAGTTTTACTCATTCGATGTTATCCTCTTAATTCTTTTTGCTTTTAACTTGATTGCCTGAATTATACCGTTTGTAAGAGTTTCTATATCTGTGCAGCAGGGTGAAAGGTGTTTTATCTGCTCGGTAATTTCTTCTTTTGAAATGTTTTTGTTGGTTTTCATAATCTGATAAGCCGCAAAAATCTTTCCGGCATTACAGTAGCCGCAGAGTTTAATGCCTGCCTTTTCAAAACCATCAATAATAATTTTGTAATCTTCTGTGTGGGAAAAACTTTCAAGCGTAACAATCTGGGCGTCTTTTGCTAAGCCCACAGGCATTTTGCAGGAAGATATGGCCTTGTCGTTAAAGAGAACGGTACAGGTTCCGCAAAAGCCCCCCTGACAACCGCTTTTTACAGAAATACAGCCGTTTTCGTGCAGGATTTTCATCAGAGAATCTTCTGGATAAGCTTCCAGAACAGTTTTTGTTCCATTTAGTGTTAAGGGGATTTTCATTTATTCGCCTCTTTTTTAGAATCCTGTTTTATATCAGTCCTGATCCTGTTTTTAATCAGTGTAAAGAGTCTTGCTTCTGTACAAGGTATGCCGGTTAATTGTTTTGTGAGAGCCAGTGAAAGGGCAGAAGAAAATGCTGCCGGAAGTACATTGTGAACCAGGCCGCCAATCTGTCCTGATTTGTTGTCTGACTTCATAAATTTAATGTGAATGGCATCGCAGCGAATTCCTTTATTGCGGACAAGCATTGTAAGTTCCTGCTGCACTTCCAGTCTTACGGTTCTAAAGGCTGCGGCTTCATCGTAGAGTTCTCCGCAGTCTATGGCAATCCAGATACCCTTAATTTTTTCATTATAAGTGTAGGTATCAAGTTCAATTTCTACCACCGCACTTGCAAATGAGGTTGTATAAAATGGTGTTCCGCAGAAAAGTTCCTTATCCCACTTTTTTCTTGTGTTTTTCTGAACGCCTTTTTTTGAAGAAATTGGTAGCGGCTGATGAAAACGCTTTTTCTGGATTTCTGTACAGCACTTTTTAATCAATTCATTCATAATTCCAATAGAAGTGAATGTGTCTTCCGGAGAAGCGGGCAGAGAATCAACGGTGAAATTTGAATCGATTACAACATTTTGCGCGGGGATTTCAAGTATTTCTGCGGCTGTTTTTTTCCAGATTTCCTGAATTACCGCAGAAGGTTTTATTGCGTGAATAACAAGTTTATCATCTTTATAGAGGGTAACTTCAATTTTTGAATCATAAGAAAAGGATGTTACACCACTGTAGCCAGAAACTGCGTAAGCACTGGCAAGCCCTACGCCCCGCAGCGGAAGTGCAAAGAAAGGCTTGCTGTTTTTTTCTACCCGGTCAATTGCTTCCATGTGGAAAGATGCGTACTTGCGGTTAAAATCGCTGTCTTTTAAAACTGTTTGAAGGGTTGTATCCAGTCCGTTTATGGAAATATCAAATGGGAATGGATTTTCTTCTGTTTTTTTCTTTTTATCAACAGCTTCCTGGGAATTTATAAGGCGGAATTCATCCGGGAATATTTTTATCTGATTACAGATTTTCTGAACTTCGTTTTCAATGGCAAAAAAGGCCTGCGAATCAATATTTTTTATGCTGATTGTTGTCGGCGGTTTTTTTGATGTATGTGTGACGGCTTTTATATAAAGATTTTTAGGTTTATAAAAACTGAATGAAGCCAGAGCAATTCTGTCTGTTATTTCCTGTGCAAATGGATTTGAAGAACCAATGTCTATATCAATCATAACTTTTAAGGCGTAAATTCTTCCGTCTGGTTCAAGGGCTGTTTTATAAGTTATGTTTGTTATTACACCAGGCTTCATAAAGAGGTCCTGCTCTTCATGAGAAAGCACAAGTTTTACCGGTTTTTTGGAAAGGTAAGCTGCAATTGCAGTTTGAACTGCGGTTTGTGTTGTTCTCCACAAGCCATTTGGAAAAAGACCTGCGCTCTTTGTTTTATGAATATAAATATTTTCCTGAGGAATCTGCAGGGCTTCAGAAATTGATTTTTGAACAAAACTGGTCCAGCGGGTAGGAGTGTAGATGTGCAGGTCTTTACCATCCATATAACTAAAGGCTCCGTCTGTTTCCTGCCATCGTGGTGTATCAGTGGTCTGCTGCCAGGTATCGGTTGTTGTAAAGAGTCCGGAATCTTCAAAAAGTTCTTTGTCAGCTTCTTCTAGGCTTTTTTCCTGATAGAGACCGTATTTTACTTCGCGGAAGGCAACCTGTTTTGCAGAAAATTCTTCAAAGTGCGATTTATCAATTACGTTGTTTAGGGAAGGAAGGTCGTTAATCAGTTCTGCCATATCAGAAGCATCTGCTTCATTAAGTCCGCTTTCGTTTTTCTGGGACTTATCTGCAAACTGCTCCTGCTGGGCGTCCTTATGCTTTTTTATTACGTTATCAAGGGCAGTTTCAAGGTTTCCTACATAAAAAGAAATATTTACTTTTTCAACAAGCTCGTTTAAAAGACTTTCATCTGGACCAGCCAGAATTGCAACAGGTTCTCCGCGGTAGGCAATTGTTTTTCCGCCAAAAATATTGGTAGAAGTTTTATTTATGCTGATTGCTTTTGCACCGGGTATATTATCATAAGTGAATAAAAAGTAGCCTTCCGGCATATTTTCAAGTTCTATCGATTTTATTCTTCCAGAATCTGATGGGCTTCTTATCAGTTTAGCATGCAGCATTCCGGGTTTTGAATAATCGCTGTAAAAGCCTTCTGTATCAAGAGAACGAAGCAATTTATCCTTTGTATTTTTCTTACCTACTGCCATGTCTGGTCCTTTATTACATTATATTCGATTTTCCAATTTCTGTAACAGTTTTTATTACGTAATCTGCCTGTTCTTCTGTCATATCCGGGTAAAGTGGAATAGAAATTGTTCTATTATATTGATTTTCTGCGTTCGGATATTTTTCTGCAGTAAAATCCGGGTAGAGCTTTTTCCAGTAAGTAAAATGGAAGATTGGAATAAAGTGAACGGAAATGCCAAGTCCAGCTTCCTGCATTTTCTTTGCGAATTCTTCTCTGGTGATTTTTAGTTTTTCCGGCACAAGGCGCATCAGGTAAAGATGCCATGAGTTTCCTTCGCCGTCTGGTGGAAGCTGAATAAAATCTAATTTAGAGAAGGCCTGATTGTACTTTTCTACAATACGTTTTCTCTGTTCATAAAAAAGATTTGCTCTTTTTACCTGGCAGCAGCCCAGGGCGGCCAGCATATCAGGCAGGTTGAATTTATAGCCGGGAGCTATAATGTCATATTCCCAGGAAGCCCGCGGAGAAGTGTAGCGGTCCCAGGTTGTACGGTCCATTCCGTGCATACGCATGGTTGTCATGCGGCGGGCAAGCTCTGGTGAGCGGGTGCAAACCATTCCGCCTTCTGCTGTGGTAATCGTTTTGGTAACATAAAATGAAAAAACACCTGCATCGCCTATAGTTCCGGCATATCCAAGACCTGTTGGCGAAGGAAAAGAATGAGCTGCGTCTTCAATCACGAATATTTTGTGGTCGGGAGTGCTGTATTTTTTTGCAAGTTCCAGAATGCGCTTCATATTGCAAACATTTCCCGCAATATGAACCGGCACAATTGCCCTTACCCGGTGAGCCCCTTTTCCATCATAACCGTCTCCTTCGGCATCTTTTTTTAATATTTCTTCTATTTTATCTGGATCAATACTGTAAGAATCTTTTTCTATATCTGCAAAAAAGACTTCTGCATTCAGGTGACGGGCACAAGTTGCTGTAGAAACAAAGGTGTAGGGAGTTGTGATAACGGCAGAGCCTTCACAAACGCCGCAGGCTTCCATGGCAAGAATCATTCCAGAAGTATTCGAGTTTACTGCAAGACTGTAAACAGGCTTTTCTTCTGTAGAACCAACTGCCTGCGAAAAAAGCTTTTCAAATTCCAGGGCATATTTTCCGGTTGTAAGCCATCCTGACCTCAAAACGTCTAGTACGGCATTTTCTTCTTCTTTTGTAATTGCGGCCTTATGAAAGGGTACTTTTATTTCTGCCATTTTTGCTTGCCCTCCTGATGTCTTCAATCCTTAAAGCAAATCTGTGTGAAGCTCTCCGTCATTTTTAACTTCTTCATAGTAATCTTTCAGACTCTTACAATCCTCACATAAAAGTGAAACTAGAGTCTTTTTATCTCTAAAGAGCCTTGTGTTTTCTTCTGTAAAAAAACAAATTGGCTTAAGCTTATTTAACAGAGCTTCCAGTCGTGCAGAATCATAAGGTTTGTTTTCCAGTTTCAGAATCTTCTGATATTGTGTTGGCTGGGGATTTTCTTCTTTGAGCCAGAGGGGTTCTGTAAAGCGTTCACCTTTTCTCGCTCCCACAATTTTAATATCAATGTCTTTGTAAGGTTCGAGTCCTGAAAATTTTATAATCTGTTCTGCAAGTTCAATAATTTTAATCGGTTCGCCCATATCAAGCAGGTAAGACATTCCGTTTTCTCCCACTCCACCGGTTTGCAGAACCAGAGAACAGGCTTCCGGGATAGTCATAAAAAAGCGTTCCATTTTTTTATCGGTGACAGTTACAGGGCCCCCTGTTTTAATCTGATTTTGGAAGAGGGGAAGAATAGAACCACGGCTTCCAAGTACATTTCCAAAGCGCACAAACATAATGGCCTGGTTTTTATCAGATTTTTTTGCTGCTTCCAGCACAAGTTTTTCGCAGAGCATTTTTGAAACTCCGTAAACACTTACCGGCGAAACTGCTTTATCTGTAGAGATAAGTACAAATCGTTCTGTTTTATATTTTAATGCGGCATCCAGAAGGTTTTTAGTGCCGAATACATTGTTTTCAATCGCAGCAACCTGATTTTCTTCCATCATTGGCACGTGTTTGTAGGCGGCACAGTGGAAAATCACATTACATTTTGTCTGTTTGATGATGTAATCAACATATTCGCGGTCTCTCATGTCCCCAATAATAGGAACAATTGTTGCTTTTTCACCAACTCCTTCTGCCTGAAGCAAACGAAGTTCTCGATAAATAGAACAGATTGAATTTTCACCGTGTCCAAAAAGGTAAAGGCGTTCTGCACCTCCGCTCAAAAGCTGGCGGGCAAGTTCAGAACCAATGGAACCGCCGGCACCAGTTATAAGAACACGCTTTCCGCGCAGATAGTTCAAACTTTCTTTAAGGGAAATTGTAACGGGTGTTCGCCCCAGAATATCCAGAGGGTCAATTTCGCGGGTCTGTACAAGATGAGCAGAACCTTCAATAACCTGGCTTATTCCTGGCAGAATCTTTATATGAGAAAAACCGTTTTTGTAGAGAGTTTCGTATATTTCGCGAATGCGTTCAGTAGGTGCAGAAGGAATTGCAATAATGGCTTCGTCTGCGGCAGAGTTTCCCAAAACTGATGCAACACTGGAAATTGGCCCCAGAACCGGGATTCCGTCAATTGTTGTTCCTATTAGTGATTTATCATCATCCAGAAAGGCGTTTACTTTTCCAAAAATCTTTTTGCGTTTAATATCGTCTGCAATCGTTTGGCCAGCAAAACCAGCCCCGATTATGTAAATTCGTTTTTCCATTTTCCCAAACCCGAATTTATTTTATCACATGCGGGGTAAAATCGCAATCTTGCAGGGCGTATATTATAATTGCCCCATACAGAAAAACAGGGGCTCCCGCGTCGCAGTCTTGCAAAACACACGAGTGAAAGCCGTTTGGAAATTTATTAAAAGCGCTGCGCGCACGGCTTTCAAGTGTGTTTTCAATCCTGCTCCGCTCGCGCCCCTGTTTTTCAGCGTGCATATAATAAAATGGGCTTGTCCTGCAGTGAAACTTATTAAAAATTTCTCTAAACCCAATTTTATTTTTCACCGATGTAAATAATGACAGTCGAAAAACTTTTTTTGGGGTTTATTTATGGGGAAACATAAGATTTTGATTTTTACATTTCTTTTGCTGATAGGAAGTGCTTATTGTTCTGCAAGACAGCTTTCCTTCCAGATTGTACAAAGAGATGGTACTGCAGATGTTTCGGAACAGTCTCTTACAATAGAAGACGAAGTTCTTACAAACTTTTTTGATTACGGATACATCGTTACAAATTCAGAGGCCGCAGTTTCTTCATCACTAAGTCAAGATGAAAAACTTTACAATATTGGAATTGGAGAAGCTATTGAAGGCTTTTCTGATTTTTTTGTTCAGATAAAACTTTATTATGATGCAGCAAATCAGACAGGAGATGTGCCTGAACTTAAAAAAATTGATTGGGTACTTGCTTCTACAAAAAGTGGTGAAAAGTTAAAAAATCACACAATTACTGATATAAAACTGCAGCATAAAGAAGATGATATGAAGAAGATTTCTTCTGTTCTCGCTGCAGAAATTAATTCTGCTTTGAAGGCAAAATAAGGCTGAGGTGGGTAGGAATATGAAAAATAAATTTAAGACTTTTACAAAGATTCTGGGAATTCTCACAGCATGTTTAATGCTGGCTTCTTTTAGTCCTTCACTGGATGGAAGAGCTGTTGTTGTTGATCAGGGGGTATTTCCACAGGGCTTGTTTGCCAAAACTGTTGGTTATCTGCCTGGCGATATTATCAGCGTGGCAAATATTGCCGGAGATTCCACTGTAGACCTCCTTGTTATTGGTGCTTTGGATCCTTCTGATGGCATTGCAATTATGCTTTCTCCAGAAGCGGCAAATGCAATCGGTATTAATAAGGAAGATAACAATATCGTAAAAATCACAAAGCGTAATGGTCAGAACGAGCGCGTTTATGGAACAGCTGTGATTGCAAAACAGAATGCCAGCCCTGAAACTTCTGAACTTAATTTTGATATAGCAGAAGAAGATTTTGATGATATGTCAGAAGACGCTTTTGAAGAAGAAAATATTCTGGAAGAAGAGGAAGAAACACCTCCTGTAGAAGAGGCTAGTCCAGCTGAAGAAAACTCTGAAGCCCTTCCTCAGGAAAACGAACTTGCAGAAACAGAAGAAGATTTTGAAGAGGAAGTTGCGGAAGAAGAAGCTCCTGAAGAAGGCATAGAAGAAGAAAGTGCAGAAGCTTCAGAAGAAAATGAAGATGATTTTGAAACAATCGCCGCTGCCCAGCCTGACGTAGAAGAAGGAGAAGACTTCGAAAGCGAAGACGAAGACCTTTCTGTTGACGAACAGTTTGAAGAAGAAGAGTTTGAAGAAGAGGAAGCTTTTGTGCCTGAGGAGGCTCCGGAAGAAGAGGAATATGAAGCTGAAAGCCAAGCAGAAACTCCTGTTGAAGCTCCTGTAGAAGAAGAAAGCGAACCTGAAGTAGAAGCAGAACCTGCACCTGCACCAGAAGCTGAGGAAGAAGCAGAAGAGGAAGAAGAAAGCACAGAAGAACTAGTAACTGAATACGTTCCTGAACAGAAGTGGGAAGCTGTAATTCCTGATGAAGTTTGGAACGAAGAAGAATATGCAGAAAAAGCTCCTGCTCCAGATATGGATTACGAAGTTCCTGCAAAGACTCCATACGAAGAAGAAGACCTGCTCGGTTTCTACACAAAACCTGCAGTAGAAGAATCTGAAGATGACGATGTAGAGTTCGAAGATGAAGAAGATGAATATGCAGCAATTGTTCTTGTTCCTGTAAATCCAGAACCAAGTCCTGCTCCATATAACCAGCCGGCAGTTGAAGAAGAAGCTGAAGTTCCAGCCCCTGTACCTGCCCCAGCTCCTGTGCTTCCATCAGCTCCAGCACCTGCTGTTGATGAATCAGAAAGCTATGAAATGACTGACAACAACTACAGCAAGTATATGGTTGATGGTTTGAGTGACCTTAAGAGAGGTTCATACTACATCCAGATTGCAACACTTTCTATTGATGAAAACATCATGGAAATTGTAAACAAATACAGTGCAAATTATCCAATCACAATTGTTCCACTTTCAAGCGGAGCAAGAAAACAGGTTCTTATTGGACCACTTTCTATGGATGAATATGCAGTAGTTCTTGAACGTTTCAAGGCTTATGGCTATAAAGATGCCTTCCTGCGCAAGATAAAATAAATCTAATGCGTGAATAACAAAAGAGTGCGGTGGTTCCTGTGAATCACCGCTTTTTTTATTGTAAAAAAAATAGAAAAATGATATTTTAATGGTGTATATTTATTATATTAGAGTCCCTCATCGGGCTCACTCAGGAGCAAAACATGACATACACTGCAGAAGTGGAGCATATGTGTCCTTTGGCAAAAGGCGCATATCATGGACCTGCCCCAATTCCTGAAGAAGGAGAATGGGTAAAGGTAAAAAAAATTGAAGATGTATCGGGATTTACTCACGGTATCGGTTGGTGTGCACCTCAGCAGGGCGCATGTAAACTTTCTTTGAACGTAAAGAACGGAATTATTGAAGAAGCTTTGGTTGAAACTATCGGTTGTTCTGGTATGACTCACTCAGCTGCTATGGCTTCTGAAATCCTCATCGGAAAAACTCTTCTTGAAGCTTTGAATACTGACCTTGTTTGTGATGCTATCAACACAGCTATGCGCGAACTCTTTATGCAGATTGTTTACGGTCGTACACAGTCAGCTTACTCTAAAGACGGACTTAAAGTTGGTGCCTCTCTTGAAGACCTGGGAAAGAACCTCCGTTCACAGGTAGGAACTATGTTTGCTACACGCAAAACTGGTCCTCGCTACCTCGAAATGACAGAAGGTTATGTTGAAACATGTGCAATCGATAAGGATAATCAGATTATCGGTTACAACTGTATCAACTTTGGTAAATTGATGGATGCTCTTAAAGCTGGAAAACCTGCTGAAGAAGCTATCGCAGGTGCTCGTACACACTATGGTCGTGTAACAGCTGATCAGGGTATGGTAAAACTTATCGACCCACGTAAAGAATAGTCGCAGGAGGAATAGATATTATGGCAACATTATTTGAAGATTTTGAAGGCCGCATTCCTCAGGTGAATAAGGCTCTTAAAGAATATGGTTTTAAAGAAGGTGAGGCTGGTTTGAACGAAGCTCGCGACCTTTGTAAGGCTCGTGGTTTCGACCCATACGAAATCTGTCAGTCTACACAGCAGATTTGTTTCGAGGATGCTAAATGGGCATATGTACTCGGATCTGCAATTGCAATCAAAGAAGCAGAAAAAACTGGTGACAAGACTGGTTCTACAGCTGCCGCTAACATCGGAAAAGGACTCCAGGCATTCTGTTTGCCAGGTTCTGTAGCTGATGACCGTAAAGTTGGTCTTGGTCACGGAAACCTTGGTGCACGTCTTCTTTCTGAAGAAACACAGTGCTTTGCATTCCTTGCAGGACACGAATCTTTCGCTGCTGCTGAAGGTGCTATTAAGATTGCTGCTAACGCTAACAAGGTTCGCAAGAACAAGCTCCGCGTTATTTTGAACGGTCTCGGAAAAGACGCTGCTCAGATTATTTCTCGTATCAACGGCTTCACTTATGTTCAGACTGAATTCGACTATTTCAATGGTGAAGGTACAGACAAGGCTCTTAAGGTTGTTAAGGAAATCCCTTACGGTTCAAACCCAGACCGCCTTATCGTAAAGTGCTATGGTGCTGACGATGTACGCGAAGGTGTTGCAATTATGTGGCACGAAGATGTTGATGTTTCTATTACAGGAAACTCTACAAACCCAACACGTTTCCAGCACCCAGTAGCTGGTACTTACAAGAAAGAAAGACTTCTTGCTGGTAAGAAATACTTCTCTGTAGCTTCTGGTGGTGGTACAGGTCGTACACTTCACCCAGATAACATGGCTGCAGGTCCAGCTTCTTACGGATTTACTGATACTCTTGGTCGTATGCACTCAGACGCTCAGTTCGCAGGTTCTTCATCAGTTCCAGCACACGTAGAAATGATGGGCTTCATGGGAATGGGTAACAACCCTATGGTAGGCTGTACCGTTGCATGTGCAGTAGCCGTTGCAGGAAGCTTCTAATATATTTGTTTGAGCCCGGTTTATTAGCAGTAAATTATGCAACGGGACAGCCGTGCGAGTTTTCGCTTTAGCGGAAACTCGTGAAGCAAAACGCAGGTTTGCGACGCGCCCGATAAATCGGGCGAGCCATTTAGTAAGTAAATGCTAAAAAACAGTCCCGACGGACTGTTTTTTTTAACGCATTTGCTATTTTAGGCATGTACAGTTGCCTGCGCAGTTGCAGTTGCCGGCTCATTCTAGAAATGTCATTCCCCGGTTAAGCTGGGGAATCTTACAAAGCGCTCCCGAAAGGGGGCGTTTTTTTTTGAGCACTTTTTATTCAGTTGCGACCTTATTTTTACCCGAATGTTTTGCGTTGTACATTACGCGGTCGGAATCTTTGAGCAGTTGTTTTAAATCAGTATTAGACTTTATTTCTACAACACCGGCAGAAAATGTTGCCGTAAGATGATAGTCTTTTTCGCAACTAGAAATGAATTCAGATTTAATCTTCTTAAGTTTTTCCATAAAATCATTTCTGAAAAGATGAGAAAGGATAATAAATTCATCACCACCATATCTGAAAACTGGTTCACCGTGACTCTGGAATGTGTAAACCAGGGTTTTTAGTATTTCATCACCAATATCATGGCCGTAGGTGTCATTTATTTCCTTGAAATTATCAAGGTCTATAAATCCAACAGATGCATAAGAAGTAATAGAGTTGCTTTCATTCATTAGGGCAGATTTACTGTAGGAACCTGTCAGATTATCGTGGTAAAGTCTGAGTTTCAAATCAGTATTAAGTTTTTCGTAGGCCTTTACATCAGAAAGAGCGGTCATCAGTGTTTTATAAATAAAAATTGTAATCAGATAAACCGCAATAAGGAATGCAAGCGAAAGTGCCGCAATCAGAATATTAAAAAGGGATGGAATTAACAGATACTGAAAAATACAGTAAATAATCTGAAGAATTATACTGGCAATAAAAACGCTGATGTGAGAATTTTTCCCGAGCGGGCAGGAAAGAATTACCGGAATGCAGTAAAATATTGAAAGATAATTAAAGCCCCAGTGACTGAATGAATAAATTGTTGCACAAATTAAATAAATGATACAAACACAAACCTTTTTTACTTCAAAGCTTGCTTTTTTATAAATTAATTTGAATACAACATAGAAAAACCAGCTTAAAGCATTTGGTAAAATTATATTTCTAAGAATATAGTTAAAATCAGGAGCCCATCTGCCAGGCAAAAAGAAAAAATCCTTTGAAATATCGAATCTGGAAAATTTGATTAAAAAAAACAAAAGAACTTCTGTAAATAAAACGTAAAATAATGAAATGAGGAGACCTTTCCAAATTTTATCCATGTAGCTGGTAATGTTATTTGTGATGATAACACTACTTGCCGAAAGTTGTTCCTGTGGTTCTTTTTTAGTTCTCATAATTATTCTCATCCATCCAAAATCATATTATATATTATTTTTTGAACAATGTATAACCATTTTCCCGAATTATGCTATATTTTATATATGAAAAGGGATGTAAAACTTTCCAGTCTTATTGATAAAGCGGTTTTTGATTATCATCTTATAGAAAAGAACGATAGAATCCTTATTGGCGCAAGCGGTGGAAAAGATTCTACTGCACTTATAAAATATTTTGCGGACCGGTCCCTTCGGCCGGATTGTGGTTTTGAATATAAGGCCTTAAATATTCAGAGTGATTTTTCACCTGAATTTCCATCTGGTATTCTTCAGCTTTTTAATGAATGGAAAGTTCCTTACGAAACTTTGCCTGTAAATATACTTGAACGTGTAAAAGAAGGGCAGAAAATGAGCTGCTGGTGGTGTTCCACTCAGCGTCGAACTGAACTTCTAAATTACGCCCTTGAACATGGCTATAATAAAATTGCCCTTGGCCATCATATGGATGATATTCTGGAAACTTTTCTGATGAATATGCTTAATAAGGGGGAACTTGCCGCCATGCCGCCTTTACTTAAGTATGATAATTACCCGGTTTCTGTTATTCGTCCTCTCTGCTATGTTTCAGAAGCTCGCTTGATTGCGGAGGCAGAAAAGGGCGGCTATGCTGGTTTTACCTGTACGTGTAATTATCAGGACAACTCAACGCGTAAGGCGGCCCGTGCAAAACTGGAGGAGCTTACCGGCGGAGACAACTTGTGTAAAGAGCGCATGCTTAGGGCCTTAAAAAATGTGCAGGAACGCTATCTTTTGTAAGCTGAGTGTGCAGCTGAGCCTGCCGCTGATTGTTGAGGCCGGGGCTCAGCCGTGACACCTCAGCCGTGACAGTTATAGCGTTTTATTGTATACTTTCAAACAATGAAAAGAATTGCAGTAATTACAGGGGCTAGTTCTGGTATTGGACGAGAATTTACCAGACAGGTAGCCGATAAATACAAATTTGATGAAATCTGGATAATTGCCCGCCGAGAAGATAAACTGAGGGAACTCGAAACTGAAATTATACGTCCGGTTGTAATGGATGTCAGCGGAAAAGATGGAGTTCAGTCATTTAAAAATTTTCTTGAAAATGAAGATAAAAAACTTAGGGCAGAAGGAAGTGGAATAGAAATTGGCCTTCTTATAAATAATGCCGGCTTTGGAACTTACGGTCCTTTTGAAGAAACTTCTTTGAGCCGTCAGTTAGATATGATTGATTTAAACTGTGTGACAGTAACAGGCATTTGTGGAGTTTCTTTGCCTTACCTTACAAAAGGTTCAGTGGTTATTAACACAGCCTCTTTAGCAGCCTTCCTGCCTCTTGGAAACTTTGCTGTTTATGCAGCAAGTAAATCCTATGTTTTGAGCTTTTCTGTGGCTCTTGCAGCGGAATTAAAAGACAAGGGAATAAAAGTTTGTGCCCTTTGTCCAGGTTCTGTTTCTTCTGAATTTGCAAATGTTGCTTCAAACGGAGCCCGCCGCGAAGTAAAGGGCGGTTTTCCTCCTCAAAAAGTTGTTGCTCAGTGCCTGCGCCGTGCTTTCCGCGGAAAGAAGATTGCCCTCTACCGTCCAAAGTGGCGTTTTTCCGCCTTTATGAGCCGTTTTGTAGGCCGTTATCTGGGCGCCCGCTTTACTTATAAATATCATAAACGTCCTAGAACTCCAGACACAGATCTTCAGAAAAAAGCAGATTAATATATGGAAACAAGCGCATTATTTACAGATTTTTATGAATTGACTATGGCTCAGGGCTATTGGAAAGAAAATATGAATGAGCCGGTCGTTTTTGATATGTTCTTCCGGAAAAATCCTTTTAACGGGGGCTTTTCTGTTCTTGCAGGAAACGAAACTTTAATTGATATAATTACAGAATTCCGTTTTTCAGATGAAGATATTGCCTTTCTTGCTGAACAAAAGATTTTTGAAAAAGGATTTTTAGATTACTTAAAGGATTTTCGCTTTACTGGTGATTTATACACAATGGATGAAGGAACAATTGTTTTTCCTCAGGAACCTATTGTTCGCATACATGCCAACCTTATAGAAGCGCAAATTCTTGAAGGTCTTGTACTTAATCACATTAATTTTCAAAGCCTTATTGCGACCAAAACTGCCAGAACTTATCTGGCAAGTAAAAAAGCTCCTATCATGGAATTTGGTTTGCGTCGTGCCCAGGGACCAGACGGGGCAATGAGTGCCAGCCGGGCTGCTTTTATAGGCGGAGCCTCCGGCACTTCCAACACTCTTGCCGGCAAACGTTTTGGCATTCCTGTAATGGGAACAATGGCCCATTCCTGGATTATGTCTCACAATTCAGAATTAGAAGCCTTTAGAGAATATTCAAAAATCTACCCGGATAATTCTGTATTTTTAATCGACACTTATGACACCCTTCATTCAGGAATTCAAAATGCTATTGAAGTAGGGCGTGAACTTGCAGCTGCAGGACACTCGTTTGGAGTTCGTCTTGATAGCGGAGATATTTCTTATCTTTCCCGCGAAGTTCGTAAGATTCTTGATGCCGCAGGTTTTACAGATGCTAAAATCAGTGTGTCAAATGAACTTACCGAAGAAATCATTTCAACCCTTACTGCAAATGGAGCACCAATAGATTCCTGGGGAGTGGGCACCAATATGGTTACCGGCGGTTCCGAATCTTCTTTTACCGGCGTATATAAGCTTTCTGCCCGCTATAACAGACTGGCAAATATGCTTCAGCCAACCATGAAGTTTTCCGAAAATCCTGCCAAAATGACAAATCCAGGCGTAAAAAATGTCTGGCGCCTTTATGATGAAAATGGAATGGCCGGTGCCGATATTCTCTCACTTGAAAACGAAGTAATTGAAGCAGATAAAGAATACCGTTACTTTCACACAATGGTAGATTACCGGCAGTTCCTTTTTACGGCTTCTAAAGTGGAAGCTTTACTCAAAAAAAGGCTGGAAAATGGCCGCAGAACTCAACCAAGAGAAAAGGATTCAGTACAGATTAGAAAAAGCCGCAAGGTAATGGAAACTCAACTTGATACTTTTGATGAATCTTATAAAAGAATCTTAAATCCTCATATTTATAAAGTTTCTTTATCAGAAAACTTGAAAGATTTAAAAAAGATGTTTATCGAGGCAAATATCAGATGATTTATAACATGAAAATGAAGAAAAACTTACTCGCACTTTCTCTGCTTCCTCTTCTTATTTCCTGCGGGGGGCCAGATAAGCAGACAAAAAAAGAAATGCAGTCGCATCGCTCTGCTGCGGAATTTAATGCTTATGTAAAAGAAAACAAAGCTGCACATGAAGCTGAGATTGCCGAATTTGTAAAAAACATGCCCCTTGAGCAAAAAATTGCCCAGATGTTTATAGAAAATCTTGAAGGAAATGTAAACTTCAGATCTTTTGAAAGCGTGGGAGCTGTAAATGGCAGTAATGATAAAACTCCCCTGGTAGCAGGTGGTTATCTGTATTTTTCATATAATATTGGAAACAGCCGCCAGGAAATGAAAGCCTTTAATGATTCTGTAATGGCTTATTGTGATGAATACAAGATTATTCATCCCTTTTTGTCTGTAGATCAGGAAGGAGGCTGGGTGAGCCGGCTTAAAAAACTAAATGAAAAGCTACCTTCTAATGAAGATGTGGCTTCTTCTATGTCTGTTGAAGATGCTTATACTCTTTACACAAATCAGGCCCGGCAAATGGCAGAGATGGGCTTTCATATGAATCTTGCTCCTGTAATAGAAGTTTGTACTGATGATAACAAAGAATTTTTAGATGGACGCAGTTTTGGTTCTTTGGAGCAGGTTCTTTCTTATGGAAGGGCCTGCATAAACGGTTACGAAAATGCCGGAATTGCAACTGTAGTAAAACACTTTCCGGGAAATACAAATACTGATCCACACACAGGCCTTCCAGAAATTACACTGGCCAGGGATGAACTTTTTGAATCGATAGAATCTTTTCATAAACTAATTGACTGCAATCCAGAAGCTCTGCTTATGTCTCATGCCCGCACTTCTGCAATAGACCCGGGAGTGCCTGCCTGCCTTTCAAAAGTTTGGGTAACAGATATTTTACGCAACGAATGGGGCTATCAGGGACTTATTTTTTCTGATGATATTTTTATGGGGGCACTATCAGATAACGGTTATCCTCCTGAAGAAGCCGCTCTTATGGCTGTTGAAGCCGGAATCGATTGTATTATGATTTCCGAAAAGCGTTTTGCCCGTCCTGCTTCTGTTCTTTACAAAAAAGCTGCCGCAGATCCTGCTTTTGAAGAAAAAATTGATCGGGCAGTCTGCCGTATTTTGAGCTATAAAGAAAAGGCTCATTTGTGGGAAGGGGGAGAGTAATGTGTGCAAAACAAAAAAAGCCTTCTGGAAGGGAAGCTTTTGAAGAGTATTATTCATCACTCTTTCCGGAGCGCTGGCAGAAGATAAAAGAAGCCTTCGTGAAGGAAAACACTCCCGTTGAATATCATATTCCCGGGGCCGAAAAAAGCTACTTTCTTGACAGTGCTTCTGTTCTTGCAGCCCTTTGTCTTCCTCTGGACGAATCCGAAAATATCCTTGATTTATGTGCTGCACCCGGAGGAAAAACTCTGGTAATTGCATCCAGAATGAGTTCAGACGCCCGCCTTTCTTCAAACGAGCGCTCCCCGGAACGCAAGCACCGCCTTGCAACCGTCGTTTCCGAATGTCTTCCCGAATCTATTTCCAGCCGCATCCTGGTTTCCTGCTCTGATGGTGCCACCTGGTGCCGCCGCCAGACCGAATGCTTTGACCGCATCCTTCTTGATGCGCCATGTTCTTCTGAACGCCACGTCTTTAATGATGAAAAGTATCTCTCGCAATGGTCTTTATCCCGCATAAAAACCGTTGCAATGGAAGAGTGGGCCCTTTTGTCATCCGCTTTCCGCCTTTTAACTCCGGGCGGAATAATGGTCTATTCAACCTGTGCCCTCTGTCCCCAGGAAAATGACGGCATGATGGAACGCCTTGTTAAAAAATTCGGTAAGGAAGAATGTACGGTAACTTTTCTTGAAGCAAAACCTGAGCTTTCAGAAATAAAAGATTTTGTTAATGATGATTTTAAACTTCCACCTTACGAGAAAACTCTGTATGGCTATCAGATTTTGCCGGATACTTCGGGTGGAGCCGGACCTATTTATTTTTCAATTATCTCTAAGCAAATTCATAACTAGCTCTTGAAATTTTTCAATAAAATGCGATAATAGTTAAATATGAAACAAGAAAAAAATGAGGATAAACTTCAGCGTATTATCGAGATTGAACGCCAGCTGAATGAAATTCAGGATGTTGACGTACTTCTTGAGCGTATTCTTACAGAAACCAGACGAATTGTTAATGCTGATGCTGGTTCTATTTACGTTGTTGAAGGTGAAAAAATAAAAATCAAATACGGGCAGAATGATACTCATCTTAAAGAACTTGCCCCTGGAGAAAAACTTCCTTATACTTGTTTCTCATTCCCTATAAACGAAAAGCAGATTTGTGGTTATGTTGCACTTACTGGCAAACCATTGAATATTAAAGACTGCTACGAAATTCCAGAAGATAAACCTTATAAATTCAATAAAAATACTGATATAACAACTAATTACCGAACAAAATCTATGTACACTTTCCCTTTAAAAATGGCAAATGGTGTACTTCTTGGTGTTATCCAGATTATTAACGCTAAAGATGAAAATGGACGTGTAGTTAGTTTTGATGATGAAGCAGAGCTTTTGATTACTCACTTTGCTTCAAGTGCGGTTCAGGCTTTACAGCATGCTTATGTTACTGCAAACATGGTAAAGCGTATCCTTAAAATGGCTGAATTCCGCGATCCTAAAGAAACTTATCCTCATGTTGAGCGTGTTTCTTCATTCTCTCTTGAAATCTACGACCGCTGGGCTTTTAACCATAATATTCCGGAAGCAGAACAGCACCAGTACCGCGATAATCTAAAAATCGCCGCAAAATTTCATGATGTTGGTAAAGTCGGAATTTCTGATGTAATTCTAAAAAAATCCTTTCCTCGTTTTACAGATGAAGAAAGAAATATAATGAAAGGACACACTTGTATTGGTGCCCAGCTTTTTGATCCTCCAGAGTCTATTCTTGATAAAATGTCTCAGGAAGTAGCTTTGCATCACCATGACCGCTGGGATGGTGGCGAAACTGGTTACCCTGGAAATATCAGATTAAGTGATTTTTCTATAAAAGATGGTATTGTTCCAAAAACAGAACCTCTTAGTGGAAATGATATTCCTTTGTGCGCGCGAATTGTTGCAATTGCCGATGTTTTTGATGCATTAAGCCATCGCCGTTGCTATAAGGATGCCTGGACAATTGATGATGCTTTTGCCGAAATACAGAATAATGCAGGTACTCAGTTTGATCCTGAAGTTGTTCTTGCCTTTATGCAGGTTCGTGACCGCATCTGTTCAATTTCTCTTGCATTCCCGGACGAAACTGAAAATTAAGTTTATTTAATCTTATTTAAGTTTTCTAAGCTGTTGATGTAGGATTTTGTCAAAAGAGTTTGCAAATTGTGCAAACTTTTTTTTGTCATAGCCTTCATTAAAATGCTGAACTAATCCAATTTCTGCAAGTTGAAGATCGAAGTTTCTTTCAGAAAGTCTTTCTTTTATATTTTCTTTTGTAAAAATTGTTCCACGGTCGTTTATTACGCAGATTCCTTTTGAAATTAACCTGTCAGCAAAAACAATATCTTTAGTAATTACAAGATCTTCTTCATTTACGTGTTCAAAAATGTAGTTGTCTGCAGCATCTTTTTCCTGATTGCAGATAATCATCTGAAAAGGACCTTCATTGCATTTTATTTCTCTGTTTGCAACAAAAAATGTTTCGGCATTGTTTCTGGCAGCCATTTTTACTGTGTGATTTCTTACAAGGGCGGGGCAGGAGTCTGCGTCTATCCAGATGTGAAGTTTTTGAGCCAAATTAAAGAACCTTACTGATTTTTTCTATCATTTCACGGGTACGTTTTTCAATTTCAACTGTATCCTGTGTAAATTCTGGTGGCAACTGACCGTTTTCAAGTGCAACCTTGTTTTTCTTTTCTTCGTAAACTTCATCACAAAGCATAATGCCCGAAAGAATTGCAACTTGTAAAGGACTTCGTATTGAATCAATTTTTGAAACGTCTTCTGTTATGCGTTTATAATATCCGAGGAGTTTATCAAGATATTCTTCATTTTCGCTGGATTGAATTGTAAATTTAGCACCCAGCATATCAATTTTAAGCTGTCCCATTAGAATATATCAAATCCAAGATTATCCTGAGATTCTTCTGAATCATCAAAATTATCTTCAAAAACTTCTTCTTCCGGCTGATTATCTGCAATCTGCATGCTTTCGAAGTTTGGTTCTACAGGCGCTTCCTGAACAGAAGGTTGAATTGGTTGGTTATATTGAACGTAAGAAACAGGTTTTTGTTCAACTGCTTCTTCTTTTGGAGTTTCTTTCTGCTCTACAATTTGTGCTTGTGGGGCAGGTGAAGAAGGCGCTTGAACTGGTGCTGCATTTACAGAAGCGCCGCTCTTTAGAACGGCATTTTCTATATAAAGCAGGCGGTCAAGCGCCTTTTTAATGCCACTCTCAATCTGGTTCTGATCTGTCTCAATAGAAGAAAGCTGCTCCGTCTTGCTTGAAAGCGCATTTGTGAGCTCTTGGCACTTTGTGCGGAGAGCATCGTTTTCAGCCTGAAGCTGTTGAATTTTTGCAACAGCACTTTCTACCTTTTGTTCAAGAAGCATTACCTGATCAAGAGTTATCATAGCAAATCCTTACTTAAGCCTTAAGAGCTTTCTTAGCTGCTTCAACAACAGCCTTGAATGCTACAGGGTCTTCAATAGCCATATTAGAGAGAGCCTTGCGGTTCAATTTAATACCTGCTTTGTTAACTCCGTCGATAAAGCGAGAGTATGTAAGACCTTCTTCACGAACTGCAGCATTAATACGTGCAATCCAGAGAGAGCGGAATTCATGCTTGCGGTCACGGCGGTCTACATATGCATGACCAAGGGCCTTAGTAACAGCATCTTTTGCTGGTTTGTAATTTGATTTTCTATCACCGCGGAAACCCTTAGCGAGCTTCAAAATCTTTACACGGCGGTTCTTTCTTTTTGTTCCGTCTATTGCTCTTGACATTTCATTCTCCTATCAACCATATGGAAGCATCTGCTTTCTGATTTTCTTTGCGTCAGCTTCAGCGATATAACCAGTTTCGCGGAGCTGTCTCTTTCTCTTTGGAGAACGCTTTGTCAAAATATGACGAAGGTTCTGCTTCTTGTGCTTTACTTTGCCAGTTCCAGTAAGAGAGTATCTCTTAGCAGCTGACTTCTTTGTCTTCATTTTAGGCATTTTCTAAACCTCTTTCTTTGCAACTTTTGATGAGATTGTCATTGACATATTTCTTCCGTCCATAGCGGCCGGTTTGTCAATATTGTACGCCGAGGTAAGTCGCTTTAACACCTCATTCAGAACATCATAGCCGAGTTCGGTATGGGCAAGTTCACGTCCGCGGAAACGGATTGTAACCTTTACCTTATCGCCTTCGTCTAAGAATTCCTGTATGTGTTTGGCTTTAGTATCAAGATCTCCTGCGCCAATTTTTGGCTGCATGCGGATTTCCTTCAACTTGAGTACTTTCTGATTCTTCTTGGAATCACGGAGCTTTTTTTCCTGTTCGAATCGGTACTTGCCATAATCGAGAATTTTACAAACCGGTGGGTTCGCATTCGGTGAAACTTCAACAAGGTCAAGATCCTTGTCTTTTGCCATTCGAAGGGCTTCCTGCGTAGCAATAATGCCAAGCTGTTTTCCTTCGTCATCAATAAGACGCACTTCTCTGACACGAATCATTTCATTGATTCTCTGTCCCTTATTGTTGTTGTTATTATTCACGTATGCCAACGATCCTCCTAGTTGTAAATTTCTTACAACTTTAACACATAGCGTATTTAGTTATTATATTTATTTTTTAATAATGTGTCTATATACAAAATCGCTCTTTCATAAAAATATAATTCATTCTATACTAAGGCAATGGCAGAATTTATTTCTTCTTTTATAACAGGCTTTCAAGATGTTGTTGCTGCAGATTTGCCTGCTCGCCTTAAAGGTGTAAAAATTCTTGGAGTTTATGACGGACTTATTCATTACTCATACAGCGGTAATTCCCGTGATCTGGAAAAGATAATTTATTTTAACAATACTTTCTTTCTTCTTAAATTTATGAAAGGCAAGGGGGCTTCTTTTCCTGCAATGGTTGGGGCTATTGCTTCTGAAAAAAAATATTATCTGATAAACAAAGGTACTTTCCGGGTTCGTTTTGTGCAGGAAAATCAGTTTGCAAAAGTTGATAAGGCTCTTGTAAGAAAAGCTGAAGACGCAGTTTTAAATAATTCAAAGCTAAAAATTGACCGGGTTTCGCCTGAAACAGAAATCTGGTATTCAATCCGGCGGGAAGGCTTTGGTTTTTGCGGACAGTTGATTTCTAAAAGGGAATTTACAGAAAAAAATCTGAATAAGGGTGAGCTTCGTCCTGAAATTGCTTATCTTATATGTTCTTTTGCGGGTATATCTGGAAGCGGGGAAGAAGTGCTCGCTGACCCTTTTTGCGGTTATGGTTCTATTCCGGTTCAACTGGCAAAAAAATTCCGCTTTAAGAAACTTTATGCATCAGATATAGATGAAGAAAAAATACAAATGGTGAGCCAGAAAAAGCAGCTTGCCGGAAATGATTCTGTAGAAGTTTTTGTTCAGGATGCATTAAAGGCAGAAAAATTTGCTGATAAGTCTCTTGACCTTGTAATTACTGACCCGCCCTGGGGCTATTACGAAGATATTGGTGATATAAACAAGTTTTATGCGCAAATGTTTGCTTCATTCAGAAGAATTCTAAAGGATGATGGAAGACTTGTTATTCTTTCTGCTCGTAAGGAAGAAATAGAAAAGGCTGCTTCCGATGCAAAATTCAGCATAGAAAACAGCCTTCATACTTTAGTAAACGGAAAAAAAGCTTCGCTCTATCTATTTGTATAAATACATAGGAAGATTTTCTTTTTTGTTTATATCTTCAATTACGCTTTCTGGCAGTCCCAGTCTTGCTGCAACTTTTGCAGTAGAATAGTTTTTAACACTTCCTGTCATATAATCCATAAAAGTTTTCTTCTTTTCTTTCTGGAAAGTGATAACTTTTATGCCGGGTTTGTCCAGTTCTTCAGAGAAGTCTTCAATCATACCGTCCCAGGAATCAATTTTGTCTATCAGACCATTTTCAAGAGCCTGCTTTGCTGTGTAAATTCTGCCGTCTGCAAGTTTACAAGCTTCATTAAAATCCATAGACCGATTTTTTGCAACAATAGAAACAAACTGTTCGTAACATTCATCGCAGATACTCTGCATAATTTGGCGCTGTTCATCTGTTACAGGTTCATTGTAATTAAACATGTTTTTATTTCGGCCAGAATGAATTGTTTCGCTTTTAATTCCAGTTTTTTCAAAAAGGCCTGTTAAATCATAAGATGAACCGAAAATTACACCAATACTGCCTGTAAGAGTGTTGCGGTTGGCATAAATTTTATCTCCAGCGCAGGAAATGTAGTATCCTCCGGAAGCTGCCATTGGTCCCTGATAAACATAAATAGGCTTTCCGCTTGTTTTATAATCCATAAGAGCTAGATATGCTTCATCTGCCTGGTAAACAGCCCCTCCTGGAGAGTCGATGTAAAGAATAAGGCCTATGTTTTTTTCATCATCCTTTAGTTTATAAATAGTGTTCAGAAGCCAGGTCTGGTCATAATCAATACTAGCCTGCTGAATGGTTCCTTCAATATAAACTGCAGCCAGATATTCATGCTTGTATGATTTTGCAACTTTTGGGTCGTAATTTGAAACGTTCCCTCGTGAGGCGTAAGTTACGGTTACAGTTGCATTTTTTCCGTCATAAATGGTTTTTGCTGTAATTCCAAGTGCGGCAAGAATTATGATGATTAATACAATTAATCCTGATTTAAAACTCTTTTTCATTCTGAAAGATCCTCCGGTCTTAAACTTCCGTTTTCAATAGCTTCTTTTAACATTCCATGATATGCATTTACAAAAGAAAGCTTGATGTAAGGGGTAACAAATATATCTGAGATTCCAAGTGTAATAATTCCTAAAAGCTGCCAGCCAATAAATGATAAAGCCATAACAAAAAGGTCCCATTTATGACCGCGGGTGATAATCATACTAATTCTCATTGATTTTGTGACAGATACATTTTCGAATTCTGCCATGATAAAAAACATCTGTGAATATGAAATGTATTTAATAATGCCAGGAATAATGAATAAAATAGTCCAAAGCCAGGTCCACAAAAGCTGCCAGAGAATTCCTAAAACGGCACGGCCCCAGTTATTAAAACCTTCAATAAAAGATGAAAAAGAAACTTTGTCTGGAGAACGGGTCATTTTGATGTATACATTTAATGAGGCAAGACTCAGAATTTCTGCAATAATGAGTTGAAGTATTCCAACAATAAATGTCTGTTCTGTGCTGTATGTACTTGGTATTTCGTTTAATATATTTAAAGTTTCCCAGGAAAAATCTCCGTCCATAATTGCAGTGAATACACCATTTGTGTAGAGATTTATATAATCTGGAATTGAAAATATGGATGTGATTACTATTATGATTAAGGTCATAATGACTGGAACTTTCCATCTGTTTTGAAGCTGTACTTTTGCAAATTTTTTATATTTTTTTATATAAAACAATTTCTTCCTCCTAAGAAGTCCTTAAAAAAAGTCTAATACTTTTTGTAGATTTATGCTATACTCTGGCCATGAAGTTAATTTGCGGGCCAATGGCAACTATTTCTCATCCTGCTTTTAGAATTTTAATAGAAAAATTTGGTTTTTGTGATGAATATTATACAGAGATGATTAATGCGGGAAGTCTTTTGAATTTCGGCCCCTTTGAAAAGTTTTACATTGATCCTTCTCCTGTACCGGAAAAAGTGGTATGGCAGCTTACAGGAACTGATAAAGAGAGAATGACGGAAGCTGCCCGCCAGCTGGTGGCTCTTCCTGGTATTGGCCTTGATGTGAATATGGGCTGTTCTGCTCCTGATATTTATAAAACGGGGGCGGGAATTGGCTGGATGCTTTGTGATATTGAAAATACCCGCCAGATGGTTGCTTCTGTTGGAAAGGTAGTTTTAGATTCGGGAAAAAGATTTTCTGTAAAACTACGCTTAGGTGATGAAGACTTTACAGATGAAGGATTCCTTTCTTTTTGTGATATGCTTGTGGAAAACGGTGTTCAGTTGCTTACTCTTCATCCTCGCACAAAAAAAGAAAAGCTTGCAAGACCTCCTCGGTATTCATATTGTCAGATGATTGCGGAACGTTATAAGAGTGCAGGGGTAGCAGTTTATTTAAATGGAAATGTAAAAGATGAAAATTCATTTAAATATGCTGAAGCTTCATGTCCTTCATGCCAGGGTGTGATGATTTCTCGTGCTGCAGTTCAAAAGCCCTGGATTTTCAGGGAATTGTCTTCTTCATCAGATGAAAAAATAACTGTAAATATGGAAGAACTTTGCCTTGAATATGTTGATTTAATAGAAAAATATCAGCCTGTAGAATTCTGGAAAACCAGACTTCAGCGTTTTTTTACCTACTTTGCTATGAATTTTAAGTTTGCTCATTATGCACAGACTCAGTTTTTGAATGCTTTAAATAATGATGATTTAAGACAGCGTATCCGTGACTTTTTTGAAAAATGCCCTGAAGAGCGTGTAAAAGTCCTTTAATGTTTTTGAGTCTAAACTTTTATTTTACATTTATAAGGAAGCATGAGATAATAAAAGTATACTTGGGAGTTTCGACTTTATTTATATTAGCCTATGGAAATAAGAGAAAACCCTGTTTTCGGTAGAAAAATATTTTTTCTTAATCCTTCTTTTGTGGTAGAAAATTATATCATCGACTACCTGAAAAAGAACGAATATGAAGTATATGTTTTAACTGATTTCAGAAAAGCAAAAGGTATATTATCCGCAAACGAAGATTCAATGTGTTTTGTCAATATTGATTCTGAAATGCCTTATGCTCACTGGTTTAATTTTATGAAGTCTTTTTCTCTTTCAGATAAGCTTAAAACTATATACCTTGGTGTTATTTCAGAAAAAGCGGGTTGGGAAGATAAAGATAAATTTATGATGAATATCAGGCTTCCTGGTGGTTTTCATCTTATTGAACGAAAAACTCCAAAACTGCTTGAAGATTTTACTAAGGTTCTGGATGTAAACGGGGCAAAAGGCAGACGTAAGTTTCTTCGTCTTGATACAAGAAATGAACATGATGTAAGCGGTTATCTTGCTGCAGGCGGTAAACTTTTTGCTTTGACAATCAGAGATATTTCTTCTGCCGGTTTTGCGGTTATTTACAAACAGAATATTGTTAATTTATTTCAGAAAAATACTCTTTTAAGAAATTTGAACATTTCGGCTGGTAGAAAATCTATGGTATGTTCCTGCATTGTTTTTAACACTCAGCTGAATGAAGATGGAACTGCAATGTCTGTTCTTATGCTTACAAATGAAAATCCTGAATCTACAAGAACCTATATACGCAATTATATTTTTGAAAAAAATGCTGCAAAGATAGAATTTGAGCTTAAGGGAATAGATAATGATTCCAGCTCTTATTCTGATACTGAGTTATATAAATCTCTTAAGGCTGTTGCAAACCGTGATTATGATGGTCTTGATGTATTGCAGGATGCAGAACTGGAACCTGTAGATGATCAGTCTTAGTGCTTATCGTTTGCATACATTTTCTTTTTATGATAATCTCAACTTTACAATCAAAAACGCCGTAGTGGCCTTTCCCGGTAACACGCGGCAACAAAAATCAAAAACGGCCCACGCCAGAGTCGTAAGGAGATATAAATGGCAAAAACAGAAAATACAAAAGATGTACACGCATGTACCCTGGACAAAATCATCAGCTTGTGTAAGAGAAGAGGCTTTGTTTATCAGGCTTCTGAAATTTACGGTGGTCAGGCAGGTGCATGGGACTACGGTCCTCTTGGTGTAGAATTCAAAAGAAATATTCAGAATGAATGGTGGCACTACATGACTCAGCTGCACGATGATGTAGTTGGTCTTGATTCTGCTATCTTCCAGCATCATACAACATGGAAGGCTTCCGGTCACGTTGACCACTTCTCTGACCCAATGGTTGACTGTATTGAATGTAATGCTCGTCACCGCGCAGATAAGCTTATCGAAGACTTTGTAGCAGCAAATCCTGAAATTAATCCTGGAAAACCTGTTGATACAATGACACATGATGAAATGAAAGCTTTCATCGATGCAAACATCAACTGTCCAACTTGTGGAAGTAAAAACCGCAAATACACAGCCGTTCGCGAATTCAACCTTATGTTCAAAACATATCAGGGACCAATCGCAGACGACAGCCATTTGATTTATCTCCGTCCTGAAACCTGTCAGGGTATCTTTACAGACTTTAAGAACATTGTTCAGTCTAACCGTATGAAGGTACCTTTTGGTGTTGCTCAGGTTGGTAAATCTTTCCGTAACGAAATCATCTTTAAGAACTTTATTTTCCGTACCTGCGAATTTGAACAGATGGAAATGGAATATTTCTGTAAGCCTGGTACAGAAGATGAAACTTTTGACCGCTGGAGAAAAGACCGCTGGGCTTTCTACCTCAAATACGGTATTCCAGAAAAGCAGCTCAAGTGGCATCACCACGATAAGCTTGCTCACTACGCTAAGGACGCTTACGATATTACTTACAACTTCCCAATCGGATTTGAAGAAATTGAAGGTATTCACAGCCGTACAGACTTTGACCTTTCACAGCACCAGACCTACTCAAAGAAGGATATGTCTTATATTGACCAGGAAGATGGAAACAAGAAGTACATTCCTTATGTAATTGAAACTTCTGCTGGTTTGAACCGCAACTTCCTTATGTTCCTTTGTGAAGCATACGAAGAGCAGAATGTTGCAGCTGAAGGTCAGCCAGAAGACTACAGAACAGTTCTTCACTTAGACCCACGTCTTGCACCTATTACTGTTGCTGTTCTTCCACTTATGAAGAAAGATGGTCTTGCAGAGAAGGCTAAAGAGATTCAGCATCTTTTGAAGGAAGACTTTGTAACTGATTACGATGTAAGCGGAACTGTAGGTAAGCGCTATCGCCGTCAGGATGAAGTTGGAACTCCTTTCTGTGTAACTGTAGACTACGATACAATTCAGGAAAAGAAAGAAGACGGCACTCCAAACGAGCTTTACAACACTGTAACAGTTCGCTACCGCGACAGCATGGAGCAGGAACGCGTTTCTTTGGATGACCTTGTATTCTTCATCCAGAAGGCTATTAAGAATTATAAGCCTGTTTATAAGGATTAATTGAATATAAGATAAGTAAAAAAATGTCCTGTGGGACGCAGGAAAAAGAAAGTAAGGGGGACCCGCCAGCGTAGAAGCCGGCGAAGCCTGGCTTCCAGCGAAGGGCGGGGGAATGCCTTACTTTTTTTTCCGTCGCTGGGACCCGCAGGACATTTTTTTGTGTAGGAAAACTTATGGAGTATGTTAGACTTGGTAAAACAGATTTGTTGATTTCACGCGTGGCTTTTGGTGCCATGAGGCTTACGGATGCCGGTGGCGAAGAAAATGCTGCCCTTATTGTTCGTAAGGCCTATGATAATGGAATCAATTTTTTTGATACATCACGCAGAACCCCAGAGAGTGAAAAACTCCTTGGCGATGCATTATATGATATAAGACGAAATGTATTCCTTTCTACTGCAAGTTCTGCAAAAACTGCAGCAGAACTTAAGGCTGATCTTGAAGAAAGCCTTATGACTCTTCACTGTGATAGTGTTGATTTGTACCAGCTTGAAGTAGATTTATTCCTCCCTCAGCCGGATGGTGCTGATAATCTTTATGCAACTTTGTGTGAATTAAAAAAAGCCGGCAAAATAAAGCACTTTGGTATTGTTACAACTAATTATGATACTGCAAAAAAAGCAGTAGAATCTGATTTATACGAAACTCTGCAGTTTCCTTTTAGTATGGTTGCTTCTGACGAATCTGTGGAACTGGTAAAACTTTGTGAAGAGCACGATATTGGTTTTATTGCCATGCAGCCTCTTGGCGGTGGGCTTGTAGAGAATATTCCTCTTGCATTTGGTTTTCTTCATCAATATGAAAATGTAATTCCTATCTGGGGCGTGCAAAATCAGCAGGAAATGGATCAGATTTTATATTTTAACGAACATCCTCCTGTTGTAGATGAACAGTTCCATAAAGATGTAGAAAAAATCAGGATGTTTTTTAATTAAAGGGGAGAAGCAAAAAGCCTGCAGAAGGCCGGGCGCCCTTACACATTACCCGAAGAAGCTGATGTCTATGTCTTCTATTTCGTTATCGCTGCTTGCTGGTTTTTCTTCTTTTTCAGAAATATCTGTTTCCTGCTTAGGTTTTTCTTCAGTTTCCTGAACTGGTGGCTGAGATGGCTGGGAAGGATTTGTGAATTCTTCTGTACTGACTTCTTCCAAACCTGTATCTGCAGAAACTGGTTCAAGGCCGGCTGGGGCGGAATCTGTAACAGCCATTGCTTCAGTTGCTGCATTTTTCATGAGCATTTTCAGAATATCGCGTTTTTCATCTTTTGAAAGAATTCTAAGAACAGAAATTTCGCTGCTGGTCTGAACAATTTTTGGAGAACCATCTTTTTCTGTTTCTGTGAGCATTTGTACTACAGGGCATTTTGGGTTATCCTGATTTGTATCAATCACTTCTGCAACTTTTCTGTTTGAAAGATATACATAAGTTCCAATAGGGTAGAGTGAAACTGTGTATAAAAGAGCCTTCAGTACAATATCATCATATTTATGTTCTTTGTTTTGAATCAGCTCCAGAAGCGCATCAAATGAGGAGCGTTCATCTCTATATTTGCGTGGACTTGAAATTGCTTCGTAAGTGCAGACAACAGAAATAATTTTAGCATTTGAAGAAATTTTTTCACTTGGAAGTTTTCTAGGATAGCCGGTTCCGTTTTCATTTTCGTGATGTTCAAGAACACCAAGCTGAACACCAAGCGGAAAGTTTAAATCTTTTACAATCTGATAGCCCAGAACTGTATGTTTTGAAAGTTTTGCCTTTTCAAAAGGTGTGAGTTTTCTGTCTGTTAGATAAAGCTGAGGTGGTAATCTGACCATACCAATTTCGTGAAGAATACAGGTTTCTCCAAGTTCTATCAGCTTTGAAAGAGGCATGTGCAGCTGCATTCCAATTGCAATTGCAAGTACGGTTGAACGCATTGCATGAGTTACAAGGAAAACATAAGACTCATCCCGGATAGTTGAATTTACTCTGAGTACATAGCGTCTGTGGTCTTTTATAAATACACACAAATCTTTTACGCTTTCTGCAAGCTCTTTCTGGTCAATTTCTTTGTGAGTTACATAATGCGTATACATTGTATCAATATATCTGAGATATTCTTTGTAGACATTTGTAACAAGTTCAAGACGGCTCTGTTCATTATTTGAGGCGCTGGCAGTTTTTGAGTCTGCAATAATCTTTTTTACTGTTTCTGTGAATTTTTCTTTATATTCGTTAGAGGCTTCTTCTCTCTGGTCATTTTCTGGGAAATCCGCACCATCAAGACTTAAACTAAGGTGACCTTCACACTGAATGTTTTCAAAATTCCATTTTTTTAAGGTAGCCAGTGTTTGTTCAGTTAAAATAGCAGATTTAGGCAGCAGCAAGAATGTACTGTCTATGAATGCATCGCCGGTAAATGAAATATCCGGTTTTAATGATTCAACTGCAAGCGTTTCCATAATAAATCAGAAGTCTCCCTGATTCTTATATCGGTATTTTTCGTAAAAATCTTTAGTTTCTACCTATATTATCATGTTACAACATAAAGATAGAAAAGTCACTTTTTAATTTTAAATAAAAAAAAGTTGGAAAGTCTCACACACTTCCCAACTTTTTAATAAATGGAGGTGTTTGCAAAGCAAACAATATGTAATCGGTTGTTAACTGTTCAGGCGTCTGGATGTCTTCCCACCCGAAGATAATCACCAACTAATTTTATTATCGGAGACGGGTATTTTGACTTTAGTAAAAAATGATTTTTTTTGAATAAATTTTATTATCATTTTGCCTTGACACTTAATGCTTTTTTTTAGATTATGTTGTAATTATGAATGAGAATAATATAACACGCTCTTATCTGGAAACCTTGTCATTTAATGATTTGGTTGCTCTTGCAGATGAGTACGGTGTTGATGTTCCAGAAGATTTGGACCGCCGCTTTTTAATTGCGGAACTTATGGAACTAGCTCTGGAAGAGAGTGGACAGAATGAAGAAATGATTATTTCTTCGGAAAATGGAGAGGGGGGCTCAGCTCTACCTGGTAATTATAACGAAACTCAGGTTTCCTGTGTTTTCAGAAATCCTGCCTGGCTTTTTGTTTTCTGGAATATAAATGAAAATGATGCGGCATCTCTAAAAGATGATGAAGGTGAATTAAAACTGCGCATTTGTTTTCTAAAAAATCCTAAAGAGATGATTCCTGAAGAGGCTTTTGAAATTCAAGCTTCTACAAGTAATCAGGAACAGTACGTTCTTATTTCTGCAGAAAAGAAATTTTTGAAGGTAGAACTTATTTATTCTGGTGCTGGTGCCGGAAAAGTTCTGGCATTTTCTCCGGTTGTAACCATTCCTCATGGTTCAGATCTTGTAAACGAAATGCAGCCAGGTTCTTATGATTCTATAGATCCTGTGCTTAAGCTTTCTGGTATGGAAACAACACTTGCAGAGCAGTATAGAAAGCATAGACATTCATTCTCTTGATGCAGGTATTAAAAAATGGAAAAAAAACTATCAATTATTATTAAATGTTCACAAGATTATATAAGACATTACGGTGATTTTGAAAAAAGTAATGAAATTCTGCTGAATATATTTTTTGATTCAATTTCTGATGTTTATATTCCTCTGCTTCGCATGATTGATAAGCTTGAAGCAGATGGTCTTGCTTTCCGCTTTGGACTTGTTCTTCCGCCGCTTTTGTGTAATCTCTTTGCAGATACTTCAATGCAGAATATGTATGTTGAATATCTGGAAAAAAGAATTGTTTTGGGTCAGAAGGAACTTGCCCGCGCAGAAGCCGAAGAAGTAAAAGAAATTGTACGTGACACAATTGCAAAATATGAGCTTTTGAAGAAAGAATATGTAGAGCGATACAATAAAGACCTTATTGCTGCTTTTTCGGAGGGTTTGAAGAAAGGTTATCTGGAGCTTTTGGGAACTTGTGGTACAGACCTCTTTATGCCTCATTATGCAGATTTAAAAGAAATTATTTCTGCACAGATAGAAAGTGGTTTGCATGCTTACAAGCAGTTCTTTGGAACTGTTCCTGATGGTTTCTGGCTTCCTTCTTTTGGCTACATGTCTGGCGTTGAAAAACTGATAAAAGCATACGGTTATTCATACACAATTCTTGATGCCCGAAGCCTTCTTTTTTCTGAAAACTGTCCTTCAACAGGAATTTTCTATCCGGCTAGAACAGAAAATTCTCTGGTTATTCTTGCAAGAGATTCAAGACTGCCCCAGCAGATTAGCGGCGAAAAGGGATATTCAAGAAAGTGTCTTTATCGAAATGAAAACCGCGATATTGGTTATGAACTTTCTCCTGTTCAGCTGGAACCTGTAATTGAAATTGGTTCTGCACGTTATGCAACAGGATTTAAATACTGGAACCGCTGTTTTGATGGTTCTAAAAATGCTTTTTACAACAGAAAAGAAGCTTTAGAGCAGGCTCATACTGATGCTGCCGCATTTGTGGAAGAAAAAAGCGGCCTTTTAGATGAAGCTGCAAAACTTCTTCCTGAAAATGACTATGTTTCTTATGTTTGTGCTTTTGAATCTGATGAATTATTCAGAAACTGGAATGAATCAATAGAGTGGCTTGAATATGTAATTCGTAATGCCTGTGAAAAAGGTCTTATTCTTGCTTCTGGTAATCAGCTTTTGGAAAAACAGTATTCACTTACAAAGTTTGTGCCATATTATTCTGCAGGAATTGGAGACGGATACGGCGAAAATCTGCTTTCAAGTAAAAATTGCTGGATGATGAGGCATGTAAGGAAGGCCTGCGAGCGTATGATAGACCTTGCAGACAGATTCCCCAATGATACTGGTTTGAAAACCCGTCTTTTGAATCTGGGCGCAAAGGAACTTATGCTTTCTCAGAGCCTTAATCTGGCAAAAGCCATTGATAATTCTTATTGTCCGGAACTTGCAGAAAGACGTTTTAGAGATTCTATAAATGCATTTACAGCTGTTTTTGATTCTTTGGGATCGAATACTGTTAGTACAGAGTGGCTTACAACCCTGGAAATGCAGGATTCTATTTTCCCATGGATGAATTACAGAATCTTTTCTAAGAAACGCTAAGATAGAATCTTAAGCTTATTCCTGATCAAGACGAAGACTGTTCTTAATCATTTCGAGCATTTCAATTCTGTACTTTGCGGCTTTAATGCCCAAAATTGCCGGACTGAAATGCTTATTTAATTTAACAGCCTTTTCCCAACTTTCAATGGCTTTTTCCCATTCTCCGTCGGCATAAAACATTAAGCCTTCTGTGTAGTATTCATCAACTTTGCGGGAAGTAATACTGCGGCCCTTGTCTCCCATCAGAATTTTTGCCGAAAGACTGAACTTGTTGAATGGGGCAAAAGAGGTTGTAAAATCAAGGGTGTAGTTAAAATTCAATCTGATTTTTGCAACTTCGAATTCAAAGCCTGCGTTTATGTGTGGATTTCCGCCTTTTATACCGGCACCTGCCAGAAATTGTAAAAATGAAGTAAAACGAACCGAAATTCCAGTGCTTATGTAGGGCAGCAGGAATTCATTCATATTCTGTAAATTAAGCGGCTGAGAATAATCAAGACTAAGGGTAAAAGGCTTAATAAAGGTTACGGAAAAACCTGCGCTTGCAAGTGTTGGAAGAGGTGAATCCTGTGTGATAGTCTGTGAAAAGCCTGTAAAAGCGGCTCCCAGATTCTGAATTGCAAGACCAAAGCGAACATTCGGGTCACGGGAAGAATAAAACTTAAAAAAGTTGAACTGCATCATCAGCCCAAAATCGGCCATTAAAGCAGCGGCACTCTGGCTTAAGCCGGAATCTGAAATAAGACTTCCTGTGTCATCATCAGCATAATTTGGAACACTGCGCCATGCAGCTTTAAGATTCATGCCAAGTGCCAGCCCTTTAAAATCATATCCTTCAAAAAAATTATAGGAAACATTCAGGGCTCCCGTGGTTTCTGAATAATAGCCGGCCGATGCTCTGTCTCCAAACATATTGTATTCGGTAAAAGGCAGATAAAAACAGGAAAGGTAAGTTCCAAAGCTTAGACTAGGAATTTTTGAAAAACGGGTAGTGTAAGCAATTGTGTCTAATTTGGAATCTGCAATCCATGAGTTATGAAAGAGTGCAATCTGACCTTCTTTTTGCAATGCACCAGCGGCCGGATTATAACGCAGGTAATTTATATCATCACATAAACCGGTGTAGGCATTTCCAAGACTTTCCGTTCTTCCGCCAAAGGGAATCATCAGGGAGCGGAAACTTGTTTCTCCTTCATTTGAATCTGTAAGAGGGTAAAGCAATTCTGTGAGCGGGTCGTTTCCATCAAATAAAGAAAGGGTGGCCGCCTTTGGGCAGAGAAGAATGAGGAAAATTGCTGATATAAAAAATCTAGTCTTCAGATTCATTTTTAATAAGTATATAGAGTTATTTTTCCGAAAATCAACTATAATATTCTACATATTTCTAATGAAAAGAAAAGTTTTTTTTCTGCTGATTTTAATTTTCTCTCTGGAACAGGTCTCCATTTTTGCGCAGGAAGCTTCTGTTGAAGCCGAAAAAACAACTGCGGCGGAGAAGGTGCGTGCGAGTGCGGGGACTGATGATTCTGGACATGCTGTAAGTCTTTTTGAAATTGACCGGCTTATAAGGCGAACAGAATATGATGAGGCACTAAGAAAACTGAATATTTACATGGCTGCTCATCCGGATAACTTTGATGCGGCCCAGCAGAGAATAAAACGAATTATGAATGCCAGAATCAGTTATGCAGAACTTGCAGAAAAATTGATTCAGCTTATTAAGACAGACCCGGGAAATGATAAAGAAATTTATGAATTAACGCGGCGCCTTGAATCTTTTGAAAAAAATCCGAGTGACGAAAACCTGCAGTTTATTGCAGATCTTAAAAAATCTGCCGAATTTAACTATTTCCGTGCTTTATTTATGGAAATTCAAACTGCAGCGGTTGAACTGGCAAAAAATGGTTCTTATTCGGCTGCAATAGATAAATTAAAAGAAGGTTTCTGGCTCTATCGCGATGATTTTTATGAGCAGTGGGAAGAAAATCCTGATTTAATTGCCGGTGTAGAAGAAATTATGGCATCTCTGGACCGCACTCTTAAAGCTTATCAGGACAAAAATCTGCTTCCAAAGATAAATGATTCTGTTGCCCAGTTTGTAAAAGCGGTAAATCAGGATAGTTATGATGAAGCCCTTGTGAGATATGCTGATGTAAAAAATCAGCTTACTTCGTATTATGCTCTGCGAAAAGCGGTTTTTCAGTCTGCTTTGCAGTTAAACGAAAAATTTGCTTTTGTACAGAAGCTGGACGGCGATGTTTCAGATGCTTCTTACCTGCCTTTTTTGTATAGATTTATTACAGGACTTTCTTCTCTTGAGGATTCTGGAATTCTTGGGGTGATGGACCGGCGCTGGGATGCTTATATTTCTGAAATGAACAATGCCGTTTTTGCAATGCTGAATCAGAAATATATGCTTTTTGAAGAGGGAATAAATGAAAATTATTCGCTTGCAATTCACAGGTATGCGGAACTGGAAGGAAAGGTAATTGGTCTGTATGATTTAACTGCCGAAAACGGCAAAAATCTGCTTGAAAATAAGTTTTATTCAACTTATGTGCAGACCGTCTATCTTGATAAGCTTGCTTCTGCAACAGAAAGACTTGCAAAATTGAATTCTGACATTGGAAACCTTACGAAAGAACTGGATGAATCTATAAAAGTTATTAAAAACCGCGAAGAAGATGTTGATGATGAATCAATCATGAGTCTTTTTGCTTCAATTTCTAATATTTCTGGAATTCTTGGTATAAAAGATGAACAGGAACTTGAAAATGTAGAGTGGGGAAGTGAATATCGGGAAAAAAATTATCATTACTGGGATTCCCTGGACCTCATTTATAGCGATTATCTTGCCAGCGCCTTTGAAGAATCTGGAAAAATATTAAGTTCTGTCTGGTATGAAATTGGCGCGGCTTTTAGTCAGCGTTCAGATTCTTTTGTTGTGAGGGCAAATACTTATCACACAGCTTTAAAGGCCTATGAGGATGGACTTGATTCCAGACTTTCTGCTGATGAGTTAGCTCAGATAAATAAGAATGCGGAAAATGCAGTAAAATTTTATGCTAAAAGTGATGAGCTTGAACTGGGAATAAAATATTCTTACCCAAATGTTACGCTTGCACTAGCTTCTTATGCAAAAGATTATGTAAACAAAAGTATTTTTAGTATTGATGATTATTCAAAAGATATGAGGGAAAACTTTAACTCGAATATCCAGTGGAAGACTGATAAAAAAATTGAAGATATAGTTGATAATTCACTTTCTTATTTTTCACAAAAACGTGAAGAACTTGTAAAACTGCTGGAAAGTATTCAATCATCTCATAAAACTGCTTCTGCCAGAATAACTGCGGCTCAGCTTGCAAAAAATGAGGCTGATGTTCGTTTTTCGGAAGCAGAAAATGCCCTGAAAAAAGATGATTTTGATACTGCCCGTAGAAAACTGCAGGAAGCACTTTCAAAATATAATGAATCTTTAAATAATCAGGATGATGAAAACTTCAGCTCGAATATTGACGGAAAACTTCTGGCGCTTGGGGAACGTATTAACAAGGCAGAAAACGAAGTTGTTGTCCGCGATGTGCGAGAACTTAAAAACCTTGCAAAAGATGCTTATTTTAACGGCCGTTTTGATGATGCAGAAAAATATCTGAGTGAAGCAAAGAACTGCTGGGCTATTACAAATATTACGGAAGATGAAGAAATAAAAAGTCTGCTTGCATTTGTAGAAACTGCGCTTTCTATGAACAGCGGACGTGTAATTCTTCCTTCTGCGCCTCAGTACCCGGAAATGTCGCAGCTTTTAAATATTTCTAACCAGTATTATGATGATGGAGTTGCGCTTTTGAAGAAGGGGGCTAAAAAAGAAGCCGAAGAATCCTTTAAAAATGCCCTTTCCAATATACGTAAGGTTCAGTATGTTTATCCTCTGAATCAGGAAGCCGCTTTACTTACCTTAAAAATAAACCGTGAGCTCGATCCTCAGAAATTCCAGGAAGAATTTGCCCAAAAAATAGAAGCGTCAAAGCTTTTATGCCAGAAAGCTGATACAAGACAGGAAGGGTATGCAAATCTTCTTGATTATTATGAGCTGGAACCAGGTTATAAAGGCTTAAAAGAATTAATTTATCAGGTTGAAATTGATATAGGAATAAGACAGAGACCTGTTACAAAGTCTGGTGAAAATAACGCAAAGAAACTTATTAGTCAGGCTCAGGCTCTGTATAAAAATGAGGGAAATAATAATAATTCTCTAAAAAAAGCACTGGCTCTGGTTGATGAAGCACTTACAATGCTCCCGAATGATAAAACTGCAATGAACTTAAAAGATTCTATTACAACAAAAATTGGTGGTAATACAGTTCCTGTTCTTTCAACAGATGAAGAAAGACTTTATCAGCTGGCAGTTCAGCGTTTACAGAATAATAATGTTGTTGGCGCAAGAGCTTTAGTAAATCAAATACTAAAGAAGCCTCAAAATGGAAATCTGCAGAAAATAAAAGATCTGCTTGTAAAAATTGAGGCGCGCAGTTGATTTTTCAGCGTGAAAATCGTATGAATATGAATAAGAAGATGTTTTGTGGATTCAGAAAGTTAGTAGTTTTTCTCATCAGTCTGTTATTTTTATTGCTGCCACTTACCGCCGCCGACTTTTACTGGGAAAAACCATCTCCTATCACCAAAACAGATTCCCGCTTCCCTTCAGTCCTCCAGCTCCAAAAAGGCGCGCTGGTCTTCTGGGAGGAAATTAACACAGAAGAAAAAGTTTTGTATCTTTCTGCGCGTCACTATTCAAGCGCCCGGGATTACAGCGACAATATCCGTTTTGCAGGACCCCTTCCATTTTCGGGCGACGCCGTTCCCGATTTATACTCTGCTGCTGTCCTCCCTAACGGCACAATCGCTGTGGCTGTAGCTTCCAGCGACCGTACAATTTCCGTTTATACTTCAAAAGATCAGGGCGAAAGTTTTACTCAATCGCAGATTAAAACCTCCCTTTCCATGCTTGCACCCCGCATTTTTTGCACATCAGCCGGAACTTTTCAGATTTTCACCTCCGTTGGCGAAAATGAATCCTTTGCAATTTATACAGCAGAGTCCAAAGATGGTGTAAACTGGTCTCAATTCTCTACATTTGGCCCCGCATCCGGAATGCGTAATTCTTTTTCTCCATTTCTTGCCGCCGGCCCAAATGGCGACCTTCTTGTTTTTCAATCCCAGTATACTTCATCGCAAAATAACCGTTATTCTTATCAGCTTTATATAACTCGCCGTCTGCAGAACGGAAACTGGAGCCCGGCTGCTTTACTCACAGATGAAACTTCACTGCCTGCGCGCGACAGACTGGGCTTTTATAATTATCAGAATCAGAGGCCTTACCTTAAATTTTTTGATAACTCCCTTTTTATTGCCTGGGAGCGTTCTTCTGCATCATCTTCTTCTTCGGAAATCTGGTGTGCAGAAATAGATAATGAAAGTTGCACGGTAAAAAAATCAAGCTCACAAGTTGTTGCAAACAAGGGAAATTCCAACCGGGCTGTTTTGTTTGATTATAAAGATAATCTTTATCTTGAATGGTTTGATTCCCGCCGTGGAAAAGATTCCGTTTATCTTGCAAAAATGACCGGCGGCCTTTGGGAAGAAAGCGCTCTTGCGGAAGATAAATATCTGAATACATTTTCTTTTCCAATGAAGTTTGAAGACCAAAGCCTATCTTTTGTCTGGCAGCAGACTTCTGCTTCACATCCCCTGAATAAAAACTCAATTGTAATTCTTTTGCCCGATACTTCTGTTTTGCCTCCGGACTTCACACCTCTCTCTTACAAAAAGGGCAGGGCGTCCAGAAGCCAGAATGTACGCATACGCGTAAATCTTCCGGAAGATTCTTCTAATATTGCGGGCTTTTCTTATAACTGGAATAAAGATTCTCCGCAAAATCCTGATTATATGATTCAAAATTTTGCGCGGGATAATGTGTTAAATCTTAAGGCTCAGGATGATGGAGACTACTACCTTAGCTGTAGAGTTGTTGATTACGCGGGAAACTGGTCTGAAGCAAGGAGTATTTCTTATCATCTTGATTTAACACCACCTCTGCCTCCTTCTGTTAAGCCTTCAGATTTAGACCGTTATGGTTTTGTTTCATCAAATACTTTTAGCCTGAACTGGCAGAAATCTCCTTCAGAAGATGCCGCCTCTTATGCTTACCGTCTGGATTATCTGGGCGAAATTCCAAAAAGTATAGCCGTTTCTAAAAATCATCCAATGAAGTTAAGCCCTTCTCAGGTTGCTTCAATAAAAAAGAATCTTGAAAATAAATACGCAAAATCTGCTGCAAAAGGCCGAAGCTTTAATCAGTCCCAAAAAACAGCAGGCCTGCGTTCAAAAAAATATTTTGGAATGGATAACGGAGCCTATGCCTTTACTGTTTGGGCCATAGATGCTGTGGGAAACGTGAGTCGGCAGGCTTCTACTATCGTAATTTTGAATAAATTTCAGCCGGAAACTTACATTTCTGCCCTGGACCAGAATAAATCTGAAACAGGCGAACTTTTCCTGCAATTAAGCGGAGCTGGTTTTACTTATGACGGTACAATCAGCAAAATTATTATTGACCAGGACGGACTTGAACCTTACGATAGTGAACTTTTGGCCGACGAAAATACTTTTAAGGTTCTGAATGATAAAACAATTGCTTCAGTTTCTGTTCCACCTGAGCTGGAAGCGGGCTCTTATAAAATCGGTTTGCTGCATACAGACCGTGGCCTGTATTTTTCAGACAGTATTTTGAGTATTACTCAGAACGGAACTGTAAAAATAGAAGCCCCTTACCGCTATGAAAGCGGCCTTACTTCAAACTTCCGTCGCTATACTTACATTCTCTCCGCTAACCTTGTTTTGACTCTTCTCATCATACTGTTTGCGGTTCTTATCGTGATATTCTTAATTCTATCTCTCATCAGTGCAGGAGTGCTTATGTCATCTGTAAAAAAGAGAAAGGCTGAAAAACAACCCAGCTTAAAACGTAAACTTATCCGCTATACTTATCTTCTTGCGGTTTCCCTGGTGCTTGCCGTAACCGTTCAAAACGGGCGGAACGTTATCCGCATTCAGTCGCAGACTATGGCCGAAGGCCTGCAGAACCGGGTTGACGTATTGCTCGAAAGCCTTTGTTCGGGAGTAAAAAACTTTTTCCCTTCAAATAATCTTCTGGAATTAACTGCACTTCCGGGGCAGAAAGATGCCATGAGCGAAGTAAAATACATCACGATTATAGGGCAGCCTCAGAATTCTTCCTCTTCCGAAAATCTTAATTACATTTGGGCAACAAACGACCCGGATATTTTATTAAAATCAGACTCTTATTCCTTAATTTACGGCGAAAGCTCTGTAAATGACGAAGTAATCTGTAAAATTACAGAGGAGCTTAAGGCATTAGATAAGGAAATTGCTGAAAAAGAGCAGAATCTTTCTGATCAGATAGAAAGCCTTTCGGCCCAGGCAAATGTACTTTATGCTTCTCCTCTTGCTCAGGACCAGGAAGAAGCGGACCGCATTTCTGGAGTTATTGTTGATTTACGCAATATGCTTGATAAGGAACTTTCCGATTTTTCAAAATCTGCAGCTGCCTCTTACCCTGAATTTAATTTTTCTATCGACCATACAGACTTTATTTTCTACCGGCCGGTTATTTACCGCAAGGGAAATACAAATAATTATGTTCATGCCCTTGTTTTGCTTGAGCTTTCTACCCAGAGTGTTGTTGATGCCCTTAAAAAAGAAATAAAAAACATTATTGTTTTAAGTGTGATTATGGCAACTGTGGCTGCTCTTATAGGAATTGTTGGCTCTTATATTTTTGCAAGCCTCATAATCAGACCGATTAAAAAACTTGAAGCCCATGTTAACCTTGTCGGCCGCACAAAAAATAAAGCAAATCTTAAAGGCCGAAACGTTCAAATCACTTCAAAAGATGAAATCGGCCGCCTGGGAATTGCCGTAAATAACATGACCCGCGAGCTTGTTCAGAATGCCGAAGAAGAAGCCCTCGTAATGGACGGTAAAGCCGTACAGATGGCTTTCCTCCCGCTTTCTCTTGAAGCAAACGGCCGCGATAAATCTTCTTTTGCCCAATACAATGACCAGGAACTTGAATGTTTCGGATACTACGAAGGTGAATCTGGAGTTTCCGGCGACTATTTTGACTACAAACGCCTTGATAAAGACTGGTTCGTAATTATTAAGTGTGATGCTTCCGGTCACGGAATCCCTGCCGCAATTATCATGACCGTAGTTGCTACAATTTTCCGCCGTTATTTCCAGAGCTGGAACTACCGCAAAAACGGAGTTCGCTTTAATGACCTTGTTTCTCAAATCAATGATTTTATTGAAGCGCTTGGCTTAAAGGGCAAGTTTGCAACCCTCATTGTCTGTCTTTTGAATGTAGAAAATGGTGATTTATACATGTGCAATGCAGGTGATAATATCGTACATATTTATGATGCACAAAATCGGGCTATGAAGCAGATAACGCTTTCTTCAGCCCCAACAGCCGGCGTCTTTACTTCTGATCTTGTAGATATGAAGGGCGGTTTCAAAATTGAAAAGACCGTTTTACAGCATGGTGATGTACTCTATCTCTACACTGACGGTATTGAAGAATCTACCCGCCGCCGTCGTAATCCTGATTATTCTGTAATTCAGGAAGAAGTACAGGTTCGTAAAACTAACCCAAAAACTCATGAAGAAGAAATTGAAGTAAAAGAAGAGGATTCAAAAGAAGAGTTCGGTCCGGAGCGAGTAAAGGCAATTATCGAAGCCGTCTACAACAGACAGGCTTACGTGCTTAATAAAGATTCTAACCCGGATTTGAACGAAGAACTTATTTTTGATTTTTCAAAGGGGCAGGGAAGTGTAGAAGATTCCATTCTGGCACTTGCTTCAATAGAAAAAGTTTTCCGTCTTTACAAGTCTCCTTCTGTACAGGCCACCGATTATATAAAAGTTGACAAAAAGATTGACGAATGTCTCTTTAAGTATTTTAATAAATATGATGTTTATGCCGCAAAGAAATCTGATGATTCTACCGGCGGACATTATGTAGATTATGATCAGATGCAGGAAGATGAACAGTCTGATGACTTAACACTTCTTGCAATTAAAAGAAAATAATCAAGAGGAAAAAAAATGGATACAAACGAATTTGGTCTTAAAATAAAAGAATTATTCAACAAAAGTGCAAGTGCTTCTAAAAAAGCCCTTAATAAAGCTGGTGAAAAAGCTCAGGATTTGAGTGATAAAGGTATGAAAAAAATTACAATTCACCAGTTAGAAACTAAACGTGATTGTAAATACGAAGAACTTGGATTAAAACTTTCTCAGATGCTTTTAGAAGGGGCTTCTGTTAATACAGAAAACCAGGAAGATCTTGCAATCCTCCTGGCTCTTCAAGATGAAATTAAGGAATTGTCTTCTCAGATTTCTACTATCTCTGCAGAGTTCCAGTCTTAATCTTTTGTGCGCTTGCTTCATCTGTAAGTAAGCGCACAAGTTCCATTGCAAATTCTTCACTTGCGCCGGCGCCTCGTGCAGTAACAAGATTGCCATCTGTAACAAAAGGCTTGTTTACATACATTCCCACATATTCAGGATTAGATTCTGTGTCCATTCCAGGGTAGCAGGTCCACTTTTTTCCGTGAGGAATAATTGTTTTTCCCAAAACTACAGCAGGGCTGGCACAAATAGCAGCTACAATCTTGTTGTTGTTCCATGCTTTTTCCAGATGAGCAAGAAGTTCTTCACATTCAGAAAGATTTTCAGCTCCTCTTGAACCTCCCGGACACAAAACGCAGTCTGGTGTCTGCTCACCATACTGTCTAAGATAAGTTTCAAGATTTGTATCTGTAATAATTCTTACATCATGAGAACTTGTTACAATCATTGAATCATTATAGGGTTTTCCTTTTACTCCAACTGTAATAACCTGAAGGCCTGCGCGTCTAAGGTAATCAACCGGAGTAAGGGCTTCAACATCTTCAAATCCATCTGCAAAAAAAACTGCTGCTACTTTCATATAAAACACCTCTAGTTAAAGTCAATCTTAGAATAACAAAAAAGGGCTTCCAATTCAAGAAAAAACCGAATTGGAAGCCCTCTTTAGTTAGGCGGTAAGTGTGGTAAATATGGTAAACCTAAAAAACGCTTGCGCGTTTTTTTTAACGGTTTGCTATACAACACCGGCCGCCAGCGGCCAAGCCAACTGTGTTGGCTAACACATTACCAGTTATTAGCGTCGTCAAGGAGTGCCTGCCATGCATTCTTTGTTTCTTCGTAAGCCTGCTGAGGTGTTACGTAACCAGGATATGTTACCCAAATTACATCACCCATGTAGTTAATTCCAGGAATCAAAGTATCAAAACGTGGGTTAGGATTATCAAGCATAAGCTGAAGTGTTTCATCAACAGCGCGTGGGTCGCGGAAGCAAGCGTAGAATCCTTCCTTCCAAGAATCCTCATCGTCATAACCTGGAGTTGGGTCAGTCCACAAGTCAAATGCTTTTGCAATCTTGTTAGCGCGTTCTGCATCGTAGCAAGAAGGAATTACATACATGTTGTCGTTGTGGAGTGTGCGGTATTTTCCATCACCCTTTGGTCCAAGAGGGAAGCAAACGAATCCCCAGTCATCTTTAAGAGCCTGGTAGCGTCCGTTCAACTGAGCGTTGTATTCCTGATCAGCCTGGAAAGCAACCTGTCCGTTGATAAATGCAGGGTAAATCCAGTCCCAGTTAGAACCTTCTGGCTGTGGCATTTCATAGTTCTGTGAAAGGTGAGCACACCATGCAAGAGCTTCAAGAACAGCGTCGTTTCCAACATTATTTACAAATTTTCCTTCTGCATTTTTTCCAATCATTGGAACACCGTTAGACATTGCAGCAAGTGGAACAAATTCTGTAGAAGAGTTAGCCATACCGTATGTATCTGGAATACCATCGTTGTCTGTATCACGTGTACATTTAGCAAGAAGCTGTTCGAATGTTTCCCATGTCCATTTTCCAGCCTTCTGAAGGTTGTATGGTTCTTCTGGATCAATACCAGCTTCTTCCAAAAGTCTCTTGTTGAAGAAAACACCACCGCGTGGCTCTGGTTTGATATATCTCATTGCATAGAAAGAATCACCCTTTGTAAGCATGTTGCGTACACCCTGATCCCACTTCTTTTTAGACCAGTCTACACCTTCAATCTTAGACAAATCATAGAAAAGATCTGATTTAAGACCTGTAATTCCAGAGCGGGCATCAATAGTGAAAACATAGTTTTCTTCACCACCAGTCATACAGAAGTTAGCAACTTCCTGTGGATGATTATCCCAACCAGCTCCAAGCTCTTTCTGTGTAATGTTGAAGTTGTATGTAGATTCTGTCCAGTTGTGCCATTCTCTTTCAGCAGCATTCTGTGCAGATGTCGGTTCTCCAGCTTCTGCATCTGGACCAGACCACCAGTCTGCCAGAATTACATCAATTCCACCAAGGTCAAGAGTTTTTCCGTCTTTACCTGTTTCAATTTTTACTGATTCATAACCAGCAGGAACGTTAGCTTTTGCATTTTTTGAACCTTCTGATTTTTTGCATCCAGCGGCAAGCACTGTAAGAGCTGCAGCTGAAAGTGCCAATACAGTTGATTTTTTCATTTTAGTCCTCACTTTTCTGGTGGAGTTTATATTTCCACCATAATATTGAAGAAATAATACTTCTCTATCCCTCAGAATAATATTAAAATATTATAAATAATATCAAAATATTTGGAGAATTATTTAAAACTTCTGGATTTTTTTCAAGATATTCTGCTATATTTTTTGATATGGACTCTAAAGAAAAAATTCTTTCGCATAAACTTTTCCTACAGCAGGAAGATGCAAATTTTCATTCCCCATTTGATAATGAAATGTCTTTTTATGATGCAGTAAAAAATGGTGATTTTGAAAATATTAAAAGACACATGAATCCTCTTAATGCAGAGGGGATGGGTAAACTTTCAAGCAACCCGCTTCGAAACGCAAAATATCATCTGATTGTTACAATCGCTCTTATTACACGTTTCTGTATAGAGGGAGGAATGCCTAGTGAATCTGCCTATACTCTGAGTGATATTTATATTCAGGAACTTGATGCCTGCAATTCTTTTGATGAAGTTTCTGCAATTCACAGGGAAGTTATATATGATTTTACAGAAAGAATGCAGAAAATAAGAAAGAAGGCCGGTTTTTCAAAAATTGTTATTCAGGCAACTGATTATATATACAACCACCTCAATGAAAAAATTCAGCTGGATGTACTGGCAAAATATCTTGATGTCAGTAAATCCTATTTGTGTGAGCTTTTTAAGAAAGAAACTGGAATTACTGTTTATACATATATTACAAAACTCAAGATAGAAGCATCATGTAATATGCTTATGAATTCTGATTATACACCAGCGATGATTGGAAACTACTTTGCCTTTTCTTCGCACAGTCACTTTATAAGTAAATTTAAGGCATATACAGGGCTTACTCCAAACCAGTACCGCAAGGCACATTACAGAAATTTCTTTGAAGTAAAGGAAGAAATGAAGTAAGAAAAAAAAATAAAAAAAAAGTGAAAAATTTTTAAAAAAAAGCATTTTAGGTGTTGACACTTTTTCTGATAGAGTATATATTCTCTATCACCGTCGCAACACTGAGTTGCGACAAACAATAAAAAGTTCTTAGACAACACAGG
>JAGAZB010000015.1 GCA_017940255.1 Treponema sp.
CAACATGCAGGTTGATGCAAGCCGTAAAGTTCAGAGGGGATTCAACTTCTGTATCGTTGACGAAATCGACTCCATACTCATAGATGAAGCAAGAACTCCTCTCATCATTTCTGGTCAGGGTGAAGATGATACATACAAGTATCACGAAGTTGATAAATACGTTGATCAGTTTGAGGAAATGGAAAAGGACCCTAAGACCAAGGATTATCCGGATGAAGTCCAGATGCTTCCTGAAGAAAGGGCTGCCCTTAAAGGGGACTACAAAATTGATGAAAAATCAAAGCGCATTTCTTTCACTGACAAAGGAATGAACAAGATCAACGACATCCTTCACAAACATGGACTTATCGCAGAAGGAACAAGTGTTTTTGATGAAGAAAACTTTGAATACGTACACTATTTTACCCAGGCCCTGCGTGCTCATGTTCTCTATCATGAAGATGTTGACTATGTAGTCCGTGACGGTCAGGTTCAGATTGTAGACGAATTTACCGGACGCATTCTTGAAGGAAGACGTTACGGTGACGGTCTCCACCAGGCAATCGAAGCAAAAGAACACCTTAAGATTGCACAGCGCAACAGAACCCTTGCTACCATAACCTTCCAGAACTTCTTCCGCATGTACGACAAGCTTTCCGGAATGACCGGTACAGCCCAGACAGAAGCCGTGGAATTCAGCAGAATCTATGATCTCGATGTTGTTGCTATACCGACAAACAAGCCTGTAGCACGCATTGATGAAAATGATGAAGTTTACCTCAATGAAGATGCAAAATGGAATGCCATCGTAAAGGAAATCGAGGAAGCTCATAAAAAAGGACAGCCGGTTCTTGTAGGTACGATATCCGTAGAAAAATCAGAGCATCTTTCTGCCCTCCTTACCCGAAAAGGCATCAGGCATGAAGTCCTCAATGCAAAGAACCACGCAAGGGAAGCCCTTATCATCGCAGAAGCCGGAGCAAAAGGTTCCGTTACAGTAGCTACAAACATGGCCGGACGCGGTACAGACATTAAGCTTGGCGGCTCACCTGAAATGAGGGCACGCAAGAGAGCCGGTACAGAAGCAACTCAGGAACAGTACGAGGCAGCACTGGCAATAGAAAAGGAACAGTGGCTGAAAGATTATGAGGAAGTTAAAAACCTCGGCGGTCTTTATGTCATCGGTTCTGAAAGACATGAATCAAGACGTATTGACAACCAGCTCAGAGGACGTTCAGGACGTCAGGGAGATCCGGGAAGAAGTAAGTTCTATATTTCCATGGATGATGACCTCATGAGGCTTTTCGGCGGAGAACGCATGAAAAAAATCATGGCCGGTATCGGCATGAAGGATGATGAGCCTATCAATCACCCCTGGCTCAACAAATCAATTGCCCGCGCACAGCATAAAGTTGAAGAACGTAACTTTGAAATCCGTAAAAACCTCCTCGACTATGATGACGTACTTAACAAGCAGCGTTCATTCATCTACGAACAGAGGGATGAAATTCTTCTCGATGAAGATTTAAGCACCCGTGTAATGAATAACGCCCGTGATAAAGTTTCAGAAATATTTGAAATTTATGAATCCGAGCGCAGAGGTTCTAAAGACGGTTCTGCAGAAAACGCACTTGCAGAAAACCTTAAGAATACATTCGGCCTTGAATTCGAAACTGTTCCAACCGATGAAGAAACCGTCATTGCCGCCCTGCAGAATGATATAACACAAAAGGAACTTCTTGTAGGCAAGGCAAACCTCAATATGTTCATCAGATACCAGTATGTACAGCGTATCGATAAACAGTGGCTTGACCAGCTTGAATACCTTGATTCCCTCAGAGAAGCCGTTCATCTCCGCTCTTACGGAAGCAAAAATCCTCTTACGGAATATAAGATTGATGGTTTCAACCAGTTTGATGCCATGCTTGACAACATCCGCGATTCAGTTACAAGCAGGATATTTAAGGTTAAAGTTCAGATTCAGCCGGCAGGAATGCAGAGACAGGCTCCTAAAACAATTCAGAATATGAATGCAGAGCATAAAGAAGCTCAGTCTGCAATTACCCCGCAGAGAGCTTTCAATGCACGAGATGCAAAATCACAGGCTGCAAACAGTGCTATGAAAACAGGCAGACAGGGACAGAATGTAACTGTAATGAGAACACTTCCAAAAGTAGGAAGAAACGATCCTTGTCCATGCGGAAGCGGTAAAAAATATAAGCAGTGTCATGGAAAGAATGCTTAATACTGTTTGTAATTAGTGTAAAATTTGTAATTAGTGTAAAAAAAGTATAAAAAATAATCCGCAATGAATGAAGTGTACCCCAAAAGTGATATGTACCCATAATTCTGGACACATATTATGAACTAGGAAGAAGGAATGGATGCTTCCCTGAATTTTACAGGAGGCATCCATTTTGTTTTAACCTGAATTCTCTTGTTGTTATAATAATCTATATATTCATCAATGGCATCTGAAAATTCATAAAAAGATTTAAAATCTTTTTCATGTCCATAATACAACTCATTTTTTAATCTTCCAAAAAATGTTTCCATAATGCAGTTATCATAGCAGTTGCCTTTCCGGGACATGGATTGAATAATTCCATGATCAGACAAGGCTGTCCTGAAGACTCTATGTTGGTACTGCCATCCCTGATCAGAATGAAAAATAAGCCCATCGACTTTTGAAAATTTATCAAAAGCTTTATTTAACATTCTTTTTATCTGATTTATATTTGGACTTAATGATAAATCATAAGCGATAATTTCATTTGAATACATATCAAGAATTGGAGAAAGATAGCATTTACCCCAAGAAAAACTAAATTGGGATATATCAGTTGTCCATTTTTGAAAAGGTGCAGTTGTATTAAAATCTCTGTTAATTATATTCTCAGCTACTTTACCAACTTTTCCTTTGTAAGAATGATACTTTTCTTTTGCTCTTTTTCCCATTAAATTCATAGTATGCATAATTCTTTGTACACGTTTATGATTTACAACTCTTCCACGGTTAATTAATTCCCTATAAACACGACGAACTCCATATCTTTGCTTGTTTTCAGCAAAAATTTCCTTTATTTCAAGTGTTAAAGTATGATTTTTTTCTGCAATCACATCTTTTTTACTTATTTCAAAGTAATAAGTTGATTTGGACATTTTTGCAGCTTCAAGAAGATAACTTAATTTGTATCCTTTTTTCCGGAGTTCTTTGAGGACTTCTGCTTTTTCGCCTTGAGTTGCAGGTCCCATTCTGCGTGTCTCAAGGCCATGGATTTTTTTATTACTTCATTCTCCGCTTTTAGTCGTTCAATCTCCGCTTTTAATCGACTTATTTCTTCACGTTCTTCTTCTGTGAGTTGAGTATTGTTTTTTAAGGATTTTTTCATGATTGGAGTTTTCCTTGGTCGTCCTATTGGTATATATTTAAATCCATCATAACCATATTTTTGATATAAATTAAACCATTTATTAAGCATGCTTGCATTAATTCCTGCTCTTGAAGCAACTTCTAAAATAGAATTACCTCTAAGGATTTGAAGTATAAGTTCGTTTTTTTCTTGTTGGCTCCATTTTTTATTTTTTTCATGCTTTAGTTTTTCTATACCGCAATTTTCAGCAATTCGATTCCATTTCCGAATCATACTGTGAAAATTTCTTGGATCTGTAAAACCATCTGGAGTCTCAACCCAGATTCCTTGTCGATACAATTCAACACATTTCTTTTTGTATTCAAATGAATAGCGCATAAAAATACCCCTTTTACTTTTGTCCAGTAAAAGGGGTACATATCAA
>JAGAZB010000016.1 GCA_017940255.1 Treponema sp.
GATCAGTTTGCCGTCAATTATCCAGCTTACGTCGTTGTTGTAGGTCTTGTAGAGTGACTGCTCTATTACCTTGCGCTCCATGGTCACGTCCTCCAGCTTGTAGTCGCTGCCGGAGAGGGCATTGTAAAGGTCAAGGAAGTTCTTCTTTCCGTCGCGGTCACTGCCGAACAAGTCTGTGAAGACTGAATCTTTGTACTTTCTGTTTATGAATCTCATTTGTTTTTACCTCCATATAATATATAGAAGGTAAAAGTTTGGAATTGGACATAAATGCGTAAAAAAAGTTGAAAAATCTTGTCAAAAATGCTATAGATTCTATTTGTAAGAACAGAAAGTAAAAAATGGGAACTAAAAAGCAAGTTGAAGAACACAAGCTTGCTTCTTTAGATATACATGAATGCAAGTCAAGAAAAATTGATGAAATTTTTGTGTTACCTAAATCTCACTAGACACATTTTTATGATTCTGTTTATGCTATAAGATAGAGGTTGGGTGGACAAGCCTGTAAAACAACTGTGGAGAAGAAAAAGGTTTTGCCTTTGGAATTGATGGATAGGAAAATGAAAAAGTTTTGTTTGTTAATGTTTTATTTAATGATTTCGCTTGCAGTCTTTTCTGAGAATGCGTTTATAATAAAAAAAATTGATTTAGACAGTATGACTATGAATCTATATGTTGAGGCTGAATATCAATTAGATGGTGATATGTATGTTCCTCTGGCTTTGTGTGAATCTAATGGAGTGTGTAGTATAGAAAATAATACATTGAAGATTGTTTTTTATCCACGCGGGAATACCATATTTCGAGGCGATTATTCTGCTTTGAGAGGAAATCGGGTTCAAAAAATTTCAAGTGGTGATGAGCTTGTTTTTAGATGTCATTTGGGTGAAGTTCTATATCTGAGTTCAATGTATGATAAAAATCAAAAGCCTCTCAGATGGTCTGATTTTTATATGTTTGATGTGATTGAATTTACTTTTTGCGAAGTATGTTTTGAGCCAGGGCAATATATCGAAAATGATTGTTTAAAACCTGATTGGAAAGGGGTGAAAATTTATATAAAATCAAAAACTGTAAATCTTATTAAAGAGGATGATTGGTTTAAGGTTTCTGATGAATGAAAGTACAGTTTTTATCTAATAGGTAATTGTGATGAATAAGAATAGTTTAAAGAAAATTTTGCAAGGTCATAAAATTAGAATTGCTATGAGAATAATGCTTATTCTATCAATATTATTTTTAATAATATGCGGAAGAGCTTTTTCTAGAACAAAAGGACTTGTTGATTCCGTTCTGGACGAATATGTAAATGATCTTCCTGGTTCTCAGCCAGATGATAATATATGCATTGAAATCTCTCCGTTAATTTTTATCTTATTTTTTGTTAGTAATTTAGTAGTGATAAGAAAATTTTCAAAATTCGATTTGATTATTGGGAATGCAACAGTTTTTTTTCAATTTATTTTTTTACTTGCTATAGAAAGTGGCTCTATATTAAAAACAATACTTCGTGGCAATTTTATTCTTTTGATATGGTTTATTTTATATATTCTTGTATTTGTAGAAATAAATTTTTTCTATTTTTATGAACGTAAACAAGAAGAACTCGAAATGTTGAAAGCTATACAAAAGGAGCCGGTACATGAATAAAAAGAATTATATATTAATAATTTTTTTAGTTTTTTCTCATCTTGCTTGTTGTGCAAGTGAAACAAAAATGGAAATAATTTTGAATCACAAAAATGATCAGATACTTTGTTATACTGGTAAACCTATAATAACAATAATGAAGAAACTGGAGAGCGCGAGGCCTGCTTTGGATGAAGAAATTGTGAAAGCTACGATTCCTGAAGGTACATATAGACTGATTCTTTATAATGAAAATCAAAAAAAAGAGTATATAATACAAAATTCTTTTTGGATATATAGCTCTGATGTCAAACAAGTGTTAGCTTGTGATATACTTAATGAACTGCGAGATAAATTTATATTGTTTATACTTTCTGAGGAACGAAAGAAAGACGACAAGCGTGGTTTATAGCATTTGATGGGGAAGCCTGGAAAAATTGAGAAACGAGGTATTTGAGTTTTAGAATGGAGAGTAAAGTTATGAAAAAAGTTCTGTATTTGATTTGTGCATTTATCAGTATAAATATGGTGTTGTTTGCCAAAACATATAATACTTGTAAAATTGTAATAAATCGAAATGAAAATAATGGGTACATGAATGTTATAGAGTCGCTTATTGTTATTGAAAAAAGAGAAAACAATAATTACACACTTTGTTCACATTGTATTGTGTCAGATTTTGAGATGTTAGATGATAAAGAAAAATATAATCGAAGTGATATTTCTTTATGCGGTGGTGAAAGAATTACTTTAGCTGTTGATCCGGGCGAGTATAGATTAAAATGCATTACTCCAATGGAAAAACAAAATAATTATCTTGATACTAATAAACAGTGGGAATCTGAATATAAATATGTTACATTAAAAGAGGGAGAAAATGTATTATTAAATATATATCCCCTGGTAGATGAACGAAAATATCTCGGTGGGTGGATTTTGAAATAATAAAAAGGATGCAGAATGTGGACAATTGAGCAATTGACTAATTATAAAAAGGGTGGTTCAAATGAATAAATTTATAAAATCGCAAACTGTCATGATTATGATAGCCTTTTTTACTATTGTACGCTCTATTTATTTAATATGCTTGACTGTGTTCATTTTTAAAAATTCCAACTTTAGGCTAGCCTTTGTATTGGTGATAGTTTTTGTAATATTTGAAAATTATTGTATACTTTCTTGCCTTGTAAAGAAGAAGAAAAAGATAATAGTAGAAATAGAACTAACTCTGATTTGCTTCTTCTATGTTTTTTCGTTTGGATATTCGCTTGGATATACGGTGAAAAATAATTTTCCGCATTATTATATAAATATGATTGTATCCGTATTGTATGTTTTGTGTATAGAAATTTTTAAAATTTTATATATGAAAACGAGAGTTCCCTATTCAGAAGAATAGATTGGGATTTCAATAAATATGGTGAAAACGTGTAGATTTAGTACAGTAAGATAGTATACAATAAAGTGAGGTAAACAAATGAATTATTATAGAAAAAGAGCAGGGATAATTGTTTTTATCCTATTTTATTTTTTTGCAGCTTGTGTATATGCGAATTCAAATGATTTTTATAATTCCTTGGTAGAAGACTTGGAGAATTCTTGTTCATACGGATATAAAGGAATAAATTTGGAAACAGGAAAAATTGATTTTACAAATTATACCGGGCCAGATGGATATATAGTAACTGCTAGTGATACAGACTTTTATATTCAATCAAATATGGGCTTCTTTAAAGTGAAAAATAATACTGGAGAGGTGTTTTATACTCGCAATGGTGAATTTGTAAAAAGGGGAAACGAATATTATCTTGTTTCTGGGAATTACAAATTGGAAACAGCAGTAGAAAGTTGTTCAGGTGATTCTAATAATAAAAGAACTTTGATTTTTCATCCGACAGAGGATAGTAAGATTGTCCGGCACGGTTTTTTGTTTACTTTCTCTGAAGTAAAATCTGTTGAAGAAGAAATTATACCAAATAGACTCGAACTTCCAAATACAGATTCAATTATGATTTTATTGAAAATGAAGTCATTTTTGTCTGGTGAATTAACGAAATATTCAACACAATTAGAAATTGTTGATAGAATGCTGGATGTTTTAATAAGTGATAAAATGCATGAGTATTATATCAGAAGAAGTTATTGCCAGTTTGACCTTGAAAAGTATCGGCTTGTAAATGAGCAGACTAATTTAGAGCAGCTTCAATTTATTTATTGTACTAATTGGGCAAGAAGCTTTCGTAAGTATATAAAAAAGTTGTATATAAATTGAATTTTAAAAGCCGTGTATTTTTTTGGTGCACCATATTTCATCAAAGGAAAAACGATATTTTATTGAAAGGTCAGGTGTCTGCAAAATTTTGGAAGATGTAAAGAAGGAGAAGTGATGTTTTTATCAAAGAAAAAATATTTTATTATATGTGTTATGCTTTTATTATGCTCCTTTGTTTTTTCTGAAGAAAAAGAGGAATGACTTAATAATTCGTATTATAAACCTCTTGTAGAAAAGATAGAAGCTTCATTGTTGGCTTTAGGTAATGTAAGTAAAGTAAATGTATACAAAGCTGTGCCACCCTTTCCTTTTACGCCTGATTTGTTTTCTGTTGAACTTATGACTTCAAATGGTCATGAGTATATATTGGAATGCGTTCCTGATGATTTAGCTTTTTATAAATCGTTAACCAGAATTAGGAAAATTAATGGAATAGAATATGTAACGGTAAGAAAATACTTGTGGAAAGAATTTTCGGACAGAGGAATTGTTTTGTCAAAGATATCTGGGGTAAAAAACATTCAAGTAAAGAGTCTAAAAGATTTTTTAGAAAATGAGGAAGAATTATATGAATATTTTACACAATCGTCAGATGGTATACGACATGAAACAAAGTCAAATATAATATTTTATAGAATAAAAACGAATGAAAATTTGCACTGAGAATTTAATTATTTTTTTAATGTATATATTGTGTAAAGAGGAGTAAAAAAGCAAGATATGGAAAATAAGATAGAGGAAAACGATACGGAAGAATTCTATAAGCGATTTATGTTTCTTAAAAAGCATTGGTTAAAATTTCTGGTTTTTCCACTTGTATGGATAGCAATTTTGTCTTGCAGAGATTTGATTTGGGGAGATCGTGTTATCTGGAAAGCTTGCTTGTTTTTGTATGCAATAAAGTCCATTTTATATATTGTACATTATTGCCTTGTGAAAAATTATCCACGGGAAAAAATGATAAAAGCCATACAAAACTATATTGGCCATTTACTGGAACTGCAAATCTGCTTGTTTGCTTTGTTTTTCGTTTTGGGATGCGTTTATTTGTTTACTGGAAAAGGTGAAGGTATTGTTTTCTATACAGTACTTCTTTGTTCGGGAACAGAAGATGTCCTTGAATATTTTGAATTAAAAAGAGTTTTTTGAGGCAGAAATAATTGGGTCCTTGCCAATCTATAAAGAGTCATGGAGGGATTTTTTTGAGGCAATAAGCCTAGCCGGGATTGTAGGGGCTGTTGGTTAAAAATTGCATCCGTGCAATTTTTAACCATGAGTTTTCTGCGAAAACTCACTTGCTTTTTGCCTTAACAAATGACGCGCCCTCCTTGGCGCTGCTTGTTTTACATTTGCGCGGAACCCCGGAAAGCCCGTTGAAATAGGCATCCCCGCAAAGGGCAATTAATAGAAGAAAGCGGCTCCAGAAGAGAAAAATGAATTAAATTCAAAAAAATGAGAAAAATGCCTTTATTTTCTAAAAAAATCTATAAATTTCTTGACGTTTCTTTGTGAAATTTAGTATTTTTTCAAATAATAATGGAAAACGGAAAGGACAGTGTAATGAGCAAGGAAAACAAAGAGAATAACACTGAAGAAAAAGAGGCTGTTCAGTCCAAGGAAGCAGAAAAATCTTCCAAGGAATCCTCCGAAAAAGATGCATCTGCTGCAAATTCTTCCCCGGAAGAAGGCGAAAAGTCTGAAAAAACGGCAGAAAATGCAACTGATTCAGACAAAATTAAGTCTTTGCAGGATCAGGTTGAAGAGCTTACAAAGGCCAATGCTGACCTTAAGGACCAGCTTCTTCGCAAGGCGGCAGACTTTGACAACTACCGCAAGCGTACCATTCAGGAAAAACAGGACGCTTACGACTATGCAAACACCAGTCTTTTAAAAGATTTGCTTGAAAGCCTGGACAACTTTGACCGCACGGTTGAGGCCGCTTCCTCTGCAACGGACCCAAAGACCATAGCAGACGGTGTTACAATGATAAACAAGGCAATGGTCAGCATGCTGGAGAACAAGTACAACCTTGTTTCCTATGGTGCTGTAGGCGATGCCTTTGACCCGGACATTCACGAGGCTATTGGCAAGTCGGACGACCAGGTTGCTTCCCCGGTGCTCAAGGCTGTGTATCTTAAGGGCTACAAGCTTAAGGACAGGGTAATCCGCCATGCAAAGGTTATGGTAAGCATGCCGGACGGTTCTGTAAAAGAAGAAGTTGATTCCGCAAAGGAAGAAAATAAAGCTTCGGAAAGTGAGTCTGGAGCGGAAAACAAATAGAATGAATTGTTGGCGGAAGTGGCTGTGTGCAGTCTTTGACCGCTGACTTGCATGTATTGTTGAAAACAAACGGAGGTTTTTGATATGGGAAAGATTATTGGTATTGACTTGGGAACAACAAACTCTTGTGTTGCCGTAATGGAAAACGGTGAGCCTGTAGTAATTCAGAATTCAGAGGGTGGAAGAACAACTCCTTCTATCGTAGGCTTTACCGCCAAGGGAGACCGCATCGTTGGTCTTCCCGCAAAGAACCAGATGGTAACAAATCCAAAGAACACGGTATATTCCGTAAAGCGTCTTATTGGACACCGCTTTGGGGAGCTTGAAGGCGAGGCAACAAAGCTTCCCTATACAATCAAGGACCACGGTGCAGACGTCCGCGTAGAAGTTCAGGAAAACGGTTCCGCAAAGGAATACAGCCCCCAGGAAATTTCTGCATTCATCCTGCAGAAGATGAAGAAGACAGCTGAAGACTATCTTGGCGAGACTGTTACAGAGGCTGTTATTACAGTTCCTGCCTACTTTAACGATGCCCAGCGCCAGGCAACAAAGGATGCCGGTAAGATTGCGGGCCTTGACGTAAAGAGAATCATCAACGAACCAACTGCCGCTTCTTTGGCATTCGGCTTTAACAAGGACCAGAAGTCAGAAAAGACAATCGCCGTATACGACCTTGGTGGTGGTACGTTCGATATTTCCATCCTTGAATTGGGTGACGGCGTATTTGAAGTAAAGTCTACAAACGGAAACACACACCTTGGTGGTGATGACTGGGACCGCCGCATCGTTAACTGGCTCATTGACCAGTTCAAGGCAGATTCTGGCATTGACCTTTCTGGAGATGCAATGGCTATGCAGCGTCTCCGCGAGGCAGCAGAGAATGCAAAGATTTCTCTTTCAAACCAGGCAAGCGCAGACATCAACCTTCCCTTCATCACGGCTGATGCAACAGGACCAAAGCACTTGCAGAAGTCCCTTACACGCGCACAGTTTGAGCAGATGACCGACGACCTTTTTGAAGCTACACGTGAGCCTTGTCTTAAGGCCATGAAGGATGCAGAAATTACAGCCGACAAGATTGACGAAGTTCTTCTCGTTGGTGGTTCAAGCCGCATGCCAAAGGTTCAGGAAATCGTAAAGAGCATCTTCGGTAAAGAGGGTAGCCGTTCCGTTAACCCGGACGAAGCAGTTGCTATCGGTGCTGCAATCCAGGGTGGCGTTCTTGCAGGAGACGTAAAGGACGTTCTTCTTCTTGACGTAACACCTCTTTCTTTGGGTATCGAGACAATGGGTGGAGTGTTCACACGCCTTATCAACCGCAACACGACTATTCCTACAAAGAAGA
>JAGAZB010000017.1 GCA_017940255.1 Treponema sp.
AAACCCATACAACAGCTTTGATATGCCGTATGCCGAAATAAAATTAGCAGAAGGATTTATGAATACGGCATACCGCGACAAGATAAATCATATCCGTTCCCTTGCCATGTTACGTAGAAAATTGGGCTAATCTGAGTATATAACAAAAGAAGAGGCTGTCTTTATGCAGTGCCCCCAAAAAGTTAGACACTTTCTGGGGGCATTTTTATGAATAAGAAAAACAAGCACAGTTTTGAATTTAAGTTGAGCTGTGTTAGACAAATGGATGAGCATTATCGTTCTGCAAAGTCTTTGGGAGAAGAATTCGGGATTACGTATTCTTTGTTTGAGACCTGGTACAGAATATATAAGTATCAGGGGGAATCGGGGCTACTTCCCAGGAAAGGGAAAAGACACTTTAGTGCTTCTTTTAAGCTTTCTGTCCTTACTGCAATTCGAGAAGAAAGTTTATCTTTGAAAGAAGCCCGTGTACGCTTTGACCTTTCCTCGGATGCCCATATCATTGAATGGCAGAAAAGGCTGGACAAGTTTGGTCCAGAAGGATTGGAGGCACGGCCAAAAGGGAGACCCTTGATGACAAAGAAAGCAAATCCGCAGATCAAGCGAAAAGTTAGAAAAACGAATAAAGCGCTCACGCGTGAAGAGGAACTTTTGCAGGAGAATGAGTATTTACGTGCAGAAAATGCCCTGCTAAAAAAGCTCAGCGCCTTAGCTCAAGCCGAAAACAAGCGAAAGCCATAATGGAGCTAAGGCATCAATTTGATCTTGATATCCTGCTGAGTTGCGTTAAAATGGCAAGAAGTACTTTCTATTATCATTCCAAGAAGGAGGGACAAGCAGATAAATACGAACAGGTGAAAGCGCAAATCAACAAAGTTTACCATGTACATAAGGGCCGCTTTGGCTATCGCCGCATTACCCTGCAGCTCAAACGGGATGGAGTGGATATCAATCATAAGACCATTCTTAGATTAATGAGGGAAATGGGTTTGAAGAGTCTGATCAGGATAAAGAAATACAGGTCATACCGGGGTGAACTGGGCAAGATCGCCCCCAATATCCTCAACAGGAAATTCCAGGCTGAGGGGCCTTTGCAAAAATGGGCCACGGATATTACTGAGTTCAAAGTCAAGGAAAAAAAGCTGTATCTCTCCCCAATAATTGATCTGTTTAATCAGGAAGTTATAAGTTATGAAATTACTGACAGGCCGGTCTTTAAAGGGGTAATGGATATGCTCAAAAAGGCACTGCCCAAAGTAAGGGGGGCATCACAACTGCTTTTACATTCAGATCAGGGCTGGCAATACCAAATGCCTAAATATCAACAGTGGCTCAAAGAAAACGGAATCACTCAAAGCATGTCCAGAAAAGGAAATTGCCTTGATAATGCCGTAATTGAAAATTTCTTCGGAATTTTAAAATCAGAACTGTTTTATCTAAAACAATACGAATCAACAGAGAAGTTAAAAAGCGAAATAGAAGATTATATCTCCTATTACAATAATCAACGGATAAAACTAAATTTAAATGGAATGAGCCCGACAGAATATCGAGCTCATTATTACAAATCTAATTAACTAAATTTGTCCAATATTTTGGGGGCAGTCCATTTTTGGGCAACCTTTTTTTATATGTATTTGAGTCAATTCTACAAATGCGCTTGAACACGACCGATAAGACCATCGATCATAGCTGCTTCTTGACTTTCAGGGAAATCAGTCTTTATTTTTTTATACGTTTCTTCAGCTTGCTTGAACTCATTCTGCGCTTCGTAAACTAAACCTAATTTTTTCAAAAATAATGGAGTAGTATAAGAGTTAGCCGATTTATCAGCTGCTTCTTTGTAAAATCCAGCTGCTTTCTTATAATCTTTCAATTCTGAATGTACGTCACCTTTCAATCCAGTAACCAATGGGTCTAGAATTGGACTTCCGGTTGCCGAATAATTTTCTAAAGCTTCGATCGCTTCATTATACTTTCCTTGACGTAAATATAAGCCACCTAGGTATGCATTTGCAATGTTTGCAGATTTTGTATTTGAATATTCATCTGCAATTTCTTTAAATCCTGCAAAAGAACCGTCTCCTTCAATAGCACGATTTTGTAATGAATCTATTGCAGCATATTCTTCAGCTTTAAATATTTCGTTCGCTGCTTTCTCAGCTCTCGGTTGTAGATAAAGTTTTTGATATCCAAAATACAATATAATTAACACAAAAATACCACCGACGATAAAAGTGATGCTTTTTTGATTGTCCTGAAAAGATGAACCTTGTGAAGGTTTATTCGCTTGTCCAGCGTTATTTTGGTTTTGATTTTTAGACATTATGATTCAATGAAAAAATATAGATTGCAAAAATACAATTTTACGGTAAATATGCAAGCTTTTGTAATTATAATAAACGTTAAACTCTATTAATTAAGTCTTTCTCTGCCTAAATTTCTTTATCTATCTGTTCGTAGATTGAATTTTGGCTTTTAAATTCTGGCACAATCCTTTTCATTTCTAAAACAACATTATGCTTATTTTGCTGTTTAATACCGGTTACTAAGTTCTCAAGGTGATGATTAACCTGTTGAAAATCGTTTTCCCGAACTTTTGCAATCATAATTTTTTTATGATGCGTTGGCATTGTGTTCTCTAAATCATTCAGAAGCTCCTCGTAAAGCTTTTCTCCGGGACGTAAGCCTGTGAACTTAATTTCGATATCTTGATTTGGAAT
>JAGAZB010000018.1 GCA_017940255.1 Treponema sp.
ACCGAAGAAAATCGAATTGACAAGAGAAGTGGGGGGGGGTATAATTTTTGAGGTTTCTATTACTAAAAAAGGAAGGAGAAAAATTGTGAAAAAAAGAGTTTTAGGAAATATGTTTGCACTTCTTTGCATTCTTTTCTTAAATAGCTGTAAGTTTAATTTAAGTGGTGATAGCCTTACATACACTACTGTTGGCGGGAGTTCTGTAGAAGGCTATGTATTTGATTCCCTTGATGATTTGAAAGAAAGTCTTGATTATCTGGAAAATGAATTTTATGGACAAATTACATTTGGAGGTCATAAAAGTGAATTCCAGACCTTTGTAGATGAAGGATTTACATGGGAGTCTGATTATATTAACAGTCTTCCTGATTATGAATCTACACAGAAGAATGTTGTTGTTGAAAAATCTAGTAAATGGCATAAAACCTCTGATAACGGCGTGTATGCAATGGGATATTATACTGGAGGAATGGTTGTTTATCTTTGGAATTCAACATACGGACGTTATTCGGATGGTAGAATATTTGATTTTGGTTGTGAGTATAGAGAATAAAAAAGGTTAAATAGGATTAATGAAGGAGATTGATATGAAAAAATTTGGCCTTAGTGCAGTGCTTCTTGCTTTGGTGCTTATGCTTTCTGGATGTTATTTTTTTGTACCATTGAGCGCTGATGTAACAATTGAAAATAAAACAGACAAAACCTTTTATTACATGGTTTCTTATAACTCAAGTAATGGGGTAAATGATACAAAACAGACATTGCTTCCTGGAGAAACTAAAAGTGATGTATTAAAGGGCCATCTTACTGAAGCTGATTATTCAGATTCGACAGAACTTTTTGGTTTTTACATGATGGAAAAAGAAGTATATGATGCATATATTGCAGAGCATGATTGGCTTGCTGATCAAGACTGGTTTGTGATTGTGCAGAAAGGTGATGATTATACCGCAACTGATAAAAGGTCACAGAATTATAAGGTTGTAATTAGTCCTTCTACTGATGGCTCTGACAACTATACTGTAGAATTAACCTGGTAATAACAGTTGTACAAGTAATCTGGATTAAGCACTGTTCAGAATGGACAGTGCTTTTTTTATGCTTGTTGTTTAAGAGTGGGGAAAAGTGTATAATCAAAGACTATAGCGGGCGTTGCGGGCCGGCGCTTGAGGCCCGCAGAGAGGGTAGCGACCAACGAAGTGGGCGCGCAGGGGGAGACTTCCCCCTCCTAATTGGTGATTTCGACAAGCTCAACCACCGCAGATGTACAGGAGATAAAATATGGCACTGAAATTATATAACACGATGGGACGCAAAATGGAAGAATTTAAGCCGGTTGTGGATGGTCACGTGGGCTTTTATGGATGTGGTCCTACGGTTTACAATTATGCGCATATTGGAAATCTACGTGCTTATGTATTTCTGGATATTCTGGATAAGACTCTTCAATTTTTGGGATATGATATTAAGCATGTAATGAATATTACTGATGTTGGTCACCTTACTGGCGATGGCGACGAGGGTGAAGACAAAATGAAGAAGTCGGCAGCAGAGAGACATCAGAGTGTTCTGGAGGTTGCACAGTTTTATACTGATGCTTTTATGAAGGATATTGATGCTCTGAATATTCGCCACCCGGATGTTATTTGTAAGGCTACTGAGCATATTCCTGAAATGATTGAGCTGATTAAGAAGATTGAAGCTAATGGGCATACTTATATGGCTGGCGGAAATCTTTATTTTGATATTTCGACTTTCCCTGATTATGGTAAGCTGGCAAATTTGAACCTGGATGAGCTTAAGGCTGGGGCTGGTAAGCGCAAGGTTGTTGTTGTTGATGAAAACAAGCGTAATCCTGGGGACTTTGTTCTTTGGTTTACAAAGAGTAAGTTTGAAGATCAGGCTATGACTTGGGATTCGCCTTGGGGGCGCGGTTATCCTGGATGGCATATTGAATGTTCTGCTATGAGTATGAAGTATCTGGGTAAGCATATTGATATTCACACCGGCGGTATTGACCATGTGCCGGTTCATCATACTAATGAGATTGCTCAGTCGGAAGGTTCTTTTGATGAGGCTGAGCGGGCTAAGGGGCCTTGGGTAAAATACTGGCTTCATAATGAGTTTTTGATTCTTGAAGGCGGTAAGATGAGTAAGTCTAGCGGGCATTTTATTACTTTGCAGACTTCTTTGCCGGCTGAAAAGGGTTTTTCTTTGAAGGATAAGGGATTTGAGCCTTTGGATTACCGTTTCTTCCTTTTGGGCGGTCACTACAGAAAGCAGCTGGTATTCAGTCTGGATGCTCTGGAATCTGCTAAGAATGGACGGGCTGCTTTGAATGCGCGTGTTGCAAAGCTTATTGCGCGTGCTAATGCGGAAGAAGGCCTTGGTCTTACTCGTGAAAACTTTGAATCGGTTCTGGCTGCTGCCTTTGAGGGAATGTCTGCTGAAAGTGAAAATTTGAAGAAGTTCCGCGAGGGGCTTGAAAATGACCTGGCTACTCCGGTTGCTATGGCGGCTTTGCAGAAGGAAGCGGCTGGCAAGGGCGGTGTGAAGGCTAGCGAGGCTTTGGCTGTTGTTTTGAAGATGGACAGTGTTTTGAGCCTTGATGTTATTAAGGGCGGATTTGACGAGCTTGATAAGCAGGCTTTGTATTCTGGGGCAGCTGTGGCTGGCTCGGGAGCTGGTGCTGGGGCGGCTGATGCTCATGCCGGTGACCCTGAAGCTGCGGAAATTGATGCTCTTGTTGCGGCACGAACTGAGGCCAAGAAAAATAAAGATTTTGCAAAGGCTGATGAAATTCGTAACCAACTGTCTGCCCGCGGTGTTATTATTATTGATACGCCAAATGGTCCAACCTGGAAAAGGTCATAGAGATTAATTTGATAACGGTGGTTTTGACAGGCTTAACTGATGTTATCGCTTCATAAATTAAAAATATTTGTAACCTTTTTGGAGTTATTGTGTTTAATAAAATAGATGAGGGAAAACTGGATTTGGAATCTGTAAATGCAGGTAATCCAGCGGATTTTAAGAAAATTTACGATGCGTCTATGCAAATGCTGTTTAAAATTGCTTACCGTGTTGTAAATGATGAAGAAGCTGCTGAAGACTTGGCACATGATTCTTTAATTAAGGCTAATGAAAAGGCCCTTGTTTTTCCTTCTCTAAATGATGCGAAGTATTGGCTGATTCGTGTAGTTAAAAACGCCTCTTTGAATTACATCAAGAGGAAGAATCGCGAAAAGAAGGCTTATGAAAAGGCTTTGTACAGTGATACTCGTAAAGTGGAATCAGGTGAAACTGATTTATTAAAGCAGGAATCAATTAATAAAGCCAGGGAGGCTCTTAAGAAGCTGCCACAGAATCTGCAGGATGTTCTTATGCTGCGCGAATATGCCGATTTGAATTATAAGGAAATTGGCCGTGTACTTGGAATTACTGAAGGTAATGTTAAGGTTAGAATCTTTAGGGCCAGGGAGCAGCTTGTTAAAATAATAGGAGAAGATAATGTCTTTTTGCCCGAGTAAAGATATTCATTCTGTTTATTTAGACAACGAATTGCCGGAAGTTTACAAAAAAGAATACGAGGCTCACCTTGAGGTATGCGAAAAGTGTCGTAAGGAATTGGAAACTTTAAAGGCTTTGCGTTCTTCTTTAAGAGCTGATGCTGAAGGAATTACTCCTGATTCTCATTATCTGGATGAAAGCTATGAGCGTCTTATGGTTAAGATGTCTTATGCTAAGAATGTAGGTAAGGTTTCTGAAAAGAGGTTTGCTCGTCCTGCATATTTTATTCCTCTTGTGGCCGCTGCGGCTGCTGCTTTTGCTCTGGTTGTTCCTTTGCGGGCTAATAAAACTTCTGTGACAGCAAATCCTGCGGTTGCCTCGGTTCCTGTTGTTTCTATTCCAACAAATGCAAATAATGTTTCGTTTGACAGTGGAAAAAACCTTGTAGTTTCTGGTAATATACATGAAACTGTAAATTCTTCCCGCGGTCAGACTATTGATAATCAGGTACTTTCTGATAACTTGCGCGAAATTGATGTTTTGCGACCAGACTTTAAGGAAGATGCAATTTCTATAAGGATTACTGTTCCTGGAATGGGTGAGCTTCCTGTTTTTGCAGAAATCAATGTTCCTAGAGCGGTTGTGTCAGGTAAGAGCGAGTGAATTCATCTGGAAAAATAAGTTATTCTTTTCGCCGTTATCCTCTTTTGCGATGGGTAACGGGTTTGTTTATTTTGGCGCTCCTTGTTGGTGCTTTTTTTCTTTTTTCAATCAAGACAAAAGTTGTTCCGGAGATTGATTCTATATTTCCTCCGGTAGGTTCTCCCGGCGATCTTATTTCTATAAACGGGCATAACTTTGGCTCAGAAAGAGATATGAGTTATGTAGAAATTGCCGGAACAAAGCTTACCGCCAGTTCTTATGTTTCCTGGACTGATACTTGTATTCGTTTTGTTTTGCCGGATTCTGTAAAGGATGGTCTGGTGATTGTTGGAACTCGTGAAGCGCGTTCTGAACCGGCTCTTTTTGCAAACGAAACTGATATTCCGGTTCCTGTTGTTGGTAAAGATTTGCTTTCTTCTACAAAACCTGTGATTTCTTTCTTGTCTTCGGAAAAAGTTTCAATCGGTGATGTTCTGGTTATTCAGGGTGAAAACTTTGGGGAAGCTAAAAATCAGTCTAAAGTGTATTTTACGGCGAATTATAATAATAGAATTGAGCCTGGGGATCTTACCAATATTTCGCTGCTTACGGAAAATATGATTGCGGCGAGTGAGGCTGATTATGATTACATTTCCTGGTCGAATACAGAAATTAAAGTGTATGTTCCTGATGGGGCTTGGAGTGGTGTTGTAATCGTCGATAATAAAAAAGAAAAATCTGACCCGAAAGCTATAACAATTAATCAGGATGCTGGTAAAAAAAGTTATCTGAACAAGAAAATTTATCTGCTGCAATATTCTGCGGATATTGCAGATGTGGTTGTTTCGGATATTGCTTCTATTACTTTGCGTTGTCCTGTTCCATCTACAAGTGCTTTTCAGCTTCCTTATGAATTAACAGAAGTTACTCCTGTGCCAATTTTGACTAATTATCAGAATGATATTATTCATCAGGTTACAAGAAATAAAAGTTCGGCTGCAAAGAGTGTATTTTCTCAGACTTTTGTGCTGCCTGTTTATGAGGTGCAGTCTGATGTAAAAGCGGAAAAAATTTCGGCTTATAAATCTCTGGATAGAAGCATGTTTTCTCTTTCTTTAAGGCCAGATAGTCTGGTTCCGAGTGATAACCCTGCTGTGGTGTCTTTGGCGGCTGAAATTGTTGGAAAGGAAAAAAATCCTTATCGTAAGGCAAAGTTGATTTACGACTATATGTGTGATAATTATAAAATCCTTGAAAAAGTTAGAAAGAATGATGCGAATCCTTTGGATTTGATTTCTAATAAAAAAGGGGATTCGTATGATTATGCCATTATTTATACGGCTTTGCTTAGAGCTGCGGGAATTCCTGCAATGCCGCAGGCTGGTATTCTGGTTGGTCAGCATATGATGACTCAGACTCACTGGTGGTGCCAGTTTTATGTAGAAAAATTAGGCTGGCTGCCGGTGGATCCTGCTATTGGCGATGGCTTGGAATATAAAAAATGGAATGAGGGTACAATTCAGGACGAAAGAAGTTACTATTTTGGAAATCTGGATTCCCATCATATAACTTTTTCTCATGGATGGAATCAGTTGAAGCCATTTAGTCTGGATAGTAAAATTGTTCAGCAACCGAGAAGCTTTGCTTTTCAGTCTATTTGGGAAGAAGCAAGTGAAAGTACAGTAAAATACAGCAGCTACTGGTCTGTGCCAGTTGTAAAGGGGGTATATTAATGACTAAAATTTTATCTGTAGGTGGATCAATTATTGCTCCGGATAAGCCGGACAGCACTTTTTTAAGTGAATTTGTGACAATGTGTAAGAAGTGGCTTGATGCAGACAAACAGAACAGACTTATTCTGGTTGCAGGTGGTGGTGCTCCTGCTCGTGTTTATCAGAATGGATTGAAGGAAGTTTGTGAAAAAACTGGAGATTCTTTTGATGCAAATGCTGCAGACTGGATTGGTATTATGGCAACTCGTTTGAATGCTCAGCTTTTAAAGGCTTGCTTTGGTGATTACTGTAAGAATGATGTTGTTTATAATCCAACTCTTGAAGATTTGAAGTTTGATGGTCAGGTGCTTGTGGCTTCTGGCTGGAAACCTGGTTTTTCTACAGATACTGATGCTGTATATCTTGGCGAAAAATTTGATGCAAAGACTATTGTAAATCTTTCAAATATTGAAAAGGTTTATACTGATGATCCTCGTAAAAATCCAGATGCAAAGCCTTTGGATACAATTTCCTGGGCTGATTTCCGCAAGATGGTAGGTGATGAATGGACTCCTGGAAAGAACTGTCCTTTTGATCCTATTGCTTCTAAAAAAGCCAGCGAGCTTGGCATGAAGGTTATTTGTGCCGGCGGAAAGAATATTGCAAATATTCAGGCTATTCTGGAAGATAAGAATTACATTGGTACTACAATAGGCGAGTAATTTTTTATTCCATTTCTTCCATGCGGCTTAAAATGTCATTTAGTTTTGAGCCGTAGAGGGGGTCGGTGGCCCAGGTGCCTGCCAGCCCCCAAATATCTTCTACAAACTTTGTTTTGTGAACCCAGTTGTATCGCGGGTCAATCAGTTCATTATTTAATAGAACGTCTTCTGTGGTTGCGTAAGCCTGCAGGTGTTGTATGTGGGCACGCACTCCCAATTCTTCCGTTTCAAAAATTTCTCCCGGGTGTTCAGCATCCATGGCACCTAATCCGCAGTAGTTGTGCCATTCAGCCTGTACTAATCCTCCGAAACGCAAAAATCCTGTTTCAAGGCACATTTGCGCAAAAGCGGCGTCGGAATTTATTCCTTCACATGTGCTTTCATCAATATAATATTGTGCAAATTGTGTTATATGTTCTAAATCTTCTTCTGGATTATTCATAAGAAAGAATTCGGCAAGCTGAGGGGCTGTTAGTCTGCCCTGGTCTAAAAGTTTTCTGGAAAGAGGAGGAATTTTTTCTTTATTTTTCTGAGGAATACTTTTACATCCCGAAAAAATAAGTGCAAATAAAGAAATAGAAATAATTACGGAAAAAGAAATGCGCTTCATAAAATAATTTTCGGAATTTTTGAAAAAAAACGTAGTTTTTTACATTTTGCGGCAATTATATATATAGGATGTATACAAATAAAATAATTAAACTTGATGTGCGCGAAAAGACGATGGAGTATGGGGTGTCTTTTCCTTTTGATGAAGAACTGATTATGCTGATTCTGGGGAGCGGAACGAAAGATCTGCCTGTGAATCAGATGGCTCACAAGATTGTGGAGGTGCTGGATGCCAGTGGCGGAAAGGATGTGGTGCCGCATTTGATGCAGATAAAAGGGGTCGGTGAAAGTAAGGCGCTGGCAATTGCGGCGGCGCTGGAACTTGGGCGGCGGCGGAATATGCATCACAGGATTCGGGTGATTACTCCAAAGGATATTTTGCCCTTTGTGCGAAATTATGCCATAAGCAATAAAGAACATTTTCTTGTGATTACACTGAACGGGAATCATGAAATAATTCAGATTCATGTGGTTTCGGTTGGCAGTGTTTCCAGGGCAGTAATTCAGCCGCGGGAAATATTTATGGAGGCTATAAGAGAGTCGGCTTCGGCTATGATTCTCTGTCATAATCATCCTTCGGGGAATTGTCAGCCTTCGGACGAAGATATTGCCACTACAAAAGTTTTGCTGGAGGCTTCTAAGATTCTTGGAATAAGGCTTTTGGACCATATAATTATTGACTGCCAGGAATATTATAGTTTTATGGAAAATGACCTATTGTTTTCGCGGACTGAGTAGAGTAAAATTGAAATTGTATTTATGAAAAGGTCTGTATTTTTTCTTTTATTTTGGGGTCTAGTTTTTTCTCTTAATGCAGAAGATACCGGGGGTGTTGATGCTGCTGAGGCTGGGAACGCTGTAGCAGTGGCTGAAGGTGATGAAAATGCCGAGACCGGTGATTCGGGAAGTTTTGCTGAAAGTGAGTCTATAATAGAGAGCCTTGATTATATTGCGATAGAAGAATCAAAAGAAACTTGCATTGTGATTGAATCGAATATTCCAAAAACTCAGATTTACTTAAATGGGATTTTTTATGGTAAAACGAATCTGGTGGTAAAAGATTTGTTGCCGGGCCAATATGTTCTTAAGGTGCAGGCTGCTTCTTATAAAAGTCAGACGTTTTTTATAGAAGTGCGCCGGAATTACAGACTGACCTACCGCGTTAATTTGCACAAGTGATTTTTGAAACAAGTGATTTAAAAGCTTTTGATTTTGTAATATACTAAGGCATCAAATCGGGGCTTTGGAGATGTGCAAATGAAATTGTATTCACGCGGACAAATGGTTCGCTCTACACTTGCGGGAGCGGTTATTGCTGCTCTTATTGTTATAATTTTTTCTTTGAAGATTAACAATAAAAGTGATAATCAGAATGGGGAAGTAAAAGAAGTTCTGGCTACTAGTGTAGAAAGTGGTTCGGAAACTTCGGAAGAAGTGCTTACATCAACTTCGCTTGAAGCAGACACTTCATTTTTACAGCAGAATGCCGCAACTGTAATTCCTGTTGCTAATGTATCTTCTTATACTCAGGAAGAGCAGCAGAATATAAATGTTTATTCGCTTTGTAACGAAGCTGTTGTGAATATCAACACACAAATTGTGGCTCTGGACTGGTTTTTGGAACCATACGTTCAGGATGGCGGAAGTGGAAGTGGTTCAATCATAGATAAACGTGGTTATATTCTTACTAATGTTCATGTAATTCAGAATGCTTCAAAAATATATGTTTCTTTGTTTGATGGAACTCAGTATGAGGCAGAGGTTGTAGGAAAAGATTTGGATAGCGACCTTGCAGTTATAAAATTTACCCCGCCAGAGGGAATTGAACTCAAAACTATTGCTTTTGGTGATTCGAGTGCCCTTAAAGTTGGACAGCGTTTGATTGCGATTGGTAACCCATTCGGTTTGGAAAGAACTATGACAACAGGTATTGTTTCTGGTTTGGGACGTCCTATTCAGAACAGTAACAATCGTATTATCAGAAATATGATTCAGACTGATGCGGCAATCAATCCTGGAAATTCCGGCGGCCCGCTTTTGGATACAAACGGAAGAATGGTTGGAATTAACACAATGATAAAATCAAGTTCTGGTTCTTCTTCTGGAGTTGGTTTTGCAGTGCCTTCTGAAACTGCAGTTCGTGTTGTTTCAGATCTTATAAAATACGGAAAGGTAAACCGCGGAAAAATTGACGCAACATTTGTGCAGAATAGTCAGAGAATTGCACGTTACGCGGGACTTGATATTGCAACTGGCGTTCTGGTTTCGCAGGTAACTGCTGGTGGTAAGGCAGAAGCGGCCGGAATGAAGGGGGGAACAGAAGCCGCTTACTATGGTTCGCGCAGAGATATTATTTATATTGGCGGAGATGTAATTATTCAGATTGATAACATTGCAGTTTCTACTCTGGCTGATTATTACTCTGCACTGGAAAGTAAAAAGCCTGGTGATAAGGTGACTGTTATTGTGCGAAGAAATAAAAAGAATGTAACTTTAACTGTTACCCTTGTAGAATAAGGACTGTGCCGCAATAGTGGCAGGAGGCTGATATGCGGAAATTCGAGGTAGTTTCGCCTTTTGAGCCGAGTGGAGATCAGGGGCAGGCAATAAAAAAGCTTAGTGAAGGTTTTTTGCGGGGTGATAAGTTTCAAACCCTTAAGGGCGTTACTGGTTCCGGAAAGACCTTTACAATGGCAAAAATTATTGAGGCTGTTCAGCGTCCTACATTAATAATCAGTCATAATAAAACTCTTTCTGCCCAGCTTTACCGTGAATTCAAATCTTTCTTTCCAAATAACGCTGTAGAATATTTTGTTTCGTATTACGATTATTATCAGCCGGAAGCTTATGTTGCGGCCCGCGACCTTTATATTGAAAAGGATTGTGACATTAACCGCGAAATTGACCGTCTGCGTCTTGCAGCCACTTACAGCCTGATGGAGCGGCGCGATGTAATTGTTGTGGCAACGGTCAGCTGTATTTACGGTTTGGGTATGCCAGATGTTTACAAGGGCATGCGGGTTCATGTTGAAGTTGGACAAACTCTGAATGTAAAAAAACTGGCCGAATCTTTAATTTCCATGCAGTATTCTAGAAATGATGATGTACTGGACCGTGGAAACTTTAGAATTAAGGGTGATGTTATTGAAGTTTACCCGCCTTACATGGAAACCGATGAAGCCTACCGGATTGAGCTTGATTGGGAAGATGTAGTTAGAATCAGGCGTTTTAATGTTTTGAATCGCGATGTTACAGGTGAATTGACGGAAACTGTATTTTATCCTGCAAAGCACTTTGTTGTTCCTCATGATAAATTACTTGAAGCGACTAACCGCATTCAGGCCGAAATGGAAGAATGTGTGGAAAACTTCAGGGCAGCGGGCAAAATGCTGGAGGCTGAACGTCTTAAAACCCGTACAACTTATGATATAGAAATGCTTAAGGAGATGGGAACTTGCCCGGGAATTGAAAATTATTCGGCTCCTATTGCTGGACGGGCTCCGGGGGAACCTCCGGCAACTTTACTTCACTATTTCCCTGATGATTTTCTGTGCATGATAGACGAGGCTCATGTTTCTGTTCCTCAGATTGGAGCTATGTACGAAGGTGACCGCAGCCGTAAAATGAACCTTATAAACTTTGGCTTCCGACTGCCTTCCGCCGCGGACAACCGCCCCTTAAAAAAAGCAGAATTCGACGCCAAAATGAATCAGATTATTTATGTAACGGCAACTCCGCGTCCGGAAGAGGTAAAGCAGAGTACACAGGTTGTTGAGCAGCTGATTCGTCCTACCGGACTTCTGGACCCGATTATTGAAGTGCGCCCGAGTGAAGGTCAGATGGAAGATATCTATAAAGAGGTAAGGGCCCGTATTGAAAAGCATGAGCGCAGCCTTATTTTGACCCTTACCAAGAAGATGGCGGAAGATTTAACTGATTACCTTACGGAACTTAAGCTTAAAGTAAAATATATTCACAGCGAGATTGACACTTTTGAGCGTGTTGAAATATTAAAGAGTCTGCGCAGCGGAGAAATTGATGTTCTGATTGGAATTAACCTTTTGCGAGAAGGTATTGATTTGCCGGAAGTTTCTTTTATCGCCCTGCTTGATGCAGATAAGATTGGTTTTTTGCGCAGTGAAACTTCTCTTATTCAGATTATAGGACGCGCGGCCCGAAATGCCGAAGGCATGGTCGTAATGTATGCTGACCATATGAGTCCTGCTATGGAGGCGGCGATTAAAGAGACTAAGCACAGGCGCGAGGTTCAGGAAGCCTACAATAAAGAGCATGGTATTACTCCAAAGACTATTTCCAAGGCTGTGGAAGATATTCTGGTTCACGAAAAGAAGGATGCCGAAGAAGAGGCTGCTTTGGAAACAGAAGTTCTTATGAACAAGGCAAATCTCTTTAATGCAAAGGAACGTAAGAAGGTAATTAACGCCCTTAAGCAGCAGATGAGTGATTTTGCAGACCGCATGGAATATGAGCAGGCTGCAGCTGTGCGCGATAAGATTTTGGAAATACAGGCCCAGTACGGGGAGTAGGAAGATTGTCGGGTCAAGCCCGACAATGACAAAGGTGTATTAGCCCGACACAGAGCAAGGTGTGAAAACCTCCTCCCAAGCACCAGCCAGTTACTGAGTATGCCGGCCTAGTAATTATTCAGTGTTTTGCCAGTCCAACTTTTTGCGTATTCGGCACCGGCTCCACGGATTACACTTTCCATTTTTTCTGTAAGGCGTTTTGCGGCAATTGGCTCTGATAATCCCTTGTATTCTTCAATAGAAATTGTTGGGAGAAGTTTGAAATCATAAATATAACGTTCTACGTGGTTGTAAGACCAGAGTGGGTCATGTTTTCCAAGTCCGTATTTATCACTTCCGCCGATAAATACCGGCTGTACATCGCATCCGCAGTAAAGCGCTATGCGGGCAGCGCCTTTTTTATAGTTATTCTGACCATGGCGCGGTGTGCGGGTTCCTTCCGGGAAAATAATTACATTACAGCCCTGGTCGGTGAGCTTTTTGCATTCTACAAGAACATCGTCAAATTCAGTTGTATTTGTAATATAGGCCTGTTTAATAACTCCACGAAGCGGTGTGTGAGTAAGACTGCCACGTACAATGCAGGTTGAATTAGGCACGAGTGACATGATGTATACAAAGTCCAGAAGTGATGGATGATTTGCAACAATTATTTTACTGTGAATGTTACGGAAGGCCTGCTTGTCTTCAACCTTGCGAATTGAAGTGTGAGTTAGATTTAGTGAGCCAAGAAAAACTCTAAAAGTGTGGGAAACGTAGGCGCGGGCAAGCACTCCAAAATCTTCTTTCTTTTTGAATGAAAATATACGAATGAAAGGAAAAACAAAAAGTGCCAGAACAACAGCACCAACTCCAAAGTAAATAATTGATATAATTTTCATCAGACAAAAGATGAAATATGTAAAATAGTTTTTTATCTTTGGAAGATCTTTGTGTCCATATCGCTGCTCAATTTCTTTTTTAGATTCTTTTGACATAACCCTTCTACCTTAAAATAAGTTTTAGAAAATCCATTGGTGACTCTGGCACGTTAGAAAAGTCATCAAAGGAAACACATTTATTTCTTTTGTCTGCGCTGATTATTCCTGCAAATGCAAATGGATAATTATCTGCTGGACGTTTGTTGCCATAAACTTCTGGAACCAGTTCATCTGCGTAAACTAAAATAATCTGACCTTCGGTTCCTGCCAGAATTGGAGCGGCTGCGGTCTTAAATGCGTCATTGAATTTTCCTTTAGAAGGATAAATAACGGAGTAGCCGCCTTTTAAGCCGAAGGCCAGAGTAGCAGAAGAAACAGGAGTGTTAAAAACTGAAAGAGAAAAGCCTGCGGGAAGAATCATGTTGTCTTCAATCAGACCTTTATTAATTGTAAATTCTCGTTCAATTTCTCCTCTTTGCGAGATAAAAACTAGTTTTGTGTCTGAAGAAATATGAGTGTTTTCAATCAAATTATGGATAACATGAACAGTCATTTTTGTGATTTGAGAAAGGCGTCTGCGGAAAAGAGGGTCGGTGTATTCAAGTTTTGGCGACTCTTTTATCTGGGCAATTGGAATAATATCATTTGCCCATTCTTTCCAGAGTTCTTCGTCGGAGCCTAAACCTGGTGCCCATGCTGTAATATCAGAAAAATAGACGTTTTTCATGCCTTGTCCTGTTTGCCTGTCCTGTTATAAATTACACTTTTTTGAAACACAAAAGAGAGTAAGCATTTGAGCCCAGATTGTGATGAGCGCAATCCAGCTTAAATCCTGCTTCTTCTATTGCATCTACTAGTTCCTGATAGCGGTACATTTTACTGTTTCCGTTTGCAATGCAGGTAAAGTAGAGTGAAGTTCCCATCAGAGAGTAAGAACTTGCTTCAAATTTCTGTTTATCCCAAAGTGGTTCCAAAACCCAGACATTTGTATTTTCATTTGCGGCTTCGTGAACCTTTTTAAGAATCTTTGTAACCTGATGTAAGCTGAAGCAGTCCAGAAACTGACTCATCCAAACTGCATCTGGATTTGCGGGAAGCTTTGTTGATTCTTCAAGAACGTTTCCCATAGAAAAATCAACGCGGTCTGCAAAACCGGCTTCTTCTGCATTTTTCTTTGCAACGTTAGCCTGTCCCGGCAGGTCGCAGATAGTCATTTTTACATCAGGATTGTAACGACAGCAAGTTAAAGACCATTTTCCTGTGTTACCGCCAATATCAAGAATGTGTTTTGGTTTCTTTGCAAAAACTATTGGTAATGCTTCAGGGAATGCTATATCAGAGTAGAAGTGGTCAAATTCAAACCAGCTTTTCTTTGCTTTTTCTGGAAGTGTTGAAAGTGCTTCGTAAACTGTTGTCCACTTATCACCAAAAACTTTAAGTCCTTCAGGCTTGCCGTTTACAATGGATTTTTCCATATCCCAGGCGCCTTCGTAGCAAATATCATTTGTGAACCAGAAGTTTACTTTTGTAAGGTCATCTTCCAAGAGCATCCAGCCGATTTTTCCAAGAATGTATTTTTCAGTTTTTGGGTCTGATTCAGAATCTTTTGTAAGTTTTATTACATTCATGCCGAGTGCCATTTCGCACAAAACTCCGGCACCATATTCAGTAATTCCCGCCTTCTGAGCGAGTTCTTTTCTGGAAATTCCCTCTTCTCCAGCGTCAGAAATTGCCTGCATAAGTCCCAGATTAAGCATGGTTTTTATTGCCTGAAAAGCAAGTGGCGCAAAAGCAATTTTTTGAGCTTCAAATTTAGCATCAACAGCGCGAATGTTGTCTGTCTTAAATTTGTCGATGTTATAGAAAGAAGAATCCATTATTAATTTCCTTTTTTAAGTAATAATCTCCTTATACATAGTATCTTTTACAATGTATTTTTTCAAGACATATCATAAAATAGAATAATCTTGCGTTATTTGGTAGAGTTTTCTAGTGTAGTGAATGTTTTGCTTGTCTTTTCAAGTGCAAAATGTACCGCAAAATGTACTGCTATTGTCATTTCTTAAATGATTTATTATAATTATCAGACTTATATCAATTATTGGGAACATATAGATGGACGAACTGAAGAAAGAAATTAAGGAGACTATTATTTCAGCTTTACAGTTGGAGGATATTACACCAGAAAATATTGTAGATGGTGATCCTCTTTTTGGTGAAGGATTGGGGCTGGATTCAATAGATGCTCTTGAGCTTGGTGTTGCACTTAAAAAGAAGTTTGGCATTAAGTTTTCTGCAGAAAGTTCAGAAAACAAAAAACATTTTGCTTCGGTTAATGCGCTGGCTGATTATATTTCCAGCGAAAAGAATAAATAAGCTTTTTAAGGAGGTTACAAAATGTCTAAGGACGAAATTTTCGACAAGCTTAAGAATATTCTCGTTTCAGAGTTTGAATTGGATGAGGGTGATGTAACACCTGATGCTCTTCTTGGAGACGATTTGGACTTGGATTCTATTGATTCAATCGACCTGATTGTAAAAATGAAGGAATTCATGCCAGCTGATAAGGGAAATGTTGACCCTTCAATCTTCAAGACAGTAAAGACTGTACAGGACGTTGTAGACGCACTTGTACCTTACATGGCATAAGTTTTTCATAATTCTAATGATGAAGAAATTCCTTAAGGCACTTTTTTATATTGTTGCGGCAGTTTATCCGGTTTTGGTTTTTACACTGCTGGTTGTTTTTAAGGTAGATACAAAAGTTTTATCTTTATGTATTGTTGCTTTAGCCGCTGCATTCTTTTTAAGTGCCACAGGAAAGAAAAAGACCGGAGAGAAAGGGGCTCTGGACTGGAAACCGTTGGTCAGTTCTGTGCTATTTCTTGCAGCCGGTCTTTTTTGTTTTATAACCGGAAAAGAATTTTTCTTAAAAATCTATTCCGTAGTTATAAACATAACCCTGCTTTTTATTTTTGGAAGCACACTTTTTATGCCGCCGAACATTATTTTCCGTTTTGCGACACTGGCAGATAAGTCTATAAAAGGTTCTTCCTACGAAAAACAGGTTTACAATTATTGCCGGAATGTAACAATTGTCTGGTGCATTTTCTTTGTGCTGAATGGCACAGCAGCTTTTTGTACTACCTTTGCAGATAAACTTTTTGGCTTTGGAGCAGAAGAAGCGCGCACAATTTGGGCAGTTTATAATGGCGGCATTTCTTACGTGCTTATGGGCACACTTTTTGTTGTAGAATTTATTATCAGAAAGTTGGTGGACAGAAAAATGATAAAAGCATATCCAATTACAAAATTTAATGCTGATTCTAGAAAGGATGATTACATACTCTGTTACGACGATGTGTGGTCGAAGAAAACTTATAAAACCTGGAAAGATTTTCTGATTGATACAGCCCGAATGCGAAAGTTTATTGAATCGCAGAAGGCAGATGAATATATACTTCATTGTGAAGATTACTGGTACTTTTTATGTACTTTTGTTGCTCTTTTGCAGTGCAAGAAGGCAGCTTACCTTACCCAGAATATTACCGAAAGCTTTATGGCCGATGTTCGCAAAGAGGGCATGTGCTTCCTTACAGACCAGAAGCCGGGCGAAATGGAATATGCATTTATTCCAGATATTATAGAAAAAGCAGAAATTCCAGAGTCTGCTTATTATCGTACAACTCCAGAAATTAATGGTGAAGAAACACGTATTTTCCTTTTTACTTCTGGTTCAACTGGAAAACCGAAGGCAGTTCCTCAGCGCATGAAGGAATTTGAAGAAGACAACGCCTTTATTATTTCAAAATGGGGAAAAGAAATTACTTCCCGCAAACTTGTAACAACTGTTAGTCAGCATCATATTTATGGTTTCCTGTTTGGAATCTCGCTTCCATTTACTTTGGGAACTCCTTTCCGCAGAAATCGTGTTGAATTCCCTGAAGAATTCGAAAAGATGACTGATGAAAAATACATTTTGATTGCAACTCCAGCCTTCCTTAAGCGCACAGTAGAAGTTGAAGAAAAACTGGATATGAAAGATATCTGGATTTTTTCTAGCGGTGGGGCAGTTTCTCCAGAACTGGCTGTTTCTTGCGGCAAGCTCTTTAATTTCTATCCGCTTGAAGTGTACGGTTCTACAGAAACTTCGGGAATTGCTTATCGTCAGCAGAATAAAGATGGACTTATCTGGACTCCATTTGACAATGCTAAAATCTGGCTTGGTGATGATGGCTGCCTTCGTATTATTTCTCCATATATTAAAAATCCTGAAGGTTTTGCAACTGCAGATTTAGCAGAAATTCATGAAGACGGACGCTTTTTGCTCAAGGGACGTTCAGATTCAATTGTAAAGATTGAAGAAAAACGCATTTCTATGACAGAAGTTGAAAATCGTCTTTTGGAAAGTGGCCTTGTAGAAGATGTAAAAGTAGTTGCACTCAGTAATGATGTTCGTCAGTATCTGGCTGCTGCTCTGGTTCTAAATGAAAAGGGCCGTTTACAGTTTAAGGATACAGAAAAGTTCCTTATTAACCGCTGGTTCCATGATTATCTTATGAAATTTTTTGAGAATGTTGTTATACCAAAAAAATGGCGTTTTATGGACAAACTGCCAACAGATGTTCAGGGTAAAAAACATAAACTTGAAATAGAAGCTTTGTTTAATGAGAGGTAAAAAATGAAAGAAGCAAATAATCACGATATTGTAAATGAAGAAGTAATTTCTAAGGATGAAAATTCTGTAGTTTTGGAATTTGTTATTCCAGTTACAAGCGATTTTTTTGACGGACACTTCCCTGAGTATAAATTGCTTCCTGCTGTTGCTCAGTTTGAAGTTATTACAAGATTTTCTCGCAAATACTTTGGGACACAGAGATATGTTCCTAACATCAAAAGAATTAAGTTTTCGGCTCCAATCCGCCCGGATACAAAAATTCATCTGGAATTAACATATAAAAAAGAAAAAGGTACTGTAACATTTAATATGGCAGATGCCAATGTCGAAGGGAAAGTTTATTCATCAGGAACATTTAGTGTGCTGGTTGAAGAATGAAATACGGTTTTGTAATTCCTGTTTATAATCATGGTGCTACACTGGAAAGTGTAGTAAAAAGTCTTCTTCAGTATGATTTACCGATTATCGTAGTTGATGACGGAAATGATGAAAAGAACAAGGCTTTTATTAATGATATTGCAGCCCGTTATCCTAGTGTAACTCTTGTTGTTAGACAGAAAAACGGTGGAAAGGGAGCTGCCCTGAAAGACGGTGTTGTAAAGGCATACGAAATGGGCCTTACTCATATCCTTCAGATAGATTCAGATGGCCAGCATGATGCCAGCCGGGTTCCTTATTTTATAGAAAAATCAAAAGAACATCCTGACGCAGTGATTTGCGGTTGTCCTGAATATGATGCTTCGGCTCCAAAACACCGCGTATACGGACGCAAAATAGCTAATGCCTGGATTCATTTTGTTACTCTTTCAAAAGATATTGTTGATGGCATGATAGGTTTCCGTGTTTATCCGGTTGATTCATACATGAAGCTGATAAATAGTAAGATTTATATAGATTCTCGAATGGGCTATGATATTGAAATTCTTGTTCGCCTTTACTGGAGAAATGTTTCAATCATCTCTGAGCCTGTAAAAGTCTTTTATCCTGCAGATGGAATTTCAAATTTCCGCAATGTTCGCGATAATCTTAGAATTGCCGGCGCATACTCTCGTCTTTGCCTTGGTATGTTTTTCAGGTTTCCTGTCCTTATCACTCATAAAATTAAAAAAGGGAAGGCTGCCTGATGAGTAAAGATGCTGGGGATAAAGATCTTCATTGGGCAGACGAGGCGGAAGCAATAAGGTCTAACAAGCCGCTAAAACTCCTTTTGTTCATGTTAAAAGCAATGCCTGCCTTTCTCGTTCATGCAGTCTGCTACCCGGTCGCTTTCTTTTATCTGATTTTTTCTCCTCATGCAAGAAAAGCTGCCCTTAATTATCAAAAGCAGCTGAAGGAATTTTCCGGGGGAAAAGTTCCTCTTATTGTAAGTCCCTACCGTCAGATTTTGAACTTTTCACTCTGTGTTCTGGAAAAAATGGAAGGCTGGCTTGGGAAAGTAAAGTTCAGCAGAATCAGCTATCAGAATGATGATATACAGGAGCTGCTGGAAAGACTGCGCCGTGGCGAAAGTGCTTTTCTTATAACTTCTCATCTGGGGAATATGGAGCTTATGCGCAGCCTGCAGGAATATAACACTCAGCTTTGCGGGCGTGAAGTGCCTGTGGTAATCATTATGAATATGTCGGTAAGCGCCCAGTTTACGCAGACTCTAAAAGAGTTGAACCCTCATTTTTCTATGAACGTAGTTGATGCAGATAATATTGGTCCCGATTCTATGATTTATTTACAGGAAGAGGCAGAAAAAGGGGCTCTTATTGTTGTTGCGGCCGACCGGACCAGTGCCCAGAACCGCAATAAAGTTATAATGAAGCCTTTTTTGGGAAAGCCCGCTCCATTCCCCTATGGAGTTTTCCTCATCACTGCACTTATGAAGCTGCCTCTTTATTATATGTTTGGCATGCGTTCACATCTTTCTATTTTTAATCCGAAATATAATGTGCATATAGAAAAATCAAATGTAGATTTTAACTGTCCACGTTCGGAGCGTGAAAAGCAGATAGAAAACTGCTGCGGCGAGTTTGTGTCAAAGCTTGAAAAATTCTGTATGATGTATCCTTATCAGTGGTATAACTTTTTTAATTTCTGGAATCAGGTAGAGGAGAAATAAATGAAAAAGACTTTTGCTTTTGTAATGCTGACTCTCTTTTGTCTTGCGGGCTTGCAGGCTCAAAGTTCCCTTTCTCTGGAAAGCGTTTGTGCCAGTCTGGCTGCCCGCCCAAATACCACCGGCGATTTTATTCAGATTAAAACTATTAATGCAAATGGCCGTCAGTTAAAATCTAGCGGTAAGTTTATAATCAGTACAATTGGAATAATGTGGAAAACCGAAAAGCCTTTTCCTTCATCTTTAATTCTTACAAAAGATTCCATGATTCAGATTGCTGCAAACGGAAACAAGTCTGTAATGGACGGAAAAGATAATCAGATTTTTGCAAACATTTCGGATACGCTCACTTCTGTATTTTCGGGAAACAGCAATCAGCTAAAAAAGAATTTCGAATGCACTTTTTCTGGGGAAGAAAAGGGTGGATGGACACTTGAACTTAGACCAAAAGATTCCACAATTGCCTCTGTAATGGAAAGACTTGTTCTTTCGGGTGCTTTAGAAAATGGCGCTGCGGTACTTGGAAAACTTGAAATGGCAGAAACTTCGGGAAATAAAATAATATACGAATTTACAAATCAGAAATATCCAGAGGAACTTTCCGCCGATGAAAAACAGAACTTTATCGCTGAGTGAAAAAATTAACAGTCTTCCGCAAAAAAAACTTTTACGTCTGTGGCTAATTTATCATCTTGCAATTGTACTTTTCTTTTGTCTTACCCTGATTATCTTCCGCGGTAAAGTGGGTATTGATTCAGACCTTTTTAATCTTGTTCCAAAAAGCCTTTCTATGGATTCGGTAAAAAAGGCCGATGACAAAATGCTGACTGTTACTTCGCAGAATGCTTTTATTCTGGTGGCAAATGAAGATTTTGACAGGGCTCGCCGGGTGGCTGTTGAAGTTTATGAGGCGCTTGAAGACAGTGAAAATTTTGAATCGGTTTCGCTTTACAATGATGTTGGTTCAATGAGCGAAATTACAGATTTTCTTTATAAATACCGCTGGAATCTGCTTGATGAAAAAACTGCTGATTTAATACTGGACCCTTCTGGTTCAGGGGCAGAAGATTTTGCCATGGAGGCTTTGAGTAAAGCTTACGGCGGATTTACAATGCTTCCTCTTGATAATCTGGATTCTGATCCTTTTTTACTGACGGAATATAATCTGCAGCATTATCTTTCTGCGGTGCAAAATGCCGGTACTGCAATGAGTGTAAAAGACGGCGTACTTGCTTCTAAGTTTGAAGGCAAATGGTATGTAATGATTCGTCTGATTTTGAGCCGCAGGGGTGCAAAACTCGCTTCAAAAAATAATGCAATCACAGAGATTTATAGTGTGTGCGATACAGTTGGGAGGGATGATGAGAATACAAGTTTCGTGTTTTCTGGAACACCTTTCCACAGTCACGAAAGTTCTAATTCAGCCAGCCGTGAAATTTCAATAATCGCAACAGTTTCGCTGCTCGTGGTAATCATTCTTCTTATTTTTATTTTCCGCAGTCCTAAACCGCTTTTGTTTTCAGTCGCTTCAATCCTAATTTCAATTGGAATTGCCTTTTTAACGACTATATCTGTTTTTCATAAAATGCATGTAATTACTCTGGTTTTTGGAACTTCGCTTATTGGTTCTTGTATTGATTACAGCCTGCACTTTTTTACCCACTGGGCTGGCAACACAGAGTTAAAATCAAGTTTTGAAATCAGGAATCATATTTTTTCCGGCCTTTTAATGGCAATTATTTCTACCGGAATCTGTTTTGCAATCCTGCTTTTTGCGCCTTTTACAATCTTAAAGCAGATGTCGCTTTTCTGTCTTTCGGGGCTTATAAGTTCCTTCCTTACTACAATCGCTATTTATCCTTACATCAGGCTGCCGGAAAAGAGGGGAAATATCCGTTTTACTGCAGTTTTTTCTAAAGTGATTGCAAAAATGGAACAGAAATGTGTGGGTCGCACGGTAATCACTCTGCTTTTTGTTTTTGCACTGCTTTCTATTTCGATTTTTCACAAGAATGTGAAGATTAAGAACAACCTTCTTACGCTTTATGATATGAAGGGGCAGCTTTTACAGGATGAAATTACTGCTTCTCAGGTGATTCAATACACGCCGGGGGGCTGGTATATTGTGAGCGGCCGAACTGAAGACGAAGCTTTGGAAAATGAGGAAAACTTGCGGCGGAAGTTTGAGGCGGCGATGGCGGGGGCCACAGGTGCCGGGGACGCTGGCGAGGGTGCCGGCGTCGCTGGAGCCGGGGCTGGCTCTGGCAGCAGTGCTGGCGCGGTAGGCGCCGCGGGCGTGGCGGGCACCGCGAGCGTGGCGGGCGGACAACCCGTGGGATATGTGAGCACCTCGCAGTTTGTGCCTTCGCAGCGGGCGCAGGAAAAGTCGCGCGCGGCTTATTCGCGCCTTCTGGAGCTGGCCGAAATGCAGCTGCTGGCTCTTGGCTTTGAGGAAAGTGAGGCGGCGGAGTGTGCGGCGCGAATGCGGTCTGAATTTGCTGCATCGGCGGGGGACTTTGTCGCGTTCGGAGCGGGTAACGTGAGCGAATTTATACAGTCCGCAATTTCGAATGCGTGGCTTGGGAAGGTAGGGGGCACTTATTACACGGTCCTCCTGCCAACAAAAGTTACCGACTATTCTCTTTACCGCCAGCTGGCAAGCGAAGACGAAAATGTGTTTTTCATCAGCAAATCTCAGGATATAAGTGCCGATCTAGATCAGCTTACCCGCATGGTTCTTAAATTCTTCCTTGTAGCTTATGTGCTCATGTTTATCATGCTGCGCTTTTTCTATAGCTGGAAGCAGTCTTTAAAAATAATTTCGGTACCACTTTTAATCATTCTTGTAGTGGTTGCTACATTTGCAATTGCTAAAATCAATTTGGAATTCTTTTCTATTACGGGGCTTATTTTGGTATTCGGACTTGGCCTTGATTATATAATTTATATGATGGAAAACGAAAAAAAAGCTGGCAAAGAACTAAGTGATGAGAAAACACTGGAACCTTTCGCGACAATGGTTTCTTTTGTAACAACAATCATTTCTTTTGGCGCACTGGCTCTGAGTTCATTTAAGCCTGTTCATTTAATAGGCCTTTCAATTTTTATTGGTCTGGCAACTGCTTATGTAAGTTCATTTTTCTACGGCAGAGTTGGAAAGAAAAAGGAAAATTAAAAATGAAAAGAAACTTTTTTTGTTTGCTGATTATAACTTCGGCCCTTCTGGCACTTTCCTGCGCAAGTGTAAAAAATGCCGGTGGATTGAAGCCTGTTTATATCACTAACTCTAAAAAAATAAATCTCTTGTCGCCTTCTGCTTGTTCAGTAAATGTTGATGAAGTACAGCTTCTTACCGGAAGCTTTGGCGAAATGTCTTTTTCTTTGATTTCTTATACCCAGATTGATGAAAATACAATTTCTCTTGCCCTTATGAACGATTTTGGAACTGATATGGGCAGTCTTTTTTACGATGGCAACACAGCTTCTTTTGATTCAGCATATTTTCCTCAAAATCTTCCAGCTGAATACATCCTTGCAGATATTCAAAACGCTTATTATGATGCTGAAAAACTTTCAGTGCTTTATTCCGCTTCTCATCTGATTTTTGAATCTGACACTCTGCAAGGCACTCGCCGCATTTATGACGGAAAAAAACTTATAGAAGAAATCACAATTTCCCCGTCTTCTATTTTGATTAAAAACTTTCTACGCGGTTACAGCTACACTCTGGAAACTGCGCATTAAGCCTTTTGATTTTCTCGTCTTTTACACTTTCATATGCGCTTGCATTATAAATCACTAAATAAAAAAGGCACCGTGCTTTTTGCATGGTGCCGTGCCGTCTTGGTAGCTTTGCAGATATTACTCCATCGTTACATCTTTAACAATTTCCTGAACCTGTTCAATAGTCATTTTTAGAGACTTTGCAATAAGTTCAATTGATGCTCCGTTTTCGTAAAAACTCTTTGCATCTTCAATGGCTTTGTGTTGAACTCCGTCTTCAAAAGCTTCTTCCTGCTTTACAGCGATATCCATTTTGTAGTCATATTTTGCACAAAGCATATTGATTACCTCCCGGGATTTTCTGTCCAGAT
>JAGAZB010000002.1 GCA_017940255.1 Treponema sp.
GTCAATTCGATTTTCTTCGGTATACAAAAGATACTTTTCCCATTCTTTTTTTCATACTATAATATAGACATGATAGATTTCCTTGCTTCCATGCTAAAAGTCGCAAAAATTCCATTTTCAGAAAACGAGCCGCTTGCCCCAAAATCCACCTTCCGCATTGGTGGCAATGCCCGCCTTTTTATTACGCCTCAAACTTCAGAACAGTTTGAATCTGCCCTTTCTGCCGTGCGCAACGCAGACATTCCATTTTTTATAATAGGAGGAGCAAGCAACCTTGTTTTCCCAGATGAAGGCTACCAGGGCGCTATAATTTCTTCTCAAGCCCTCAAAGAAATCTATTATACTCCAGATGAAATCACAGAAGATGGTTCACTTCTAGTTACCTGTCAGGCAGGCACCCCTATGGCCGCTTTCGTTGATTTTTGCACTAAAAAAAATCTCACTGGTGCAGAACAGTTTGCCGGCCTTCCTGGAACTGTTGGCGGAGCCCTTTACATGAACGCCCGCTGCTTCGACCGTTCCATTAGCGATATATTTTATTCCGCAGAGTATTTTACCTTCCATGGAAAAAGCACGCAGCACGCAACCATCACCTTTAATCCCTCAGACTGGGACTACAAAAAATCACCATTTCAAGACAAACAGCAGCAAAAAATAATTACTTCTGCAACATTCCATCTTAGGCCCGCCGCAGCAGAAGACCACGACCGCATAATTTCCGACTGCAAAAAATATATCGCCGAACGCGTAGATAAAGGTCACTTTAAATACCCAAGCGCAGGCAGTGTCTTCAAAAACAACCATGCCTTTGGAGCCCCAAGCGGAAAACTCATCGACCAATGTGGCTTAAAAGGCCTTCAAATTGGCGGAGCCCAGATTGCTCCTTTCCACGGTAATTTCATCATAAACACCGGAAATGCCACCTGCTCAGATGTAAAAGCACTTGTTCAGCGTGCAAAAGATACCGTAAAAGAAAAATTTGGCTTCGATTTAGAGTGCGAAATCATTTTCGTATAATCAACGATATTTATTGACAAATGAAAAATGTAAATTTATACTTATTTAAATATGTTGCAACTACAAATGATAAACTTCAGACAGGGAACTTACCTTGTTGTTGAAGGAAAGGCAGATACAGATCATTTTTATATAATTCAAAAAGGCTCTGTTCAAATTATTAAATCCAGCGGTGTTGGTGATAACTCAACAACTTATGGTCCTGGAGACTTTGTTGGTGTTGTTTCATGTATGTCTGGTCATTTACAGATTGAAACCGCTATTGCTGCCACTGATGTTGTTGCAATTTCCGTAAAAAAAGAACAATACTCAGATCTTATTTCTCAAAACACACCTATCGCCTTAAAAATCATTAAGTCTTTTGCAAACAGAATGCGCACAATGAATCAGATGCTCACAAAAGCAACTCTTAATTCAGTTGTTATTGATGACCGCACTCAGATTTTTAAGGTTGCCCGATATTACGAAAAAACTTCCAGAAATGATATTGCAGCTTTTGCCTACTATCAGTTCCTAAAAACAAAACCGGAAGGCGAAGCCGCAGAATTTGCAAAAAAGCAGTTTGTTTCCTTAAAGCCAAGAACTCATGCAGTTTATTATGAGCCGACAGAAGAAACAACCCGCGAATACCCAAAAGACACAATGATATTCTCAGAAGCACAAAGCGGTTCTGATATGTTTATCATTCAGCGTGGTGAAGTTGCAATTTCTAAAGTAGTTAAAGGTGAAGAAGTAACACTGGCCGTTCTCAAAAAAGGTGATATGTTCGGCGAGATGGCTCTTATCGAAAATAAACCTCGTTCTGCCTGTGCAATTGCTCATAGCGATTGTGTACTTATGGTAATCAATCGCTCAAACTTTAATCAGATGGTATCAACGCAACCACAGCTGATTGCAAAGCTTACAACAACTCTTGCCGATCGTCTGTGGTCAATGTACCGCCAGCTCGATAACGCAAGCCTTACAGAACCTGTAGAAAAGTTAGTGGATATCCTCTCTTTACAGGCAGAAAAACAACGACTTGGTGGAGCAATTGGAACACACACAATGCAAACAGATCTTACTCCAAAAGATTTAGCCAACATGTGCGCGCTTCCAAGTCATCTTCATCCAAAAGCGATTTATGACTTCCAGCAGTTATCAAACTATCGCATTCAAGATGGCAAAATTTTTGTAAAAGATGTAAATGAACTTATAAAACAGGCAGCTTTTTACAGAAAGAATAATGCAAAATAATTTTTCTACCGATATTTATAATATGTTTCGGTGGAAAAAAATAAACTTACTTTTCATTCTTTTCATCATCTTTCCTCTTTTCTCTGAAGAATTACCACAAGGATATAAAAACATATTCCTGGGCATGAATCTGGAAGAAACAAAAGACGCCCTCTTAAAAGAACCAGATTTCGGTTTCCATGGCGATAGAGACGTTTCCCTTCTTCCAGGAGGCAGCCGTGAATTAATCGAAACTGATGCAAGAACTGGGCATGGTTCAAATTTTCTGGAAAGATGTTATTTTCAATTTTTTATGGATGAATTATACATTATCACCATTAATATCAATCCAGATAAAATGGATTACTATTCAATTTTTACAAAACTAACAGAAAAGTATGGCCAACCTGCAGAATTCAGTCCTTCAGCAGCCACTTGGAAAGACGATAATGTTACAATGAGTCTCGAACATCCACTTACACTAAAATATATAGATAATAAAATATATAAAAATACTCAAAATTATAATAACGTGCCAATTTCTCCAACAGAAACTACACGCGAAATGTTTTTGGACGAACTATGAAAAAAAGACTAATTACTTCACTTATTATTTTCACACTTGTTATTTCATCTTTTTTTGCTTCAGTAAAAAAATTACCTCAAAAAACCATAACTATCACAAAATCTGATGGAAGCACAGTTAGCGTACTTGCAGAAATTGCAAGAAAACCAGAAGACCGTGCAAAAGGTTTTATGGAACGAAAAAAAATCCCAGATGGTACAGGAATGATTTTTGTTTTTGAACAGGATCAGATTCTTTCTTTCTGGATGAAAAACACTCCAACTCCACTTTCAATTGCTTACTTCGACTCACAGGGTAAAATCCGAGATATTTTTGATATGAAACCTTACAGTCTTGCCCCAGTTCAAAGTACAACTTCTGTAAGATATGCACTTGAAGTTCCTCAGGGCTGGTTCAAAAAAAATGGAGTCCAACCCGGGGACTCCATTTCAATATCATTCTGATTTTTCTAATTTCATCAATTCATTTGCCGCAATTTTATCTTTTGGATCATACTCCAGAACCGTAGTAAAATAATTACGGGCAGCAGTTTTATCTCCCTGGGCTAAAGCAAGATAACCCAGATTAGAAATAATCTTTGGACTTTCAGGCTCTAATTCAAAAGCTTTAAGAAGATTCTCTTTTGCTTCATCAAATTTCTTTTCCTGAATCAAACAAAGAGCAAGCTCATTAAATGTATCAGAATTAGTTTCTCCACCATATTTTAAGGCTTCTCTAAATGCCTGCTCAGCATCTTCAAATCTTTCAAGACGGCGCAATCCCCATCCAAGCATAAACCAGGCATTCCAAACCTTTGGATTGTTTACCAGAAAGTTTCTGATTTCTTCCAAGCCCTTCTCTTCATTTCCACTTGAAATTAAATCATAAGCTTTCTGGAATGATTCATCATCCATATTTTGATTTGTAATATTATTAACCATTTCCTGGGCACGCTCTTTTTTGTAAACACCATTTTCGCCTAAGTCTTTATCATCAACATCACAAGTCAAAGCAATGTATGTTTCAAAAGCATCTTTTGCTTCTCTGTAACTGTGTTTTTTCATATAATAAAAACCAGCATTAAAGAAAGCATCTGGCAACGGAGGCTCTGCATTCATTGCATCTCTGTAATAAGCAAGGGCATCTGAATCATATGCGTCTGCATCTTCATTCAAGCCTGCGTTTCTGTAAGAATCGGCTCTCTGATCAAGGAAAAGTGCCATATTCAAGATTACAGCTTCATCTTCTGGATCCAAACCTAAAAGTGAAAGAAATATTTCTTCTGCAAGATCAAAATCTTCATTTTTAGTTTTTAAGATTGCAGCTTCACACAGTTCTTTTTTAATATTAGGTCTAACCTTCTTGATTATAGAACGATAATAGTCAAGATTTTCATTTTTCTTATCGTATGCAAGAACAGTTAAGATACCAGCAAGAATCTGTTCTGTAGAAATTTCTTCGGGATTAAAACTTCCAGGATCATCATCCATTTTACGCTGAACAGGAAGTTTAATACTAGTATCAATCTTAAAAGCTGCATCTGATGCAACAAAATTTTCAGGTATACCAATATAATAAATTGATTCAAGAGGATTTTTTGTATTCATTATGTTTTCCTATGTAATTAATTTGAGGCAGGAGTCTGAACGTTTTGAGAAGCAGCCCCATTTTCTGTTTTTGCACCAGCAGGAGGAGTTGGTGCCACACCTGCAGCCACTGCAGCATTATCAACCGCAGCAGCAGCCTTAGCCTGAATTGCAGCTTTAGCCTGCTCAGAAGCATTCTCTTCTGCACGTTTTTTCATTTCAGCTGCAATTTCTGCTCGCTTTAATGCTGCCTGAGCCTCAGCTTTTTCCTGTGCAACCTGATTACTCATCTGCTTTTCTATTAACTTCTTCTGATAAGAAGTAATATATGTGTTTATATGAAATTTATATGACATTGGAATGTCATCTGCAGAAAACTCAATATGTACCACAGAAACATCCTTTCTACCTTCCAGAAATTCAGCTTCTTTGATTACACCTGGCAAAGAAAGTTTTTCACTAGTATCAGTAAAGAACATCCTTAAATCAACCTGCTTGTTTTGTAGAAATTTTGGAATACCAACAAGCATTACACGTGCTCCACCAAATGAAAGATCCTTCATTACACACTTTCTTGGAACACCTTCAATAAAAATATATGATTCTTCTTTTGGAATTCCCAACTGACGCAAGGAATTTTCATTCAAAGAAATTCTTTCTTCTTTGCGGTTTTTAAAGTTTTCGTTTACTTCAATAAATTCGCCTAATCTTAGAATTAACTCATCAGGCGGACGCTGAGTAAAACTTAAAGTTACAATTGCAAGTTCATTTGATGCTGGATATGGTTTTACTTCTGCTACAGTACTATTAACAAAAAACTGAATTGGATCACCATTATTTGCAAAAAAACAATAACGTACAGAAATAGGAACAGATCTATTCTTGTTTATAGCTTGATAAATACCGCTTCCAGTTCCAATAAAAACTCTTACCTGTTGTAACGATGTTGAATTAATAATACAAGGCCATTGCCCACCATTACACTTCAGATAGATTTGTCTTGGGTCTATTCGCAAAGCTTTTAAGTTAGCTTTTGTAAATACAATTTCTTTGTCGCGAAAATAATCGTAATAATGCTGTATGTGATGACTTGTAGTTACACCCATATCTCTAAAGTTTATACCAAATTCACTAATAAATCAATAAAATATGCCCTATAAGCATTTACAAATAAGCAAAAAAAAATAGCGACGCCATCGGAGTGCGATAACGTCGCTTACATTCTGAGAATATCAGAACTTACTCTGCAGCAGTTTCAGCAGCAGGAGCTTCTTCAGCAGGTGCAGCTGCAGGAGCTTCAGCTCTTGCCTTATTTTTCAAAGCTGCATTGCAGAATTTACAAATATTCACAGTGGCGCCATTAATTTCCTTTTCCCACAGAACTTTAATATCTGTTTTTCCACAGATTGCACAAGTTCCACGTCCGTGAGCAGGCAATGATCTAATTCCAGATCCGCGATGGTTCTTTGACATATCAAACTCCTCTGTAAATTATTCTGCAGAAGCTTCTTCTTTCTTTTCAGAAGCAGCTTTCTTTGAAGAAGACTTTTTAGGCTTGCTTTCAGCAGCCGAATCTTTTGGTGCAGCAGCTTTCTTAGTTTTAGGAGCAGCAGCCTTCTTTGCAGGCTTCTTCTCTTCTGCATTAGATTCATCTTCAAGCTTATAATCTACCAATTCAAGAATTACTACATCAGCAGCATCACCCTGACGGTATCCCAACTTAAGAACACGAGTGTAACCACCATTGCGTTCTTTCATACGTGGTCCAATCTCTGTAAAGAGCTTGTTCAAAATTTTTTCATCTTGGATAAATTTAGCAGCTTCACGACGATTGTGAACAGTATCTTCCTTAGCTCTTGTAATAAGTTTTTCAGCTGACTTTCTTACTTCAAGTGCCTTAGATTTTGTTGTAGTAATACGCTCATATCTAAAAAGCGATGTTACCATATTGCGTGACATAGCACGACGATGTGCTGTTGTACGTGAAAGCGGATTAAAACCATTTCTATGATTCATCTGTTTCTTCCTTCTGCTTTGTTATATTGGCAGCATTCTTCAGATGACTGTAGTCTGTCATGCCAAGAGTAAGGTTCCATTCCTGGAGCTTCTCTTTAATTTCCTGTAAACTTTTCTTTCCAAAGTTTCTAGTTTTGGCAATATCTTCTTCAGTCTTTTTTGTCAATTCGCCGATTGTACGAATATTAGCATTCTTCAAACAATTTGATGAACGAACTGAAAGTTCCAATTCCTCTACTGGTGTATTCAAGAGAACCTGAATACCCTTGTCGCCTTCATCACTTTCATCCGATCCGAGAACATCTTTATCATTGAAGTTTACAAATACAGCAAAATGTTCTTTTGCGATTTTTGCAGCCTCTCCTAAAGCGTTATCAGGTGTAATTGTTCCATCAGTCCAAATTTCAAGAACTAACTTATCATAGTCATTTCTCTGACCAACACGACAAGGTTCAATAGAATATTTAACTTTTGGAACCGGAGTGAAAATGGCATCCATAGGAATTGTACCAACAACTTCTATATAATGTTCATTTGTTTCAGCCGGAACATATCCACGACCAAGGTCTACCTGAATTTCAATATCCAAGTGAGCACCTTCCATCATTGTAAAGATAACAGTATCTTTAGTCATGATTTCAAGCTGACCTTCTTTTGCAAAGTCATCGCTCTTTACAACGCCTGGACCTTTAAATTCATACTGGATTGTATCCTGCTCTACATCATTAGGTAATCTCAAACGAATCATCTTCAGAGAATTGATAATTTCGAGTGTATCTTCTGCAACATTTGGAATTGCATCAAATTCACTAGAAATAATGTGCGACATTCCATTCTCATCATATGATGTAATACGAATAGATGTAATTGCATATCCCTGGATTGATGAAAGAAGTACTCGTCTAAGAGTATTTCCTACAGTTGTACCAAAACCAGTTTCGAACGGATATGCAGTAAACTTTCCGTAATTTGGATTTGTGCTAATGTGTTCAAATGTAATGCCTTTAGGCCTCTTAAAACCTTTGAGCAAATTTTTTCGAGCCATCTGAACTCCTTGTTATTATTTTGAGTAATATTCAACAATAAGATTCTCTTTAACTGCGTAATCAATATCTGAACGTGCAGCCAAAGCGACAACCTTTCCAGTGAAATTTTCAGCATCAGATTCAAGCCAACTTGGAACAACTTTGTCGCCATTAGCGAGAACAAGAGTTTTGATTCCAGAATTTCTGCTTGCTTCCTTAAGAGCAATTACATCACCAACTCTTACCAAGTAAGATGGAATGTTAACCTTATTACCGTTTACAGTAATATGTCCATGATTAACCATCTGTCTTGCCTGCTGACGTGTTTTTGCGAATCCAAGGCGATAAACTACATTATCCAGACGTGATTCAAGGATCTGAAGTAAAACTTCACCTGTTACGCCAGGCTTTTTTGTTGCCATAACATAGTATTTTCTGAACTGCTTTTCGAGAACACCATAAATAAAGCGGAGCTTCTGTTTTTCAGTCAACTGAAGACCGTATTCAGACTTCTTAGCTCTTCTTACTTCTTTCTGGTTTCTCTTAGATTCCTTTGTATATCCCATTACTACAGGATTAATACCCAAGGCTTTACATCTCTTTAACAGAGGCTGTGTACTTTTACCCATAACGTATTCTCCTTAAGATTTACATGCGTCGAGTCTTACGAGGACGACAGCCATTGTGAGGAATTGGAGTAACATCAGAAATTGACTTTACTCTCAAGCCCATAGCACCAATAGAGCGGATAGCGTTTTCACGACCCATTCCTGGTCCTTTTACATATACGTGTACTTCACGCAGACCATAACTAGCAGCCTTCTGCAATGCAGTTTCAGCTACAGACTGAGCGGCAAATGGAGTTGATTTTTTTGCTCCACGGAAACCGAGTCCACCTGAAGAAGCCCATGAAAGAGCATTTCCCTTCAAGTCTGTTACAGTTACGATAGTGTTATTGAACGTAGCCTGGATATATACATTTCCTTCGTATACGCTCTTTTTTTCCTTTCGTTTCTTAGCGACAGCCATTACTTATCCTCCGCCTATGCCTTCTTCTTATTAGCAACAGTCTTCTTCTTACCCTTGCGAGTACGTGCATTTGTACGAGTTCTCTGACCACGTACAGGAAGACCTCTCTTATGACGAAGACCACGATAGCATCCAATATCCATCAGGCGCTTAAGGTTAAGACCAATTTCTGAACGAAGACGTCCTTCTGTCTTGTAATTTGCGTCGATGATTTCACGAATCTTTGCCAATTCATCCTGAGTAAGATCGTTTGCCATCTTCATAGGATCAATTTTGGCATCTTCGCAGATTTTCTGTGCAGTTGCACGACCGATACCATAAATATAAGTTAATGCGGTACCAACATGTTTGTTTGGGATATCTACTCCCGCAATTCGAGCCATCTGTTTCTCCTTAAGCCTTAGCCCTGTCTCTGTTTATGTTTTGGGTTTGTACAAATGATACGGATAATACCATTACGTTTGATAACCTTACACTTATCACAGATAGGTTTTACACTGGTTCGTACTTTCATATAAAAGCCCCCATGAGAATATTCTACCGAATTATAGGCACCTCGCAATGAGAGCAATTCGGTAGAAGATAATATATCACATATTCCCAGTTCTTTTCTACTGCTAATTCACGAAATTTTAATTAAATTACAAACTTCGTGATCTGATTTTGCCCTTCTTTGTAAGACCATCGTGATGATGCATCTTAAGAAGTGCTTCAACCTGACTCATTGTATCAAGATCAACACCAATCATAATGATGAGTGAAGTTCCGCCCATAAGCTGACTTATTGACTGTGGGAATCCGAACAACTTCTGTATAATTGTTGGGATAATAGCAATAAGAGCAAGGAACAAAGCTCCAGGTAATATAAGTCTATTTAATATTTTTGTCAGATATTCTTCAGTCTTATCTGTACGCACACCCGGAATGGAGCCGCCGTTTTCACGGATGTTCTTTGCGATTTCTGTAGGGTTCAGTGTTACCTGAGTGTAGAAGTAAGCAAAGAAGATAATAAGAACAACTAACAATATATTGTACCATAAACCATTAGGAGTCAAAACTCTTGCAACTGAATTAATCCATTTTGCAGAATTCTGGCCCTGAGCGAAAGTCTGAGCAATTGTCAATGGTAATGTAAGAATTGAAGAAGCAAAGATAAGAGGGATTACATTAGAAGAATTAACTTTGAACGGAATATATGTACTCTGTCCGCCGTACATTTTTCTTCCAACTACACGCTTTGCATAGTGTACAGGAATCTTTCTCTGACCAGACTCTTCATAAATTACCAATGCGATAATTGCAATGAACATGATAATAACCAGGATAACAAATACAAGCTGTATTTCACCGGCACTTACTTTCTGTACTAATTCAACAATAGCATTAGGCAAGCGGGCAACGATACCAGCAAAAATCATCATGGAAATACCATTTCCAATTCCGCGAGCTGTAATCTGATCACCGAGCCAAACAGTAACCATAGAACCAGTTGTAACAGTCAACATAAAAAGTGCTCTAAAAGCAATTTTATTTTCAAGAACTATACAACCAGGGATACTGTTGGCATATACAGACATACCCCAGGCCTGGATGATACAAACAATGATTGTTCCAATACGTGTGTACTGAGCAATCTTTCTCTGACCACCATCTTCCTGAGATATTCTTTTAAGTGATGGAAAAATGATCACAGCAAGCTGCATAATAATCTGCATAGAGATGAAGGGCATAACTCCCAACATGAAAATTGAGAAGTTAGAGAATGCCCCTCCAACGAAGAAGTCCATGTAACTGGCAAACGCATTGTTGTTCTGTGCAGCTAAATCGTCAAAGTACTTAATAAGCACATTTGCATCAATTCCTGGTACTGTAAGAACGCTTCCTAAGCGGAATACGGCCAGAATCAGAAATGTAAAGAACAAACGATCTCTTATTTCTTTTACTTTAAACATATTTACAATTGGATTGCTTGCCATGTTCTACTCCGCCTTACTCTGCTTTTTCTTCTGCTTTTACTGCACCGCCGGCTTTTTCAATTTTAGCCTTTGCAGATTCAGAAACTTTAGCAACGTTTACTGTAAGTTTCTTTGTAATTTCACCATTACCAAGGATCTTTACAAGAACGTTAGCCTTTGCTGTAATGAAACCTTTTGCAGCAAGAGAAGCGTTATCAACAGTTTCTCCATCGTTGAACTTAGCATCCAACTGATTTACATTGATACAAACATATTCTTTCTTGAAAGGATAGTTAGAGAATCCTTTACGAGCAATACGTCTGTAAAGAGGCATCTGACCGCCTTCAAAACCTACGTAAGGAACTCCAGTACCAGTACGAGACTGCTGACCTTTGTTACCCTTACCAGCTGTTGTTCCGAGTCCAGAAGAAGAACCGCGGCCAACGCGCTTTGGTTTTTTATTAGCACCCTGAGGAGCGCTAAGGATTGGATTATATTCTGCCATTTTAGATCTCCTCACACTTTACCAAATGAGATACAGATGCAACCATTCCACGAACAGCTTCATTGTCTGGGAGAGTATTTGAAGAAGAAATCTTCTTAAGTCCCAAACTTCTTACTGTTGCTACCTTGTCAGGTTTCTGTCCAATTACACTTCTAATTAATGTAACTTTCAACTGTTTTGTCTTAGCCATCATTAACCCCACAACTCATCCAGAGTTTTACCTCTGTTGGCAGCAACTTTCTTTGCATCCATGAGTTTAGAAATAGCATCAAATGTTGCACGTACAACATTTACTGCTGAGTTTGAACCCAAAGACTTAGACTGAACGTCTGTTGCTCCAGCTGCATCCATAATCGCACGTACTGTACCACCAGCGATAATACCTGTACCGGAACAAGCTGGCATAAGAAGTACTTCAGAACTCTTGTATTTACCAATGATTTCATGTGGCAAAGTGCCATTCTTCATAGGAATAGTAACAAGATTTCTCTTTGCACGATCTATACTCTTCTTAATAGCTTCAGATACGTCATTAGCTTTACCAAGTCCATATCCTACGCGACCTTTTCCATCTCCAACAACAGTAAGAGCAGAGAAAGACATACGACGTCCACCCTTTACAGTCTTACATGTGCGGTTCAGAGTAACGAGTTTTTCTACAAACTCCTTCTCTTTTGGATCTTTATCAAAGTTTTTCTGATGTTCCATAATAACTCCTAGAATTCGATACCAGCTTTACGGGCACCATCAGCGAAAGCTTTTACAACTCCATGGTACAAGTAACCATTTCTGTCAAAAACAACCTTAGAGATTTTCTTATCCTTAAGGCGTGCTCCAAAAGCTTCACCGAGTTTTGCAGCACCTTCTGTATTAGGCTTTACAGCTGCAAACTCTTTTTCCAAAGTTGAAATTGAAGCTAAAGTCTTGCCTTCAGTATCATCAATTACCTGAACTGAAATATTCTTGTTAGAACGAGTGATAGTCATTCTTGGTCTTTCAGTAGTTCCGGAAATAGACTTACGGATATGAATCTTTCTGTGCAGGCGTTTTCTGTTTTTATCTGTCATTTTCTTAAACATATAGCTTCACCTTATTTAACACCAGTCTTACCAACTTTACGTCGGATAGTTTCTGTCTCGTAACGAATACCCTTTCCTTTGTAAGGTTCAGGTTTTCTGAGTTTACGAACCTGAGAACTGAATTCTCCAACCAACTGCTTGTCGATACCTGAAATTGTAAGTTTTCCATCTGGAGTTGCAACAACTGTAAGTCCGTCTGGAATAATTGCAATGTAGTCACTTGAGTAACCCAGGTTCATTACAAGTTCCTTTCCCTTTACTTCAGCACGATATCCTACACCAGTGATAACGAGTGTCTTTGTAAAACCATCAGTTACACCCTTTACCATATTGTTGATAAGGCTTCTGTAAAGTCCATGATAAGCATTTGTCTGCTTATCATCATTCTTAGTTGTAAGAACTACTTCAGTTCCTTCAACTTTGATATCAATTTCGTCGTGGAATGACTGCTTAAGTTCACCCTTAGGGCCTTTTACAGTAATCACTCCATTTGCGACTGTTACATTTACACCTGCTGGAAGAGCAACAGGAAGTTTACCTACTTTAGACATACTTTCCGCCCCCTATTACCAGATTGTGCAAACTAATTCGCCACCAACCATCTTTTCAGCAGCTTTCTTACCAGTTGTTACACCAGCAGAAGTTGAAACGATGATTGTACCATATCCGTTATAAACGCGTGGCAAATCCTTATAACCAGAATAAACACGGCGACCTGGTGTAGAAATTTTCTTAACACCATGGATTACTGGATTATTCTCATCATCATACTTCAAGAAAATGCGAAGAGTATTTTTTCCTTCTTCCTGAACTTTTTTGAAGTTTTTGATGTATCCTTCAGTCTTCATAATCTTTACGATTTCAAGCTTAAGCTTTGAAGCAGGAACATCTACTTTCTCGTGGCGGGCCATAGCCGCATTACGAACCTTTGTGAGCATGTCTGCTACTGGATCTGATGCACTCATTTCTATCTCCTACCAACTAGATTTTGTTACGCCAGGAAGCTGGCCTTCGCTTGCCAATTTGCGGAAGCAGATACGACACATCTTGAACTTACGCAAATATCCGCGTGGACGTCCGCAAATCTGACAGCGATTGTATTCGCGTGTTGAATACTTCTGCTTGCGGGCTGCTTTAATAACCATTGATTTCTTTGCCATACTTCACCTACTTGCGGAAAGGCATATTGAACTTAGTAAGAAGTGCTTTTGCTTCAGCATCTGTATTAGCACTTGTTACAAAAGTGATATTCATACCAGCAATCTTAACAACTTTATCGAAGTCGATTTCTGGGAATATCAACTGTTCAGTAATACCAACAGAGAAATTTCCATGTCCATCAAAACCAGTAGCTTTAATTCCACGGAAATCCTTAATACGTGGGAAAGCAACATTGATGAGACGATCAAGGAACTCATACATAATGTCACCACGCAATGTTACCATTGCGCCCACTTCATTGCCCTCACGCAATTTGAAGTTAGCAATACTCTTCTTAGCCTTTGTCTTAACAGCCTTCTGACCTGTAATCTGAGTTAAGTCAGCAACTGCGGCATCAAGGAGTTTCTTATTTGTGAGAGCTTCACCAACACCCATACTTACAACAATCTTCTTAATTGCAGGAACCTGCATAGGAGTTGTGTAATTGAACTCTTTTGTAAGAGCTGGTGCGATTTCGTCTTTATAGACTTTCTTAAGCCGAGGTACGTAATTTGCCATTACAGAACATCTCCACATTTACGGCAAACGCGAACTTTCTTGTCGCCGTCGATTTTATAACCGATCTTTGTAGGACCGCATTTTTTACATACGATTGCTACATTTGAAATATTAAGAGGTGCTTCGATCTCAGCGATACCGCCCTGATCCTGAGCACTCTTTTTCTTCATTGCCTTTTTGACAATGTTTACACCTGATACAACAACTGCATCTTTCTTAGGGAGAATGCTTACGATTTCTCCGCGTTTTCCCTTGTCTTTACCAGCAATTACCTGTACAGTGTCGCCTTTACGGATTTTGAACTTCTTTTCCATTCTAGTTTCTCCTTAAAGAACCTCTGGAGCAAGAGATATGATCTTCATAAAGTCCATATCACGAAGCTCACGAGCTACAGGTCCAAAAATACGCTTTCCCTTTGGGTTCTTGTTATCGTCTACAATAACGCAAGCGTTATCATCAAAACGAATATAAGTTCCGTCAGGACGGCGGTATTCTTTTGCTTGGCGTACAATTACAGCTTTTTCGATTGTACCCTTTTTGATTGTAGAAGTAGGGATAGCATCCTTAATTGCTACAACAACGATGTCACCGATACCAGCGTATCTGCGGTGTGAACCACCGATTACTTTGATACACTGAGCAATTTTAGCTCCAGAGTTATCAGCAACTGTCATACAAGATTGCATCTGAATCATAATTCTAACTCCTTCGCTTATTTAGCTCTTTCTACAATTTCTGCAAGACGCCAGCACTTATTCTTGCTGAGAGGTCTGCATTCAACGATACGAACTGTATCACCAATATGAGCATCATTATTTTCATCATGAGCCATATACTTCTTAGATCTAGTAACATACTTCTTGTAAAGACGATCCATCTTTTTTGTTGCAACAGTTACAACAATAGTCTTATCCATCTTATCAGATGTAACAAGACCTACAAAAGAACGTTTTGCTGCCTTTACAGTCTGAACAGTATTCTCTTCCACGGTTCAGCTCCTATTTATTCTCTCCGGCGAGTTCTTTCGCACGGATGAACGTATTAAGGCGTGCGATTTCGCGGCGCATTGTACGTTTCTGCATTGGGTTGTCTACATGAGAAATAACCATCTTAAAACGGAGATCCATGTACTCTTTCTTAAGCTCATCACGTTTAGCTACGAGTTCTTTGTAAGACAGTTCTTTATCATTCTTTTTCTTTGAATCAGCCATCTTATTCCTCCTAGTCTTGTGTTGGCTTATAAGCAATCTTTGTTTTTACTGGAAGCTTATCACCTGCAAGTTCAAGAGCTCTGTGAGCTGTCTTGAGGTCTACACCACCAATTTCAAACAAAATCATACCTGGTTTAATAACGGCTGCCCAGTGATCTGGAGCACCCTTACCCTTACCCATTCGAACTTCAGCCGGTTTCTTTGTAATTGGCTTGTCTGGGAAAATACGAATCCATACACTTCCCTTACGTTCCAACTTACGGTTGATAGCAACACGGGCTGCTTCGATTACACGTGCATCAAGCCAAGTTGGCTCCATAGCAACAAGTGCAATCTGACCAAAGTCGATATTATTGTCGCGTGTAGCGTTACCTTTTTCACGTCCACGCTGAACCTTACGGTGAATTACTCTTTTTGGACTAAGTGGCATATACTAACTCCTTGCCTTTTTAGCAGGTTCAGACCCCTCAGCCTTTTCCTGTGAAGCACCCTGACGTGCAGGACGTCTTGGTTTCTTTACAAGCTGACCAGCGTCTTCGTTGTGATCAACGCCATAGTTCATACCATTGTAAACCCATACTTTAATACCGATTTTACCGTATGTAGTTAATGCTGCATATGTACCATAATCGATATCAGCACGGAGTGTATGAAGAGGTACTCGTCCTTCCTTATGTTCTTCTGTACGGCTCATATCAGCACCGCCAAGACGACCACTAAGGCGAACCTTAACACCCTGTGCACCAGCACGCATTGCATTGCTTACAGCCTGTTTCATAGCCTTGCGGAATGAACCACGACCTACAAGCTGACGTCCAATGTTCTGAGCAATCAGATTAGCGTTCAAATCAGCACGTTTGATTTCTTTAATCTTAATCTGTACTTTCTTTGTAAGCTGTTTCTGAATGTCAGCTGTAATCTTTTCAATTGATGCACCTTTAACACCAATAATTACACCTGGACGAGCAGTATGAATAACAATTGTAACACGCTGTGGATGGCGCACAATTTCAATTTCTGCTATATCGGCATTCTTGCATTCTGGAAGATCAGAAATCATTTTTCTGATTTTAATATCTTCCAAAACTAAATCTGCATATTCACGAGGATCTGCATACCAACGTGACTGCCATGTTTTGTTTACACCTAAGCGCAAACCGATTGGATTAACTTTCTGTCCCACTTTATTCCCCCGCCTTCTCGTCAACGATGACGGTAATATGACACATACGTTTCAAGAGCTGATCAGCACGACCACGTGCACGGAACCATACTCTCTTGAGTCTTGGACCTTCATCAATTCTAATTTCTTTAACGTACAGCATATCTTCATCCAACTTGCTGTTAGTATTAAGAGCATTTGCAGCAGCTGACTTCAAAGTTGCACTAATCAACTTTGCACCTTTCTGCGGCATATTAGCCAAAATAGCCATAGCTTCAGTATAGGACTTCTGATTGATTACATGAGCAACTGGGCGAACCTTTGTTGGTGATGCAATCAGGAACTTTGTAGTGGCTACATAACCTTTTTTCTCAGCCATAATATCCACCTATATTAGTTGCCTTTTCCGGCAGATTTATCTGAACCACCATGGCCATGATATGTACGAGTTGGAGCGAATTCGCCGAGCTTGTGTCCGACGAGGTTCTCTGTAATGTACACAGGAATCCATGATTTACCATTATAAACAGAAATAGTATTACCTACCATTTCTGGGATTATTGTTGAGCAGCGAGAATATGTTTTAATCATTTTCTTGTCTGCTTCTTTATTCATTGCCTGAACCTTTTTGTAAAGAGATTTCTCTACGAAAGGTCCCTTCTTAACAGATCTTGACACGATTATCTCCTCGCAAACTACTTCTTACGACGACTAACAATGAACTTGCTAGAAGTCTTTCTCTTGTTGCGTGTCTGGTAACCTTTACAAGGCTGTCCCCAAGGAGTAACAGGGTTACGTCCCTTACCAGCACCTTCACCACCACCAAGTGGATGATCAACAGGGTTCATAGCCATACCGCGAACTGTTGGGCGAACACCCATCCATCGTCTATGACCTGCTTTACCAAGTTTAACGTTCATGTGCTCTTCGTTTCCTACAACACCAATTGTAGCGTAGCATTTTCCGTTAATCTTTCTCATTTCACTTGAAGGCAAGCGAACGATAACGTAGTCACCTTCGCGACCTGCAATCATTGCACTAGCACCTGCAGAACGAACAAGCTGTCCACCCTGACCAAGTGTCAATTCAATGTTATGAATAGTAAATCCAACTGGAATTGCATTTAGAGGAAGTGCATTTCCAACTGTAGGAGTTGCAGTATCACCAGACATAATTTTCTGTCCAACCTGCAAGCCCTTTGGAGCGATGATATAACGTTTATCACCGTCTGCATAATAAATCAAAGCAATGTTAGCACTTCTGTTTGGATCGTATTCGATTGACTTTACAGTTCCTGGAATACCGTGCTTATCACGCTTAAAATCTATATCACGATAACGTCTCTTGTGTCCGCCACCCTGATGACGTACAGAAATACGACCACCAGCTCCGCGTCCAGCATGAGATTTACGACCTGACACCAAAGTTTTCTCGGGTCTATCAGTTGTCAGTTCGTCGCGACGCAAGTCTACACGACCACGTGTACCTGCTGTCATTGGCTTAAATACTTTAAGAGCCATTTTATATCCCCTTAATTTCTACCAGATTATACACCTTCAAAAGCTGCAATTGTTTCACCTTCAGCAAGACGAACAATAGCCTTTTTGTAAGATGTTGTACGACCTGGTCTACCACGAAGTCGTTTCATTTTACCAAGCACATTCATTGTTGTGCAGTCAACTACCTTTACCTTAAAGAGGCGTGTTACAGCTTCTTTAATCTGAGTTTTTGTTGCATCTGGATGAACAATAAAAACATATTTGTTCTGTTCACGCAACATGCTGGCCTTTTCAGAAACAACAGGCTTAATAAGAATATCTTCGTAATTCATTATTTAGCCTCCTTATCTTCTGCGTAAAAATCTGACAGATTCTTTGCTGCACTTTCAAGAACAATCACCTTGCGTCCATAGTATAAATCATGTGCGTTAAGACGATTGTAAGCAAGGAATGTAAGATTTGGAATATTACGAGCTGCCTGCTTAATTTTAGCATCATCATCTTTCATAATAAGAACTGTTCTTTCATCTTTTGCAAAATTATTAAGAATAGTTACCAAATCCTTTGTTTTACCGCTTTCAACTGTAAAATCTTCAACAACAGTAAGTCTGTCACCCTGAGCGTGAAGGCTCAAGATTGTCTTCATGGCAAGTCTCTTTTCTTTCTTAGGAATTGAGTAGCTGAAATCTCTTGGTTTTGGTCCAAAAATTGTACCACCACCAACTGTGATAGGAGATTTCTTATCACCACGGCGTGCATTACCTGTACCCTTCTGTTTATATGGCTTATTGTTTGAACCATGAACTTCAGCACGAGTTTTTGTACAAGCAGTACCAACACGCTTATTTGCCAATTCGTTTGTAATTGCGTAATAAATTACATCATCATTTACTGGAAGACCGAATACTTTATCATCAAGATTAATTGTACGCAGCTCTTTTCCAGAAGTTGAATATACTTTCTTTTCCATATCCTATCTCCTGCTTATTTCTTTACTGCGGACTTAACGATGAGTGTACAGTCCTTATTTCCAGGAACGGCACCACGAACCATGATTACTTTAAGTTCTGGGTCAACCTTAACGATTTTCAAGTTCTGAATTGTAACGCGCTTGAAACCCATATGACCAGGGAGCTTAATATTCTTAAAACTGTGTCCTGGAGTTGTACATTCTCCTGTACCACCCGGCTCACGATGGAACTTAGAACCGTGTGTAGCACGTCCACCATGGAAGCCCCATCTCTTCATAACACCCTGGAAGCCTTTTCCTTTTGATGTAGCAGTTACGTCTAAGAAACGGCTGCCTTCAAAAAGTTCAAGACCAATAACATCTCCAACATTTACGTCTTTTTCAAAATTTCTAAATTCTTTTAGATGACGTTTTGGAGAAACATTCTCTGGAAACTGTCCGGCATAAGCTTTGCTTGCTTTAGATGCTTTCATATCATCCAAACCAAGTACAACTGCATCATAACCGCAATTTTCCTTTGTTTTTTTGGCAACAACAACATTTGGCTCGACCTGGATTACGGTTACTGGTGTCAGATTTCCGCTTTCGTCGAATATCTGTGTCATGCCAACTTTCTTTGCAATCAGACCTTTCATTCTGATATCTCCTATTAGGATTTTGCTACTTACTTTCGCAAAACTCCTTGTTTATTGAGGCCGCCATCCCAAATCCAGAGGGACCGTACCTATTATTTCTTGTAATAATTACTGTGTAATTACTACATCTACACCGGCAGGAAGCTCAAGCTTCATCAGTGAATCCATAACGTCCTGTGAAGGATTCATTATGTCGATAAGGCGTTTGTGTGTACGCATCTCAAACTGTTCACGTGACTTTTTGTTTACGTGAGGTGAACGCAGTACAGTTACCTTGTTGATTCTTGTAGGAAGAGGGATAGGTCCAGAAACCTTTGCTCCCGCCTTCTGTACAGTCTGCACGATGGCTTTAGCACTCTGATCGATCAGTTCAACATCAAAAGCACGAAGTCGAACACGAATCTTTCCATTAGCCATTTATTTTACTCCTTTTCACAACAAAAGGACTGATTAGCACCAGCCCCTTTGTTTGAAAAATTAAAAACTATTCAATAATTTTTACAACCTGTCCAGAAGCGATTGTGTGACCGCCTTCACGGATAGCAAGCTTAAGACCTTCATCCATAGCGATTGGGTGGATGAGTTCACCGATAACTTTTACGTTATCACCTGGTTTTACCATGTCTGTACCAGCTTCGAGTTCGATTGTACCAGTAATATCTGTAGTTCTGAAGTAGAACTGTGGGCGATATCCTGTAAAGAATGGAGAGTGACGTCCACCTTCTTCCTTTGAAAGAACGTAAATCTGAGCTTCGAACTTTGTATGTGGAGTGATAGATTTTGGTGCAGCAAGAACCTGTCCGCGAACAACGTCTTTCTTTTCGATACCACGAAGGAGGATACCAACGTTATCACCAGCCATACCCTGATCAAGAGTCTTCTGGAACATTTCGATACCTGTTACAGTTGTATCAGCTGTTGGGCGGATACCTACGATCTGTACAGCATCGTTCATATTTACAACACCACGTTCGATCTTTCCTGTTACTACAGTACCACGACCAGAGATAGTGAAGATATCTTCAATTGGCATCAAGAATGGTTTCTGATCATCACGAACTGGATCATCGAACCATGTATCCATAGCCTGGAGCAATTCTTCGATACAAGCTGTGTTTTCTGGAGTTGGTTCATTCAAAGCCTTGAATGCAGATCCCTTAATGATTGGTGTATCTTCAGAGAAACCATATTCCTTAAGAGTATCTTTTACTTCTTCTTCAACGAGCATCAACATTTCTTCATCGCCGTCGAGCATATCAACTTTGTTCAAGAATACGATGATCTTTGGTACACCTACCTGACGAGCAAGCAACAAGTGTTCACGTGTCTGAGGCATAACTGAGTCTGGAGCAGATACTACGAGAATAGAACCATCCATCTGAGCAGCACCAGTAATCATGTTCTTAATATAGTCGGCATGTCCTGGGCAGTCGATATGAGCATAGTGTCTCTTATCTGACTGATATTCCAAGTGACGAGTATTGATTGTAATACCACGTTCCTTCTCTTCTGGAGCGTTATCAATTTCGTCGTACTTAAGTACCTTATCACCATACTTGTTACCACAGTATGTAGTGATAGCAGCTGAAAGTGTAGTCTTACCATGGTCTACGTGACCAATAGTACCAACGTTCATGTGAGGTTTAGTTCTAACGAACTTCTCCTTTGCCATGTTTTTCTCCTTGCCGGTCTATTTCCTTTTTTGCCGGCACTAATATTTTTTATGTGCTGCACTTTAAGCCAGAATGCAAACCTCTTTATACACAGAAATTATACATTCGCAGACACACTATTTAATAATTGATAATAATGATGAATTGAAACGGATATGCATTTTATTTTTGTACTCCATAATAAGCTCGAAGCACACAACCCGATTCCACCAACATTATCATTTTTGACAACTGGTCTGGATTTTACGAGTTAAGTCTTTTGGAAAGACTACGCAGAAACCCAAAATCAGCTATTATATAACTAACGTCAACGACGGTAATTAACCAAATAATGAGCCGTGTTTCCTGAAAGCCAGAAGGCTAACTTTACGGAACACCAGATTTTCATCTGTCTGACTCTCAAAGAACCACTTGTCCTACAATTCACGTAATTAGACAAGCTCTATATTTATAATGTTTTTGAAAATAAAATTCAATACCCAAATATTGAATTTTTCAAAAAAAATGGGAGGCACAGTCACCCTGTACCTCCCACCTGAGATTAGCAGTTTTTATTCTACCATCTATAATGAGCAAAAGCCTTGTTAGCTTCAGCCATCTTATGTACATCTTCACGCTTCTTGTAAGCTGTACCAGTATTGTTGTATGCATCCAAAAGTTCAGAAGCAAGTGTATCAGCCATTCCGTGACCACTTCTGTTTCTTGCAGCTTCGATAATCCATCTCATTGCAAGAGCTTCACGACGAGATTCACGAATCTCCATTGGAACCTGATATGTAGCACCACCAACACGGCGTGATTTAACTTCTACCATAGGTTTTACATTATCAAGAGCTTTAAGAAGAACTTCCAAAGGATCCTTCTCTGTTTTAGCCTTAAGCTTATCCATTGCTTCATAGATAATGTTCTGGCAAGTCTGTTTCTTTCCATCAAGCATCATGCGGCAAACAAATTTAGAAACAACTTTGCTGTTATATTTAACATCCGGCAACATTGGACGTTCGATTGATTTCTTATGTCTTCCCATCTTAGTCCTCCATTATGCCTTTGGTCTCTTGGCACCATATTTTGAACGTCCGCGTTTGCGGTCTTCTACACCAAGAGTATCTTTTGTACCACGAATAATATGATAACGTACACCAGGAAGGTCCTTTACACGACCACCGCGTACCAAAACTACTGAGTGTTCCTGCAAGTTGTGTCCAATACCTGGAATATATGCAGTTACTTCAGTTCCATTTGACAAGCGAACACGAGCAATCTTTCTCAAAGCTGAGTTCGGTTTTTTAGGTGTCTGAGTCATAACACGTGTACAAACTCCACGTTTCTGCGGACAGCCCTCAAGTGCGGGAGCTTTAGTTCTGTTTGCAGCAGACTTACGACCCTGATGAATTAATTGATTAATTGTAGGCATCGCCTATTCTCCTATATTTGATCCGGTCAGCACCCCGGAAGATTTTATAAAGAAAAACCCTTAAAGGGATAGGTTTGGAAATTATATTAAATTCAAAAAATGAATTCAAGACAAATTCCATGAATTTGTATGAAAATCCCGCAGAATTCCAGAATTTATTTCCGTTTTCTGCGGGATTCTAACGTAAGTTTCTACTATATATTATTCAAAACTAGTCGTTATCATCAGTTTCATAGCTTGGTTCTTCAAGCTGTGATTCCTGTTCCTGTTCCTGACGGCGACGCTCAAGAATTTCATTCATCTGAATTTCAAGATCTTTGTCGCTATCATCGAACAGCTTGATATCTTTGTAGTTCTTAATACCAGTACCAGCTGGGATCATATGACCAATTGCAACGTTCTCCTTGATACCATGGAGACCATCTGTTGCACCAGAAATAGCTGCGTTTGTAAGAACGCGAGTTGTTTCCTGGAAGGAAGCAGCAGAAATGAATGAGTCAACACCAAGAGAAGCCTTTGTAATACCCTGGAACATTGGGCGACCAATAGCTGGCTGTCCACCTTCAGCGATTACACGATTATTCTCTTCATGGAACTTGTACTTATCAACCTGCTGACCGAAGATGAATTTTGTATCTCCTACAGATACAATTTCTACCTTACGGAGCATCTGACGTACGATAATTCCGATATGTTTATCATTAATGTCTACACCCTGTGCACGGTATACGGCCTGGATTTCATCCATTACATAATTCTGAAGAGCATTTTCTCCAAGAATTGCAAGAATATCCTGTGGGTTTGGAGAACCTGCACAAAGCTGTTCACCTGCTTCAACCTTATCGCCATCACGTACAATCATACGTTTTGTCATTGGTACAAGATGTTCGAATGTCTTACCGAATTCATCCTTAATGATTACAACACGTTTACCTTTCTTGATATCCTTGAACTCTACAGTTCCAGAAATCTGAGCAAGTACACATGGGTTCTTTGGACGACGAGCTTCGATAAGCTCTGTAACACGAGGAATACCACCAGTAATATCGTTTGTCTTAACAGCTTCTTTAGGAAGCTTAGCAAGTGTAGTACCAGCTTTAACAGGAGCTTTATCTTCAGCAAGGAGCAAGGCACCTGCTGGGAGGTAATAGTTACCCTGTGGGTTACCAGCTTCATCAGTAATTACAATACGAGGCTGTTTTACATCAAGGTGCAAGTCTGTAATGTACTTTTCTGTTGAACCTGTCTGCAAGTCAACACGTTCTTCAAGAGTTGAACCAACAATAATATCTTCAAAGTGGATATAACCAGTAGATTCAGCAATAATTGGCTCAGAGAATGGGTCAAATTCACCAATTGGTTCACCCTTCTTAACAAGGTCTCCAGCTTTACAGTAGATAAGAGAACCGTTGGCAATTTCAATCTTCTGCTCTTTACTTGTAAGATAAAGAACACCATCAACAATGCGAATCTTACCAGTTACAGCAGCATTAACTTCTTTACCAGCATGCTTAATGATTGCAGTTCCGCGTTCAACAGACTTTCCATCTTCAACAAGAACTTCATCACCCTTTTCAATATTAACCTGATCAAGGATACGAATTACAGTCATGAAACCTTTACGAGTAAAGAGCCACTTTCCATCATCTGTAACAACGTGTGTACCTTCAATATCTTTCATGAAAGCATTGAACTTAAGTACAATGTGGTTATCATCTGTAGACATTTCTGCGGCACCACCCGAGTGGAAGGTTCGCAGTGTAAGCTGTGTACCAGGCTGACCAATTGACTGAGCTGCGATAATACCAACAGCTTCACCAATTTCAACAATCTTGTTACGTGCAAGGTTCTTACCATAACACTTAACACAGATACCATGCTTAGCTTCGCAAGTAAGTACTGTACGTACCTTTACTTTTTCTACTTCAGCATCTTCAATCTTCTGTGCCATTTCATCATCAATGTACTGGTTTACATCACAAATAAGTTCTCCAGTAATTGGGTGAACAACACGTTCAATTGTAAAGTGTCCAACAATTCTATCTTTGAGGTGTACTTTAATTTCATCACCATCTTTGATAGCGGCATAATCAATACCGTTGATTGTCTGACAGTCTTCTTCATTAATAACAACATCCTGAGCAACATCAACAAGACGACGAGTCATGTAACCGGCGTCGGCTGTCTTAAGAGCTGTATCCGAAAGACCCTTACGAGAAGCGTTAGTTGAAATAAAGTATTCAATAACCGAAAGTCCTTCGTAGAAGTTTGACTTAATTGGAAGTTCGATAATATCACCATTAGGCTTAGTCATCAAACCACGCATTGCGGCAAGCTGAGAAATCTGACCACGAGAACCGCGGGCACCAGATTTAGCCATCATATAGATAGTATTAAATCCGTCTTTATCTTTCTCAAGCTTATCCATCATGAGGTTTGTAAGCTTGTCGTTTGTACGAGCCCAAATGTTACAAGAACGGTTATATCGTTCTTCTGCTGTAATAACACCCTTAGAATACTGGCTGATAATTTCTTCAACTTCTTTGTTTGCCTTATCAACCATTTCCTTCTTTTCATTAGGAACAAGGATATCATCCATACAAAGTGTTGCACCGTAGAATGTAGCGTTTTTGTAACCAACATCCTTAATTGCATCGTGCATCTGAATTGTAAGCCAAGAACCCTTTGTATGATATACATGTTCAATCATCTTCTTAAGAGACTTATCGAACATCTGACGGTTTACAAATTCAATCTTTTCTGGCATTGCTTCGTTGAATGCAAGACGTCCAGCAGATGTTTCAATTAAATCACCAGCTTTGAATGTCTGAGTTCCCTGTACGAAGTTATCATCACCCTTAACTTTAAGAGCCTTTGCATCAAATGAATCTTTTGGAGCTGGTACTTTAATAAGTGCCTGCCATTCAATTGTACCAAGCTCTGCAGCCATACGAACTTCATCAGGAGTAGAGAAACGTTTTCCTGTTCCCTTTGCATTTGGCTTAATAGCTGTCATGTAGTAGATACCAAGTACCATGTCCTGAGAAGGTGCAACGATAGTATTACCGTTAGCTGGGTCAAGCAAGTTGCGGGCAGAAAGCATCAAGTTCCAGCATTCCATCTGAGCAGCCTGTGTAAGAGGTACGTGGATAGCCATCTGGTCACCATCGAAGTCGGCGTTGAAAGCTTTACAAGCAAGTGGGTGAAGCTTAAGAGCTTTTCCTTCAACAAGGACAGGCTCGAATGCCTGAATACCAAGACGGTGAAGTGTAGGCGCACGGTTCAACATAACTGGGTGCTCTCTTACAACTTCATCAAGGATAGCGTAAACTTCTGGAGATTCGCTTTCTACAAGCATCTTAGCCTTTTTGATATTGAATACAACATCTTTATCAACAAGCTTCTTCATCAAGAATGGCTTGAACAATTCAAGAGCCATTTTTGTAGGAAGACCGCACTGCCAGAGCTTAAGTTCTGGACCTACAACGATTACAGAACGTCCTGAGTAGTCTACACGTTTACCAAGCAAGTTCAAACGGAAACGTCCCTGCTTACCTTTGAGCAAGTCAGAAATTGATTTAAGAGGACGGTTAGAAGCACCCTTAACAGCACGCTTGCGTTTTGTATTATCGAACAAAGCATCAACAGCTTCCTGAAGCATACGTTTTTCGTTGCGGATAATAATATCAGGAGCAGAAAGCTGCTGAAGTCTCTTAAGACGGTTATTACGGTTAATAACACGACGATAGAGATCGTTAAGGTCAGATGTAGCAAAACGTCCACCATCAAGCTGAACCATAGGACGAAGCTCAGGAGGAATAACTGGAATTACGTCCAGAATCATCCATGAAACTTTGTTTCCAGAAGCACGGAAGTTTTCTACAATTTCAATACGACGGAGCAATCTCTTATCAGATTTTGCACCTTTTTCAATCATTTTTGCACGAAGTTCAGCAGCAAGAGCATCAAGGTCAAGTCGTTCAAGCATTGTCTTAATTGCTTCAGCACCCATATCAGCTGTAAAAGCAGCTCCTGAATAGTGCTCCAAAGCTTCCTGATATTCTTCTTCAGAAAGAAGCTGTCCTTTCTTCAAATCTGTCTCACCAGCATCAATTACGATGTACTTTTCATAGTAAAGTACAGAGCGAAGAGCAGCTACCTGCAAATCAAGAAGAAGACCCATGCGGCTAGGAACCGAACGATAATACCAAATGTGGCTTACTGGTGCAGCAAGTTCAATGTGACCAGTTCTTTCACGGCGTACGCGGAAGTGTGTTACTTCTACACCACAGCGGTCACAAATCAAACCCTTATAACGGATAGACTTGAACTTACCACAGTAGCATTCCCACTCTTTTGTAGTACCGAAAATTCTTTCACAGAACAAACCATCTTTCTCTGGACGGAGAGTTCGGTAGTTTATAGTTTCAGGCTTTTTTACTTCGCCATAAGACCATGAACGAATAACTTCAGGTGAAGCTAATTTGATTTTAAGGCTATCAAAATCCTGTACATCACGCATTTACATCCTCCTTGTCAAAACCGGAAGCATTTTTATCAATCAATTCCTGATCACGTTCTGTAAGAGCAATCTGCTTACCCTTAGCATCATAAATTGTGAAATCAAGAGCCAAACCGCGCATTTCCTGAACCAAAACGTTGAATGATTCTGGAATTCCGATAGGAGATGATGGATCACCCTTTACGATAGATTCGTAAATCTTAGTACGTCCATTCATATCATCAGACTTAATTGTCATCATTTCCTGCAGACAGTTAGCAGCACCATAAGCTTCAAGTGCCCAAACTTCCATTTCTCCAAGACGCTGACCACCGAACTGAGCCTTACCACCAAGTGGCTGCTGAGTTACAAGTGAGTATGGACCTGTAGAACGAGCGTGCATCTTATCATCAACAAGGTGATGAAGCTTCATATAGTAGATAACACCAACGAAAATTGGGTTTACGAATGGTTCACCTGTCTGTCCACTGTGAACAATCTGTTTACAGCTTCTAGGAAGTCCAGCTTCTTCAAGCTTATCTGCAATCTGTTCCTGACTAGGAGACTGGAAAACAGGAGCTTCAAAGAACTGATTCAAGTATTTACCTGCAATACCAAGTTCAGATTCAAGAATCTGACCAATGTTCATTCGAGAAGGTACACCAAGAGGGTTCAAACAAACATCAAGTGGAGTACCATCTTCAAGGTATGGCATGTCTTCAATTGGAAGAATACGAGAAACAACACCCTTGTTTCCATGGCGACCGGCCATCTTATCACCTTCACGAAGCTTACGCTTGTTAGCAATAAGAACTTTTACAACCTTGTCTACGCCAGGCAACAGATCATCACCTTCTGCACGGCTCATCTGCTGAATATCAATTACAACACCTTCAATTCCATGTGGTACACGGAGTGAAGAATCACGAACTTCCTTAGCCTTTTCACCAAAGATAGAGTTCAAGAGTTTGAATTCAGGAGTTGTTTCTGTTTCAGATTTTGGAGTTACCTTACCAACAAGGATATCTCCAGAACGAACCTTAGCACCAATACGGATAATACCATCTGAATCAAGGTTAGCAACAGCCTTTTCTGCAGTATTTGGAATATCACGAGTAATGCGCTCTGGTCCAAGTTTTGTTTCGCGAATTTCAATCTGGAATTCTTTAATATGAATAGAAGTAAACCAGTCTTCACGAACAACTCGCTGAGAAATAAGTACAGCATCCTCATAGTTGTATCCATTCCAAGGAACGAATCCTACAAGAATGTTTCGACCAAGTGCGAGTTCACCATTGAATGTTGAAGGTCCATCAGCAAGAACATCACCAACTTTTACCTTTGTTCCAACTTCAACTGTAGGACGCTGGTGGTTACATGTATCATTGTTAGTTCTCTGATACTTAAGAAGTGGATATTCATCTTCAATATCTGTACCATCAACCTTAACTTTTACAAGCTGACTTGAAACATATGATACGACACCATCACGTTTTGCCTTAACAAGTACACCAGAATCACGAGCACACTTAACTTCCATACCAGTACCAACATGAGGTGGTTCTGGGAACAAAAGTGGAACAGCCTGACGCTGCATGTTACAACCCATGAGCGCACGGTTAGCATCGTCATGCTCAAGGAACGGAATCAAAGATGCAGAAACAGAAATTACCTGACGTGGAGAAACGTCGATATACTGTACATCTTTTGGAGAACGCTGAGTATAGTTACCACGGTTGCGGCAAGAAATTGTTTCAGTTGGGAATGAACCATCTTCTTTAATTCCTTCAACAACCTGTCCAATGTAGTACTTATCTTCATCAATTGCAGAAAGATATTCGATTTCGTTTGTAGCCTTTCCGTCAACAACCTTGCGGTATGGAGCTTCAAGGAATCCGTAATCGTTAATTCTTGTGTACATGGCAAGAGAAACGATAAGACCAATGTTTGGACCTTCAGGAGTTTCAATAGGACACATGCGGCCATAGTGTGAATAGTGTACGTCACGAACTTCGAAGCCGGCACGGTCACGAGAAAGACCACCTGGTCCCAAAGCGTTAAGACGACGTTTATGTGTAAGTTCAGCCAGAGGGTTAATCTGATCCATGAACTGAGAAAGCTGAGAAGAACCAAAGAATTCTTTGATTGCAGCTACAATAGGTTTGATAGAAATCAAATCCTGTGGCTTCATTGTGTCAGTTTCTTTCATGCTCATTCTTTCTTTTGCAATACGTTCCATACGAGCAAAAGCAGACTTGAGCTGATTTGTCATCAATTCACCAACTGAACGAATACGACGGTTACCAAGATGATCAATATCATCAATCTGTTCATCACCAATATATACTTTGATAAGGAACTTCATTGTATTAATGATATCATCCTTTATAAGAGTGAAGTCTTTTACATCATCTTTGTAATCAAATTTCTTGTTAAGCTTGTAGCGACCAACACGACCAAGGTCATAGCGGCGTTCAGAGAAGAAGAGAGAGTTCAAATCTTTTTCTGCCTGCTCTACAGTCATTGGTTCTCCTGGCTGGAGAATTGCATAAACTGCAGCAAGACAATCTTCTTTTGTAGGTTCGTTATCAACAGAACCTTCTTTTACAAACTTAACCTCTTCACGTTCAAAACAGTTGATAATCATCTGTGAATCAAGAGAATTATTTACTTCATCTTTGTTAGAAGGATTATCACGTGTATCAAAACGGATTACAGTAATAGTTTCGATTTTGTTTGCAACAAGATCATCTACATCATGTGGATGAAGCTTTGTACCTGCATTGAAAAGGCGTTTTTCTTCACCATTTTCATCTTTAAGAATAACTGCAGATGCAAGAACTTTATCTACGAGTGCATCACCCTTTTCTACTTTTATATCTTCTACATCATAGAAGCAGCGGATAATTTCTTCACGTGTGCTAAATCCAAGGGCACGAAGGAAGATAGTTCCAAGGATTTTCTTCTTGCGGTCAATTTTTGCAAAAATAAGTTCTTTTTTCTGGTCAATTTCAAATTCAAGCCAAGAACCACGGTAAGGAATAATACGGCTTGAATAAACACCCTTGTCATGACAGAAAATTACACCAGGTGAACGGTGAATCTGAGAAACAACTACGCGCTCAGCACCGTTGATGATGAATGTTCCGCGATCTGTCATAAGCGGAATATCACCCATATAAATATCTTTCTGGAGAATTGCTCCAGTCTGAAGGAAGTTCAGGTTAATTCGTGCTTTAAGAGGTACAGAATATGTTACACCCTTCTGCTTGCACTCAATTTCAGAAAACTTTAAATTTTCCCAATCCAATTCATAGAACTCATACTCCAATGACATATCACCATTTGGACTTTCGATTGGAAATGTTGAATTGAAAACATCCTGCAATCCCTGCTCTAAGAGAGGTTCACCTTTCTTAAGTCTATCTGCCTGAAGAAAACTTTCATAAGATGATGTCTGGATTGCGATAAGGTTAGGAACATCCATTGCTGCCTGGATGTTTTTTCCATAGTATTGACGGTTGATTGTTCGAGTCTTTGCGAACATCAGCTCCCCCTGTCTTGTAGATTCAGATTATTTTCTGCTACATACTAGAAACTCTGTACAGCACAGAAAAATCTGATATAAAAATCCCTTTACGGGAAAAAATGCATTTTTTCCTAAATACGACTAAAGGGGATATCCGGTACCAGTGCACCGAACATCCCCTATAATCAGCCGTTTAACAGCCAACAGTCAGTTTATTCTGACTTATTTCTTGCTAGCTTTACCACCAGCTTCTTCTACCTTCTTGATCATTTCGTCAGCATCAGCCTTGCTTACGCCTTCCTTAAGAGTCTTAGGTGCGCCTTCAACAAGAGCCTTAGCTTCACCAAGTCCGAGACCTGTGATTTCACGAACAGCCTTGATAACTGGGATCTTCTTTGCTGCATCGAATGATTCGAGAGTTACAGTGAATTCTGTCTGTTCTTCAGCACCACCAGCTGCTGCACCTGCTGCAGGACCTGCTGCTACTGCTACTGCTGCTGTTACGCCGAATTTTTCTTCCATTGCTTTTACGAGTTCTGAAACTTCAAGAACTGACATAGATGCGATTGCATCAAGAATCTGATCATTTGTGAGAGCTGCCATATTGTCTTCTCCACTATAAATTAATTTATTCCACTCATTGAGTGGCTGCGGTATTTAACTCAACTGAGTCTTTCCGCATTTAGTCCGGATAGTCGACAGCTATGAAGCCTAACCGAACTTTTTAGTACTAAGTACTATTCTGATTTGCTGTCTGCGTAAGCCTTCAATGTAGCGGCAAGCTTCTGAACTGGGCCGTTCATTGCAGACATAAGCATAGCATAAAGCTGTTTCTTTCCAGGAACTTTAGAGTAAGCTTCAATCTTAGCTGCGTCATAAACTTCCTTATCAATGCTAGCACCCTTTACAGCCAAAGCTGGAGTGTCTTTAGCAAAGTCATAAAGAACTTTTGCAACTTCGTTTGAATCTTCCTTAGCCATAGCAATTACTGTAGGACCAGAAAGATAATCAGCAACACCTTCTACTTTAATATCTTCGAAAGCGATGCGAGCAAAGTTGTTTTTTACAACTTTAAGAACAGCATTCTTTTCGCGGAGTTTATCACGAAGAGCAGTAATCTGTTCTACAGTAAGTCCACGATAATCAGCAAAGATGAAATCATTGTATTCAGAAAAGATTTTCTTTGCGTTTTCAATAGCTTCTGCTTTTGCAGGCTGAATTTTCTTTGCTTTTACTGCCATTATTCGCCTTCCTTATAGTCAACCCAAACACCTGGGCCCATAGATGAACTAACAGAAACAGTCTGTACAAAACCTGCAGCAGAACCAGCTGGCTTCTTACGAGAAATTTCTGCAAGAAGAGTTTTAATATTATCTACAACTTTGTCAGCGTCCATAGAACACTTACCAACAGCGATATGTACGATTCCTGCCTTGTCAGCGCGGTATTCAGTACGTCCCTTCTTAAGTTCTGCAACAGCCTGAGCAACGTTTGGAGTTACAGTTCCAGTCTTAGGGTTAGGCATCAAACCTTTGCGTCCCAAAACCATACCAAGACGACCTACATCTTTCATCATATCAGGAGTAGCAACTGCAACATCAAAGTCCAGCCAACCTTCCTTTACTTTTTCGATGTATTCTTCACCAGCGTATGCTGCACCAGCATCAAGAGCTTCCTTTACCTTGTCTCCTTTACAGAAAACAAGAACTTTCTTTTCACCCTTAAACTGATTAGGGAAAACAAGTGTGTCGCGAACAGTCTGATTTTTGTCGAGACGAAGTGATACATGAGCTTCTACAGTTTCATCAAACTTAGCAAACTTCATGTCCTGAACCATTTTACAAGCTGAAGCTACATCATATTTCTTTGAAAGATCATACTTTGCAGCTGCTGCGTTATATTTCTTTCCGTGTTTCATATTACTGCTCCACCTCTACACCCATACTGCGTGCAGTACCGGCAATAATTTTCTTTGCTGCTTCGATATCATTAGCATTGATATCTGGCATCTTTGTTTTTGCAATTTCTTCCAAATCTTTCTTAGAAAGAGTTGCAACCTTGTCGCGGAGAGGATTTCCAGAACCCTTGTCGAGCTTACAAGCTTTCTTAATAAGAACTGCTGCTGGAGGAGTCTTAAGAATGAATGTGTAAGATTTGTCCTGATAAACTGTGATTACTACAGGAATAACAAGACCTTTTTCCATAGTCTTTGTTCGGTCATTGAATTCCTGAACAAATTTTGGAGCTGAAACACCGTGAGGTCCAAGTGCTGGTCCAATTGGAGGAGCTGGAGTTGCTGCTCCTGCAGGACACTGCAATTTAATCACGGCAGTTACTTTTTTTGTAGCCATTTTGTTTCTCCCAATATTGGTATGAGTCGCCGCAAGCGGCTAACTCTAACGAGATACCTATGTCCAACGGACCTGTACCTCTCCCAAAAACAGGATTAACGGTTCGTATTTGGGATACAAACCCCTGATTTTAGCATGTAATAAGAACAGTCCTTAGGCTTTTTCTGCCTGAAGGAAATTAACTTCAACTGGAGTAGGACGTCCAAAAATCTGAACTTCTACAGACAGTTTTTCACGTTCAAGATTAATTTCTTTGATTGTACCGGTAAATGATGCAAAAGGTCCTTCTGAAATTTTAATAACATCACCAACATTAAATGACTGACGAATATGAACCTGTTTTTCACCTTTAATAACACCAGACTTCTGAAGAAGATTCTTAGCTTCATCATTAGTAATTGGAACAGGACGCTGATTACGATTAATACAGCCTACAAAACCTGTTACACCCTGAATACGATAAAGTTCTGAACAAGTTGTTTTCCAACCAGCTTCTGGCAAATCCATTTCCAGCATAATATAACCGGGAAGAAATTTATTTGAGCGGGTTTTCTTTTTTCCATCTTTGATTTCGACAAGCTCTTCTACAGGAACACGAACATCAAGAACTACATCTTTGTTAATATCACCTTTTTCAAGCAATGATTTAATTGTTCTTTCGATTTTTCCTTCGTAACCTGTGTATGTATGAAGAATGTACCAGTTTCTAGACATTTTTCCGTCCTATTTCATTATCAAGCGGAACAACTCTGTAAAGCCAAGATCAAGAAGACCAAGTACCACAGCTACAATGATTGTAGAAATAATTACAACCTTGATTGAAGAAAGAACATCTTCTTTTGTAGGCCATACTACTTTCTTAAGTTCTGCTCTGCTTTCTTTGAAGAATTGAATCACTTTAGCCATAATACCATTTCCTTATAAATCAGGGCAGGCAGGATTTGAACCCACGACAGGCGGTTTTGGAGACCGCTGCTCTACCAGCTGAACTACTGCCCTATATATTTTACCGGTTTACACCGATTAAATATCAAAATTAATTAACTGACTAAATTATTTAGCCTTTGTTTCTTTGTGCAAGATGCTCTTTCTACAGAATGGACAATACTTGTTCTTTTCAAGTTTGCCAGTAATGTTCTTGCGATTCTTGTAAGTTGTGTAATTCTTTCTCTTACATTCTGTACACTGTAATGCGATAATTTCTACAGCACCCTTCTTTTTGCTTCCCATTTTATATAACTCCTAAAATAATCTTCAATGTTTTAGAACAGCCCAAGTGCGGAATCGGACCGCAGACCTCCACATTACCGATGTGGTGCTCTACCAACTGAGCTACTGGGGCAAGATAATTCCGCACTTCGTATAGAAAACATGCGTTCTAGAAATATAATTAAAGATGAAAATATTGTCAATAAATTCACGCCTGAATTTGTATAAATTCACATGAATTTGCAATAAATTCAGCATAAATTTTGATTGACATCAACCTACTAAATAGATATTTAATTCATTATATGATATATTATTGCAATCATTATTTAAAGAGGTTTTTATGAACATCGACATGCTAATTGACGGAATTCTGGATTCTTATGATCGATACGGTCTTATAAACAGATCTGGTAATTTTCCAAACAGACAAAATGTAGTCGAAGTTTTATCTGATTTGCAATTCCTTGTTTTTCCAGGATTTAGAATTGCAGAAGAAATTGAACCTATCAATATTAGATATGTAACAGGTCAGAGGGTTAATAACATAATTGCAAAGCTGACCCGCGAAATTCAAAAAGCCCTGATTTACACAAAAGACAGTGTAGAAAAATGCAAGGATCCTGATAGTGATATTTCACAATCACACTGTTTCAAACTTGCTGAACAAACAGCATTTGCACTTATAGAAGAAATTCCAGAGATTCGTAGACTTATCCAGCTGGATACAATTGCCGCATTTAACGGAGATCCGGCTGCAAAAAGTAACGAAGAAGTTATCTTATCATACCCTGGCCTTGAAGCAATTTTAGTATACAGAATTGCACACTTTCTTTACAAAAATGGTGTGCCTATCATCCCAAGAATTATGTCTGAGCACGTTCACGGAAAAACCGGAATTGACATTCATCCTGGAGCACAAATAGGAGAATCTTTCTTTATTGACCACGGAACTGGTGTTGTAATTGGAGAAACCTGTATAATCGGTAATAACGTAAAAATTTACCAGGGAGTTACACTGGGAGCTCTAAGCGTAAAGAAAAATCTTCAAAATAAAAAACGTCACCCTACAATTGAAGATGACGTTACAATTTATGCGAATGCAACAATTTTAGGCGGCGAAACTACAATTGGCAAGGGAAGTATAATCGGTGGTAACACATGGGTTACAGAATCTATTCCTGCCGGCACAGTTTTTACTCAGGAACAGTAGTATTCGAAATGCCCGATGTATTCTGAGAAAATTCTTCAATACCATGCGCAATCTGCTGGAGAGTAGAAAAAATCTGCTCTCCAGAATCGGCCATCTGCCCAATACGACTTTGAATTCCCTCTGATTCTTGCTCATTAGAGCGGGATGTTGCCATAATACTACCAAAGCCTCTCTCCAGAGACTTAGCATTTTCACAGCTGACATCAATCTGCTGAGAGCCTTTTTTACTATCCAAAATCAAACGGTCAGAAGCATGTTGTATCTCGCCTATAATCGTCTTAATTTCTTTGATGCTATCAATAACAGTGTCAGAAAGACGACGAATCTCTGTAGCAACAATATGGAAATTCTTACCTGCCTCACCAGAGCTGGAAGCTTCAAGTTCAGCATTAAAGGCAATAATTTTTGTCTGATCTGCAACATTATTAATAATACCAACAATATCCCAGATACCGTTTATTTTCTTATTAAGATCTTTAATACCTTCTGTTGTGAGAATGTTCATATTTCGGATTTCCTGCAAATCATGAACATTACTCTTTAAAGCTTCACTACCAGAGCGAACCGCTTCTGTAATACTATAAACTGCCTCGCGAATTTCCTTCTCGTGATCTTCATTTGCAATGGCCTGAACATAATGATGGCAATTTTCCCTGCGGTTAAGTCCGTTAAAAATAGCAACAGCCATCTGTTCACAGCCCGTATAACCACAAGCACAGCAGTCGTACATATCAGCCTTAGAATGTTTATTCATACTGAGATAAATCTGCTGTAATTCCTCATTATTTGGCCGTCTGATAAATTTTCTGGTTGTTGCGCTGCGATCATTATAATTACGGTCGTATATACCAGGCTTCCAGTAAGCATTTACCGTTCTTTCCAGTTTTTTAAGACCAAATTTACTTTTTTTGCGGCCAGCTGTTTTCCACTGATCCTGTCTTTCTGCAGCACGTCGTTCAACAAGTTCTTCCAGTTCATCAAGAGGCATATTGTTATTAACAGTGCCGCCGCCCCTATTACAGCCTTTTTCACAATTCAGACAGTCTACCAGCTGATAATATGAGTGCCCGCCAGAAGAAAGCAGGCGATTCAAACCAGAGAGATATTCAAAAACAGCAGGCTGACCTTCTATTTTACGAGTTTTAGAAGAAATACCAGGAACAAAACGTTCTGCAGTGCGCATAAGTCCACCTGGAGTAGAATACAAAACTGCACGTTCAGCAGGAGGATTATCATAAGGAAGTTTAGGATACGTAGATAAATCAATTCCGTTCTGCTGGAACCAGAAGTTCAGGTTTTTCATCGTAACGTTATAATCACCCCTGTTATTTTCATCAAATTCACGACGCTTAGCATAACAAGGAGAAATAACTGCGATTTTACAGTCTTTGTAAGCAGGATAAAAATGACGAATACACTCAACTGTATGTGCCATAGGGCTATCAGCTTTTGCAAGATATGGAATTAATTCAGGCTGATAAATTTCTATAAAACTTACAAGAGCAGGACAAGGTTGTGAAATCATAATTGAAGGCCTATCTCTTTTTATTTCTTCAACATAACTCTTAGTTGTAAGTTCTGCACCAAAGGCAACATCAAAAACAGCTTTTACACCAATAGATTTAAGCCAGCCATTAAGTTCCAGATCTTGACCGGCAAAGTTTACAGCAACTGCCGGAGCTACAATTGCAACAATCGGTTCACCAGACTTTAAATCTCTAAAGAAAGACTGAATATCGTCTACGCCAGTTCTTGCTCCATGCACACAGGCATCAATACAAGTACCACAACCAATACACAAATCGTGATTTACAGAAACATGATCTCCAGAGCCATTGTTACACATCTTAACTGGACAAACACTAATACAACGATGACAATTACAACATTTTTCTGGGTCTACGTAGACCACTGGCCGGAGATGATCTGCACTCGAATATTCGTTCATAAACTCCCCTATAAAATAAATAAAGTGTACAGCGTCAGAAGCTCATTCGATAATTATAACATGGTTCCTTTGAAAAGCAAAAATATTTGAAAAGAAATGGGATTTGCGGTTAAATAAAAACAGACTTCCCAACCAGTAACACTAAAAGGGAAGTCTGCCGTCCAGCGTTGCTGGACATCGGAGAGAGTTTATCAGCTTATTTACAAGCTATAATGAATATACTACTAGAATATTATTCTGTCAATAGATATTATAAAAAATAGTGAATTTTTTCACCATTTTTATTAAAAACAACCGCAAAAGGAAATTATCATGGCAAAAAAGAATGGCTCAATTATGTACAAATGTTCAAACTGCGGATATTCGCAGCCAAGATGGCTAGGAAGATGTCCTGAATGCGGTGAATGGAACACCCTGGAAGAAATTATTATAGATAAAAACGCAGTAACTGCGGCAGGACGGGGGTCTGAACAAGTTATAAAGCAAAAACCTGTGTCGCTTGCGAGTGTTACTTCTCAGAAAAATTCGCGGCTTTCTACTGGAATTGATGAATTTGACAGGGTGCTTGGTGGCGGAGCAACCTTGCGCTCTGCAATTTTGCTGGGAGGAGAACCTGGAATTGGAAAATCTACCCTGCTTTTACAGACAGCAGCATCTGTTTCTATACAGAATAAAGTTTTATATATCAGCGGTGAAGAATCAGCTGCACAAATTAAAGAACGAGCTGAACGTCTGCAGCTAAACTGCTCAAATATTCAGATTTTGTGTACATCACGACTGGAAGACTCTCTGGATGCTCTGGATTCTGTAAAAGCAGATTTTGTGATTATCGATTCTATTCAGACAATTTATTCGGCAGAAGCTGGAATTGTTCCGGGCACTGTTAATCAGCTGAAATATTGTGCAAACGAGTTTATTTCCTGGGTAAAAGAAAGGGATTCTGTTTTGATTATGACTGCACATGTTACAAAAGAAGGTACGATTGCGGGCCCGAAATCTATGGAGCACATGGTTGATACAGTAATTTCTTTTGAACACAACAGTGATGATGTACGATTTTTACACGCACAGAAAAACCGCTTTGGTTCGGTTGATGAAATTGGAATATTCAGCATGACAGAAAAAGGGCTCATTGCTGTGGGGGATCCTTCAAGCTTATTTTTGACAAAAAGAAAGGTTTCCCAGCCGGCGGGAGTTGCTTGTACGCCTGTTTTTGAAGGCAGCCGAGTATTTCTGGTAGAGATTCAAGCCCTTACAGTACCGGCAAAAGCCAGCATTTCGCGAATTTATAGCGAAAAGATTGATTCGGGACGTGTCGCCCGCGTGGCGGCGGTGATTGAAAAGCGCTGCGGGCTCTGTTTTTCGGACCAGGATATTTATGTGAATGTCGCGGGCGGGATACGGCTGGCTGAAAGTTCGATAGACGCGGCTCTGGCGGCGGCTCTTTATTCGGCACGGACTGACTTGCCGGTGGGAGCGAACACTGCAATTTTCGGGGAATTGAGCCTGGCAGGAGAGGTGCGCAGTGTAGGAAAAACACGGCAACGCATTAAAGCGGCAGAAAATCTGGGATTTACAGATGTAATAACCCCGGATGATGATGACGGCAAAGTGAAAATCAGTGACATAAAGTCGCTTGTAAAAGAAATTTTTAGAAAATAAGATGTCTTTTGAAACATATTGTGTCAATTTTGCAAATTTTTCTGTGTAAATTTGACACAGTATTATCTTAAGTTACAAAATATCTTTCTCTAAAATCAAAGAAGTTTTAAGGCTTCGCATACATAGTTAATCAAATTTTTCATAAAAATCATATTTTTTTTCTTTGATTCTCGAAAATAATGCAAACTTGGCACGAAACTTGCTTAAAGTATTATGTAAACTGTATAGCTTACATAAATCAAATAATTCGAGGTAATACTATGAACGAACTTTCACTTTTTAATTCACTTTTTGACGATGTATTTGGATGCAATTCTACACCTTCCGTTCTGTACCGCACTGGTTTTACCGCTCCAAAAGTAGATGTTATTGAAGAAGATAATGCTTATAGACTGGAAATGGAACTTCCTGGACGAAGCGAAAATGATATTAACATTGAACTGAATCATGATAATCTGACAATTGCTTCTAAAGAGGAAGAAAAAACAGAAAAGAAAGATAAGAAAACAAAGAAATATCTTTTGAATGAAAGACACTATTCAAACTTCAGCAGATCTTTCACAATTCCTAATGATGTTGATTCTGATTCAATTGCAGCTTCTTTTAAGAACGGAGTGTTGACAGTTTCTATGCAGAAGAAGGCTTCGGCTGCACCAAAGCAGATTGAAGTTATTGCAGGATAATGAAATAAAAAAACTGTGGGTCCCAGCAATAACCAACAAAGTTGGTTTGCAAAAATCAAGGCAACTCCACTCTTGGAGTTCTCCTTAATTGTTACCTGCGTCCCACAGTTTTTTTATATCCCGTATTTTAAAAGTAAAACTACTCTTTTAGAATTTTTCCGAAATGAACTAAATAATCAATAAATGAAGCATAACTGCAAATTACACAGATGATGAATAAAACTAAGGAAGCAGTTTTTAATCCACCAAAGAAATCTGGTGTATTTCCTGTTCTTACCAAAAGTTCAAGGAAAACTGCATAGAATTCTGCAACTACATACATTACTGTTTTGAACTTTCCACCCTTTCTGGCTGCAATTGCAACTCCTTTTTTAGCAGAAACCATGCGCAGGAAGTTCTGTGAAAATTCACGAATAAAAATCAGCATTAAAACTGCCAGCGGCATATATGATAATTCAGGATTATAAGATTTTACAAAGCAGATAAAAGAAGTAAGGTGAAGTATAACATCAGCAAATGGATCAAACATTTTGCCAAAATCACTAACTTCGTTATGCTTGCGGGCATAGTGTCCGTCAAGATAATCTGTAAATTCTGCAAAAGCAAGAAGCGGTATAGCAATAATCAAAGAAATAGCAGCAAATTTTCCGGTCCAGATTGGAATAAAATACAAAAGGAAAAAAATCGGAGCAAAAAGCACACGAATAAGAGTAAATTTATTAGAAAGTTTCATAGATATTTTTAGTATCTAAAATATAGATATAAAAGTCAAGGCTTGCGGTCTTTTATATTCCCTCTAAAAACCTTTGAAATCATGAACAATGCTAACAGCTGATTTTACATCATACCCCTGCATTTCCTGCTTAATAATTTGAAGAGCCTGCTCTACAACTGCCGGAGAATCTGAAACGCCATGAAGAATAACAGCATTGTCTTCGATACTTACATGCATAAATTCTATATTCAGGTGATAGTTAAAAATCAGCTTATTCAAAACTTTTTGAGCTTCGAGCAGCTGTTCAATCATCTTGTTGCCTTCTTCTTCCTGCTTAACTGTAACTTTTTGCTCCACAAGTTCGGCAATAAGATTTGCGGCAACTTCAAGTTCCATTCGGCCGGTATTTAGAACTGCATGGAATAAGGAAGGGTCACTTATATCAAGGTTATAAAAACTATTATGGAAGCCCGCACGGTTTGTGTCGCTTTCCTGTATACGCTGCAAAGCCTGCTTTTCTGTCCAGTTGAATTCTGCACGAAGGCGGCCTATTCGGGTGCGTTCATCTGCGATAAGACGAACCGAAATGCAATTTGGCACATTTTGAAGAACTGCCCAGGCTCCACGACCAATAATAATTACATTCTTTTGCTCTGCGGCTTCAAAAATGGCATACTGTGCATAATTCAGATATTCATCGCGGTCACGGGCAAGTGAGGCAAAAAATCCGGGTTTTCTTTCATCATACTTTGCCAGCTTTTCTTTTGGGAAGCCTAATTCTACAATACGAGCTTCAATTTCTTTGCGGGTAACAAATTTATATCCAAGGCGTTTTGCAAGGATTTCTGCTACTTCATCACCATGTGCTGCGACCTGTCTTGAAATTGTAATTATTGCCATATCTAAACCTCTGAATTATAATAAAACGAGAATTTGAATCTGTCAAAATTTTAAGGCGGGAAGCATGAAAAACTATTTTACAAAGGATGATGAAAAACTTAAGTGGACTGACGGCGGGGCAAAAACTTTGCTGCACACTGTTGTCTGTGATATAACATCGCATCATAATACATCGTCATCTGGAGTGAGCGGGGACTATATAATTATGGACGCTCCGGAATGGGTAGTTGTAATTCCCGAAAAAGAAAAAACTTTTCTGATGGTAAAACAGTGGCGGCACGGAATTAATGCGCTGAGCGTGGAGTTTCCGGGGGGCGTTGTAGACAGAGGTGAAGAGCCGGAAGTAGCAGCCCGCAGAGAATTAGAAGAAGAGACGGGTTGTAAGGCCGGAAAGCTAATAAAACTTGGGGAATTGAGTCCAAACCCGGCACTTTTTAACAACCACGTGCATATTTTTTTGGCTCAAGATTTACAGGCTACAGGAAGCCAACATCTGGATGAAGACGAATTTATAAACTGTGTAGAATTAACAAAAGAAGAAGTATTTGAAGAGATTGGAACTGAACAGTTTCCGCACGCAATTATGTCTACAGCGATGATGTTTTACGTGCGGTACAGTCATTATAGTTTGCCCGGTCAAGCCGGGCAATGACAATTAATTGCCGTAAGGTTCGTATTCCTTTTTAGGGTCGTAAGTGCCTTTGCGGTATTCACCAGTAAGGCTTGGAATCTGCATTTTCATACCAGGATGAATCAGATTAGGATTTTCTGGTTTAGGCATTGCAGACTTGTTAGCCTGGTAAAGGTTTTCCCATAAGAGAGGGTTGTTGTAAACATAGTGACGACCAGAAATATTCCAGTAACAGTCTTTTGTTTCTGCCCAAGGTTTTACAATATAGAACTCAGGAAGTGGTGTAATCTCTCTTACACCTTCCAATGAAGAAAGAACTGCTTTTGCATATTCACTAGCCTTTGGATAATCCTCTGACTCAAAAGAAGATTCTGCATTTGTAAGATTTTCTTTTGCGGCAGTATAGGCCATTGGGAAAGTATGAGGAGCATCAATCTGCTCTGCCCAGGCAAGTTTTGCCTTTGCAGCTTTTATATCCTCTTCTGCACCGTTGCGTGCCATCATCATTTCGATATAAGCACGTGAAAGCTCAGCATTTTCTTCAGCCTTTTTTGAATACTCAACTGCATCATCATACTGACCAGCATCAAGTGCAACTTCTGCCTTGCGGGTATATTCATCAGCAAGTTTCTGATAGGTGTTATTCTTATAACTTACTGCAAAAAGAGATGCAGAAATAAGAACGGCAGTACAAAGGGCAACCAACTTTTTCATATTATTCCTCCTCAGACTCTACTGGAACTGTAACAGTTTCTGTAACTTCCTCATACTGATCTTCAATATCTTCGGCAATTTCAATTTCGGCTTCTTCTGGAGCTTCGTAATTGTCTTCTTCAAGAAGAACTGCATCTTCGGCTTCAATTCCGTCTACATTTTCATCTGTAATTGGAGATTCTTCATCTGCCTGAACCGCAAAATTTTCACTTTCCTGAACACGCTTCTTTGCTTCTTCAATAGCGGCCTGTGCGGCGGCACGTCTTTCAGAAACTTCTTTGTACAAAGCTGAAAATTCATTTTTTGCAGAAATATACTTTTCACGGGCTTTTTTTGCAGCCTGCATTGCATACAAAGAATCGGCATTCTTAAAGTCTTCGGCAGCAGCCTGGTAACGTTCCTTCTGAGAAACACCAGCTTTTACGCTGTCGGCATCTTTTTTGGCAGCATAAGCAAGTTCGCGTTCATCTTTTGCAAGTTTTTTATAAGTGATGACTAAAACTGTATTGTAACCGCTGTATGCTTTCTGAGCAGATTCAAAAACGGAATTATCAAGTTCGCCGTCTGCATCTAATGAAGCAAGTACACCTGCAAGTGCGGCTTCTGCATCATCATAATCTTTCTGATCATACTGGGCAAAATCATTTTCATCGATTTCTTTTTTTGCCTGCTGAGCTTTTACAAGATTAGAAAGAAGTTCATAGCGGGCAATAATATCTGCGGCATTTTCTTTAAGAGTGCCGTCTGCCTTGCATTTTTCCAGGTATTCATCAACTTTTTTGAGTAAATCTGGGGCTGCTTCCTGTGCGCCAGCTTCTATTGCGGCATTTCTTGCACTATCTATTTTTTCTAGAAGAGCAGCAAGTTCAGCTTCTTCATCAACAGCCTCTTGTTCTGGTTCCTCTGTTTCTTCAACGGGTGTTTCTTCTTCAACCTGTTCTACAACAGGAGCTTCCGGTTCAGCTTCTTCTGGGGCTGGTTTTGAACCACAGGAAATAAAGAAGAAAACTGCGGAAATTGAAAGGATTGATATAATTACTTTCTTCATAAAAACCTCACAATTTATGATGGAAATATTTTACTATAATTTTTGGGATGATACAACGATAATTATAGTAAGCATTCATTTAAATATCGGTAATTGCAAACTGAAAATAAAGGAAAATGCTAAATTTGCAGAGTAACACAGGAGCTAAAAATGGCGGAAGATTTTTCTTTTTCAATTGAAAAGAACCTTGGCACTTTAGGTGAAGGTAAAGGCGGCTGGAATCTGGAATTGAATCTGGTTTCATGGGGTGGCCGGCCTGCAAAATATGATTTGCGAAGCTGGTCTCCTGACCATCAGAAAATGGGAAAGGGTTCAACTTTTACAAAAGAAGAACTGCTTGCCCTTAAAAATCTTCTGAATAATCTGGAACTCTAGCCTGAATCTGAGCTCCCTTTTTTATAACAATCTCATAAAGCATTTTCTGCAGCAGAATATCTTCCAACTGAGTTCCGCCACTGCGGATTTCCATATCAGTTGAAGCAAGAATAGCCAGTGCAGCTGTTGCCTGCCCTACTGTCCAGACCCGGGCAGCACTTCTATACTGCTTTTGCAACATTGTACCATGAATTGCACTTTCACCCTCGTTATGCCATCGAACAAGATTTCTAAAACAAGAAGCAAGTCCAGCAATAATCATTACTGAAGAGTTGTCTTTTGAAAGGCGGATTCTTTGCAAAATAGAAAGTCCTTTTTCAAAACGAGTCTGAGCGTTCTCTGAACTGTCTGCAATCTGAGCAAAAAGAGAAAAAGCCGTTTCTTCGCGGTTATGTGTAAGAATTGATTCTACATCTGCTTCTGTAATTTCATGCTCTTTTGGGAAGCAGACAAAAAATCGTGAACATTCATCTTTAAGTGCCTGTGTGTTGTTTTCAACCAGTTCAAGGATGAGTTCAGCAGCAGACTGCTGAATACGATAACCGTTTTTTTTGAAAAAATTCTGAAGCCATGGAAGTTTTTTATCTTCAAACATAGTCCAGAACTTTTTGCGGTTGGCAGCTGGAACCAGTTTTTCAACTTTTGAATCTACAGTAACTTCATCTGAAACTAAAATTAAAAGTGAAGATGCTTCGGCATTTTTAAGCCAGTCTGACAGCATCTGTATATCATCTTTCTTTTTTAACAGTTCGGCACTTTTGCATACAACCAGAACCCCGTCAGAAAAGAGTGTTCCGCTCTGCAAAATTGTCATTACCTGATTAAAAGGAGTTTCTAAGAGATAAAAAACATGTTCATCAACAAGCCCGAACTCTTTCTTAAAAGCGTTTTTTACGGCCTCTACGGCGTCGTTTCGCTCACCAAATTCGGGACCTGTGTATAAATATAAAGGCGGATTTGCGGCCATGTTAGTATGTGCGTACGATGTTTGAAAGAATTCCTACGATTCTAACATCGGTACAGTAAATTGCTGAAAAGTTAGGATTTTCAGGCTGAAGACGAACACGTTCAGCTTCTTTATAGTAACGCTTGAGAGTAATTGCATTATCAATTACAGCAACAATAATCTGACCATCTACAGCGGTAGTAGCCTGTTCCACAACGGCTAAATCTCCATCCAGGATGCCGGCATTTATCATACTTTCGCCACGAACACGAAGGGCAAAATAACTTTTTCCCGGACGTACAAAAGGTTCTGTAAGATTCACATAGCCATCAAGATTTTCTTCACAAAGAAGAGGTCTTCCAGCAGCAACAGTACCGAGCATTGGAACACGACCTACAAAAAGTTCAGGTTCCTTTTCTCGTGCACCAGCAAGAACTTTTAAAGAACGGGCTTTCTTTTCACGCTGCGAAAGATAACCTTTTTTCTGAAGGGCAGCAATATGATCCTGAATAGCACGAAGAGAAATACCGAAATGTTCACTTATATCGCGCACTGTTGGTGGATATGAGTTTTCTTCAGTATAATCAACAATATAATCTAAAACTTGCTGTTGTCTATCTGTAATTCCTTTCATAAAGTCTCCTGTGGTATAAAATGCCTGCCAGAATTTTCGTAAAATTGCTACGCAATTTTGCTATTTACACGTAAAAAAAACGCTGCGCCACTGCTCGCGTTTTTTTTACTCTTCCTCAAATCGGGAATTAAACAATTCTTCAATTGCGGCAGCGGCTTCGGACTCGTCTGTACCTTCGGTTGTAAGGGTAAGCTGAGTATTATAGCAGGCACCCATAGCAATTACACCCATGATTGATTTGGCATTCACGGTTGCTCCATCTTTTGTAAGGCTTACTTCGCTTTCAAACTTGTTTGCAGTCTGGGCGATAATAGCAGCCGGACGGGCATGAATTCCAGCTCTGTTCTGTACTGTCAAAATCTTTTCAACCATCTTCTTTACGTTTCCTTGGCGATCCACGCCGTTATTTTTTAGTAAGAATCATCATTACCATTATATACAATCTGAGCGTCTTCAGATTCAATCCACTTAAGAACATTCTGATTAAAGTCTTTTGCAGAGTTGTATCCCATATTTTTAAGACGTTCATTCATTGCAGCAGCTTCTATAATAATCGGAAGATTTCGTCCCGGACGCACAGGAATTTCAATCATAGGAACATTTACTCCCAGCAATTCCATGTATTTTTGTTCAGTTCCAAGACGATCATAAGCTTTTGAGGAATTCCAGTCTTCAAGCTGAACAATCAACTGAACTTCTTTTTGATCACGAATGGCACCAACACCGTACAAAGAAGAAATATTGATGATACCAAGACCGCGAATTTCCATGTGGTGACTGATTATTGTATTTGCACCGCGCCCCAGCAAAACGTTACCGTTTACACAACGGATATCGATAATATCATCCGCAACAAGACGATGTCCACGTTCAACAAGTTCAAGGGCAGTTTCACTTTTTCCAACACCCGAGTGTCCATTCAGCAGAATACCGATACCGTAAACTTCTACAAGAACACCATGCAAGGTTTGATGAGGAGCAAATGTGTTTGAGAAAATACGAATAAGACGATTTGAAAATTCTGATGAAGTAAGACTTGTCTGCAGTATTGGACAACAGTTTTCTTCGGCAAGTACATGGAACTCTTCTGTAGGTTCAAGATTGTAGGTAAAAATACAGCAAGGAATCTGTGTCTGGAAGAAGGCTTCAAGAGTTTCTGTTGATTTTTCTTTATGAAGTTTATTGAGGTAAGCTACTTCTCCGCGGCCAAAAACCTGAACACGGGAAATACCGAAGGCTTCGTAAAAACCAGAAAGAGCGAGTCCAGGGCGGTTAATTTCTGGAACAGTAATAGCACGAGGTAAACCACGTCTGCCGCCAATACAGCGCAGATCCAAAGCATCGTGACCAGATAATTCCAAATTAAGCAAATCCAAAACTGTGAATTTCTTTTCCGCCATACGTTTACTATACACAGTATAGGATATTTTATCAATCCTATAATCACCGCAAGCATTCCTAAATCAAACAAATCAATAAAAATTTAATAAATTTTGTAGGAAATCGAAAAACGCGGCAAATATATATGTGTAAGCATTTTTTGGTTATCCACTTCAGGGCGATGGCGCCCGGTGTCCGCTACAAGGAGTTATTATGCAAAATTATGATTATGAAAACATGGGCCGCCCAAGCCCAACGGCACTCTTAAACCCAATGTGCGACCCAATCTTCAAGGCAATTTTCACACAAAACACAAAAGAATCTGCTCTTGCTTTGAATGACTTTATTTCCACAATGCTCGGGCGTAAAGTTGTAAATCTGCAGCTTGCACCAAACGAGCCAGCCGTGGAAACCCTTTCACAGATGCAGATGCGTTTTGATGTAAGCGTTACTTTTGATGACGGCGAATGTGCAGACATCGAATGTCAGTGCCGTAAAAATGAATCTGAATATGATTATTCTGTAAGAAGTGAAGTGCAAGTTGCGAGGTTGTTGAACAACAATGCAAAAAGAGGTTCAAACTGGAACTCGGGTAAAGTATACCAGATTACAGTTGCAAACTTTGAATTTGAGAAAGATGACAAGTCAGCATTCGCATGGTATACTATGCGCAGTGATTCGGGGCATAGACTTGGTAATAGGCTTAACGTTATTGTTCTGGATTTGGTAAAAATCAAGGAAAACATTGGAACGCCAGCAGAAAAACTTACCGACCGGGAAAAATGGGGAATGTATTTTGCCTGTGCTGGTGATGAAAAACATCGGGATTATATAAACGAAATTGTCCAGAGCGAGGAAGGAATTATGGCAGCAGAAACAGTGAGAAAATACATGAGTGAAGAAGAAGCTAACTGGTTCAGACAAAATTCTTACGACATTGGTTTACGCGATTATAATTCCGGCCTTGAAAATGCAGAAAAACGTGGAATGCAACAAAAGGCCATTGAAGATGCAAAGAATCTTCTGAAAATGAAACTTGGTACACCAGAACAAATTGCACAAGCAATCGGGCTCCCATTAGATAAAGTGCAAGAACTTGCCGCAGAGATTACTGATAAATAGCAAGAAAGCCAAACAGAAGTAAAAAACGGCTGCCGGAGTTCTGGTGAACTGGAAGGCAGCCGATTTTTGTTTGATTTGTTTTTTTATTAGTTATTTTACAAGTTCAACTTTAGAAACAGTAATTGTATTGTCTCCAAAAATCTTGATTCCACCCCATGCACCGTCTTTTTCTTCTCCGATGATTTTTGTAGCATCTGCGCTAGAGAAAGTTACTGTAATAGCTCCATTTTCTTTTGTAGCCAAACCTACAGTTTTGCCGTCAGGATCATCGGCTGAAAGACCACCATCTCCCTCTGCAGATGCAGGAGCAAGTTCTTCCCAAGGGTCACAAACTGCAACCTTAAAAGAACCACCGGTAGCTGTAAATGTTACTTTTATTCCTTTAAAACCAGCTTCAAATTTAGAATGGTCAATTACTACGGCGTCATCTCCTGACCATCCAAGAACTGTAGAACCAGAAAAAATACTAACCAGAGTTGCATCATTGCTGCCTGCAGTAGCAGTATCGTCATCACCTGCATCTGCATCAGCTGCAGGGGGCTGGTCATCTGCATCAGCGGCAGGAGTTGCTGCGTCTGTCTTGTCTGCATCAGTAGTAGTTGCCTGTGTGGTTGATGTTGAAGATGTTGCTCCGGTTGCATCTTCTGTTGTTGTAGGCTGGTCACATCCTACGAATACCATTGATAATACTGCTAAAACTCCCAAGATCATTAATGATTTTTTCATTTTTGTTCCTCCTATTAGAACTTTTTATTAATGTGTTTTTTTCTAACTGATTTTTTGGTTGGATAAATTGAGAATTCACAAAAAAAACGATTTGTTATTTTTTTTAGCTAAAAAAATGATAGCAAATTCAAAAAAATACCAGATTATTAGTTTTTTTTATCTAATAAGTTAGTTTTTTAGTTGTAAAAAAAAAGTAGCAGACCGTATACTTTAAACATAAATAACTGATTTAAACCAACCTTTAAATCAAAGATATTTAGGAGGACAAAATGAAAAAATCTAAGTTCAAAATGGTAGCAGGAATTGCGGCAATTGCAATGTCATTTGCGCTTCTTGCAGGATGTAATCCAGGTGATGATGCAACAGCAGACACCACAGGAAGCACAGGCACAGAACAGGCAACTGCAAATGACAATGATGCTGCAGCAGGCGACAACAACGCAGATGCTGGCGACGCTAGTAATGCAAGTGGAAGCGGATCAGCTTCTGGCTCAGGTAGCGGAAGTAGTTCTGGTAGTGGAAGCGAAGAAGAAGCTGATGAAGCTCCTGAAAGCGCATATAAGTTATACACTGTAACGACAACTTCTGAAACTACTGCAGAATCATTTGCATTAACCCTTCAGGTTGATAACGATGGTTCTCAGGACGAAAATGGATTGAAAGTTACAATTTCTGATTTTGAACTCTGGCTCAAAGTCGATAATAAAAAATCAATTAAAGTAGCAAAAAACAAAATTGAATTAATACCAGATCAGTATGCACCAACAGCATATTCAAAATCTAGTACACGTTTTGTATTAGATGGACTATCTGAAAAAATTCCATCTGGAGCAAAAGTTCAGTTCGAAGTAATTAAAGCTACAGTAGATAAGGCAGATAAAAAAGATGCTATCATTTTTGCATTACAGAGAGATATCGATCCATGGGATATGTTAGCAGCTGATTCTGAAATGTGGCAGCCAATCTTTGCAGCTGCAGAGTAATCAACTAAGGGGATGACCAATAAGTTCTGTGGCTGCGGTCATTGAGCTTGTCGAAATGACCATTTACACAATATGTAGTGGTTTCGACAAGCTCAACCACCACATTATTTTGAGAAAAAATTCGAAGAATGTGGGATTGTCAAGCAAAATATAAATTTGTTTTTTGGAAAATTGCGTGTTATATTTTAATCAGATGGAAGGGAATGCTGGGAAGCGTGCCCGACTGCGAAACCAATTTTTTAAGGAGACAAAAATGACACCATCAATTAATGCTGTAGGATTTACACTTGAGAAAAAACAATCGGAAATGATAGATACAAAATTAAAGAGAATCGCTTATGCGGATGATTTAATTGTGGATCTTCTGATGAAAATTAAGCACGACAAGGCTTTTATCTTTGATACGACTGTTAATTTTAAGTGGGGAACTCAGGCTCATGTTACTGGAGAAGATTATGACTTTGGTGCAGCCCTGAACAAAATGATGGACGTACTTGATAACAAGATTAAGAAAGAAAAGGATAAGGTACAGGAAAAGTAATGTGTAAGGCCGCTGGCGGCCGGTGTTCTATCGGAAACCGTTAAGAAAATTGCGCAAGCAATTTTTAGGTTGTCCACTTTTACCTGTAATAGGAATTTTTAATTCCGATTTTAGCGCGGTATTTAGCCACAGTGCGCCGCGCTATTTTTATGCCCTCTTCATTAAGACGGGTGGTTAGTTCCAAATCAGAAAGTTCCGGATTTTCTTCCGTTAGTTCCATCATACGTTTTTGTATCTTTTCAGCCGAAACCTTTTCCTTTCCATCTTCAGAAGCAACTCCCGAGGTAAAAAAATAACTGATAGGAAAAAGTCCGAATTCAGTTTGAATATACTTGCTGTTATTGCGGGCAGAAATTCTAGAAACTGTGGATTCGCTAACTCCAAGCATGTTCGCAAGGGAACGGCGGGTTAGCACATTCAGATTTCCGGGGCCGTTCAAAAAAAAGTTCAGCTGATTTTTTACTATATAACAACACTGCAAAACGAAGGTGTTTTCCCGGTAAGCAAGATTAGCAATAAAATCTTTGGCGAGGGCCAGGTTTTCTTTATCAAAAGTATAGTCAGGGGCAAGGCGAAGTTCTGGAAGAATTCCAGAAGCATATTTCACCTGGAAATGGTATTTATCATCACCAGAAACAAGTCCATGCCAGACTTCATCGGAAGCAAGTTTTCCTTCCTGCCGTGTGACAGTCAAAATAACATCGGGCTTTTCATATTCTGGGCCGGACTCTACGGAATAGCCCTGTGCAGGTCGAGGGTTTAAAGTGAGGATAAAACGCAAGGCTTCTTCTACTGCGGCCTGATTCAAAGTAATTTTATCGAGGGGGATTTCCGGGGCAAAGGCTTTTTTATGCCAAGCATCTTTGTATTCATTCAGTTTGTGTAGAATTTTTAAAGGCTCGGGAGGATTGAGAAAATCGAGATGACCATCAAGGATAAAAAGTGATAAATCATCAGCATGGCCGGAAATGCGCGCCTGAACTAAAAGACTTTCTTCGGGAGTGCGGCAACAAGTGCCCACCGGGTCCATCCGCTGAATGCGTTCAATACAACGCTGGAGCATTTCTCTGGTCTGCAGGGGACGAGTTTTATCAATCAGAGTTTCGGGAGAAAGGAGTGAACCATAACAACCGTTTTCATCGAGATTGTAGATGAGTTTTTGCGAGAGCGTGTATTCATCATCAGACAGATTGATAGAATTTAACTGATGCATTAAGTGCTGCTGTAAGGTTTCTGTGTTATCCTCACTATTTTCTAAAATCTGCTGGGTTACTGTGGAGCGTGGAAGGTCGCTGCGATTGTTGTTATCGCGGACAATTTCCAGGGCAGGATTTTCACTCACCTCTTTGTAAATTTCTTCGCGTAAATCTGCGGTAGACATTTTAAGCATACGCATGGCACGAATCTGCTGCTGAGAAAAACGCTGACGCTGGCGTAGACTCTGTTTTTGAGAACTTACCTGATTTATGCGAATGTTTGCCACGTCTTTATTGTAGCACAAAAGCCCGCTTGTCTGTATACTTTTAATTATGAAAAACCTAGAGAATATAAAATCGGAATTAAATTCGTTTGGAATCCGCGTGCCGGAAATCCTTTTGCCTAAAAATATTGATATAAAAAGCTGGTCGGTTATTGCGTGTGACCAGTACACTCAGGATTTGGAATACTGGAAGAAGGCTGAAGCCACTGCGGCCGGTAAGCCATCTACTCTGAATCTTATTTTGCCTGAAGTTTACCTTAATTCGCCAGATAAGGCTGAAAGAATCGAAAAGATTCGCAAGACGATGAAGGAATATCTTGGCGGGGCTGAAGCTGGGGCCGGCGCTGAAAGTACCGGGGGAGCTGGCTCGGGGGCTGGTTGTGCTGACGGAGGGGCTGGCACAGCGGGGCACACCGGGGTTTTTGATAAGGCACGAGAATGCATGATATATATAGAAAGAAAAACTGCATTCGGGCGAACCAGACGGGGACTTGTTGCTCAGATTGATTTGGAAACATACGAATGGAAGCCATTCAGCACTGCAAATATACGTGCTACTGAGGCTACAATTGTAGAGCGAATTCCTCCGCGCATGGAAATCAGGCGGGGGGCGGCTTTGGAACTGCCACACATTATGCTGCTGGTTGATGATAAGGACGATTTGCTCGTTGGCGGCAGCGGGGCTCTGGCAAAAAAGAAGGCGCCACTTTATGACGGCGAGCTGATGTGTAACGGCGGTTCTATTACAGGGTGGGCTGTAGAAAGCGAGGATGAACTTGCAGGACTTGCAGATGCGGTGAGCAAAATTGCCGAAAAGAAGCGCGCTGCTGATGGTTCAACTTTCCTTTTTGCGGTGGGCGATGGAAACCACTCGCTGGCTACGGCAAAGGCTGTGTGGGATGAATACAAGGCTAAATTGATTGCACAGGGGGCTGATGAAGCAGAAATTGCAGAATGCCCAGTTCGCTTTGCCCTGGTTGAAATTGTAAATATTTACGACACAGGACTTACTTTTGAGCCTATTCACCGCGTAATTTTTAATATTGAAACTGAAAAGCTGATTAAAACTTTGGCCGAAAAGCTTGGGGGACAGGCTGCTGAGGTGAGCAGTGCTGACGAACTAGAGGCCGCAGTAAAAGCTTCTCATGCTGATTTTGGTTTTGCCTTCCGCGAGGGCGGCAAGGGCAAGCAGAAGTACGTGCTGCTAAAGACTGGGATAACTGAACTTGCGGTAGCAAGACTTCAGCCAGAAATTGACGCTTTCTTAAAAGCAGAAGGTGGAAAAGCTGCAGAAATTGATTACATACACGGTTCCGATGAAGTTATAAAACTTGGAGAACGTGAAAACGCCGTGGGTATTCTTCTTCCACCAATTGCAAAAGATTCTTTCTTTGAAACAATCAGCGGGCGCGGGCCTCTTCCACGAAAAAGTTTTAGTATGGGTGAAGCAGACGAAAAACGCTTCTATCTGGAATGTCGAAAGCTATTCTAAAAATGCTCAAAAAAAGCCCGCGCTCTGCATAAGAACGCGGGCAACAGGAGCTATATAAAATTACTATTCAACAAGAATTGAACTTGTTTGCAAGAGATTTCCGTGGAAAACGGCATTAATTGTAACGCCTTCCCAAGTGATTTCAAAAGTTTCTGTTATATCTAGACCATTTGGGAAGCCTGCTGGCTGTGTGAAGAAAATTCTGCTTTTATCGTCCTGGTCATTTGTTTCCACTATAGTAAGTGCGAGGTTATCAGATTTATAACTCTTATATGCATCATCAGAAGTTTCAAGTTTTCCTGAAAGAGTTACATCTTCTTTTGCCGGAGTTACAGGAACAATTTCTTTTGAAACATAAATTTCTATTCCAGCACCTTCTATTCTAGAAGAAGAAAGAAGTGTTGGCAAAGCAGAACTAGAAACTGTAATTTCCAAGGTTTCTGTTTTTAATTCACCAAAAGTTGCATAAACTTTTACCTTGCCATCAGTTTTGCCGGCTGTAAGAATATTTCCAGAGATTGAAGACGATGTTTCATCTCCGCTTTCAATGCTGAATGTACATTTATCTGAAATATCCAGTGAATATGGAGTTCCTTTTACAGAAAGTGTGACATTATCTCCTGGTTTTACTTCCAAAGCATTTGCAGATAATTTAATTTCTGTTGGTGTGTAATCAAACTGATAAGCACCATTTTTAAAACTTGCGGTACCTTTGTAAAGCTTCTGTCCAATTTTAATATTTGCAGTTACATCAATTGTTGTATGAACTGCATCCGGCATAAGTGCATAAAGACGCACTGTGCTCTGATCTGGTGAAAAATCATTGAATTCAAAAGAATTAATTGTTACAGCGGAAGAATCAACTGAATCAACAGCAGTTACTGTAGAAGAAGCAACTATGTCGCCGGCATTTGCGCCAGTAATTCCCAAACTTGTATTATCAAGATACATCCAGATTCCGGCACCTTCTATTTTCGCAAGCTGATTTCCCTCTGGAATAAAAGGTAATGTTTCATAAGTTTCATTTTTAGCAGGTTTTTCTTTTGAATCAGACTCTTTGCCTGAATCAGAGCCCTTTTTAGAATCGGTATTGGTGTCTTCATCAGATTCGGAATCTTCTTCCTCTGAGTTTGCAGCTTCGTTACCATCCCCTACAAGATTATCATCTGGAATTTCTGTAGAAGGTTCTGCTCCCGGTAATAATTCATTCACAGGTGTGTCGCAGCTGGCAAAAATTAAACTTGTTGCCGAAAGTGCTGCTAAGATAGTTGTTTTCAGTAATTTAACTTTTACGATTTTTTTCATAAAAATCCTCCAATTTTTATCTGATTATATTTTCATGCTGAATCCCCCAAATTGATAGTCAGTCATTTTTCATAAAAGTGTCGTTTTTTCTGTTTTTTATGGATTTTTTCGCAGATTTTTGTAGTTTTTCGAAAAACGCGGCAATTATATATGTGTAGGGCGTTGGCGCCCGGTGTCCGCATAAGGAGGTCGCTATGACAGAAAAAATTTACAACAAACATTACAAAGACACACTTTTTCGCTGGATTTTCGGAAGGCTTGATGAAGACAGCAAACGCTGGAGGCTGGAGCTTTACAACGCGCTGAATAATTCAGATTACAAAAATCCTGATGAATTGGAAGTCACAACAATCGAGAACGTCATTTACTTGACCATGAAAAATGACCTTTCATTCCTTATTGATAGCAAAATGACCCTTTATGAGCAGCAGAGCACATATAATCCGAATATGCCGCTGCGGGGTTTTCTTTATTTCGCCCAGCTTTATGAAAACTGGATTACCGAGCACCATAAGGATATTTACGGACATAGCCTGCTAAAAATCCCTACTCCTCAATATGTAGTTTTTTATAATGGCGACAGAAAACTTGATGATATAACCAAATTTCATCTTTCGGATGCTTTTATGATTGAAGACAAGTCGGGTGATTTTGAATGGACTGCGACGTTTATAAACATAAACGAAGGACACAACGATTCCCTTAACAAAAAGTGCAAACCGTTATATGATTACAAAAGATTTGTAAGCCGGATAAAGCAGAACTTAAAATGCGAAATGGAAGAAGGCCTGGCTATTTCCGAGGCAATTGATTTTGCAATTGAAGAGGAACTTCTGGAAGGCTTTTTCAAACTTCATAAGGCGGAGGTAGAAAAAATGTGTTTAACAGAGTTTGACCGGGAATTATACGAAAAGAACCGCAAAGAAGAATCATATAACGAAGGTGTCTTAGACACCAAAATTGAAACCACAAAAAATCTTTTGAAAATGAAACTTGGTACACCAGAACAAATCGCTCAGGCAGAGGGGCTTCCGCTGGAAAAAGTAATGGAACTGGCTAAAGAAGTGCTCAAATAAAAAAAAGCTGGTTCCCATGGTAGGAAGGAACCAGCTTAAGGAGGAACTTTCTTTATTTATTATTCGTTGTCTATAACCTTGATAGAAGATATTGTAACTTCAGAATCATCAGATTTATGAACAATTCCAACCTCTTTGAGGTTAGCAGCTGCACCAAGACTAACAGTTACTGTTGTAAAGTCTTCAGATGCAGCAAGCATTGTTTCTGCATTTGGTGCAACAGGTTTTACAGCCCAAGCTGCATTTGACTTGTAAGTAACTTCAAGTTTTGCTCCTTCCTTAAATGGAACAGGAGTAAAGCCACCTAATCCAAAGCATCCGTTTTCTCCACCTGTAGAAACAAGATTCCCATCTACTACATCACAGGTCCAGTCTCCCCACCAGTGTGTCTGTGTTAATGTAACACCAGATTCATAAACTGTTGTGTTTGCATATTCAATTACTTTTTCAGCAGGTTCTTCTGTTGCTGCAAGATAGAATTCTTCAAGTACAAGAGTTCCTTCTCCACCAATGATAAGTGCAATTTCTGTTTGACTTGCTGATGCACTTGCAAACTCTGATGCAGCAATGTAATAAGTTGTTTTTCCATTCTTTGTAAACCACTTTGCAGGACGAGCTATAACTGGATGAACTTTTACATTTACACCTGTATTTTTTGAAAGATCAGTCAGAGCTTCAGAAATTGTGTAATCAGCAGTATCAACTGTAAATACAATATATGTGTAATCAGCAATTTCTCCCAGTTCTACAGTTGAAACACCACAAACTCCACCAGCACCCCAAAGGTTACCAGCATTCGACTTCATAGTTACTTTTCCATCAGATTCTGTAATTGTAGTTCCAGAACCCCATGGATCTGCAATACCAGAAAGAATACTCTTATGGTAAACATAAGCTGCTAACTCTGCTTCTGAACCTGTATCGCCTGTGTTTGAATCATCTTCACCAGCGCCTTTACCGTCATTGTTATCTTCTTTCTTGTCATCTTCCTTGTCGCCAGCGTTATCGCCTGCATCTGACTTATCTTCTTCGGCAGCATTGTCTTCTGCGCCGGCAGAAGAATCTGGAGTTTTAGTTCCATCAGTTGGAGTCTGAGTTTCTATTCCTGGATTTTCTAAACCTGGAATTACCTCATCTACAGCCTGTGAACAGCCTGCCAAAACAAGCGAAGCTGCCAAAATTGTTGTTCCTAAAAGTTTTAGTTTTTTCATTTTTTTACTCCTGTGTAAGGCCGCTGGCGGCCGGTGTTTAATAGCAAACCGTTAAAAAAAATGCAAAAGCATTTTTTAGGTTTACCTCGTTTTACTTTATTATTCGTTTCTTGTTGGTACTGTTTCATTGTCATCTGCATCAAAGAATCTGATGTTTCTGATTGTGATGACTACATCACTTTCTGTTGTAGTTCCCAAATCACCGCCACCAATATCTAAAACACCATAATCTGTTGCACTTGTACTTCCATAGGTATAGCTTTTTGTTTCAAATTCTGTACTAAGAGTTACTTTTTCCTGATTATATGGTTTAGAAGCAGAATCGCTTCCAGAAACCCAAATAGATGCTTTTTTAGAAGCTTTTGCATCAAACTTTACAGTTTTGATATTGCTCATATCAAAAGTTACAGCACCGTCTGCTACGCCTACAGTACCGTCGTTGCAGAAGCACATTCCCCACCAGCCTTTATCACCAATCGTAATTTCAAGACCTTCTTCTGTTTCCTCAAGAGTTGCAGTCTTTTCCCAAACCTGCATATCAGCACCGTCGAACATAGACCAAAGAGACGTTGTATCAGAAGATGACTTGTCTGTTGTAGGTTTGTTAGTTTTTTCGTCCTTGTTTGAATCATCACTTTCTTTTTCAGTATCTGCAGATGAAGTATTATCTGTTGCAGGTACAGTTGTCTGTGGATTGGTTCCAACAAGGTCGGCCTCTGTTGCCATATCACAACCAACGAATGAAATGAGTAAAGACATCATTCCAGTTACAGCAAAAAGTTTTGCAATCTTTTTCATAACATAAAACTCCTAATTTTTTAGTTTTTACAGTTTTTATTTTTAGTCTGAAATTTGAAAAATAAAAGTGTGGTATTTTTCAGAAAAGTGTTAATTTTTCTGTTTTATTCTCAATTTTTTTTACTTTTTCTGAAAAAATACCTCACCCGCCTCTTTTTACTGGTAAACTCTCACGTAATCTATTTGGAATTCAGCTTCTTCATTCAATGTTGCTACATCAGATTTTGAACCACCAAGATTGCCCCCTATAGCAAGATTCAAAATTATGTAAAAATCCTTGTCATAAGGCCAGTTCTTAGTTGTTCCATCATTTTCATAAAAGCCTCTAGCCTTACCATCGTAGTAAGATGTAATTGTGTCTTCTGTCCACAAAACACCAATGGAATGCCATTCTTCTGCAAGTTCTTCTCCAAAAACTTTTGCACCAATGCTTTTTCCTTCACCACCGAAATGTCCTTCTGCATGAAGTGTGCTAAAAACTTTATGTACGCCACAGGTTGAAGGAGCATTTTCCATAATGTCTATTTCACCACTGTTAGGCCACCCGCCATAAACGCTATCTTGTGGCATCATCCAGAATGCAGGCCAGGCGCCTTTTCGGTCGGTTATCTTCATACGGGCTTCAATATAGCCATACTTCCAGCTGGCTTTAGAATTCATGCGGGCACTCTTCCACGTATTGCCGTCTTTATATGCTTTAATTGTGAGAATGCCATCCGAAACTAATGCTGTGTCGGCTTCTTCTGTATTGCTAACATATTTTTGAAGTTCATTGTTTCCCCATCCGCCGGCACCAGTCTGATACTTCCACTTTGAAGTATCTGGAACGCCTTCGTAATCGAATTCATCGTTCCAGACCAGAGTCAGGCCGTTTTTTTCAATAATTCCGAGTGAAGGATCTTCCACTTCCTCTTTTTCTTCACCTGTTTTATTTTCTGTTGATTTTTCATCACCAGAAGATGTATCAGTTTTGTCTGTTGTATCTGTGTTTTTTTCATCAGAAGTATTATTACTTCCAGAATCCACGGTTGAAACACCTTCGTTACCCATACCAGGTGGGGCAAAAAAACACGACATGCTCATGATTGCTGCTACTCCTGAAAGTAGCAACAATCTTCCAGTGAAAGAATGTTGCTTTTTCATCATTTTGAGTCCTTTTTATAAACCAATGTTTACGTATGTGGTGATTTCTACATAAGTAGAACCATTCATTGTTGCACCCTTTGGCAATGCACCATAAGGATCTGAACTATACTGTCCAAACTTGCGACCGCTCATCTTTACGCCAATTCTGTTTTTGGCATCCAGGAATGAAGGCTGATCGCCAAAGCCGTATGCAAGGTCTACGCTAAACTGCAATGGGAAGGTCTGATTAAAGTTTCGCCACCAGCTTTCAGGCCCCCAAGTATTGAGCGAAAGGTTTCCGCTGCAGATCCAGTGCTTGTAGCGGGCTGCTAATCCAGCATTTACAAAGTGAATGTATTCTGGAGTGCCAGCAGATACATAAGCACCTGTTGTTGCTCCCAGACTTCCACCATCAGCTGTAGCAATTAAGCGCAAGCCTGGCAGTGGATTTGTTACAATTCTAAGTCCTACCTGCCACAAATTATGCTGTTCTGGCAAAGCGCCGCCGTTGTACCATGTCATACCGCTGAGTTTTACTCCGCTTGCGGCAGTTTTCGTTACCCAATCAGAACTCTTGAACGGAATATCATCTGTTTGTCCGGCATAAAGTGTGTACATTCCAGTAAGAGAGAAGGCAAGCTTTGCACCTTCAATATCGCTGCTGTTCCATTCATGGAACCAAGTTGCACCTTCTGGGTCGTATGTGAGTACGGCTTCCACTTCCAGAGCGTGCCGGTTGCCAAGGCCAACTGCGAATGGAGAACCAGCCAAAAGGCTGCGGTCGGCCGGCTTCTGAATAGGAGTTCTTGCGCGGAAAACTGGCTTAAATACAAAGTTGCCGTAACTTGCGTCTACACCAACCTGGGCTTCAATTCTGTTTCCAGCGCCCGAATCTGCAGTGAAGAAGCTTCCACGTACAGCGGCAGCGTTAGTTTCAGCAACAAGTCCGCGGTAGATTCCATTTCCGTAAATGTAGAGGTGCTGGAACATATTTGTACCAAGATGAACATAACCACCCAGAGTATCCAGATAGGTGATTTTTGCCAGCTCGCCGTTTGCAGTTATGTAGGAAGCACCCACTTTTTCGTTTCCGGCATGCAAAGCTGCTACCCGCAAAGTTACCCAAGGTTCCAGATAAGCCTGTGCGTAAAGCGAAAGCTTTCTTCCGGCTCCATAAGCATTGTATGGATCAAGATCTATAATTGATTTAGGACCAAATTCTTCGGCATAAACCGCGCCAATTGTAAAATCTGGCACTATAAGAGATGCAGTTGGCAGCCACTTAAAGTAATTTGCCTGAATCTGAGGCTTTGCACCACCCCAAATTTCTGGGCCGCCAATCACGCTAAAGCCTTCTAAAAGTCCTTTTCCAACAAATTCCAGGGCAATTGGGGCCTTAGAACCGTATGTGTCATAACCGATAATATCAAATGCTTCTTTTGAGATATTAAAAATATCACCTGTGTTTTCAAAACTTGCATGTCCAACATGATAGTAACCGTTGATGTCGAACAAGTTTCCTGTGTAATTCAGCGAGCCAGAATAAAAATCAACGTATTTAACTTCATTTTTTGGCTGAGAAAGAGAACTGTCCGGCGAATCTTTGAAGTATGAAGCATATTCATCACCAAGATTTGTATATGGAGCATCTGTAAAGGCCTTTACTACGGCTGTTCCAGAAAGATTTTCCAGAGGTTTTACAGTTACACCCAATGTTGTTTCGGCAGTAGTTGTACTTCTGTTGTTGTCTCCATCAGCATTTATATATTCGAAAGAATCTTTAAGTCCACTCTTGTTTTTAATCGCTCCCAATACACGATTTGCATAAACAGGAGTTGTATTCTGAACTGTTGCATCCAGAGTATCCAGCTGAATCATTTTGTTTTCATTCAGCATTTCTTTAATAGACTTTTCATTTCCGTTTGCAAGATACATTGCTGAATCAAGACTTGCAAATCTTTCTTCAATTTCTTCTTCTGTTGAATTATAGAGTGAAAGCTTCCAGACATCCTGCAGCATGTAGTAAGATGCACGAGGAATTCTTTTGTGGATTCCGCGGTCTTTAAGCTTGCTCTGAGCACAAATACCAAACCACTCTTCGTCCATGTTATTAAGACCATCGCGATAGTCCAGTTCATAACCAGAGTTAGACCAGGTTCCTGTATCATTGTGAAGTTCAAGTTCTTTATTCTGATAGTGTTTCCACCATTCATCTACCCATTCAAAAACGAATCCACCAATTACGTTCTGAGAACGGCCTTTTCCATACCCCTGCTGGTAGATTTCTTTCCACTGGCTGGTAAGATAAGCCATCTGAGCATACTGGTCTTCCTGATGGGTAATTTCGTTGTAAGCATCTGCACCGGCTTCTGTAAACATAATTGGTTTATCCAGAACATCTGCTACGTTTTCGTAGAATGAATTATAGAAACGGAAACCACGGTAAGCATTTACACCCAGAATATCCAAAGAAGGACACAGTTCCTTAATCAGCTCAAGATACTGAGTATCGCCATTTACAATTCCAACCGGGTGGAATGGGTCTATGTCTTTACAAGCGGACATTGCTTCTTCAAGCAGACTGTAGAGGTAACCTGCTTTTACTGTGTTCTGCTCGCCTGCCGGCAGATTTTCAATTTCTGAACCAGACCAAACAAGACCGTAGTTACTTTCGTTTCCGAACATGTACATGAGCACACCGTTTACAGCACGGTATTTTTCTGCAGTTTCTTCGGCCATTGCAATTAAAGTTTCGCGTGTGTATAAATCAGAATAATCGGTATTTGCATACCAGGTTCCGTTTACAGTAACGCCATAACGGCCAAGAAGATTATTTACAATTGTGTAAATTCCATATTTTGTATAAATGTATTCAACCCATTTTGGAGGAATATCACTAAAGCAGCGGATTGCATTTACACCCATTGCTTTGAGCATTGGCATATCTGTATCAATCATGCGTTCAATGAATTCATCACTTTTTGACCAGAGGTCATAGGTATGAGTTTCACCAATTGGTGTATACGACCAAACAATTCCTTTTACTTCAATTTCCTTGCGGTCGTCCATAAGGCGCCAGCCTTTATCATCTTTTTTTACAGAGATAAACTGGGCAAAAATTGAAATATTTACAAAAGCCAGCAATGCCGCAAATACGGCAATTCGTTTTTTATTCATTTCCTGCCTCCTGCGAATCTGGTAATTCAACTACAATTCCGTCTCCCCATGAACTTGCGTCAAGGTAAGTGTTATCTTTACTGCTGTTCCAATGGATAAGGCGTGAACGTTCTTTTCCGCCATCGGCATCGTTTATCTGGAAATCGCCACGAACTTTCTGTTTTGGCTTTAATTTTTTTATACTTAAAAGTGAGAATGGAACTGCGGCTTCAATTGTGTAACCATGTTCGCGGTAAACAACTGCAGCTTTAATACTTCCACTCATAGAAACATCGTTTACGCTTACGTCGTAAGCAGTTTTGTTTGTTTTGCTTTGTGGAACAATTCTTACACGATGATCTGTAGGCTTATAGAAAGTGTGATAACCTGTATCTGTTCCGAAGAAAAATTCAATTGAATCATCGCGCCAGGCTTGAGGAGCCGGGAACTTATTTTCCTGTGGTTCATCGTCTAAAATATCTGCATAAATATATACGAATGAATCATCTGCTCTAACTTTAAACAATCCGTCTGTATTTTGTGGATTAAACATACCACCATAAACCATGCGGCGAACACGAATTCCCTCAAGACCTTCCCATTCGGCAAATTCGCCATCTACAACAGGTGAATTAGAACTTGAGTAATACACTTTAAAGTTTTTTTCCTGTTCGCCAGCATCTGCAAAGGCCTCTTCGGGAGGGAAATATGGAGGCTCAATAATTTTTTTTGCATTTACAGTAAGACAAGATGAAAGGATTACAGACAAAAGCCCTGTCATCAATCCTCCGTAAACTACATTTAGTTTTTTCATTCTATCCTTCCTTTAGATTTCCTCTCCGATATTTTCTGATGTAAAACAAGTGGGCCGCGGGACAAGGCCACCCTGAATACAAGGCCGCCCGCAGAATCCCCACGAGCGGGACGCCCCACACTTTTTACATTCCAAGTTTTGCCTTGTTTTCCTGCATCAATTTAGTCTGAGCAGCAATTACCTTATCAATACCCTTGTCTTTCTTGTACTTGTTGAAGTCTTTTACAAGAGTGTCGAATTCAGCTTCTGTCTTTGCACGAATCAACTGAGGAAGTACCTTACCCCAGCGGCGCTGAATGTCTTCGTAAATCAGCTGTTCTTCTGAACCGATTGGCAAAGTAAGCCCATCATAAGCAGCGAATGAATGAACATAAGGACGTGTCCAAAGCTGTGGCTGTCCAAGTGAAGGTGCGTATTCTACGCCCCACTGAGCCTGCCATGCTGTGTCCATAAGCATCCAGTATGTGAACATAATTCCAACATCAGTTTCCTGCTTGTTCTTATCTGTTGAATCAAGCTTTTTCATTTCTGGTGTGAGTTCTGGAATTCCGTCTTTGTTGATAATGTATGTTTTGTCTTTAATACCAAAGTTTGTGTCCATCTGACCTTCATCACTAATGAGGTATGAAAGGAACTGAATAGCACGAGCCTTGTCTTTACAATTCTTAGAAATCAAAGTAACTGTCCAACCAGCAATTCCGCCACCAGCGAGTGTTGGATCATCACCCTTAGAATTCTTTGGACCATCAACTGCAATGTAAACCGAGTTAGGATCGTTTGCATAAAGTGCGTGCTGAGCAGCCTGCATATCCCAGTTCTGATAAAGCATACAGAAGTAGCGTCCCTGAGCGGCTTTTTCTTCAATCTGGCTTCTCTTATCTACGAACATATCTGTTGGAATAAGTCCTTCTGAATGAGCCTGGCGAAGAGCCTTCATCCAGCGGATATACTCTGGGTCATCTGTAAGACCAAGGTCTGCATTTACAAACTTTCCGTCTTTTTCTGGAGCAATTGCCAGGAAGTGAGCAAGGTAGCCCTGGAGCTGAGAGTTACCAGTGTCGCTGAATTCATTTGTTGTGAAAGGAATAAGTGGCTGACCATTTACAGTTGGGAACTTAGCTTTTGCAGCGCGGAGAGCCTTAACAAATCCTTCTGGAGTTGTCATATCAGGTTTTCCAAGTGCTTCGTACATATCCTTGCGAACAAGGAAAGTTTCGTTTGAAGTGAGTTTTCCTGCGTAGTTCTTATAGTCTGTTGGTGTGTAAGATGCGTTTGGATAACCGTAAACGTGTCCATCAGCCTGTCTGTACCAGCCCAACTTGTCTGGATTTGCAACTTTAAAGAAATATGGGTCGTATTTTTTTGCAAGTTCATCGAGCGGTTCAACAAGACCTGCATCAATCATCATAGGAATCTGACCTTCCCACCATCCCAATGTAATGAGGTCTGGAAGAGCATCACCGGCAATCATTGAATTTAATTTTTCTGCTTCATTTCCGGCAGGAACGATGAAGTTTATATCTACACCAGTTTTTTCTGTGATGTATTTTGAAACCATAGAATCGCCCCAGTGACGAGCAAACCAGCTGAAGTTGATGTACCAGTCAAATTTGATTGGCTTATCTGCATTCAGAGTCCAGCCTGCAGTTTTTGCAGTTCCCGCTTCTGTAGCATTCGATTTTTTTGATTTTTTTGGCTTTGCATACATTGATGAAGCCAAAACTGCCAGTACCATTGCAAAAGCAACAACTTTAGTCTTTTTCATACCATACTCCTGTGTAAGGCCGCTGGCGGCCGGTGTTTAATAGCAAAGCGTTAAAAAAATGCGGCAGCAATTTTTAGCTTTACCTTCTGAGGTCGCCGGCGGCCTGTGATTTGGGTCGCAGTGACCTTTCATTTTCAGAGTGAGTATAGTCCCGAAAGCTATTTGCACGAAAGTTTGAAAAATTTCAAAAAGGTTGTTTTTTTTCGGTTTTTCTGAGGAATTTTTAGAATGAAATTGGAATTAGATTGAAGTTAACTTAGGAGATTTTCAGTTTTGAAGAGATGATTTCACAATTGTACTTTTCTGCAACTTTCTGGCAGCGGCGGCGGCAGAGTTCGGCAATTCCGTTTTCGTCTTTTTGAACAAGAATACAGGTGCGGCGGCCGTGGTCCTGCTCATTCAGAGCGCACACGGATTCAAAAGTGGTTCCGCTGCCGGCAAAAAAATCGAGGATAAGCGAGTCGGAAGGCTGACGGGTAATTTCGATTAAATGTTTGATGAGAGACACAGGTTTCGGGTTATCAAAAGCCCCGGGAGTGCCAAGCAGTTCGTCCAGATGGCGCTGGGCGGCCCGCGTTGTTTCAACATTTTCTATGATATTGCGGGGAATTACTTCCGATTCGGCCCCGTTAAAAATTTTTACGCGGGGAACTTTATCGTAAGCGGGGGCAGTCCCCCAAAAGATTCGCTTGTCATCAATCAGTTTTTGCATCTCTTCCTGGCTCACCTGCCACTGGCGGGTCCAGACTTTTCCGCCGGGAGAAGAAATTGTATAAAAATATTTATGATTTGGGTTCGATCTCTTTTCTGTGAATGAAATACTGCCCGAAAACCAGTTGCCGCGGGGGTCGTTATCTGCATTTGTTTTTGCCCAGCCAGTACGCTGAATCTCGCAAAATTCCGGCAGATTTTTTTTGTCACGGGCATAACACAGAGTATGCTGCTGCAAGGTGCGCGACCACCTGTCTTTTTTTCCTTTTCCGTGCAGCCACATAAAATCGTTTACAAAGTTTTCTTCACCAAAAATCTGGTCGCACAAAAGTTTGAGTGTGTAGAGCTCACTTTGGTCTATGGCGATGAAAATACAACCACTTTTTACAAGAAATTCACGTGCAAGGCGCAGTCGGCGGGCCATAAAACTAAGCCATGCGGAATGTTTGTCCTGTCCGCCCGCTCCAGAAGCTTCGCGCACAGAAAAATCATCGTTATAGGTAAAGTCGTTGCCGGTATTGTAAGGCGGGTCTATGTAAATTAAATTGATTTTTCCAGAAAGAGTTGATTTTAACTTCTGAAGAACAGGGTAGTTATCGCCTTCAATTAAAACGTGAGCCCCCGGGAGTTCCGAACCATCCAAAACCTCAGAGCTGCCTGCCCCATCAGCCCCATCCTGGCGGCCTGCCGCCCATGAAAGAGGGGGGGCAAAACTTGCCTGAGCCAAAAGTGACTCATCATCATAGGGCTCCGGGTAATCTTTCCATGAAAAGGATAACATAAAAAAAAGTATAACAGAAATCTACGGGATAGAAAAGAAAACCTTAGAAATCCCCCGTAAAACAACCCCGGAAAATGCTCCGGGGCGCACATGCTTATTATGCCTTTGGCTTCATAGTAACTTTTGTGATAGTGAATCCCCAGTCGCTCTGCCAGGTGTATTTATCATAAGAACCTTCGTTGTTATTCATTCTGAATCCATCCAGAACTTTTTTTACAGAAGATTTAAGAAGATTTCCACAATCAACGGTGAATACACCAGACTCAGCAGGTTCATAATTGTTATACAAAACAGGATAACTCTGCTTAGAATAATCTGCCGAACCAGTGCCTTCTGCAGTTGCCGGCTGAATTACCAGCTGACAAGATTTTTCAGGATTATACTTATCCATTTTGTATTCAATTTCAAGAACTGCATTTTTTGCCAGCATACCACGGCGGGCAAGCTTAAACAAAACCGCATGATTATTATTCTTAGAGCCAGCATTATAGTGAACAGATTTTCCATCAATCACAAAATAATCTTCGCCAAACCATGTTGTCTCAAGAGTCCAGTCGGTTCCATAAACAAGTTCAACAGGTTCTGTAATCTCCGGAGCTTCCGGAATTGCCGATTTTTTTGCATTTGGAGCTGCAACAAGTGCCGAAAGTGCAAAAGCAGCCACCATCAACAAAGCTAAAGTTTTTTTCATACAATTTTTCCTCCTGTGTATAAAAACGCTTTTTAGATATGCCTTATATAATTCTAATTCATAATTTTAATATGGCAACCAAAATTTAAGTAAAAAATGATTTATTTAACTAGGGAAAATCTCTTAAAACACTAGAAAATTGACTAGTTTTTAGAGTTTTTAAAGATTGATTAAAGATGAATAACACAGGAACCTTACTTAAAAAAAAACTCCACCTGAATGTCAGATGGAGTTGATTAGGAGTTGTTAATGAATTTTATTATTCAAAAATAATTGACTTGATGTAAATATTTCCTGTTGCTCCACGAGGATTAATACAAATTTCAGTAATTGCGCTCATATCTGCAGCTGTTGAACCATAAACAGAGTTATCACCAAGATTAGAGAACTGATCCATACCTATTGAGAATGAAGCATAATCAGTTGTCAAATCACCAAAAAATGTTGAATCAGTCCATGTGGAAACACCAGATGCTGCTTCATCTCCAGAAGTAAGTTCAAAAATAACAGCATCCCCAGCTTCATAATCTTCTGCAACTTTTGCAGTAATTGTAACTTTTGTATATGATGAAAGATCAACTGCATCTGCTAAAGTAATATATGTTTTATCCCAGCAATAACCAGCCATTGTTAAAACGCCATCTGAATCAACAGAAATAATTATAGTACCATCATCTGCAACAACATCATTTGTTCCATCATAAGTACCACAGTAAGCATCTTTTATAGTACTATTTGTAAAATCTACAGAATAAGTAGTCTCTTCCTCCTCTGTAGTTTCATCAGTAGTCTCATCAGTTGTTTCATCAGTTGTAGTATCTTCTGTAGTAGAATCTGTAAGCTCAGAAATTGCCTCAGTTACAGCGTCTGTGTCACAACCACTAAAAATAAGTGCAGCACCCAATGCCAATGCTGCGAGAATAGAAATTTTTTTCATTTTTTTTCCTCCAAAATGAACATTTAGTTTTCGACCGTTACCATTTTTCTACGAAAAATGCCTACCTTCCGGCCTCTTATACTCTGATTATAAAATGCGAATTTTACTCTTGTACACTAAATTTACTTTAATCTAAAGTTAGAGATTTCTTATTTTTAAGTAATTTTAATTTTATTATTCGTCTTTTTACTCTAAATAACTAATATTTATTAAACATCAAAAAATATTTTTAAAAAGTTTGCAAATTTTTGTAGTAAATCGAATTCCCCGGCAAATATATATGTGGAGGTAAAAAGATGAAACAAAATCAAAACGATTTGACAACAACACAAACATTAAACGAAAAATGGGACCATGCAACACTTGCCAATAATTTTATTTTTTACAAAGTAATGCGTCACCACCCGCAAGCCTGCAAGCAATTATTAGAACTTTTTATCTGCATGGACGATATTTTCAACCACAATATGCCCATTTACACATTTGAAAATTTATGCCTGGAAAATAACAAAATCAAATTAAATGACCGTTCTTTCAAACACTTTTTTATCGCCCCCATTTGTGCTAAACTAGTTGATAACAAAGATATAAGAGACTTTTTTAATTTTCTTATTTCAAACAAAGCAAGTAACAAGTTTACTTCTGAACTACACAATTATGTCGCCGATGCGAAGCACAACATGCAATGGAGGATCCAATATATGACATATGAAAGACAACGCGCTTATGACCTTGAAGAAGGCATGAACAGAAAAGCCATAGAAGCAGCAAGAAGTTTTTACGAAAATGGCGTCAGCATAGAACTGATTGCAAAATCCCTTAAAATGACTGAAGAAGAAATAAAAGAAATCGTAAAAGATGTTGTGCCGGTTACTACAAAGTGATGAAGATATAAAAAACCGCCTGCATTTTTCATAAATGCAGGCGAATAATTGATATAGTTATTTTTTCAAATTTACTACTATTCTACAGCAGCAAAATCAATATACTTAATGTATAAAGTTCCAGTTACATTCTGTGCATACAACTGTAATGCAGTTACATTTGAAAAATCAACATTTCCAAAACTATCATTTTCTACCATTTTTTTCGCTGTATCATCCCAATAATACTGATGATTATAACTCTGCCAACTATAATTGGTATCTGCAGTATATTCCTTAAATTTATCTGTTGGAATATCTGTAAGGAAGTTTGTAAACTTTCCTGCATCATCACCGCTTGTAAATTCATTACCATGAGTACTATCTGTTTCATATGCAAACTTCAGTTTTGAATCATGATAATCAATATCATCTCCAGCTTTTACAGCAATCTTAAAAAGCTTCTTTGAAGACAAATCTTTATATGCTGCAGGCACATCGATTTTATAGCTTTTATCTTTTGTCAAAGTAATTTTTACTACAGTTTCGCCATCAACGGTTGCACTAGCTACATCATTTCCACCCCAACCATCGTGTACTGTATTTGCAATGTTAACTTTAGTAAAGTCTAGAGCATATGTTGCTACATCTTTCTGCTCATCACCTGAATTATCAGTAGAGCCACTTGTATCTTTTTCACCTGATTCACTTCCACTAGAAGACTCTCCTTCTACAGCTGTTTCCGTACCAGAAGTTGTTGTTCCTGTTCCGTCTGCAGTTTCATCTTCTGCATTAGGGTTACAACCACTAAGAATGAGTGCAGCACTCAAGGCAAATGCTGCGAGAATTGAAAGTTTTTTCATTTTGTTCCTCCTAAAGAACTTTTTATTTTTTTTTGTGACCTCCACCAATTGTTTAATTAAATTGGTGGATTGTTTCAGAAGATTAAAAATTAAATTAAATTTAATTTTTAACTAAAAGTTAAACGTTTAATAATGTTTTTTACCTAAAAACCTAAGAAAAAAGTTATATTTTTAGGGTAAAATTTTATTTTACAAAAGAAAATTCATAGAATATAATAATTTTAAGGGTGACCGAGGAAAACCACCGTTAAATTCGGAGACTCCCGGCCAACCCAGGAGGAAAAATTTATGAAAAAAACAAAACTAAAGTTTGCAGCAGCCGTAGCCGCTCTTGCAATGACATTCGCCCTCTTCACAGGCTGTAACCCTGGCGAAGATGCCA
>JAGAZB010000019.1 GCA_017940255.1 Treponema sp.
AATATTAACGCAGCTCTTGGTTGTGCTCAGATGGAAAATATAAAAAAGATATTGGAAAACAAACGAAAAACTGCAATGGCTTATAAAAACTTTTTTGCTGGTAGTGATATCAAATTCTTTGATGAGCCAAAAGATTGTAAATCAAATTTCTGGTTGAACGCGGTTCTTCTTCCAAACAAAGACGCTCAGATTAAATTTCTTGAAGAAACAAATGATGCTGGTGTTCAGACACGTCCTATCTGGGAACTTATGAACAGACTTGATATGTTCAAAGGTTGCCAGCATGGTGATTTGAAAACTGCTGAAATGTTTGCAGATAGAGTTGTTAATATTCCTAGTGGATATGCTCAAAAGAGATAAATGAAAAAGATTTGTATTGTTACAGCTGCTCGCTCTGAATATGGTTGCTTGAAATGGTTAATTAAAGATATTGATGCCGATCCAGCATATCAATTACAATTAATTGTTACTGGTGGGCATTTATTATATGAACAAGGCCATACGATTGATATCATAAAAACTGATGGATTTAAAATTGATGCAATTGTAGATGCAAACATTGATTTATCTTCTACAAATACAATAGCAGCTTCAATGGGGCGAATGGGGGAACTTTTTGCAAATACTCTATCTCAATTAAATCCAGATTTACTTATAATTCTTGGTGACCGATATGAATTATTACCAATTTGTAGTACAGCATTTATAATGCGTATTCCAATAGCTCATATATCTGGTGGAGATATTACAGAGGGAGCTATTGATGATGGAGTAAGAAATGCTGTTACTATGATGGCAGATTATCATTTTCCAGGGACTTCTGCTTCTGCAAAAAATATTGAACGAATGCGAGGAAGTAACAAGAATATTTGGGTTGTGGGTGAGCCTGGACTTGATGCTTTTAATCGTATTGAACTTATGTCCCGTGTACAACTTGCAAATAATCTGGGACTTGATATGAATATGAGATGGTGTCTTATGACTTATCATCCCGAAACTCGTCAAAATCTTGAGTATAATCTAACTGTTGTAAGAAATTGTATAGATGTTTTATCTGAATATAAAGATTTACAAGTTGTTATGACTTTTGCAAATGCAGATTTTGGCGGTGATAAAATTAATAGTTTTCTTGAAGAAGTGTCTAAGAATAATGCGAAACAATTCAAAGTTGTACCTTCTTTAGGACAACTTCGTTATCTTAGTTTTATGAAACAGGTTGTTCTAGTAATAGGAAACTCAAGTAGTGGAATAATAGAAGCACCATCACTTGGAATACCGGTGATTAATATTGGAGAAAGACAAAAAGGTCGATATTTGTGTCAAAATATAATTCAAAGTATGCCTGATAAAAACTCAATAGAAAAAGCCTTAAATAATTCTATGAATAAAAATAAAAATATTACTGATGGTAAGTATTGGGGGGATGGTTATACAACCGAGAGAATTCATAAAATTCTATCTAATGAGATCTTTGTTGATTAAATTAAAAACTTATAGAAGTTGTGGAAATGAAGATAAAAATAACAAGTGAATGGGATAATATAATTACTAATTTTTCGGATGAACAGAAAGATTTATATTTTTCTGAATCCTATGTGAAGCTTGCTGTATGTAATGGAGAAGAACCTTTTTGCGTTATATGTGAAGAAAATGAAAAACTTATGCTTCTGCCATTCTTGCGAAGTAGATATAAAGATTTTTTTGACTTTGAGACTCCATATGGATATGGTGGACCTATTTCAAATAGTAATGATGATGAGTGGAATAAAAAGGCTCTAAAAGAAATAGTTAATTATTTTATTTCACAGAATTATCTAGCGGGTTTTTTGCGTTTTCATCCTCTTTTAAATAATGCAGAGTTTTGCAGAAATAGTTTTACTGTAATAGATGACAGAAAAACTATTGCTATTAATACATCGGTTTCAGAAGAAGAAATATGGATGAATCAAATTTCTTCAAAGAATCGTAATATGATTCGTAAAGCAGAAAAAAACGGCCTTGTTTTTGAAAGAGATAATGAATTCAAATACATAGAAGAGTTTAAAAAACTTTACAATTCTACGATGAGCCGTTTGGATGCAGATGACTTTTATTTTTTCGATGATGAATATTATAAGAAGTTTATTGAAATCTTTAAGGGTAAAGGCTTTTTAGGTTGTATAAAAAAAGATAATGAGATTATAAGTGCTGCCTTATTTATGTATGAAAACTGTTGGGGGCATTATCACCTTGCAGGAAGTAATCGCGAGTATTCTTCTTTAGGTGCAAATAATCTTCTTTTGTGGAAAGTTGCCTGCGAAATGCATAAAGAGGGTGTAAAAGAATTTCATCTTGGCGGTGGTACAAACGGAGATGAAGAGAATAGTTTATTCAAGTTTAAGCATTCTTTTAGCCCAAATACTAAACAATTTTCAATAGGAAAAATTATTTTTAATAAAAATGCCTATGATGAGATTTGTTCAGAATGGGCTAAAAACAACCCAGAAAAAGCAGAAAAATATAAATATCATTTACTTAAATATAGGTATTAAAATATGTCACATACGTTAATAATTGCTGAAGCTGGAGTAAATCACAATGGTAGTTTGGATTTAGCTTTAAAACTTTGTGATGCAGCAAAAGAAGCTGGTGCTGACGTTGTAAAATTCCAGACTTGGAAAACAGAGAAAATAATAACACATTCAGTTGCACAAGCAGAATATCAGACTGAAAATACTGGTAAAACAGAAAGTCAGTTTGATATGCTAAAACGTCTTGAACTTTCTTTCGAAGATTTTAAAACAATCAAAGAACATTGTGACAAAATAGGAATTCAATTTGCTTCTACAGCAGATGAAGAAGAAAGTCTTGATTTCTTGATTTCAATAGGTATCCCATTTATAAAGATTGGTTCTGGAGAAATAACAAATATTCCATATTTGCGAATTATGGGTAGCAAAAAACTTCCTGTTATTATTAGTTCAGGAATGTCTACGCTTGCAGAGGTTGATACTGCTCTTTCTGAACTTAAAAATGCTGGTGCGACAGATATTACATTGCTTCATTGTACTACAAATTATCCATGTCCTATGAATGATGTAAATTTGAATGCAATGCTTACTTTGAAAGAAGCATTCAAAATACCTGTTGGATATTCAGATCATACAGAAGGAATAGAAGTTCCTATAGCAGCGGTCGCAATGGGGGCAAAAGTAATAGAAAAGCATTTTACTTTAGATAGAAATATGGAAGGTCCGGATCATCTTGCAAGTACAGAGCCTGATGAATTCAGAAAAATGGTTGATTCAATAAGAAATATTGAAAAAGCTCTTGGAACTGGCGAAAAACTTCCAACTAAAAGTGAAATTGATATTTCAAAGGTTGTCTTAAAAAGATGTGTTGCATCTAAGAAAATTAAAACTGGAGAAATATTCAATGAAAATAATCTCACTGTAAAGAGAAATGATAAAGGACTACCTGCAAAATATTGGGATTTAATTATTGGAAAAAAAGCTACAAAAGAATATGAGATAGATGAGGCTGTGGAATTATGAATATAAAAGATTTTATAATTAAGGATAATGAGACAGTCCTGGATGCATTAAAAAAAATAGATGAACATTCTTCATTTGGAACAAGAATACTATTTGTTGAAAGTAAAGATGGAAAGATATGTGGCTCTGTTTCGGATGGAGACTGTCGTAGAGGATTGATTAATGGTAAGAACCTAGCATCTCCTATTACTGAAATAATGAATAAAAAATTTACATCACTTGCAAAAGGTATTTATGATGTAGATACAATAAAGAAGATTAGAACTCTTGGATTGAAATACGTACCAGAATTAAACGAAGATGGTTCCCTATATGAAATCCGTGATTTTACAAATAATAAATCATATGTACCTGTAGATGCCGTTCTTATGGCTGGTGGAAAAGGAGAACGGCTTAGGCCTTTAACTTTAGAAACACCTAAACCTCTTTTGAAAGTAGCAGATAAACCAATCATAGATTACAACATTGATAATCTTTTAAATTGTGGAATTAAGAATATTAATGTTACTGTCAATTATTTGGGAGATCAGATAGAAAAACATTTTGAAAATCCTATAATGGACGTTCAGATAAAGACTGTCCGCGAACCAAAATTTTTAGGAACAATAGGCTCTATTAAGTTTGTAAAAGAGTGGATGAATGACACAATTTTATTAATGAATTCCGATTTATTTACAAACATAGATATAGAAGCTTTTTATCTGCATTTCTTAAAACACGGTGCAGATATGAGTGTTGCTGGTGTTCCGTATAATGTAAATATTCCTTATGGAATTTTTGAACTTGAAAATACACGCGAAATTAAAGGAATTACAGAAAAACCAAGTTATCATTATTATGCTAATGCTGGAATTTATTTAATAAAACGCAGTTTGCTTGATTTAATACCTGATGATGAGTTCTTTGATGCAACTGATTTTATGGATAAACTGATAAAGAATAATAAGAAAGTTATAAGGTTCCCTATTGCTGGATATTGGATTGACATTGGTAAGCCGGAAGATTTTAAGAATGTTCAGGAATTTGCTCGTAATCTGGAGAAAAAATAATATGAAAGTTTTAGTAGTAGGCTATGGCTCAATGGGAAGACGAAGAATTCGGCTGTACAAACAGATTGATAAAGATGCCCATTTTATTTGTGTTGATTCAAATCCTGAACGTATAAAACAGATAAAAGAAGATGGTCATACAGCATATGTAGATCTAAATGAAGCTGTAAAAGAAAAACCTGATTTGGCATTTGTGAGTACATCTCCACTTAGTCATGCTGGGATAATACCTGTTCTCTTACAGAATAAAATAAATACTTTTTCAGAAATAAATCTTTCTTCAAGGAATTATGAACAAATGATTTCCTTAGCAAAAAATAACAATGTTAAACTTTTTCTTTCAAGTACAATGTTATATGAAGAGCAGATTAAGCGAATAAAGGATTTTGTGAAAAAAGAAAAGCAACCACTTACATATGTATATCATGTTGGTCAATATTTACCTGACTGGCATCCATGGGAAAGTTATAAAGATTTCTTTATTGGAAAAAAAGAAAGTAATGGCTGCCGCGAGATTTATGCCATTCAACTTCCATGGATTGTAGATACTTTTGGCGATGTTGAAAATCTATTTTCTGTTTCTCACAAATCTACTAAGCTTGAGATTGATTATGATGATTCGTATATAACAACTTTTGAGCATGCAAATGGTAACAAAGGAGTGTTTGTAGTTGATGTTGTAAGCCGCGTTGCTACAACTTATCTTGAAGTAATTGGAGAGAATATCCATCTTACTTGGGACGGTTCAAACGACGGCTTAAAGATTTATAATATTGCAGAAAAGAAAATTGAAACTTACACTGCATATGAAAATCTTGAGCATAACGATAATTATGCTGCAAATATTGCAGAGAACCCGTACTTAGATGAAATAAAGGATTTCATTTCTTATGTTAAAAATGGAACTGAACCTAAATGGTCTATACAGAAGGATTATACAGTTCTTGATTTGATAGATAAAATTGAAGGTATAAAATGAAGTTCTTATTTGTTGGACTTGGCTCAATATCCTCAAAACATATAAAAGATTTAGCAAAGATTTCTCAAGAACGAGATATAACATGTGAAATCACAGTTCTAAGACGAAAAATTGAGGATGTTACGCATGATTTAACCTCTTACAATATAAGGCAAATTACAGAGCTCGATGATACCGTTTATGATGTTGCTTTTATTACAAATCCAACAAACTTGCATTATCAGAGTTTGAGCCAGTTAAAAGATAAATCTCGCTTTTATTTTATTGAGAAACCTATTTTTGAAGATACTTGTTATGATTTACAATCTTTAGGAATTAATGAAAATAATGCTTATGTAGCTTGCCCTATGCGTCATACAACTACATATAGAAAACTTAAAGAAATTGTCGATAATAACCATGTTTTTAATGCACGAATAATTTGTTCAAGTTATTTGCCTGAATGGCGACCAACAATAGATTATCGCAAGAACTATTCAGCTATAAAAGCACTGGGGGGTGGTGTTACCTTAGACTTAATTCATGAACTGGATTATATGGTAGGACTTTTTGGCTTTCCTGAAAAAGTTATGAATGTTCATGGCAAATATAGCGAACTGGAAATAGATAGTGATGATTTAAGTGTATATATTGCCAAATATAAAGATAAAATATGTGAAGTACATCTGGATTATTTTGGTAGAACTGTACGACGAAATGCAGAGATTTTTACACCTCAAGGAACGTATATCGCAGATTTTATAGCGGAAAGAATTATTCAGCCAGATGGTGCAGTTCTTGATTGTAGTGATAAAGGGAAATCAGACTTGTATCAAGAAATGGGATATTTTGTAGATTTCATTACAGGTAATACAAAAGAAAATATAAATACACCAGAGCATGGTTTTGAAACCTTAAAAATCACATTAGGAGAAATGTTATGAAAAATATATTGATAACAATTTGTGGACGAGCTGGCAGTAAAGGTTGTAAAAATAAAAATCTAAAAGATTTCTTGGGAAAACCTTTAGTTTATTATACTCTGTCAGCTGCATTTGACTTCAAGGATAGAGTACAGAATGCTTCTGTTGATATTTGTTTAAATACTGATAGTCCTGATTTATGGAAAATTGTTTCCGATAAATACCCGGAAGTAGTTTATATCGATAGAAATAAACAGTTAGGTGAAGATAAAGTTCCAAAGGCAGCTGTATGGCATAATTGTATCGATGTTTTGGAAGCGAAGTTTAATAAAAAATATGATTATATGATTGATCTGGACATTACGAGTCCTTTGCGTCAAAAAGATGATATTTTAAATGCATATAAATTAAAACTAGAACGAGAAGATGCTGACATGGTTGAATCGGTTTGTAACTGTAGACGAAATCCATATTTCAACATGTATAAAGAAGATGGTAAATACGTTTCTACTGTCATCGATTCGAATTTTACTACACGACAGGAAGCACCTGCTGTTTATGATGAGAATGCATCAATTTATGTTCTGGAAACTAAATTCTTTATGAATAATGAAATAAATATGCTAAATAGAGCAAAGACTGTTATCTATCAGATGAAAGATACTGCAGTACTTGATATTGACAGTGAAGAAGATTTTGAAATGATGGGCGTAATTGCTGAGTATCTATATAAGAATGATACTAATTTTTCATATTTTAAGGATTTGATTAGATAAATGTCTATGAAAATTTGTTTTTTTTCGAGATGTAATTTAGTTTATCTTTACGGAGCTTTGGATAAGGCTCTTTCCGAAAAGTATGATTTTATTCATGTTGCATATAGTGATACTGAATATGAAATACTTACAAAACAGTTTAATATTTCAGAACATAAAATTGTGCATTTTAAGCATAAATTATCTGAGTATCTAGAAAAAGATTATAGCAATTATGATTACTCTGAGTTAGATGATAGAATCATAAAAGCAACAGATAATCGTTTTAATTTAAACCTTTCTATTCAAGTAGATCGTGGGCTTAAATATAAGACTTATGATGAGTCAAAAAAACTTTGTGTTGCATTATATGATTTTTGGTCTGATTATTTTGAACAAAACAAGCCAAAACTTATTTTCCATGAAATGGTATCTCTCGATATAAATCATTTTTGTGCAGTCGCTGCAAAAGAAAGGGGTGTTTTATATACAAATGAAATTCAAGTTCATGGTTTATCAGATACAAATATTGTATTTACTAATTACTGGGGCGGTGAGTTTAGATATTATAACCAAAGAAATCTAGAAATCAAAAATGATGTCGAGAAATTTATTTCTAATTTTAAGAATAAGCAGCAATCCGTTCTTTTTGGAGGAATGTTCAAAAATAAATCTGCTATTCATTATTTATTGCCTGCTCTAAAACAAAAATTGGCAATCCTGAAAAATAAGAATAAATATCCTAATCTTGTCGATTATGTTGATAATTTTCTTGTTCATGATAATTCTGTAATTAAAAAATATGAAAATCTAAAGAAATACTCAAAAATAAAATGGGACAGATTTGATCCTTCAAAAAGATATTTCTATTATCCCTTTCACTTGGAACCAGAAGCTGCCGTTTTCTTTTGGGGCGACGGAATCTACGCAAACCAGGTTAAATTAATTGAAAATATTGCAGCAAGTCTTCCGGCTGATACCTATCTTTATGTAAAAGACCATCCTCATGATATTGGTTACAGGGATGCTGCTGATTATATGAAATTAAAAGAAATCAATAATATAAAACTTCTTCATGCAAAAGAGTCTGGATATGAAGTTTTAAAACACTCTCAGGGTATTATTACAATAAATGGTAGTGCAGGGTTTGAAGCTCTTATGTTAGATAAACCTGTCTATTATTTTGGAAATCCATATTATGAAAATTTCAATAATACTTTTAAGATTAACAATATTAAAGATTTACGAGAAGCGATAAGGCAAAATGTAGAAGTTAAGTCTAATATGGATAATTTTATGCAGTTCTTCTCTAATACTTATAAAGGTAATATTGCACTTTTTTATTCTTCTTATCATAAGGATGAAGAAAATTTAAAGACAGTAATAGAAACTTTTGATTCGTATTTTAAAAATGTAGAGAATCCAGAATGTTAAAAGAATTTTCAAAGTATACGATAAGCAATATTCTTGTAAAAGCTACAGGTTTTATTATTCCATTTTTACTGGCATATTATTATACACAGGCCGAATATGGTGTAATTTCTTTAGGCTATGCGTATCTAAATTTCTTTTCTATGTTTTATGCTTTTGGATTTTGTGAAGGTGTTCAAAGATATTACTATGAATTGAGAGATAATAATCAAAGAGATATTTTTGGAAATATACTTTTAACAAATTTTCTTTTAGTTTTATTTTTTTCCTTTATTTTTACACTGCTATGTTTTACTAGTACAATTTTTAATGAAGTATCTAAAAGCATTTTTTTAATGGTTTTGTTTGTTGGGTACTTGAAAGCACTTCAAAATATAGGATTATCTTTTTTGCAGATGGAGAAAAAAAGTTCTAGATATATAGCAGTTTCTTTAGTATCTGTACTTTCTGATGTTTTGTTTATAGTCTTATTTGTTGTAATTATTCATCTGCCCGTAGAATTCCGATTTGTTTCTTTGGTTATTTGTAATTTGTCTTCTACAATAGTAATTTTAATTTTTATTCATAAGTATGTGAAAAAGCCGACTAGTTTTTTACCTTCAAAATTTAAGGAAATCTTGAAATTTTCTTTTCCATGTATGTTTCTTCCTGTTATGTCTTGGTTGTTGACGACAAGTGACAAAGTTGTAATGTCAAAACTGGGAACTATGAGGAATGTTGGTATATACAGTTTTTGCTTTTCATTGAGTCAATTACCTGCAATTTTACAGCAGGGGTTTAACACTGCATATACTCCAATTTTTTATTCTGAGTATGAAAATAAAGATAAAATAAAAAATGTTCAAACCGTATTTATAGAGTTATATTCTTTTGTACTTTTATTATATATGTTTTTTATTTCTATATTTTTTAAATATGTGAAATTATTTGAGAAGTATGAATCTGGAATAATTTTTGTTCCAATATTTATGATTCCTGTGTTCTTTTCTGCAATTTCCACAATGAATAATTCGCATTTGGCGTATTCATATAATACGAAAGTTACCTTTTTAATAACGACTATAACTGGAGCAGTTTCAATCCTTCTTAATTATATCTTTATCAAAAATTTAAATTCTTTGGGAGCTGCTATCTCTGTTGCAACTACAATGACTATTCAGATGCTCTTATCTTTTATTTGTTCTATTAGATATGGGTATTTTGCGTGGAAACTGAGAAAGCTGATTATTGTTTTTTTGTTTTTTCTTTTATCTCTTTTTGTATTTAAGAATATTGTAGTCTTTGTATGTGTTTTAGTTTTGTATTTAATATACATTGTATTAATTGAAAGAACTTTAATTAAAAAGTTTGTAAGGAAACATGCTTAAGTTCATTATTCGCTGTATTGTTATATATGTTTTAAATATTATTTTTTGTTTAATGCATTTGCTAAAAAATAGAACAAAGATAATTTCTCCACTCCAACTTGATGGGAAAAAAAATATTTTTATCGGACAACATGTTTATGTAGGTTACAGAGCGTGGCTTGCAGCAATGCCTCTGACTGGAGAAAACGCAAAACTTGTCATCGACGACGGAACTGTTATTGGGCATTTTGCGCATATTTACGCTACAGAGTCTATACATATCGGAAAAAAGGTTTTGATAGCAGACAGAGTGTATATTTCTGATAATCTGCATGGTTATGAAAATATAACACAGGCAATTATAGATCAGCCAATTCTGCAAAAAAGGATTGTTTCTATTGGGGAAGATTCTTGGATAGGAGAAAATGTTTGCATTATAGGAGCTTCTGTTGGTAAGCACTGTGTAATTGGTGCTAATGCAGTGGTTACAAAAGATATTCCTGATTATTGTGTTGCAGTTGGCAGTCCTGCAAAAGTAATTAAGAGATATAATTTTGAAAATAAAACTTGGGAAAGGTATGAATAAAAGGTTGTCTTAACTTTTATCGCATGGGTTACTATATACGCAGTGTTTTGTATAATTATCTATAATTGGAAATATCATTAAAAAGCATAGTTTTAGACCAAATATAGACCTCATAAAATAAAAACTTTTATTTCATATTCTAATTAACTATTTTTTTTAAATTTTTATTATTAAGGAAAAATTATGAAAATTCTCGTTACTGGTGCCAATGGCTTTATGGGGCACGGAATTATCCGCGAGCTTTCAGAAAGCGGAAACGAAATTGTTGCTTCTGATTTTACAGAATTTACTTATGATTATAAAAATGTAAGTTCAAAAGCAGGGAATCTCTTTGAGATAGAAAATCCTTATGAATATTTTGGAAACCCTGATATTCTGCTCCATCTTGCATGGAGGGACGGATTTAAGCACGCTTCTGAAAATCACATAAATGACCTTCCGAAGCATTATGAGTTCTTGAAGAAAATGGTCTCTTCCGGCATTGGAAAACTTGTGGTTCTTGGCAGCATGCATGAAGTCGGCTTTCATGAAGGCAGTATAAATGAAAATACCCCTTGTAACCCGCTTTCTCTTTACGGCATTGCAAAAAATGCGTTGCGGCAAATGACACAGCTTCTCGTGAAAGGAACTGAAACAAAATTCCAGTGGGTGCGAGGATTTTATATTGTTGATAATACCGTAAAAGGGTGTTCAATTTTCTCCAAGATAATGCAGGCAGCAGCCGACGGTAAGAAGACATTTCCTTTTACTTCAGGAATTAACCAGTTTGATTTCTTGGATTTTGATGAATTCTGTAAGCAGGTTGCGGCTATTACTCTTAATGACACTGAATTTGGTGTTATTAACGCCTGTTGTGGTAAACCAGAAACTTTGGCTTCTCGTGTGGAACGCTTTATTAAGGATAACAATCTAGATATAAAACTTGAATACGGGGCTTTCCCTGATAGACCTTATGATTCATTGGCTATTTGGGGTAACAATACAAAAATTCAACAGATTTTAAGAGAAAATAAGGAAGCAGGTTTATGTTAAAAAATATTCTTATTACAGGTGGAGCCGGATTTATTGGTTCAAATATTGCATTAAAACTTGTTGCTCAGGGAAGAAATGTTACTGTTTTAGACAACCTTACAAAACAGATTCATGGCGAAAATCCCGAAAACTCTCAGCTTTATTGCTTAATAAAGGACAAGGTTCATTTTATCAGAGGCTCAGTAACTGACCGTGTTGTTTTTGAAAAAGCCTTGGAAGGACAAGAAGCAGTTATACACCTTGCTGCGGAGACTGGAACTGGGCAGTCAATGTATGAGATTGAAAAATACTGCTCAACAAATATTGGAGGAACGGCTCTTCTTCTTGATATTCTTGCCAACAAAAAAACATCGTTAAAAAAAGTAATTGTGGCAGAAAGTCGTGCAATCTATGGCGAAGGCAAGTACGAATGTGATGATTGCGGTATTGTTTACCCGATTGCCCGAACTGAAAAAGATATGCTTGCCGGGGATTTTAGAGTAAAGTGTCCAAATTGTAATAAACCAGTAAAACTTGTTGCTACAGATGAAGACTCAAAACTGCATCCAACAAGCGTATATGGAATTACAAAACAAATGCAGGGACAGCTGGTGCATTGTGTGTGTCAAGCTCTTGGCATCGCTTCGGTTTCTTTCCGTTATCAGAATGTATATGGTCCAGGGCAGAGTCTTAAGAATCCATATACCGGTATTCTTTCTATTTTTAGTAACAGTCTACGCCAGAATCATGACATAAATATTTTTGAAGATGGTACAGAAAGCCGTGACTTTGTCTATATTGACGATGTTGCAGATGCTACAATACTTGCCATTGATAACGATAAATGTTCAGGGCTTGCCTTCAATGTTGGGACAGGAACAAGCGTAGATGTAGTAACCGTTGCCAACAAGCTAAAAGAATTTTATAAATCGAACAGCAAGATAAAAGTAAGTGGTAATTTCCGCTTGGGAGATATTCGCCATAATTTTGCAGATATTACACTTGCAAAAAATATTTTAGGCTATAAACCTAATTATGATTTTGAAAAAGGGCTTGCTAAGTTCTGTGAATGGGTATTAACTCAACCTGTTGAACAGGATAATTACAAAAAATCTCTTGAAGAGATGAAAGAGAAGGGATTGTATAAGTAATAGATATAGTAACCGTAAGATTCAATGAGAATGTTGCTTATCGATTTATAGTTTTCGCTGCAGCTATTTTAATTGTATTATTCTTAGCAGCATCTTCTTTTATATTATTTGTCATAATAAATATATTTAGAATAAATTTACCTATGCCTGTAATCTATGTAGAACCTTTTGACTATTATTCTTTTGCTGATATTTATTACATGATTTCCCAGACTAAAGTTATTTTTCTCAATCAAACTGTGTATCGAGAACAAAGTATTTTTTTGGAATCTGGGGAAAGTTCGAATGGATTGCTAACATGGATTGTCACAACAGGCATTGCTGGATCCTTACTAATTTTATATCCTTTTATTCGTAAATTACGCAATTCTAAAACAATGATTCAAGATTTTTATTTTCTGATAGCATTTATTCTTTTAAATATGACAGAACCATTGATGCTTACACCTTTAGTTATATACATACTCGCTAATGAATACTCACTTATATCTTAAAAGAAGGTGAATGTATGATCAACATAAAAAATAAAAGTATTTTATTAATCGCACCGAAATTTTTTAATTACGAAGTATTTATAAAGGAAAGATTAGAGTCTAAAGGTGCAAAAGTTTTTCTCATATATGAAAATTTGGACGAAATAAACATTCTGTATCGATTTGTTTATGTTTACCTGAAAAAATTGAAACAAAGAATATCAAATCATCACTATAATTCTTCATTGAAAAGAATAAAAGAAAAAATAGATATTGTTCTTGTTATACGAGGTTCCTCAATAACTGAATTAATAATGGATAAAATGCATAATAAATATCCAGATGCCTTTTTTGTTATGTATCAGTGGGATAGCATAAAAAATAACAAGAATGCTGAACTTATTGCTAAATATTTTAATAAATGCCTAACTTTTGATAAAGACGACGCACGCAATAAAAATTGGCAGTATAGACCTTTATTTTATGTTCGTTCAACGAAAAATATAAATAAAGATATTGATGTCGCTTATATTTGTTCAATACATTCTGAAAGAATTCAGATTCTCAATAAATTAATAAATATCTGCAAAGATAAAAAACTATCTTTATTTACGCATGTTTTTACCAAAAGAATTATATATCTAAAACGAAAATATCTAGATAAAGCACAAGAATATATGATTGCAGAAAATAAATATATAAAATTTTATTCTCTTAGTTCTAATAATCTATTTGATATATACGCAAGAAGCAAAATTGTCGTTGATTATACAAATCCAAATCAAAAAGGACTTACAATGCGAACTATTGAATGTTTAGGAAATAATTGTAAGTTAGTGACTAATAACAGTAATTTAAAAGATGAAAATATTTTCAATGATTCAAATTATTACATCTATCAAGGTACTAATGTAGAAATACCTGATTATTTATCATCTGAACCATATGAAGAATTAAATAAAGCAATATACGACTATTATTCTTTAGATGGTTGGATAGAAACAATCTTGGAAACTAAATAAATATAAGGCCGGTACTTTTTATGGAAACAATTTTTATTACCAATCAATTTAAAACAGGTGGCGTAGAACGAGTTTTTTTGAATATTGCTAATAATACCACAAAAAAATTATATCTTTTTCCTATACATGCAAACTATGACAAGGGATTTTATGATGCAATTCCATCAAATGTCGAAGTAATACAGCCAGATTTCAAGCTCAAAAGAAATCTTTTTGATGTTCCGAAACTTATTGTTATGGCAAGCCGAATTAACAAAATATTTGGAAAAACTGAAATTAGAGCAATAAATTTTTCAGATAATTTCTCGACACTGCTAGTTTCGTTTTTAATAAAAGCAAGGGAACATCTTTCATGGATTCATTGTAATCCTGCAGAATTTCCAAAATCAAAATTATTTCCTTTTTATCAATACCTTTTTAAAAAGTGCAAAAATGTTGTATGCCTATGCGAGCGTCAATCAGAAGTGTTCAAGAAAGTATTCTCTTTCAAAAAGAAAAAGGAACTGGAGAAAATTGTTGTTTGTAAAAATCTTTTAGATATAAAAAGAATAGATGCATTGAAAAATGAGTCTATCGATACTAATTACAAATATATCTTAAAGGTTGCAAGATTTGACTTTCGCTCAAAGGATTATTATACACTTATCAGTGCTTATGAGAAACTGGGGATTGATATTATTAAGGACGTAAAACTGGTATTGCTTGGCGATGGTGCTGATGAACAAAAAATAAGAGATTTTATTCATTCAAAGAATTTAGATGATTATATAATCTTGCCTGGGGCAGATAGTAATCCATACAAATGGTTTCATAACGCAGAATTTTCAGTCTTATCATCAACAAATGAAGGGTATCCCATGGTTGTTGTTGAATCTCTTGCTTGTGAATGTCCTGTAATTTCAAGTAATTGTGATTCTGGTCCTTCTGATATTTTAGATAATGGTAAATACGGTTTGCTTTTTGAAGTTGGAAATGTACAACAACTATATGAAGCTATGTTGCATTATCTCACGGAAAAAAGCTCGGATTTCCTAAATAAAGATTTACTTAGAAAAAGAGTACTTGAATTAAACGAGCAAAGTATTCAAGCACTGCAAAAAATATTAAACTAAAATAGTTTGGAGTATTATATGACAGTTAGTTCAGTTATTGTTACCTACAATCGTTCTCAAGAATTAATACGTTGTTTAAATGCCGTTTTGAATCAAACAAGAAAGCTTGATTCCATTGTTATTGTAAATAATGCATCTAGCGATAACACATTGGAACAAATTTATAAATTTACTGAATTATCAGCGAATGCAATTGTTAATGAATATGAGAAATTAATGTTATTAAAGTTCCTGAATGGAACTAATATTTATTTATTCAACAAAAAAGAAAATACTGGAGGTTCAGGCGGTTTTTATTCTGGCTTAAAGACAGCCCATGAATATCTCAAAACGGATTATTATTGGTTGATGGATGACGATGGCTATCCATCGGAAAACTGTTTGGAAACACTATTTACTAGAGCAGAAGATTACGATTACATAATGCCAACTTCAATTGATATTGAAAAGCATGATTCTCTTTCCTGGCCTACACGAATGAAAAATGGAAAGAAGACAATTATTTATTCTGAGTTAAAAGATTCATGGAAAGAAATAATGGATTTTGTAACTCCATTTAATGGGGTTCTGCTTTCAAAGAACTGCGTTGATAAAGTAGGTTACATTAATAAAGATTTCTTTATTTGGGGTGATGATTACGAACATTATTACAGATGTAAAAAAAACGGAATTCAGCCTGTAACATTAATTCCAGCTGTATTCTATCATCCTGCTCAAAAAGTAATGTTGAAAAAAATCTGTTTTAGATTATTTTCGTTAGCGTATTCAGATTCTCCACTCAGAATGGTTTGCTTAGCACGTAACTGGACTTACATTTATCTTCACTATAATCAAAAATACAAAATCCCTATTAAATGGGTTATGTACTGGTGGCTTTTTATAATCACCCGTCATGGTGACTTTAAGGGCTGGAAACTTTATAAACAATCTGTAAAAGATGGTTTTAAGGGTGATTTTACACGACATTTACAATATTTGAAGAGATAAAAAAATAACAGGAGAATAAACTATGCCACATTACAATTATATCTTCGTTGGAGCTGGACTTTTCTCAGCAACAATTGCACACGCCGCTACAAAAGTTGGTAAAAAATGCCTTGTGTTAGAAAAACGTTCACATATAGGTGGAAATATTTATACCGAAAATGAGAGCGGAATCAATGTACACAAATACGGAGCTCATATTTTCCATACGGATAATAAAGAAGTTTGGGATTACGTAAACAAGTTTGCGGAGTTTAACAGATATACAAATTGTCCGGTCGCGAATTATAAAGGAACTCTTTATAATCTGCCTTTTAATATGAATACATTTGCTAAAATATGGAGTGACGTGATTACTCCTGAAGATGCTCAAAATCGTATTGCAGAACAAGCTTCAGAAATGGCTGGTAAAACCCCACAGAACCTTGAAGAACAGGCAATTAGCTTAGTCGGTCGTGACATTTATGAACGTCTTATTAAAGGATATACTGAAAAGCAATGGGGAAGAAAATGCACAGAACTTCCTGCTTCGATTATAAAAAGGCTTCCAGTTCGACTAACTTTTGATAATAATTATTTTAATGATCGTTATCAGGGTATCCCTATTGGAGGATATACTCAAATTATCGGAAAAATGCTTGACGGGTGTGATATTCACCTAAATACAGATTTCTTTGATGACAAAAAAAAATGGCTTGGTATGGCTGACAAGATAATTTATACAGGTACGATAGATAAGTTTTTTGACTATCAGTTTGGGGAACTTGAATATCGTTCTTTACGTTTTGAAACAGAGATCCTTGATAAGCCAAACTTTCAGGGAAATGCTGTAATAAATTACACTGATGCAGAAACCCCTTATACACGTATCATTGAACATAAACATTTTGAACCAGAGAATCTTAATGCCATGGAAAAACCGATCACTATTATAACACGCGAATATCCAGCTAACTGGAAGCAGGGTGATGAACCATATTATGCTGTGAATGATGAGAGAAATTCTGCTCTGTATGCAAAATATAAAGAACTGGCTGGTAAACAGGATAAGGTTATTTTTGGTGGCCGATTGGGTATGTATAAATACTTTGACATGGATGATACTATCATTGCTGCATGGGAAATAGCAAAAAAATTGTTCTAGTCATAAAAAGAGGTGGCTGTGATTTTTCATAGCCACCTCTCATATTTATTTCTTTCCCATCTTATATTTCTTCAATCCATTCATTCCCCAGCAGAACAAATAGTAAGCAGAAGAGAATACATTCATATTCAATACCTTACGGTAAATATTCCATTGAGGCTTAATCATCTTTGTTTTGCTTGCGGTCATACTGTCATCACGCATACGGTAATCTACAAGAACATCTCCATAACCATAAGCTGTAAGTCCATTCTTCATAATTTCAAGCCAGTAAGCATAATCATCACGTAAAGCTTTTAGAGCCTCATTGAACATAATTTTATTTGAAAGTTTTGATGTATCTACAATTGCCGCAGATGGGAAAATAGGGCAGTGATGGAGTAATTGTTTATATGTTCGTTTTCCTTCAAAAATATATGGAGCGAGTAATTCAGCATCACATTTGCTGTTTATTCTACGATAGCCTGTAAAGAAGATTGCAACAGATTTATCTTTGTTCTCTTCAATATGTTTCATCATTGTAGAAAGATAAGTGGGATGCCAAATGTCATCACTATCAAGAAATGCAAAGTATCGGCCTGTGGCGGCTTCCATTGCCTGATTCCTTGCACCGCTTGAACCGCGATTTACATTAGCACGAATTAATTTAATTCTAGCATCTTTATTTGCGTATGACTGAACGACAGCGGCTCCTGCGCCTTCGTCAGGGGAGCAGTCGTCTACAATAATCATCTCCCAATCTGTATAGTCTTGTTTTATAACGCTTTCTATTGTAGCACCTACAAGAGAGGCTCCTTTCCACATAGGGGTAATGATAGAAACTGTTGGATTTGGCATATAAATCACCTCTAAAGCAATATATCAAAAATACAATTTTATTTCTACAATAAGAGAAGCTCAATTATTGATTCGTGAAACTACGCTAAAGTGTGGTCTACATGGTTTCTAATTTTCCAGAAACTATATTGTCATAGTTTAATAAATTTTCACACCCCTCTCACTGCATAGAAAATGTAACAAGCTTCTTTTTAATTGTCATTTAAAAATGCTCCTAAAGCCACCATTTAAAATAGTATATACTCAAGGTTCAAAAAATTCAATTTTTTTTAATTTGGACGGCAGGTCCTTTTCTACTGTGCCCGGCCCTCTGGAGCCGGTCAAATTCCGTCTCCATTCCCCGCTTTTCGGGGTTCCGGCTTTCGCCTCCATTGCCGGTGGTTCGGCTGGGCAAAGCCCAGTCTCCCCCACCCGCAACCCGCTTACGCGGGCCCCTACAATCGGGCGTAAGTCTAACCCCAATATCCCGTCACCGTAAAAATGGTATTTACAGCCTTCTTCTATTTTTCCCAAGATTATAATATAATAATCAAAAGTTTTTATAGGAAAAAGTGGGCAATGGCAATATGAAAAAATTATGTTTCCTTTTTGTAACATTAGCATTTTCTTTATCTTCCTGTATGACACAAAAAGACATACTCAGAATGTGTTCCAACAGATGCGAAATCGAATTGGAAAATGCAGAAGTAATCTTATTTGAAGAAGATAAAATAAATTTTTTAGGTGATGGAGATGAATGGATAATAATTGACTTGTCAAAAAGTTTTAATAAATTTGAAAATGCCATACGAGAAAATAAAAATTGGAAATTTTGCCACAAGGATGAAGTAAATATTGATATTTCACATAAATATTTTGAAATACCAGAAGAAGGTTATTATTGTATAATTGATTGGCAGCAACCAGAAGAAAAGAAATTTGATTCGTCACAAATCAATGCAGAAGAAAGATATTCATATAATTATACAGTGATGATTTATGATCCGGCTACCAAAAAAATATATTCGTATAGTTTGGACACGTAATTAACAAAAAGAAACAGAGGAAAAATGCCGCACACAACAATAGAAGCCTTAGACAAGTATTTTATTAACTCAGACAATGAAAAAATTTATTTAAGGCAAAGAGAATTAACCTTAGAAGTCTTGCGGGAAATGGAAGAAATCCAAAAAAGACGCACTGTTAACGATAAGCAAAGAGAGCTAATAGAAAGTTGTTTCGAAAGCAATTATGAATGGATAACTTACACCATCATAGGCAAAACTCTCTCTAACTTGGCAACGAAAGAAGATTCAATAAAAAAATTATTGTTGGAACTTTCTTCTTCCAGTAAAGCCATGGTTCGCTTTAATAACATTGTAAATGCCCAATTGCTAAAAGATAGGGAATTAAAAAAATCAATTTACAACCTTGGCCTAAAAGACAAGAGCCAGAAAGTTCTGGAAAAAACAATTGAAGAGTTGCTTTCAAAAGAAAAAATAAGCAAGAACTTCTTTCCGCAAATAGAAAATGCCATAAGCAGAATAGATAGCAGAGAAAGCAAAAAGTTTTTAAATGCATTTTTAAGAGTAAACCAGAAAGGTTATTGTGTAGAAAAAGATGGTAACAGCCATATATTTTATGTTAAAATAAAAAGCGGATTAAAAAGTTGGGCTATATCAGAAGAGGAATTTAAAAAGATAAAAGTCATTAGGCTTTATATATTAAAAGAACAAATTTTTGATTAGGAAATGGTAAAAGTATATGTTTGAAAAGTTAAAGAGCATATTATATAAAAATCAATTCGATGTATTCTTGCATATAGCAAAAATAGAAAAAAGTTTAGCTTAATAATATTCAAAGGAGAAAGAAATGGATTCAAAAAGAATAGGAGCTTTTTTTGTTGATTTTATAATTACAGCAATCATAATGGAAATTCCTTTTATGATTTTAGTAATCTTGCCACTGATAAAAGGCCAGCAACCATCAGATGTTATATTAAGAACTTTAATTTCAACCTTGATTGCCTTTTTATATTTAGTCTTGCGTGATTTACCAAAAAATGGAAGCATTGGAAAAAGAATATTCAAATTAAAAATAATTGATTCCAAAACAAAAGAAGCAGCCTCGCTTAAACAAAGATTTTTAAGAAATATTCCCCTGCTGTTAAACTGGATAGAAATTATCACATTTGTATGTTCCGGGAAAAGAATTGGCGACAGACTGGCAAAAACAGATGTCGTTCAAAAATAATGCTATAACCAAGAATTGAAATAAAAGCCAATGAATAAAATGGATTTTTTCTTAAGGGACCATAATTTAAATTCAGCTATAATTTATTTGCTGCTGTCTCTGGGTTTTATTTTGTTTACTTTAGGCATTTCGGTTTTACTTGGCAAAGTAGCAGATAAAAAGGATAAGGCTACAGAGAAAAAAGATGTAGACAATAAAAATGAAGTTGATGCTGAATGGCTTTGCTTTGTCGTGAATTTTATTTGGAAAAGAAATTTAAGGCAGTACCGCGCATATAAAATCTTGCCTTACCTCATAGCTCTTTATGTGCTGATGAATGCAGTTTCTTTTATCTCCACGGGCCGTATATTTTCCAATCCGTTTATCCGCTGCTTTTATGGTTTGTACTGGATGGTTCTTGCTATGTTTGTGCTGGACACTTATTATTTTGTAAAAGAAAAAAAGGAATGGCCGTTTAAGCAGGATAGGCAGTCTTTGACTTTTACAGACAAGTTTGTGCTTGAAAACAAATCCAAGATTCAAATGGTTGTTAATTCAAAAGATGATGCCAGCCTGTCTTTTTTATCTGGTAAGCAGACCGTAGAAGATGGAAGAATTGTTGCGCTGGAAGAAATCATAAAAAAAGCTCCGGTTTATTCAGTCATGCATGTTCTGCCGGAAGGTTTTGCCGCAATAAAAAAAGGCAAGAAATGGTATATAGAAAAAGAAAGTGATTTGTAAACAAAATTATATAGGAGAAAAAAATGAATAAAAGAAATTGTTTGTGTTTGCTGTGCATATTGTGTCTTGCTTTTATGGGATGCCATAAAAAATCATCTGATGCCGTAATTTTGGAAAGTGCGGATAAGCCGGAAATAGAAAAGACGAACCTCGAAAAGGAATTTGCAAATTATTTTTTTACCGAAAGAGATGATTCGTATAAAATCAATAATTCTCTTAGCTATCCAAAAGTGCCGTCTGCTCAGCTGCTTGACCGAAAGCATATTTCAAGAATGTATGACGGTGCTTTGGCAGATAAAAATGTCTTAACTATAGAATACAAGAAAGATATAATTTCTGTGGAAATTATTTGCCCATATCTTGATACTTCCGTTACGCGTCTTTTGTTTTTTTCTGAATTCAATAAGGAGTTTACAAAAGGTTATTATGAATACGGAGAGGCTATGGATGCGCTTGAAAATCAGCCCTTTGAATCTAATTCCAAAGAGATTAAGATAAAGTCTTTTATGAATAGCGATAAAAATACCGGTTATATATTTTTGGACAGGATTTCCAAAACTTATGATTATCACTATGATATTTATGATGCGTTCTATATTGTAATTTCGTCTAAGACGGGTAGCAAAGAAAATTTAATGGAGTATTATGATTTTGTAAAAGATTCGGTTTGCTATTAGGTCAAGAGCCGAGTTTTTGGATTATATTTATAAAAAGGAGTGGGGAATTGAAAAAGCTTTTATCTTTGTGTATTTTTGCTTTGGCTTTATTGTTTACAAGCTGCACAAGTGCTTCCATAAAAGGATTCAATAACTTGGATATAAAATTTGAGGAAACCAAAGAAGATGATTTGGTAAAGGCCACAATCTCCGGATTTAAGTGTTCATCGGCAATATCCATAGGAAGCTATCAGGTTGAATATAAGAACAATAAAGTCTTGGTAAGAATAAAAGAAAAGCTAAATGACACAGGAATGGCAATGAACTATCACATTCAATTCCTGGTGTCTAAGTCTGTAAATGAAATATATATTGGAAAAGATCTTTTCTGGACATCTTCCGTTGAATCGTATTTTAAGGGCCAGAATTTTAGCTTTCCACTGAATGTGAATAAATCTCTTATGCCAAACAAAGTAAGCGTTGAAGGTGAATCAAAAATATCGGAAGCAGAGAATAAGGAGCTTAAGAAATTCAAGGAGCATTTTTGCAAAGGCATTAATTTTGAAAAATGTAAAAAATGGAACGGAAAAGCGCTTGCATTCAATGTTTCGGACTTTGGCATTTATGAGGATGCGGGGAAAAAATATTTTTGTGCATCAGTATATGCTTATGCAGAAAAAATGCCTGCCCATGATAGAATGCAAAAGATAAAAAATACAGACATTACAGTTCTGCATAATATTTTGCTATTCGATTACAACACTTATGAAGAAGTTGGGTGGGTGTTATAAAAACAAAGCGCGGACTATAATATATGGAACTGTCGCATTTTTATTTGTTCTTTTTAAGATAGGCCAAATTAACCAGCGTATGAATGAACAGCTTGAATTATATATGCGAAGTTCAGAGCAAAAATATTTTGTATGCAGCCCTCCTGCGTCACCCCAAATAAATTCGGTATGGCGGGAGTGCAGGCTGTAAGCAAGGCAGCGTGTTCCTGTTTAATTTAGGGCGTCGTGGAGCCAACCGGTAATTCCTTGGGGAAGAGTTGCTTCCATAGGCTTTCCGTTGTCAAACATCAGGTTGCAATGCATGGGATTCACAAGACAGTGCTGCCCCATCTCCATTCCAAAATTGATTGATGCAATTCCACCGTCGCCATTATAGACCCATTCTGGTGTAAAGACACGGCTTCCTTTTATTTTGCTTATGCGTTCAAGGCGCGGCTTTATGACTTCTTCAAAAGAAACAAATTCATCATGTATTCCTATTGCATAGAAAATGCGGATTTTGTTTTTTTCGTAGATGTCAAAAATTTCATTGCCTGGTATTTGGTTTCCACCGATTGGGACAAGTATGTTAAAGAAATCAGGGTAGGCACTTGCAAGTTTAAAGCACATGGTGGCTCCGCTTGAATTTCCAAAGACAACTCTTTTGGAAATACGGCCATCTGCGAAGGTCTTTTCAAAATTGCAAATAAGGTCGTGGATTTTAGGCAGGTAGCTGTTGTCCCAACTTCCAAGGCAATTGCCTTCTTTATCCTTGTATTCATTTGCAAGAGGAACAAGAATGTAGGCACCACCAAGAGTTTTTTGGTATTCCTCTTTGGAATAAAATTCTGCGCCCGCATAGTTTATGCAAACTTCTCCAACTAGGGCATTTGAAAAACCATGCATAAAAATCAATACCGGGTATTTTTTGTCCTTGGTAAAACCGTGTTCTGTTGGGTCGTAAAAATAATAGTCCATTCCCGAAAAATTTTCTTTGTGGAAGCGGTCAAAATATTCTCCGATTTTGTATGTTTGTTCGTAAGAAATAAAAGCACCTTTCGGTATTTGTGAAGCCCAAGGGGGCAAAATCTTTTCGCTCATATTTATTCCTCCATTAAGCACCTGCGCTACCATAATGTTTTAGCCCTAATTTCCAAAATATGCAAGAAGCACTTCCTGCAATAAGGGCAATGACTGGGGCAGCAAAAGCCAATAGCGGTTTGTCCAGATTCTTGCCAAGAAGAAGCGCAACTGGGTAGTAACCGGTAAAGGCGTATGGAACAACAAAGGTCAAAATTGCCTGCATTCCCTTTGAATAAATTGGAAGCGGGTAGTCCGTATAGTTCTTTAGGCCGTAATTATTGTTGGTCAAAAGTGAAACTATTTCTTCACTTTTGATTGTCCAGAAACTAATGGTTCCGGTAAAGATTGTGATTGAAGAAAAAATCACAAAGGCACTTATCATATTGAGAGAATAAAGGCCAAGAGATGCGGCTGTCCATTCAATGCTAAGCTTTTTCATGCTGTAGAGCCAGAATCCCACGGAAAAAGCAAGCCGAGGAATAAATGTGTACTGGAACTGTTGCAAGACCATGTACAAGAGCGGATTGATTGGCCTTGTTAGGTACAAGTCAAATTTTCCGGTCCGCACAAGTTCACCCATATCCTTCATTGGGCTCCAAAAGAAGAAGCAGCTTAAGCTGTAGCTAAGCCAACTGGTTGTAAACATAAAAAGAACTTCGTTTGCACTCCAGCCGGCTATTCCGTCAAAGTTGTGGAAGATGACCATAAAGCCTGCAAAGTATATGCCAATTAGTATTGTGTTTGCAATTAGTTCAAACAAAAGCGCGCAGTGGTAGGCCATCTTGCCCTTTAGATATATAACAACAAAGTGCTTGTAAATCTTAAAAAGATTCATGTCAGCCTCCTTGAACAACAAGTTTCTTTGTTCCTGTTTTCCATGCCATCTTCATAAGGATGAACAGAATGGCAAGCCAAAAGACCTGGACCATAAGCTTTGACAAAAGAATTTTTGTTTCCATTGGGTTTGTCATTATGGTTACAGGAATTTCATACATGGCGCGGAATGGAAGAAAAGAATTTATCTTCTTTAAAAAATCCGGGAACATTGCGCACGGAATCCAAGAACCAGACAAAAGCTTGTATATTGCACCAAAAAGCATATTCAGCGGCCAAGTGACGATGAGCCAAAAAGCCATAAGGCCAATCGTAAGCGAATACAAAAATTGTATTGCATAGGCAAGGCACAATGACGCAAGACCAAAAAATATTTGGCTTTTGCAAACAAGCGGCATTCTAAAAAAGAAGGCAGATGCCACGGTCAATGGAATGCAGCAAGTTAAAAATTTTATTGCACTTTTACCTATGTGCTTAGAAAGAACCATTGCTCCAAAGTTGATTGGTCTTATAAGCTGGATTGCTATGTTGCCACTCTGGATTTGCTCGTTTATCCATTGTATTGCATCACATTCAATAAAGCTGGAAATGATTGTTGCTATGATTACGTAGCGGATAACACCGTCTCTGGCAATAGGCATGGTGTTTTTTGCTTGCGATATGAACAGTGCGTTCCACAGGCAAAACTGCATGTAAAGGTAAATTACCTTTGACAAAAACGTAGCCCATATAGAAGATGGATAGGCCAAGTGTTCCTTGATTCCTATTGCCATGTAGTCCAAATACTTACGCATTAACAGCCCCCTTTTGTCTGCCGTAGTCTTCTGGCATTCCGCTAAGGTAAATCTTCTTTATGATGTCTTCCAAGTCTGTAGTCTTGTACATAGCTTTAAGTTCAGTTAAAGTTCCGTCGTAAAGCAAATTTCCCTTGTCTATAATGAGCATCTTTTCGCACAGGGTTTCTATGTCGGAAACATCGTGGGTAGTAAGGATTATGGTTGTCTTACGCTCCTTGTTTACCGCAAGAATAAAATTCCTGATACGCTCCTTTGAAAGCACGTCGATTCCGATTGTTGGTTCATCCAGAAACAAAACATCCGGGTTGTGCAGTAGGGATGCGGCCAGGTCTGCCTTCATTCTTTGCCCAAGGCTTAAAAGTCTGGGTGCTTGGTTTATGAATTCATCAAGACCAAGAATGTCGGAAAACATTTCCATATTTTGCTTGTAAACGCCATCGGAAACACCGTACATGTCCTTAAAGAGCTTGAGTGTGTCCAGAACCGGAATGTCCCAGCAAAGAACGCTTTTTTGCCCAAAGACAGTTCCTATCCTGAGCATAATCTTTTTGCGCCCCTTGGAAAAACTTAGGTTGTTTATGGAAACACTTCCGCCGTCCGGGGTAAGGATTCCAGTAAGCATTTTTATTGTTGTAGACTTTCCGGCCCCGTTTGGACCAATAAAAGCCGCTATCTCGCCAGTCGGTATGGAAAAAGAAATGTTGTTTACTGCGGTCTTAAAGGTTCTTCCCTTTAGCCTGTAAATTTTTGTCAAATTGTTTGCTATTACTGCCATAATATCTGGAACCTCCTCGCTTTTTTCTGTATAATATCAAAAAATGAATGATTAGTAAAATTGAATTATTTGAATTAAATCATCATAAAAAATGATAATAAAAAGGAGGCAAATGATGAATATTTTTCAGCTTGAAACCTTTGCAAAAATTGCGGAAACAAAGAATTTTACTTCTGCGGGGAATATTTTGGGTTACGCCCAGTCAACGGTTACTACGCAAGTAAAGCAGCTGGAAGACGAACTTGGCTGCCTTTTGTTTGACCGTCTTGGAAAGTCCATTGTTCTTACGGAAGAAGGGGAGCGTCTTTTGGGCTATGCGGAAAAAATGTTGCAGTTAAAGAGGGAAATATTTCTGGAAGTTCCTTCGTCAAAAGAGCCGTCTGGACTTATAAAACTTGGCATTTCTGAAACCCTTTGCTACGATAACTTTCCAAAACTTCTTCTAAAATACCGGAAAAAATATCCCAAGGTGAATATTCAAATTCAGTTTATAGATCATTCTACTTTTCCGCAAATGCTAAAAAACGGTGCGTTGGATTTAGTCTATACTTTAAACCCCTTAATAGAAAATGACGAACTTTGTCTTTTGGAAAAAAAGAGGGAGCTTCTGGCATTTTTTGCAAGTCCCAAGCATCCACTTTCGCAACTGGAGGCCGTTACGGAAAAGGATTTGAAAGGAGTGCCTTTGCTTTTGACGGGCAGTAATTGCAACTTTAGGCACATGCTTTTGGAAGACTTAAGAAGGCGGGGCCTTGCTCCAATCGTAGCCCTAGAAACCAGCAGCAAGGAAATTCTAAAACAATTTGCAATAAACCAGCTGGGGGTTGGTTTTATGCCGGAGATGGCTGCTGTTAACGAAGTAAAGGAAAAGAAGCTTTGCCGTCTTAACTGGATGGGAGACGACTTTCCCATATATTCGCAACTTATTGTTTACAAGGGAAAGCGCCTTAGTCGTGCTGGTGAGGAACTAAAAAATATGATAATGCCTTGATTTTAATGTTGTTTTGCAGATGGAGCCGCAGATTTTTATGAAGCTATAAGCATGATGAATTTAGCTATTCTGTTGAAACTTATTAATTTGCTAAGTATAATAGAAGATAAGGAAAAAAATGTTTGAAAAAAAGCAGTTCAATGAAATAACTATCGTTACAATTGCCCTTGCCGCCTGCCTTCTTGTGCTTAGCATAATCTTTTCTATACGGGCCTTTCGCTCCACATCATACATTGTTTATGTGGAAGACAAAATTTATGACGAATACATAAAAACCGCTCTGCTTCCCCAGAAAGACTTGGGGCTTATTTTTGTAAAAGAGTCGGAGAAGAGCCAGGTAAAAGAAAAGGCTTTTGGTCCAATCATAAAAACGGCGGGAAGAATTCAGATGCAAGAAGAAATTGCACTTCTTCCGCAGGCCTATGGCGAAAGCCAGAAATTTTTTCTTCTGGAAGAAGAGTCTTTGCTTCCTTCTGTTAAGGCGGATTTTACTTCTGCAAAATCGGGGGCGGCAAATTCTCCAGAACTTGGCATTTGCATTTCAAATTCGGAGGGGCTTCCTTTGGGCAACAGGGCAGTTCCTGTTGACGGTGCCTATGCTGGTGATGAATCCTACAAGCTGCTTGTAAAAAAGGGAGTGCTCTGTACTGTTTTTGAAGAAGGGCTTTCCAAAGATATTTTTGAATATTGCGAAAAACTTTTTATTGCCTCTGAAAATTCCCCGGAAAAAAAAACTCCTTCTGAACTTGTGACCATAGCAAGTGTGGGCGACATAATGGTTGCCAGGGGAGTTGAAGAGATTCTTATAGAAAAGAAAAATGGGCTTGAAGCTGTTTTTGAGGACACTCTTCCAATTCTTAAGGGTGCGGACTTTACCATTGGAAATTTGGAAGGAGTTGTAACAGAGTCTTGGAAAAATGCGACAAAGACCTATACCTTTAAGTTTAAAAAAGCGGTTCTTCCAAAACTTTTGGAGGCAGGCTTTGACTATCTTATGCAGACCAACAACCACTGCTACGATTATGGCGAAAGTGGATTCAAAGACACACTTGCGGCTTTTGCTGAATACAAAATTCCTTCAAGCGGAATTGGTAAAAACAAAGAGGAAGCAAAAAAGTTTTATCACACAACTATCAAGGGACTTCCGATTTCTGTAATTTCCTGCGGGGCATTTCCTGTTGAGCGTTCTGGCTTTAACGGAGAAAAGACGGCAACTGCAACAGAAACTCGCGCTAGCATCTTGTGGAAAAGCGATGAGCTTTTGGAGCAGATCAAGGCAGAAAAGAAGGCTGGCTATTTTGTTATAGTGAATGTTCACGGTGGAGAGGAATACCATTTTTCTCCGTCAAAAAAACAAATGGAATTTTATGAAGCCCTCTGTGACAACGGGGCAGACATTGTATTTGGAAGCCATCCGCACGTGCTTCAGCCAACGGAATGGCACGGCAAAAGCCTGATCGTTTTTTCCATGGGAAATTTTATCTTTAACGGAATGGAAAACATGCCGGGAGGAACAGACAGCGAAGTTGTAAAGGTTGGTGTGCTGGGGGGACGCATTGCATACGTTGAACAATATCCTGCTAAGATAAAGAATAATGGCGTGCGGTTAAAAAAGTAGGCACGGCCGGGATTGTAGGGGCGGCGCAGCCGTTACCGCAAAGCGGTAATGAAGGCGAAAGCCGGAACCCCGGAAAGCCCTTAGCATAGGAAAGTGCCGCAAGAAAAAAACGAAACTTCCTATGCGTTTTGAGACAACACTAATATTTGTTTCTGATTTCTTTTGCGGCTGCAACAAGATTTTTTAGGCTGGAAAGAGTCTCTTTCTCTCCACGGGTTTTAAGCCCGCAGTCTGGATTTACCCAAAGCTTTGTTTTTTCTACTCGCAGGAGCATCTTTTCCAGAGCATCTACAATTTCTTCTTTTGAAGGAATTCTTGCTGAGTGAATGTCGTAAACACCGGGGCCTACTTCTGTGCGGAAATTTGCTGCCTTGAGCGCATCCAAAATCTTTAGGTCTGCACGGCTTGCTTCGAATGTAATTACGTCTGCGTCCATGGCATCTATGTCGCGGATTATGTCGTTGAATTCGCTGTAGCACATGTGTGTATGAATCTGGGTTTCTGGCTTAACTTTTGCGTGTACAAGCCGGAATGCTGGAATTGCCCAGTCAAGATATTCTGAATGCCAGTCTGCGTGGCGCAATGGGAGCTTTTCACGGAGGGCTGCCTCGTCAATCTGGATGATTTTGATTCCGTTTTTTTCCAAGTCCAAAACTTCTTCGCGGATTGCAAGACCAATCTGCAAGGCCTGTTCCTTGAGCGGAATATCTTCGCGTGGGAATGACCAGTTTAGGATTGTAACAGGACCTGTAAGCATTCCCTTTACGATTTTGTTTGTCTGCTTCTGGGCAAAGACCGACCATTCAACTGTCATTGCTGAGCGGCGGCTTACGTCTCCCCAAACAACCGGAGGCTTTACACAGCGTGTGCCATAGCTCTGAACCCAACCGTTCTGCGTAAAAATGTATCCATTCATCTGGCTTCCAAAATATTCAACCATGTCGTTGCGTTCAAATTCTCCGTGGACAAGAACATCAAGTCCAATTTCTTCTTGGAGCTTTATGCATTCCGCAATTTTTTTCTGATTGAATTCCACGTACTGCTCGCGTGTGATAGAACCTTTTTTATAGGCGGCACGGTTTGCACGGACATCTTTTGTTTGCGGGAAAGAGCCTATTGTTGTTGTGGGGAACAAAGGAAGCTTAAAGTTTTCGTGCTGAATTTTTTCGCGGTCGTAGAAAGAAGGCCTCCGTTCAAAGTCTTTACTGTCAAGGGAAGCTACTGCGCTGCGGACATTTTGGTCTGGAAGAACACGCTGGCCTTCAAACAATGCCTTGTTTGCTTTAAGTGCGGATTCGTTCTGGTTTGCAAGTTCTTTTATTTCTATAAGTTTTTCTTCTGCATAAGAGAAGTGTTTAATAACATCTGCTTCGAGCTTTGTTTCTTCTGCAGTTGTATAGGGCACATGAAGAAGTGAGCATGAAGTTCCTATTACAAGATTTTCTGGAGCAAGAACTTTTTGTATTTTAGAGATGAGTTCATTTTTCTTTTCATAGTCTGCGCGCCAGATATTTTTTCCGCAGACAATACCTGCAAGCAAAAGGGTGTCTTTGGGGAATCCTTTTTCTATAAGTTCAAGGCTTTTGCTTCCTTCTATAAAGTCAAGGTTGATTGCATCAAAACCAAGCTGGCATATATCTTCATAAACGTCGCGGATGTCGCCAAAATAAGTTGTAAGAATTGTCTTGATTTTTGCATTAGCCTTAACCGTTGCAAGAAGCAAAGTATAAATTGTCGTGAATAATTTTTTTTCTTCATCACTAACGTCAAACACAAGTGCCGGTTCTGCAAAGGAGATGTATTCTGCTCCGAGGGCGGACAGTTGTTTTGCAAGTTCACCGTAAGCCTTTGCCGCTTCTTCTGCAAAGTTTGCAGCTGATTTTTTTCCTGTGTATGTTGCCAGGCGCAGGAAGGTGTAGGGGCCTATTACAGTTGGAATGGTTTTTATGCCAAGTGCTTCTGCTTCCTTGTAGGCTTTGGCGGGAGAATTGTCTTTCTTTAAAGCAAAACTGTCACCGTCAGAAATTTCCGGCACAATATAATGATAGTTTGTGTTGAACCACTTTTTCATTGGAAGGGCCTTAACATCTCCCTTTTCCCCCTGATAGCCGTGGGCCGCAGCAAAGTATGTGTCCAGTTCGCTTAAATTTAAAGCCTTGTATCTTTGTGGAACAATGCCAAAGGAAAAAGCTGCATCGAGCACATTGTCATAAAAAGAAAAGTCATTGGATGGAATAAAATTAATTCCAGCCTGCTTTTGTTTTTTCCAGCCGTATTCGCGTAGGCTTGCCGCCGTTTTTTCCAGTTCTGTTGCAGAAATTTGTCCTTTAAAATAAGACTCAATTGCAAATTTAAGTTCGCGCTTTTTTCCGATTCTTGGGAAACCTGTTACAAAAGTTTTTACTGCCATTTTTACTGTCCTCTTTTTCCGTATTTTTTATGATTATAGGAATTAAAGGCCTCTGTGGAAAATACTATTTACAGTCAGTTTGGCATAGTTTTTAACTATGGTAAAAAATTGCGCAATCTGATAAGATTTTGTCATGACACTACAGCAGTTAAAATACGCAGTTACAGTTGCAGAAACAAAAAATATTACGGAAGCCTCTCGCAAGGTTTTTATTTCCCAGCCCAGCTTAACAGCCGCAATTCACGAATTGGAAAGCGAAATGGGGATAACAATTTTTTCGCGGACAAACAAAGGCGTTACAATCACAAATGAGGGTGATGAATTTTTAGCCTATGCAAGACAGGTATTGGATCAGGCATCTCTTTTGGAAGAGCATTTTAAGGGCGAAGCAGAAAGCACTCCGATTTTTTCTGTAAGCTGCCAGCACTATTCTTTTGCGGTAAAGGCTTTTGTGGAAGTAATAAAAAAATTTGGCGGCAATGAATACGACTTTACCTTGCGCGAAACCCAGACCCACGAAATTATAGACGACGTTGCAAAGCTAAAAAGTGAAGTGGGGCTTCTTTACATGAGCAGCAAAAATCAAAAGGTAATAGAAACGCTTCTTAAAAAAAACAATTTGATTTTTAAACCTCTTTTTACAACCAATCTTCATGTTTTTATTTCCTCAAAAAATCCTCTTGCAAAAAAGAAGAAAATAAAAATAAGTGACTTAAAAAATTATCCCTATCTTACATACGAGCAGGGAGACTTTAATTCATTTTACTTTGCGGAGGAACCGCTTACCGAAGTTGATTTTGACTGCCGCAAAAACATTCAGGTTCGCGACAGGGCAACTCTGTTCAACCTTCTGATTGGTCTGGACGGATATACAATTTGTTCTGGAATCATTAGCCACGAGCTTAATGGCCCGGAAATAATAGCCCGCCCGCTGGATACAGAAGATTTTATGACCGTTGGAATTATAACGCGAAAAGATATGTCCCTTTCCCGCTACGGAGCCGCTTACATTGAAGCTTTAAAAGCTGCAACGAAATAATCAATAGGTAAGCAGTAGAATACTAAAATAAGTTTAATACACCTCTTGTTAGATAGGACTAAGTATGCTATAATTTATTTATGTTAGTAAAAACTAACTGGCATTAAAGGATGTCTTATGGAGGAAAGTATGACAGACGGAACAAACAAATTTTTATGGGGTCTTGCGGCAGGTCTTGCTGTTGCTGCTATTCTCAAAACGGATACTTTTAAGAAGGGTGCTGCAAAACTTGTTGCAAGTGGACTTCAGCTAAAGGATGATGCAAAGGAATACTTTGAAACCATCAAAGAAGATGCGGAAGATGTAAAAGCCGAAAGAGATGCTGTAAAAGCATAAAAACTTCTGCGGGGCATAAAATGAATTTTACAGTAAAGCATTCTCTACCGGGGCGGATCCGTATCTGCTACAATAAGAATCAAATTTCAAAGCGACAGGCTGCCCTTGCGTACAGTCTGCTTTCTGTACAGGATGGAATGAATAGCGTGTCTGTTAACTATACGACCGCTTCATTTCTGATTTATTATGACACCAAAATAATTTCGGAAAAGCATATCAGGGCATATTTTATGGCGCTTTCCGGAAAGTATCTGAATAACCGCGAGATGCTGGAAGCTGTTGAAGAGCCGCGTGAACAGCAGAGCCTTTTGTTTGATATTGCCATGATGACGGCAATGCATTATGTAAAAGCAATTTTACCCTTGCCTGTACGAATCGTGATGAGAACCCTGTCTCTAGGCCCAAGAATTTTGAATGGAGTTGAGCACCTTGCAAAAGGCCATGTTTTCCATTCCGAGGTTCTTGATGCAAGTGCAATTTCTATGGCTTTGCTTACCCATGATTTTAAGACTGCATCTAACATTAATTTTCTTTTGAACATTGGTGACACAATAGAAGAATTTACCAAGAAAAAATCTTACAGTGATTTGGCAGACAGGCTGATTTCTCAAAATGATCAGGTTCAGCTGCTTGGCAAGAATCAAAATGGAGAGACGACGGAAAAAACAGTTCCTTTGAGCATGATTAAAAAGGGTGACGTGCTTGCAGTGCGTACCGGTAATGTTATTCCTGTTGACGGAACGGTTTTGAGAGGCGAGGCTCTTGTTAACCAGGCAACAATTACTGGAGAACCGCTTGCTGTAGAAAAAAGGGAAGGTGCCTCTGTTTTTGCGGGAACCATAGTGCAGGAAGGGGAAATCTTTGTAGAGGTGCGTGAAACTGGAAAGCATACAAAAGTTCAGAACATTCTTCAGATGATAGACAATTCCCAGTCGCTAAAAGTATCTTCCCAAGTTCGCTCGGAAAATTTGGCTAATCATCTTGTAAAATACAATTTTATGCTTTCTTTGGCTACATTCCTTGTTACCAGAAATATTGCAAAAGTGATGGCAACTTTAATGGTGGACTATTCATGCGCAATGAAACTTGATGCTCCTATTGCAGTTTTAAGCGCTATGAAAGAAGCCGCAAGCAATGGTATTATTGTAAAGGGTGGAAAATTTTTAGAGAATGCTTCCCTTGCAGATACTGTTGTTTTTGATAAGACTGGAACCCTTACAAATGCAAAGCCCCAGCTAGCTGAAATATATGCTTACGATGGCAGGAAAAAAGACGATGTTCTTGCTATTGCAGCCTGCCTTGAAGAACATTTTGCTCATCCTATAGCCAGTGCAATTGTAAAGGCTGCAAAAGACAAAAACATTCTTCATCCAGAGGAACATGCAAAGGTTGAATACATAGTGGCACACGGAATAGCAACAACGTTGCACGGCAAAAATCTTTTGATAGGAAGCCGTCACTTTATTTTTGAGGATGAAAAATGCAAGGCACCAGCAGACCTGGAAAAAATTCAAAAGGATGCGCTGGAAAACGGAATGTCGCTTTTGTATCTTGCAGAAGAAAAAACTGTGATAGGAATTTTTGCAATTAATGATCCTGTAAGAGAAAATGCGGCAAAAATTATAAAATCCCTTCACGAGTCTGGGATTAAAAACTGCGTCATGATAACTGGTGATGATGAGGGTGCCGCCAAGAATGCAGCAAAGCTTACTAACATTGACCATTATATTTCACGTGCCTTGCCCGAGGATAAGGTTGAATATGTAAAAGCGCAAAAAGAGCTTGGTCATAAAGTGATTATGATTGGGGATGGAATAAATGATGCCCCTGCACTTTCTGCGGCAGATACAGGTATTGCTATGGGAGACTGCGCGGATATTACCGGAGAAACAGCTGACATTGTCCTTTCTGCTGATGACGGTCTTTTGGGATTATACAAGACGCGTGCTCTTGGTTCACTGATGATGAAAAAAATTGATTCCAACAACAAAAATATTGTTGCGGTAAATACGACGCTTATGTTCCTTGGTTTGTTTGGAATTATTTCGCCGTCACTTGCTGCAGTTTTGCACAATGCGTCTACGGTTGCCTTTAGCGTAAATGCAATGAAGCCCTTGCTTGGAACACAGGAGGTCTAGGCCAATGGAATACAGATTCTTTCCTGGCAGGCTGCGCTTTAGGGATCATATTCTTCGCGACAAGGACATAAGAGATGCCGCAATAGAAGTTGTAAAAATAATATGCCCTTCTGCAGAAATTACTTATACGGAAGCAACATCCGGTATTCTTGCAATATATCCGGTTAATTCAATTGATGTAGAAAAGTTAAAACCCCTTCTTCCGCTTCTTTTGGAGATTGAACCAAAAATACGCTTTTACAATCAGTCAAAAAAAGAAGCTGTTCTTGCCGGAATAGAAAAGATAAAGGAAAAGGTAAAGGCGGAAAACAAATATTTGTAATCCGCCTGTTTGCTAGTAGGAATATTTATAGCTTCCAGGAAACAGCTTCTTTACGGGTGTCTATAAACTTGGCGTAAATACCTCCCTTTGCAATAAGCTCTTCGTGTTTGCCCTGTTCTGCAATGCGCCCCTTGTTGATAACAACAATCTGGTCTGCATTGCGCACTGTCTTAAGGCGATGGGCAATCATTATAACTGTTTTTTCTTTTGTAAGCTCCTTTACTGCTTCCATAAGGTCCCGCTCGTTTTCGGGGTCAACGTTTGCTGTGGCTTCATCAAGAATAATGATTGGTGAATCTTTCATGATGGCACGTGCAATAGAAATACGCTGGCGTTCACCACCGCTAAGACTTGTTCCGGCTTCTCCGATTACCGTATCGTAGCCCTTTGGAAGAGACATTATAAAGTCATGGCAGCAGGCTTTTTTTGCCGCAGCAATAACTTTTTCCATTGGAGCCGTGGGGTCTCCAAAGCGGATGTTGTTTGCAATTGTGTCGTGGAAAAGATATACGTTCTGGAAGACAAAGCTGAAGTTTTTCATAAGGTCATCCATGCTGTAATCTTTTACATCTATTCCACGAAGGAAAACTTTGCCAGAATCTACATCCCAGAAGCGCGAAAGCAAATGGCAGAAAGTCGTTTTTCCTCCGCCGCTTGGACCGACAATTGCAGTTGTGCTGTGTTCAGGAATTGAAAGCGAAATGCCGTCTATAATTTTGCGGGGGTTCAAGGAATTTGTGTCGTAAGCAAAGCCAATATTTTCTGCCTGTATGAGCGCCGGTGCCTTTTCTTTTACGTTAGCAGAGAGTTTTCTGCCTTCAATATCCATTGTGGGTAATTCAAGGATTCTATTTCCCTTGTCTACGCAGATGTCAATTGTACGCAAAAGAGCAGAATAATTTCCGCCTGACTCAAGGGCATTAAAGAGCATGAATGAACATACAAGCATTACAGAGCAGTCAGCAAGAGTCATTGTGCCGTTAAGGAAGAAGAAAATAGAGGCAAGCATAATTGCAACGCCGGTTAATTTTGCAACCAGAGACTGAATGTTTGCAACAGGAATGCATCGCATTTCCATTTTAATCATTGTTTTCATTCTGCGGTTAATTACATCGCTCAATTCTTTATTATGCTTTGAAGCAAGATTGTAAGCTTTTACTTCTGCAATTCCCTGGATGTATTCAAGAATTTTTCCAATTTCGGCAGTATCATTCTTAATTTTTTCAGAAGAAACATTTTTTACCGCAAGCCGCATAAAGAGATTTACAATTTCAAACAATGCAAATCCTGCAAAAGCAACAAGTGCAATTCTCCAGTCAAAAAAGAAAATCATTACGATGATAAGCGAAGTGTCCAAAAGTCCCTGGAGTACCATCATTACAGCGCGTGTTGCAATGTCACCCAAAAGTTCCATGGTGTTTGTCGTAACGGAAGTAATTTCGCCAAGGCTGTTGTTGTTAAAGTATCCCATTGGAAGATAGCGGAGGTGTTCTGCAATTTCTATTCTCTTGTTTGCACATGTTCTGTAACCGCCTTCGCACTGCCACATTGCGGTGACTTTTCTTGTAATTATTGCTCCGGCAACGCTAACGCACATGATTGCAAATGAAAGCCATATTGTTTTTGTTTCAAAGGGAAGGCCGTCTATTGTACTTGCAATTACACCCTGAAGCATAACTGCAACCGCACCGATTCTTAATGCCATAAAGAATGCATTAAAAATCCCTACTATAATTGAACCGTAAAATTTCTTTCGGTTTTCTGCATCACAGAATTTAAAAAATTTTTGCAAAGTCTCAAACATAATTTTCTCCCGATTTTATTCGTCGCGCGAACCGATATGGGCTTCCCACATTTTTTTGTACAAACCGCCTTTAGCCAGCAGTTCTTCATGAGTACCACTTGAATCAATTACACCGTCTTTGATTACATAGAGCTTGTCTGCATCTTTTACAGTTGAAAGACGGTGGGCAATTACAATAAGTGTTTTGTCTTTAACAAGCTGGGCAACAGATTTCTGAATAATCGCTTCGTTTTCCGGATCTGTATATGCAGTTGCTTCATCAAGGATTACGATTGGTGCGTTTTTCATCATTGCACGGGCAATAGCAATTCTCTGCCGTTCGCCGCCACTTAAGTGGGCACCGCTTCCACCAACTATTGTGTCAAAACCTTTTTCGAGCGACATGATAAAATCATAGCAGCCGGCTTTGCGTGCAATTTCTTCCACTTCTTTATCTGTTGCATTCTGGCGGCCAAGGCGGATATTTTCACGGACGCTTAGGTCAAACAAAAAATTGTCTTGGCTTACATAAGCTACACGGCTGTTATATTCTTCGAGCGAAAGATTTTTGATGTTTACTCCGCCAATTTCTATTGAACCGGAATCAACATCCCAAAGGGAAGCAATAAGGCGTGCGATTGTAGATTTTCCGCTGCCGCTTGGCCCAACGAACGCAGTGTAAGAGCCTTGAGGAAGAGTCATGTTTATACCGTGCAATATTTCGCAAGAGTGCGGGGGCGTTGCGGGGGTGTCCCCCGCAGAGGGGGTAGCGTAAGACTGCGAAGCAGGCTGGAGCGAGGGGGAGTCTTCCCCCACCTTATGATAAGAAAATTTGACATCTTTAAGTACAATCGAATTGTCAGCAGGCTTTTTCAAATCAGAGGCAGGACGTTCAAGTTCAGGAAGATTCATGATTGAACCAACTTCACCAAAAATTGCACCGGCTTTAGCAATGTCATCGTGGTAAGTGTAAGAAATCATCAGTGGCTGAATTGCACTCAAGGCCATGATTATCATAGTAATAAAAACAGAAGGCTCTACAGATCCATGAAGGAACATTATTCCGCCAATTGGAAGAAGAGAAAGAATAAGCGACGGAGTAATGATTATTGCAAATGCAAAGGGCCAGATACAGTCACGCATCCATTCTACATAACAGTCAGAACCTTCTTTTGCGGCAATGACAAAACGCTCGTAGGAAGATTTTGATTTTCCAAAGGCCTTGATAACTTCTATACCGTTTATATATTCAACAGCAGTGTCGTTAAGCACCTTTGTTTTGTCCAGGGCAAATTTAAAGCGTGGGGCAGCGTCTTTGAACATAAAGCACATGGCAGCAAATCCCACAGGAACAACGGCAAGGCATGCAAGGGCAAGCCGCCAGTCAATTAGGAAAAGATAAACAAGAAGGGCAACAGAAAGAATGATGTTTGAAGTATATTCAGGAACAATATGGGCAAGCGTTGTTTCCATACTGTCTATTCGCTCAATCATTATACTCTTGAGTGAACCTGACGGCATATCAAGAACCGTTCCAAGCGGAACTCGTGTAAGCTTGTCGCACATTTTCTTTCTGATGTTTCCAAGCAGGTTGAAAGTAGCAATGTGGCTCATGCTTGTTGAAATTGCGTGGAAGATTACATTTCCAAGCCAGAAGGCTGCCGTGATTCCACATTCACGGAGGAAAAGGTTCCAGTCACGGACACCGGCAAGCAGCTGGCGGACAATCCGTGCAATCATAAAATATGGTGCTATACAGCAGGCCACACTAAGCAGGGCAAAGAACACACTTACGATGTACTGCCCTTTTTTTTCACCCGCAAATTCTACAATCCAGCTTATAAGGCTTTTTTTGGCGGGGGACTTTTTTTTATCCGACATATTATACCTCTTTGGTTAGTTATATCTAACTATAATGGCATAATATATAACAGTGTTATATTAGTCAATACTAACTCTTACTTTTTTTTGAATTTCCTGAGAAATAATGAATTTTTCTTAGCTTTAGTCTTTTGCAAAATGCATTAGATTGTTCCATCCGCCACGGTAAAAGCGGAACATCTGTTCAAGACCATGCTCGGCTTGTGACAAAGGAATGTCTCTTAGGCTTAGCGAAAAAAATGAAGAGAAAGTTCCGGTTATGACAATTTCTTCAATCAGCGGCTCTATGCGCTCTACCTTTCTTCCCCTGGATTCAAGAATGTCGTAAAATTTGTCTGTTGATTCAATGTCTTTTTTTGCCATTTCGTAAACAAAGTTTTCGTATTTTGTTCCGTCTGCACTTTTTAGGATAAGGCGGAATTCTGTTTTATGATTCCAAATGTATTCAAACATTCGCTTGAGTCCTAGCGAGGAATAGTCGCTCATAGAGGCAATCTGTTGTTCAAGGGGGATTTTTTCAAATTCGGATAGAATTTCATCATATATTCCCTTGATGTGATCGGCATGTTTTTTTACCAGGGCATCGAATAGTTCTTCTTTGCTTTTAAAATATCCGTAGAAAGCTCCTGTTGTGACACCAGCTTTTTTTACAACTTCACGAAGGGATGCGCCACGAAATCCCTTTTCTAGAAATTCTGCGCGTGCAACTTCAAGAATTTTTTCAAGTGTAACTGACTCTTCATTTTGCATAACTATTAAAAAATAGATGCAGATTGAGTTAATGTCAATACAGTTACTTCATCATGGCTTTTAGGTCTGCAAAGCGGCCTTTTTCGTCGGTGTGGGCTTTGTTGTGGCGTTCCACCTGAGCAATTCCCCGCATTTCTGAAAGGTTATGATATCCGTGAGATTTCATGAACGCACGTAAACCATTTTGAATGTCAATTGCAACATTTGGATTTGTAAACTTGGCCTGTCCAATTTCTACGGCACTTGCTCCTGCCATTATGAATTCAACTGCATCCTGCCAGGTACAGATTCCTCCGATTCCAACAACCGGCACTCTCTGCTCCGGCGGAAGTTTGTTTATTTCTTGTACAACATCATAAACGATTCTTAGTGCAAGCGGCTTAAGGCCCGGACCTGAATATCCTGCATGAACATTATTAAAGAAAGGCTTTCCTTTATCAATGTCAATTGCAACGCCATGAATCATATTTATTAAGCTGATTGCATTTGCACCTGCTTTTATACAGGCAATAGCAATGGGACGGTTGTCTGCCGCATTTGGAGAAAGCTTTACCATGATAGGCTTTTTTGTAACTGCACGGACAGCGGAAACACAGTAGAAAGCCGTGTCTGCGCTCATTCCCCAAGCAAGACCTGCCGCCTTAATATTGGGACAGCTGATGTTAAGTTCAATCATATCGCAGTCGGTCTTGTCCAAAAGTTTTGCACCTTCTACATAAGATTCTATGTCGCTTCCTGCAAGATTTGTGATTACGACAGGTCCCAGCCCTATCATCCCCGGAAGAAGATTTTCTATGTAATAAGGAATGCCCGGGTTCTGAAGGCCTATAGAATTCATATTTCCACCGGCAACTTCAAGGCTGCGCTCACCGTGGTTTCCTTCTCGCGGTTCAAGGGTAACTCCCTTGGAAACAATTCCTCCCCATGCGGCAACATCACTTACACCGCGGAAATTCTGCCCAAATGCAAAAGTTCCTCCGCTTGCAATTGTTGGATTCTTAAAATGAACACCTGCTATGTCCACGCTTAAATCTGGCTCTTCATTTGTGGCCAAAGGTTTGCGGCGTGGAAGAGGCGGGTCAAAAATAACTTCGCTTGCATCAAATACAGGGCCGTCTTTGCAGCAGCGTTTAAGACCCTTTGTGGTTTCGATTGTGCAGCCAAGGCATGCTCCAAGTCCGCAGAGCATTCTGTGTTCCATACTGATGTAGCATTTTATCCCAAGTTCACTAGCCAACTTCTGTACATAAACAAGGGCCGGAGTTGGTCCACAGGCCAGAATCAATTCGTAACCGGCAGCAAGAACCGCTTCTTTTGTAAGCGCACATGGCAACATTCCTTTTATACCGCAGGTTCCGTCGTCGGTGGTAATTTCAAGATGATTAGCGCGAACCCTTTCCAGCCCGTAGGAACCCGACTTAAATGCGGCATAAAAATCATAAGAGCCGTCTGGAAGATTGTCCGCTAGATTTGCAACAGGCGCAACTCCAATTCCTCCTCCCACAATGCAGATTTTTGCCTTGCCGGGGTTTTTATCTGCAAGCTCACGGCACTCTTCCAAAGGCCAAGGTTTTCCTAGCGGGCCAATAACAGAAATATCATCCCAAAGAGTCATGTGGCAAAGTTCCCCTGTTCCACGGCCTTTTTCAAGAATCATAAACTGAACAAGAATTTTCTTTTTGCCCTCGTTGCTTATCCACTCTTCGGAATGATAAACGCTGATGGGTCTGTTATAGTGAACAGAAGATTTAGCGCTTCGAATCAAATAAAACTGGCCTGCTTTTGGAACTGCCTGATTTGGCCGTTCACATTCTATGGTCGTTTGCAAAAGATAAACATTTGGCTGCCCTTCAATCTTTTCCAGCCGTTCAACCTTTGTTTTTCCAAAAAACTGCAAGCCTTTTCCATTTTCATCAATTTCTGCTAAATCCATAACTGTTCACCTTTTCCTATTTTTTTAATCCAGATATTTATCCGCGAAAGAGGATGTTGTTAATAACCCCTTCCAAATATTCCTCGCGGCCTGAACCTGGATCAGAAGGCTTTTTCATTTCTGCGGCACGGCTAGCAAGCTCTTCCAAAGTTGTCTTTCTGTCGCGAATCTTTTTGCCAATTCCACTTTCAAAACTTGAATACTTTTCTTTTATAAAGCCGTCAATTCTACCGTCTTCAATAATTTCTGCAGCCTTAATAAGGCCAAGTGCAAAAGTATCCATTCCCATGATGTAAGCGTGGAACATATCTTCAAAAGTATTTGAAGGACGGCGGTTCTTTGAGTCAAAGTTAAAGCCACCTGTGAGTCCACCAGCCTTCAAAATTTCGTACATTGCAAGAGTTGCATCGTAAACATTCCACGGGAAGTTGTCTGTGTCCCAGCCAAGAATTGGATTTCCCTGGTTGGCGTCTACAGAGCCAAGCATGCCGTTTATGCGGCTGATGCAAAGCTCGTGCTGGAAGGTATGGTTTGCAAGGCTCGCGTGGTTTGCTTCAATGTTCATCTTAAAATCTTTATCAAGTCCGTACTGGCGCAAAAAGCCAATTGCAGTTGCGGCATCAAAATCATACTGATGGCTCATTGGCTCCTTTGGCTTAGGTTCAATATAGAAGTCGCCCTTAAAACCAATGCTGCGGCCATAATCAACCGCCATGTGCATAAGGTTTGCAATGTTTTCCTGTTCAAGCTTTACGTCTGTGTTAAGAAGAGTTTCGTAACCTTCGCGTCCACCCCAGAACACATATCCGCGGCCACCAAGTTTAACTGTAATCTCAAGAGCCTTTTTTACCTGAGCGGCAGCAAAACAGTAAACGTCGGCAGAATTTGTTGAACCTGCACCGTTCATAAAGCGAGGATTACCGAACATATTTGCAGTTCCCCAGAGACACTTAATGTCTGTACCCTTTGTCTTTTCCAGGATATAGTCTGAAATCTCGTCCAGTCGTGTGTTAGTTACATTGATGTCGTTTGGATCTTCCGGAACCAGGTCAACATCGTGCCAGCAGTAGTATTTGATTCCCAGCTTTTTCATAAACTCAATGCCGGCATCTACTTTAGCCTTTGCGTGTTCCATTGTCCCTGGAACCTGACCAAAAGACTTGTCCGCTGTGCCTGAACCAAACATATCAACTCCATTTGCGCCAAGGTTGTGCCACCATGCCATTGCAAAAGGAAGATGCTCAGACATCTTTTTACCCATAAGCATCAAATCCGGATTGTAGAACTTAAATGCCCAAGGATTCTTGCTTTCTTTTCCTTCGAATTTTATCTCAGGAATATTCTTAAAAAACTCGCTCATCTAGAGCCTCCTTATATTTATTTTTTCTTACCCTGATTTGCAACGGCTTCCATTTTTGCTTTTAAGGCTTCCTGGTCGCCAAGATAGTAGTGCCTTATTACCTTAAAACTTTCATCAAATTCGTAAACAAGAGGCGTGCCTGTAGGAATGTTCACTTCAAGAATTTGTTCCGGGGTAAGGGAATCAAGATATTTTACCAAAGCACGCAGACTGTTTCCGTGAGCCGCAATGATTACTCTTTTTCCTGCCTTCATTTGTGGCTTGATTTCTTCCAAAAAATAGGGGATTACACGTGCAATTGTTGTTTCAAGACTTTCATTCTGAGGAAGAAAACTTTCGTCAACATCACGGTACATAGCCTGCCTCTTTGCAGAACGCTCGTCATCATCTGCAAGCGCCGGTGGCTTTACGTCAAAAGAGCGTCTCCATATTTTTACCTGAGCCTCACCAAATTTTTCTGCTGCCTCCGCCTTATTTTTTCCCTGCAAGTCTCCATAATGGCGCTCGTTCAGTTTCCATGTTTTTATAACAGGAAGCCATTCCCTGTCCATTTCGCAAAGAATTCCATTTAGCGTATGAATTGCCCGCTTTAAATACGAAGTGTAGCAGATGTCAAAATCATAGCCTTCATCTTTTAAAAGCTTTCCAGCAGCCTTTGCTTCTTCGCGTCCCTTTTCAGAAAGCTCAACATCCGTCCAACCCGTAAACAGATTCAGTTTGTTCCATTCGCTTTCGCCGTGTCTAACCAGTACAAGTTTTGTCATTTTATACTCCCTAAAATTTAGTTAGCTTAATCTAACCAACCTACAGTATCATTTTGCAGAATAGTTAGCAATAGCTTACAGTCTTTTTGGAGCAAGTTTTTATTTTTACTGTTGGTTTAGGGAGCAAGAGCATGTGCCTCGTGTTACCCGCTTTCCAGGGTTCCGGCTTTCGCCTCCATTGCTTCGCAACGCGTTCCGCGCCCTTCCAATCGGGGCTAGGGTTGAATTTGCAAAACTTTATTGCGGTTAGTATTGACTAACTTTCAAAAGCCAGTTATATTACATTTGTTAGCTATGACTAACTAAAACACTCCCATATCAATCGAGGTGAATATGAAAGCAGCGGTAATTTATGCAAGCACAACTGGAAATACAGAAGCAATGGCAAATGCAATATCAGAAGCAGTAAAAGCTTCTGGGGCAGAAGTGGTTTTTGCCACGGCAGACAGTGCCGACAAGACAGCGGTTGCTGCATGCGATGTAATTCTTCTTGGAAGCCCTGCAATGGGTGACGAAGTTCTTGAAGATTCCATGGAAGAATTCTACTCAGGAATAGAATCTTCCCTTAGCGGTAAAAAAGTCGGAATCTTTGGTTCCTATGACTGGGGAGACGGTCAGTGGCTCCGCGACTGGAATGACCGCCTTACAAATGCGGGTGCCGTGTGTGCAGAAGAACCCCTTATGGTTCACCTTACACCCGAAGACGCAGATATTGCACAGTGCAAGGAGTGGGCTGCGTCTGCTATAAAATAGGCTCTTATAAAACACTTGGGCTGTCCGGATTTTGCCATACTGCCGGGCAGCCCTCTTTTTTAGCGGTATAGATAATATGAATTTTAACCAGATGATGATTCATTTTTGCGCACCAACCTTTTGCAATATAAAACCTGGCAATCTTTTTTTTGTCCAGAATAAAATATTTTCAAAATCAAGTTTTGAAGCGTGGAAAAATGATTTTCTAAAATTGGGGCTGATGATTTTTTCCCATAAGCTTTCTGAAACTTCAACAGCAGTCCTTGTGGTAAACGTGCCGTGGGCAAGTAAAATTTTAAGCAACGCTTTTGTAAAAGAATATCTTGCAGACAAAGGATATGATGAATCAGATATTTTTGCTTTCCTAAAAGAATTGTTTTCCAGAATGAACCAAAACAGAGGTTTTCCTCATGAAGTTGGATTTGTCTTGGGATACCCAGTTAATGACGTAATTGAATTTGAAAGCCACAAGGGGCACGACTGCAAATTCTGTGGCTACTGGAAAACTTATTCTGATGTGGAAACTGCCAGGCGCTGCCTTTGTAAATACAAGGCATGTATGGGAATGTGCGAGGCTTGGTACGGAAAAGGTTATACTTTAAGCCAGATAGTTGCGGCATACAAAAAGCTTTCGGCAGCCTAATTTAAAGACATTTTTTCTGAAAAGTCTTTTTTGCTTTGGAAATAGCTTTCTGTCTTTGTTTTTTCTGCATATTCAGCTAGAATTATAGAATGAAGAAACCTATAATTCCTAACAAGATTATGGCCACCATATCAGGAATTCTCTTCTTAGCACTCGCGTCTTTTGTCCTGCTCTTTTTGATTGAACATAAAAAGCTTTTATCTTGTACAAAAAATTATTATGCCGTGGTTGACGACAGTCTTTTTGATGAATATTTTAGTGATATTCATCCTCCAGAAGCTTTCTCGCTTATTTCCCTATCTGATTTTTATTCACTTGATTTGAACTGTGGAAATGAAGCAAAAAAAGGTCCCTATGCATGTGCGGTTGCCTTTGTTACAAAAAATGAGGGCATGGCTTTTTTTGACGGTGAAAAAGAAAATGCCCACACAAAAAACTACAGCTTAAGGTCAAAATATTATTTTCCCTCGGCAGAAACAGATTTTAACCAAGTATCTTCACTTAATACCAGTAAGCCCAATTTTACTATTTCGTTAACCGATGCAGAAAATCTTCCCCAAGGAAACAAAGCAATTCCTGTGGATTCAAAATATGCAGGAGACCAAGGCTATGCCCTGGAAAAAGAAACTTATGCAAGATGCACCGTAGTAATTCCTGATTTTGAAAAGACCGTCTTTGATTTTTTTGATGAATTTTTTAAAGACAAAAATGTTTGTAAAGACAATATAACTTTTCTTGCGGCGGTTGGAGACATAATGGTAGAAGGCGGCGCACAGAAAACTTTAATAGAAGACGAAAATGGTTTGGAAAAAGTTTTTGGCACAACGCTGCCTGTTTTGCAAAGCAACGACATAATGATTGGAAACTTGGAGGGAGCCGTAACCGAATCAAGAGAAAGAATCTATAAATCCTATACCTTTAAGTTTCACAAGGAAGTGCTTCCTGCGTTAAAAAAAGCGGGGTTCAATTATTTTATACAGACAAACAACCACTGCTACGATTACGGTGAAGAAGGCTTTAAAGACACCCTTGCCGCTCTAAAAGAATACGGCATACCAACTTCTGGTGCAGGTTACACCGCTGAAGAGGCAAAAAAATTCTATCATACTACCGTAAACGGAACAAACTTTGCTATTATAAGCTGCGGAGCTTTTCCAATAGAAAGGACAGGATTCAACGGAGAAAAAACTGCTACTGCAACAGATACAAGGGCAGGAATCCTTTGGCAAAACGAGGAACTTTTTGAGAACATAAAAAAAGAAAAAGCTTCAGGAAATTTTGTAATCGTTAATGTTCATGGAGGTTTTGAGTACAAACACAAACCCCATCAATTGCAGCGCGACCTTTACGAAAAATTCGTTGATTGCGGGGCAGACCTTGTTTTTGGAAGCCACCCCCATGTAATTCAGCCAACAGAATGGTATAAGGGAAAGCTCATTGTCTATTCGCTGGGGAACTTCATCTTTAACGGAGAGTCTGAGTTTGCGGTCTACGGAGCCTTGGATTCTGAGATAGTAAGGGTTGGCCTTGTTAACGGAAAAATTGTCTACACAGAAATTTATCCTACAAGACACAATGAAACATCAGTAAGACTTAAATAGCGGTCGGTCGGGCAGGAGTATGGAAGATTTATTCTTTTTATGCTATCCTTATCAAATGTTTCATTTTGGATTTTCCTACGTTGGACTTGTTTTTCTTTGCATGCTTCTTATTCCGAATTTTATTTGGACAAAGAAAAAGCCTTTGGGCTACGAAGAAGCATCTCTAAAAGAAAATAAATTTTTGCTTGCCCTTGAGCGCATTGGCGAAGTTCTGGTTAGCGTGCTGCTTCTGATTTTTAAGGATTTTAACATAGACCCAAACAGGCTTTCTGCCCTTCCGCTCCTTGTGCTTGCATTCGTTTTGATGATTTGCTACGAGTTCTACTGGATACGCTATTTTATATGAAAAAATAAATGCTCCCAAAAAAGACTTTTTTGAAGTTAAGGGATGCGGGCATACTCCACAAGGGGACAAACCCTTGGAAGTTGCAAAAATTATAAAAGATATAGGGTTGTAGATGTTGGATAAAAAAAATCAAAGGGTCTTTTCAATCGTTTTTATAATATATCTTGTTTGCTTTGCATTCAGGATTTTTGAATATTTTGTTTTGCGCACAGACAGAACCTGGGTTGGAGAAGCAGTTGTCCATAAGCTGGTTGGAATTCTTGTGCTTTTTATTTCTGCAGGAATCTTGCACTTTACCGCAGCAGAAATTGGTTTTTCAAAAGAAGGTGCTTTTGCCAATTTGGGGAAGGGACTTGCCTTTGGACTTTGCACCTTTGCCGTAGCCTATACGATAGAATGCCTTATAATTAATTCTCTTGGAAATTTTGATTCCCTACAGCTTTATGTAAGCACATACGCAATAGACAAAAATCTTGGCTACAATACCAGCCTTTTGTTTTTTGTAATCTGCATTGCGGGTAATATAATAAATGTCCTAATGGAAGAAGGCGTCTTCCGTGGACTATTTAACAAAATCCTTAGTCAAAAGTACAGCTTTATACTTTCTGCGTTAATAGCATCCGCTTTGTTTGGCTTTTGGCACATTGTTGGTCCAGTAAGAAATTTCTTGGACGGAGAAAGCAGCGTGGCTGGAACGGTTGCAAACTCGGCAATGCTGGTTTTTACGTCTGCGCTTGTGGGCTTTAAGTTTGCCATGCTTACAAAAATGACAGGCAGCATTTTTATGGGAATGGGAGACCATTTTGTGAACAATACGATTGTTAACATTTTGCATGTCGTGTCAAAAAATGGTGCCGACGAGATGATGGCACTGCGCGTGGCGATTGCACAGTCGCTTTCTTTTATACTGGTCTTGATATGGTTTGCAATAAGCCTTAACCGCACTAGTATAACGAATATAAAATAACTGGTCATTCCGAACGCTACGCCACGACCATACGCACTTGCTTTGGTCGTGTGTTTCGGAATCTATAGATGTTAGCGGTTGGTGAGCCTGTCGAACCACGGATTGATGGTGGAACACACACTGAATCCACATTCGCAGCAGTTCAGGGTTACAGTTAATTGATATTTGCCATACTAGGAGAACAAAATGAATATATATGTTGATTTTGATGACTGCATTTGTGAAACGGCAAGGGCTTTCTCTAAATATGCAGAGGAACTTTTTGGAAAGAATGTGCCTTATGAAAAAATCCGTTTCTTTAATCTAAAAGAATCCTTTTCGCTTACGGACGAACAATATGACCAAATGATGATAAAGGGGCATGAGCCTGAAATGATTCTTTCTTACGAGGAAACACCGGGTGCTTGTGATGTTATAAAAAGCTGGATAGAAAGCGGATATAATGTCTACGTTATAACAGGAAGACCATTCAGCGTTTATAAAGAGTCAAGGATCTGGCTTGATGAGCGTGGACTTGATAAGGCCCAGCTTTTTTTCCTGGACAAATATGGCAGGGACAATTTTCTTAAGGGAAGCAAATTCAACCTTACGCTTGAAGATTACTACAAGATGAACTTTGACTATGCCGTGGAAGATTCGCCGCTTGCCTTTAAGTTCTTTAATCATCTTCCAAAGCTAAAAGTGCTTGTCTATGACCGTCCGTGGAACCAAGGCTGTGACTTTCCGGGCAAAAACTTTTTCCGCTGTACAGATTGGAAAAGTATAGCGGAAAAAGTAATCTTATAGCCTTTCTAGTATATCGAATACTAAAAAAGTTGTCATTCTGAGCTTGACTCAGAATCTATAAATGTTAGCAGTCGGTGAGCACAGTCGAACCATGGGTGTATGGCGGACAGACCCTGAAACAAGTTCAGGGTGACAGTTAATTATTATTCGATATACTAGTAACCGATTTCTTTTAATACGCTGTCTATTAGCCGCATGTTCTTCAAAGAAAATTCTTCCGTTATGTGCGGTGAATCCCCATTTAAAATGCAGGCGTTCAACTGGTCAAGCTCTAGCGCATAGTTTTGCGGGGCATCTATGTTCCTTATAATGGATTTTCCTTCTGCGCTAATCGTGTAGCTGAGCTTTCCTTCCTGATTGTATTCGACTGCGCTTATTATGCTGCCCTTTGTTCCGTGGATGTAGAGGCGGTCGTAGCGGCTATTAGTGTTTGCGCCCAAGGCCATTCCAACAGTAAAAGATGCACGTGCTCCGTTTGCAAAGTTTAGGCCTGCAACCGTCAAGTAGTCAACGCCGTTCTTAATGTCTGCACTTGCATGGATTTCTGTTACGTCAGAGTTTATGAGCGACAAAATCATTGTGGTGCAGTAGCAGCCAAGGTCATACATTGCTCCGCCACCAAATTCTTTGTGCAGGCGGAAGTCTTCCTTGTAGCCTTGGGTTACAAATGCGGTGTCAATAAAATCAATGTTGCCGATTATTCCGCTTTGCACGTCTTTTTTTAGCGATTCAACATAAGGGCTGTGAAGGTAGGCATAGGCTTCCATTAGAATTACGCCGTTCTTTTTTGCAGCATCAAACATTTTCTGAACTTCTAAGGCATTCATGGCAAGGGGTTTTTCGCAGAGGACATGTTTTTTTGCTTCAAGTGCTTTTATGACCCATTCGCAGTGGATATGGTTGGGAAGAGGAATGTAAACCGCCTGAACATTCGGGTCGGCCAAGAGAGCGTCATAGCCCACGTATCCCTTTTCAAAGCCGAATTCTTTTTTGTAGGCATCGACTTTTTTTTCGTCACGACCTGCAATTGCGTACAGCTCGCAGTTTTTTGATTTTTTCATTCCGGGAATCGTAGCCCAGCGCGCAATTCCGGCTGTTCCCAACACACCCCATTTTACTGCCATAAAAAACTCCTCATATATTTTTTTGCAGATAGATCATGTCTACCAGCTGAATGCCGCATTCAAAAATTGGATGGTCGTAGTTTTCCGTAAAAAAATTTTTTACTACGTGTGAACGCTTGAAGCCGCATTTTTCGTAGAAGGGAATTGTAAGAGGACTGTCGCCAGTTCCAACCTGAAGGACAGAATATTCTCCCCGGAATTTTTCTTCCACAAACTGAATAAGCTTTTTGCCGTAGCCTTTACCGTGGCAGTTTGGGTCTGTAGCGATGTTTTTAATTTCTAGAATGCCATTGCCCTCATCGGTAACTACCACTTCGCCTTTTACTCCGTCATCGGTCAGGACGAACATCCTTCCTTCTTGCAAATATTTGTCAACCATTTCTTCTTGTTCATCTGCCAAAAGAAGAAGGTCAAGGAAGTCTTTTTTGTTTTCGTGTATTTCCTTTATTTCCATTTACTTATACAATAGCACACTTTGTCTTTTATGTCTGCTAAATAAATTTTATCCGCATTTCCGTGTAGCGGGCTTCAATATCTGTAAAGCCAACTTTTTTGTAGATTGGGTAGCCATCTTTTGTAGCTTTTAGGTCTATTCTGCCAAGGCCTATTTTTTTGCCGTGTTCAACCAGTTTTTGCATAAGAGTTGTGCAGATGCCCCTTCCGCGGTATTCATGCTCCGTGTATACGCTTAGCACTTCTCCGTAAAGTCCGTTCAGCAGAACTGAATTTGCAGGCATTTCTATTATGTGCAGGTATGCCACTGCAACAATTTTTTCTTTGTCGCGTGCGGTAAAAACTATAAGCTCCGTGCCCAGTTTTCTTTTAAAATAGTCGGGCAGCTGTTTTTCCATGCCAGTTTTTTCTTCTTGGCTTACGGAACCAAAATCATCTTTCATGTATGCAATTCTAAGGCGAACCAATTCATTTATGTCTTTGCTTGTTGCCGTGTCAAATGTAAGTTCCATTTTTTTTCTCCTGCTGTAAAAAGAATAGCACAGGAAAGCGGCAAATAAAAGCAATATTTTTGTAATGTTTAATAACAACTTTTCATGGGAAGTAAAATATTGTTATTAATTCTTAGACAGCTTGATTCCAACTTCAACGAGTAGTTTTGTATAGCTGCCAAGGTGGCTGTTATGGTACAAAGCATTTTTTCTGCTGACAACCGAAAACCTTTTTCCGTCAATGTTATATGATGAAATCCTATTGGGCATATTCAGTAAATTTAAAAAGACACTGGAATATTTTTTTTCACGGATGATAATCCAGCTTCCCGACCGGTAAAAATAATATGTCGCTGATTTTCCTCCGCAAAGTATTTCAAATATGATGTAAGAACAGTTTGTGTTGTCTTTTGGAGAGAAGACAAATGCGGTTCCCGAATCGTGTTCGTTTAAGTATTGCGAGACATCTACCTTTGACGGATTTTCTTCGCAGTGTGAGCGTATTCTTTTTTGCATAACCGTAATAGAAATGTTAATGCAAATATAGAAAGCCAATAGGCATAATAAAAAGATGAGGCCTGCACGTGCCTGAGACTTTGTAAGTGGTTTGTTACTTTTATTCATTTTGGCTTTCCTTGTCTTTGCTTGCTTTTATCGTGCGCATTTTCCATGCGGCTATAAGGTAGTAGGGCGGGAAAGTGATGAATTGAACAAGCATACTTTTTGCTTTTGTGCTCAAGATATGAAAGCCCCGTTCTCTAACAAAGAATGAGCGTTCTTCGTCGGTTAGCTCTGCGTTTATTCCCCACCAAAGCGGGTAGATGATTAGAGCAAGGCAGGGAACAAGAAGAACAAGATAATGGTTTGCTTTCCAAAGGGCAAGCGAAATGCTTGTGATTAGCACAAGGTTCTCTAGTGTGGAAATGATTCTGTGGGCAATTATGACGGCATGGTCTTTGCTATCTTTTGTCTTTCTCCAAAAGATAAAGATTGGAATGTTGAGCAGTAAGATAACCATTACTATGGCAAAAATTTGTTCGGCCATTTTTCTCTCCTCTGTTATTATAGTAAAAAATACCTCTTGTGCAAGTGATCTTGAAAAGAAACCTAGCCCCGATTGGAAGGGCGGCGCAGCCGTTGCGGAACGAAGTGGAGTAATGGAGGGGGTAGGGGCCCCCGGAACCCTGGAAAGCGGGATACACGAGAGTCTGACCGGCGGGTAGCCGGGCACAGTTTTAATATTAAGGCGGCTCCAAAAATCAAAAAGTATTTGCCAATTACAATAAAATTGCTCTTGTAGACAAGGGAATTCTGAAATATAATAGAAGAACATTTGGCTATAGTGTAAGGAGATTAAAATGAGCAAGTATGCAGGTACACAGACAGAAAAGAATTTGCTGGCAGCGTTTGCAGGTGAATCACAGGCGCGCAACAAGTATATTTATTTTTCTCAGGTGGCACAAAAAGACGGACTTGAAAAAATTGCAAAGATTTTTGAAAAGACTGCCGGTAACGAAGAGCAGCACGCAAAGATGTGGCTGACGGAGCTTAGCGGAATTAGCGATACAACCACAAACCTAAAGGCTGCCGCTGACGGAGAAAACTTTGAATGGACCGACATGTACGAAGGTTTTGCAAAGACTGCCGAAGCTGAAGGCTTTAAGGAACTTGCCGCAAAATTCCGTGCAGTTGCAAAAATTGAAAAGCGTCACGAGGAGCGCTACCGTTCGCTTTTAAAGGATGAGGATTCTTCTGCTCAGCTTAAGAACAGCACCGTAAAAGTTTGGGAATGCCTTAAGTGCGGCCACATTGTTGTAGGTCCAAACGCTCCTGAATACTGTCCGACTTGCGGTGAATACAACCAGTATTTTGAAGTGCGCGAAGACAATTACGATATGATTATGACTTGGGGCCGCTAAAGAGCCTTAAGGAATGAACCCCAGAGAAAGTTTTCTTTGGGGTGAAAAGCGGTAAGGAATAAGAGTTCCCTACCGCTTTTTTTTATGCAAGCATAACTTTTTCGCCGTAGACACCGGTTCTTACGGTTTTGTTTATGCGAGTTCCGGATCCGTAGGCAGTCTTTAAGATTAGCCTGTAGCTTCCTGCCGTAACGCTTGTGGGAATGTTGAACAGAATCTTTGTGTTAGTGTTGTCCACTATGTTTTCCATTCCCAGAGCCGTCCATGTGGAAGAGTCCATGTCATAGGTTCCGTCTTCCGAGCAGGAGGCAAGGTAAAGGCCTGTCTCCGTCTCCTCACCGGCAATTTTAAGACGCTTGCCGGTGATTCTTGCGGAATGTCCGATGGAAAGTTCCGAACCTTCTTCTTTTGTGTGGATGTTGTAAAGGCTTGACAAGACAGGTTCATTAGTTGTTGTTATGTCTGCACCTGCCGTTACTCCCTTTACGGCTTCCACTGCAAGCTCACTAGGAGTAAAGGAAAGAGTCATGTCCGGGACATCCGCAATGCCGGGATTCAAGGAATCAATGCTGGAAGAGGGCTTTATGTACAGAATGCCCATTTCAAGCAAATCAACCGCCTTTCCGGCTCCAAGGAGCTCAAGGATTGCGTTCCTAAAAAGCCCTGCGGAATAAAGGAGCGTTTCCCTATCCAAAACTTTGTTGTGCTCAAGTATTTTGGAGACAATGTTTCCAATAAAAGCCGTGTTCCTTTTTACCTTTGCGTAAGAAACAGGCTTGTCCGAAAGAGTGAGCGTGTGCATAGTCACGTTCACTGTGTCTGAAAGGTTATTGACCTTATCGTTCATAACGATACCACCTTGTTAAATAAATTTTTTTGCGGAGCGCATCCGCCTGTTGACCCCGAACGGTCTTGTGTGGTATCTTCTAACTGACAGAGGGAAGGTACCACACTTTTCTTGGGCCTGTGGACTTACTGCAATAAGCCTACAGGCTGTTTTTTTTGCCCTTCCGTTTTCGGCTTGCCGGAAGGGTGACATTCTTCTGTCTTCATTCTCTTTATACTCCGTGTAAATCTATAAGGTTTCAATACCATGACTGCCTCTCCCTTTCCAAAGCTTCCTCACGTTCAAATTCTTCGATGAGAGAAGAACTGTTGGGAGTAATACAGTCAATAAATGGCTTGAATTTTCTTAGGATAATGTCATCACAAGACATTGCATCATCTGCCCTGTATTTTCTATATGCAGTTAGGTTGTAGGCCTTGTTGAGGTTTTTGATTCTTATCTCTGCCGCTTCCTTGGACACTTTGAAAGTCTTCTCCAGGAATGCTGCATTTATTGGGCAGCCACGTCTTGCCAGTTCCATGATAACCTGTTCCGGCATGAGTAGTTGGGCTGCAAACATGTTTGACTCTGCCTCGTATTTCTTGTAAATGAGTTCAAGGTGAGGGTCATTTTTCTGCCTGTATAAGGTCACAAGTTCCATGTCGTGCCCCAGCATATAGTGCCCGAATTCATGGCCAAGAGTGAACCTTAGCCTGACCTGTGGCTTTTCTTCGTTGTAATACATAAGGAAATTTCCGCATCCGTCAGTAAGCAAAGCTCCATCATCAGAGCCTACTATCTGACTTGGGGACAAAGATTTTCCGCTTAATGAAGAGAACGGTCTTTTTTCAATTTCTGTAAACTCGTCCATCACTTTGGACAGAGAAAATGGAAATATTGTAATCGTATTCGAACAAACAAGGATTTCGTCTGCCTTGCTGCAGGCAGTTTTGAAATCCGGCGAAAAATCTTCTTGCATGTTATATACCTCCAAAAGCATCCTTAAAGGCTGCCTTTAAAATATTCTGTGCTGTTTGTAGATCGGTGGGACTCAATTGCTCCAAACCCCTCTGTATTGAACTTATGGTTTTGTTTTTTGGGTTTTTACCGTCTGTCCTGTCATTGCCCAGAAGGTAATCCGCAGAGACATTAAAAAACTTGCAGACCTTAAAAAGCATTTCCTGTCGGGGAACCGTGCCGTTCGTTTCCCACATGCTAACGCGAGTTTTTTGAATGTCAAGCTTTGAGGCAAGTTCCGTTGACGAAAGCCCCATCTTCTCCCGCTGTGCCTTAACCCTCTCCGCAAAGGTTTTGTTCCCATTCATAATTCTCCTCCAAATGTAAGTCCAATAAAATAAAGGTTGTTCGATTTCGTTGAACCTAATGGTACTATATCATCGTTAAATTAATGTGTCAATAGCAAAATTGAATTTGTCCAAACTTTTTGAACTGATGGCTGGAGATACATAGTCTCCGCCGTGGCGAGATACTTTGAGACATCATGCGGAGAGTATGTGCAACACGGTGAGGAGAGCCGGCAATCCTTGCGGTAAAATGCCGGCCGCACCACATTCTGTAATAATTTTTTAGCAGATGTACTTCTGGTGAGAGTGGTGTACGTTTGCCTGGAGCACGTTTGCATAGCGCAGCGTCGTGTCTATTTTGGCATGTCCCAGCAGCACCTGAACCTGTTCTATGGGCATGCCCTTGTCTATGGCACGGGTTGCCATTGTGCGCCGGAAGCGGTGCGGGTGCACGTTGTCTATCTCTGCCATTGCGCCTATGTCGCGCATTATTTTTTCTATGGAATTTATGGTGAGCCTAGAATATGTTCCGCTCTTTGTCTTCCTGTGTGCCGAA
>JAGAZB010000020.1 GCA_017940255.1 Treponema sp.
AATAAGGTAATTGCCGTCACCCTGAACTTGTTTCAGGGTCTTTCCATCAGAAGATGCTGAATCAAGTTCAGCATGACATGGTTTTTCTGAACTGACTGATGTATCAAGCAATGCCTGCATTCTGGCCTTTGCACGGTCAAGTTTTTCATCATCAACATTATTGTTCATCAAATCATTCAGATATTTTAACGGCTTGAACTTTTCATTCTGCCAGCCCATCTCGAAAATCTCTGGTTTGCTTGCTTCATAAAGATTAAGCATTGTATTTGTAATAACGCGGAACTTTTCTTTACCTTCATCTTTCTGATAAATGATTTCCAATGCGTTTCGCAAGGCTTCAAGTTTTTCTAAGTCTCCAGGAAGCTTATTAATTTCATCAAGACTGATATCAAGTTCGCTTAAAAACTCGTCTGCTTCGTCAATACTCTGTCCAATCAACTCAAGAAGATATTCAATATCTTTTGCAGGGAATTCATCGCCGTCATCACCGGTTGCATAATCGGTAAGGGCCTGCTGCATATACTTAAAGACATTTACATAATCGACAATGATACCGCTTGTTTTACCCGGATAAACACGGTTTGCACGTGCAATTGCCTGCATCAAAGTATGGCCTTTCATAGGTTTATCAAGATAAAGTGTAGAAAGATTTGGAACATCAAAACCTGTAAGCCACATTGCACAAACAAAAACCAGCTGCAAAGGATCATTCTTATCTTTGAAGCGGTCTTCAATATCAACGCCGTCAACAACAGCATTCATCTTGTCGCGGTGAGGTTTTATGTTCAGGCCCTGCTCGGCAAATTTCTTTTCTTCGTCTGCATCTTCAGAAATAATTACTGCCATTTCTACATTATTCATGTAGTCCAGACGAGCTGTAATTTCATCGCGCTCTTCTTTTGTGGCAGCACTATTCCTGTCTTTTATAAGCTGTTTCTTTTCTTCTTCCCAATAATGCTGAACCTTGTCGTACATTTTTACAGCAGTAAACTTATCTACAGAAACAACCATTCCCTTTCCAAGGAAGCCTCGACGAGGAAAATGATGTGCAATATCTTGAGCAATTTTATCAAGGCGTTCATCACGTTTTAGAACTTCAATTATCTTGCTGCCAGAGTCTTCCAGCTTTTTGATTTCTTCTTCATTAAGATTTTCATCTTCAATAATGTCTACAATATCATCATCAAGGAAGTTATTTGTAAGCCCCACTTCCGGTACACGGCGGCTGTAGAACAAGGGAACTGTAGAGCCGTCTTCTACCGACTGTGCAAAATTATATTCAGAAACATAATCTCCAAACCACTGATTTGTCAGGCGCTTTGAACCAAGCAACGGAGTTCCTGTAAAAGCTATGAAGTTTGCATTTGGCAAAGCGGTGTGCATGTTTTCCGCAAGGTCTTTGTACTGGGTACGATGTGCTTCATCAATCAAAACAAAAATGTCGTTTCGCTCACTAAGAACCGGATATTTCTTTCCCTTATCATAGCGGAACTTATGAATCATAGAGAAAATGAATTTCTTGTTGCTCTTAAGATATTCACGCAGTTGCTCTGAGTTTTTTGGCTGACATTCTTCTTTGTTGCCAATAACTTCAGTGCGTACAAAGTTTTTGTAGATCTGAGTATCAAGGTCTGTGCGGTCGGTAACAATAAAGAAAGTAAAATTACCTTTTAATTTGCGGGCGCACTTTCTTGCAAAGAAAACCATGGAATATGATTTTCCAGAACCCTGAGTATGCCAGAAAACACCAAGCTTTCCTTTAAGCTCTTCCCGGCGTTCAACATTGCGCATAAGATTATTAACACCAAGGAACTGATGGTTTTTAGCAATGATTTTGACTTTCTGATTCTGGAACAAAATAAAGTTTTCAATGTAATCAATCAGATGTTCTTTTTTACAAAGACCGCGTGCAAAATATTCTATGGAAACACCGCGTGCTTTAATGTCTTTGCGGTTTGGTTTTTCGTTTTCACTTTCAACTTTAAGCCATTCAAAGAAAAACTCAAAATCTGCATTCCAGGCTCCAAGTCTAGTTTCAAGACCGTTACTCAAAACACAAATCTGATTAAATGCAAAAAGGTTTGGAATATCTTTTTTGTAATCAGTAAGATTTTTATTATAAGCTTCTTCTATTTTGATTATGGCGTTCTTAAGTTCTACAAAAACAACCGGTAGACCGTTCACAAAAATGATTACATCAGGCCTACGCCAGTAATACTGTCCCTGAATCCACATCTGCGAAACAGCGGTAAAAATGTTATTTTCAGGATTTTCAAAATCTATCAGCTTTACAAAATCAAAAGTTGGTTTTCCATCTTTTTTGAAATCAACCTTTTTACCATTACGAAGCAGATTGTAGTTATCGTAATTGGTTTTTATCATGTCGCTGCCGGTAAAGTCACGACATAATTCTCGGATTACGGAATCTATATTTTCAGAAGGAATGTTTGGATTGAGTTTATAAAGTGCGGTTTTTATCTGCTCTGGCAAAACACATTGCTTTTTAGAAGTACGACCAGTTCCGTCATTCAAATCTTCCTTAAGATTAGGATTTGAGTCACACTGAATAAAGTTATATCCCATCTCATCGCTTTTAAGAATGTTTATAAGAGAAACTTCAATGTCATCTTCGGTAATGTAATTTGCCATAAACTACTACTCCTTATTCAAAAGAAAATCAGCCAAATTTATTATGCAAATACCTTCGTATAAATATTTTTCATGCTTTGTTCTTGCTATTAAAACTTTAGGATAAGCATCTTTTATGCTCAATAATGGAGTTACTTCACGTTCAAGAGTTTCTGGTAAAGAAATATCATCACTCACTTGAATGTAGATTTTCTCACTCTGCTTTATTGCAACAAAATCAATTTCTTTTTTATATAAAACTCCTGTGTAAACTTCGTAGCCCCTGCGCAACAATTCTATACAAATCATGTTTTCATAAACTCTGCCATAGTCCATGTTTTTAGTTCCAAGAATTGCATAGCGGAAAGAATGATCAGCAAGATAATACTTATCCTGGCTTGCTAGATATTTTTTTCCACGAATGTCATAGCGGCGAACTTTATAAAAGGCGAAAGCATTGCAAAGATAATTCAAATATGCCCCTATAGTTTTATTATTCGCTTTCTGTTGATTTGAAACCAATGTATTTGCAAGTTTTTGGGTAGAAACTTCTGCAGAAATATTGTCCATTAAAAAATTATTGAGTTTCTCAAGCAAATCTGTATTTCTGATTTTATATTTCTGTTTAATATCCCGAATAATCAAAGCCGAAAAAACATCTTTTATATATCCATATTTCTGCTGTTCTGTGGAATAAGTAAAAGAACCCGCCATTCCCCCCTGCTTAACATAATCAGAAAGCAAGGCTTCATTATCTGTTCCGCCAAAATAAGATTTATACTCTGCAAAAGAGAATGGAAAAACAGGAATTTCAAAGGTTCGCCCTGTAAAAAGTGTTGCCAAATCACTTGATAAAAGAAAAGCGTTTGACCCAGTAATGTAAATATGAAATTTTTTTGAATTATGAAGAGAATTTATTGCCTTTTCAAAACCTTTACAAAGCTGAATTTCATCAACAAACAAAAAATTTTCTAATTCGCTTTCATAATGCTCAAGAACATATTTATTTAGTTCATGATATTCAGAAAGATTTTCCCAGCTGATGTCGTTAAAATTGATGTGGATTATATTTGACTGCGGGATGTTCTTTTTTATGTAGCCTATAAAGGATTCCATGAGACTGGATTTACCGCAACGGCGAATTCCTGTTATTACCTTTATGTCTTCGGTATTTATTGTACCTGCAAGTTTTTCAAGATATTCATGTCGTTCTATATATTCCATGCTGCAATTATAGCATAGCTATTACTCAAAATCAACAAAATTTCAATTTTGAGTAATAAATATTTCTTTTATTACTCAAAATCAATGAATTTTCAATTTTGGGAAACAAGTTTATGCACAAATTTCTTGAATTTTTGTGCAGGAAGTAGATATTTGCGTAAAAATAGTGGGAATTTCCTCTAATTTCCCCTATTTCCACTGTTCCATAATCAATCATCGTCTGCCGGAAGTGCAAAGCCCTTCATTTCTAACTCATTATTATACAAATCGAATAAAGCCTTTAATTTATCTTTTCGTATCAAGACTGCTTGTCCTATTTTTTTAGGATATTCTAAACCGTCAGATGCAGAACCAAAATATTCTTCTTTCCATTGAATGAATTTAATTATTTCTTCGCCTGATTTATTTATTGCTCTTAATCCATTTTCAAAATCTGTGGATATTTGTAAATTCATTGACTTTATAATAAATGGTGAAATAAAAAATATTTGTCCCCATTCCAAATCATCCTTAAAAACATTGTACATTATTGGATTTGTATTTTTTGTTTCATCATTTCCAGAATTATTAAAATACAACTCTAAATTAAATTTTAAGGAATTAAACAATTCTCGATTGTCTGTTTTTACAAAAGCCCCCATCGAATAATACTTTTTTGTTTTATAATCCTCTCTTATAATTTGGTGTTCTGAAAAGGCTAAAATTTCCCAATTAACTTCTGGACAATCAATAACACATTTTTCTGATGGGTTAGAATATATTTTTTCAGGTGTAACTAAATAGGATGGACGAATAGACAGAGCCCCTTGAATACAATTTAATAAATTAGTGTCTAGCTCCATAAATTGCACACATGGTAAATAGATTGAGGCTTCTTCTAATTGTTTCTTATGATATTTATTTACTATTTTGTATAAACAGTTTAATGATATTAAATTCCTAACAAAGAGTTTCTCATATTTTATAAAATACTCACGAGAAAAATCAGATTGCTCCTTCATCATTTTACTAAACAGAGAATATGATCCCGAATAAATATCAACATATTGTGCTAAATATATATAGTTAGGATTAATGTAGTAAAGAAGTTTTTTATCATCTTCTGACTCCTTAAATTCTAAAACAGTTGTTCTACCAGAAATAATAGAATTTTCACAGTCAACAATATTCTCTAAATATAAATTTTCTAAATAATACTCTGTTGGATACAACTTCTTAAGTTTTTCTTTTTGCGTTGCATCAAGTGTAATATTATTTTCAAGAATAAATTGAAGTAATAATGCTCTATGTAATGGATATAGATCATTATTCTCTGTTAAAGCCCATACTACAGGTTTTATAAATGATTTTTTATCACTTAGAAGTAAATTACTTATTGAGAAAAGAATATTCTGTGTTTTTTCTGTTGTTAGAGTTGTTAATCTTGAAATTAACAGTGAATAAACCAATTCATGTGACGAGAACCCATCTAATGCTTTTAATACATCTTGATTAATTAAATCATAATTACGATCAGGAAGGCGATACTCGACAAACTTTTTAAGTATATTAAACAGTGGTTCTATGATATCTTTTTCAATTCCCGCTTCACATAAACCTATAACGAGATTACAACCTAATTTCCAAGAATAATAGCTATAGTTTGCAACTAACTTACACAAAGATTCTTTAAGTATTGTTTTTGTTAAGCCTGGATTCTTCTGATATGCCACTTTTAAAAACTCTGGAGTAATCATTTTTGACCATCCATCTGTACTAAAAAGAAACATCATTACTTGAGAATAGATCCATTCATCGGTGTTCTCTTCGAATAAATCCGAAATCCATAACATTTCTCGACCAGAATATGAATTCTTTAGCAAAAATGGAAATAGAAAGTTCTTGCGATCCTCGGTGGGTTGCTTTCTTAAGAAATCTATTAAAGGAATTTCATAACCTTTCCTATAATAATTCTTGTCAAAAAAATCTAAAGCTTCATTAGTATTTGAAGCATTAAATGGAATTTCGACATCATCAAAACTGCTTTTTGGATAGGTCTCTTTTGTTTCTAACGGTAAATCAATATTAAAAACTGAAGAATACTTTTCAATAAATTGCTGTGAAAAACCATTTTTATTAAAATCCTGTTTACAAAATGGCCTACTCCGTAACCAATTATCATACTGGCTGCGAAAATTTTCAGAAATAGACTCACGTAAATTAAATGCTTTGAGTATTATATCTTCATCAAATATAGAAGGCATTGTTCTGAGAATAAAATACCATTCATCTGCATTAAAATAATCAGAATAATTTTGCAAAATGAAAATTAAATCTTCTTCGAGATAACCAGATATACCTTCATGATTAATTAGCTGCGTAATTAGTAACTTAAGAGCTTCTCCTCTATTATAATTACAATATTCTTTGAAGACCTCCGTTGGATAATCACTAGTATCGCTTCTATCTGTATGACATTGAACTGCGTAAGCCATATCATATAAATCAAACCAAAAATCATTATCTAAAGAATTAAATCTCGCGTTATAAATATTTGCACAATCTAACAAATTACTTAAATTTCTGTCTTTATGATTTCCATTTGACAAAAATGTTCTTATTCCATTATTGAACGCTTTTATTCCTTCATCGAATTTATTATCTTTAAGTAAATAAAAACACAAATCAAAATAATGCTTAGTAGAATAATCATATAAACCATTTCGAAGCTCAACATTTTCATATTTTGAGAGAATGAAATCATTACCTGAAAATTCTGATATTATGTCTAAATAAGCGTCATTTGTTAAAGGTCCTCTTCTACTTCCTTGAAAAGAAGTTGTCAGATTAATTAATTGGGATAATAATTCACAACATTTTCGTTGTTCGTCTTTGTTTTTGCAAAGCAATAAACCACGATGAATAGATTGATGTATAACCTCTGTCTGTTTATACAAATCGCAAGTTCTTGGAGTTCCCTTGAAGTGATCTCTATCTTTTACCAAATAACCAAAGGCATTCATTAATTCTGAGAATGAATATTCTCTTTCTTCTAATAAACAAAGCTTTATATAGTAAATGACCCAATTTCTAAACCAGTTATAATTTTCAAGTGACTCAATACCAATTTGAATTTCCTCAGGAGAGGTTCTTTTTAAAATACCTGGTAGATAATCAATATATATCTTCCAATCATCTGAATAATGAAATTTCTCACAAGTAATTATTTTTATACATTCATGCAAAGATATAGTTGTTGTTCTTCTTTTATTGTATTCTTTTAAATATTTTTTTGTAGATGATTTCCAATCTGTGCCGTGTTTTAAACACCACCATTCTACAGCATTCTCAAATTTATCAATTGTCTCATAATCACATTTTTTGAAAACGAGCATTGATAGTTCATCAAAACGATTATAAATTTTTAAGTCCAGTAATTTTATTGCTATATTTGGAATCAATTTATCATTATTTGATAAATCAACTTTTGGAAATAAATCCCAGTGGGTTTCATCTTCAGTATCTAAAGCAAACTTGGTATATATTTGATAAAGATCTTTTATCTCAAGCAAATCCTTTTTTTCATTCCATAAGAATTGATCTACACAACTTTGTCCATAAATTGTCTTCAATGCACGACAATACGAATACCATATATCTGGATCAATATAATCAAATTTATCAATATCTTTTTTTTGCTCATTGATGATTATGCATTGTTCTAAAGAGCCACCAAATTCTAAAGAAGCTGATTGAATAAAAATATTATTCGAAATATGTTTCAGAGGTCGTCCAAAAAATAAACTCTTCGAAATAAAATCAAAATCTATAGTATCAAGAATTGATTTATAATCCTGAACTTCCCAATAAAGTTTTAACAAATGACAATAACTTTTATTATCTTCAAAAAAATTCTTCTCTTTATACCATTCAATTAATGGCTTATAAACTTTTTTATTTATATCAATTCCTTTGGATTGTAGATGATTTATGAGAAATCTTTTGAAACTTTCATGGTAAATACTATATCCAAAGTTTTGAGAAAATCGTAATACAGGAGATAATGACGAAAGTGTTTCAGTTACGAACTCTCCATTTCCGGTTATATCTTCAAGCTCTTTCTTTGAGAATGAATAATCAGCTCCACATAATATATAGCAGACATCATCATTTTCTCGTAATGTTGATACTAGATATGTATAATAATTTTTCAGATTATTATCATAGGCCGGAAAATCATTCAATATTCTTTCAGAATCTTCGATTTTTTTAGCAATTGAATCAATTATATATTTACAGTAAAGAGCGTTTCCATTGCTTTTTTGTAAAACCAATCTTGATAAAGAAGTTTCAGAAATTCGTACATTTTTAATTTTTTGCTTCTGTAATGATTGTATAACAAATGACTCATCAATTGGAACTAATTCAATTTTATCAAACGTAGTTAATAATGATAATTGATCTATAGGTTGAGATAGTACAAGTATTGAAACATTAGGATTTGTAGAACTAATTTTATTGATAATTTCAAGAATTGTTTCTTCTTTTTCTGATAAATATCCATTTACTCTTTGATAAGTTCTCCAAACATGATCAATACCATCAATGATTAACAGGACTTTTTTATCTACTTGATTTAATCTTTCATTCAAAGAATTGATATCAGAAGCATATTTCTTTTCTTGGATTTCAAATCTACCAATTTCTCTTTCTAATTGTGCAATTAAACTTCCAATCATTGCATCTTTCGAAACTCGTTTTTTAAAGACTTCTGATTCTTCAGAAAGAGATGTATAACAATAATGTCTAATAATAGTTGTATCAGATAAATGAGATTTCAGATTTTCTATTAACCATGATTTTCCAGTTCCTGGTTCTCCTGTTACAACTAACCTAGAGGACTTTGACAATCCAGTTTTTATTTGATTCAATCGACTATCGGTTTTAATTAAAGCTTTTTTATCTATAATAAAATCTTCTGGAATTGCACCATGATCTAATTCTATTTTTGCTCTTTTACAGAAATCTAAACTATTTATTTCTTCTGCATGTTTTTTTGAACGTTCTTGAATTACATAAGTCCAAAAGCTATATGCAACATCTTCGATTTTTAATCTTTCATTTGGATATATACCAATACCAATTTTTTCAATTTCATTGCATAATTCTTTTTCAAGTCCATCAGTTAGAGAATATGAAAGTTTTGGTAGTTTTAATTGTATACTCAATGAAGCAAGAAATTTTTTAAATTCGTATCTATCAATATTTAGAGATTCAGACTTAAGTGATCTCCAAGAACTAATAACACCTGTTGCTTCTGGCCATAATTTATCAATATTAAATCTATAACAAATTGCATTGGGAAAAATTGGTTTTATTACGGTATCTATTTCTATTACATCACATATTTTATCCGAGTCTAATGGCGGTTGCCATGATAACAAAACATAAAACTTACTATTTTCAGATTTTAACTCTTTCCATGACGCAAATAGATTCCACAATGCTAAATCATGCTTTGCTACCGTTGAAAAATCTTCTTTTTCAAGACTATGCTCATTTTCAGAATCACTATATTTTACTTGATAAAATGAAGTTTCATTTTTTCGATAAATAGTAATATCATCAAATTTATCTGGCACATCCTGAGGTGTCTTTTTTTTATCAAATATAAATTTAGAATCAAGGTTTTCCAGTGCAATTTCGTGAGCTACAAAATATGCACTAAGAATATCTTGATACATATATCCTCTATGAGCAGCATCTAATGGCATAGTACTTATTCCACCTCCAGTTTGCCGCTCATCAGGCGTGGTAACAACAAGTCACGTTGTTGGGTTAGGTTGGTGATTTGTTGTTGTAGATTATCTATCTGTGTAAAAATCAACGCTATCTTTTTATCAAATGATTCAAGTATTTCATTATCTGGAACAATAATCTTGAAGTGGGAAAGTATCTCTGTTGTCATACTTGGTAAAGCTGCACCTGCATTAAATGATTCCATATCAATTTTTGACAAAACATAATAGAGATACTTTGCAATGTTTTTTCTTAACATTACAGTATAGAACATTGTATCAACTGTCCAAAGAGGATTTTTTGCATACATTATGTTATTTAAAGAACCTTTTCGTGGAATTAGAACAGTTTCTTTATCGTATAAAGCTTTATTACAGTATCTCATTATTCCACCAGAACCATATACAGGAATATTTCCAACATCTAATTTTGAATGGTCTTTCCCATATTTTACTTCAACAAGTTTTGTTAGTTTTTCTACCTTCCACCCCTCAGGTATTCCATTCTCAAACTCGGCGGTCTGGTAGCCGGGGAAACGGAAGCGGACGAACCATTCTTTGTAGAGTTCGCTGGCGGCGGTTTGTAGGGCTTCTATCTGCTTTTTGTAGTTTTGTATGAGGTTGTCATAGGCTGATAGTATTGAGGCGATTTTTTGTTGTGTGTGGAGACTGGGAACTCTAACCTTTATTTTTGAGAAACTACTTTTGCTAACGTTTTCTCTTCCAGATGTTGTTCCACTATCAAGTTGTTTAACATATGCTAATACAGATGCTTTAAATGCGTAATATAAAAATTCTCCATCATTTTCTTTATTTGGAATAACTGCATTTACAGCTTGATTTGTAAAACATTCTGTATCTGTTAGACACATCTTTTTTCCTAAAGACCCAATCGTTACTACGCAAGGAGTCTTAGGAGGCAACAAACATTTTTTATATTTTTGATATGCTAATTCGGAATAATATTCTTCTGTCGTTGGTACAAATCTTTGTCCTTCCACCATATCTGTTGGTTTTATGAATTTATATTCAGTACCATAGTATTCCCTATTTGAGGTTGGAGGTGTATTACCAGTTACAACCTCACCTAAATCTTTTATTCTATATTCTTTCCACTCTTCCATTTTCTTTTTCCAAATTTTCTTTTATAGATCCCGAAACAAGTTCGGAATGACAATTTTCACAGAGACGCCGTTAGGCGGCTCGAATCCGTGTGACAACTTTCTGCCCACCTGCGAGCTTTCATACGCCTTCGCAGCATAGCTGCTCGGAGACTCGCTAAAAACAGTCCACCGGACTGTTTTTGCCCGGCTTCGCCGTGCCGCTCCCTACGTTAGGGATTGTAGGGGCGGCGTAGCCGTTCTCGCGAAGCGAGAATGAAGCGATAGCGGAACCCCGAAAAGCCCGACCGACGCGAAGCGGCGGGAACGCCCAACTTATTCTTTTCAACTTTTCAATCTACATTTTCAATTCATCCTCAAATCAGCAAGACTTTTCTGTAGATACGAATCAAAAACCTCTGGCGAAGGAAGTCCTAAATCCCTAGCACTTTTACAGTTTTCTTCTGGTAGAACATAGTCTATGCTTACCTGCTTTTCACCGATTATAAAAAGAAGCCCGACTGCGTTATTTTCTCCTTCACGCTTATCTTTTGAATTGAAAAATTGTATCTGCTCTTTAAACTCTTCTTTTTCCTTTTGCGTCAGATTCTTTCGCAAAATCTTTAACAGAACATTTCTTCTGGTCGGAATGTGATAATAAAGCTGGTCAATTACAAAATAAGAATCTTTATATGGAACCCGAAGTTTTTCATTGCTGAATCCAAATGAAAGTCCTGTCCCCAAAATAAAATTTCTGACAGGCAGATAAAGCTGATCTTTTTTTGATTCAATCTGTGCTTCAAAATAATCTCTTGCATTAAGAGGCGTAACGATGCTTCTGCCTGTTTTGCTTTCAAGCTCTCGACGAGCTACGGCTGCAACAGTTCCACCTTCGTGGGCGCAAAGGGCATTTTCTTCCAGAGTTTGCGGATTCTTTGCCTTTGTTATACTTGTAGCAGAAAGCTCTGCCAGCATGTTCAAGACAAGCTCTTCGTTTGTCATGTTGTCGCGGAGATTTTCTTTTTTTAGACCTTTGAGCTTCTTGTATTCTTTTGCTGTTTTGCCAGCCCATGCCTGATAAATTATATCTGTAAGGGCTGCATATTGAACACCTTCTTCTACATTGTGTTCTTTCCACTGGTCTGTAAGGTCTTTTCGTATTTCGATGGACTTTAAACGCTGGTTAATCCAGTCGTCAGAATAGCCAAGCCTGCGGTAATCTTCCAAGCCCTGTTTTATTGAAAGCTCGGGGTCTTGCAATTGGTCTAAACGTTCCGCTCCAACTTTGGCAAGCCACTGTTTGAATGGTTCTGCCTTTTTTGATGGAATTGACTGTATTATGCGGAAAAGGCCTTGTGTGTTGGCAAAATTTGTTTTCTGCTTTCCTCCAGCCGTTTGAACTGAAAGGGGAGTGACAATTTGTCCCCACCCTTTGCCAAGTTCTTCATCGCGTTTGCGCATTTTTTTGATGTAGTCAGTTACATTTGTTGAGTCGGTTAAAATCTGAACCACATCATTTACCGAGAAAAACCACTCTTCTTTTTCTTCATCCCAAACAGAGCGGACAAGTTTATCTTCAAAAAGTTTAATTGAATTCTTTTTTGCCATCAGTCAAACAACTCCTTCAAATTATCTGCTATTCTAGCTTCGAGAGTTCCGGCTTCTTTGCTCAAAGTTTCAAGTTCAGTGTTGAGACCCAGCATTTTGGCTTTGAACTCAGCTTCGGTCATGCCATCATCTTCGATTACAACTCCTACGTAGCGGCCGGCGTTGAGGGAATAATCCTGGTCGCGGATGCCGTCTTCGCCTTCTATGCTGGCGGCTTTGCAGAGGCCTATTACATCGGTGTAGGTTCCGTTTGGAAAGCGTTCTTTGAGCCAGTCTATCTGTGCCTGCCAGTAGATTTTTGTTTTTACTTCTTTGTCGTCGCTGCTTTGAGGGGCTGCTTTAAGGGCGGCGGTGTATTCTGCTATGAGGTCTTTAAAGGCCTGGGTGTCGCCGTTGTAAAGGCGTGTAATGATTCCCAGATTTTTTATCTGTTCGTCGCTGAACTTTCTGTGAGCGCGGTCTACCTGGGTAAAAATTGAGCGGGCATCTATAAAAAGGATTTTGTCTTTCTTCTGAGCGTCCTGAGTTTTTTGTTTGTCAAAAAACCAGAGGGTTGCAGGAAGGGTAACGGAAGAAAACATATTGCTTGGAAGGGTTACCATCTGGCTGATGATTCCTTCTTCTATCATCTTTTTGCGGATTTCGAGTTCTGAGCCACCGGCATCGCTTGCGGAGTTTGCCATAACGAGGGCTGCTTTTCCTGTGGCGTTAAGGGAGCTTGCAAAATAACTTATCCAAAGATAGTTTGCGTTTGGAACTGTTTCTTTTTTGTCGCTGCCTTTTTTGGCGGTTTTTGATTTATTTTTTGGAACGCCGTAGATGTTAAAGCGCGGGTCGTCTTTTACTTTGTCGTATACAACTTCGTCTACGTTAAATGTGTTTGAACCTGATATTACATAATCAAAATTACCGAATGCTGTGTATGGGTCTGAATAATAAGGATTTGCTTCTGTGATTTCGCCACGAACGATTTTTGAATTCAAAATAAGATTCATTTTTGCAAGTTTGACATTTTCAGGATTCTTTTCAATTCCATAACATCGAAACTTCGGAATTTCATCAGGTGCTTTGTTGTGGCGGTGCATAAAGCGGGCCGCCTGAACAAACATACCGCCCGAACCACAGGCAGGGTCTAAGATTTTCTTTTCGCCATTTTGCGGCTGGAGAACTTCTACCATATAGCGGACTACGGTTGCCGGCGTATAGAAGGTTCCGCCGTCTTTTCCTTCCTGAAGGGCAAATTCGCCGAGGAAGAATTCGTAGATTTCACCAAAGAGGTCTACACTGATATTTTCCGGAATATCCATAAAGATGCGCATGATGTTGGAAAGAAGTTCCGGCTCTTCCTTCGGCACAAGCTGGCCGTACACTTCTTTTGGAAGAACGCCATCCATCTTTTCGTTTTCACGTTCTATGGCTTCCATCGCCTTTTTTACGAGGGTTGCTTTGTTTGCATCATCGGGTGCGTCGTTAATTGTCGTGTAATAGGCTTCTGGCGGAAGGTAAAATCCGCAGTATTTGATTGAAATGTCTTTTATTGATTTTTCGGCTCGTGTGCCTTTTGATTTATTGTATTCGGCTTCTATTTCTGCTTTGTGCTGTTTATAAAGAATGTCTGCATAGCGGAGGAAGATTAAGCCTAAAATTGGCTGTCCGTATTTGTTTGCTGCTAAGTGGGCGCCTGCGCGAAGAACATCGGCGGCGTGCCAGAGGTTGTCTTTTAAGGTTTTGAGTTCTGAGTCGGTCATTTATGTATCCTGCACTTTTAATTATATCCCATTATATCAACATTCACTCGTCAAATATAGGCGTTATTTTGAACTTCTCCCCTCTGAAAAATCACACTTTTTTCATCCTACCCATTGACACAGTAGGTAAAAATAAGTATAACAATTGCATTGAATAAACCTAGTAAGTTACTAGGGAATAACAAACAACGGAATCAACACATTTTATTCCAAAGGAGTACACTATGAAAAAAATTATCGCAGCTTTTTTAATCGGAGCAGTCGCTCTCACATCAGTCTTCGCGGCAAAAAAGAAGAACACTGTCGTCAAACTGGGCGTTGTCGGCTCAATTTACGAGGATTTGTGGGCACCGGCTCAGAAAGCCCTGAAAAAACAGGGAATCGACCTCAAATTCGTGCAGTTCTCGGATTATGTTACACCGAACAACGCGCTTGCAAACGGTGAGATTGACCTTAACGCTTTCCAGCACCGAATCTTCCTTCAGAACGAAATTGAAAATCACGGCTATGATGTAAAACTCATCGGAAACACATTCATCATTCCGCTCAATTTGTACTCGGTCAAAGTAAAATCAGTCTCAGAACTTAAAAATGGCTCAGTCGTCGCAATCCCGAACGATGTCACAAACGGCGGACGAGCAATCAAAGTTCTGGCCGCAGCAGGACTCATCACTCTCAAAGCTGAAGCCGGCTTTAACCCGACAGTTGCAGACATTGCCGAGAACAAAAGCGGAATCGTAATCAAGGAACTGGCCGCAAACACAATCCCGTCTGCCCTCAAAGATGTTGATGCCGCAATCGTAAACGGAAACTACGCCCTGGACTTCGGAATCAAAACAGAGTCAGCAATCTTCAAGGACACTTCCGTTGACGAAAAACAGTACTGGAACCTTATCGCGGCTCGCGGCAAAGACCTTAGTGACCCTGCGAAAGTCGAAATCTTCAAAAAAGTCGTAAAAGCTTTCCAGACAGCCGAAACAGAAAAAGTCTTCAACAAGGACTTCGGCGGCTACTTCATCAAAGAAGGCTGGGACATCGACGAGTTCTAGTCAATTAGGAATGAGAAGTTAGGAATTAGGAAGGGGCAGGGGGGAAGTCGGTAAATTGTAATTGCAAGTGCAACACTTAAAATAAATAAAAAAACTTCATAGAATGTTTTAAACCCAAAAACTACCACATTAAAGGGAAAAACAAACTATGAAGTCATACAATC
>JAGAZB010000021.1 GCA_017940255.1 Treponema sp.
GTAAAAACTCTTTGCATCTTCAATGGCTTTGTGTTGAACTCCGTCTTCAAAAGCTTCTTCCTGCTTTACAGCGATATCCATTTTGTAGTCATATTTTGCACAAAGCATATTGATTACCTCCCGGGATTTTCTGTCCAGATAATCTGCCAGAATTCCCTGCGAAATAGCTGTTTCTACTGCCCGTTGAAACGACTTCTTTTGAGAGTGTTTGTTATACATCCGTTCAACAATCTCTATAAACTGGCAATACTGTTTTAGAATATCACACTTTTTTACAAGCGGCAACATTTTAGGATCATTGCAGTTTTTGACTTTTACAACCAGTTCAAGTTTACTACTGTCTTTTTCATAAAATGCATCAGACAGCCTGAGTTCCTGTTCTGGCGGTAATTTATTTTTTCCGACATAAACTACATAAAAATCTGGATTTGGAATTTTGTACACTTTTTCTGAATATCGCTTTTTCACAGGAACAATTCCTTCGTAAATTCGTGTTACATATTCCAGACAGCGGAAAGGCATATTTTCGTTTATTGTTGATTGATGTTCAACTAATACAATAAGTTTACCATTAATTTCCCAGCTTACGTCATTGTTGTAAGTTTTATATAGAGACTGTTCAATCACTTTGCGCTCCAGTGATACAGCTCCGAGTTTGTAATCTTCACCCGAAAGGGCGTTGTACAAATCTAAAAAGTTTTTCTTTCCATCACGGTCCGAACCAAATAAATCTGTAAATACCGAATCTTTATACTTTCTGTTCCAAAAAGACATCTTTCCTCCTTGTGGTGGACGCCAGCACCCATATGCGGACAACCTAAAAAATGCTGTCGCATTTTGTCTTTAGACGCTGCAAGCAGCTTACCAGGTTTCTGACGAAACTTGCGGTTTCCAATTAAATGCTTACACATATATAATTGCCGCGTTTTGCGAAAAACTACAAAAAAATGAGGAAAAATGTTTTTAATGAGGAATATTATTTTTAAGAGCTTATAAATCCCGAGTGATATTACGCAGCCATTTCTTTTGGAAGTAGCGGATTACAATTACAGGCATTTTTTCGAACTCGTCCAGGTAGAGGATAAAGTAAATCCACAAAGGAGGAAGTTTGAAGACAAAGGCGGCGAGCAGACCGAGTGGAACGGAAATGCCCCACATAAAAACACAGTCCATAAAGAAGCCGAACTTGGCATCGCCGCCGGCGCGGAAGATTCCGCAGATTAAAACTGTGTTGAAGGCAGCGGCCGCCACCGAAAAGCAATTTATATACAAAAGAATATCGCGGTAGCGGGCCGCAGTTTCAGACAAATCTGCAATAAGAGGAAGAACTGGTTTTAAGCAAAGCAGCAGCACCGCGCCCGCAATTCCTGCAACCGACGTACTCTTAATGAGCCGCTTGGCATTCCGCTCGGCAAGCTCCATGTCGCCCGCGCCCATCGACTTTCCCAACACCACAGCTCCGCCGTAAGCCATCCCAAAGCACAAAACGGTGCAGAGGTTTCTGAGAACGTTCACCACAGAGTTGGCCGCTACTATGTCTTCTCCCATGTGCCCCAAAATCACCGAATATGTAGCAAATCCGGCACCCCAAACAAGTTCGTTTCCCAAGGCTGGCAGAGAATATCTGAAAAAGTCTCCGGTAAGCACCTTCTTAAAGCGCAAAAGATTAGAAAAGCGCAGTTTTACATCCTTTTGCATATAGCCATAAATCACACAGAAAATAAGTTCAATAAAACGGGAAATGCTTGTTGCTAGCCCTACTCCGGCCGCACCAAGCTTTGGAGCTCCAAAAAGTCCAAAAATAAAGACCGCATTCAAAGCAATATTCAGGGAAAGTGCAGTAACCGTAATCACCGTAACAATTTTTACGCGCTCAATACTCTTAAAGCCGGCTTGAAAAATCTGAGAAACCGCAAAACAGAGATAAGAAAGCGACATTGCCCTAAGATAAGCAGATCCAGTTTCCAAAAGCGGCTGGTCAGATGTAAAAATCTTCATTAAAAATTCAGGAGCAAAAAAAGCAGCAAGAGTAAAAATCAGACCAAATAAAGAACAGATTCGCAGGGCAATTCCATGTAAAGTTCGGATAGATTCATAATCCTTTTTTCCCCAATACTGAGCTGCCAGCATAACCAGCCCCGAAGAAAGCCCAGTGGCAATCATAATGAGGATGAACATAACATTGCTGGCAAGCGAAACGGCCGCAATAGAAGTCTGCCCAACAAAGCCCAGCATAACAACATCGGCAGAGCTAACCGCCGCACTAATAAGGTTTTGAATGGCGATTGGCCCTACAACATTAAAAAGAGATTTAAAAAAAGCCTTTGATTCTTCGTTTTTATTCAGCATGGGGAGAGTATATAAGTTTTAAAGTAAAATGAACAGAAAGAAACTCTACAAAATATGTATAATGACAAAAGAAGTCTGGTCATTTATAATGCAAGCCGTAAATATGAAAACACCTGTAATATTCACCACTTTATTAATAGAAAAATCGCCTCAGGCTCTGCCGCTGGGGGCAGCATGCGTTGCTTCGGCTGTAAAACATACAGAAGGGCTCAAAGAGCTTTGTGATGTTCAGCTGGTGGCTTTTTGCAAGGAAGACGATGATTTTGAACCAAGTGGAAAATATATTGTAGATAAGCTGATTAAACACATGACCCGGGGAAAGGATTCCCCGGCGCCAGAAAAGGATGCTCTTCCCCGAGCTATTTTTTGTTTTTCTCTTTTTGTATGGAACCGCCTGATTTTGGAAGATGCTGCCCGCATTTTACGGGCAGCCGGGGCAATTTGCATCGCGGGAGGCCCGGAGGTAACAGCCGCCCCGGACACATTCACCACTTTTGACCGGGTAATTACGGGTGAAGGTGAAGGCAAGGTTCCTCAGGTTATTGCAGAGCTTTTGGGGATTAGACAGGCTGGGGATGATGTGGTTTCGACAGGCTCAACCACCGCGGGTACAGGCTCAACCACCACAGGAACTAGCTCAACCACCGCGGGCACTAACTCGGCCCCAACAGCCCCCGCCAGGCCTGTTGCCAACACACTCTCAACCACCGCAAGTACCGCGGGCCTGGAAACTTTTCCCTCCCCATATCTGGACGGCACTCTGAACCCAGCAGAATACGGCGGAGCCCTCTGGGAACTTGCCCGAGGCTGTCCTTTTAAGTGTTCCTACTGCTATGAATCTAAAGGAGAAAAAAAGGTCCGCCACTTTCCGCGCCAGCGCCTGGAAAAAGAACTGGATCTATTTGCCCGCCAGAAGATTCCCCAGGTTTTTGTACTGGACCCAACCTACAATGCAAATAAAAAAGAAGCCCTGGAACTTCTTCGCATGATTGCCAGCAAAACTCCAGACACCTTTTACTACTTTGAAGCCCGCGCAGAGTTTATTGACCGGGAACTTGCCCGCGCCTTTACGCGCTTAAACTGCGCCCTGCAGATAGGCCTGCAGTCCAGCGACGAAAACGTTCTGCGTCTGGTAAACCGTCCTTTCAACCGCAAGGTTTTTGTGCGTAACATAGGCCTGCTCAACGAAGAAGGCGTAATTTTTGGTCTGGATGTAATCTACGGCCTCCCCGGCGACAGCCTGCGCGGCTTTAAAGAAAGCGTAAACTTTGCAATCAGCCTTTACCCCAACAATCTGGAACTTTTCTGTCTTTCGGTTCTTCCAGGAACAGACCTTTACGACCGGGCAGCCTCGCTCCATCTGGAATACGAAGCAAAACCGCCCTACCACATTATCCGCACAGACAAGTTCACGCCAGAAGATCTTAAGAGGGCCGAAAAAATTGCCCTTGCCTGTTCATGTTTTTATAATCAGGGACGAGCCGTTCCCTGGTTTAATACCATTTTGCACGCCCTGCACACGCCGGCCGCCCTCTTTTTTGAGCGATTCTACGACTGGGGCTCACAGAAGAAAAAACTGGACCTTATCAAAAACTGCTGCGACCACAAAACAATAGAAATTCTGCAAAAAGATTTTGTACGCGAAGAACTTCTTGCAAAAAAGAAGAATCGCCTTGTTACCGCTGCGCTGGACATCATCACTTTTAACGGGGCCCTTTCGCGCAAAACCGACACAGGAAAATCAGAAAGCGTACAGTTGAACTATCCGGCCGAATACATAGACTCTCAATATGCGCTGGATTTGGATTTTTTTGTGAATAATGTTAAGATGAAAAAGGATAATATTAAAATATAGATGGGCGTTATTGGGAAAACAAGCGTAGCTTGCTTTCCCCGTAGAGGGGGTAGTACGTTCGCTCCGCTCACTACCGAGTTTGCTTCGCAAACTCGCAGTCGGGGGAGACTTCCCCCACCCATCACAGGAGATAAAAATGAGTGAAAAAATCAGAGAACGCAAAGACGTACCAGCCGGGGACAAATGGAACCTGGATTCAATTTATAAATCAGATGCAGAATGGGAAGCAGATTTGAAAAAACTGCCGGAGCTTACAAAAAAAGCAGCCTCGTTCAAAGGAAAACTTGGCTCTTCAAAAGAAACTCTGCTTGAAGCACTGAAAGCCCTTGAAGCCTTGCTTTTGAAGGCCGAAACAGTTTACCACTACACTTCGCTTCAGCACTATGCAGACGAAGGAGATTCTGCCGCAACAGAACGCGAAGGCCGCGCAATGATTGCCTACACAGAAGTTTCTGCCCAGCTCAGCTTTTTTGAACCAGAACTGCAGACAATAGATGAAGAAAAACTTCGCAGCTGGATTTCTGAGGCAGACTTTGCCGACTACAAAATCTACATCGAAAAGCAGCTTTATAAAAAGCAGTATATTTTAAGCGAAAAAGAAGAGCGCATCATGAGCCTTCAGATGCAGGCCGCTCAAACTGCAGACAGCGCCTTCAGCATGCTTACTAATGTTGATTTGAACAAGAACTTTGGAACAATCAGCGTAGACGGAAAAGAAATGCCTCTTACCCAGAGCACTTTTTCTACTCTGATTAAAAACCAGGACCGTTCTATTCGCGAAAAAACTTACAAACAGTTTTATGGTAAGTTCGAAGAATATCAGAACACAATTGCAGCCCTTTATGCGGGAAGTGTAAATCAGGATGTTTTCCAGACTCGTGTACGAGGATTTAACACCAGCCTTGAAGCAGCACTTTACGGAAACAAAGTGCCTGTTTCGGTTTATAAAAATCTGATTGAATGTATTCACAAAAATCTTCCAACCCTGCATGAATATTACTCAATCCGCAAAAAGATGCTGGGACTTTCTGAACTTCGCCACTACGACGTTTATGTTCCACTGGTAAAATCGGTTTCGGTAAAAACTTCTTATAATGAATCTGTAGAAATCTGCCGTAAAGCCCTTGCGCCACTTGGCAAAGAATACACAGACCGCCTCTGCAATGGACTTTTAAACGGCTGGGTAGACCGCTACGAAAATGCCGGAAAGCACAGCGGAGCCTTTTCTAGCGGTTCCTATATTGGCGACCCATACATTCTTTTGAATTATGATGAAAACGACATCCGCGATGTATTTACAATGGCTCACGAAGGCGGCCACAGTATGCACAGCTGGTATTCGGTTCACAATAATCCATTTATGTCTTATGACTACACAATCTTTGAAGCCGAAGTTGCCTCTACCTTTAATGAAGAGCTTGTTTTCCAGTATCTTTTATCTCAGGCGGAAGCCAAGGGTAAAGATGGTCAGGAGATGAAAAAATATCTGCTTGCAATGCGTGCCGATGACATTCTGGCAACTCTTTACCGCCAGACAATGTTTGCTGAGTTTGAATTGAAGACACATGAGCTGGTAGAAAACGGAACTCCACTCACTGCAGAAAACTGCCGCAAAATCTACCGCGAGCTGCTGGAACTTTACTTTGGTCCAGAAATGCACTTTGAAGATAATTCTGACTTGGAAGGACTTCGTATTCCTCACTTCTACAGCGCTTTCTATGTTTACAAATACGCAACCGGTATTTCTGCCGCAATTGCACTGGCAACAAAAGTGCGCAAAGGTGGAGAACAGGATCGCGAAGACTACTTTAAGTTCCTTAAGAGCGGCGGTTCCCGCTACCCTATCGAAAGCCTGCGCGTAGCCGGTGTGGATATGGAAAAGGTAGAGCCTGTTCAGGCTGCCTGCGATGTCTTTAAAGATATTGTTGAGCAGTTAAAAAATCTGTAAGCAATAACTAAAGACAAAAAAAGCGGTGGTTTCGACAAGCTCAACCACCGCTTTTTATGCCTATATCGCTTATGCTTTCCAAGCCTTATCAACAGACTTTACAGCAGCCGCTTTTTCTTCATCACTCATGAATGAATGCAGGAAGCTGTTTTTTACAAGCTGCTTTATTTCTTCTAATGTAAAGTTCAAATCGTGATAACAAATCCAAAGTTCGTTTAAGAGAGTTGTCTTAAAGAAAACAGGATCATCTGTGTTGATGTTTACGGCAATACCGCGGTCAAAGAAGGTGCGGACCGGATGTTCTTTAGCCTTCTTCACAACTTTTTTAGTAAAAGTATTTGATGTAATACAGATTTCAATTGGCAACTGAGAAGTTTTTAGTTCTTCCATCAGTTTTTCATCCTGAATTGCAGTAATTCCGTGACCAAGACGCTGTGCATGCAGATAATTGATAGAATCCCACATAGATTCAGGACCAACATCTTCACCGGCATGAGCTACAACCTTAAAACCGTCTTTTATTGCCTGTTCATAAACTGGAGCAAAGTCTTTTGCAGGACCTTTTGCTTCGGCACCACCAAGACCAATTCCAATAATATCTTCACAAGGATTAGACTTAAGAAGATTGTAATTATTCATGGCATTTTCGCAGCCGAAGGTGCGTGAAACATCCATTAAAAGCTTGATTGTAATGCCAGTTTTCTTTTTGATTTCGGTAATTTTTTCGTGGAAAATCTTTACCATGTCTTCATATTTGAAGCCCATTTTTAAGAATGCAGTAGGAGCGAAGAAAACTTCTGTGTAAGTAATACCGTTATCAGTAAGGTAGTTGCAAAGTTCATCAAAAACAATTCTGAAATCTTCAACAGATGAATACATTCCCTGAATTTTCAAAAATGACTCAATAAATCCATTTAAATCTTCATAAGCAAAAAGTTCTTTCTGCTCTTCAGCAGACATAGCTTTTCCGAATTTATTTTTATATAACTTTTTGATTCCAGCCATAGAAATTACAGCTTCAAGGTGAAGATGTAATTCTGCTTTTGGAATAGGTTTCAGAATATTTTCAAACTCTGCTTTATTCAAAGGGTACTCCTAAAATTACACAAAAAAACGTTAAAATAATTTTATCACCGATTTTTTGGGAAATCAATCTTTTTTTAGTGTACTATAGGAAGAGAACCAGGCTAAGACCAAATGAAAGGTCGTTATCATACTGGTCGAACCAATTGATATCAGGTCTTTCTGTCTTCTTAGATTTGCCGTTATCAACAATCAGGGAATCAAACTGAACATTGAAGATTGGAAGTAGATTCATATCAAAGTTGAATAATACTTTTACAGTTTTTCCAAGATTGAGGGAAACATAGGAACCGGTCATAAAATTTACAAAGAAGGTATTTTCGTAAATTGCTAAATTGTGATTGTTCGACAAAGTGTGTGCAGTCTGGTGCAGAATGTCATATCCGGCATTAAGTCCTATTGTTCCGCCAAAAGAAACAAAAAAGAGATTCAGCTGAATACCTACATCATTCTTTGCATAGAAAGAAGCATAAAAGGCATCATTATCTGGAATATAATAATTATTGTCATACTGCAATTCTACATCAGAAGTATATGTAGAAGCTCCACCGATTTTCACGCCAAAAATAGAATCAGAAATAATATCAATCAAACCATCTTCATCAGAATTAAATTTTCCGAATTCTGCTCTGAAACCATTTGTATAAAAAGACTGACTTGAAGGCACAAAAGAATCTAAACGGCAAGATGGATTGCAAAATGTATCTGCGGCAGAAAAGTAAAAGCCCGAGCCGCTTGTTTCTTCTTCATCATCTTCTGCAAAAACAAAAGTTGATGCACAAATCATCATTAAAAAAACTGCTAATATCTTTTTCATAAGAAAACCCTCTGTTTAAAATTTTATATGATTATGTTAATTTTTTTGAAGTATGTCTACTATATGCGAAGAAGCACCGAGTAATTCAGGGCGTTCTGCAATCTGTTTCTGATATTCTACAAAGGCGGCAAATTCATCTTCTGACATTTCGTTGAGTTCGCGGCGCATGTAATCTGCGGCACCATCCGGGGCAATAATTTTATAACGATTAAGACCTGTCTTTTCTGCAAGGCGGTTTATATCTTCCAGGCGAACATAGTCGTACAGATCTTCTTCGGTGCAGATGGTGTGAAAATCAGCTGTGAGGCCATTTTTTGCGGAAACTTCTGCCCATTTGTGCTCCTTAAAACAGTAGGAAAGCACACTGTAATCATTCATTACATAGCCAACAAGAATAAAACCGCCTTTTTTTGTAATGCGGGCAGCTTCCGCGAGGGCTTTAAGTTTTTCCTGATCGCCATGAAGATGATAAAGGGGACCAAAAAGAATAACAAGGTCGAAAGATTCGTCTTCAAGGAAAGGAAGTGAACGGGCATCGCCCTGCCAGGTTTTGATGTTTTCGTGCTTGGCGCGCAGGATTTCCAGGTTGTGTTTAACGAGTTCCACTGCGGTTACGTCGTAGCCCTGGTGGCAGAGTTCCACGGAATAGCGGCCGGTTCCCGCTCCGATGTCGGCAATTTTTAGCGGGTCGGAGGTGCCGGGGGCGGAGGGCTCGCCGACAGTGGTGCGGGCGGGCTCGGGGGTGGTGGTGTCGTGGGGTGCAGCGGGCTCGGGGGCGACAGCCGCACGAGTTTCTTCTAACTGATTAAGACACTCGCGAATGTAGTGCATAGAGGTATTAAACTCCACCCTGCCATGGCGGGTTGTGAGCCTGTGTTCTTCGTGAAATTTATTGTAGTATTGTTCTAGTTTTGTCATTCTTTTATACAAGGTCTGCCTAAGGCGGGTGGTTTCGACGGGCTCAACCACCCCGCCCCTAACGCTTCAAATATACCTGTGTAGACAAAAAAACACGAGCAGTGGCGCAGTGTTTTTTTGTCGGTGTTCTATCGAATACTTAAAACGCCTAGCGTTTTAAGTATACCATTAGCAACATAATATCACTATTGCGGATACCACTGATGCGGTTTGCCTGGCCCAGAGTTACCGGGCGGATTGCTTCCAGCTTGTTGCGGCTTTCTGCAGAAAGGGATGGTATGCTGCCGTAATCAAAATCTGCAGGAATGCGGGTGTTTTCCATTTTGTGGAGTTTTTCTACACGGCGATCCTGCTTTTCAATATAGTATTTATATTTTGCTTCAATCTTTGCCATTTCCCAGTCGGCTTCTGGATAACCTGGGTTTTCCATTTCCGGCTTTTTAAGCAGCTGAGCTTCAATTTCTTCTACACGGGCGTATTTTTCGTTTATAGCGTCAAACTGAGCCTGGCTTTTTAAGCCACAGCGTAAGGCGTATTTTGCAAGGCGGCGGTCTGCTGTGTCATGGCGGAGCTTTAAGCGGTATTCAGCGCGGGCTGTAAACATTCGGTAAGGCTCTTTTGTACCAAGAGTAACCAGATCATCAATCAAAACGCCAATGTATCCTTCATCACGACCAAGAATTACAGGTTCAAAATCTGGAATCTTATCAAATGCTTCGTAACCGGCATTTTTCTGAACGCCGCGCTCGTAATCATTCAGCTCATGAGTTTCACGCTCAGAAATCTCTGCAAAACGGGATTTTTCTTCATTGGTCATATCAGCCTTTGGGCGGAAGGCACCGGCTTCGGTAGAACTTGGCACACCGTTTAAGCTGTGAGGGATTTCTGCAAGAGGACCGCAAAGTTCAACATGAGCTCTGGCATAAAGGCCTGCATTCATTCCGGCAATCATTCCCTGGCCGGCGGCTTCCTCGTAACCAGAAGTTCCGTTTATCTGACCGGCATTAAAGAGCCCGGCAACGCGTTTTGTTTCAAGTGAAGGATAAAGCTGGGTTGGCTCTACAAAGTCATACTCAACGGCATAACCAGGGCGGCTCTGAACTGCATTTTCAAAGCCAGTCATTGTTCGCATAAAGGCATCCTGAACACATTCAGGAAGGCTGGAAGAAAGCCCGTTCAAGTATATTTCATCAGTTTCCAAACCTTCCGGCTCAACAAAAATCTGATGGCGGTCGCGTTCCTTAAAACGCATAACCTTGTCTTCGATAGAAGGACAATATCGTGGACCTATTCCGCTGATTTTTCCACTGTAAAGAGGAGAACGGCCAATATTTTCGCGGATTATTTTATGTGTTTCTTCATTTGTATATACAATGTGACAAGGAACAAGAGGACGTTCCACACGTTCAGTTTCAAAGCTGAATGGCACAACTTCCTGGTCACCAGGCTGTTCTTCTAGCTTAGAAAAATCTACTGTTTTACGAAGAATGCGGGGTGGAGTTCCTGTTTTTAATCGTCCTGTTGTAAAACCAAGACGATGAAGACTTTCGGTAAGGCCATAAGCAGCAGGCTCGCCAACACGGCCGCAAGGAGCGTCATATTCACCAATAAAAATTCGGCCGCCAAGGAAGGTTCCTGTTGTCAAAACAACAGAGCGCACAGGAATAATACGGCCGCGTTCTGTAACCAGGCCAGTAACCTTCTGGCGCATTCCGCTTTTTGCAGCTTCTGTTAAAAGTTCTCCACGTCGCTCACCTGGAATTGTACCTTTTTCTGCGCTTGAGTCGCTGTTTGGAGGCAGTGGTGTAGACGATGCGGTTGTAAGAATATCAATTACAGTGTCCATCAGGGTATAAAGGTTCGGAGTTGTTTCGCAAACCTTACGGGCAAGCTGAGAATAGGTAATTTTATCTGCCTGAGAACGAGGAGCCTGAACTGCAGGACCACGACTTTTATTGAGCATGCGGAACTGAATCATAGATTTATCAATGAGTTTTGCCATCTGGCCACCCAGAGCGTCTATTTCACGAACAATATTTCCCTTGGCAATTCCTCCGATAGAAGGATTACAACTCATTCGGGCAATTGCATCCGGGGTTTGGGTAATCAGTACAGTTTTTAATCCCATTCGGGCACAGGCAAGTCCCGCTTCAATTCCTGCGTGACCAGCACCAACAACAGCCACATCATAATAATCGTAAAAACCAGGCATTCTTTAGTCCTCAAAAAGATTATCAGGTCAAGCCTGATAATGACAAACACAGATTATACCTAAAAGAGCCACCTTGAGCAACGACACTATTTTTGAGAAATTTTGCTTGTAAAAGTATCGTTATAGCGATAGTATAAATATAGAAATATTATGTCAGAGATAAGATTGTATCATGGCTCGGAAAATATAATTCAGACTCCTCTTTACCATGCCGGAAATCCTAAAAATGATTACGGCTATGGATTTTATTGCACAGAAAATGTTGAACTTGCAAAAGAATGGGCCTGCACAGAAGAAAAAGACGGATTTGCAAATGAATACACACTAGAAGTACAGGAGCTTTCGGTACTAAATCTTTCTGACAGCAAATATAACATTCTAAACTGGCTTGCAATTCTAGTTGAAAACCGAACATTCAACGTTTCTTCAGACATTGCACTTGAAGCCAAAAATTATCTTCGAAAAAATTTTCTTATACCTTATCTTGATTACGATGTAATAAAGGGTTACCGCGCAGATGATTCATATTTTTCTTTTGCAAATGCTTTTTTAAACAACACAATCTCTTTGCAAAAACTAAATAAAGCCATGTACCTTGGAAAACTTGGCGAACAAATTGTGATTAAATCACAAAAAGCATTTTCTAAAATAAATTATATTTCTTCTACCCCGGCAATAAGAAGTCTTTATTATCCTAAAAAAATGAACCGCGATGCACTAGCAAGAAAAACCTTTTTTGAAATGCGTTCAGAGCTAGACGCTTCAAGCAAAGATGCAATTTATATGATGGACATATTACGAGGAGGATTTGAAGATGGTGACTCACGCATACCCTCAATACTATTTGAATGATGCACAAGAGAACCTTGGTATAATGTTTGATTATGCACTAAGGACCCTGCACTATGATGGCGACAAATTCTTTCTCTATTTTATTCAATCAGAAGTGGCTGCAAAATTTGAACATGCAAACCCAAAATATATAGCAGGCATCTCTGGAATAGAAATGTGCGAAAAGGTGCTTTTGAAAATTGATAAAAAAGTCCCCGCATCTCCCAGATATTCTCATGAAATAATTTCAAAACAAGGCCCAGAATTTTGGACAGGCTGGATTCTAGCTTATTACCAGTGGTATTCAGGGCTTCATTTTTCAGATTTGCAGGAATATGGTCTTGTTCCTTCAGAAATTCTTTCGCGTTATATTCTTCATGAAGCAGATATTTCAAAGTTTGTAGAAACCGCAAATAAAATTATCTTAAAAAACAAGGCAGCATCTCCTACTCATCTGCAAAAACTTCGCAAAGCACAGGGACTAACACAGGCTCAACTTGCCGATTTAAGTGGAGTTTCGCTCCGCATGATTCAACTTTATGAACAGCGCCAAAATGACATAAACAAAGCCAGCGGTGAAACAATAAATGCACTAGCCCGCGCCCTTTGCTGCAATTTTTATGAAGTAATGGAAATTAATCTGGCGGAATAAAATTTTTACAGAACTAGAAAAACTTAACCTTCGCGCCAAGGGTAAGCGAAATACCCGGCATTGGGTAGCCGTCTACGGACTGGTACTGCCAGTTGAGCAGGTTATCAATTTTTAGGTAGGGGGTGAAGCCAAGGCGTGAGAAAGGGCTGCTGATTTCGGAGGCTTCTACGGCGAGGTTTACCAGGAGATAGGCTTCCAGATAGTAAATGTTCAAATTTGAAGTATAGCGGCGGCCGGTGTATTGGGCGCTGAGGTTTATTTTTGCGAGTTCAAAGTTGAAAGAAGACACCAGGGTAAAAACAAGGTCTGGAGTCCACATAATGCGTTTGCCGTAGGTGTACTTGTTTGATTTATCCAAAAGGCGATTATACAGATACTCACCGGTCAAATCTAAATCTATGAAGCCGTTCATAAAAGAGGCGCCGGCAGAAAAATCTACCCCAAGATAAAAAGCACTGGAAAGATTTTGAGTTGTACCAGAACCCCATTGTATTTTGTCTTTGTAATAGTTAGAAAAAACAGTGAGGTTTCCATGAGCCAGGGCCCCACGCAAATTTACTCCGATGTCGCCGCCCCAACCACTTTCTGGTTTTAAATCAGGATTTCCGTGATACCCAGCTCCTTCCCAGAACAGATCATCCATGTTCGGGAACTGCACCATGCGGTAAAAGTCGCAAATCAGCTGAATATAAGACAAATTCCAGGAAAGGCCCGCTTTTGGAACAAAGGCGAAGTTTACATTATCATCATTTGCACAGAATTTTGCTGCCATAGGGACACTTAGGCTCCAGCCGCCCCCCAAAGCCACCTTACTTGTACTCTTCACTACGCCAGAAAGCTGAGTATGTGTGCCATCATTTGTAGAATCTAGTGTGGTAAAATCAGCTGAAAAGCCTGCCAACTGCTGAAGCCTGCCGCCTGCAAGGGAAGTAAAATCGGCCGTTCCCGTATATTTAAAAGTATTTATGTAGTGACTACTGTTTTCAGTCCCCGCACTATCTTCATAAAAACGATTATTACACATCCACAAGAGACTATTTTTAAGATTAAAAAGATTCGCGACTGCCGGATTCCAAAGGGTAAAAGACAGGTTGTTGTTGTAATCCTGCTGAAGTCCCGGATTTGTTGAATTGACCACACCCGGTGTATGTTTATATCCGCCGTAGAAAAGGTCGCCTAAAGAAAAATAGTTTCCGTCACCAAAATAATGAGTTAAATAAGTGTTTGCCTGACCGTCTATTACCTGAGCATTCTGCCGGGTGCCCCACTCCCATTCGTATTCATAAAAATAAAGGTTGTCGGCAAAATTTGCAGTAACCCCGGCATTCAAAAAGGTATTCTGCCCTAGCAGCCCCGTAAAATTCACTTTCTGAAAATAAGAATCTAAGGGACGCTCCGAATTAAAAAAAGTTTTTACGGATGCTTCGGCACTAAGGCTGTTTTTCAGAGCATCTTTCTTCATTGTGATGTAAATTACACCGCCAACGGAGCCTTCATCTTCCACACCTTCGGTAAAGCCGCCGCGCACAATTACAATGCGCTCCACGGCCTCCAGGTTGATTGTAGAAAAATCAAAAGTGCCGTACTGGGCATTATTCACGCAGATTCCGTCTATTACAACGCGCACCGTTTCGTCGGTAAAACCGCGGATGCTGGGCTTGTTTTCCAATCCGTATGGGCCGTAAGCAAGGTTCTGAATGCCGGCCCGCTCCACCACGTCCGAAAGCGATTCCAAATGTTCCGCCTCGATATCTTCGGCTGTTATAACAATTTTTTGCTCCACGGATGATGTAACATAAGTGGTTACTTCGGGCAGGGTGATTTCGGCTTCCTGAGAAAAAACGAAAAATGGAATAAATAGGATTGAAATAAGGACGAAAGTTTTTTTCATAATAAGTAGGACCCTAGTCTTGTTTTCACTACAAATATATAGTATACTAATAACTGCACCCGTAGCATGGGCGGATTGCCCCCAACTCGACCAGCCACAAGCTGGAATAACTGAATTGGAGGCGAAGCTGTTGAGTTTTTATGAAATTCTTGACCTGGTTTTTAGAGCCACCAAGTTTTTATATGACATACTTAGCTCCCTTCATCGTAGACGAAAGAAGTTTAAGTAAAAAAATAGCCCGCTCTGTCTAGACCACAGAACGGGCAGAAGTCCGTAAGGACAAATCCCAGTGGGGCAAGACGCTTGTTGCGGGTGCCCTTTCTTTTTAATATAGCATATTTCAAAAGAAAGTCAAGATAAGTCTAAAACTCAAACTTTTGAATTATTTTTTTGTGCATTCAGAGTAATATGTAAACATATTATCAATAGTACAAGCTTCTTTTACCTCATCAAGAGTTTCATAGCTTGTCGCAGCAGCTGCAATTTTTACAGAAGAAGCTGTTAAATCTTTGTAAGCAACTGCGTAGTAAGTATCAACAGGAGTCCAATCACTTCCTTTTGTCAAAATACCATAAATTACACCAGAACTTTCGCTTACCTCTTCAATGTCTTCAATATCAATAGCCCAGCTTCCATAAGCGGTTTCTGCAACTGTATCTGCTGTAAAATCAAATTGTTCATCATAGCTGCTAACCCATGAACCAATAATGCTTTCTGGAGCTTCAGCTGTATTCTGAACACATCCAGACAAAAACAACACTGCAACGAATGCAAACGCTGCAAAAAGACGAGAAAAATAATTTTTTTTCATTTTTTTCCTACTCGGGAATCGAACTTGCGCAATTCCCAAAAGATGAGATTTCCCTTCATACGAAGGGCGCGTACCAAAGTTTCCGGGCTCAGAGAAGATACTAAAGAAGCCTTCCCAGATTTTTCTGAAACAAGAACCCAGTGGCTGTAAAATTCTCCTTCTCTGGTGGTTTCGACAGGCTCAACCACCGCTCTCCATACCGTTGCGCATTCAGCTCAGGCCTTACACCTGATTCCATTGAAATACACGGCGCAAGTTTAGCACAAAATAGAGTCTTTGTCTTTTATTTTTTAAAAATCAGTTGTAAAATTATGTTATGACAAAGAAAGGAAGAGCGTTTATCTGCCTGTTTTCAATCATTTTTATTATCCTCTGTGCCCTTTTTTTATTCATCATTGTGAATAATTATCAAAAGCAGAAGAAGCATGAAATTGAAGAAGAACTGAATATGGTGATAAAAAATATTCAGGAAGAAATAACTTCGTATAACTATTCAAATTTTTCTATACTGCACCTTGCATCCACCAACCCAAGAGTAAAATCAGCTGAACTTTCAATAAAGGAAAAAGCTGAGATTTTGAATGGAATGAAGGGAACAGACTCTAATATTCTGGAGTTGACTATCACAGACTTGCAGGGAAACGCTTACCTGATGCAGGACGATTACAGCAATTTTGCAGAAAGGCCTTACTTTAAAGAAGCATTGAAAGGTAATGAAATCATTTACGGCCCGATTATTCACAAGATTTTTAATATACCAAGTATTTTTTACAGCGCCCCTGTTTATAATGAGGATGATGAAATTACAAACACAATTTTTCTGGCTTCAAAAAGTAATTTTCTTTCGGAAGTTTGTGAAAAATACACAGCTGATTTACACTGCCACGCCATTATAATGAAACGTCTGACAGGACTTGTGATTGGTGACAATAACCAGAATTCAGTGATGGTCACAAATATTTACGACCAGGCCGCAGAAACGGGAATAAAAGAACTTCACGATGTTATGGAAAATATTGTTGCAGGAAAAAGCAAGGTTGAGTATGTAAAAGCTCCGGGCAGAAAAACACTTGTTTTTGCCTACAGCCAGATTGAAAACACAGACTGGATTATTTTAGTAGAAGATAGTTACAAATCATTTTTTTAATCTTCTTTCGGGCGGTCTGGAATAGGATTTCTGATATCAAGACGACGTTCTGCAAGATACTGTTTTCCATCTTTTTTGTAGGCTGTAAAGTTTTTACCTTTGTTTTTTGCAACATACATGTTTTCATCAGCTTCCTGAACGGCCTGTGTACTTTCAAATCCAAGGCCAAAGCTTGCAGTTACATGAATGTTTTTACTCCATTTAAGGCTGGAAATTTCATGACGCAGGTATTCAGATAAACGAACAGCATGTTCCAAATCAAAATGTTCAAGAAACACAAGAATTTCTTCGCCGCCGTAGCGGTAACACTGAACATTGTGTGATTCACTATTTATAAAAATCTCAGATACAGTGCGAAGTACCTCATCACCAAAAGCATGGCCGTATGTATCATTCAACTTTTTAAAGTTATCAATATCAACCATGATTGCTGAATACTTCCTTCCGGTCAATGCAAAGTTCTGCAGGCGGCTATCCAGCGACTTGCGGTTACGGAGCTTTGTAAGACCATCTGTTTGTGTTTCATCATAAATCATAACGAGAATAAGAAGCAGGGAAAGGAAAATGAAGAAAACAATACAGATTCCTTCGTAAATATGAGTAACAGCAAGGTGATGTTCAGTCTGAAAACTGAGTGTAAACTTGATGTTAGCAAGCTGATTATCAGTAATTGAGGTGTAATTGTTTATATAATTTTGCGAAAGGTAATCGGTATCATAAGCGAGTGATTTAAAAAGTTCATCGCGCTCATTTATCATTGTAGTTGGAAGGGCAAAGAGAAGGTCTTTTGTAAGATTTACTTTCTTCATTATAAAATCAAATTTTTTAACCCATTTGCCGTATTCCTTGTTGTATTCAATGGCTTTTCCGTAATTTCTGGTTCGAAGTGCCCACTGAGTTTTTACCAGAAGAACAGGCTGCAGGAAATCATAAACATAATAGTGAGTTACACTTTCGTTTTCATCAAAATATGCGTCATAAACTGCATTTGCAAGACTATAGCCTTCTTCATATTTACCCTGCTGCAGCAAAACATAGGCCTTAAAAGCAAGGGCCCGGCGCATATACTGCCTGCCAAGTTCGCTATTCTGCTCAGAAACCAGTTTAGCATCAGCTTCCATCTGTTTTACGGCCTTGTAAGCTGATTCAAAATCGCTTTCGTATACTAAGAAACGGCCGTATGCATGCAAAGCCTGACTTCGCAGCATTGGATCTGTAATTGAATAAAAGTTTCTAAGGCGGCGGCCAGTTAAAATCATATCGTAACCGGCGCTGTCTGCTCCAATTTCCAGATAATACTGTGCCAGAAGGGAATAAATATAAATCGCCTTTTCAAAATCTCCGACCCGCTCTGTAAAAAAGATGGCATAGCCCGAAGTTTCAAGAAAAGACTTCATTTCTCCTTCAAAATAATAATAAATGGCAAGTTTATTGTAGAGCTCGCTTTTCTGTTCAAAAGAAAGAAACTTTAATTCCAGGAGAGAATTAAGAACCTTTGGGAATTCGGAAGATTTATAGTCTGCGCTTTCTAAAGTGCGTGTAATAACAGAATTGTTGTATACCTGCTTTACTTTCACAAAAAGCTTTGAACCGGCAAAAAGAAAAACGGTCAAAACCATTAGAGAAATAACAATTATATAGAGTCTTTTGTTTATTACACGTTTTATATTCATACTTTTGTTTATCGGATTAAGCGGTCAGATATGTGCCCAGTTCATCCGCAGTTATCATTATAACATCAGCGCCGTGATTTCGCAAAAATTCTTTGCCGCGGAAGCCCCAGTCTACGCCGATTACATCAAGGCCGGCATTCATACCAGTTTGCATATCAACGTCGGAATCGCCGATAAACACGGCTTTCTGTCCCTGAGATTTGCCGTCCATTTGGGCGCGTGCAAGTATTTCGTAGATGCCGTCTGGGGCTGGTTTTGGTGGCATGCCAGGGCGGCTTCCCGAGATGATGTCAAATAGGCCTGGGAAGTAGTCGTTGCAGAGTGAAACGGCGGCGGCTTCGACTTTGTTTGTATTTACGGCAATTTTCAGGCCGGCGGCGCGCAGTTTTTTGATGCAGTCTACGACGCCTGCGTAAGGTGCTGTTTTTATTGCACAGTGTTCTTCATAATAAGCTATAAAATCTGCAAGGATTTTGTCGTAATCAGCTGTATTTTTTCCATCTGGAAGTGCGCGTTCAATAAGTTTTGGAATTCCGTTTCCAACCATAAAGCGTACTTCTTCTACAGTGTGCAGTGGAAAGCCATATTTTTCCAAAATTACATTCAAAGAATCTGTCATATCATCCAAAGTATTAAGGATGGTTCCGTCCATATCAAAAATCGCAAGTGAGTATTTCATGGGGGAGATTATAGTGAAAAAAAATGAATGTGTCAGTCACATTCGCGGCAGTGGGGTCTATAAAATAATTAACGTTATAAAAAATCCTCAGAAACGGGTTCAAAAATCAGCGACAGTGGGACGCAGACGAGAAGCAAGGGGGACCCGCCCTAGCGGGGGATGCCTTGATTCTCGTCGTCGCTGGGACCCGCTGGAACTGATTTTTGTGCACGGGGACATTTTATTGAAGTCTGCGTCCCACTTCTGAGGATTTTTACTGTTATTTATTTTTTATACCACGCCTAATATTTTTGTTTTTCAGGTTTATCTTAACTTATGGTCTATTTTCCATTCTCCCGCATAAAAACCATTATCATTTAACGTTGGTGTGACAAAAATCACATTCGTTGGATTTTCCGTATCATAATAAAATTCGTTCGAAAGCCAATCGCCTTTGTTTTCGGTTTTTACATAAAGAGAATCAGAACGGGGTGTGTAAACGGTTATTTTGTATTTACCGGGCTTTAGATTCAGATGCATAGCCATGCCGCCGCTTAAATAATAGGTTTTTCTGTAATCTGTAAGTTTCCGGCTTACATCGCGGAACATTCGGGTAAAAGAGGAACTTTCAAAAAGCGGGCGCGAACGGTTATCTGCCACAAATTCATATTTGGCCTTTGCCTTGGTGTAAGTTACATCTTCGCCACTTTCTGCATCCTCCAGTTTTAACCAGCAGCGCACTATATTCATATCTCCGGGATTGGAAGGACGAAAAATAATCAGGCTCCAGGGATTGGGTTTTAAGCTTTCTGTTTGTAAATCATCAGAAAAAGAAAACGAGAGACAAAAAATCAGAAAAAAAATTGAAAGAATACATCTAGCGTCTCTATGCATGTTTTTTATGATAGGACGCTTTTTTCTTTCCGTCAAGATTTGCAAAACTGCTATGTTCTGCACAATTCCCTGGCTTTTTCTTCCACTTTTGCAGCAAGTTCTGCAGGATTATCCTGATTTTCACTAATAATCCTGACAAAAACACTGCCCGCAACAATAGCCTCCACCGAACCAGCAAGAGCCTGCGACTGCTGGCCGTTGGAAATTCCAAAGCCTCCGTAGACCTTGCTTCCGCCTTCGCTTACTTTTTGCAGAAAATCCAGGGTTGCCTGGTCAATTTTTGTATCGCTGCCGGTAATACCCGTGCGCAGGGCAGCGTAAATATAAGGAAAGCCAGCGTGGGCCAGCTTGCTCAGGCGCTCAATACTCATAGAAGGGGCGGCAACCGGTATGTTTATCATACCATTTTTTTTGCAGGCCTGAGTAAGGCCTTCGTCGTAGTCAAATGGAAGGTCAGGGATAATCATGCCGCTTACGCCAGCAGCAGCGGCCCGCTTACAAAAGTTTTCTATTCCGGGAGTATAAACCAGGCTGCCGTAACTCATAAGGTAGATAGGAGTATCGGGAAATTCTGCGTGCACCTGGGCTATAAAAGCAAGCCCATCGGCAGTTTTATAACCCTTTTCCAGAACCTTAGTGCAGGCAGTTTGAATTGCAGGGCCATCGGCACTTGGGTCGCTAAAAGGAAGCTGGATTTCCAGAATATCTGCACCGCCTTTTATAAGGGCCCGCGCCGCAGTAAGGGCAAGTTCTGTATTTGGATAGCCGGCAATTAAGTGGCTCATTAATTTAATTTTATTCATGGATATCTTTTCCTCCCTCTAATCTTTCTATTTCTGAATGCAAAAAGTCCAGCCATTCCTGAGGACGGAAAACAGGACTTGTGATAAATACGTCTTTATCGCCACGGCCACTCATATTTATGATGATTGCCTGGTCTTTTGGAATCTGGCGGGCAAGCTTTATTGCAGCCGCACCTGCATGAGCTGATTCCAAGGCAAACAAAACACCTTCGTTGCGGGCAAAGAATTGCACTGCTTCCAGGGCTTCTTTATCCAAGATAGAAGTGAATTCCACACGGCCGCTTTTTCCAAGAGCCGCAAGCTGAGGGCCGATTCCGCAATAATCCAGACCGGCAGAAATGGAGCGGGTTGGCAGAGCCTGACCGTCTTCGTCAAGCAAGAAGCGGCTTTTGTAGCCCTGCAGGATTCCGTCGCGCGCAGCCTGACCAGTCATGCGGCTGGCATTCTGGCCAATTCCAGGACCGATTCCGCCTGCTTCTGCCCCAATAAGGCGGGGTTCTTTTTCATTAATAAATGGCTCGAAAAATCCAATAGAATTGGAACCGCCGCCCACGCAGGCAACCATGGCGCCAATTTTTATGCCCCGTTCCGCAGCCTGCCTTTTTACTTCGCGGCCAATCACGCTCTGAAATTCGCGTACAATATCTGGGAAGGGTGCTGGCCCCAGCGCCGAACCCAAAACATAATGAGTTGTGTCCGGGTTTGCAGCCCAGTCGCGCATTGCTTCGTTCACAGCGTCTTTTAGGGTTCGGCTCCCCGATTTTACAGGGTGAACCTTGGCCCCGTAGAGTTCCATAGCGGCCACATTCGGCTGCTGGCGGCGCACATCCACCTCGCCCATATATATAGTACAATCTAAGCCAAGTTTAGCGCAGGCAGCAGCTGTCGCAAGCCCATGCTGACCGGCTCCGGTTTCTGCAATAATACGCTTTTTGCCCATCCGCTTTGCAAGCAGACACTGACCAATTGCATTATTTATTTTGTGGGCACCGGTATTGGCAAGGCCTTCCAGTTTTATGTAGATTTGCGCGCCGCCCAAAAGCTTTGTTGCAGTTGGCGCAAAATAAAGGGGAGTTTCACGACCGATGTAGTCCCGGCGGATAATTTCCAGCTCATCTAAAAAAGCCTGATCTTTCATTGCCTCGTGAAAGGCAACTTCAAGTTCATCCAGAGGACGACGCAACACTTCGGCCACGTATTTACCGCCAAAGTTATCAAAAAAGCCCTTGTCTGAACACGCCCCCTGTCTTTCATCACTCTTTATATTTTCAAAAAGTTTTTTCATCTTCTCCTCACTTTTTATTCCGATTTTTACTTCTCCATTTTCGTCACTTTCTTCAAGCCCGCTGGAAAGGTCCAGAAGTTCACATTCAAGATGATTTGAAACATTTTCGGGATTCAAACCTCCTGCCAGCCAAAAATCAGCTTCTTTAATCTCCTTTGAATCCAAAAGCACCCTTAATTCGCCCTTTTGAAAGAGGGCATCCCTCTCTTCTTTGCTTTTTACAGCAAAATAATGAGGAAGACTCAAAAGCCCCGGCACCGCTGCAACCTCTTCATAAGGAATGTTATGAAACTGCAGAATATCAAAAATGCCCTGGCGCACAAAGTTGATTGCCTGCTGACTTTCCGGCGCATCAAGTTCTGTAATTACACAGACTTTTTTTGCCTTAAGCTTTCCAAGTTCAGGGAGCAGTTTTTCAAGTCGTCCCTGGCGGCTAAGACTGCGTGGAAACTTGTCTGCAAATATAAAGCCCAAAAAAGCCGCACCCAGAGAATCTGCCAAAAGGGCGTCCTGCATACGGGTCAGCCCGCAAACTTTTACCAGAGGCCGGGCAGCCAGGCGGGCTGCATATTCTTTCCAGAAAACTGCATTCGAGGTCTCTTTCGCCTGAGTAAAAGCCGTAACAAAAAGACCAGCCTGTTCAGGCTTTTTAGCAGCCGCTTCCCCAAGTAAAAGGCCCGCAAAACCAAGAGAGCCGATTACGCTGGCACATTGGCCTGTAGTCACTCCACTTTCAAAAACAATGCGGACATCATCTCCCATAATCTTTTTGATTTTTTCCATCATCATAAGGGGGCGTAAAAGGTCTATTTTAAAAGTTGCAAGGTCACGGGAATTTACGCCGCAGACAAAGTGTTTTTTGTCCAGAGGCCCGCACGAAGAAGCCACTGCCCCAGGAGCGCCGCCCCCACCGGCACAGCCAAGGTCAGCAGCCCCGCCAGAGCTCATAATAAAAGCAAGCTTGTCTAAATCTTCTTCGCTCCGAAGCTCTATCAAAGCAGACATACCAAGAGATTGTACTCTCTGGGCCATAGCCAGAAGTCTTTCCTTAGAAAGTATGCGGGCAATAAGCAAAACCGCATCCGCCCCGGCTCTGTAAGCGACATCCACTTCTTGGCAAGAAAAAAGAAAATCCTTACGAAGCACCGCAATATCTACAGCAGCCGCAACCGCCATTAAATCGTGCAGGGAGCCCTTAAAAAAGTTACCTTCGGTCAAACAGCTAATTGCCCCAGCCCCTGCCCGCTCATAAGCCGCAGCCGTTGCCCCTGAATCCAGTTTTGGAGCAATATCCCCCTTGCTGGGAGAAGCCCGTTTAACTTCCAGAATTACCCCTTTATCCTCCAAAAAAGGATGAATAGGCCTCTGACGTTCACTTGGCAGCTCCACACCAAAGTTTACCCCCAGGCGCTCGATATCTTCTTTTCTGCGCTGAATAATTTTTTCTAAAATATCGCTCATGCTGCCGCTGCCTTACTCACTGCCTGAATTTCCTTCAGTTTTTCAAGGGTTTTTCCGCTGTCCAAAGCAGCCAGAGCCATGTCGTACCCATCCTTTAGAGTTTTTGCCTTACCGCACAAGTACAAAATAGCCCCCGCATTCAGACCCACCGCATAGCGGATTGTTCTACGACCTCCACCATTCAAAACTTCCATGGCAAGAGCAGCGTTTTCTACCCCGTTTCCGCCGTAAAGTTCATCTTCATCAGCATCTGTAATTCCAAATTTCTGAGGATTAATTACATACTGATTTTCGTTTCCCTTTTCATCAATCTGATAAACATAGGTTGGAGCACAAGGAGAAATTTCATCATAACCATCTTCGGAATTAACAACCATAACTCGTTTTGCGCCCAAAGAAATAGCAGCGCGGGCATAATCGCGCAGCAACTCCTTTGAATAAACACCAAGCAGCTCGTATTCGGCATTTGCAGGATTTAAAAGCGGCCCCAGAACATTAAAAATTGTCTTAATTCCAAGGGCTTTTCGGACAGGAGCCGCAAAACGCATAGCCGAATGATAAACAGGGGCCATCAAAAAGCCAAAGCCAGTTTTGCGCACAAGCTCTGCAGTTTTATCCGGGCTTGCCATAATGTTTATTCCAAGCGCTTCAAAAAAGTCTGCCGAACCCGATTTTGACGATACAGCCCGGTTTCCATGCTTAGCCATTACCTGACCACAACTTGCCGCAATCAAAGCAGAAAGAGAAGAAATATTAAAGCTACCCTTTCCGTCGCCGCCGGTGCCAACAATTTCTGCAAGCCCAGCCTTTTCCACAGGGAAAGCAGTTTTCTTCTTTAACATTACCTCGGCGGCTCCAGTCATCTCTTCGGCAGTTGGAAGCCCGCGGGCAGCCATAGCAGTAAGTACAGATGAAGCAATTTTTTCGTCCATCATGCCGTCTGTAAGCTCACCAATAAACTGACTAATCTGCTGGCGGCTCAAAGGCTTTTTCTGGTCAATCAGCTGATTCAAAATCAACACATGAGAAAGATTTTCGCGGGAATATTTCAAAAATCCCTTAAAAATTGCGTCGCCCTTTTCACTGGCAATACTTTCCGGATGGAACTGAACCCCTTCAAGTACAAAAGTCTTGTGGCGGATTCCCATAATATCGCCGTCTTTTGCTCTGGCAGTTACTTCAAAGTCTTCAGACAGTGTTTTTTCATCAATCACCAAAGAATGATAGCGGGTAAAATTACCTTTTAGGCCAACATTACGGAAAATGCCCCGCCCATCTGTTTTAATTTCTTCCACAATTCCATGACGAATATATTTTGCACCAACAATCTTAGCCCCAAAAGCAGCACCAATTGCCTGATGTCCAAGGCAGATTCCCAAAACTGGAACTTTTCCAGCAAAATGTTTTATTGCTTCAATAGAAATTCCAGCCTCTTCCGGAGTTCCAGGGCCCGGCCCAATCACCAGATGACTTGGCTTTGCCTTTTCAATTTCTTCAATCGAAGTTTCCTCCGAACGCAGAACCAGCACTTTTTCTCCAGAAACCCTCTCCAGGCTCTGCACGATATTAAATGTAAAACTGTCTTTATTATCTATAAAAATTATCATTTTCGTCTCCTATATGTGGGGGAAGCGAGTTTTGTTATCATTTTTTTTATCGAAAACAAAACTCGTTAGCGAAGCGTATCTCCCCCTCGCTTCAGCCCGCGCTGCGGCCTTACACATTCTCGAATACGGCACGCAAAGCTCCAAGCTTCTCATTTGTTTCTTCCCATTCGCGGTCTGCATTGCTGTCGTAAACAATTCCGCCGCCAGCCTGCAGAGTCCAAACCTTGTCCTGCTTTAAGGCACAGCGAATCGCAATACAGAAGTCCAAATCACCATTAGACTGAATATAACCAACAGCACCCGCATAAAAACGACGCTTTGTTTTTTCTATTCTGCTTAAAATCTCAATGGCACTAATTTTTGGAGCCCCGCTCACAGTTCCGGCCGGGAAAGCGGCCCTCAAAATCTGAATTGCCTTAAAGGCAGGCGAAACCTTACCCTGAACATCACTTACAATGTGCATAACATGGCTGAACTTTTCCACGTCCATAAAACGGCTTACTTCTACACTGCCATTTTCGCAAACCCGGCCCAGGTCGTTACGAGCCAGGTCTACCAGCATAAGATGTTCAGCCCGCTCCTTTGAATCGTTGAGCAGTTCTTCGCGCAGCTCTTCGTCTTCGCTAGAATTTTTACCACGGCGGCGGGTTCCTGCAATCGGACGAATAGAAGCCACCCCTTCGCGAACGCGCACCAGACTTTCAGGACTCGCACCAATCAGCTGGCGGCCTCCAAAATCAATGTAAAAAAGATAAGGACTTGGATTCACAGCTCTAAGGCGACGGTAAATTTCCAGTGCAGAATTTTCACATTCAAACTGCAGACGACGACTAGGCACTGCCTGCAAAAGATTTCCCGCAATAATTTCTTTTTTGATTGCCTCAACTTTTTCTTTATACTGACGCTCGCTTTCTTCAAGATTTGTAATTGTTTTTACAGGACAAGGAGCTTCAGGCTGAGCAAGGTAAGAAAAGTCCATATCAGAAAGTCGTTTTTTTAAAGAATCAACAGCTGCCTCAAGATCTATCTGATGTTCATTATAATTCAGGGCAAAAATATGAAGAGTTTCTGTAAAATGATCAAAAACAATGTAGATGTGACCGGCAATAAATTCACTTTCTGGAATATGCAGTTCATCCATCTGATTTTCCATTTTGATTGTGTCACAACGAGCCGCAAATTCATAACTTAAATATCCAAGTCCGCTTGTTGGAACTGGAATAGAATTAGGAAGAATTGTATTCTGCTGGGCAACATACAAAAGTGCATCAAGAATATCTGGCGTATGCAGCTGACGGCTTCCCGGCGCCACAGTTTCCCCATTTTCATTTTTTCCCCGGTAAGGCAGGCGGCGTCCATCAATCAAAAAAGCCACCCCATCATCATCTTGAACAATATGAAAAGCAGGTTCAAGTAATAAAATTGAATAACGGTCTTTTCCTCTGGCAAAAGAAGCACTTTCTAAAATTGCAGAGGCACCAAGCTTTCTTGCAAGACTAAAGGGCGTATAACGCTCGCATGAAAGCGAAAAATAAATTGAATCAGTTCGCGATGACATTTTTCTTTCTCCTTTATGTTTCTATACATAGAAACATCATGTATATAGTTATACACGCGGAGTTTTGTTTCTGTCAATAGTAACATTGATAAATAATTGTTATTTTCTTGCTTCCTCAGGATGCCGTCTGTAATATTCGTTTTTATCCTGATACATTGCTTCATCTGCAATATGCATGCTTAATCGCAATTCATCAGGATTTTCACTCCAGGCAGAACCAATTGCAAGGCTTACAGATGAATTATCACCACTATCGGCACGTAAAATTTCTACATTCTTTTCAAAAGATTCTTTGTCTACATTTGGAACAATCACAACAAATTCATCACCACCGGTGCGGTAAATTTCGTTTTTTCCAAAATGCTTTTTTAGTAATTCGGCGGCATTTATTAGCAGCTGGTCACCTGCTTCATGTCCGCCGGTATCATTACATCGTTTTAATCCGTTTAAATCAGCAAATACAATTCCAATTGGAGAAGGAATCTGCATTTCTTTAGAAAAATGCCAGTCTACACGAGCATTCATTGAGTTTCTGTTTTTTACTCCGGTAAGAGTATCAACATTACTCATATATTCCAGTTTTTCCATCATGTCATTGTTTGCAATTTCTGATGAAAGGAAGAAGGCTGTAAGTTCAATAAACTCTTTATTTTCTACAAGCTGATCTGTATTAAAGTTTGTGATGAATAAAACACCAAAAATCTTTTTTCCATGAGCTAGAGGTGCCAAAACCAAACTTTGAACCCCCGCCCCTCTTAAACTTTTTACCCAAAGCGGATTAATTTTTTCCAGTTCCTTCATATCATATTCATCTTTTACAATGATATTGTCCCTCAGTTTTAAGGTTTCTTCCCAAGAAAAAACAACATCCGGGGTAAGGAATGGCATAAAATCGTCCATTGTGGCTTCATCATTTCTAAATTTTGCACACAGGGGAGCGTATTTGTTTTTCTGTTTATCAATCATGATTATACTGCTGCAGAAAGCTTCAGTTTTTTTCTGAATATCTGCAATTACAGTATTCATACTGGCATAAAAATTTTCAGAGCCTCTAAGATTTATACAAGTTTGGATTACAAAAGGAGCAACATCAAGTGAGACATCCGACATTCTGTCTGATTCCGGCCCCTTGGTGAATTCGAAGAAGAAGAACATGTAATGGATATTTCCATTATCAACACTCTCATCAAGTGGAAGATAGGTTCCGTCGGTCCAAAGCCCCATAGCTTTAGTATCTACATATGCATGAAGGTGGATCTTTTTTACAGCACAACGAAAGCAAAAATCTTCAAAGTTTGGTTCTTTTGGCAGGAGCTCGTAATAAATCATATCGTCATAATATTTTGGGCCCATTATCTGCTTGTATTTACTGTTTGCGCGGACAATATGAATCTCTCCACAGTGTCCGTCCGCTAACTCTTCAACTGATAACACAGCAGCCGCCATGCCACAAGAATCAACTAAAACCTGAAAATCCATAAAATCATTGTAAAACGATTTTATGGATTTTTCAATTTTTTATTTTACTGCTGCGAAGCCATTTTCCAAATCCGCAATAATATCATCAATGTGTTCAGTACCAATTGAAAGGCGGATTGTACTCTGAGTAATTCCCTGGTCAGCAAGCTCAGCATCATTAAGCTGGCTGTGAGTTGTGCTGGCAGGATGAATTACCAGAGATTTTACATCTGCAACGTTTGCAAGCAGGCTGAAAATCTTAAGATTATCAATAAACTTCCATGCTTCTTCACGACCACCCTTAATTTCGAATGTGAAGATTGAAGCACCTCCGTTAGGGAAGTATTTCTGGTAAAGTGCGTGGTCAGGATGATCAGGCAAAGAAGGATGATTAACCTTAGAAACCTTTGGATGATTTTTCAGGAATTCCACCACTTTCTTTGTATTTTCTGCATGACGGTCAAGGCGCAGGCTCAAAGTTTCAACTCCCTGGAGCAAGAGGAAGGCATTAAATGGGCTGATTGTAGCACCTGTATCGCGCAAAAGAATTGCTCGAATATATGTAACAAAGGCAGCAGGTCCTACTGCATCAGCAAAGCTTACACCATGGTAGCTTGGATTAGGAGCCGCAATCTGAGGATAGTTTCCACTCTTCTTCCAGTCGAACTTTCCGCTTTCTACAATGATACCACCAAGAGTTGTACCGTGTCCGCCAATAAATTTTGTAGCTGAATGAACAACAATATCTGCTCCGTGTTCAATTGGGCGGATAAGATATGGTGTTCCGAATGTGTTATCAATCACAAGTGGGAGACCGTGTTTATGAGCAATTTCTGCAATTGCATCAATATCTGGAATATCAGAGTTTGGATTGCCCAAGGTTTCAAGATAAATAGCACGGGTATTTTCTTTGATAGCCCCTTCCACTTCTTTTAAGTTGTGAGCATCTACGAAAGTAGTGTTAATTCCGTACTGTGGAAGTGTATGTGCCAAAAGATTGTAGCTTCCGCCGTAAATTGTCTTCTGAGCAACAATGTGGCCGCCGTTTGCAGCAAGGGCTTCGATTGTATATGTAATTGCTGCGGCACCAGAAGCAAGAGCCAGAGCAGCAGAACCACCTTCAAGAGCAGCAATTCTTTTTTCCAGAACATCCTGGGTAGAGTTTGTAAGGCGGCCGTAAATGTTTCCAGCATCGGCCAGGCCAAAACGGTCTGCGGCATGCTTTGAATTGTGGAATACATACGAAGTTGTCTGATAAATAGGTACTGCGCGTGCATCTGTTGCAGGATCTGCACTTTCCTGTCCAACGTGTAACTGTAATGTTTCGAACTTATAATTTGCCATATGTGTAAGGACCTCCGGGCCGGTGTTCAATTGAAAAGCGTTAAAAAAAATGCGAAAGCATTTTTTAGCTTATCCACTTTTTCATTTGAAGTAGTTAAGATTTGTTTTTATTCCTACTAAACTAGTAGGTTTGTATTTATGTGCTAAATATATATACAATAACCTACTATGTCAATAGGTTTTATATAAAAATTCGTTTTTTCTTTTGTTGTCTTTTATTTCATGTGATATACTTAGAAAGAAAAGTGCAGAATCCAAATCAGCTTTGCTGATTAATTCAGGAGGCAAAATATGAAAAAAATAATTACAATAAGCCGCGAATTTGGAAGCGGCGGAAATATCATTGGAAAACTTCTCGCAGAAAAATTAGGTTACGCATTTTATGACAAGGAAATTATAGATCAGGCAGCTCAGAATTCAGGTTTATCTGCAGAATTTATATCTAAAAATGACCAGAAACTGCCTTCGGCCTGGTTATATTCAATTTTGATGGGAGCAACATACGCAGCCCCTGGAACAAACAGTGCCACCACAGGAATTACAACAGGCACCCTGCCCCTCGCCGACCAGATTTTTAATGCTCAGCGCCAGGCTATTATTGACCTCGCCAAAAAAGGTCCCTGCGTAATTGTAGGCCGCTGTGCAGATTATGTACTACGTCATTGTGATGAAATCAATCGTAATGAACTTTTGAATGTTTTTATCTATGCACCTATGGAAGACAAGGTAAAACGTGCAGTTGAGCAGAAAAAACTTGATGCAAAAACCGCAGAAAAAGACATAAAATTGATTGATAAAGGACGAGCAAATCACTACAACACATTCACGCAGCGCACCTGGGGCAACAGAGCCCACTACGATGTACTGCTGAATAGTTCTACATTGGGCTTAGAAAAAACAGCAGCCCTTCTAGCCGATATGGTAAAAGAAAGCTAAAAGAGCCGCTATTTTCAAAAAGATTTATTCATCATCTTCTGACAATACAGTTGTTGCATGAACAGTAACAGTTGTATTGTAGCAAGAGAACATATCATCTACCTTTGCAGGTCTTGTTTTTGCAGTGCAAAGACTAACAAGAGGCACAATAATCAGCGATGAAAGCATACTGAATACGCCCGAATAAAGCGAATTCTTGAAAATCAAACCAAGAACTGGGCCTGTAAAGTGGAGCATACCCAAAGAAACGCCAAGCTGTACAATCATCAGACATACACCAAGACAGAATGATGTTGCAACGGCAGCCTTACTTGTTTTCTTCCAGTAAAGTCCATAGAAGAATGGAGCCAGGAAGGCACCAGAAAGAGCACCCCAGGAAACACCCATCAGCTGAGCAATAAAGGTTACACGGCTCTTAGCCTGAACAATTGCGATTACAGCAGAAATTACGATGAATACTGCAACGAAAATGCGCAGTACAAAGAGATTGTGTTTATCACTAGCCTTTTCTTTTTTGAAAGAATTGATAAAGTCCAAGGTAAGAGTTGAACTTGAAGTCAAAACCAAAGAAGAAAGTGTAGACATAGAAGCCGAAAGAACCAGAATAAGAACTACGGCAATCAGAATATCACCAAGACCAGAAAGCATTGTTGGAACAACAGAGTCAAATCCGTTTGCAGCAACCTGGTCTGGAGTATTAAAGAGGCGACCAAAACCACCAAGGAAGTAACATCCACCGGCAACAACAATTGCAAAGAAAGTAGAAATTACAGTTCCAATTTTGATAGAACGTTCGTTTTTAATTGCATAGAACTTTCCAACCATCTGTGGAAGTCCCCAGGTACCCAAAGAAGTGAGGAGAACTACAATCAGCAGATAGAAAGGCTGAGGTCCAAAGAATGATGTATAAGCACCGCGCAAAACAGGAGATTCAATTTCTGACATAAGGGCAATTGACTGCATAAAGCCGCCGTTCTTAGAAAGAACTGCAAGAATTACAGCAACAATACCAATAAGCATGATAATACCCTGAATAAAGTCGTTTACGGCAGTTGCCATATAACCACCTACGATAACATAAATTGCAGTAAGGACTGCCATTACAATTACGCAGACTGAATAATCAACATTAAAGGCCATACGGAAAAGGCGTGAAAGTCCGTTGAAAAGTGAAGCTGTGTAAGGAATAAGGAAAAGGAAGGTGATTGCAGAAGCTGCAACTTTTAATGCGTTTGATTCATAACGACGGCCAAAGAAATCTGGCATTGTTTTTGAATTCAAATGCTGGGTCATAATGCGGGTACGGCGACCAAGAATTGCCCAAGGCATCAGGGAACCAATAAAGGCATTTCCCAGTCCTATCCAAGTTGAAGCAAGACCAAAGTTCCAGCCGAACTGTCCGGCATAACCAACGAAAATTACGGCAGAAAAGTAAGATGTACCGTAAGCAAAAGCGGTGAGCCAGGGACCAACAGTCCTGCCTCCCAAAACATAACCGTTTACATCGCTAGAAAGTGCACGACATTTAATACCAACAAAGACGAAAACGGCAAAAAAAACTATGAGTAAGGAAAGTTTTATTATCATGATACTATCGATAATAACACAAAATACAGTAGTGGTAAAGAATTAAAGTATTTTTTAATAAAAGGAGGGAAAATGCGGCGGCTTTGAAAATCTCTGCCGCCACATTTTAAGGAAAAGCCTATTCTAACTTACCGTACATAAAGTACCAGTATCCGTATGGAGAATGCCATGTATCTTTAAGATTTGGTTTCTGGAGCCAGAAGTCGTTGTAGTAAGCAACAGGTGCCATAGCTGCATCGTTCAAAAGAACCTGTTCTGCCTGGTGCAAATAGTCATAGTGCTTAGCAACGTCTGTAGCATTTCTTGCAAGGTCAACAAACTTGTCGAATTCCTTTGAAGAATATTTACCATCATTGTTACCGTTTCCAGTTTCAAGAAGGTTAATCATGTTAGATGGATCATCCCAGTCATAAACCCAACCGTTGCGGGCAACATCAAAGTTTCCAGAGCGGCGGTCTGCAGTTACAGTCTTCCATTCCTGAATGTTTACATTCATTGTAAGACCAAGTTCTGCCCAAGCTGCCTGTAAATATTCAGCTACAGCCTTGTGATAGCCAGAATCATTTGTAAGGTATTCAAATGTTGGGAAGCCATTTCCATCTGGGTAGCCGGTTTCAGCAAGAAGCTGCTTAGCTTTTGCAAGGTCAGCTTCATAATTATCAGTATTAAAGTGATCACCATACATTTCTTCAGTAACAGCTTCAAAAGTTGTACCAGCAACTGCATCAGAAACACCAGGTCCTACAAAGTTTTTAGCTGGAGAATAAGTTCCCTGCATAATTGTAGAAGCAACGTGTCCGCGGTCAATTGCAAGAGAAAGAGCTTCACGAACCTTCTGATTATCAAAAGGAGCCTTCTTTGTGTTGAATGTTACATAGTAAGTTCCCATGATTGGTTCAAGATAGAATTCGCCGTTTCCGCGCAAAGAAGGAATTTCTTCTGTTGGAACGTCTTTAATCATCTGAAGTTCATTCTGATTGTATGCGTTATAAGAAGTATTAGCATCTTCAATCAAATGCCATACGATTTTTTCAAAAGTGATGTTAGCAGCATCCCAGTAATTAGGATTCTTTGTAAATACAATCTGAGCACCGTCTGTGAACTCAGACATGTAGTAAGGACCACTAGTTACATAAGTTGCAGGATTAACTGTCCAGCCGTCACCATTAGCTTCAATAGTTGCCTTCTGAACAGGAACAAGAACTGCAAAAGCGGCAATCTTATCAAAATAAATACATGGATTTGTAAGATGAACAACAAAAGTATTTGCATCTGGAGCTTCAACACCAAGTGCATCAAGGTTACCAGCAGAAGCTTCATCAAAACCAACTACAAGGTTCAAAAGGTCATAACCATAAGGAGCAGCAGTATTTGGATCTGCTACACGTTTCCATGAATAAACAAAGTCTTCGGCTGTAAGAGCTGAACCATCAGACCATTTAAGGTTATTGCGCAGATGGAAAGTCCATGTAAGACCATCTTCAGACTGTTCCCACTTATCAGAAAGACCAGCAACAATGTTGTTATTTCGGTCAAACTTCAAAAGACCTTCAAATGCATGAAGAATCATGTTTGCACCGTCAACAGCTGAATTCAAAGCAGGGTCGATAGTTTCAGGTGATGGACCAACCTGAACGTGTAATACTGAGCCAGCATTTCCAGCAGAAGCTTTCTTACTGCAAGAAACAAAAGAAAGGCTCGCCATAGCAATAATAGAAACCAACAATGTAAGTTTCTTCACGATATTTACCTCCTAGCCGCTCGTCCAGGCTGAACGGCGGCAAATTAATAACTTTTTAGTTCACCTTGTCCAGGTGGTGGCAGGCAGCATAGTGTCCGCTTGCAATTTCCTTAAACTCAGGTTTTTCGGCAGCACAACGCTCATCTGCATAAGGACAGCGGGTCCTGAAAGGACAGCCGCTCGGTGGGTTCAGAGGAGAAGGAACATCTCCCTGCAGAACAATTCGCTTATTTGCGCGGGCAGTTTTTGGATCTGCAATTGGAACCGCACTAATAAGAGAGCGGGTGTATGGATGAACCGAATGGAAAATCAGTTCGTCACTGTCTGCCATTTCTACCATGTGTCCCAGGTACATAACACCAATTCTGCTTGAAATATGATTAACAACAGATAAGTCATGGGCAATAAAGAGATAAGTAAGTCCCATCTGCTTCTGTAAATCTTCAAACATATTTACAACCTGAGCCTGAATAGAAACATCCAGAGCAGAAACAGGTTCGTCGCAGACAATAAACTGAGGATTCACTGCCAGGGCACGGGCAATTCCAATTCGCTGACGCTGTCCACCCGAAAATTCGTGAGGATAGCGGTTTGCATGCTCGGAGTTGAGGCCTACGGTTCCCAAAAGGGCAAGGATTTTTTCGCGGCGCTCTGCCTTTGAAGAGTAAAGCTTGTGAATATCAAGTGCTTCACCAATAATATCGCCTACAGTCATACGAGGGTCCAGAGAAGCATAAGGGTCCTGGAATACAATCTGCATCTTGCGGCGGTAAGGCAGCATATCAGCTTTTTTGCCAGTTTCGCTGTCAAAAATTACGTCGCCATCATAAACAATTTTACCGGCAGTTGGTTCTGTAAGGCGCAAAATAGAACGGCCGGTTGTTGTTTTTCCACAACCAGATTCACCTACCAGACCAAATGTTTCACCCTTCTTGATAAAAAATGAAACATCATCTACAGCCTTTACAAAGCGGCCATTACCGGCAGGAAAATATTGCTTCAAATGTTCAATTTCAAGTAAGTTTTCACTCATTTTTCGCCTCCTGTGACATCATCCTGCGCCTCAGGCGCATCCCGAACAACAATACCGCCTTCTGTAATCACAGTTTCGGCACTTCCCAGCATCTGGTACTTCTGCTCAAGCCAGCAGCGACCGTAATGAACGTTTTCGCCAACAGTAGCGCCTCCCAAAGATTCGTACTCATTGCGAACAGGTGGCTGCTCAAGACAGATTTTCATACAGTTAGAACAGCGTGGTGCAAAACAGCAGCCCTTTGGACGGTTGAGCAAGTCTACCGGCTGGCCTTCAATTGGAACAAGGCGTGAATAATCTTTTTCGTGGAACTTTGGAATAGAACGAAGCAGACCGCGTGTATATTCATGCTGAGGATTATAGAAAATATCGTCTGTGGTACCGTATTCAACAATTTCACCGGCATACATAACCGCAATATGATCACACATTGAAGCAACAACACCAAGGTCGTGAGTAATCATAATAATTCCCATACCAAGCTTGCGTTTAAGCTCCTGCATAAGCTCCAGAATCTGAGCCTGAATTGTTACATCAAGAGCAGTTGTAGGTTCGTCCGCAATCAAAAGCTTTGGTTCGCAGGCAAGAGCAATAGCAATCATAACACGCTGACGCATACCACCAGAAAGCTCGTGAGGGTACTGCTTAAGTCTCTTATCAGGTTCATTAATTCCAACCAGAGTAAGAAGTTCACGGGCTCTCGCACGGGCTTCTTTACCTTTTTTATCTGTGTGAAGCTTAATTGCCTCTTCAATCTGATTTCCGATTGTCCAAACCGGGTTCAAAGAAGTCATTGGATCCTGGAAGATGATACTAACTTCCTTACCGCGGATTTTGCGCAGTTCTTTTTCGCTCATCTGGTCAATTCTGTGACCGTTAAAAGTAACGCTACCGCCGGTAATTTTGCCGTTTTCCGCAGTGAGCCCCATAACAGAGTAAGCCGTTACAGACTTTCCACTTCCAGATTCGCCAACGATTCCAAGAACTTCGCCTTCCTTCATATGAAGCGTTACATCATTCAAAGCACGAACTTCGCCCGCAGGAGTAAAAAAAGAAAGTTTTTCGTGCTGTATATCAACTAAATATTCATTTTCTGCCATAACTAAATCCTCACGCCCCATCCATTAAGACTTAAGCTTAGGGTCAAATGCATCACGCAATCCGTCACCCAAAAGGTTAAAACTCAAAATGATGATAAAAATCAAAAATGCAGGAGCAAAAAGTTTTTCAGGGAAGGTCTGGAAACCGTTCAAAGCAGCCGAAGCAAGAGAACCAAGAGAAGGCATTGGAGCCTGAACACCAAGTCCCAGGAATGAAAGGAAAGATTCTGTAAAAATAGAAGAAGGAATCTGCAGAGTTGTAGTTACAATCAGAGTTCCAATACAGTTTGTAATCAGATGCTTTCCGATAATTCTTTTTCCGCCGGCACCAAGAGCGCGGGCTGCAGTTACATATTCATTCTGCTTCAAAATCATAATCTGAGAGCGGATAATGCGGGCCATACCAACCCAATAAAGCAGGGCAAATACAATAAACATAGAAACCATGTTTGGACCAAGCCTCTGAATCCAGCCAAAGCCCGGCACTTCGCCCAAAGAGCGAAGCGGGAATTTTAAGGTTTGAGCTAGCAAAATGATGATTAAAACATCCGGCACTGTGTAAATAATATCTACAATACGCATCATCACCAAATCTACTGTACCACCAAAATAACCGGCAATAGCACCATAAAGGGAACCGATTATCAAAATCAAAATAGAAGCAACAATACCAACTGTCATAGAAACGCGGCCACCAACCATTACGCGGATTGCATAGTCACGGCCGTTCTGATCTGTTCCCAAAAGATGAGGGAATACTTTTTCGCCATTTTCCTTCATCTGCATTTCTGCGGCAGAATATTCAAAAGGCTTAAGACGTTCACTTCCCTTAATCTGCTGCTCATATTTATAAGGATAGAAAGCCGGAACAATAAAACACAAAACGATGATAAACAAAACAATTGCCAGAGAAGTCATTGCAATCTTGTTTTTCTTAAATCGTCTAAAACCGTCCTTCCAGAAACCAACAGACTCCCTCATTATTACCAGAGACTGTTTTTCGTCTGCAGAAGCAGGTATAAAATCATCAACTTTAAGCTGAAAACTCAACGGATTCTTTTTTATATCACTCATTTTCCCTGCTCCTACTTAAGTTTAATTCTTGGGTCTACAATGGCATACATAATATCAACAATCACATTCATCATGATTACAAAAACCGCAAGGAAGATAGTTGTACCCATAATCATCGGGTAGTCGCGGCTTGTGATTGCACCAACAAATTCAGAACCAAGTCCCGGAATATTAAAAATCTTTTCTATAATAAAACTTCCTGTCATCAGCGACGCAATAAGAGGTCCAAGATAAGTTACAACAGGAAGAATTGCATTACGAAGGGCATGTTTAAAGATTGATTTGAAATTGCTTACACCTTTAGCACGGGCAGTACGCATATAATCCTGACCCATTACATCAAGCATAGAAGAACGCATAAGGCGGGCAATATAAAAAGTAGGATACAAAGCCAGAGCCATTACCGGCATGATATAGCTTTTTGCGCTGTTCAAGCCCAAAGAAGGCAGCCACTTGAGCTTTGTAGAAAAAATATACATAAGAAGGGTTGAAGAAAGGAAACTTGGAATGGCAATACCAGCAGTAGAAAGAACAACAAGAATATTATCAATCGCTTTACCACGCTTGTAGGCCGCAATTGCTCCAAGAGGAACACCAAACAAAACTGCAACAAGAATTGCCCAGCCGCCCAAACGTGCAGAAACCGGGAACTTTGTAAAAATAATTTCGCTTACGGTACGACCGCGTTTTTTTACAGAAAGACCAAAATCACCATGTGCAATTCCTCCCATATAAGTGAGGTACTGCTGACCGAGTGGCTTATCCAGTCCGTATTTTGCTTCCATTGCGGCCTGGGCCTGAGGTGTTACAGCCTTTTCAGAAAGAAATGGGCCACCCGGAACCATATTCATGATAAAAAAGGTCAGGGTCGCAACAAGATAGGCGGTGATTATTGCAGTCACCAGCCTTTTGATGATGTACTTTAGCATTGATTATGCCTCATATTAATTTGATAAGATAAAAAAGACGCAATAAGTGCATTGTAGGCATTTTAAGCGTATTGTCGTACAATATATAATTTAAAACAATTAAAGTCAACGAGTGATAGTATTACTATCAATAGAAACAAGGATGATGTATAAAACTCCCTCCCTACTGAAAATCTGAAGTACTTCCACTTCGCAATCTTGAAAAGTCATGGGCGTAAGCCGTATAGGAAATTTATTTTATTTTGGCCTTCGGCCCGGCTTACGAATGACTTTTCAATCTTGCTACGTTCGCGTACTTCAGATTTTCAAACTTTTCCGTTATTACATCAGTTCTGTTTCACAAGGGGGGAAAATCATCTATAATAAAATCATGGATTTAGATTCACTGAACCCGGAGCAGCTGGAAGCCGTAACCACCACAGAAGGCTATATTCGCGTAATTGCAGGTGCCGGCTCTGGAAAAACCCGCGCCCTCACCCACCGCTTTGCCTATCTGGTAAACGAAATCGGCATTTTACCATCACACATTCTCTGCGTAACCTTCACAAACAAGGCCGCTGCCGAAATGCGCAACCGCATCCGCGCCCTCACAGGCGATAACGACACCGGTTATATTTCCACCTTCCACGGCTTTTGCGTAAGCGTACTTCAGGAAGATTCAAACGCCGTTGCCTATCCTAAAAGCTTCCTGGTTCTAGATAATTCCGACATAAACGCCATGTTACAAATCATCTACGAAGAACGTGGCCTCACCCTGCGGCAAATGACCTTTTCAGCCGCCCGGGATATGATAGAAATCCAGAAACTTTTTAAGCGCCCCCACTACTACGAAGAACTGATCCGCCTGACTCTGGACGAAATCCACCAGAAATACCTGGCCGCCACCCTGCCAGAAGACATAATTTTCTTTGGCTATCTTTACCAGCAGAAAAAATGCTTTGGCCTGGACTACAACGACCTGCTCAAGTTCGTGCTTTACATCTTCCAGACCAACGAAGCAATCCGCCACAAATGGCAGGAACGCCTTGAATACATCATGATAGACGAGTTCCAGGACATAGACTTTATCCAGTACGAGCTGATGAAGGCCCTCTGCCCCTACCACAACAATCTCTTCGTCGTAGGAGACCCCGACCAGACCATTTACACCTGGCGAGGTGCCGACATCCGCTATCTTTTAGAGTTCGACAAGAATTTTCCGGCCGTCCGCACCATCATGATGAACCGCAACTACCGAAGCACCCCGCAGATTCTTGATGTGGCAAACAGTTTAATCAGCAAAAACCGAGACAGAATTAAAAAGGATTTGATTTATGGAGGAGGGGAAAGCCTTCCCCTGGTTCGCACTTCGTTGCTCACCACCCCTTCTCCTAGGGGAACGCAGCAAAGCTGCTTATCCCCTAAAACCCCAGAGCCCTCCCCGCGAGTTTCCGAAGGAAACTCGGTAGCGAGCGACAGCGAGCGGACAACGCCCCCGATGCCCGCATACTACCATGCCAAATCCGCCGAAGACGAGGCCTCTTACATCATAAAACAAATCCGCGAGCTTACCGAAAGCGGCTCCTTTGAAGCATCAGATATAGCCATTCTTTACCGCGCCCACTACATCAGCCGGCCAATAGAAGAAGCATTTCAGCGCGAAAAAATTGCCTACACCTTAAATTCGGGTGTACCTTTTTTTGACCGCGCCGAAATAAAAGATGCCCTCTCCTACCTTCGCATGATTGCCTACAAGGATGACCTGTCTTTTCTGCGCGTGGTCAACTCACCAAAAAGAAACATTGGAGAGCGCCGCATAAAATATCTGCAGGAATACGTTGCAGAACACGGCGGCTCTCTTTACGAGGCCTTAAAAATCAGCGTGAATGACGAACTTTTTACAAACACAAAGGCTCAGTCCTTTATCGACCTTATTGAAGGTTTTTCCGCCAGCTATTCGGGCATGCAGATTTCAGAGCTTTTTAGTCATGTAATGAATCAGAGCGGCTACGAGTTTGCCCTGCGCACCGAAGGCTCTCAGGAAAGGCTGGACAATCTTGCCGAACTAAAGCAGTCCATTTACGAATACGAAACTTCCTGCGGCGAAGAATGCACTCTGGAAAATTATCTTGCCCACGCCGCCCTCTACACAAACGCAGATATAACTTCCAGCAAAAACGCCGTCCGCCTAATGACAATTCACACCGCAAAAGGGCTGGAATTTCCGGTTGTTTTTATTGTAGGCATGAACGAAAACATGTTCCCAAGCAAAAAAGTAGATTCGCTCAAGGCAATGGAAGAGGAACGCCGCCTGGCCTTTGTTGCTGTAACCCGCGCCCAGAAAAGACTTTTCCTTACCGAAGCAGAAGGCTTTTCCAGCACGCAGGCGGCCGCTATCCTTCCCGCTTTATTTTTGACATAGACAAAGAGCTTTTGAATTACGAGGTTGAATTGCCGCCCGCCCTGCTTGCAAAAACCCGCATTTATATTGATGAAAACAATAGCATGCTGCAAAAAAAAGACGCCCTCGCAGGCCTTGCAGAGGGCGATACCGTAGAACACGGGATTCTTGGTCGCGGCACTGTGCTCGCAATAGACGAAAGCGCCGGCACCTACACAATTAAATTTGAAAAAGTAGCAACGCCCCGCAAAATGAGCTTCAAGGCGCCGCTTAAAAAAGTAGAATAGATTGTCCGGTCAAGCTTGTGTCATTCCCCTGCTTGACAGGGGAATCTATTATTCCATCACCCAGGAAGTAATGTAGTCTGTATTCTCAGGCAACTGCATAGCAGGCTGCACTTTTTCAAAATGCCCCTTAAGCCCCTTTTCCTCAGCCGCCAGGTGGAAGTGATTCATACCAATTCCCATATCTACCAGCTGGATATCAACCGCACCGCCGGCCCCAGCCATAGAATGCTTTTCAAAAAAGTGAAAAGCCCTTTTCTTTTCATCAAATACCACCCGCCAAGGCTGCTTGTTCACAGCAGAAGGAGCCTGACGCAAGAATTCCAGTGCTTCTTCATAGTCCGGGCAAGCCCCGGCAGAAAGCGGATTTTCAAAATCACCATTAAAGAAAAGCTTGTCCCAAGGTAAACGACTGTCTGCCTTCAAATTAAGCCTCATAATTTTTTCAAAAAAGCGTTTTTTACCAGTTCCGTAGCCAACAGGGCAAATGATTGTAAAAATCTCGTCGGCTTCAGGCTTCATAGCTTCTGCAAAAGCCCCGCGGTCAAAGGTTCCGCCAATCCAGCAAGTTCCAAGCCCCAGACTTGTCATATACAAAACCAGCTGTTCAAATTCATAACCAAGCCCTTCCTGAGCGCCAGGCACATTTTTTACAGCAACTCCCAGGAAAAGCTTTGCATTTTTTATAATTCCGTAAGTTCCAAGCTTTTCGCCTTCTGCACTAGTCTGCTTTTCAATAAACTTAATTCTTATTTTTGGCCCAAAAGGATTAGAAAGCTTCTCTGCATAATCCAAAATCTTCTGACGTGTTTCTGCACTTACTTCTTTAGAAGTAAAAGTCCTCATACTGTACCGACGGCTAACCGCGTCTTTTAAATTAAAATCTAGTTTACTCATAACATAATTATAATAGCACACGATAATATTGTACGCAATAGGTATCACGAGCGATTTGTGGATAACGCTAAAAAGGGGATGTCTAATAAGTAATGCGGTGGTTGAGCTTGTCGAAACCACCACATATAGTGTAAATGGTCATTTCGACAAGCTCAATGACCGCAGTCCCAAATCTTATTAGACATCCCCTTTTTTTAACGGATTTTCTATATGAGCCGCTCGATAAATCGAGCGAGCAAGTTGGTGGACGACGCTAAAAAATAGTCCACAGGACTATTTTTTTTAACGCGTCTTCTATATGAGCAGCTCGATAAATCTCGCGAGCATTTTTTAAGGTAAATCCTAAACGACAGTCGCAACGGACTGTCGTTTTTAACGGATTTTCTATATGAGCATATTCATTCTTTCTCTTACTTCTTCCAGAGTTTTGATACCTATCTCGCGGGCACGCTGTGCACCGTCAAGCAAAACCTTGCGGATATAGGCAGGGTCTTTTTCAAGGCGGGCACGTTCTTCGCGCAATGGGCGCAGCTTTTCATTCAAAGCTTCTGTAAGAGTTGCCTTGAGCATTCCGCCACCGCCGTCCCCAATGCGAGCCGCAATTGCACTTGGCTCTTCACCAGTACAAAGTGAAATCAGCATAAGAAGGTTTGCAACCTCAGGACGGTTTACAGGATCATAAGTAATGTTGCGGTCCTGGTCTGTCTTTGCCTTTTTAATCAGTTTTGCAGTTTCATCTTCAGTTGCACTCAGCATAACAGCGTTTCCGCGCGATTTACTCATCTTCTGACTTCCATCCAGACCCAAAATCATAGGAGTCTTAGAAAGCAAAGCCTGAGGCTCTGGGAACACAGGTTCTTTTCCCATATCTGTACAGAACTTTTTGTTAAAGCGGCTTGCAATAGTTCGTGTCATTTCAAGATGTGGCAGCTGATCCTTTCCTACAGGAACAATGTTTCCCTTACAGAAAAGAATATCGCAGGCCTGGTGAACAGGATAAGTATACATTCCGGCATTTACGTTTTTAAGACCGGCAGATTCAATTTCTTCTTTTACAGTTGGGTTTCGGCTTAGTTCTGCGTTACTTACAAGTGTCAAAAATGGAATCATCAGCTGATTGCACTCAGGAACATAAGAATGAGGATAAATAATTACATCCTGCTTTTCAGGGTTAATTCCCGCAGCAAGGTAATCAATTACAAGCTGTTTAGTATTCTGGCTGATTTTATCAAAAGCATCGTGGTCTGTAAGAACCTGGTAGTCAGCAATCAAAATCATAGTTGGAACACCCAGATTTGCCAGACGAACACGATTCTGCAAAGAACCAAAATAATGACCAATATGAAGAAGTCCTGTAGGACGGTCTCCTGTTAATACTCTGTATTTTTTCGGATTTTTAATTAAGTCTTCTTCAATTTTGCGGCTGCGTTCCAGAGCGGCCTCAAAACTTTTATTTATGTCTGTGTACTGAATCTCTTCACTCATTTTTTTCCTCGTTTTTGATATTGTACACAGAAACACAGCTATTTTCAACATAATTACTTTTTTCTGTTAAAATTCTATAAATCGCTTTATAATATAGACGACAAAATAATAAACATGGAGAGTTTATGTACTATGCAAGCATCGGGATACTTGCTTCGCTTATACTTTTGATTAACAACTATGATATCCTAATTATTTCTTCAAAAGATGAAACAATACCAGCTCATAAGACTTATAAACTATTTTTGCTGAGTGTTTTAACTTACTACATAATAGATGCCATCTGGGAACTGCCCTACGCACTAAAATTAAATAAGCTGACTTTTTTAATATCCACTTTATATTTTATTGTAATGGCAACTTCTGTTCTTATGTGGACAAAATATGTAATTGCGTATCTGAATGAAAAAAACAAATTCAGCACATTCCTTAAAATGACCGGATGGCTACTTCTGATTGGACAAATCATAGTTCTTATCCTAAACTTTTTCCTGCCACTTTCTTTCTGGTTCGACGATACAGGCTTCTATCACACTTCTATTGCACGCGCAGTTTTCCTGGCAATCCAAGTTTTTATATTTTACACAGTAACAATTTATATGGCCTTTATAGCCAGAAAAACAGATAAAGTTTTAAGAAGACGACACAAAACAATCGGATTTTTTAGCTTCGTAATGGCTAGTTTTATCTTCCTGCAAATCTTCTTCCCTTTTACGCCTTTTTACGCAATTGGTTATATGCTGGGAACTTGTCTCCTTCACACTTTTGTTCTAGCAGATGAAAAAGAAGCCCATCGAAAACAAATGGAAAACATAATGAAGGTGGAAGAGCTTCAGGAATTTGAACTCGGCACAACCAGAAGGCTTGCTTACACAGACCCACTTACCGGCGTAAAAAACAAGATGGCTTACATTGACGATGTTGGTTCTGTAGAAAGCCGCATAGAAAATAATGAATTATCTGAATTTGCCATTGTTGTTTTTGACTTAAATGACTTAAAAACAATAAATGATACAAAAGGACACGATGCCGGCGACCAGTACATAAAAACTGCCGCTGCAATCATCAGTGAACAGTTTAAGCATAGTCCTGTTTACAGAATTGGTGGTGATGAATTTGTTGCCATTTTGCGAGACAAGGACTACAAAAATCACATTGAAATTTTAAAATCATTTAATGCAAAGATGGAAGAAAACGTAAAAACCGGCGATATTGTAATCTCCTGTGGTTTTTCTGAATTTATTCCTCATCAGGATAAAAGCCTGCTGCGCATATTTGAACGTGCCGACAAACGCATGTACGAACGTAAAAAGCTTTTAAAGGAATTAAAACATCAGGACACTTCTTCTATAAAACAATAAAACAATGAGTACATTGAAACTCCGCCCGTAAATCACTAAAATATATGTATTATTTATAGTAAAAAAGCGCAAAGATGCGTACACGGAGTTCCACATGACAAACACAAATGTTCCTGAACTATTTGGAAGTCTTGTTTTTAATCAGACTGTTATGAAAGAAATGCTGCCTTCTAAAACTTACGAAGCGCTAAAGCATACAATGGAAGAAGGAACTCCTCTGGATCTGGAAGCGGCAAATCAGATTGCCGAGGCAATGAAGAACTGGGCAATTTCTAAAGGTGCCACCCATTATTCACACTGGTTCCAGCCGCTCACCGGTATTACCGCAGAAAAACACGATTCCTTCCTTACACCTGCCGATGAAGGAAAAATCATAATGAGCTTCAGTGGAAAAGAACTGATTAAGGGTGAACCAGACGCTTCATCTTTCCCAAACGGCGGCAAACGTTCTACTTTTGAAGCCCGTGGTTACACAGTTTGGGACCCTACTTCTTATCCTTTTGTAAAGGACCACACACTTTGTATTCCAACTGCTTTCTGTTCTTACAACGGAGAAGCACTTGATAAAAAAACTCCGCTCCTGCGTTCCATGGAAGCCATTAATGAGCAGAGCCTTCGCGTTCTTAAACTCTTTGGAAACAAGGCAAAACACGTTACAACAACAATGGGACCAGAGCAGGAATACTTCCTTGTTGATGAAAAACTCTACCAGAAACGCAAAGACCTTAAAATGTGCGGCCGAACCCTCTTTGGCGCCCGCCCTGTAAAAGGTCAGGAAATGGACGACCAGTACTTTGCCGCCATTAAGCCTCGCGTTATCAAATACATGGAAGATTTGAACGAAGAACTGTGGAAGCTCGGCATTTACGCAAAAACAGAACACAACGAAGCCGCTCCTGCCCAGCACGAAATGGCTCCAATCTTTACAACTTCCAACCTTGCCGCAGACCAGAACCAGCTCACAATGGAGATTATGAAAAAGGTAGCCCGCCGTCACGGACTCATCTGCCTGCTCCACGAAAAGCCATTTGCCGGTGTAAACGGAAGTGGAAAGCACAACAACTGGTCTATTGCGACCGACCTGGGTGAAAATCTTTTTGCACCAGGAAAAACTCCTCGCGACAACGCTCAGTTCCTCCTCTTCCTCACTGCAGTTATTAAAGCCGTAGATGATAATCAGGATCTTTTGCGCTATTCAGTTGCCTCTGCCGGAAACGACCACCGTCTTGGAGCGAACGAAGCGCCTCCAGCCATCGTTTCTATTTATGTTGGAGATGAACTGGACGCAATTCTTAAAGCAATTAAAGACGGCACCGCTTACAACGGAAAAACAGGTGTAAAAATGACAATCGGTGCAGATGTTCTTCCTCCAATTCCAAAGGATTCAACAGACCGCAACCGCACATCGCCATTTGCATTTACCGGAAACCGCTTTGAGTTCCGTTCTGTAGGAAGTGCACTCTCTATCAGCGGCCCAAACACAATATTAAACGCAATTCTTGCAGACACTCTGCGTGCCTTTGCCGATGAACTTGAACAGTCAAAGAACTTTGATGAAGACCTGCAGAAACTCATCAAGCGCGAAATTACCGCTCACTGGCGCATTCTCTTCAACGGAAACGGTTATGGCCAGGAATGGATAGAAGAAGCAGAACGCCGCGGACTTAAAAACTACCGCACAACACCAAAGGCAATCGAACACTATATCGACCAGAAAAACATAGACCTCTTCACCCGTCTTGGCATTTATACTCCAGAAGAAATGAAGAGCCACTACGACATCAAACTGGAAAAATACTGCCAGGTTATTAATATTGAATCAAACACAATGCTCGAAATGGTTCACAAAGACATTATTCCTGCAGCCTTCAGATATCTGAACGTTCTTGCCGACACAGAATTTAAGATGCAGCGTGTAATGAGCATGTGCGATGCAGGCTTAAAGCTGATGGAAAAACTGAACACTCTGGTAAACGACCTTTCAAACAAAGCAGATGAGCTTTCTAAAAAGCACGAAGAAACCCGCGCTATCGGTGACCTCATGAAACGCGCTCACGCTTATGCAAAAGTTGTAATTCCTGCAATGGAAGCTGTGCGAGCCATCGCAGATCAGATTGAACCCCTACTTGGCGAAGAATACAAACCTTTCCCAAGTTATGAAGATTTACTGTATTCTGTGCAGTAATCAAACATTTTTCTACGCAAAAATGTTCAAAAAAATCAGAATATTCAGTTTAATATTCTGATATAACAACCTTTATTCTGATACATAAATCCCAATTCTACAGTATAATATATTGTTAGAATTGGGATTTTTTATTCCATAAGGAGATTTGACTATTATGAAGAAATTCAACGGATTTATGCACGGAGTAAACCTTGGGGGCTGGTACTCACAGTGCAATCACACAGAAGATAGATACGACAATTTTATCAAAGAAGAAGATTTTAAGACAATCAGCAGCTGGGGGATGGACCACATTCGTCTGCCTATAGATTACAATCTTGTAGAAACTGCAGACGGAAAGAGAATTGAAAAAGGATTCGACCGCATTCAGCAGGCAATTAACTGGTGTAAAAATAATAATCTTAATATGATTCTTGATTTACACAAAACTGCAGGATTTTCTTTTGATGCCGGCGAAAATGAAAACGGATTTTTTGATAATCCGGCTTACCAGGAGCGCTTCTATAAACTTTTGGAAGACCTTGCAAGTCATTTTACACATGCTTTTGACGGCACAAATAACGAAATCTGTTTTGAACTTTTGAATGAAGTTACAGATCAGTCTTACTGCAAAAAATGGAACGCAATTGCCCGCACCTGCATTGAACGCATCAGAAAAATTGCTCCAAGCACAAAAATACTTGTAGGAAGCTACTGGAACAACTCTCTGGCAGCTGTAAAAGACCTGGATGCTCCTTATGATGAAAACATCGTTTACAACTTCCACACTTACGAACCACTGGTATTTACACATCAGGGAGCACCTTGGGTTGGAAAAAACATGAACATAGACTTCCGCTTCCCGCTTAAGTCTACATTTGCAGAGTATCAGAAAAAAACTGATGAAAAAGTTGGACAGATTGGAATTTCTTTCCGCATGTTTGACCAGAAGGCTACAGTTGACGAAAACTACTTTGAAAGCATTTTTGCAGAAGCCGTAAAAATTGCAGAAGAACGCAACGTTCTTCTTTACTGCGGCGAATACGGAGTTATAGACCGCGCCAGCAACGAAGACACCCTTGAATGGTACCGCCTCATTTCTTCTGTTTTCAACCGCCACGGCATCGGCCGCGCCGCCTGGTCTTACAAACAGATGGACTTTGGCCTCAGCGATTCCCGCCTGGACTGCATCCGCAGCGAGCTTTCTAAATATCTGTAGTATAATTCGAGAGTATCTTCAGCCTTACCTAAAATTCACACAGAATGAAATGTAAGGCTGAAGATAAAACTCCAGAAATTTCCTTATAGAATAATCTTCATAAGAATACTTATAATCATAAACACGCTCATATTCGTCATATACTAATTTTTCAGTTCTTCTAGATACAATATGATGTGAATAAAAATTTAAATTAGTTTTTAGCCCAACAACGGGCGAACACAGCTTTGTCGGTATGATTTTTGTCTGAAAATCGATATCTGCTCCAAAGCTAAAAGCGGAGTCAGCTAACTGTACATGTGGTCCAGCAGATAAGATAAAAGAAATCATATCATTTTCAAAAACCTTATATACACCACCAGCAGAAATTTGAAGTACAGGGCCAAGACTATACCCATTATCTGCAGCTCCCATAGGTAAATCTATAGCTTCGTAAAAACCAAATCTGTCCAAAAATAGTATGTTCTGATTTTTTATACTGAACAATGAAATACCAAATCTAAAAAAAGAACTATCTTCATACATATAGACTTTTGTTTCTGTTGCTGTATCAGCAGACTCTATATTTGAATTATAAAATAACCCAAGTAAAGGATTTCCTACTTGAATATCACTCTCCGCACTCATAATTCCCATACCCATAAAACAAGAACCAATCAATACAAGTAAAAATCTTTTCATAGCAACCTCCAAATAAGTTGAATATTCTGTTAATCAGGTAATATTTTACCTTCAAAAATCTATATTCACAAGTAAAAATATTCCTAATTTAGTAATAATTATTACCTATTAAAAAGTTCCAAGAAGAGGTTATGAATGAGATAATTATAAACATGACAGAAACGGAACTGGACATTCCTGCTTTATTCGGGAAAAACGTTCAAAAATACAGAAAGATGGCAGGACTCACTCAGTCGGAACTTTCAAAACGGCTCGAAATAACTCAGAAACATCTTTCCATCATAGAAACAGGAACTCAATTTGCCTCTGCAAACCTCATTGCCCGCATCTCAAAAGAACTTAATGTCGCTCCAGCAGCACTTTTCGGAGAAGATTTTACCCAGGCCTACTTTGACAAGCTCTACATCCGCCTTATAAATCACATGGAAATAAAAGAACAACAGCTCTACAACAAGATTTCCGCTGAAATAGATAAAAAAATAAACAAACAGTAAATCCTTCTTGCAATTTTATTATTTCCACCATAAAATATTACCTAAAAGATAGAATAATCCTTTTTTGTATCCATTTACTGACATTTATAGGAGTGCGTATGCAATCAAAATCTTTCCAAATCCAGCTATCTTTTACAAACTCCTCTGAAAAAACAATTCGGCAGAATTATAATATCGGTGATGATGACGACATTCTTGCAACATTCTGGGTTAGCAGTTCCGAATCTTCTATCTGGCAGAGGAAAGGTTTTGTTTTTACAAAGAAAGGTTTTGCCTGGAATCATCCTGCTACTGCAGAAAATACTGATATATCAGACGGGATGAAAGATATATCTCCCCGAAATCAAAGTTTCCTTGAAAAGGAAAATATTACGTTTTTGGGAACTTCAACACTTTCTTCTGAGGAAGCGGCACGACAGGACTGTAAATCGGTAATCCAACTAAAGACATCTGGAACTTTATATACTTATACTTTTGATTCTGGACTTCCAAAGGAAAAACTTTCTGAACTGGAACACGCCATTTCTGCACATTTTTCTGATGTGCTTAATCCAGATACGCTTACAAAAAACGATGCCGCATATTCCTTTGAAATGACTGTCCTTGCCATCAAGGACTTTTTTGTTCAGACAGGGAAAAGACTCCAGAAAAAATTTGCTGAACTGAAAGAAAAATTTCCACACCAAAAAGCTGAAAAGAAGCACAGCAAAAAAAGTCAGAAAGAAAATAGCGCAGAATTAAACAAAACAGATAAAAGTCCAAAAAGCACTTCTGATTCTCTGGCTAAAAAGATTATTTTTTCAATCGGGAATTTTATTCGTCATATAATTGACTTTTGCGTAGACTTGATGCTGATTTTTGCAATAATTATTTTTGTAAAACCAGAACTTATAGAAACAAATACATTATCCTTTTTCTATAATTCTGCAATTAAGATTTTATTCTTTATCAGACTTCAACCAAGTGAAGAAACAATCTTTCAGAGTCAGATAATTTTTATTACGCTTGGAATTCTCTGGATTATCTTAAAGACCTTTATTTCACTTTCCTGCCGTAAAAATAGAAAAACTGTTACCTTCCTCTTACTTGCCATGAGCATGGCAGCAGCCTTAGTCATAGCAGAAAAATTTCTGGTATTCGCAATCCTTTTAATCCTGATTCTCTTTGCCCTGCAATTTTCCATGGGCTTTTCTGCAAAAGTTGTTAAAATTAAGGCGTTTTTATTTGTAATTTGCTGTCTGGCAGGTTATCTTGCCCTGCACATCATTTTCTGCCCGGACTTTACGGATTTGCTAGCATCTCTAAAAAATGCTTTGTCTTTCCAACCGCACTGGTGGTAATTTTGGAAGAAAAAAGGGGTGCGGGGGAAAAAGAAACCTTTTTAAGGTTGCGTTTTCCCCTGCCAAATTTATTTTAGTATGAAATATTAGAGTTTTCCGCTTTCGGCGGCACCTGGCAAACCAATATCCTTGCGGAAGAAGGCGCCTTCGAATTTTACAGCTGAAATACCCTGATAAGCTTTTGCCCATGCTTCATGGAAAGTTTTACCAAAGGCACTCGAAGCAAGAACTCGTCCGCCACTTGTAAGCATATCGCCACCACGACGACCACTTACAGCACCGGCAACAAAAATCTTAGCACCACTGGCCTTCAAAATATCTTCGTTAAAGGTAATTTCGCAGCCTTTTTTGTAAGCTCCAGGATAACCACCGCTTACAACAACAGGTGCTACCTGATACCCCTTCTTAAATTTAACTTCAAAATCTTTAAGAGAACCGTTCAAAATTGAAGTACACAAAGCAGCAAAATCAAAGTCCATAAGAGGAAGAACAGCCTGAGTTTCTGGGTCTCCAAGACGAACATTGTATTCCAAAAGCTTTGGCCCATTCTTTGTAAGCATTACACCAAAGAAAATGAAACCACGATAATCAAACTTTTCTTTAATAAGGCCGTTCAGGGTTGGTTCCATAATATCTTTAGAGAACTGAGCCATAATTGCTGGAGTAACATCATCAAGAGGAGAAACAGCTCCCATTCCGCCAGTGTTAGGACCTTTTGCACCATCATTAAGACGCTTATGATCGCGGGCTGGCTGGAAAGCCTTAATTGTTGCATTCCCACTTACTGCATATTCTGGAGTAACAGAAACAGCAGCCAGAACAGAAATTTCAACACCTTCAAGATAGTCTTCAATTACAAGTTTTTTACCGGCGTCACCTACACGGCCGCTTTCCATAAGGTCATCTACAGCTGCAATTGCTTCATCTACTGTAGCAGCAACTACAACACCCTTTCCAGCAGCAAGGCCATCAGCTTTTACAACAACCGGTGCACCGTGTTTTTTGATATATTCTATAGCGGCATCTTTATTTACAAAAGTTTCACTCGCAGCACAGGCAACACCGTACTTCTTCATGAAGTTTTTTGAAAGGTCTTTACTTGCTTCAAGCTGAGCACCAGCCTTTTTAGGACCCACACATGGAATATCAGCCTTCCAGAATTCATCTGCAAGACCTTCTGCCAAAGGATCTTCAGGACCAATTACAGCCATGCGACATCCTTCATGTTTTGCAATTGCAACATAAGGATTTTCGCCTTCAGCGATATAATCACAATCTTTAGGATTTACGTTTACGCACTTTGATTCAATCGCAGTTCCACCGTTTCCAGGCACTACGATAATTTTATCAACAACTGAACTCTGAGCTAATTTCCAGCAGATAGTGTGCTCACGACCACCACTGCCCACTACAATTATATTCATATTGCAATTTTATAGGAAAATCAAAGCCTTGTGAAGATATCTTCAAGAACAGAAGTTACTCCATCAAAATCTACATCAAGGATAGCGGCACGCAGCTTCTTGTAATCTTCCTTAAAATCATCTGGCAGCTGATGCATCTGAAGTTCACCAAGCATTTTTTCCAGATCATCCAGATTAAAATCTGCAGCACTCTGAGCCATAGAATCAAGAATTTCTTTAAGCTGCCCTTCCTTCAAAGGCGCCTTCCCCGAACGCTTTTTCCCGCTTCCAGAGCCCGCTCCACCAGCTCCCGCCCCGGCACTTCCGCCCGCGCCCGAGCCAACTCCCGCGCCCGCAGCGTCCTGTGCCCCAGCGGCACCGCCAGCTTCACCTGATGCCGGGCCTCCGTCTTCATCATCCTGATTAAACACAGCCAGCCGTTCTTCGAACGAACGGTAAAGCTTGAGCAAATCTGGAGTTTCTTTTTTCACAATCTCCAGGTCTTCTTCCGAAGCCGCATTTTCCAGCGCAAGTGCCATTTCCGAAAGTTTATTGGCACCTATTGTTCTTGCCGAAGATTTAAGAGCATGAACCTTTATTCTATACTGAATGATATTTTCATCTTTTAGCAAAGTTTCCAGTTCATCTGCATTTTTCTGAATAGAAGACTGGAACAAAGCAAACATTTTTTTCATCATTTCAGTAGAACCGCAATAAGTGCGGGCCGAAGCCATATCAATTCCTTCAATGTCAGGCATAGAAGCTTCTTCTGCAGCAGGTTTTAGTCCTGAATCTTCAATTTCTTCAGGAGTCTTTATAAGCTCTTTTGGAAGATACTTGCGAATCATTTCTTCAAGCTTATCTGGACTAACCGGTTTAGAAAGATAATCTGTAAAGCCTGCTTCCAGATACATTTCTTTTGCACCACTGATTGCATTTGCAGTAAGGGCAATACATGGTTTTCCAATACTCTTGTTATCTGTCATATTATTTAATGCTTCAAGAGTTTCCAAACCATCCATTCTTGGCATACGGTGGTCTATAAAAAGAATGTCGTAAGACTTTTTCTTAACCATTTCCAGTGCTTCTTCACCACTTAAAACCGTATCAAGCTTAATAAGTGTATTTTTCAAAAGTCCCTTAACAACTTCAAGGTTCATTACAGTATCATCAACAAAGAGAAGACGGGCTTCAGGCGCAAAAAGTTTTTCCTTGTAAGTTTCCATCATTCTTGCATTCTGATTATACTTTTCCATAATATCGCCAAGCGGCTCATCAGAAACAACATCCTGAACAACAGAGAAAGCAAAGGTAGAACCAACACCGTATTCACTCTGAATTTCAAGTTTTGTATCCATAACTTCAAGAATTCGCTGAACGATACTCATTCCAAGTCCGGTACCTTCTACGGTTCGGTTCCTGTTTTCTTCAATTCTTTCAAAAGGCTGGAATAGTTTATCCAAATCTTCTTTTTTAATACCAATTCCTGTATCAGAAATTTTTACCAGCAGGGAAATCTTTCTTCCATCAGAATAAGGAATTTCCACAAAATCCAGACCGAAAGTAACAGACCCCTTGTTTGTATACTTCACTGCGTTTGTCAAAAGATTCAAAATACACTGTTTGATTTTTGCACTGTCACCATAAAGTCGGCATGGAATATCCTTGTTTATATTCAGCTTGAATTCCAGACCGTTCTTTTCAATTCGCTCAGAAATTATTGAAATAAGATCTGTGAGCATTGAAGACAAGTCGTAAGAATCGGCAAGAATTTCCATTTTACCAGATTCGATTTTTGAAAAGTCCAGAACATCATTTACAAGAGCCAGAAGTGCATTTCCGGCATGTTTAATATTCAGCGAATAAGTGCGGATATCATCACGGGCAGTTTCACGCAAAATCATTTCATTCATACCCAAAACGGCATTAATTGGAGTACGAATTTCATGGCTCATGTTTGCAAGGAAGTTAGACTTGGCTTTTGAAGCATTAATAGCAGATTCCTTTGCTTCACGTTCACTTTTTGCCTGTTCACGAATGTATTCAATATATTCATGTAACTGTTCGGCCATCTTTCTGATACTGTCTGAAAGAATACCAAGTTCGTTATTTGAATGATAAGCAATAGGGATTCCAAGCTCACCGCGCGAAAGACGATAAGAAGCTTCTGTAAGTTCGTTTATAGGCAGAATGATATGAATAAAACCGTAACGCATTATCATTGCGCCCAGACTGATTGTGATAATCAGAACAACTGCAAATTTTACATAATTAAGGAATTTTCGGTGAACTAAAACTCTGCTTGGCATGAGTAAAACAATCTTCATGCCGTTTTTCAGATTACGGCACATTCCGTAATGTCTCTGGCCGGCCCAGGTACATTCAAAAACATTCTGAACATCACTGCTTTCCAGAAAGGGTCTCATTCTTCGAATATCCAGATTGGCATCTACCGAATAAGCCGGTTCGATATTATTACTATTGTAAACCAAACTGTAATCTTTTCCTAAAATGAGGGAAGTCATTTGGTCTGGTCTAATATCATTTGCAATATTCTTAAGTGTTGCCATATTCAAATCTATTCCTACAACACCCAGGAAGTTTCCATTTTTGCGAATTGGCTTTACATAAGAAACAATATGCATGTTTATATTCTGATTTTCGTAAGGATCAAGCCAGACAGGCTGACCTTCCCAGACAGGCATATAATACCAGGCAACGTGTCCTAAATCTGTTGGACTATAAAGGCTTAAATCTGTTGGACGAATACTTATATAGCCAGATTTATTTGTTCCGATTAAAAAGACACCCTGCCGCGGACCGTACTTTTCGGCATTCATTCTAAAATAAGAAGCAACCGAATCTTTAGATGTCCTTGTAAAATCGGCCATAATTTTTGCAAGGGAATTCATATAGTCCCGTTCATAGTCGGGGTCTGTAAGCAGTTGTTTTTCGTTCAGAGATGATAAAATATATTCCGACATGGAATCTACAGTACGGATTGTTGAATTCAGACTTTCGTTATATTCAAACATCTTTCTGTCTGCTTCTGTATTAAAGAGAGAATTAAGTTCATTCCGCATTGTTCTTGCCTGCGAAAAAAAACTAAAACCTATTCCCACAAGAAAAACTACAAGAATAGGCCCCATACTCATAAAAAAGAGTGTTGTTTTAAGAGTTCGATATTTCTTTTTATTTTTCTTACCGGTATTTTCTATCAAATTCTGCAAACTCCATCACCACCTTTTTCTTTCATTGCAAAACATTTCTGCACAGCTCGATAGTAGTTTACTTTTATTGTATCAGACAGGTTAATTTCTGCAATTCCGACAGAAATTGTTACATCAAAACAACGTTTTGCATCCTCACAAAATTCCTTGAATTTTGCTTCCGCATCTTCCGCCGACATTTCCAGCAGGGCAACAAAGTCATCATCACCCCAGCGCAAAAGCATACCCTTCCAGGCAAAATATTCATCTGCGAGATTTACAATTTCACGCAAAAGTATTCCGCCATTTCTGTTTTCGTTTGTGCGCTTAAAATTATCCACATCAAAAACCGCAATAGATTTATATCTTGTTGTATTAAATACTCCCTCTTCACCGTAGGCTTCCCTCAGATAATCACGGGTTGGCAGACCGGTAAGAGAATCTTCCAGATGATCTTCCGGAACAGAGTTCTGGTATTGCTTTGTAAATCTAGACACAATAATAAAATAAGCCGTAAGAACAAGGATGCCAGTTATAGCCACAAAGATATAACAGAACATCACGTTTTCCGAACCAAAATTTGTACCCTGAACAACAAGATACCACTCCAGGTCGCGCATATAGCGGGTCATTCTGTAACCGTTTAGACCACGAGTTGCGTAAGTAAACTGTTCGGAACCTGCATTGTCCAAAATTGCTTCTGAAATATAGGCATTTTCAATATTCTGAGCGTGAGTATCAATCTGAACAAGTCCTTCCTGATCAATTAAATTGATTTTGACTTTATACTGAGATTCAAATTCTTCAAAAAGGAACTGCAGGTTTGTCATAACAAGACCGACACCACAAGCTCCCAAGAATTTTCCATCTGGAGAAAGAATTCTGTAGTTTATAAAAACCGTCCAGCGATAGTCATTTATCTGATCGCGGTCTGTATCCAAATCATAAGTCTTTCTGCTTTCCTGAAAAAGAGGATACCAGATATCGTAAGGGGAAGTTTGAGGATCAAGATATTTTTCAATTCCGTTTTCTGTGTAATATCTGCGGGTTGCATCTGAAGCAACAAAGGCAGTTGAATAATGCATTTCCTGTTTTATTGAGTGCAGATATTCTGCTATTTTTTCTGTGGCCTCTGCTTCGCTGTACTTGTCTTCATTCATCAGAATATCCTGCAGGAAGCTATTAATAGACATAGACCGCGAAATTACAATAGGTCTGTAAAATTCTTCATGTATTGCATCAAAGATATGTTCCGAAATTAAATATTCCTGCTGCTTGTCTTTGCTCACAGCTTCGGAAGACATATAATAAACCATAAAGGCAGAAAGAGCGAACGAAAGAATTATTATTCCTGCAGATAGAAAAGCCAATTTTTTCATAAATCAATTCCTTATTGACCCTGGAAAAATGCAGCTATTGTGTGCCTTACTTCATCTGGAGTACGATTTTTTAAGATGCAGCCTTCCGGCTTAAGAGAATTAATCTCATCAAGCCCTTTTTGATCTTCTTTACCAGTTAAAAACATGATTGGAATAGCCGCCAAAGCCTGATCTTCTTTGGCAATTTTATAGAATTCCGGTCCAGACATAACAGGCATTTCATAATCAAGCAAAATGAGATCTGGTGTAAATTTCTTTAAGAATGCTAATGCCGTTTTTCCCGAGGTAACCACAGAAACATTGTATTCTTCTGCAAGCCATCCACGGATTGTTCTGACCATCAGCGGGTCATCATCAACAACAAGCAACTTCTTTTTTTCTTCCATCTGACTATCCATATCAACATATTATAGCATAGAGAAGATTTTATAAAAAGAAAAAACAGGTATTATTGATGATAATTGCAATTTATTCATCACCAATTTTTGTCATCATCATATGCAGAGATTGCAGTAATTCTCCGGCCTTTGCAGGTTCAAGGAAGTTGTGACACATCATCTTCTGAGGAACACATTTGCAGTCTTCGCGCAAAGCTTTTCCCTGCTCTGTAAGTTTGATATAAACTGTGCGTTCATCTTCCTTACTTCTGTTTCGTGTAATCAATCCCTGGCTTTCCATTTTTTTAAGAAGAGGAGTAAGTGTTCCCGAATCCAAAAAGAGGCGGCTTCCCAACTCTTTGATTGTTACATTATCTTTTTCCCAGAGGCCAAGCAAAGTGATATATGAAGTATAAGTAAGTCCGAGCGGCTCCAAAATAGGATTGTACTTTCTGATAATTTCTTTAGAGCATACATAAAGGGCAAAACAAATCTGATTGTCCAATGAAAGTGGATTAAATTCTGTCTGTGTCATATTCTGAGTATCCATAATAAAAAACCTTAAAAATATTTAAATAATTTACAAAATTGTACACAATTTAATTGACAATTTCAAGATAAAAAGCTATATTATTTTCAGAAATTGATTGTACACAATTTGATTTCTAACAATATTGATTAAGAGGTGATTATATGGTATTGTATGACTTATCTGTAAAAGCAAGAGATGGAAGCGACGTTTCTTTAAAAGATTATGAAGGAAAGGTTTTGCTTATTGTAAACACTGCTACAGGCTGCGGATTTACACCACAGTATGAAGGTTTGCAGGATTTGTATGATAAGTACAAAGAAAAGGGATTTGAAATTCTTGACTTCCCATGTAATCAGTTTTTGAATCAGGCTCCTGGTACTGATGATGAGATTCACACTTTCTGTACAGGACGATTTGGAATTACATTCCCTCAGTTTGCAAAAATTGATGTAAACGGAAAGGATGAATCTCCACTCTACACTTTCCTTAAGAGCCAGCAGAAAGGAAAATTCGGTTCTAAAATTAAATGGAACTTTACAAAATTCCTTGTTGCTAAAGACGGAAGTGTAATTGCCCGCTTTGCTCCAACAGATACACCAGAAAAAATTGATGAGTTTGTTGCTAAAGAATTAGCAAAATAAACAGGAGTAAAAATGACACACACTTACAAAACTCAAAATACCTGTTCAACACAGATTACATTTGACAAGGATGAAAACGGCATCATTACAAATGTAGTTTTTACAAACGGCTGCAACGGAAACCTTAAGGCAATTGCAAAACTGGTTAATGGAAAAAGCGCAGAAGAAATTAATGCGCTGCTGGCAGGAAATACTTGTGGCCGCCGGCCTACGTCTTGTGCAGACCAGCTGGCCAAAGCAGTGATGAGTGTGTAGGTGGTTACGACAAGCTCATGCGCCGTGCATGAGCGGGGGACGGGGCATTACCGGGGCGGGCATATCATTGCCTGCGCAAGCTGCCTGTCATTGCCCGGTCTGTCACCTGTCATTGCCCGGCGTGACCGGGCAATCTTCTGTCTACTACAAAGAATAGCCCATACAAACAATGGTAAAGCCCTTGGATTCAGAGCCAGGGGCCATTTTTATTTCTACAGAATGTTTTGCGGCAGATTTTTCATCTATGATAAGGCGGGCTTCGCAGTTATTCCAACCGTTTGCGGCTCCACCATCATAAGTGCCAACTTTTTTGCCATCAACATATACATCAGCACTTCCAAACTTTTCTGAAAGCCAGCTGCCCTGAACTTTATATGTTAAAATCAGATTTTTACAGGTAATATCCATCTTAAAGCTTTCACCCTTCGAAGAAGCTGATTTATACCAGTTCTGTGGAAAATCACCCTTATTTGTCTTTTTAAGAGTCTGAGTTGCACCATCTTTTTTATTAAATGCACCCGCAGAAATCTTTACATTTTCATCATCACCAAGAATCATCTTCATTCCACTAAAAGAAGGATTCTTTAGAGATTCAGCAGGAACGGCACAAGGAGAATCTTTTGCGGCTTTATCTACTACTGCAAGCAGATTCATAAGACTGTCTGACATAAACTGATGTCCGTCTTTTGTTGGATGAACATTATCTGTGTAGTAGTCCTTTTCTTTTACTTTACCACTAGAAATTCCCTTTTTTACAACCGGCAGAATATCAACCTGAGGAATCTGATAATGATTAGCAATCGGCTTTTTCTGGGCAGCAGTATTTCCATAAGTTGCGGCAGAATAAAGTGCAATTACGGCTGTTTCCGGGCTGGCAGAAAGTGCATCACGAACAAGAGCTTCAAATCCGCGGGCAGAAAAATCATCTCCAGCATCATTTACAGCAAATTCAATAATCAGAATATCAGGATTTCCACCAAGAACATCAACAACATCCTGTTTATATCGAACAATTCCAAGCTGAGAAGGTGTTCCACTCAATCCTGCTCCGTCAAAAATTACATTTTCACCATTTCCAGGTGCATAAGCAGCCTTAAGGGCTCGGAAAAACTGAAAAGCATACCCATCTGTAAATTTTTCAGGTCCGGCTCCTTCGGTAACAGACCCACCAAGAGCAGCAAGAGTTACTTTTTCACCCTTCTTAATTTTTTCCAAAGCAGTTTTTAGCCGGTAATTATTTCCAGTAGAAACCAAAGTTTCTTCTACATTAATATTTATTGTTGCATTTGCACCCATCATAAGGCTAGCTCCCAATAAAAGTCCAAGAATTTTTTTAGTTTTCATTAGTTTTCCTCAGCTTGCAAAAAGTTATTTTTGAATAAGCCCTCTCATCTCTTCGATATTATGGTAGCCCTTTCGCTTCATAAAGGCAGCAAGTCCATCAATCATTTCTATCATTGAATATGGATTTGCAAAGGTGTTTGTTCCAACCTGAACAGCAGAAGCACCAGCCATTATAAACTCAACGGCATCTTCCCAGCTTGCCGCTCCGCCAATTGCGATTACCGGGACACGACGGTCGGCCGGCAATTTATTAATTGCCTCAACAACTTCGTAAACCAGACGCACAGCAATAGGACGAACAGCAGGGCCTCCAAAACCAGCTTTGAGCTTATCAAAAACCGGAACCCCGCGTTCAATATCAATTGCAATTCCCTGGAAGCTGTTACAAAGGCTTATACCATCGGCGCCCGCTTCTACACAGGCCAGAGCAACCTGCTCCAGTTCATGTGACTGAGGCGTAAGCTTTACCAGCAAAGGCTTTTTTGTAACTGCACGCACAGCCTTAACTGCCTGAGCGGCCCCTACACAAGTCATACCAAATGCAGCGCCGCCGGCAGAAACATTCGGGCAGGAAATGTTCAGTTCTATAATTGGCACTTCTGTTTTATCAAGAAGCTTTGCACCTTCCACATAAGTTTCCAGCGAAGAACCGGACAAATTTGCGATTGTTACCGGCTTAAGGGCCAGCATTTGAGGTAATTCATGCTCTATAAAATGAGGAATACCAGGGTTCTGCAAACCAATGCTGTTCATAAGACCAGCTGGAGTTTCATGCAGACGGATTCCGTCATTTCCCTGGCGAGGCTCAAGTGTAAGTCCCTTGCTGGAAATACCACCAAGACGGTTTACATCAAAGAGTGATTCATATTCAGTTCCAAAACCAAAGGTTCCAGATGAGCCGATAATAGGATTTTCAAAACGAACTCCGGCAATATTTACGCTGAGGTCCGGCTCCTGGCCTTCTGCAAGTGCTTCGCGGCGAGGCTGAACCTTAATTCCGGCAACTTCTGTTACAGGATTAAACATAAGAATATCGCCGTCAAAAACAGGACCATCTTTACAGCAGCGTTTTTTGCCTTCTGTAGTGTCGATTACACAACCAAGACAAACACCAACACCGCAGGCCATGTGAGCTTCCATGCTAAGATAGCACTTAACTCCGGCTGCACGGCAGATTTTCTGAATATATGCCAGCATTGGAGTTGGTCCGCAGGCATAAAGTGCGCTGTAGTTTCCCTGACGCAGGGTGTCTGCGGTAAGGGCAACGGGCAGCATTCCGTGAACGCCGACTGAGCCATCATCTGTAGTAATTACAAGCTTATCTGCCTTAAGATTTTCAAGTCCGTAAGAGCCGCTTTTGAAGGAGGCAAAGAAATCGTAAGATTTGTCTGGCAGAGTCTGAGCAAAACCCGCAACTGGAGCCACGCCAATTCCGCCACCTACGATGCAGACCTTACCGCTAGCTGCAGGCTCCGGGAAACGATTTCCACACGGACCAATCAGATTTACTAAATCACCAAAATCAAGAGAACAGAGTTCGCGAGTTCCCTTTCCTTTTAACAGGATTAAAAAAGTGAGTTCAATTGCACCTGCATATTTATCTGTTCCATATAAAGTACGGCTGTCTTCTGCAGAAAGCTGGCAGGAATGATAAACACTTATTGGGCGGCCAAGCAGAACATTTGAACGCAAGGCGTGAAGCATGTAAAACTGACCGGCAGCCGGTTCACCACCACAAACTGCTCCCTTTGCAGTAAATTTTGCTCCACTAGAAACAAGCACTTTTAAACTGTATACGCTGCCAAAAGGAATGGCACCAACAACAGGAAGACATTCTGAAACAACTCCCTGAGCGTAAACTGGTAATGGTTCTCCATGACAATCTTTAAACATAAGCCCTCCTAATGCTTCCTTTACAAGCTGGCCTTTGCGCCAAGCAAATCTTCTTTACTAAACAAGGCCGCGCGCGCAGCGGCATCTGCAATATCGTTCATTGTAAGAGTGCCACCTTCCCGCGCCCCCGCAATCTTCTCGTCCTTTTTCCAGGCGCAGAGGATACCGCGGGAGCTGTTTACAGCACCACCAGCCTTATCCAGCAGGGTCGCCGCAATGCGCGCTGCACCCCCCTGCGCACCATATCCCGGAATCAAAAAGAAGGTCTCTGCATACTTATCGCGTAACCAGCGCGCATCTGCTTCCTGCGTAGCTCCCACAACAGCCCCAAAAATGCCGCAACTCTGCTCTGCATAAGCTGGGCACTCCTCGCGCCACTGTCTGCCAATACGCTCAATTTCGTCACCAACGCGCTCCAGCAGTAACCCACCGTCACCCGAAGCAGCCCCCGCACCCGCAACGCCCGAGTCGCCAGCAAGTCTCTGATGCTCAATATCCACCATACCAGGGTTACTGGTACAAAGCAAAACAAAAGCACCCTTTCCGCCACACTCCGGTGAACTGTACTTTGTAAAAGGCTGCAGGGTATCAAAACCCATGTATGGATTAATCGTAATAATATCAGTTTCAAAATCACCGGTAAAATGAGCCTTTGCATAAGCGTCAGAAGTGGCTCCAATATCACCGCGTTTAATATCAGAAATAGCAAGCAAACCGCCGCCCGCCTGCGAGCGGATATATTTCAAAGTTTCGGCATACACCTTCATGCCTTCCAGTCCCATTGCCTCGTAATAAGCAATCTGAACCTTAAAACAGCAGGCAGATTTATCTGCAACAACCCGGTCAATAATTGCTTTGTTATATGCAAGCACTGCGGCCGGCGCACTCTGGTAAGTGCGAACTATATTTTCAGGAATATAAGAAGGATCTGTGTCCAATCCTACACAAAGTGGACCGTTTTTCAAAGAAAGCTCCTGCAGGAGCTGCATGTTATGTTTCTTACTCATGCCTAAAATATACTCAAAATCCAAGTTGATTACAACACGGTGATTATAACACTCTAGTCACCAAGCTTCACTTCAAATCCAGCTGTAAATAGAGGAAACTTTCTATTATAATGATTTAAAAAGGTTCATAAATGATTATCGACTTTCACACTCACTTAGATTTCTACTCGGATGAGCAGCTGCATTCAGAACTCAAAAATTTTTGCGGAACAATTATTGCAGCTTCAGTAGATGAAAAAAGTTATCTGCGAAACTGCCAGCTTGCAAAATGGGCCTTCGAAAATGCAAAAAAGTGCCTAGTAATCCCCACCTTTGGCATTCACCCAAATTCCGCCGACGAAAATGCCCCTCTTTTAGACGACCCGCAAATCATAAAACGCTTCCAAAGCTACCTGGACCAGTCTCCAATAATCGGCGAAATTGGTATGGATTTTTGCTGGTCTGAATGTAAGGCGCAAAATCAGGAAAAAGTTTTCCGCTTCTTTCTGGACTATTGCAACAAAAATCACAAGGCCTGCCTGATTCACACAAAAGACGCTGAAGCACAAATTGCCGATATTCTTACAGATTACCCAAACGCCAAGCCAATCATTCACTGGTACGACGGCCCTGAAAATATTTTCCGCGAATTTATCCGCCGCGACTATCCGCAAACTTTTGGAGTAGAAACAATCCGTTCAGCCCATGTTCAAAATCTTCTAAAAGTCACCCCGCCCCACCTTCTTCTTGCCGAAACAGACAACCCCGATTCAGAAATCTGGCTGGGTGGTACAAGAAACGACGTTGCACTTATTCAAAAGGTTTACCAGGATTTAGCAGACCTCCTAAAAATCTCCCTTCCGGAACTGGAAAAACAGATAGAAAAAAACGCCCGCACTTTCCTTGGGGGAAAGCTTGGTAAAATTTCCTTGACAGCACCACTTCAATAACTCATACTAGTATGTAAGAAAAAAAAGTTTTATATAGGAGAGTTTACATGTCTAAGTTTCTCAAATCTGCCTGCACTTTAGCATTATTAATCACATCAATTTCATTATTTTCTTGCTCTACAAAGGGTGGAAAAAATCTAACGCCAGTAAATATTCAGCCAATTGAAGTTGAAAAAGACGGCTTCACCTACAAAATGGACCCCCGCCTTGAACTTTTGTTAATAGGCCTCAGGCTTGCAGAAAATCCATTTTTTTATAATAACGTCTATGGTGACAATGAATATGTTTCTTCTGTAGATTCCTTCTTCGAAAAACATAAAGAGCACAGCTTTGTAAAATCACTAAAAAATTTGAATAAGCTAAAAGATTTCCGTCTGGAAGCCATTTTAGGTCTGGCAGACTACATTTCAGAAGATTTTACTCAAATAAACTTCCCTGAAAATAAATGTCCAGCCTATATAAAAGATGTCTGGAAAAATACAAATTTAAAAAAATTAATTTCAGACATGAACGATTTTGCCCTTACAAGCAAATACGACCGCTTTCTTTTGGTACACGATGCAGATATAAAAAAGGCCCTTTACGACGCCCGAGAATTCTTTACAGTGAATGAAGACTTTCTGCCATATCTTCAGGAACTTTTCTCTACAAAAGAAAATCCTCTTGAAATAAATTTTTGTGTAACCCCACTTCTTGCCGGCCGCTTTATGGTTTTGCCTGCAAGCACAAGCCTTTTATTCAGCCCATATTACAATTATAATTCAAGCAATGATATTTATTTCATTAATTACTATGTAGAATCTATTGCCTACCGGCTTATTTATGATAATTGGGAAAAACTATCTGCTCCAGCAAACGCTTACATTAATAAGCTTTATCAACAGACACAAAATCCTAATAAAATTACCGATTATGTATGCCAGACTACAATCTCAAATATAATTTCTATTTCTACCATGCTAAATTATGCAGAAGACTTTGCAGATGAAGATCAACACGACCAACTAAGAAACTATATTTTCAATGAAGAAATCTACAAGCCATACATGTCTTTCTATAATCAGCTTTTGGAATTTTTTGAAAATCGCCAGAACTACCAGAATTACTACGATTTCTTTGACCAGAAGATGATTGAAATACTGGAAACTCTGTAAAAAAGCGTTCGGAGCAAAAATGAAGAAACGACACCTCTTTTGGATTATCCCAACAGCCGTAATCAGCCTTGTTCTGATTTTATTAATCACTTATGTAAGCATTCAGGTTAATTACCCGGATGGTTACAAGCCAACCTTTTATAAATCCAAGAATAAACCTAATCTTACCCAAAAAGAAATGCAGGAAGATTTAGATTATCTAAAATATTACTTAAAAAATGCCTACATTGGTTATGCTCAGCTGCTGGAAGAAGGCTTTGATATAGATGCAATTATAAAAGAGGTTGAAGAAAAGACCTGGGAACAAAAGGACAGTACAAATCATGTTTCTTCAAATGAATTAAACGGCCAGCTTAAAAAAGCACTTACCCCGGAATTTAAAATTATAGACAAGCATTTTTCTATTGGAGGCTGGGGGCCAAAGGATGATTACAAACTTCTCTGGTCTGACATTTACCTTACAAAAAATGAAAGCCCTGAAAAAACAGAATACAGAATCCTAAAATACCAGCCTGACCTTGAAGAAGACGAAACAAACGAAGAAGCTTCATCAAAAAAGAAGAAAAAGAAAAATAAAACTGCAAAGGAAGCAGAAGAAGCCCCAAAAGAAATAGTAAACGGAGCCCTCTACACAGGAGCAGAAAGTAACCTTTACGAATGGTTTGATGACGACAAAATAATCTACCGCTACGGGGTCTACACAAAAAAACAGATACAAAAGGCTACAATTTCTATTAACAATGAAAATGTAACCATCCCTGTAAAAAGCGACAAGGCAATTCCTACTGCAGAACTATGGCAGGGAATGAAAGAAAGCTCTGATACCTTATATCTTTCTTTTGCAGATTTTGTTTTTTACAGTCAGGATAATTCCGGTAAAAAGCAATTTAAAACTCTGTGTCAAAATGCCAGAGAAAAAGCCAAGGACAAGAAAAACATTATTATAGATTTACGCAGCAACGGGGGCGGCGAAGCTTCCAGATCAAGTTACCTGCTTTCAAATCTTCTGTATTATAATCAGGATGCATATCAAAAGCTTTACATGTATCTTACACATAAAATTGAAGACAAATCTATCCGCCTTATGAGTCCTCCAATTGCAAAAAAATACATTAAATTTTTACTTGAAGAAAAAAAAGCAGAAAGGGCAGAGACAAAATTTTTAAAGAAGATTGAAGACCCGGAAAAGTTTGAATTTGATGAAATAAATAAAGAAACCTACATAAGTTTTAAAAAGCAAACAAAGGAATACTGCTTAAAAGAGCTGATTAAGCCGGAAAGACTTGAAATACCATGTAAGTATGTTGAATATGATCCAGAAATGGAAATAGCAAAACCAGATTTTTCAGGCAACATCTATATTTTGACAAATCACTATTCTGCTTCCTGCTCAGAATACACCATTGCCTATACAAAGCTGATAGAAGAATTAACCTCTACTGCAAAAGACAGTCAGAAAATCCACTTTTATCAGATTGGAGAAAACACCAACGGGGCGGTAAGTTATTATAACCCAATGGTTTATAATCTGCCAAACTCTGGAATCTATCTTTACTTTCCAAGCGCTTATACCCCACCTTTTGAAGACCCGGCATTTAAAGGAGAAGGTTGCGGCTGGCACCCAGATTACTGGACAACAAACCGCAACCTTCTAAACACGCTTATTCAGCTTACCGGCGATAAGGAGCTAAAAGACACTCTTGCCGGCTTAGACAAAAGAATGTTATAACTAATTATCTTACTTCAATTCTCATATTATCAAGATAGAACTTTCCGCTTATAGACCATTCTTCGGCGGCAAGTTCCAGACGCCATACACGGCTCCAGTCAAACTTATTACTGCCAATATCTGTCCAGGTTTCAGAAATATTAGACCAGGCACCCCAACAATTCATAGAAGAAATTGGGATTTCAACCTTGTTCCATTCCTTTACTTTACCATCGCTGGCACGCACATCATAAGCAAGACGCCATGGAATATTCGCACTTGTTCCATCATCAGTATCTACAAAACGAATCTGGAAGGCCTGTTTATCACTTGTGAATTTTACATCAAAGCAAAGATAAACATTAGACTGATTTCCTTCTACATCGCTAAGATTTTTCTTTGTCAAATCCCAGGCAATTCCTGCATAGCGTTCCATTAAACCAGTCATAATACAGAAGGCACCTTCAGTTGGATCTTCCCTGTGATTTGTAATAAGAAGCTGAGTGCTCCAGCTGGAAACATTAACACCTTTTCCGTAGAAATCATCATAAAGAACAAGTGGTAAATCACTTGAAGCAGGAGCCGCAAGACCAACTCCCTCTGGAACATTCATGCCAAGTGCAGTAAGCACTTCTTTATTCAAGTCATAAGGGAACTTTTTCTTTGAACCCGGCATAAAAATACCAAAGGTATCATCATAGCCCCAAACGCAGAATGGAATGTGTAATTCATTCAAAATCTTTCCGGCAGATTTATACCAGTTATTTCTTTCTTCATTCTGAACGGCTACATCATGAACACCCATTTCTCCACACCAAACAGGTGCGCCAGCTTTTTCACTAAAAGCCGCAGCCATTTCAAGGCGTTTTTTTAGTGTTGCTTCATTTCCTGTTTTTGGATAATTTGCAAGCTGACCTCTTAAAGAAGAAGTTTTTGCCTCAGCAGGCACTTCCGGCATTTTGTCCTTGTTGTAAGGGAAAGGAATATTAGACAAAGCTGCCAGACCAGAATCTCCCCAGTTTGCTCCCTGATGAGTAAAAATAAAAGGCTCATAAAAATGGAAAGTGTAAATGATGTTTTTATCATTTAAAGGCTGAAGTTCACACATTGCGTTCAAACCAGACCAGTCGGCACCAGTTACAACAACTGTGTGTTTTTTATCAACCTTACGGATTGCTTCCAAAGCCTTTTTCTGAATTGGCTCCCATTCCTTGTTTCCAAACTGAGGTTCATTCAAAATTTCGTATACAATATAATTGCTGCGATTTTTATAATGAGCCGCAATCTGTGGCCAGAGCAAAAGCAGGCTTTCTTCCACCTTTGCAGGAGCCGGATAAGAACCGCTGTTAAAGGAATGATTATCAATCACAATGTACATTCCAAGTTCTTCTGCCCAATCACAAGCCTTATCAAGATATTCATAAATGATTGGATCCACTTCTTTCTTATCATTCAGAAAACTTGCAAAGTGAATAGGAACGCGAACTACATCGCAGCCAACTTCCTTCAGGTGAATAAAATCATCTTTATCATAAACCTTAAGGTTTGGAAGACTGTTATTCCATGTTTCAAACCATTTAGAAAGATTTAAGCCCTTTGTAAAAGTTGCAGGACCAGCTGATTTAGTACCACAAGAAAAAAATGCTGCACTTACCGCAAGCATTCCAGCAAGAAACAGAATTTTCTTTAAGATTTTCATAATCATTCCTCTTAATTTGTATTGATCTGTTTTATTATCACTCTCAATAACTTATTTTTCAATAATTCTGATGTTATCAATAAGGAATTTACTGCTAACAGGAGCTTCTTCTGCTGCAAATTCAAGTTTTTCTACACGAGTAAAATCAAATTCGTTGCTTCCAATATCAGTCCATGTATTTGTGAGGTTTGACCATCCACCATAGCAGTTCATAGAAGAAAGAGGAATTTCAACCTTGCACCATTCATCAATCTTATAATCACTAGCCTTCAAATCGTAAGCAAGGCGCCATGGAATATTATTTTTTGTTCCATCATCTGTATCTACAAAACGAATCTGCAACTGCTGATTTTTCTTTGTAAATTTTACATCAAAGCAAAGATATACATTATCCTTCTTGCCCTTTATTTCGCTAAGCTGACCTTCACCAAAATAAAAAGCAAATGCACCATAACGACCAATAAGACCAGTCATGATACTGCAGTTACCTTCGCTCTTATCTTTGTCATAATTTGGAATCCAAAGCTGAACATCCCAGTTTCCATCACCTACAGACTGTCCGACAGCATCATCATAAAGAGTGAGTGGAAGCTCTGAAGCAAAAACAAAAGAGCCTGCAAGCATAAGACCTGCACTAATAAATGCGATTAATTTTTTTGAAATTTTCATGTGAATACCCCTTAAATTTTTTAACTCTCAAAAGTATTATCATCCGAGAATTCAATAAAAGATTTCAAGAAATTCACCTGAATATCAAAATATTCGCATTTTTGCTACGCAAAAAGTGCACAAAAAAGGGGGCTCCCCAAAGGAAGCCCCCTTTTGCTAAATTAAGCTAATTTATTAGACCTAACTTATTTTTTCTGTGACTTGATTACGGCCTGTGCTCCTGACTAAAATCGGAAAGCCGTTAAAAAAAAGTTGCCAGTGGCAAGTTTTTTAGGCTTATCCGTAAATTCGTCTCGCCAGATTTATCTGGCGGCAGCCCGGCAGGGTGGCTGAAGCTCAGGCATAAAAAAAGGCCTTCCCATTTCTGAGAAGACCTTCTGAAATTAAAAACTAACTATTTATTTATTAGATTTAATTACAGCCTGAGCTCCAGCCAAGCGAGCAGCTGGTACACGGAATGGTGAACAAGATACATAGTTCAAACCAAGCTTGTAGCAAAGTGCGATAGAAGCTGGGTCTCCACCATGTTCACCACAGATTCCAAGGTGAAGGTCAGTCTTAACCTTGCGTCCCTTTTCTTCTGCAAGACCAATCATTACGCCAACACCATCTTCGTCCAAAGTCTTGAATGGATCCTGGAGAAGAACTTTCTGGTCGAGGTAAGAATCGATGAACTTAGAGTAGTCATCACGGCTGAAGCCGAATGTTGTCTGTGTAAGGTCGTTTGTACCGAATGAGAAGAAGTCTGCATATTCAGCAATCTTGTCAGCTGTAGCTGCAGCACGTGGGAATTCGATCATAGAACCAATCTGGAACTTGAGAGAAACTCCGAGTTCTTTGTTTACATTAGCGATAACAGCTTCTGCCTGAGCACGAATCTGCTTCAATTCAGCGAATGTAGTTACGTTTGGAATCATGATGCGAACATCGTGCTTAAGACCTTCTTTTTCAGCCTGAGCTGTTGCGCGAGCAATAGCTTCAACCTGCATTTCGTAGATCTCTGGATATGTGATAGCAAGACGGCAACCACGGTGTCCGAGCATTGGGTTGTGTTCGTTGAGTTCTGAGTATTTCTTTTCGATGAAGTCAACTTTAACACCAAGCTTCTTAGCCAAAGCCTTAGCCAATTCAGGAGTTTCAGCCTGTACGAATTCGTTAAGAGGTGGGTCAAGAAGACGGATTGTTACAGCACGTCCTTCCATAGTCTTAATGATTCCGTAGAAGTCTTTCTGCTGAAGAGGAAGGATAGCAGCAAGGTTAGCCTTTCTTTCTTCTGTAGAGTCAGAAATAATCATCTTCTGGAATGAAGTAAGTTTTGGTTCTTCGAAGAACATGTGTTCTGTACGGCAAAGACCAATACCAGCAGCACCAAAGCGGAATGCCTGTGGAGCTTCGTTCTGTTCAGCGTTAGCAAGAACATCGAATCCCTTAACAGTCTTTCCAGATGGAGTTGTACGAACTGAAGCAGCGCGAACTTCATCAGCCCAGCCAAGGAATGTTTCGAGGTCGCCAGAAACAGAAGCTGGAGTTACAGGAATTACTTCACCATATACGTTACCTGTTGAACCGTCGATAGAAATGAAGTCACCCTTCTTGAATTTCTTTCCGCCGATTGTAACAGTATCTTTACCTGTGAATACAACATCTGAACATCCACATACACAAGGAGTACCCATACCGCGAGCAACAACGGCAGCGTGTGATGTACGTCCACCAGTAGATGTAAGAATACCCTGAGCAACATACATACCTGCAATGTCATCAGGAGATGTTTCTTTACGAACGAGAATAACTTTCTTACCAGCTTTGTCCCATTCTACAGCTTCTTCAGCTGTGAATACAATCTGACCACAACCAGCTCCAGGAGAAGCGTTCAATGCAGATGCCAAAGGTTTAGCTGATTTAAGAGCCTTAGATTCGAACTGTGGGTGGAGGAGCTGATCAAGCTGATCTGGCTTTACGCGGAGAAGAGCTTCTTCTTTTGTAATCATTCCTTCGCCAACCATGTCTACAGCCATCTTTACAGCAGCTGGACCTGTACGTTTACCATTGCGGCACTGGAGCATGAAGAGTTTTCCTTCCTGTACAGTGAATTCCATATCCTGCATATCATGGTAGTGAGCTTCAAGACGATCACGAATTGTAGAGATTTCCTTGAAGATTTCTGGCTGCTGTTTTTCAAGAGCAGAAATATCCATTGGAGTACGAATACCAGCTACTACGTCTTCACCCTGAGCATTGATAAGGTACTCAGCCATGAAGTGGTTCTCACCAGTTGAAGGGTCACGAGAGAATGCTACACCAGTTCCTGATGTATCACCCATGTTACCGAATACCATAGCCATTACAGTAACAGCAGTTCCCTTAATTACGTTTTCATCAATGTTGTTGAGCTTACGATAGATGATAGCACGTTCGTTCATCCAAGAACCGAATACGGCACCAATAGCTCCCCACATCTGAACCTGTGGGTCCTGAGGGAAGTCTTCTCCCTTTTCTTTCTTGTACATTTCCTTGTACTTAGCAACAATCTGCTGGAGTTCTTCAGTTGTAAGTTCAACGTCTTCTTTAATTCCGCGGATTGCTTTTACTTCATCGATGATAGCTTCGAATTTATCATGATCAACGCCCATAGCAACGTTACCGTACATCTGGATAAAGCGGCGGTAAGCATCCCATGCAAAGCGTGGATTGTTTGTCTTGTTAGCAAGACCAAGTACAGACTTGTCGTTAAGACCCAGGTTGAGGATTGTATCCATCATACCAGGCATAGATTCAGCAGCACCAGAACGAACAGAAACGAGGAGTGGATCGTTTTCATCACCAAGTTTCTTTCCGAAAGTTGTTTCAAGTTTGTTAAGATATTCAGCAACTTCCTTATCAAGTCCTTCAGGATATTTCTTTCCAAGTTTGTAATATTCCTGACATACGTCAATAGAAATTGTGAATCCAGGTGGAACTGGAAGACTTAAAGGAGCCTTTGCCATCTGAGCAAGGTTAGCACCTTTACCACCGAGAATTGGACGCATTGATTCATCGCCTTCTGCGTCACCGTTGCCGAAAAAGTAAACATACTTTGTAGCCATCGATTTTTTCTCCATATTTAAAAAAGATTTGCACTGTTAAGTATTACTATTTTATAGATAAAAAGGATTACAGTCAATGTGTGTAAGGCCATAATAGGAGGGGGAAGTCTCCCCCTCGCTCCAGCCTCCTCAGTCGCTCGCCTTCGGCTCGCTCCTTGCGGGGTCTTCCGCTACCCCTTCGCCTAAGGGGTCCGCAGCAAAGCTGCTTCCCCCTTAAAATCCCCCCCCCTGCTTCAAAAACAACAAGATTTTAATATCTTGCCGATTATTCTGATTTACTTTTATTTTTATCTTCTTTATACTGATTTTATGAGTTTTATTAAGAATGATGAATTGAAAACACGTAAAGTTTTGATGGGAAGCTGCGGCTGTGCACTTGATTTGGGCGATGGAAGTGAACGCGCTTTGTATGTAAATCAGGATTATGTACTTCAGAAGATGAAGAAGATTCACCGCGGAATCAGCTTAATGTACACTTATTATCCAAATGATAAAGAATGGCCAACAAGAGCCTGCAAAATAGATGCCGGAGATGAACCAAAGGGAGCCTGGGATTCTCCTTACGAAAACTATTTTCCTTACCGCGGCGGCCGAGAAGGCTTGCGCGACAACGAACCTTTTAATTTTATGAAGGAAATTCGCCAGCACGGAATGGATGTAGTCCTCACCATGACAATTGACCCGGCCCTCAAAGAAGAAGACCTTATTCCAATTGCAGAAGATTTGCGCCCATACGGCCGCGTTTTACTGCGAGTAAACCACGAATGTACCGGTTCCTGGTTCTGTTTTAATAAAAGGGCCAGTTACCAGCAGCTGGCAGATTTTTTTGTGCTGGTTTGCAAGGTTATGCACGAGCACGCTCCAAATGTAAAGGTTATCTTATGCGCAGGAATGTTCCAGGAAGCAGAAGGTAAGCTTGAAATGGAAGACATCTTCCTGGAAGCCCACAAGGCAGCAGACATCTGGTCTGGAGACCAGTATCTTTCTCTCCACTGGGGCTGGCCTGTAGATGTTGCTACAAAGGAAACTAATGCATACGCCTGCTACGACACAGACGAAGTTTATGATAAGGCAAAAGCAACCCTGCACCGCCTGCGCGAAATTACAGGTCAGGATAAGCCTTTTGTTTTGTCAGAATTAAATGGTGATGGTGATGTTACAGGTGCCTACGAGCAGGCAAACATGATGCGTCATTTTATGAAGCGTTTGGAAAAGGATGATGAAAAATGGCTTTCTGCCTTCACACTCTACCAGTTCCGCGATGACGGCCGCCTTGGTCTGGAAGTTACTGATCCAAACAACAGCGATGTTGGAATTGAACAGCCGATTTTGGGAATGTACCGCAAACAGTTGCAGAAGGAATTCTTTAGCCAGAAGATGAGTGACGGGGGTGAAATAAAACTGCCTGCAAAACTCCGCTGGTCTTCTTCGGAAGATGCAGAAGGCGTTGAAGTAGATGTAAAGATTGAAAAAGATCCTGTTTTTGCAGAGCTTTATTTTGAAGACGACTTGCGACCTCTTAATCTTATGATTGAATTTGGCGGCTGGTGGTTCTACAAGGCCCCAGGCGTAAAATGCATAGATTTAATGAGCTATTTCTTTGAAAATCAGCTTAAGGCAGGCGAAAGCCGCAACATGAAGCTGCGCTTCTTTGCTCCACCAGCAGATGGTCTTAATCACCCTGCAGACGGCAGCGACCCATTCAAAGCCCCAGACGGCGACTGGATGAACAACAGCTTTACCACATTACCAAGCCTCCCAAAAATCCGCATAGAATACGAACCCGTAGCTCTTGCAAAACACTACGACTAATCAAAAAAAAGGCTGCCCGCTTATTACAAGCAGGCAGCCCCACGGAGGTTAGCCGTTTTTTACATTATTTTGCTGTGAATTTAAGGTCGTAAGCTACAGTATCTTTTGTTGAAGATTCATCAGTGCCTGTTACCTTGTCATCCTTGTCTTTATTTGTATTCTTAGTAGAAGTATTAGTTGTGTAAGAGAACTTAAGTGTGAAAGTTTCTCCACTTGTCAAATCTGCAGTAACAGCTACCTTCTGATTAGCAATAAGAACATAGTAAGCACCATCGATTTCTACAATATCAAAAGACATTGAATCCAATGTATCATCTTCATCTTCATCTTCGCCTACAACATGAGTATAATCATATGTCGATTCACCAGTTGTAAGATCTGTTGAAGTACCATTTGTAATTGTAGTTCCTGTTACAACAGTCTTAGAAGTTGCATCACCACCATCATATGATACATTAAATTCATTATCATAATTTGCAGTAAGAGTTGCATCTTCTGACCATGAAACAGATCCACCTACAGTTTTTGCTGCTGTAACAGTTTTTACAACCTTATAAGTACCACCGTTTTCTTTTCCATCAGCACCTGATGTACTAACACCTTTTACTTCAGTTGTAGTTGTAACTGTTCCAGAAACATCATAACTGTTCAAATGATTTATGATTGTAACATCGTTCATTTCTGTAGGCTGGTTCTGACAAGAAACCAAAGCTCCGGCAAATGCAACTGCTACGGCACAAACGATTAAATTTATCTTTTTCATAACCTTCATCTCCTTTTTAATTAGTTGTCTGCTCTTGTGAATGTGAATGAATACTTTGTAGTTACAGTATCAGCATATTCAACAGGGTCTGTTGTTTCTGTGTATGAATAGCGAGCATTCTTGATGGTATTGTAATAATCTCCTACATTAGTATCTGTATAAGTGAAGCTCACAGTAAAGTCATCATCAAAATCACCATCAATTACTTCTGGAATTAATTTATCATTCCACTTGAGGTAGTATGAACCATCTAATTCAACAAAACGGAATTCAATAGTATAGTCACCTTCACTTGTAGTAGAACTTGATCCTTTAGAAACATCTTTTACTTTACCTGATAAAGTTTCAGTATTCTTTGAAGTTCCTGCAACTTCAATATTATATTTATCGTAGCAATCATTTACAGCAGATATATCCCAAGATGTTGAACCAATTCCAGAAATTTCAGATTTCTTTGTATAAGATAATTCTACTTTATCTTTTGTTGTATCGTCATTTTTACCAGAGGCAGTAACTGTTGTTTCTACAGTACCTGTTACATTAAAAAGATATCTATAGTCTTTATTTGTAACATCAACATAGTCTTTGACTCCACAAGAAACTAACAGAGCACTTGCCAAAACTGCACTTGCAGCAAGAAGTATTGTAATTTTTTTCATAACATCATCTCCTTTTATTAGTTTTCAGCCTTCTTTGTAAATGTAAGGGAACAAGACCATGTTGTTTGATTGTAATAATCTACTGTTCCGTCATCATCAGCATCTGTATTAAATTGATCATCTGTTGCAGAGAAAGAAAGTGTAAATGTATCTGAAGTTGCAGGATCTGCACTCAAAGTTATTTCGCCCACTACATAATCATCACCCCATGACATAGCATTTACTCTGGCATAATACTTGTTACCAACTTTTGAGAAACCATTATTACCATCTAAAGACGTTATTGTTGTATTCCATGCCTGAACCCACCACAAGCTGTCATAAAAGTCTGAATAAGTTGTTGTAGTTGGGTCTCCTGAAGATGGAGTTGATACATCACTTCTCTTAACTTTGAAATTGCAGTCATCAAGATAATAAGTTAAAGTATCGCGATTTTCTGGAGTTTTTGATTCCCATCGGAATGCAGTAAATCCATTTGTAATTGTTTCTTTTTTTGTAGTTGTTGTAACAGCATCTGCTAAACCACTTTTTTCGAGTCTTGTAAATGACCCTGAAACATCATACATGTACCTTGTAGTTTCATATGTGTCAAACACAACTTCTTCTGGTCCATTGCTACAAGAAGCAAGTAAACCAGCCATTGCAACTGCGCAAGCGCAGAGCACTAAACTCATTTTTTTCATATCATCTTCTCCTTAATATATGAAATATAGAAAATTGTAGCATAGAATTGCCCCCCCCCGCAACTGTAATTATTAGAGAATATTGTAAAATTATCTAAGTTTTCTTATTTTGTATAAGTTCTTTCACATTTTGAAAGAAAAAATTCACCCAAAACCCTCCTGTTTTTGCAAAACGCGGCAATTATATATGTGTGTAAGGGCGCTGGCGTCCACCACAAGGAGGAAAGATGTCTTTTTGGAACAGAAAGTATAAAGATTCGGTATTTACAGATTTATTTGGTTCGGACCGTGATGGTAAGAAAAACTTTTTGGATTTGTACAACGCCCTTTCGGGTGAAGATTACAAACTCGGAGCTGTTTCGCTGGAACGCAAAGTGATTGAACAGTCCCTCTATAAAACTTACAACAACGACGTAAGCTGGGAAATTAATGGAAAACTGATTGTCTTAGTCGAACATCAGTCAACAATAAACGAAAATATGCCTTTCCGTTGTCTGGAATATGTTACTCGAATTTATGAAGGAATTGTTCCTGTGAAAAAGCGATATTCAGAAAAAGTGTACAAAATCCCAAACCCAGATTTTTATGTTGTTTATGTCGGAAAAAATAAATTGCCGCCAGAACAGGAACTCAGGCTGTCTGATGCATTTTATAAGAAAGACAGTAGTAAGCTGGAACTAGTTGTAAAAGTCAAAAACTGCAATGATCCTAAAATGTTGTCGCTTGTAAAAAAGTGTGATATTCTAAAACAGTATTGCCAGTTTATAGAGATTGTTGAACGGATGTATAACAAACACTCTCAAAAGAAGTCGTTTCAACGGGCAGTAGAAACAGCTATTTCGCAGGGAATTCTGGCAGACTATCTGGACAGAAAATCCCGGGAGGTAATCAATATGCTTTGTGCAAAATATGACTACAAAATGGATATCGCTGTAAAGCAGGAAGAAGCTTTTGAAGACGGAGTTCAACACAAAGCCATTGAAGATGCAAAGAGTTTTTAC
>JAGAZB010000022.1 GCA_017940255.1 Treponema sp.
ACAGCAAGCATCAGGTGGAAATGAGAGTGATCGGCACAGAGGAGGATGCCCAAAAGATTAGAAGCATTATAGAAAAGGAATATGAGGTGTACTTTGAAAGCGGGGGATATGATTGCAAAGAAAACGGCAAAAATCAAAGGTGGTACTTTATGATGACGGAAAGGGAGGAAAAACTCTGATGGGAGAATATAGTCATAACTGCGGAACGTGTTCGTTTTATATGCCTGCAAATGGCAAATTCGTCTGTGCAAATGGTTCAAAATATTTTTCATACGGTGATGAGATCCCGGATGAATTTGCAGACAGGGTGAATGACTGCGAGGAATATGAGCCTTCATTGTGGGAATTCATAGCAAAGGACGATAAATAATGAAAACTATTCCAAAGATATTCATTGAGGAAAATATTAAATATCCATTTTTTAATGAAAACTGTAAATTGAAAATCCTATCGCTGTATTTAGACGTTATTCATAGCAATATACCTGAGAAATATTTTGTCTGTAAAATTCTTGAAGAGGTAATAAAACTCAACAAAACTGATGATGGGTGCATATATTTATTCCCAATCTATGAGAATTACTTTCAAGATATTAGGTTTTCCAAAACAGTAGCTGATGAACCGTTCTTGACAGATGAGGGGGCATATATTGTCAGAAGATTAAGTATAGAGTGTATCAGAGCATCAAGCAATAAAAATGATAATCTATTTTTTGTTTGGGCGGTGCTGACACATATATGGAAACTCAATAAACATCTTATTGATAAAGATTATTGATAAGATATAAGCCATTTCATTTTCAATCGCTTGTCAAATTCCTCTTCATGTAGGACAAGATACTCAATACTAACATCTTTACCAACATATGATAGCTTAAAGTCTAACTTCATGGCAATATTCGCTTTTGAGATTTGTTCACTCCATTGTCCATAAAATCTTTTTGCTAAGTATGCCCATGAGCTTTTATCGTGTAATTCTAAATATCCATATACTTGAAATATTTCATACAGTTGGTTGAATATAATTATAAGCCTTGCAAGGTTTAGTAACAAAGTCATTCCATAATTGTGATGTTCAGTTGTAGATACTATGTCATCAATTATGATTGTATGGCTAAAAATTCTTGCATATAGATAAGCATTGCACCTTGTCTTTGGTTCTTTTGCAAATGCACCTTTATAAAGATAAAACTCCACTTCTATTGAATATGTTTCTTGTTTTAGGTGAACAAATGTTGTAGAAATATCATCCTTATCAAAGTAAGCAGACTGAAATAATAGATTCTCTAAACCAGATATATCTAAGTCGTACAAATCGTAATTGCCTCCAAAACTATTCATATAAATCACCTGACATAATTATATACTGCCAAAATAATGATGTCAATCCATTTTTTCTTTTCAGAAATCATCAGAAAGGAGAGATGAAAAATGAAAACACTGGTTGAAGTTGCCAAGGAATATCAGATTGATTATGCTTCTGTGTATCAAAAATTTAATCGCAACATAAGCAGATTAGAGGGGCATTATGAGATAGTCAACGGAAAAAGATATGTAGATGAGTATGCGGAAAAAATATTAAAGCCAAAGACAAGCAGAGTTTTGTTGAGTATGCAGGAAGAAAAATACAAAGAAGAGATCAAAAAAATCAGAGAGGAATATGAGGAAAAAATCAAAGAAAGCAAAAACGAAACCAATAAAATCAGAGAGGAGCTTGAGGGAAAATCAGAAGCAGCATCGGGAGAATTGTACTGGGCAAATCAAAATATTAAGGAGCTGACACAGAGAGTAAATGAATATGAGGTGATGGTGCGAGACAAAAATGATGAGATAAGAAAACTCAAAATGCAAATTGAAGAAATGCAGGAAAGGATAGCGGAGTATGAAAAAATGGAACAGGATCTTGAAAAGAATAGATCAAAAAAGGGGTTGTTCAGATGAAAAACGGTATATTGTTGCCACATATATGTATGACAATATATTTGGCTAAAAATTCTCTGAAACTGTACAGCGCAAGCATAGAAAAGGCATATGCCTTTTCTCACCGCATTAAAGCGGTGAAGTAACAAGGGGCAAGCCCCTAAGACCCCAATTCCTGCAACAGCCAAAATCCAAAACACAAAACAGAAAGGAACAATCATGCCAGTAAAGAAAGGAACGAAAGGAAAAATTGTGTATTTCTCTCCTGCCGAATGGGCAGAAGTTGAGAGAAGAAGTAAGGCTCTGCACATGAGAACCGGATCGTATATCCGTCTCATTTCCGTGCAGGGCGAGATAAAAAAATATGACAACGCTGCACTCAACAAAGTGTCCGTTGAGATTTCCAAGATAGGAACGAATATAAATCAGATCGTACATCTTGCGAATTCCGTCCATTCTGTAAACGCAAAGGATTTTCAAAAGCTCAAAGCATGGATGGATGTTCTGAAAGAAAAAAGCGAGGAATGGTTCAAACCGTTGCTCTATAATCTTGACTACCTTGACAGATATGAGGATGAAAAAAATGCCGATAGTCGATAACATTTCCATACACAAAAATCCCAAAGCGTTTCTCGATTACATTCTGGATAAAAACAAAAACAATGATATGACTTATGTCACATCGCTCAATCTTAATGCTCATGATACGGAGAGTGCGGTGGCAGATCTGAAAAGAACATTTGAGATGTTTGATACCAAACACTCATTTACAAGCAGAGTCTCTGAAGAAAAAAGTCCCGTGAGAGTACATCACTATATCCAATCCTTTAACCCGAAAGACAATGTGACCCCGGAGCTTGCTCATGCAATCGGAGTTGAATGGGCAAAGAAATGTTTCGGAGAAAATGCACAGGTCATTGTTTCAACTCACGTTGACAAGGGACACATCCACAATCATTTTGCTGTTGGAGTGTATGACCTGAACGGAAAACATATTATCAGCAATTCAAAAACTTTGTAT
>JAGAZB010000023.1 GCA_017940255.1 Treponema sp.
GAGAAAGAGCCGGCTTCATGATATTTGAAGCGTCCATTGTTCCTTCCGGCCCACCCGCTCCAATAATTGTGTGAAGTTCATCAATAAAAAGAATGATGTCTTTGTTTTCCTGCAGTTCCTTCATCATCTTTTTCATGCGCTCTTCAAATTCACCGCGGTATTTTGTTCCCGCAACCATGGCGGCCAGGTCTAAAGAAAGAATGCGTTTTTTTACAAGGTCGGAAGGAACTTTTCCGGCGGCAATATGCTGGGCGAGTCCTTCTACAATTGCAGTTTTTCCAACGCCAGGTTCACCGGTAAGAACAGGATTGTTTTTTGTGCGGCGTGAAAGAATCTGAATTACACGGTGAATTTCTTTATCGCGGCCGACAACAGGATCGTCCTTTGATTCAGCGGCAATTTTAGTAAGGTCGCGGCTGTATTCTGCAAGGAAAGACTGTTTTTTCTGACCAGAGTCAGATTTATCCTGACGCACTGGAGAAGAAGTCTTTTTTTCATCAAAAACACCAAAAAGGCCAGTTCCAAAATCATCATTTAAAAGACTTCTAAAAACACTGTCTACAAGAGATTCTATGGCCGGATTATTTACAGAAGACTGATTATCACTCTGCAATTCCATAACCATAAGGCGTATATCCATGATAGAAAAGTTTGATGCAGCAAAAAAATTAGCGGCAAGACTGTTTTCTTCACGAACTGCAGCAAGCAAAAGATGTTCTGTTCCAATGTAATTATTATGAAGGCTTGCAGATTCAATATCAGCTATGTCCAGAAGATAACGATAGCGTCTGCTCTTTGGAATTTCGTCTAAGGTTGGACTGTTATTATCAGCAGACAAAAAAGCTTCCAGTTTCTGTTTAAAATCATCTGGATTAAGACCAAGTTTTTTTACAGCAAAAACTCCTATTCCATCGCCAGCTTTCAGCATTGCAAGTAAAACATGTTCTGGCAGAATCTGCGGACTTCCGAATTTACGGGCCTGATCCTGCGCCATAATCGAAAGGATTTTCTTTGCTCTAGGAGACAGATTTTTCATTCTTTATTTCCTCAAAGGTTTGCTGTATTACGGCAGCTCTGAGTCTTTTCAGTTTAAGGTCAACATCGGATTTAATATCCTCTTCAAATTCAAAGGCATAGGAATTACAGGTGTAATCTAAAAATCCATCTTTTGTTGCGAAATACATGGAATTCAACTGGGCATGACTAATACCTTTAATGAGCTTTGCAGAAAGCCCCCACTTCATGCACGAAATTAAATCCACGGCTTCGTCATACGAAAGCAAAAGAGAATTCATAGCCTTTGCATAACTCTGTCTGAAAAAATTCAAGACTACCGTAGGATTATTATCGGCAAATTCTGCCAAAATCTTGCGTTCTGTTTTTAAAACATACATTCCGGCGGCTTCAATCTGGGCCAGCTGGTCAAGTTCCGCGCCGGAAAAAGAATTAGAAGAGCTTATATCAAAAATAAATTCAGAAAAATCTGCGTGTTTTGAATTAGACGGATAAACCTGATTTAATACACAATTTTTTTGAGTAAGAAAATCGCTTATTTCTTTAAAGTGGCCGGAAAGCACAATTGAAGGAATAAAAATTCTGATTGAAACAGAAAGTCCTGAACCTAAATCTCTCAGGCGGGAAGTAAGATAGCCCAGTTCAAAGCTTGCCGCAAACTGCAGTTTTTCCTGAAAATGAGAGTCTTTTTCATAGCAGCGTTCTGTTACACCCTTGCAGTCAAAACCGGGTGAATATTCAACAATCTTAAGGTGGTCACTTTCATTTATGCGGCAAAAAGATTCTTCGCCGGAAAGTAAGAGAGCAGAACAGTTTTCAGAAAGAATGGCCTTATCTTTAAGCAGCCGCAGGTTTGCCTTTGAAAGATTGTTTACATCAACATAATAATAATTCTGATTAAAAGACGAAGCATCATATATTAGCGAGGTAACTCTCTGATTATCATCCTGGCTCAGTTTTGAAGGAAAGGTAAAATCTGCCAGATTTCTTGTAAGACGGCCGCGGCTTGAAATTATAACGTCATCATCTTTACCGGGACAGGAATACCAGGCCTGCAGTGTTTTTTCAGCCATTGTCTCTTTCTTCCATAACTTTTAAATAATCACGATAAAAGGCCGCTTTTTCATAATCTTCTGCAGCAACAGCTTCTTCCAGTTTGATTTTTACAGTCATTTTATCTACCAGAATAGACTGATAGCCTTTTAATCTTTTGGGGAGAGAGCCTTTATAAGGTACGGAAATGTTTTTTGCCATCAAAATTTCAAGAATTTTGGGCTCAAAGGTGTAATAACACTGGGCGCAACCTATTCTCTGACTTTTTACAATATCGTCAAAGGACATTCCGCATACACTGCATATCTTCATAGAAATACTTTATATCACAAAGTCCGCAGAATATCCAATGGTTTTTCTTTTCCCGCTTTTTTTGAAGGGATGTAAGACACTAAAACCGAAAGTAAAAGTGTTGCCGCTACAATCATAAAAATCTGATTCCATGGAAGATTTACAGGAATTTCTGCCAGATAATATGCCGGGTCCAGAAGCTTTATTTCTGCATTTGTAAAGAAATGAGTAAAAAAATTTATGATGATTTCAATAAAGCGGATTATGTTATTTGCATTTACAGAAAGCAGAAGTCCTACAGGAAGTCCAAATAATATACCTCCCGTTGCGCAGGCAAGTCCCGCAATCAAAAAGGAAAGTTTTATTCCGTTCGGGCTTGCCCCAATACTTTTTAAGATGGCAATTTCTTTTCGTCTTTCCATTACAAGCATAATAATTGCAGATGAAATATTTACAGAAGCGACTAAAACAATTAGCAGCATTATAAAAATGAGCATTACTTTTGTTGAAGAAAAGTTTTCAAACTCGGCGGCGTGTATTTCATCCCAGCGATAAACATTTGCGTAGCGGCCAAAATATTCTCTTACCAGCAGCTGATTACGAGGCAGGCTTGCAGAAAAGGCATCTTCTGTTTCAATCATTATTTCATAAGAAGCAGATTCAAGTGAAAGTGAAGACCAGGCAGTTTCCAGCGGAATAAAAACCCAGAACTGGTCTAATTCCTGATAGCCGGAAGAAACAATGGCCGCAATCTTAAAACTTGTGAGCTTTGGAGCAATTTTGCCATTTACTCTTTTTGTAGAAATAATGCGGAAAGAATCTCCTGCGTGCAGCTGCAAATCTGAAGCGAGTTTTTTTCCTATTACAGCAATTTTTCCTTCGCCTCTTTCATAGTCTTCAATAGAGCCTTCTACAACAGAAAAAAATGTTTTAAATCCCTGGTTTGTAGAAAAAATATCCTGGTCCATGGCACGAATTTCTATTCCAGACCTGCCGTTCTTTCCAACGGCAAGGGCAGAAAGTTCCACCTGAGGATAAACCTTCTGAACCTGACCCAGGTCTAAAAGTCCCTTTGCATAATCGCGCAAAGCCTGGGGAGAAGAAACTTCGTCTATATTTTGAGCAATATATGCCTGTAAGTGAGATGAAGAAAGAGAAATTATACGCTCTGTCATTCCTTCTATCATGCCGTTTGTAACAGAAACGACAACCACAAGTGGCACAATGCTTAAACCAATGCATAACATTGCGCCAAAAAGGCTTTTTCGGGCAGAGGATTTTTTTTCTGCCTTTGGGAAAATCAGGCTTTTTGCAAAAAATAATGATGAAGAAAATGTCATTTAAGCCTTCCTTCCAATATTCTCAAACAAGAATCCGCCCTCTCTGCCAGATGCAGGTCGTGAGTCACCAGCAGCAAAGTCTTCTGATACTTTTCTACCATCGAAAACAAAAGCTCCCCGATTTTCTCCGCGTTTGCAGGGTCCAGGTTTCCGGTAGGTTCATCTGCCAAAATAAGCTGGGGGTCATTTATAAGAGCCCGCGCCGCCGCAACTCTCTGCCGCTCGCCGCCAGAAAGCTGAGACGGCAGATGATTCATTCTGTCTGCAACGCCCACATCCTCCAGCAGTTGTTTTGCAAGTTCAATAGACTCTTTTTTATTTTTCCCTGCAATCAAAGAGGGCATGTAAACATTTTCCAGAGCGGTAAAATCTTTTAAAAGATAGTGGAACTGAAAAATAAGCCCGATAAAAGTTGAACGATACTCAGAAATAGCGGCCTCAGAAAGTTTTTCAACATTCCATTTTCCAGCCTGCACCGAACCCGATGTAGGACGGTCAATACCGCTTATAATATTCAGCAGGGTACTTTTTCCGCTTCCGCTTTCGCCCACAATAGCAATTTTGCTGCCCTCTTCTACTTCTAGATTCAAATCGTGCAGAACAGTAAGTGTTTCGCTATCACTCACATAAGTTTTTTCAAGATTTTTGATAGAAACAATGCTACTCATTATGGAGAACCTCCGCAATACTCATTTTTAACACGTTACGGCTGGCAGTCCAGGCCGCAATAAAAGGTGAAAGCAGACCAAAAACGGCTATTCCAAACACTTCCGAAGGGAAAATGCGTGCAGGAATTTCTGCGTAAATGTTATATGAAGAATTCATCTGAATATAAGAAAGATTTTCTGGGGCAGTAATGGCCGTAAAAATATACTGGAAGAAATATAAAATATCAGACATAACCTTAAAAACTACATCTGTATTCAAGCTGATTATAAGTCCCAGAATTACTCCGCTTACCGCGCCAACGCCCCCCATAAGAAGCCCTTTCATAATAAAAATAAGCTTCACTTCACTCTCTCTTGCTCCCAGAGCAGAAAGAACAGCAATTTCACTGCGGCGTTCATAAACGAGCCTTCTCATTCCGTTGTAAATATTCACGGCAACCACCACAAAAATAAGCATGACGATTAACAAAAGCATATTTTTTTCTATGCGAAGAACACCAAAAAAGCTTTTGTTGTAATCACGCCAGGCAGAAATTTCTGCATCAGGAAAAGCTTTTTTTAGTTTTGAAGACACAGCTGCGTCGTGATTGTAATTTTTCAGTTTAAGTCCCCATATAAGCTTTGAATCTTTTCCAAAATACAGCGCGGCGGCCTCAAAATTTACAAAGCAGTAGGATGAATTAATTTCACGATAACCGCTTGTAAAAATTCCGCTTACGGTAAAGGTCCGGTCTTCAGAAAAAAGGGCAACATCACTTCCCCCGCTCATTACAAGCAGGTCCACCTGGTCTCCAAGCTTTACCCCCAGATGATTTGCAAGTGTATTTCCAATCACAATAGAATCCGGGGAATCCATAGTAAAACGTCCCGAAATAAGGCGCAGTTCCTTGCGGAAGCCCGCATCCTGAACATAAATAAGGGGGTCCACTGCTCTTATGATTACGGCGTTTTCGCCTCCACGGCTTCCTGTCATAAGGGCCTGGGCCTCATAAAAGGGCGAAACGTTTATTATGCGCTCGTTGTTCTGGCAGAATTGCTGGAGGGACGGGGCGTTAGAGGTATTAAGATTTTCCACTCTTAAATGGTAAGACGAAATTTCCAGGATAGAGTCTATAAAGCTCATCTGAAAACCGTTCATTATGCTCATCACAACTATAAGTGCCATTACTCCAAAGCCGATTCCCAAAGTTGCCAGCACCGAAGTTGCGGCTGAACGACCTTTTCTATCCACTCTGGCAAAACGTTTTGATACCAGGAAAATCCAGCGCAAAGAAGAGAAAATGTTTTTATTCATCCTTTTTTCTTTCATAAAGTTTTTCCCTCCTTACCTGTCCGTCTATAAAGAAAACTTCCCTTACCCTTACGCTGTCTTCATAATAGGTTTTTACGGAATAATTATTGTCAAAATAAATCTGGCTGGTATAAGAGCCCTTTTCTACAGAATACTTATTATGCATTCTAAGCATTCCATCCTCGTAGTATTTAAAATCAGGTGGAATATCGCCTTCATTGTAAAAATACTCGTATTTTTGCTCATAAGATTCTTTTAATTTTTCGTATGTATCATCGGTATAGGTATATGATGTGGAAACTTCGGAAGAAACCTTATCTTCCTGGTTATAGCGACGTTCGAAGGAAGAAATAATCTTGTTTTCTTTTTCGAGGATTTGATACACTTCTTTTTTAGCTACAAGGCCCTTTCCTACAAAAGAAATAATTTCCAGTCTTCCATTTTCTGTAATTTTTTTCTTTGCAATCCGCCCGCTTTCTTCTGAATAAATGTATTCGGTGCTTTTTTTTACTTCCTGCTTATCTACAGAAGAAATTTCCCATTCTTCTTCTTTTTCGATACGCTGTTTTTCATCATAAATTTTTCTTAAAACATTTCCATTTGAAGCATAAATCAAAATTCTTTTTCCATTATGCTCCTGTGTTAAAAGTTTTTCGTTTTCAAACTCAGAAGTAACAAGCTGCCCGTCTTTTCCGCTAATTTCTGTGGCAGGCTTATCCGAAATTACAGGGTTTTCTGGTTCAGGTAAAGGTTCTTCTTCTATAATAAAATCTTCATCTTCCAGCAAAGCAAGCTGAGCCGCAATTCTTTCTTCTTCAACTAAAGAAATACAGGAATCAACCCAATCTGCACTTTCCTGCGAAGGGTCATAAAATAAAGCTTCAAAGCTTCCATAATGCTGATTAAAAACTTCTTCACCTGCAAAAAAAACTTTATCGTCTGTAAAAAATCTTCTTTTTGCAAAAGTTTTCATCTCCTGTGTTATAAGAAACTGCTGAGGAGATTTTAACTCACACTCGCCTGTAATCATATAGCGGTTTAATTCATAGTAGAGATTTTCAACCTGCAGATTATTTTGATTGCTTACAACTTCATTTTCTGAACTTTGCTTTTCAGAACAGGAAAAAATGAGGAAGATTGAAAAAACTAGAACAATCCGCTTTATATATTTCACTTTTTTACAAGCCCAAGAAATCGTTGATATAGCTTTCAGGATTAAACTTTTCTATATCTGGATATTTTTCTCCTGTACAAACATAGGCAATCGGCAGAGAAAGTTCACGGCCAATTGTTATTGCAACTCCGCCCTTTGCAGTTGAATCGTATTTAGTCATTATAACTGCATCAAGTCCCACTGCGTCATTAAAAACTTCTGCCTGACGCAGGGCATTCTGGCCGGTTGTTGCATCAATTACAAGAATCTTTTTATAACAGCCTTCGTCTGCCTTAGAGCGGCAGATTCTGTCTATTTTCTGCAATTCACGCACCAGATTTTCTTTGTTATGAAGACGACCTGCGGTATCTGCAATTACAAGGCCAGGACCTTTTGAAGCCACGGCTTCTGCTGCATCAAAAACCACGGCAGAAGGATCAGAACCATGCTGATGGCTTACTACGCGCACCCCGATTTTTTCACCGTGCATTGCAAGCTGTTCAATTGCTGCGGCACGGAAGGTATCGGCACTGGCAAGCACCAGGTTTTCAAGTCCCTTATTCTTAAAATAATTTGCAAGTTTTGCAACCGAAGTAGTTTTTCCTACTCCATTAACACCAAGCACCATCCAGACAGAACGTTTTCCTTCTTCTGGAACTAAATCTACTGCTTTTACATCTGCAAGCAGAAGATTACGAAGATGATTTATAACATCAGCCTCATCAGAAATTTTTTCTTTTGTACAGATTTTTTCCAGTTCTTCAACAATCAGATATGCAGATTTAGCACCAATGTCACCTTCCACCAGAGTATCTGTAAGTTCATCATAAAAATCTTCATCAATACGGCTCTTAGAAAATAAAGCCTTTAGTTTTTCTCCAAACGACATTTTATTCCTCTATATTTTCATCCTCTTTGGGATGTTCTAATTCTAAATCAGATTCTGGTGCATCTAAAACTTCCTGCACCGGCAGATTTAAGTCCGGCAGTTCAACTTCAACAACATCTCCCGCCCGCGCCTTTTGTGGCAGAGTAGAATTGGCCGCCATAAAGTAGCGCATAAGTTCGAAGCCCCAGAAAACCCCACAGGCAACAGAAATACCCACACAAATCCGGCTTGCATTCTGCCATTGTACAGCCTCATCGTAAGTTGTGGCGTATAAATCATTATATAATCTTACCTGATTAACAAAATTACTATAAGTATAAAAAGCCGGAATCAGAGAAAGTACAAAAATTGAATAAGAAGCATAAGCCCACTTTCTTCTTACATCCAGATATTCGCTTCGGTCTATGGCCTTCGGCTTTATTTTAACCATGCTGCCGTCTTTTATAAGATTTTGCGGAATATAAAAAAAGGCGGTATTTCCATCAGCGGCAACAAATTCACCAAGAGATTTACTGCCATTAAGCTGAATAATATACTTCTGCTGAGAAATCTGAGTAAGCTGATTACCATTAATGTACAAATCACCAAGAACCGGCTTAATCAAGCCCACCTGAATATCAGACTTTTTTTCAAGGCTCATATTTACTTCAACACTATAAGCTTTGTTTCCTTCAAAAAACTCAGAAACAGAAACCGTTTCATAGCCATCTGCAGAAACCAGTACAGTATGTTTTCCAGAAGTTGTTCTTATATCATCAAAACCTTCTGTAATAAGTTTTTCATCAACATAGACCATGGGATTAATAGATTCCGGACTCACGCTCAAAGAAAATTTTACCGGCAAGGCATTTGTAATTAAAGGCACAATCTGCCCGGCAATTCCCATTGCCATAAGTTCCAGCTCCTGTATTGTTCCCACTTCCATTACAGAGCCAAGTTTTTCTCCCGCAGGATAAAGATAGAGTTCAACATTTACAGAAAGGTAATCGCCATAAGCAGAAATGCTTCCTGTTATTAAAGAATTAATGCCGGCGTTATACACTTCCTTGGCATAAGCGGCACTGTCATGAGCTTCATCCTTTAATTTATCAGAAATCTGGAATAAAGAAGTTATATCGTCTTTATAAAATGAAAGCTCTTCCAGAGAAACATAAGACTCTTCATTTACAAAAATGCCCCCCAGCAAATCTGTAAACTTCTGAAAATCGTTTTTTTCTTCGTAACTAGTTTCAGGGCCTTCGTAAAGTTCAATTTTTCTAGCTGCTTCTTCTTCGGCTTTTTTCAGTTCAGCAATATTTTCATCAATTTTTTTCTGAATTGCTTTTATTTTTTTTTCTTCTTCGGCAATAGCTCTTTTTAGTCTCCACTTTGAATAATCATACATAAAGAGCGTATCGCGTTTTTTATATTCGCTGGAAAGCTGCAAAAACAAAGCCTGTCTTTCTTTTCTGAGCTTAAAACGGGTTCGCTCCAGATTTTCTGAAGGCAAAACACTTCTAAACTGATTCTGACTCAGCTTTTCAAGTATACTGGCCGGCAAATTTTCAGAAAGGCTTTTTAAAAGAGCAGTTTCTTTCTGACCTTTGGCATAAGAAAATTTTTCGGCCGCAATCACCCACTTTGTTTCGTCTTCAGAAAAAAGAGGAAATATTGAGAGAAAAAAAACTAGAATAAAAATCAGATTTTTACAGCTGAGTTTAAACTTCCTCGTCATCCCCAGAGCCGTCCATTGGAAGTCCCTTCCATTTTGCTACAAGATAAGCATTCATAAAGTCATCAAGGTCGCCATCCATAACTCCCTGAATATTTCCAACAGAATACTTTGTTCTGTGATCCTTTACCATTGTATAGGGACAGAAAACATAAGAGCGAATCTGGCTTCCAAAAGAAATATCCTTCTTTTCTGCCGCAAACTTAGCGTTTTCTTTTTCTTTCTGCTCCCGGTAATATTCGTAAAGTCTGGCCTTAAGCATGTTCATACAAGTCTGGCGGTTCATAAGCTGGCTGCGTTCTGTCTGGCAGGCAACAACAATACCAGTTGGAATATGAGTAAAGCGAACAGCCGAGTCTGTTTTATTTACGTGCTGGCCGCCCTTTCCGCCTGCGCGGTAGGTATCTACGCGCAAATCTTCGGGTTTTACTTCAACTTCAATTGTGTCATCCAGAACCGGGTAAACATAAACAGAAGCAAAGCTTGTGTGGCGTCTTGCGTTTGCATCAAAAGGAGAAATACGAACCAGACGGTGAATACCACCCTCGCCCTTAAGATAGCCGTAAACAAAATCGCCGGAAATCTGAATTGTTATACTCTTAATTCCACCTTCCGCTTCCAGCTCATCAACTACTTCTGTTTTATAACCGTGACGTTCAGCCCATCGCAAATACATTCGGCTCAGCATAAAAGCCCAGTCGCAGGCTTCGGTACCACCGGCCCCCGCATGAACTGTAAGGAAAGCATCGCTCTGGTCTACTTCACCACTCAAAAGGTTCAAAATATTCAGTTTATCAAAAGTTTCTTTTGCCGCATTATAAAGGCTGCGCACTTCTTCTTCATCTTCCGCAGCCCCGGATTCCTCTGCAAGTTCATACATTGCATTTAAGTCATCCATATCGGCTAAAAGCTTGCGCCATGGTTCAACCCGCCCCTTTAATCGGCGAATCTGCGACATTACCTTTTCGGCTGCCTCGTGATCATCCCAAAAGCCGGGAGCTTCTGTTAATTTTTCTTTTTCGGCAATTGATTTATCTATTGCAGCCGAGTCAAAGACGCCCCCAAACGTTCATAATATCTTCTTTTAATTGTTCAATCGGCATTTTAATTTCGTCTAACATAGCCTATAGAATATCAGTAAACTTGATTTTCTGCAATTCTAACTATATTATAATATGTAGAGGATTTTATGAAAAAGTTATTATCTGCAATTTTACTTGCATTGACCGCAACTCTTCTTTTTGCCGAAAAACCGATTGTTCAGGACATTCAGGCCATGCCTGGAAAAAACAACCGCATCAATATTTTTTGGGCTTTGCCGGAAAATCCAGATGAAGAAATCACAAAACTCCTTGTATACAGAAACAACAAGCAGATTACATCTTATTCTCAGTTAGCAAATTTAAATCCTATTGCAAGTCTTGCTCCAGATTACACAGGCTACACAGACCTAGCACCAGATATGAATGAATACTACTATGCCGTAGTTGCAGTTACTAAAAATCCTTATGATTTAATACTTCTTTCTTTTAATTCCACAGTAAACGGAGTGCGTGTTTCTACAGAAATCAAACACAAAACTCAGACAAAAGAAGAATATGAAAAATTTTACCCGGACGGAACAAAAAGAGAAACTCCCCTTCCTTACATCGATTTTGTAGAAAATACAAATTCCGATCAGAAACTTTCCGATAAAACTCTTTCGGCAACTTCTTCTCTTATAAAAAAGAATTCTAAGAAAGATCCAGTAATGAATCCTTATATTTTTGAAGAGGATTTAATTTCGCCAGATGGTGGTGATGATTACCTTCTCTTTGAAATCCTCAAAAATTATTTTGTTCAGCAGAATTATGAAGAAACAATTTCTCAGATTCAAAAACTTACAGGAACAAATATTAACGAAAACACCAGAAACAGAGCCTTCTTTTACATGGGCGAATCGGAATACTTTTTGGAGCACTACGAAAACGCCGTAAAAACTTTTGTAAAAGTAGAAGGTGCCTTCCCTAATCTGGTAAAAAAGTGGCTGGATTCTTCTCTGGACAGACTATAGATTGTCGCATCAAGTGCGACAATGACACGGTCATTCCTGTGCGACACAGTGTCATTCCCGAACACTGTGTCATTCCAATGCAACACTGTGTCATTCCCGTGCTCGACACGGGAATCTTTTTCCTAATAAATAGAACGCAGGAAGTCTAACAAGGCTGGGCGTTCAACAGCTTTCTTAATTTCGGAAACAAGATCGCTTCCCAAAACTTCGTTATTCACCACAGGATTTCCACTTTCATCTGCATTAGGAACAGTATCCATTCCGGCTGCAGAATTCTGGTCAGGCTGATGAATAAGAACAATTTCGTCATCTACATTAATTTTGTCATAAAAACCGTGATTTGTAATTTCTGCCTCAGAAACTTCTTCGCCAGGTTCTGTTACCGTAAGAATTCCAAGTACATCTTCATCTTTATAATAAAGTCCGTTACCAGAATCAGCAGTTTTTAAGCAGCCTTTCTTTATAATTTTGAATTCAGCTTCTTTTACAATATTTTCAGAACGTCCCAAATCTATTAAAACCAGCTTTCCGTTACGGTTAATAATTTTTCCACGGACAGTCAGTTTTTCAAGAACAGAATTTCTAAAACGTCGTAAAACTGTAGAAAAACGGTTATTGCCGGTAGCATAAAAACGGTCGCGGGAAACTTCTGAACCGGTGCGGCCTGAATACATTACAGAAGAAAGTGTAACATCATCACTTCCTTCATTCATAGAAATAATTACAAAATAATCAAAGCCGTTTGCGCGGGCATTTTTAAATGCTTCCCCGTATCCCGAAACCGGCGTAACCTGAGTTTTTACCGAAGTGATTGCCACACCCGAAAAAATATCACCAGCCGCAAGTGCAGTCAGGCGGTTGGCTTCCGCATGATTCATAAGTGAAGTTTCTTCTGTGTAAAAAACAGCAATGTTCCAGCGGATTTTGTCCAGATAAAAAGCATCAACCTTCCACTTTTTGGCAAGGGTATTTTGAAGTAAGGAAGAAAATGCTTCGATTGTGTCAGAAAGCTTTGTAGAAATTTCAGTTTCCGAGTTTGCCTTGATAAAATTCAGCTGGCTCAGATACAGCTCATGCATTCCGTTTAATTCCAGAATATTTGCATAAGCTAGTCTTGCTTCTAAATTAGAAGGGTCCAGAATCAGTGCTCTCTGGTATTCATAGGTGCTGCCAGCTTTGTCAAAGCGGGTATCATACTGGCGGGCATTTTCTATGTGGTAAGCGGCCCACTGGGCACGGCGGGAATCATCAAAAGGCAGGCTGTTTCTTACATTCAGCTCCAGCATCATGCGCATTAGCTCGTCCTGAGGAAGTGCCTGAAGGCCGGCTGCCCATGTTGCAATAGCGTCTGAAGTAAGGCCAAGCTTTTCCTGAGCAAGACCTTTTAAATACCAGGCACTCTGATTTTTTCTATTCTTAAGGATAAGATAATCACAAAGATCTATAACTTCTGAATAACGTTTCTGAGAATAAAGAGTATTTGCCAGTAATTCATAGGCAGGTTCATAATCACCTTTTATTTCCACTGCAATTCGCTCGTGTTTTTCTGCACTGGCAAAATCACCCTTCATATTATAAATTACAGCAGCAAGGTAATGAACTTCACTTTCACCTGAATAATACTGCATAGCCTGACGCAGGTATTTTTCAGACTGAGCATAACGCTTCTGTTCTGCACAAAGCAAAGCCAGAGAAAGCAGAGCCTTTCTGTTAGCCGATTGTCTTTTTAAGGCCTCGGAATACTGCAATTCCGCGCCCGAATATTTTCCTTCATATAATTCAATTTCAGCCAGACCAAAATGAGCATCAATGTCATTTGGATATTTTTTCAGAACCTCATTAAAAATCTGACTTGCATCTTCAATTCTTCCCAGAGAAAGAAGAATCATTCCCTTCATATTCTGAATAGAAGCATTTGATTTTTCGTATCGTTCTGCATTTTCCAGATATTGAAAAGCCAGATCGTATTCCCCAAGCCGGTAACAGCAGTTAGAAAGGCGGAACCAGGCATCGCTATATGCAGGATTTTCCTTTACAACTTCAAGATAATACTGCGAAGCATCATACCAGTTTTCTTCAGACTCATATTCAAAAGCCTGATTATACAGTTCCTTTGGAGTTTTTGCCTTTTGTGCATAAATAAGAGAAGCTGCCAGCAGCAAAGTAAGGAAAACGACAGTTTTTTTATTCATCAGAATCTTCTTCCTTTAGATTTTTTATTACTTTTACAAAATTAATTCTGTGCCCTTCCATATCCTGAATAATAAAATCAAAATTATTCCAGGTGGCCTTTTCATATTTTACAGGCACTTTGCCAAATAAATCAAATACAAATCCGCCCAGACTGTCAAAATCTTCATCTGGGAATTGAGTTTCCAGAGCTTCATTTAAGTCATCAAGATTTACACGGGCATCACAAATCCAGACATTATCGCTAATTTTCAGAATATCTTCCTGTTCCTTATCAAACTCATCCTGAATATCACCTACAATCTCTTCGATAATATCTTCCATGGTTACAAGGCCGGCGATTCCACCATATTCATCTATTGCAATAGCAATATGCAAATGGCGGCGCTTAAATTCACGCAAAAGTGTATCAATTCGCTTGGTTTCTGGAACAAAGTATGCCTTGCGGACAATTTTCTGCAAATCAATTTCTTTTTTTTCTGCCATGCACTTTATGATATCCTTTACATAAAGCACACCAATTACATTATCAATTGAATCTGTATAAACCGGAAGACGGGAATGACCGCTGTTCAAAATGCTGGCGAACAATTCTTCCTGAGTTATGTCTGAAGCAATAAAATCTATATCGATTCGGGGAACCATAACTTCCTTTACAGAAGTTTTAGAAAGGTCTTCTACCCCCTGAATCATGTCTTTTTTTTCTTCATTAAGAATCTGCTCTTGGGCAATATCTATTTCTTCGGCCGAAGTAGTTTTCTTTTTTTTCTTAAAAAGGCTCATTTTATAATTTTTTCATCCTTTAATTCTGCAAGAGTTTTTTCCTGAAGCTTAAGCATTTCGCATTCTGGTTCAAGGCCCTTTTCAATATGTTCTTCGCCATGGTCATATCCATTAAGGTGCAAAATCCCATGAACCAGCAGACGTTTTAATTCACTGTCGGCATCAACTTCAAAATAATCGGCATTTACAGGAAGAGTATCCAGACTGATTGCAATATCGCCCACGCACTTCCACTTGCCTTCCTCATCTTCGTATTCTTCATCATTTTCAAAAGAAAGAACATCGGTTGCGCTGTCTATCTGGCGGTAAGATTTATTTAACTCGCGGATGTATTCATCATTACAAAGCAGAATAGAAATCTCTTCTCCGTCAAGTTTAAGAGCTTTCATTGCAGTCTGAACAAAAGCTTCAACATTATCAAACCAGGCAGGAGCCTCCATTTCGTCATACATGCTGATTAAAATTCTATTTGCCATCTTTTTTCTCCGTTTCGCTGTTTTTTTGTTCAGAATTTTTTGATTCTGGACCTTTTATTTCAGAAGGGTCTTTCTGGTCAGGATATTCAATTCTTGTGTGATAATAACCGGCCAGAACCTGTACAAATGCCTCTTTTATTTTAGAAACATCGCGGAAGGTAAGACCACAATTATCCAGCTGATTATGTTCAACTTTTCCACTTACAAGCTGAGTAATAAACTTTTCAAGACGAGGAACCGAAGGGCTTTCCAAAGTGTGGCAGGCCGCTTCTACAGTATCGGCAAGCATTACCACTGCAGATTCGCGGCTGGTAGGAGCCGGTCCCGGATAAGAAAAATCTTCCGGCGAAAGGCTCGGGTCTTTTTCTTTTGCTTCATTATAAAAATATGCAATTACAGAATTTCCATGGTGTTCTGCAATAATATCAATAATTACCTGAGGCAAATGCATCTGGTGAGCTTTTTCTACACCTTTTCGCACATGACTCTTTATTACAGATGCCGAAAGGGTTGGTGAAATTGCATCGTGTTTATTCTGACCTTTTTGATTTTCAACAAAATATTCCGGCTGCTCAATTTTTCCAATATCATGATAATAAGCACCCACGCGGGCAATAAGGGCATTTGCTCCAATTGAACGGCAGGCATTTTCTGCAAGCTGAGCAACCATCATAGAATGATTATAAGTTCCCCCTGCACTAACCAGCATTTTTCGCATAAGTGGAGTGTTCAAGTCACTTAAGTCCATAAGACGGAAAACAGAAGCCGTATTCAAAATAATTTCCAAAGGTGTAAGGAAGCCCAGTGTTAAAATTCCAGAAAGGAAACCATTAATGGCAATTCCAATAAGCAATTTTGGAAGATCAGTGAAGGTTTCATTAAAGATAACCATAATAAGCATAAGTAAGACAATTTCGAGCAGGGCTAAAATTAATGAAGCAAAAACCAAATCAAGACGTCGTTCAATTTTTCTTACAAGAACAGAAGAAAATAAACAGATTGCCAAGGTAAAAATAAAGGTTGGAATCTGCCAGCCGCTTGCATTTAAGACTCCAAAAGACAAAATGAAGGAAAACAATTCCGCAGAAAAATTACCGTACAAAATTGTTACCAGCATAATTACCAGAGCAGAAGGAATTACAATACAAACTGAATAGGGACTGGAGAAAATAGAAAATTTTCCAAGGAAAGCCGTCATTGCATAGACCAGCACAAAGAAAATTACATTTAAAAGATGTTCCCTAAACAAAGTATTTCTCTTTACCGGAACGAAAGTATAGAGAAGGTACCACATAAGGGCAATTAAAAGAATAAAAAGCTCATTATTTGCAAAAGCCCTGTAATCAATATAAACAGGAGATGTTGCCATCTTCTTCAATTTTGCATAAGCGTCTTCTGTAATTGCAAAACCCTTTTTTATAATTTTTTCACCCTTCTGAATAGAAACAGGATCAAAATCATCAGGAGAAAGTGTGCGGTCTGCTACAATTGTTCTGTCTGCAATCTGTCCAATTTCAAAATCAGAAATAGAAAATGATGCAATACTCTGAGCTGTACTAACTTTTATAAAGCAGAGAGCAGAAACAATCAGTACACCTGCAAGCATAAGCAGCAGAAACTGATATTTCGCTTTTACATAACTTCCTATTGATTCAAAGGCAAGTGCAAGAGCACCTTTTTCGTTTTCTTTCCTAGAATTGTTCTTTTTCATTTTCATAAGCCCTTACTATTTTTTTCACCAAGCCGTTTCTTACAACGTCTTCCGAAGTAAGCTCCATAAAACCGATATCTTCTATCTTATATAATATTCCAATTGAATTCATAAGTCCAGATGTAGTTTTTTTAGGCAAATCTATTTGAGTTGGGTCTCCTGTTATAAACATCTTGGAATTTTCACCCATTCGGGTAAGGAACATTTTTATCTGAGCATAAGTGGCATTTTGTGCCTCATCAAGAATAACCACACAGTTATTTAAAGTCCGCCCCCTCATATAAGCAAGCGGAGCCACTTCAATTATCCCCGCATCAAAAAGCCTTTTTACAGCTTCAACCGGCAAAATTGATTCCATTGCATCGCGCAGAGGTCTAAGGTATGGGTCAATTTTATCTTCCAGATTTCCCGGCAAAAAACCAAGATTTTCGCCCGCTTCTACTACCGGCCGCGTAATAATAAATTTATTTTTTTTGTGAGAAAGAATTAAACGTAAAGCTTCTGCAACTGCCAGAAAAGTTTTTCCGCTACCAGCAGAACCTGTGCAAAAAACAATATCTTTTTGCTGCAGTATTGCAATATATTCGGCCTGATTCTGGGTACGGGGATAAATACGGCGGACAGCACCAGGCACCATGATTACCACTTCTTCTGAAGAAGGAGATTTTTTTGTATTTAAAACAGTGTGAATTACATCTTCACTATCACGGCCGCCAGCTTTAATTTCATCAATAATCCGGTCTACAATAAACTGGAATTTCTGACAAATTTCTGGAGCTGCATTTTCTACAGAAATTTCATTTCCGCGAGTAAAAACAGGAACACCAAGATGATCTTCTATGAGTTGTAAATTTTTATCATTAGTTCCGCAAATGCAAGACAGCACATCGTTGTCTGGAACTATTATTGTATATTCGTCCAACTAAGCCTCACATATATTATCAAATATCAAGTGCTAAATGTCAATCTTTAGGCTGCTCGCAAGTCTCGCAGCTTGAGCCATTCTTTCGATTTTAGGCTTACTCCAGGGACCACTCGCCGTATTCATCTACAATTGTTGTATTAATTCCATCAACAGGATTCCATACAACGCCAATTGTCATATAAGGATTAAAGTCATAGCGCTTAACACCATCTTCCGTTACCAGACGAGGTTCAACCTTCAACGTCATATTAAATGACCAGTCGTGAAGATTATGAGAGACCGTCATATTCAAAGACTTTAACTTAAAGCCCGAAGCTTCACGAATTGCATCGCTGTCAAAACGGAAAGAATCTATCAAATCCTTAAATATATTTCCCGGGAAACCGCCCCATTCACTGTAGAAGTCTCCTTCGTTATTCTGGAAATACCAGTAAAGAACAGAGTTTCTTGAAGTTGAAGAAAATGTTACATCCAGGAATTTTGCAATTTTAAAGGTTATAGATGGAGAGAATAAAAAGTAAGAGTTTGTCGGACGCAGAAGATCTGCAACAATACTTGTGCTTAAACCAGGCGCAACAGAAATTCTGTTAGACCATCTGTAAAATGTTTTTGTAGAAGGCGAATAAGAGAAAGAAAGAGAATAAGGTAAGAATTCCTTTTCTGTTCGGGCAATCCAGCCATCGTCAAAATCGTATCCGTAAGTATAGCTCATTACATAAGCAAGCTGCAGAGAAGCCCAGGAAGCCGAAAGCTTAAGACTGTCGTGGTTTTCATCTTCCAGGTTATATGTATAAGATTCGGAAAGCTTTATTGTAGAAGTAAAATCCGGGTTGATTAAAGACAGAGGCAGTGAAACTGTAAGGCTCTGGCTCAAAGGACTCTTCTTCCATTTTTCATCCTCATCCACATCGTCGTGAGTTGTTTCCTGGTAACCGGTGCTTATCGATGAGGTAACATACGGGAAAGTTAGATTTAAGGCGGCGGTGTATTGTCTTAAGAGAGGGGGCATTACCGCGGTAAGGGTAATATTCTGTTTGAATTTATTTTCATATTCAGAGATTCCCAAAACCCCGGTAAACGAGTTAACAGTTATACAATCATCATCTTCCCAATCTACAGTGTAATCTTCCCACTCAGGATTTTCTGCATCCCCGGTAAATTCATGTCTGTAAAGTTTTATGTTTGAATTCCATGAAAAAGAGGTATCACTGAACATATCCCAGAAAGTAAACGGCTTAAAGGTGATTGTATTTGAGTTAGTAACATCCTGAGACTCTGCCTTATAGTCCGCAAGAATAAGACTGTCTGCCGCAGATTCTGTATATCCTCCTATACTTTCATCAAGAGAAATAAAAGTATGCTTCTGATAAACAGGATTATAAGACACCTGATTCAAGACAGAAAAGAAAGAACCGCCATAGTTAAATTTACTAGAAAGTGAAACTGGAGTCTTTAATGTATACATTATAGAACGATAGTTTTCCCACTCAAAATCATCAGATGAAGTTAAAGTTGATGAAGCATAAGCAATCTGGCTGGAATAATTCATGCTTGCAGAATAAGAAAGGTCATAGGTAACGCCATCAGCCAGAGTCTCTTTTGCACTTGAAAAATCAAGACTAGGAAGGAAGAAGTTAAAGGTATCATCTTCCTCTTTTTTGTCTTCTTCTGCAATTTCCTCATTCTCGCCGTCGCCGTCAATCTCAGCGTCACCGTCGCCTTCAGCTAGAGCGTCAGCCGCCCCAGCTTCATCGCCCGAGTCCTCTCCCTCAGCCTCAGCTTTTTCGCGAGCCTTCTTTTCAGCCTCCTCGGCTGCCTTCCTGTCATTTTCAAGTTCTTTTTCAGTCTTCAAATCATCAGGTTTGGAAAACTGAGCAACATAATTTGTAGAATTCTTTGTTACATAAGATTTCAAAGGCCATGTAAAAAGACTTCCGCCAATAGAAAGCGAAATATTTGCAGGAGTAACCAAAGAAGGATAGTAAAACTTACGCTCAGGAGAGTTAATTTTCCATTCAAATGCAGTATCTTCATCATCTTCATAAGTCATAGAAGAATAAGAAGCCGTCATAGAAGAAATATTAACAGTAGAAGTCAAAGAAAATGAAAGAGAATTAAGATAAGGCTTCAAAAACGAAGGCAAAGAAGGACTGTAAGAGCTGGATAACTGCCATGTTAGAGAAGAAACTTCCGAAACAGAAACAGTGTCATCACTAGTATCATCCAGTAAAAAAGAAATCCAGTCCATGTATTCGCTGCGATTGTTCTTAAAATCATAAGCAAAAAAGGGATCCGAATAAATTGGCAGCGAAAGAGAAATTTTAAAAGGCTTGGAAAGTTCAAATTCAAAACCAGCACCATAACGGAAAGGAAGATCCAGCCCCATAAAATGTGAATAATCCTTATAACTTACCCCGGTAGAAGAAAAAGGATAATAAAGACCATCAGAATGATAAAAAATCGTATTACTAAAGCCCAGATAAGCGTTTAAGGCAAGCTTTGTAACGTAAGTATTAGAAGGCTTAAAATAGGCATCCAAACCAGTCATATAACCAAGGTTTGCGTACCAGTCAGCCATAAGTTTTACATAATTTGTAGTATCACCTGTGTAATTATCGTCCAGATTATGCAAAACAAGCCCTTCAAGCTTCTGTTGTTTAAGCACGCTCGGCTTTAAAAAGTTAGAAAGAGACGAAAAAGAACCAGATGAAGAACTTGAAGAAGAAGATGATGATGAAGACGCAGAAAGAGGTTTTCTTCCATAAAGATATGTAGTTGTCTGAACAGAATAACCTTCGCGGCGGCTGTAGGCAAATACCGGATTAAAAACAAGTTCATCCTTTGGATAATAAAAGGCCGGAAGATATAATACCGGAACATAGCCTACATAAAGCAGGGCATTAAACATTGCAAGCTCGCCGCCAGGAAGCAGCCAGGTTCGGGTTGCGTCAATATGCCAGTGAGGGTCCTCTTCATCACAGAAGGTCAGACTTGAGTTTTTAAAAGAAAAAACATTATGCTCCCCTTTTCCAAATAAGTCTGAAAAAACAATAAGTGTAGAATCACTCGGCAGGTTCATTGTAGAAGATTCAGACTGAACTACACGACCTCCATCAAACACCCCTTCCAGTGTTGAAGTATTCAGCAAAACAGAAGAAGCCGTTGTTGTTTCTTTATCAGAAGAAGAAGTTTCAGAGATGATTTCCACATTTCCCTCAGCATAAAGCATCTCTGTTTTTCTATCATAAATAACCCGGTCAGCCTTTATCGTAGATTTGGAATCTTCCTTTTCTACAACAATTTCAACAGAACCTTCCAGAACAATTGTGTCATTTCCAGTTTCTTCACTTTTTTTATAAGAAGTTTCACGCGCATTTTTTATAGTGATAGTAGTCACAAGCTCTGAAGGAACTGCAAACAGAGGCACACAAAGGAGTAATAACGTAATTATCAGAACAAACTTTTTTTTCATCATATAAAAAATCACAAACTTCGGCCAAAGTTACTTCTACTAAAATTACTTCGGTCAAAGTTACTTTTTCTTACTCTCCTCAAGAGTAGTTTTCACAAACTGCCCCGTATAGCTTTCTGCCACATTTGCAAGCTCTTCCGGAGTGCCGGTCGCAATAATATTACCACCGCGGAAACCGCCTTCTGGCCCCAGGTCAATCAGATAATCAGCCTGGCAGATTACGTCAAGATTGTGTTCAATCATAACAACCGTGTTGCCCTGGTCAACCAGCCTCTGAATTACAGTCATCAGCTGCTTAACATCTGCAAAGTGAAGCCCGGTTGTAGGTTCATCCATAATATATAAAGTCTTGCCGGTAGAAACACGGGCAAGCTCGTTGGCAAGCTTTACACGCTGGGCTTCACCGCCACTTAAAGTAAGAGCATTCTGCCCCAGCTGAATATAACCAAGTCCAACAGACTTCATAGTTTCCAGCTTGCGAGCTATATGAGGAATCGAAGCAAAAAAGTCGCAGGCCTCGTCAATAGACATATTGAGTACGTCGTTGATGGACTTTCCTTTATAGGTTACTTCAAGAGTTTCCTTATTAAAGCGCTTACCGCCGCAGACCTCGCACTGAACATAAACATCAGGCAAAAAGTTCATCTCGATTACGTTTTCACCAGCCCCCTGACAAGCCTCGCAGCGGCCACCCTTAACATTAAAGCTAAAACGCCCCTTCTGATAACCGCGGGCCTTAGATTCAGGAAGAGAGGCAAACAAGTCGCGAATAGAATCAAAAACGCCAATATAAGTAGCCGGATTCGAACGAGGTGAACGGCCAATAGGGCTCTGGTCAATGTTAATCACCTTATCAATAAACTCAGCACCCTCTACACTATCGCACTCGCCCACATCATAATTTGTGCGCATAACCCGGTTACTCAAAGCCGGGTACAAAACATCACTCATAAGGGTAGACTTACCCGAACCGCTTACACCAGTAATGCAGGTAAAGGTTCCCAGAGGAATCTGAATACTAACGTTTTTAAGATTATGCTCCCGCACACCAGAAAGAGCTATAAAGTGTCCGTTACCAGCCCGCCGCTCGCTTGGGATTTCCATGCGCAAAGTGCCCGCCAGGTACTGCCCCGTAAGGCTTTCAGGCACCTTAGCAACCTCCGCCGGAGTACCAGCCGCAACAACACGCCCGCCGTTCACCCCAGCCCCAGGCCCAATATCAATCAGATAGTCAGCCGTGCGCAGAGTCTGCTCATCATGCTCAACAACAATTACAGAGTTCCCGTTATCGCGAAGACTAATCAAAGTATCAATAAGCCTCTGATTATCCCGCTGATGAAGCCCAATACTAGGCTCATCCAGAATGTACATAACCCCGCACAAAGCAGAACCAATCTGTGTAGCAAGCCTGATGCGCTGGGCTTCACCACCACTCAAGGTTTCAGCCGCCCGCTCCATAGTAAGATAGTCCAGTCCTACATCCCGCAAAAAGCGCAGACGGGCCCTAATTTCCTTCATAACCTGAGCCGCAATTTTCTGCTCGTTTTCAGTCAGCTCCAGCTTATCAAAAAACTCAATAGAATCAGCAACAGAAAGACAGCAAAGCTCCCAGATATTTTTACCGCCCACAGTAACGCCAAGCGCTTCCTTACGTAGCCGCTGCCCGTTACAGCAGGAACAGTGGCCAACACGCATAAACTTTTCTTCTATATTAGTTCTCTGCGCGTCACCCCAGGCCTCAGCATAGCGCCTCTTCATTTCATTCAAAACTCCAGGCCACGGCCTGTTATACTCGCTGTAGCCTTCCCCGCTCTGCTTTTTGTAAACCCAGTGAATCTTGCGCTCCGGGTCCCCGTTCCATAGATAATCAAACTGCTCAGCCGAAAGCCTGCTAATAGGAGTGTCCAAAGAAAAACCTTCAGCCTCAGCCACCGCCTGGAACATAGAATGGTTCCATTCACTCTCCGGGTTAAAAAAAGGAAAAGCTCTCTCGTTAAAAGAAAGCGAACGGTCCGGCAAAATCTTGTTAAAATCCCACTCCATTTTTTCGCCAAGACCCGTACATTCCGGGCAGGCCCCAAAAGGATTATTAAAAGAAAAAAGCCGCGGCTGCAAATCAGGAATAGAAATACCACAGTCAGGGCAGGCATTCTTCTGACTAAAGAACACCTCCTCATCCTTATCGCCCACACGTCGGGTAACAATTACAATGCCGTTAGCGTTTTTAAGGGCAATTTCAATAGAATCCGCAAGACGACTCCTGACATCCTCATTCAAAACAATGCGGTCAACAACAATTTCTATAGTATGCTTTTTCTGCTTATCAAGCTTAATAGAATCTTCCAGCTCCGCCATAACCCCGTCAATCCGGGCACGAATAAAACCAGAAGCCTTAGCATCATCAATAATCTTCTGATGCTCCCCCTTTTTCCCGCGAATAACAGGAGCCAGAATCTGAATCTTAGTCCCCTGGTCCCAGGCCATCACAGAATCAATAATCTGATCCACAGACTGCTCGCGGATTTCCCGACCGCAGTTAGGACAATGAGCATGACCACATCGGGCATAAAGCAGACGGTAATAATCATAAATTTCAGTGATAGTTCCCACAGTAGAACGAGGATTTTTATTTGTCGATTTTTGTTCAATAGAAATAGCCGGAGAAAGCCCTTCAATCAAATCAACATCAGGCTTATCCATGCGGCCCAAAAACTGCCTTGCATAACTAGAAAGACTTTCCATATAGCGGCGCTGTCCTTCGGCAAAAAGCGTATCAAAAGCAAGCGAACTCTTACCCGAGCCGCTCAAACCGGAAATCACCACCAGCTTATTGCGCGGAAAAGTTACGTCAATATTCTTTAAGTTATGTTCTCTCGCCCCGCGAATTACAATCATGTCGTCTTTCATATTTTTTATTATAGCAAAAAAAAAGGCGAGCCACAACAAAGTGTAAACTCACCATAATTAGACAATATTTGCGGCTCGTATAGTCTCGCCGCCTGAGCCATTTTTTCGATTATAGGCTTAATTAGCCTTTACAGTATTCTTTACAATTACATCATGAGCGCCACCCTCGCGAAGAGAAGCAGCACTTACAAGAGTAATCTTTGCATTTTTCTGCAAGTCAGGAATGTTTGTAACACCGCAGTTACACATAGCGTGAATAACCTTACTTGTTGTAAGAGTTACGTTGTCGTGCAGGCTTCCGGCATAAGGAACGTAAGAGTCTACGCCCTCTTCAAAAGCCATACCTTTCTTTCCACCAAGGTCATAGCGCTGCCAGTTGCGGGCACGGTTAGAACCTTCACCCCAGTATTCCTTAACATAATTTCCATTAACAATAAGCTTGTTTGTAGGAGATTCATCAAAGCGGGCAAAATAGCGTCCAAGCATTACAAAGTCAGCACCCATTGCAAGAGCAAGAGTTACATGGTGATCATAAACAATACCACCATCAGAACAGATTGGAATATAAATACCAGTTTTTTCGTAGTAAGCGTCGCGAGCCTTTGCAACTTCAATTGTAGCAGTAGCCTGACCACGGCCAATACCCTTCTGTTCACGGGTAATACAGATAGAACCACCACCAATACCAATTTTTACAAAGTCGGCACCAGCGTCTGCAAGGAAGTTAAAGCCATCAGCATCAACAACATTACCAGCCCCAACCTTTGCATTAGGCCATTTTCCATGAATATCCTGCAAAGCACGGCGCTGCCATTCAGTAAATCCTTCAGATGAATCAAGAGTCATTACATCAACTCCAGCTTCAAGAAGAGCTGGAACGCGGTCCATATAGTCGCGGGTGTTAATTCCTGCACCTACGATATAGCGTTTCTGGCTGTCCAAAAGTTCATTTGGATGTTCTTCGTGGCTTGCAGCATCCTTACGGAAAACAAAGCTCAAAAGACGTCCATTTTTATCTACAACAGGAAGCTGATTTACTTTTTTCTGCCAGATAATATCATTTGCTTCGTCAAGAGTAATTCCTTCCTGAGCCATAACAAGCGAACTAAGAGGAGTCATATAATCAGAAACCTTAGCATCTGGTGCACAATGAGAAATGCGAAAGTCGCGGTCTGTAATAATACCAACCAGTTTACCGTTTTCTGTACCATCCTCAGTAACAGCAACTGTAGAATGACCAGTTTTTTCAATTGCAGCAACCAGTTCTGTAATTGTCTGATCTGGACGGATATTTGTATCAGAAGAAACAAAGCCTGCCTTGTAAGCCTTAACGCGGGCTACCATTGCAGCCTGATTTTCTATTGTCTGTGAACCGAATATAAAGGAAATTCCACCCTCTTTTGCAAGTGCAACTGCAAGTTTATCGTCCGAAACAGCCTGCATAACAGCAGATGTCATTGGAATATTCATTGTAAGCGGACATTTTTCACCAGCTTTCTTATTATAACGTACAACTGGTGTCTGTAGATTTACGTTAGCAGGAATACAATCTGGACCTGTGTAGCCAGGAATTAACAGATATTCATCAAATGTGTGGGAAGGTTCTTCAAAAAAGTATGCCATAATTTCCTCCATTTATAAGGCAGGTATAAATATGACATGGTATTATATCTAATTCGAAAAAATAGTGCAATAGGTGATATAAATTTAAGGGGGGGGGAAGTCTCCCCCTCGCTCCCAAGTCCTCGTTCGCTTACGCTCTCTGCGGTCTTGTCCGCTACCCCCTCTAACGGGGAAACCAAGCAAAGCTTGTTCTCCCCGTAACGCCCCTCTCCTCCGCCACACCACTATCCCCCGCCCCGCAGTTACCCGAGTTAAAAGAAAAAGCCCAGCAGCTTGCCTAAAATCGGAGAATGCTAAAGCAGGAAGAACTTCGGTAAAGTAAGTAAGTTTATTTGTAGCAGAAAATTTAAAAAAATAAAAAAAGCCCAGCAGCACGCAAGTGTCGTTGAGTCTAAAAATTGCTTACGCAATTTTCTTAACGACTCTACGATTCTTGCGCTACTTTCCCGCACAGAGCAGAAGCTGCTCTTTAGCAAGTTTACTGGAAGTTATGGTAATAGTTTTTAAATAAAAAAAAGCCCAGCAGCTACCTACTTTCCCGCTAAAGAGCAGTATCATCGGCGTAAGAGAGCTTGACTTCCGTGTTCGGAATGGGAACGGGTATTACCTCTCCACTATGGCCACTGGGCAATAATTCAAAGGACGGAAAC
>JAGAZB010000024.1 GCA_017940255.1 Treponema sp.
AGCCGAGGAACTTGGAATCCCGCGCGGTCCATTGTGGGGAAAACTCCAGCGTGGCGAGGAAGTCACTTCGAGCGACGGAAAAATCGTCAAGCCAAGCGACGTGATGGGCGAAAAACGGAGCGGCCGCAAATTCTCTTTCGTGACCGACACCCAATATCTTCCGAGCATCGCGCGTGAAGTGCAGGGGAGCGACCTTCTGATTTGTGAAGGCATGTTCGCCGACGACTGCGAGGACCAGGCCAAAGAAAAAAAGCACATGACCGCCCGCCAGGCCGCCACAATCGCCCGGGACGCAAATGCAAGCCGCATGGCAATGATTCACTATTCCCCGCGTTACACCGACCGCGAGCTGGACGTGCTTTTGAAGCAGGCTCAGGAAGTCTACCCGAAAGCCGAGCTCACAAAAGACAGGATGATTCTCGATATTCCGTATTCGGATTAGGGGGGATAAAGGGGGAAGTCTCCCCCTCGCTACAACCTGCTTTGCAGTTTTCCGCTACCCCCTCTGCGGGCTCAAACGCCGCCCGCAACGCCCGCTTATAATCACTTGCTCCTCATTACAAAAGAAACCCTTTTTCCATTATAATAAAGATGAGGATCAAGCGATATGGCAAAGAAAACAGATAACAAAGTGTGCCTTGAATATTGATATAAATGAACATGTACCAGTTTTGTTAATTTTTGATACATGTATTTACAATATATCCCAAAATTATATATAATTGGGATATGACTGAATTACAAAAACTCCCGATTGATTCTTCAAAAACAGAAACAATTAAGATTCTCAAAGCTGAAAACAAAGCTGTTAAAATGCTTGCCGAATTAAAAGGTTGTGCAAATCTTATACCAAATCAATCAATTCTTATAAATGCAGTTGTTCTTCAGGAATCAAAAGACAGTTCTGAAATTGAGAACATTGTCACAACAAAAGATGAACTTTATAAGGCTGTAGCAGAAACAGTAAAGAAAATTGATTCAGCAACTAAAGAAGTTATGTTTTATCGAGAGGCTTTGTACACAGGTTTTAATCAGCTTAAAGAACATGATTTTATTTCGATTAATGATATTGTGCAAATTCAGAAAGTTCTTGTTCAAAATGTCGCCGGAATCAGAACTCTTCCAGGAACAAAACTTGTGAACGATAGAACTAATGAAATTGTTTACACTCCACCTCAGACAAAAGAAGAAATTTATGATCTCTTGAAAAACTTTACGGAATATCTGAATAATCAGGAGGATACTCTTGCCAAGCTTGCAGTTCTTCATTATCAGTTTGAAAGCATTCATCCATTTTACGACGGAAACGGTCGAACCGGAAGAATTATAAATATCCTCTACTTGATTTTGAAGCATCATCTTGATGTCCCGATTTTATATTTGAGTTCGTACATTATCAGGAACAAGGATGAATATTACAAACTTCTGCAACAAGTTCGTACAGAGGAAAATTGGGAAGACTGGATTATTTTTATTCTCAAAGGTATAGAAGAAACTGCGAGGGAAACTATCCAGAAAGTCAAAGCAATTAAAAAGCTTTTGGACAGCACAATAGAAAAAGTCAAAACTCTAACTCCAAAAATCTATTCAAAAGAATTAGTTGAAACTCTTTTTGAAAATCCATATTGTAAAATTGAGTTTATAGTGAAACTTCTTGGGGTAGAACGAAAAGCGGCCTCTCGATATCTGCATCAGCTGGAAGATATTGGAATCTTAAAATGCGTGAAAGTTGGTAAAGATAATCTATTTATAAATATCGGGTTAATGGATTTGCTGAAGGAATAACATAATGAATGAATAAAAGTAAAAATTGGAGAAATATATTTTTAGATATATAATTGCTAATAAACTGGAGAAAATTAATTTATGGAAGCACACGGACAGCCTTTAAGATTTTTATGTGATGAACAGATTCTGGAAATACCGTTTTTTCAGAGAGCTTATGTTTGGAATGATGACAACTGGAAAGACTTGTTGGAAGATTTATTAAAAACTTCTGGAAGCCATTTTCTAGGTTCTGTTATTTTAAAAAGAGCAAGACAAGTAACTGGAGACGCTGATAAAGCTACAATTATTGACGGACAACAGCGACTTACTACATTAAGTATTCTTATCAAAGCTCTTTATGACTCAATAGAAAATAAAAGAACCAAGCTCATAAATGATGCTACAGAAGCATTATTCTATACTTTGAAATCTTCTGATTCAGATTATTTGCTTACAATTAATCATTCGCATAATGATAGAAAACAATTCGAAGAAGTAATGGGGAATGTTGTTGATGGAGAGATTCAATCTCCAATACTAAAAAAACTTGATGAGATAAATGAAGAAGATCCTAGATTGTTAATTGAACGCTGTTATAAATATTTCTATACTCAATTAACGAGTATTTCAAATGATGAAAGAATAGATCTCTGGGATAATTTGTTTGATAAAAACAACAAAATCCTTGTTGTAATTGATCTTGATGATAATGACCAAGAACAGAAGATTTTTGATACAATCAACAGTTCTGGAGTTCGTCTTACTTCAACAGATATTATCAAGAATGCATTATATCAGAAATTAATTGAACTTTCTCTGGATTCTGAAAAGATTGCAAAGTATTACAAAAAGACTTGGGCAGATACTTTCGAAAAGGATGATACTGTTGTAGCTTACTGGAACACAGAAAAATCTATGGGACGTTTGTGGCGTCAAAACAGTGAGCTTCTTTTACAGACAGTTGCAATAATTAAGGGTATTTTTGATTTAGAGAAAAAACATACGATTCAGCAATTGGCTGATTTGTATAAGGCTGAAATTGAAAACTACACAGAACAACAGCTTTATGACTTCATTGAAGAAATTACAAAATATGCAAATATATATAAGGATCATATTCCTGATTTCAATGGTAAAGAAAACTTCGAATACAATAACACAGAAATTGAAGCTGTTGAACAAAGAGTTATGCACATTCTCGATAAAAACGATATTTCGACATTCAATCCGTATATTATTTATATTTTTAATACTTATGCCGGACAAGAATCTATAATAATTCAAAAATTGAATGAAATTGAAAAATACGTAATGAGCTATCTAATTACTAAAACTCCGATTAAGAATTTTAATAAAGATTGTACAACTTTTATAAATGATAAATCAGGTAAAGAAATTCAGAAACGCATAAAAGAATTTAAGCCAGCGCAATTAAAAGCTGGAATTACATCTAATGTTTCAAATAAATTAGGTAATGTAATCTTATTCTGGATTGAACTGAAAAGAAGACTTGATCCAAAATATGATACAAAGACACTTCAATTTAATTATCAGCTTGAACACATCATGCCTCAAAAATGGGAATCTAATTGGAGCAATGTTCCCTATGTAGATGAACATGGAAATATTCTTCCAAAAAATGATGATAACAAAAGTCGTAGGTATGAAAAGGTTTATTCTCTTGGAAATATGACCTTATTGAATGGTCGATTAAATGCTGCAATAAGTAATAATGCTTTTAAATTGAAAATGACAGGGCAAGGAAAGAAGAGTGGTGTAATAAAGTATTCTTCTTTATCTGTTACTAAAGATGATCTTGTTGCAAAAATTTATGATCAAGATAAAGAATGGAATGAACAGACAATAATTGACCGAGAGAAATATCTTGGCGATGAAGTTATTGCACTTTGGGGAATATAATTATGGATACAACAATTTTTCTTTCATATAACTGGAATAATGAAACTATAGCCGATGCTATTGAATCTTATTTTAAGGATACTCCTATAACAATTAAACGAGATAAACGTGATTTGCATTTCAAACAAAGTATTAAGGAGTTTATGAAACAAATCAGAAAAACAGATTATGCCTTAATGATTATTTCAGAAGACTATTTAAAATCTTCAAACTGTATGTATGAAGTTCTTGAATTTATCAAAGATGAAAATTATAAAGATCGAATTATTCCAATCATATTAAAAACAGCAAATATTTTTTCACCGGAAGGAAAACTTGCATATTTAAATTATTGGAACAATAAACATACTGAACTTCAAAAAAGTCTAGAAGGACAAAATCCTGAAAATTGTACTGCTTTATACTTAGATTTAAAACATTATTCAAAAATAAAAGCAGAAATTTCAGAATTTCTTACAGTACTTTCAGATATGAATTCACTTGTAATCGATTCTTTAATAACAAGTGAAAATTTTACAACTATTAGAAAATATTTGGGAATAGATAAATTTGAATTGAAACAATATGTTCTTCAAATTGAGAAAAAAAGTGCAGATCAAGACATATATGAAATCGAGCCTTTCTTAAAAAATGATAAAATAATAAATTACGAATTTATCAATACGACAAAATACACTGCAACAATATTATTAAAACTTTTTACTGATATAACATTGTTTAGTGAAGAAATTAAAAAAAATATAATATCATTAAATTTTATTCTTTATGATTTTTTTGATTATGAAGACTCTTATTATATTTTATCTATGAGAAAAACCTTAGAAACCAAAAGTACACTAACACTTTGGTGGAACCCTTTTGCTAAAGGTTATACTAATAATTTAGAGAATGCTGGTATTTTTAGTTCAGCCAAAGTGAAAAAAGAGATGAATTATGGTGATGAATTCCAAAAAGATGATTTTATTGGAATACCAAAAAGAATCTATGATGAAACTATTAAGATTCCAACATTGCCATATGAGCCTGATTATTTAAATTTAGTAGAAGATTTAAGTAAAGATATTATTGGAACAATAAATTGGGAATGGAAATCTTTTTATCACAGACCATGGTCTGAAATTGATAATGAAGACTCAGAAGATTAAAATATTCTTTTTCTGGACAGGATTTATAAAAGCGATTTCGATTTGTTTCTGGAAGATGTAAAGAAACTAAAATAAATAAAACAGGCTACCATTATGATCCAACTAACAAACTTCACCAAATCCTACTCCTCAAAATCGTCCTTCGCAGTATCGGACATAAACATGACCTGCGAGAAGGGCTGCATCACAGGCATTCTTGGCCTTAACGGAGCGGGCAAAACCACAATCTTAAAAGCTGTCACCGCCCGCCACTTTGCCACAAGAGGGAGCGTCCTTGTCGAAGGAATAGAAGCCAGCGAAAACGCCGAGCAGGTTCGGAATCTCACAGGCTTTGTCGAAGAAGAGCCAAAACTCCCCAGCGAATACACAGTAGAAGAGTATCTGAACATGGTCGCAAGCCTTCATGGACTTGAGACGCAGATGCACGCCGATAAACGCAGATTAAAAAACAACGATATTAACTCATCTGCGTCTATCTGCGTTAATCCGCGTCTAATTGAATCTCTCTCCCTTAAAGAAATCTTCCCCAAAAAGATAAAAACTCTCTCCAAAGGCCAGCGTCAGCGTGTCAATTTCGCACAGGCACTTATCTATAACCCAAGCGTTTTGGTTTTGGACGAGCCAGCCTCTGGCCTTGACCCGGCCCAAATCATTAACATGCGCTCTCTCGTAAAGTCACTCAAAGCCGACCACACGATTTTGCTTTCAACCCATCTCATGCAGGAAGTCGAGGCTCTCTGCGACCGCCTCTACATCATTCATGAGGGGCGCCTTGCCGCTTCCGGGCGTGCAGAGGAAATTGCCAGAAACGCCGGATGCGAGAGCCTTGAAGAAGCCTTCTTTAAAATCACCAGCGTGAGTGATATAGTAGGGGAGCAAAAATGAAAAAATTTCTTCCCCTTTACAAATCCGCGCTTTTTTCATACCTGATTGACCCGCTTTTTTATGTCTCATCCTTACTCACGATTCTTTTCTGTGCTTTCAGGTTCTTCTTCGGCTCAAAATTTTTCGTAGCAGGGCTAGGCTCCACGGACTTGCGCCCATTTTTCAATTCTGTTCCCCTCATTTCAATCCTCACGATTCCTCTTCTCACATTACGCCTTCGCAGTCTTTTTCTCGACGATTCAATTCCCGTCAAGCCTTTCCAAAGATTTTTCGCACTCGCCACGGCCTCTTTCACGGCTTTTTCTCTTCCGCTTCTTCTTCTGATTTCGATTCCCCTTTCTGTTTCGCGTTTCGGCTCTGTGGAGCCTGGTCAGTGCCTTGCGGGATTTCTTGGGCTTTTCCTCTACGGATTTTCAGCCAGCACCCTTTCGGCATTTTTCTTTGCGATTTTTTATTCTTCACCGGCACTTCCGCTGATTTTTTCGGCAGTCGTTCTTGCTCTCGTCAATTTTCTTCATCTTCTGCCTCTTTATGTGAAGACAGGCTTTTTTCTCGCATTTTTCTGCAAGGCTTTTTCTTTCGCCTGGCATTTCGATTCCTTCTCAAAGGGAATCTTAGACTCCCGCAATTTCTTCTATTATATAGCCGCTTCGTTCGTGCTTCTTTTGCTTTCGTCACATTTTGAATACAAACGGCTCGGTAAAAAATCTTCCCGGCTCACGATTCTGCTTTTCACGCTGATTCTATTTTTCCTTTCGGGTTCTTCAAAAAATCTTTATTTCAGATTCGATTTGACAAGGGAAAAGCAGTTCACGGTCTCGCGCACGAGCAAAAATCTTCTTTCCGCTCTTGAAAGTGACCTTCGTATCACATATTTTCGTTCCGATGAGCTTAAAAATCTTTACCCGCAGACTGAAGATGTACTAGAATTCTTACAGGATTACGCTTCGAGCCAAAAAAATATCACGCTCACACTCGAAAAGGCTGACGAAGAAAAACTCAAGGCCTTGGGTATTCTGGGCCAGCAAATAAGGCATGACAACGGCACAAAAACTGAATTCGTCACGGTCTATTCGGCTGTCCTTCTGCAATATCTCGAAAAGTCCTCGATTATTCCCTTTGTGCTCTCAACCCAGACTCTTGAATATGATTTGAGCCAGCGAGTTCAGCAATTTATTACCCAGAAAGAGAGAAAAGTTTACCTTTTATGCGGTAACGGACGCACGATTGAAGAATCTTACATGTATGTTCCGGCCTGGCTTGAAAACCGTGGTTTTTCGGTCGAAGTCCTTAATGACTTTACGGCCACCGAAGTTCTCAGAAATTTGACCGCTAGCGACCAAATCGCCATTTTCGGCACAAAAGATTTTTCTCAGGAAGAAGCGATTCTTATAGAAAACGCGATTGAAAAGGGCTGCAAGGCATTTTTTGCGGCAAGTCCATTTCACACCACAATCGAAGACGAATGGAAAATCTCAAAGCCGCAGAACGACCTGCTTATTTCCTACCTGAACGGAAAAGGTTTTGCATTTGAGAATGCACTTGTCGAAGACATCTCCTGCTATCCGCTCACAATGCAAAGCGGCGAGGGCAGCACGGCAGAATACACCACGGTCAATTATCCTCTTTGGGTGGCCTTGCAGAATCAAAAAGAAGCGAAGCAGGGTGCGACAGTCTTCTGGGCAAGTCCACTCTCTCTTTACAATGATGCCGAGCCTCTTTTGTTCACGACCAATCTTGCCTGGCTTCAAAAGCCCGCTCAAAACGCAAGCGAAAATTTATTCCTCACAAATCCTTTCACGCTCCCCAAAACCGCTTCTCAAAGTGATTCTCAGACAGGGCAGTTCGTAGTGGCGGCCAAAAAAGGAAATATCTCGCTCGTCTCAGACCAGTTTTTCGTCTCAAGTCTCATGACAGGCTTCATTTCAGGCGAAAGCACGGGCGACTTAAGAAACTACGACTATCTTACAAAGGAACTTCTGAATCTCCGTGGAGAAGAGGAACTTTCCGCTCTCATGCAAAAATCCGCCCCAATCACGGCATTGTATAAAATCACGGATGCCTCCCAGTTCAATTCAGCAAGAAAAGTCACTATCGCGCTGAATTTTGGCATTCTCCCGCTTCTGATTCTTGCATTGTTCGTGTGTATAATGCTGACAAGGAGACACAAAAGATGAAAAAAATTATGAAATTTATTTTGTTTACGATATTTTTAGTTTTTTCAGTATCTGGACTTTTTTCGCAGACGACAGAACAGACTGCTGATATTTTATTGAAATATACTTTTTCAAAAGATTATACTCTTGATTCTTCATCGATGAGATTTAGTTTAAAAGATGATGTGCTGGAGTATGAATATTCTAACGGAGGCGATTGCGGCGATTACTGGGAAAGTGGAATTGCACAGATTAATGGAAATAAAATTCATTTTATCCGTATTAAGGAATATTCCGATGTCGCTACTGAAAAAAAAGAGTATGATGGAACTCTTCTAGATTTTGGACAAATCCCGAACGTTAATTATCGTTATAGACTGGAAACACCACGGGATACGCTTGAAGGTGGAGAAGTTAAAGATGGCGAAGAAGTTTTGTGCGACGGTCAGAAATGCATAAAATATTCCGAACGAATTGTTTTGAAAAATTCGGCAAAAAGATATACTGCTCCAAACTTTTCAGCAGATTTATTTATTTCGAATGATGTAATTGGTGATGCCAAACTGCCGAATAATTATGTGGTTTTCCCGGGAATGACGAAGCGGGCTTTTGGTGTAATAAAAAATAAGGTGAATGGAAGTGGTGTAAAAGGTTCGTGGTATGTACTTGCCGATAATTTAACTCCTAGTCCTTATCCGTATTACTGGGTTTTTGTTCCGGAAAATTCTTTCTCAGTTTATAAATATGATGATTATCCTGATCCAAATTTGAATGATTCAAAAGTGCTTAAATCTAAGGAAGATGAATTCTGGAAGGCTGTTCGAAAACAGACTTTTTCGTATTTGACAAGTGAAGAGCGTGAAAAACTTAGTAACCGTCGCTGGTGGGATTATTATGATTATTCTGTGGTTTTTGATGATGTGAAACTTTTTGATAACCGCTCAGAAATCAAAGCCGGCAAAACAAAGAAAATAAAAGAAAATTTACGGCTTAGAAAAAATGATAATCTTGGAAGTGAGGTAATTACAACAATTAAAGAAGGTTCTTTGGTAAAAATATTGGAAACTGGTGAGCCTGAAGTCATTGAAGATATTTACAGTTTTTGGGTTAAAGTTCAGATTGTAAACGGAACTGACCGTGACGGAAACTCTTTGAAAGCAGGAACATGTGGCTGGTGCTTCGGCGGATATCTGGAGTAACAGTAAAATATTTTCCCTTGACAACAGCCCGCTTATTCTATGAATTTATAGGTGATAAGTCCTTGCCAATCAGAAAATGAATATAGAGAGCTACGCCTTGCATTTCTTTTGGACGCGAAGGATTTTATAAAAGAAAACAGGCTTTCAGATTCTATTTTGAAGAAAAAAAAGCACTTCAAATTAGAACAGGCCGCTAAAAAATATCTAGGAGCAGAAAAATGAAAAAAACGATTGCAGTAATCACATTGCTCGCATCTTTGTGTGCGAATATCTTTGCGGACGGAAAGCCTTCCTGGTATACGGAAGAAGTGCAGGTGAGCGAAATGAAAATCAGGCGCAAGAATTCCGAAGGCGTATATGCTGACTTTATCGACAGGACATTTTCTGCCTGCGCGCATGTTCGTGTTACAGATGAAATCCAGTCACTTGAAGAAGCCCGCGCAAAAGCTGAAAAAGCCGCTTCGGAAAAACTCGATTCATATTTTAAGGCCCACAAAGAAAATGATGCACTCAAAGGAAAGCATGAACTGTACGGCTGGAGCTATGATTATTCCCTTGAAAACGGCGG
>JAGAZB010000025.1 GCA_017940255.1 Treponema sp.
CCTGTGTTGTCTAAGAACTTTTTATTGTTTGTCGCAACTCAGTGTTGCGACGGTGATAGAGAATATATACTCTATCAGAAAAAGTGTCAACACCTAAAATGCTTTTTTTTAAAAATTTTTCACTTTTTTTTTATTTTTTTTCAAACATATTTTTTACACATTTAATAAAAAAAAAATGCCGCTTTTCCTTCCAGAAAAAGCGGCATTCATTCCACCCTCTATAACTGCTTAAAAACTATTTAAGCATATTAGCAATATTAGTTCTTCTCCAGCGGCTGGCTATTGTATATGGAGTTTCTCCAGAAACATTCTTTACACTCTTATCTAAGCCGAATGCAAGTAATTTCTGCATGGTTGCTTCATTACTTAAACGGGCAGCGTAATGAAGAATAGTATTTCCCTGGACGTCAGTCATTCTGCCGGCATATTTTACAATATTGCCTATAAGTTCAAGGTTTCCTTTTTCCAAGGCAATTGTTACTCCGTTTCTTCCCTTCTTGTCTATCATCTGGAATGGATTAGCACCATTTTCCAGGAGAATAACAGCTGCATTCATATCCTCAACTTCAATTGCATAAGCAAGCGGTGTATATCCCTTTGCATTACGGGTATCAAGCGGGTAACCTTCATCAATCAGCATTTTCAATATTTTTAAAGGTGCTTTTGAAGTAACTACTACGTGCAATGGTGTATTTCCATCACTATCTGTTATTGTGTATGAATCACCAAGAATTTCTCTTATAACCTGTTCATCTTTCTTTAACGAAATAGAGAATGGTGTTTTTCCTGAACGATCGCGGGACATTGGATTTCCGCCTGCACTTCGCACCATTCTAATTACGTTTATATCACCCATATAGGCAGCTTCGTGATATGCATTCTGACCGTTTACTTCCTGCATATTAGGATTTGCCCCATAATCAAGAAGAAGAGCCACTGTTTCCGGACTATTTGCACGGATAGCATCCATAAGCGGAGTTACTCCGTTTGTATCGCTTGAGTTTACATCAGCTCCATTTTGCAGAAGCATTCTTGCAATTTCATGTTTTCCGGCCACCACCGCATCTGAAAGCGGAGATTTTCCAGAACTGTTTTGAACGTTTACATTCAATCCTAAAGAAATAAGTTTGCGTACAGAATTTGTTGCATCCCAGCGAACTGCCATATGCAGGGCCGAACTTCCAAGATTATCACGCGCGTTTATATCAGCCCCACCGTTTACAATCTGCTGAATAATTTCTGCATTATCGGTTTTGGCTGCACTAAACAAAGGCGTTTCTCCATTGGCATTTTTTGCGTGAACATCGGCGCCCTTTGCAAGCAGGTTATCTATTGCCTTAGAATATTGCCATTCTGCCGCATAGTGCAAAACAGAATTTCCGCTTCCGTCTTTGGCATTAATGCTCTTTGAAGTAATAATCCATTCCTGGACGGTACCACCATAGCGCAGGGCAAGTCTCAAAGGAGAATTATTATTTGTATTTGCAGAGAAGATATCAGCATTTTTTGCAAGCAGCATCTCCCCTACTTTCTGACGGTTTTTAAGTGTAGCCAGGAAGAGAGCCGAATTACCGTTTCGGTTTCTTGTGTTTACATCGTCCATCAGGCTGATTATATACTGTATTTTAGAAAGGCTTGCGTCTGTAATAATTGCAATGTGCAGAGGTGTATTTCCATCTGAATCCTGAGAAAGGACATTCACACTGTTTATAACGGCCTCGGTCATTTCTGTTTCTGAGGCAAGTGCCAGTGTCAACGGAGACTGTCCGTGGGTATCCTGAGTATGAATATTTGATCCGCGGGCAGAAAGAAGACGGGCAGTTTGTACATCACCCTTTTGAATTGCAATTTCCAGAGGAGTTACACCCTCTTTGTTACGGGCATTTACATCTGCTCCGTTATTTACCAGGACACTTATTGTATCTGCTGAAATATTCAACATGGCTGCTGTATGAAGAACTGTATCTCCATACATATCTTTTTGATTAAGGTCTGCACGATATCTGACAAGAAGATTGTATACTTCTTCTGTTTTTTCACGCGGCATAATGAGCATGATTGGAGTTTTTCCAAGGTTGTCGCGAGCATCAGGGTCGGCATTACAGTTAAGGAGAAGTCTTACAATCTCTACATTTCCATAGCGGACTGCTTCATGCAGCGGAGTTGCACCTGAACTATCCTGAACAGTTGTGTCGGCTCCATTTTCCAAAAGGTATTCTGCAATATAAGGATGCCCCATAATAGAAGCGATATGTAAACAAGTCTGTCCATCATCATATCTGATATTTACATTACGAGCACTAATTGCCTGCTGGAAATAATCATATTCTGTATCAACTTCATCTGCTCCACCCATAACAAGTTCTGCAGCAATTTCTACAGAGTTCAAATCATCAAGATTTTTGAATGCAACATCAAGAGGAGTAAGGCCTGAGTTATCTTTTACAGAAAGAGGAAGCTCCTTTTTTACACAATATCTGATTCCTTCAAGATTTTTAGTTTTTACAAAGTAATGTACGATTGTCTGACCTTCGGTATCACGAACTTCGCCTGCCTTTGTTGTAATAAATGCGTCGTAGTAAAAATCATCTGTAGACAAACCAAGGTCTAAAGCGGTGGTATTATCCCGGTCTCTTGAAAAAAGACAGTTTGCGTTCAGCTGAACAATAGCCTGAGCAGCTTCCATAGCTCCGTACTTGATAGCAAGATGCAAAGGTGTATCGCTATCATAATTCTTTAATTCAGGATCGGCACCTTTTATAAGAAAGAAAGTAACCAGATCTGCTTTGTTAGCCCTTGCAGCAAGATGAAGTACAGTATTTCCATTTTCATCTATTGCATTTATGTCTGCTTCCCAAATAAAGCCGGCCATTGCTTCTTCATACCGGTTCTGATTCATCAGTTCGAGAGGAGTTAATTTTGCGGGAGTCTTTGTTGAATTACAGCTGCTTAAAATGCAGGCTGTAGCAATTGTAAACGCAAGTAAAAATTTTTTATTATTCATATTTTCCCCTATAAACACCTGAGCAAGGCATTTTTTTAGCCTCACAACCTAATTATACTTTTCTATTCTAGTTTATCGGGGAAAAATGATTGAGGATTTACATATTTTTTAATAATTCAAGCATTTTTCTGAATGCACTGTCCGGTTTATTCAATTCTTTTGAACCACGGGTGATTTTACACAATGACATTCCGTATTTTTTTGCGATTTCACGCTGAGTTACACCGGCATCAATATCTTTTACCAAAAGCCAGCGGCTGGCAATAGATTTTAATTCCGGCTGGGAAAGCAGGCAGACAAGAAAATCATAAACGAATTTTTCATCACCTGCTTTCATAAGCAGCTTACTGAGTTCTTTTATTGTATCGTGCATCAGCTCTTCACTGATGCCGCTTTTTCTTTCTTCTGAATTATTGCTATTATCCATAGAAACAATTATAACACATTATGCTTATTTTTCCAGCAAAGACTCAACTTTTTTTGCAGCCTGGTCAATTTCCGGCATTTCTACGCTTTCAACATCACCTTCGTCTACAAGACGGCTTGTTTTTTCTTCCATAGGAAGTCTTGCTAATACCGGAATGTTAAAATCAGCTGCAATTTTATCAATATTGCTCTTGCCAAATACAGTAATTTCTTTTCCACAATCAGGGCACTTTACATAACTCATGTTTTCTACGAGTCCCAGAATTGGTATGTTCATCATATTTGCCATATTAACGGCTTTTTCTACGATTACACGAACCAGCTGCTGTGGAGAAGAAACAATGATAATTCCATCAATAGGAAGTGACTGGAAAACTGTAAGTGGTACATCACCAGTTCCTGGTGGCATATCTACAAACATAAAATCTACATCTTTCCAAACAACATCTGTCCAGAACTGTTTTACGGCACCTGCAATTACAGGACCGCGCCAGATAACAGGGTCTGTTTCATTCTGAAGAAGGAAATTCATAGACATAAGCTGGATGCCTGAATCTGTAACAACAGGATTAAGCAAATCCTGACCTTCTATAGTAGTAGCACGTTCACTGCCAACACCAAAGCTTTCTGGAATAGAAGGACCTGTAATATCTGCATCAAGGATTGCAGTTTTGAATCCATCTTTATTTACTTTACTTGCAAGAAGGCTGGTTACAAGTGATTTACCTACACCACCCTTTCCACTGACAATTCCAATTACCTTTTTAACCTTGCTTGCAGGATTTAATGCAACATGAAAATCTCGTTTTTCACACTTTTCGCCACAAGAGCTGCAATCGTGAGTACAATCTGCCATAAATTTACCTCTTACATATAATATAATAAAGACCTTATAAATAAGTCCAGTAAAAAAACTATCTAGAAAAATGTATAAATATTCAGTATAATTGCATAAAAATTAAATTTTGAGGTAAAAAAATGACTTCACAAATGATTGCGAAAATCATTGCCTTTGTTCTTTATCTTGGGTTTATGATTTACATTGGGCTTAGAAATGCAAGCAGAAACTCAACTTCTGCTGATTTCTTCCTTGGAGGACGCAAAGCTGGTCCTTGGGTAACAGCACTTTCTGCAGAAGCTTCTGATTCATCTGCTTGGCTTTTGATGGGTCTTCCCGGACTCTGCTATCTTGGTGGCGTAAAAGAAACTTTCTGGACAGCCCTGGGCTTAATCCTTGGTACTTATTTAAGCTGGCTTTTTATTGCTAAACCATTGCGCAAGTGTTCTATTGCATTTGGTGATTCAATCACAATTCCTGAATTCTTTTCTAACCGTTTTAAGGATAAATCACACGTTCTTTCTATCGTTTCTGTATTCTTCATTGTTTTATTCTTCACAATTTATACAGCCTCAGGATTTGTTGCCTGTGCAAAACTCTTTAATTCAGTATTCGGACTTCCTTACCACGCAGGTCTTGCAATTGGTCTTATTGTAATCCTCTGCTATACAATTACTGGTGGTTATACTGCAGTTTGTTCTACAGACTTTGTTCAGGGTATGCTGATTGTAATTGCCTTTGTTGTCTCTGCTATAGTCGCAATTATTTCTTTGGGTGGTATTCCTAACGCAGTTTCAAGCGTTCAGAATTTCCAGGCTGATGCAATTGTAGGTAAGTTTGGAGATGCAATGAAAAACGCATTTACTGCAAACCAGAGTTACAAGGGAATGAGTATTGTTTCGGCTCTTGCATGGGGATTAGGCTACTTTGGTATGCCTCATATTATCGTACGCTTTATGGGAATCCGTTCTAACAGCGAAATTAAAAAGGCACGCCGCATTGGTATTACATGGATGATTATTTCATACATTGGAACTTTCATCATTGGTACTTTAGGAACTGTATATCTCTTTAGACACGGAATTATTCTTGGTACAGGTGCAGATGTTGCAATTGAAGGAATCAGTCAGTACGGAGATGCAGAAACCGTATTCTCTGCAACAATGCAGAACATGTATCCAGCCTTTATTGCCGGAATCTTCCTTTGTGCAATTCTTGCAGCTTCTATGTCTACAGCAGACTCTCAGCTTCTTGCAGCTTCTTCTGCTGTAAGTCAGGATATTTTTAAGGGACTTATTAAAAAGGACGCAGAAGAAAAAGAAGTTTTGAACATCAGCCGTTTTGTTGTATTCCTTATTGCTCTGATTGCCCTCTTCCTTTCTTTGAATCCTAATTCTTCTATTTTTGGACTGGTTTCTTTTGCCTGGTCTGGATTTGGTGGAACCTTTGGTCCTCTTGTGATTCTCGCTCTTTACTGGAAGGGAACAACTGCAAAAGGTGCAATTGCAGGTCTTATCTGCGGAGGTATTACTGATGTTGCATGGCATTATATGCACGGCGGCATTTTTGATCTCTACGAAATTGTTCCAGCCTTTGTTATCTGTTTACTTGTAACAGTTATTGTTTCTCTTCTTGATAAAAACAAGGATGCAGAAATGCTTGAAACTTTTGCAAAATATAAGGCTATGGAAGACTAATTCAGTTTTTCTTTTTTGCTGAATAAAAGGTGATTGTAAACACATAGTCTGCCACTATGACAGACATAAAGTGTGACAATCACCTTTTTTTTATTATTTTTAACGTTTCTATTGACAGAAACATTTTTATAATATAATCTACTTTTAGCGTTACTACCAATAGAAACATCAAAAACTATACATATCCAGGAGAATAAAAATGGAAAACAAGGAAAAGGAAACAATTCAGGAAAAAAGAGAATTAAAAGAAGAAAGTAAAAAAGGCTTAAACATTGCAGATCTTTTACTGACTGCAATTTTGCTTGCGGCTGGTGCCGTTCTTAAGTTCTTTGTTGGTTCAATCGTAAACATTGGAGGAATGAAACCAAACTTTATTATTGCAATGTACTGTATGATAATTGTTTTAATCAGACCAAAGATTCTTTACTGCGCAGTTATTGGTTTACTGGCCGGTGCAATCTGCCAGTTCTTCCCTGGAACTCCTTACCTGAACTTTGCTTCTGAACTTGCCGGCGCCCTTGCAATGGGACTTCTTATTAAATGTCCTCTTAAGTTCGGAAAATTTGACCCGGTTCCAGCTTTGGCAACCTTCCTTAGCACAGTAGTTTCGGGCGGATTGTACACAGTCCTCCTGATTTTTGTAATTCACGCAGACAAGGCAACTCTGGTTGCATACATTCCGATTGTACTTTGCACTGCCCTCTTTAATGCAGTAATCGTACAGATTCTTTACATTCCACTTAAAAAGGCTTTGAAAAAATGATAGAAATCAGCAATCTGACATTCAAATATGAAGGCTCACAGAAAAATGCTCTGGAAAACATAAATCTGCATGTAAACAAGGGGGATTTTCTGGGAATTATCGGTGAATCTGGAGCAGGAAAAACAACTTTGTGCAGTGCAATCAATGCCTTAATTCCGCACCATTTTAAGGGAGACTACTACGGCTCTGTAAAGGTGGATGGTCAGGATACCTTTGACATTGCACCAGGGCTTCTTGCATTAAAAGTTGGTTCTGTTTTTCAGGATATTGACAGTCAGATGCTGAGTACCTTTGTTGAAGACGAAATACTTTTTGGACTTGAAAACTTTGGAGTTCCAAAAGACCAGATTGAAAGAAGACTTTCACAGGCCCTCAAAGATATAGGAATAGAAGATTTACGCTACCGCGAAATTGCCTCTTTGAGCGGCGGTCAGAAACAAAAGGTAGCAATTGCTTCTATTCTGGCTTTAGAACCAGAAGTTCTTCTTTTGGATGAACCGACAGGAGAGCTGGATCCTGCTTCAAGCCGTCAGATTTTTCAGTTACTTGGACACTTGAACCGCGAAAAAGGCATGACTGTAATTGTAGTTGAACAGAAAATTATGCTTTTGTGTGAATTTGCAAGAACTCTTGCCGTAATGGAAGGGGGAAAGCTTGCAGCCTGCGGTCCTGTACGCGAAGTTTTGCAGACAGCAGAAAAGCTGGAAGAAAAAGGTGTAAATATTCCCCGCGTTGTAACACTTTCAAGACGACTGGCACGGGAAGGTCTTATCCCGTCTGATATAGCAGTTGAAAAAAGACTTGCCTTAAACGCAAAAGAGGCTGCTGAACTGGTTGGGGAGATTTGCAAGGAAATGCCGGGCCGCGCTCAGAATGCGGCCGCGCTTGCGGACAGCGCAGAAAAGCGTATGAAGAGCTTTGACGGTAAAAAGCCGGAGCGAGACTTGGCAAATAAAACAATCATAGAATTTAAAAATGTAAATTTTAGTTATAGAAACGATGCAAATATCCGCGATATAAGCGTAGACATAAAAAAAGGCGACTTTGTTGCCATTATTGGTTCGAACGGAGCTGGAAAATCAACCTTTTCTAAGCTTTGCAACGGACTTTTAAAGCCTTCTTCGGGCGATGTTCTGGTAGAAGGTGATAACACTAAAAAAGTAAAAACAAGCAAGCTTGCTAAAAAGATTGCATTCTTGTTCCAGAATCCGGACCGTCAGATTTGCTGTAATACAGTAAAAGAAGAAATTGCTTTCAGCCTGAAAAATATTGGACTTTCGGAAGAAGAAGTAAACAGGCGGGTTGAAAAAACACTGCAGGACTTTGCTTTTGATCCTGACGCAGAACCTTTTAGTTTGAGCCGGGGACAGAGACAGAGACTTTGTCTGGCTTGTCTGATTGCAGTGCGCAGCGATATTTTAATTTTGGACGAACCAACCACCGGGCTTGATTACAAAGAGTGTATTGAGCTGATGGAAAAAATACGGGAACTGAACAAAGAGGGCACTACTGTTTTAATGGTGTGTCATGACATGGAGGTTGTGCTTGATTACGCTAGCCGGGTCCTGGTAATGACCGGGGGTCGCTTGATTGCGGATGGCGCCACAAAGTGGATTCTTGGCGACGACGAGCTTTTGGCGCAGGCAAGACTTTTGCAGCCACAAATCTGCGAAACAGCTACAAAACTAGGAAAAGAATACCAGGGAATCTTTAGCGTAGATGAACTGATTGCAAAAATTTCAGCATAAAAGGGGCACAATATGAAAGGATTTTTAGATTTTTTACCAGGACATTCACTTTTACATAAACTTCATCCGCTGGCAAAGCTTTTTATTGCAATTGCAATTTGTGCCTCGGCCTTTGTGTCATCATCATACATATTTTTGGGATTTTTAATCCTCTTAAATCTGCTTTTAGGACTTTCCGGAGATGCCGGCAGCCCTAAGGGCCAGGAAAAGCCCGGAGTTTTTAATCGCACCTGTGGTCTTCTAAAAGGACTTTTGAAGGTATCGCTATTTTTATTTGTTTTACAGGTTTTATTAATTCGCGGAGGAAATGCAGTAATCACTTTGGGAAACTTTTCTCTTACCGACAAGGGCTTAAACAACGGAGTTCTTCTGGTTCTTCGCCTTATTGCGGCTACCCTCCCCCTTTCTATTATGATTACAGTAACAAATCTTAGTGATTTATCAAACGTGCTTGTAAACAATCTTCATATGCCCTACAAATACGCCTACACTTTTACAACGGCAATTCGTTTTATTCCGGTTTTTGGAAATGAAATGAATAATATTATGGAAGCGCAGATTTCCCGCGGAGTAGATTTTGAAACAAAGAATCCATTTAAGAAGATTGCACTCGTACTTCCACTTTGCGTGCCACTATTACTTTCTTCTGTTAGAAAGATTGATTCTACGGCTATTGCAACTGAATTAAGGGGTTTTCATTTAAGAAAAGCAGGTTGTGCTTCAAAGGTATATAAATTTACCGCGAAGGACATATTTTCTGTAATTTTTGCCTTCGCGGTAATTGGCTGCGCTATTACAGCCAAGCTTTTAGGATTATTTTAGATAGTATCCATGCGAGGAACATCAGCAGTGTAATCTACGCCTTCAACGTCAAAACCGTTGGTTGCGTAGAAATCATGCTTGTAACCTGCAAGGTCGCAGACATCTTTGATGTTGTCGTTGTTTACGCTGGCCATAAGCTTATCAACTTCGGCCTGAACATCAGGTTGCATTTCCCAGTCGTCAACACGGATGCGGTTTTCTTCGTCAACAGGAACTTTTCCTGCAGCACCATCGGCACCAGTGTAAAGGCGCTCAGCAAAAAGGCGTTCCATCTGCTCGATACATCCTTCGTGAGTTCCCTTAGCCTTCATAACCTTGAACAAGATAGACAAGTACAAAGAAATGATTGGGATAACGGCAGAAGAACGAGTTACAAGACCCTTGTTTACAGAAACGTAAGCAGCACCACCAAGTTCCTTGGCAAGCTTTTCGTTCAAAGTGTGAGCTGTTGCTTCAAGGTGTTTTTTAGCCTGTCCGATTGTACCATCGCGGTAAATTGCATGGCTCAACTCTGGTCCAATATAAGAATAAGCAACAGTGCGGCAGCCTTCAGCAAGAACACCTGCAGCAGAAAGCTGGTCAATCCAAAGCTGCCAGTCTTCGCCACCCATAACCTTTACAGTGTTAGCAATTTCTTCTTCGTTAGCAGGTTCAGCGGCAGACTGCTTAAGACTGTCTGTAAGAATATCAATACCAAGACCAGCATAAGTTTTACCAATTGGCTTAATGACAGACTTATACAAAACATGAGCACCAGTTGGGCTGTTAGGGTCAATTTTGTCCGGGTCAGAGCGAACAGGAGAAGCCAGAGAGTAAACAATAAGGTCAAACTTCTTACCAGCCTTCTTTGCTTCTTCAATAATCATTTTGCGAGTTTCGTGACTGAATGCATCTGCACTGAAAGTTTCTGTGAACAAACATTCTGCCTTAGCTGCACGGTCAAATGCCAGGTTATTGTACCAGCCAGGAGTTCCGCCTTTAGTCTCGGTTCCGGCCTTTTCAAAAGAAACACCGATAGTGTCAGCCCCATATTCAAAAGCAGCCGAAATGCGGGAAGCAAGACCGTAACCTGTAGAACATCCCAATACAAGAACAAACTTAGGACCCTTTCCGCCCTCTTTCAAAGATTTTGTTCCGCGCTTAGCCTTCTGAGCCTTCACGTATGCAATCTGATTTTCAACTTCTTTTGCACATCCAATTGGGTGAGCATTAAGACACATGTTCGAACGAACCATTGGTTTGATAATCATAAATTTTTACTCCTATATTTATTTGGGCGCATCCCTCGCTTCGCTCGGGTCGGGCGTTCCGCACTTCGCTAACGCTCACCGTCCTCGCTTCGCTGCGGTCGGCTGCTTCGCAGGTGCTCCATGCCCTTGCGCATTTTAAATTTTTCTCAATATAACACATCCATTGTGCCCGCCAAAGCCAAGCGAGCAGCTTGCAGTTGCCTTAATTTCACATGGTAGGCCCTTGTTTGGAGTGTAGTCCAAGTCGCAGCCGTGTTCCAAATCAGGCTCATCAAGGTTGATTGTTGGAGGAACAAAGTTGTCTTCCATAGCCTTGATACACATAATTGCTTCAATTGCACCAGCCGCTCCAACCATGTGGCCAATTTCACTCTTTGTTGATGAAATGTGAAGCTTTTTTGCGTCCTCACCAAAAACAGACTTAATCATTGCAGTTTCGGCAGTATCGTTGGCGCTGGTAGAAGTTCCGTGAGCATTGTAATACTGAACGTCACAAGGCTTCATGCCCGCATCTTCAAAGGCACGCTTCATGGCAAGAGCACCACCGCTTCCATCTTCACGAGGAGCTGTAATGTGGTAAGCATCAGAGCTTGCACCGTAACCTGCAACCTCGGCATAAATTTTGGCACCGCGGGCCTTTGCATGCTCGTACTCTTCCAGAATAAGAACAGCAGAACCTTCAGCCATAACAAAACCAGAACGGTTCTTGTCAAAAGGACGGCTTGCTTTTTCCGGAGTTTCATTAAATTTATTTGTCAAAGCAGAAAGTGCCTGATAACAGCCGATATTAAAACCTGTAATATTAGCGTCTACACCGCCGGCAAAACATAGGTCCAGACGGCCAGAGCGAATCATATCAAGTGAAAGGCCCAGAGAGTCTGTTCCAGAAGCGCAGGCTGTAGAAAGAGTCCATGAAGGACCATAAATCTGAAAGTGCATTGCAACGCCGGCAGAAGCTTCGTTATTCAAAACAAGAGGAGCTGTAAGAGGAGGAATACGATTCACTCCACTTGCAGGGTCAAGGTATTTTTTGTAAGCAGTTTCCAAATCATCAGAAAGACCGATTCCAACACCAGTTACAATACCGGCCTTTTCCCCAGCCAGATTTTCGGCAGTCAGCCCTGCATCATTTGCGGCTTCAATACTGGCACCAAGCAGGAACTTGCTCATACGGCTCATTTTGCGGGCCAGTTTGCGGTCTACACCATAATTGTTTATATCAAAATCTTTTACTTCGCCTGCAATCTGAACCTGATGCTGTGAAGCATCAAAAAGAGTAATTTTAGTGATTCCACTCTTTCCGTTTTTAACGTTTTCCCAGGCAGTTTTTACATCATTTCCAACTGAAGAAACACATCCTAATCCAGTTACAACAACTCTGCGTTGTGCCATGTCTAACCTCATATACAATATAGATAATAAACACTACCTTTCTTTGACACTTTTGTCAATCTTGTCAAAATCCTAAAAAAAAGTGAAAAAAAATAAAATATTTCTTGCATTATCCCAAAGCTATGCTAATATAAAGATGTAGCCAAGAGCGAGATGAGGACGCACACCGGTTGCTTGAAAGGAGGCAATATGCAATTCCCGACAAAGATAGTTAACCTGGTCGAGGTTAAATAATACGTTAGACATTTATTAAAGCTGCCAGATGCTTAGTTCTGGGATATACTAAAGTGCCAGTCCAACTGAGACTGAGAGCACATTACAGGCCGGCTGATACGCCGGCTTTTGTTTTTAACAAGCCTGTTGCCCAGTTTGCCCGGAAGCGCAAAGCCGCTGACGGCGGTTTAAAAGCTCGCTCAGGACAATAAGAAGAAGTGCAAAAATCATTCCATAAAAAGGAAGCCAGAAAACCGAAATCTTCTGAACAATCAGTCCAAAAAGCGGAGGACCAAAAGTGCTTCCTGTATAGGCGCAGGCCATCTGCAGTCCGATTACCGCCTGAGAATTTTTCTTACCAAAGCGGTCAGGCGTAGCATGAATCATACATGGGAAAATCGGCGCACAGCCAAAGCCCGCAAGAATCAGGGCTGCAAAAACCAGCCACTTGCCGCCAAAAGGCAGAGCCATAAGTGCAAGAGCAAGCAGAACAATAGCAGAGCCAGAGCGAATCATATTTTTGTCACCGAGTTTTTCCGAAACAAAACCACTTAAAAATCGCCCCGCCGTAATTCCCACGTAAAAAAGCATGGCCCAGCTGGTCGCAAGGTTAATTTCAATTCCCCTGTAAAATACCATGTATGTTGTAGCCCAAAAGCCCGTTGTTGCCTCCACAATGCAGTAGCACAAAAAAGCCAGAATTGCAAAAAGTACGCCCGGAATCTTTATGGCAGTTTTCAGGGTGACAGGAGATTCTTCTTCAGCAGGAAGAGTAGAGGAAACTGTATTCTCATCCGCACAGCGAGTTTCCAAAGGAAACTCGTTAGTGAGCGACAGCGAACGTTCCCCGTTACGCCCCGCTTTCTCTTCCACTTTTTCGGCCTTTTTCCACAAAGGAAGAGATGCCAGCAGCACAGCCGTCAAAATCATCTGAAAAATAGAAATAGACCTGTAGCCCTGAGTCCACACTCCGCCCCCCGCAATAAAGGCACTCATTACGGCAGGACCAATCATAGTTCCCACACCCCAAAAGCAGTGCAGCCAGCTCATGTGCCTTGGCTTATAGTGAAGGGCAACATAATTATTCAGCGAAGCATCAACATTGCCCGCTCCAAGCCCGTAAGGAATTCCAATAAGGCACAGGTGCCAGAACTTAGACGATACAGAAAAGCCAAAAAGTGCCGCCGCAGTCACCGCAACAGAAATAACCATAACACGGCCGGTTCCAAGCTTTCTGTTCAGAAAATTACTGGAAAGGGAAGACAGAATGGTCGTTCCCGCAATAATCATCGTAATAATTCCTGCATAGCCCACAGGAACGCCAAGCTGTTCAAACATACTTGGCCAGGCCGCTCCCAGCACACTGTCCGGCAGCCCAAGTGAAATAAAAGCAATGTAGATAATCACTAAAAGAAGAGTAAGCATAAGGTCAATATCACGGATTTTTCAGATTTTTTCAATGAAGAAAATGCTCATATAATTGTAAAAATCGCTCCATAGTAGTATTCTAGAGATTGTCCGGTCAAGCCGGACAATGACACCCTTTATAAAGGGATATGACACTTCATTAAAATAGAGGAAAATATGAATTTTGTTGAAGATTTACTTAAAAAAGCAAAAGCTGCAAACAAAACTATCGTTCTTTGCGAAGGCGAAGACAAGCGCGTTGTAGAAGCAGCTTCAAAAATTGTAAAAGATGGAATCGCAAAAATCATTTTGATTGGTAGCGACGAGGATATTAAAGCCAGCGGAAGTAATGCTGATTTGAGCGGAGTTACAATCATTGACCCTGCAAAAGATGCAAATGCAGACAAATATGCAGAGCTTCTTTTTAAGGCTCGCGAAGGAAAAATCAACAAGAAAACAGGGGAACCAGAATATGCCGATGTAGCTAGCGCCAAGGCTGCAATTCTTAAGGATCACACAATGTACGGTGCCCTTATTCTTAAGGCTGGAGATGCAGACGGATTCGTTTCTGGTGCCTGCCACTCAACAGCAAATACTTTGCGCCCAGGTCTTCAGGTTATCAAGACAGCTCCTGGCTTCAAGACTGTTTCAAGCTGCTTTATTATGGTTGCTCCAGAAGGCGGAAACAAGTATGTTCCAGAAGGAGTTGCAGTATTCGGTGACTGCGCTATCAACATTGAACCTTCTGCAGAAGAACTTGCAGACATCGCTGTAGCTTCTGCTGACACAGCAAAGAAGATTGCAGGAATTGACCCACGCGTTGCAATGCTTTCTTTCTCTACAAAGGGCTCAGGAAACGACGCAAAATTCTACGACACAGTAACAAAGGTTCAGAAGGCTACAGAACTTGCAAAAGCTGCCGCTCCAGAGCTTGCTTTGGACGGAGAATTCCAGTTTGACGCTGCTGTTGCTCCAGAAGTTGGAGAACTTAAGGCTCCAGGAAGCAAGGTTGCAGGTCACGCAAATACATTTATCTTCCCTAACATTAACGCTGGTAACATCGGTTACAAGATTTGTCAGCGCATGGGTGGCTGGATGGCAATTGGTCCTATCTGCCAGGGCTTTGCAAAACCTTTGAACGACCTCAGCCGCGGCTGCAATGTAGACGACATTGTTGCAACAGTTGCCGTTACGGCTTTGCAGGCATAAAAAACTATGTCATTCCCCGGCGCAACCTGCTCTTATAGGAGAGCCGTTAAAAAAAATGCAACGCATTTTTTAGGCTCATCCTAATAACTGCTCGAAACAACTGGTTGTTTCGGGGAATCTTTTTTATCCCTATCTTTAATTTTACTTAAGTTTTTTATTGACACTAAATAATTCAAAGCGTATACTGAAAAATATAGAGTAGGTATACGCTATGAATTATACTCAAGCTATTGAAAAATTGTTTCCTGCCTTTGAGCAGTATTATAACCTTTCAAAAACAACAGAAGCGCCCTTCTGTGCCAGAGCAGAATTCCGTTCTCATAACGAGCAGTATCTTTTAGTCCGCTCCGCCCACATTGCTGATATAGATTCAAACGAATACATTTATTTTGCCACAGAAGAAAGCCTGGGCACAGAAAAACTTACCTCTCTTGCAGAAGAAGCCTGGAAGCAAGGTCTTGCAAAAATCACCCCTTACTATGGCCATAAAAATTCAGACATAACCTTAATTATTTTTGCAGAAAAAATTGATGACGAAGTAAAAAAATCAGTTAGAAAAATCAAAAAATACCAATCCTATAAATTTGGATTTTTTGGATGGAGCCGTTTTAAACTGATTCTTGCTCAATTCCCGGAAAAAAAATACTGGTCTAACAGCCACGGAAGCGAATTTAAAAAGCTGATTGAAAAGACCTTCCGCAATGCATAGGTTTTAACAGGCAGACAAAAGTCGCCTGAAAATATAAAAAGTACTTACGAGGAGGTAAGTAAAAATGACAGCATTATTAATCATACTTGCTGCAATTGTTTTGCTCTTGATTGGCTACGTTTGCTACGGTGGCTGGCTTGCAAAACAGTGGGGAATTGACCCAAAACGCAAAACTCCAGCCTTTGAAAAAGAGGATGGTGTAGATTATGTACCAGCTAAGCCGGCTGTTTTGATGGGACACCACTTCTCATCAATTGCGGGAGCAGGTCCAATTAACGGTCCTATTCAGGCCGCAGTTTTTGGTTGGGTACCAGTTTTCCTTTGGTGTGTTATCGGAGGAATTTTCTTTGGTGGACTTCAGGATTTTGGCTCTCTTTTTGCTTCTATCCGTCATGACGGAAAGACAGTTGGTGAAATCATCAAAGATTCAATGGGTTCTAAATCTAAAAAGCTCTTCATTATTTTTGCTCTCCTTGTTTTGATTCTTGTAATTGCTTCCTTTGTAAACGTTGTTGCCAGCACATTCCTTACAGCTGCCGACGCCGCTAAAACATTCGGATTTGTTTCAAATCCTACTGGTAATCAGACAACAGCAATCATTTCTTTGTTATTTATCGTGCTTGCAGTTGTTTATGGAGTTTTTACAAACCGCTGCGGAATGAAAACACTTCCTGCAACAATTATTGGTGTAGTGGGAATTGTATTAATCGTAATTCTTGGCTTGAACTTTGGTTTTGCCATGACAAGAAATGCCTGGATCGTATTTATCGGTTGTTATATTGCAGTTGCCTCGCTTATTCCAGTTTGGATTATGCTGCAGCCTCGCGACTATCTTTCTTCATTTCTTTTGTATGCAATGATTATTCTGGCTCTTGCCGGAATTATTTTCTCTGCATTCACAGGTTCGGCAAGAAATGTTACCTTCACTCTTCCAGCCTTTACAGGATGGAATCAGAAGATTGGACCTCTCTTCCCTACACTCTTTATTACAATCGCTTGTGGTGCCTGCTCTGGCTTCCACTCTCTGATTGCAACAGGAACTTCTTCTAAACAGCTTGATACAGAAGCACACGCAAAGGCTATCGGTTATGGTTCAATGCTGATTGAATCTGCCCTTGGTGTAATTTCTTTGATTGCAGTTGGTGTTGTTTCAAGTCAGTTCCTTTCTCAGAATGATGCAGGCCAGTGGGTATTTGCTGGTTCTCCACCTAACGCTTTTGGTACTGGTATTGCTACAATGTTCAGTGCACCAGGAAGCACAGTATTCAACACTGTAAAAGCCTTGCTTACTCTTGCAGTTTCTGTATTCGCTCTTACTTCTTTGGATACAGCTACCCGCTTGAGCCGTTTTATGTTCTCTGAACTCTTTTTGAAAGAGGGAGAAGAAAGCTGGAAGGATGCTTCTGGCGCAAGAAAGGTTCTGGCAAATCCTTTCTTTGGAACTTGTCTTATGGTTGTAATTGGCTGTATTCTTGGTGGTCTTAGCCTTTCTCAGATTTGGGGATTGTTCGGTGCCGCAAATCAGCTTTTGGCTGGTATTGCACTTATGGCTGTTGCAGCATGGCTTGGTAACGTAGGAAAGAACAACAAGATGTTCTTTATTCCTATGGTATTTATGCTTGCCGCAACACTTTCTAGTCTGATAATTACAATTATTGCTAAAATTAAAGCTATGGCTGCTGGTGCCGCAGGTGCTTTTGCATGGGGTAACTGGTTCCAGATTTGCTTTGCTTCGGCAATGACTATTTTGGCTGTAATTCTTGTAATTGAAGGCGCAAAGACATTTGCAAAGCAGATAAAGAAATAATATCACCGGCCGAGGCCGCCTGCCGGGCGGCCTTACTCATTTTCTTTTCAAAATAATAACAGAAACGTCGTCGGTTCTTGGGACGCTGTAGACGTGGGAGTTGAAGGCGAACATGAGGGCGGAAATCATTTCTGTGGCATTCATGCCATGAATTTCTGTAAGAACATCCATTGTGCGATTTATACCAAACTCTTCACCTTTTTCATCTTTCATTTCAATAAGACCATCAGTAAAGAGCAGCAAAACATCACCCGAATTCATAGTAAACTTTATATCAGAAAAACAAACGTCAAAACCTGTTATACCAATAGCACCATAATTCTCTACTGAAATATCAGGTAAAATTTCTTCAACAGAACCGCTGGAAGCCACATATAAAAGAGGATTTGGATGTCCCGCATTAGCGAGAACCACTTCGCAAGAACCATCTTCCTTTTCTTCCACAGAAAGCAAAATACCGGTAAGATAATTGTCTATGCCGTCTTTTGCAGTAATAAAGCGGTCGTTTATGGAAGTTAGAGTTTCAGAAACACTTCTTCCTGCCGCGCGGAAATCTTTGTAAGTCTGCTGAATTATATTTTCTGCCAGCATAGTTACAAGACTTGCCGCAACACCATGGCCAGAGGCATCAAAAAGAGAAACTCCATCCAGTTCGCCACCATTAGTGTAAAAATTAAACAAATCTCCAGAAACAATAGAAAGAGGTTCATAACGAACAGAAACTTCCCACTTATCAAGAGGCTGGCGAGGAGCATGGAAGAACTTTTTCTGAACAAGAGAAGCCATATTCATATCTTCCTGAGCAACTTCCTGTTCCCTTTCCAATTCATCATTTGCTGTTACAAGGCGCTTTGTCTGTAATTCTACCTCATCTTCAAGGCTGCGGTTTAAGTATTCAAGTCTGTTTGAAGTCCTCTTATACTGCATGGCAAAATAAGAGAAAATAAAGACGATTGAAAACATGTATGCCGGTAAAGAGAAATATGTTATAAGAATATTTTTCGCTATGAACTTAATTATGTAATCTACAATAAGGGCTATTAAAAGAGGTGATAAAGAAATAGAAAGAAAGTGAGCCCTTTTTCTACGGTCTTCTATAGGAGTGAAGTTGTTTTTTATAATCATTAAGATTGATAAAATTACATCGATTCCAGAAAGAGGCAGAAGAATTGGAGTGAGCCTCATGAGTGAAACATAATCTTTAGTAAAGACAACTGCTAACACACAGAAGAGAGCTACAACAGCCCTCATAATCATGTCTATTTTTCTATGTTTAACTTCAAGGAAGGCAAAAACAAATAAAGTGAATAAAAACTCCATTGCAAAGAAAGCAATACATCGGGCATATTTAACATATTCGAAATATGGAATACCGCCATGGAATCCTACAAAAGGCAAATCTCCGGCAAAGAAATTCGAGAAGAAGATTAATGAAAATTGCGCAAGAAGAGAAAAATAGAGATAATACTTATTTTTTCTGTTGGTAAAAAAGAGCATGATGAAGACTACAAAAACTCCAAACAAACAGCCTTCAAAGAAAATGTAAACTCTACTTTGCCAGAAGGAATGAATATCTGACATTGCCCAGCAATCATCTCGTTCACCAATAAATACTGACTGAGAAATTGTTGACTGTCCCAGAGAAAGAACTTTTATATAAATATTATTTTCGCCAGTTTGATTAAGAAAGTCTTCCGGGAAATCAAAAAGTAGAGATGTAAATCCGGCTTCCTGTCGTGGCTCATCCATAAATCCATAATCATCTATAAATTCACCATTCAAATATAATTCGCAGGCATAATGAAGATATGGAATAACCATTGCAAGGTCGCGTTCTTTTAGGTCTTCTGTAATTCTAAAAGAAGTGCGCAACCACAGGAACTGTCCTGTATTACCAACTTTTTTTGAAATATTCCGATAGCCGCTTTCTTCAAGAGGAAGAAAGGTATAGGACTCAACATCTTCTATCTGACTATCTTCATCACAAAGGGAATAGTAAAAACTTCCGTCCAAATAAATACGAGGATGAGTCTCTTTCTGACAAGAAAGAAACAAAGAAGCACTGATTGCAAAAAGGAATATAAGCTTTAAAATTCTCCTCATATCTTTATAATTGTAATATATTTTTGTTATTTTTCAAGAGAGAAATGAGGAGAAATATAAACTTATTCTGCTTTGTAAATTTTCACCCAGTCTACATACATTTTTGCAGGAAGTGAAGCTTGGTCTACCGGCCCACCCCAGGTGCCAAATTCAGCTGTAATCTTCACATAATTTTCAGTTTTTACAATGCCACCCCAAGCTTCTGCGCCCTGAATAGTTGAATCCCAGTAAGGTGTGGTTGAATCATCCAGATATGCCTTATAATATTCCGGAGTCCATTCAAAAGTAACTTCGTGCCATTCATTATAGAAAGAATCGTCTATAAAATACTGGCTGCCAAAAGACTTATGATCTTTACCATATCCATCCCAGTGAAGTGCTGAATTCAGATAAGTTTTGTGACCTTCACTCTGGTTCTGGTCATTTGGCAAAACTTCAAAAATATCAATTTCGCCACCATTTACAACTCCATTTCCAAGGTTATGAACCTTGTCTGTCATCAGCCAGAAGGCATACCAGAGGCCGGAAGCTTTCTCTACTTTAAAGCGGATTTTATAAAGACCACAATTCTGTTCAAATTTATCTTTTGTACGAACGCCACCGCTTATAAGTGTATCTGTATTTTTATCACCCTTAATAACTAGACATGAATTTTCAACAGAAGTGCACTCATTTTTCCAGTAACCGCCTAAATCCTGGCGCTGCCACTCGGGACAACGTTCCCATTTTGAAGAATCAAGGTCGTTGCCGGTAAAATCATCATAAAATGTTGGAATATATTTTTTTCCAGCAAATTCAATTGATTCAAGCTCTCCCGCAAAATTATTATTCTGATTACTCATTGTTGCACACCCCATAATTAGTGTAATTAATCCACATAAAATCAAAGCACACAAAGTGTAAAAAACTCTTTTCCTGTTTTTCTTCATCATTATTTCATACTCTGCTTAAAAAGCTCATAAAGGTCGCGGTCAAAAGAAATTCCTCGGCGAGTTTCCCAATTTGTGCCGCTTCTTCCATGTTCAGCAATTCCAAAAGCACCACGGAAATTCCAAAGGGCAAAGCCGAAGCCCAGTTCGTTGCAAACCCCAAAGAAATCGCGGTACCAGGCAAGTGCAGTCTGATTATCAACTTTGTTGTAGCAGCCGCACTCCCCAAGATGAACACGGCAGCCCTGATCAGCAAGTTCTTTCCACGGTTTATAAAATTCCAGAAGAACTTCCCGGCTCCAGGTCTGGCCGTAACCTTCTACGCCCGGCCATTTTGGATAAGGCCAGTCAAAAGATCCGTTTTCTTTCATCCATTCGGCATTGTAATGGGTAAGCTGAACCGGTGTGTAACCGCGCCCACTCATTACTACATCCAAATCTGCAAGTTCCGGGCAGGCAAGGTGTCCGCAGCCCAAGCCGTCACATACAATTGTACGTTCCGGACTGATTTTTCTTATCTCCTCGCAAACTCTAGCCATAATAGTCTTGTGATTTTCACGAGTCATACCGTACTGCCCTTCGTGAGGAGGCTCATTCAAAAGGTCAAAACTCAGCTGGTCTGCAGAATAGGTACGATAGCGTTCAGCAAAAAGCTTCCAGAGATTTGTAAAGGCATCCTGGGCAATTTTATCTGTCCAAAGGTTATCGCGCTCAAGATTGTTTCCGTTGATGCAGTAGCCCGGCGCCCTGTGCACATTCAGGGAACAATGCAGACCGCGGGAAACAATTGCATAAATACAGCGGTCCAGAACTTTAAGCATAACTTCGTCTGGCTGGTCGTATTTAAAATCATGAATAAAATAGCGGTAATCGCAGGGAAGGCGCACAAAATTGCAGCCCATATCTGCAATAAAATCTAAATCTGCTTCATCAAGATGAACCATACCCGGATTTACACTAATGCCAGACCCCGGCAAGCCGGCGCGCCCAAGAGAAAATAAAGGTAAAATATTAAAACCGTACCAAGTGTTCATAATCATTCCTATGAAATTATTTTTATGCAAATGTTGAAGAAACTTCTTTGAGCAGGTCTATAATCTGCAATTTCTGAGGACAATGGCCCTGGCAGTTTCCGCAGCCAATACATTCAGCTGGATTGCCGCTTTTCTTAAGTTCTTCATTATAATTCCACTTATGGACTGCAACTCCATAGCGTTTACTTTCGTTATAGAGTTCAAACATACGCGGAATATTTATGTTCATAGGACAGCCGCCGTTTGTTTCGTCCACGCAGTAACGGCAGGCCGTACAAGGAATTGCAATTGTAGATTTAATAAGGTCTGTTGCCTTACGAACACACTCCTGCTCTTCTGCATTCAGTGGCTGGAAATCTTTCATGTAAGACATATTATCGCGCAGCTGTTCCATATTGCTCATGCCGCTTAAAACGACCATTACATTATCCATACTTGCGCAGTAACGAATAGCCCAGCTTGCAGCAGAAGCCTTTGGATTATAATCTGTGAAAATCTTTTTTGCGTCGTCCATGATGTTTGCAAGACTTCCGCCCTTAACTGGCTCCATTACAGAAACAGGAATTCCGTATTTTTTACAGATTTCGTAGCACTTACGGCTCTGTACATTATCACTTTCCCAGTCAATGTAGTTAATCTGAAGCTGAACAAGTTCAACTTCCGGATGCTTACTCAGCATCATTTCAAGAGCTTCGGCCGAATCGTGGAATGAAAAACCTGGATGTTTAATTTTTCCTTCAGCCTTCATTTTCTGCATCCATTCAAAAGCCCCAAGTTTTTCTGCCGTAGCAAAAACATCGCGGTTTAAGGCATGCAAAAAGTAATAATCAAAATATTCAACTCCGCATTTTTTTAGCTGTTCATCAAATGTCTTCTGCAAATCTGCAGGATCAGTTTTGCCCCACAAAGGCATTTTACTTACAACCTGAAACTTTTCGCGGGGATAACGTTTTGCAACAAGTTCACCAAAAACACGTTCAGAAAAACCTCCGTGGTAAACCCAGGCTGTATCAAAATAAGAAAATCCTTCTGCCATGTAGGCATCTATCATTTCCCGAGTTTTTTCAAGGTCAATATTTCCCCATGTTTTATCCTCTGAATAAGGAAGTCTCATCAATCCGAATCCAAGTTTCTTCATCATTTGCTCCTTGTGTGAAGTATAAGATAAATTACAAAAACTGAGTTGTAAAAAACAAGTTGTAAATTGTAAGAAAAATTAACTTTTATAAACTTAGTGATTTAAAACTAGTCGCAGAGTCTAAAGCCGTCTTTGCCATGCTGTTTTACATCATAGAGAACACGGTCTGCATTCTTAAAGAGTTCTTCATAGCTTTCGCCGTTTTCAGGATAAAGTGCAATTCCAATACTTGCACTCACGTTTACCTTGTGATCGCCGTTTATATACTCTTCGTGCAAAGAACGAACCAAATCTGTAGCCTTTGCATTCACAATTCTTAAGATTCCATCTCTTGAAAGGCCTTCATTAAACCTCATAAGAACGCAGAATTCATCACCACCGAATCTTCCAAGTAAATCTCTATCCGAAAAAACAAGGGAGATTTTCTTTGCCGCATCTTTAATGGCAAGGTCACCAGTCATGTGCCCCAGGTTATCGTTTACATCCTTAAAATTATCAAGATCTATTATAATTAATGCGCTCTTTCTTTCCGCACCTTCATTAATCAGATAATTACGGGCATCGCGTTCAAAGGCAGCTTTATTCATCAGATAAGAAAGACGGTCACGATCTGCAATATTGCGCAGTTCCTGTTCATGAAGCACCTGGCTGTTTACGTTTGTAATGCTACCAATAAATTGTCTGAAGACACCGTTTTCATCATGAATAACAGAACCTGTCATTTTTACCCAGATAAATGAATTATCAAAGCTCTTGTAACGGAATTCAGCAGAAAATGTACCCTTCCCATCTTTTAAAGATTTTCGCAGATGATCAAGAATATTTTCATCTTCAGAATGAACCCGTGTAAAATATTCAGCCCGGATAAAGTTAATATCAAATGATTTTTTATCGGTTCCGAGTATAAAGTGTGTGTCCCCGGAAAAATCTACCTTCTGTTTAATGGCATCGTATTCAAAAATAAGAGACTGAGCCTGATTACTTGCAATTGTAAGGCGCTCATTATCTTTTTTGATGGCAATACTTCGCTTAATTAAGAAGTAAAGAATCAGAAGGAATACAAAAATTGTAACTGCAATGGCAATCAGAAGAATATAAACGAGTATGCTAATCTGTGACTGCTCATTTTTAATATATGAATAAGGCAGAACAGAAATGATATACCAGCCGTTTATTTTAAGGGGCGCATAAACAAAAAGTTTCTTTCCTTCAATTCCGTCTAAGGTAAGGTTACCAGACTGATTTTTTATGATATCCACTTTTAGTTTTGAAGTTTGAGGATTTTCAAAGCCGGAATTTTTTCGTACATAATCATAAAAATCAATATTAAAAAGGTTTTTGTTTTTATCTTTATTACAAAGAATTATGTTTCCGTCGTTTGCAATCAGATAAAAATAACTTTTTCCAGAAAAAACCGGGATAGAAAAAATCTTTTTAAGTGCATCATAAGAAAAGAAACCTGCAATCACGCCTTTTTCATTCATTTTTGTTTTAAAAGGATAAGTGATTGTAAGACATGGATTTAAATTATCATCAAGTTCAATCTGATCTGAAAACTTAATTTCATTTTCCAGCAGGGCATTTGAAAAATAGACCTTGTTCTTCATATTCGGCAGAACTTTTCCCTTTAAATCTACCCCTACCCCCTGGCTGTTTACAACGGCAATTCGTTTAAAATCACCAATTTCAAGTGCAAATGTTGCCTTCTTTTTTATTTCATCTATATCTGTAATATCTGTATCTGAAAAATATGCAGACTGTGCGTGAAGAGTCTTAAACTGATCATTAAATTTATTGCGCAGTGATTCGGCATAAAGTTCCTGCATTTCAGAAATATTCTGCAAGGTCATATCAGAAAGAAGCTTCATCATTTTTTTCTGGAATGTAAGAAGAAAGGAAGTCACCGAAAATACCATAATGATTACGGCAAGAATAGCGAAAATATTTCTCTTTAGATTTTCCATTTGCATAACATAACTATAGTAATTCGGGATTTTTTACTTGTAAAGTTTTTTAATGCAATTTTGATAAAAAGGTTTATAATAAAAATATGCAGAAAGCATCAAGAAATATATTTTTTGTTTTACTTTTACTTTCGCTTTTTATCACAGCATGCAACAAGAAAGAGTCTGTAGCAAGCTCTGAGTATGTAAATATCGCAATTCAGCCTTCTGCTGCTTTTATTCCCCTTTACATTGCCCGTTACAAGGGGTTTATAGAAGAAACTCTAAAAGCAAAGAATATTAATGTTGTCTGGCAGGATTTTGAATCTGGGCCGCCTATGAATCAATCTCTGGCAGCTGATTTAAGCGACATTGGTGTAATTGGTGATGTTCCGACCGTAAGCGCACTTTCTTCCGGCAACACCATGAAGATTGTTGGAATCCCTGCCAGCGGACCAGACGCTTACGCAATGCTTTCCCGTGCAGACGACACAAGCTTTAACACTTCTGCAGATATGAAAGGAAAAAAGATTGCAACAGTTTTTGGTTCTACCGGACATAATTTTACAATGAAGCTGCTTGAAAAAAATTCTCTTTCTGTTGATGACATTGAATTTATAAGTATAAATGCCGGCGATGCTGAAGAAACTCTGCGCTCCGGCATCTGTGATGCAATTGTAATCTGGGAGCCAAATGTAACCAGATTGATTGAAAACGGAAGTGCTAAAATAGTTGCACTGGGAAGCGAAACAGATTTACGCGGAACTAATGCTTTTGTAGTCCGGGCTGAATATCTGGAAACTCACAAAGACGTAATAAAAGTGATTTTGCAGGAATATTACAAGGCCGTGAATTTTATTCCAGAACTTGATGAAGAAACACTAACAAAGATTTCTGCAGCCCTGAAACTTTCGCCTTCGCAGGTTCTTTCTATCGCAAAAAAATATAATTTTTCCGTTTCAATTTCGGATACCGATATTGCATCTTTGCAGGACACGGTAAACTTTCTTATTGAAATTGGAAATCTTCCTGCGGCCTACTCTGTTTCCAGCAAAGCAGAAAATTTATTTGAAGTAAAATAATTAATTTTAGTTATTTGCAGAATTCAAGGAAGGCGCTACAACCTTCCAGAATATCATCATAAGTCTGATCAAAATTTCCTGTATACCAGGGGTCTGCTATATCGCGATCTTTTCCTGCAAAAGAAAGCAGCATTTTAATTTTATGTTCTGGATCAGGTCCCCACACACGGTTCATGTAATAAATATTTTCATCATCCATTGCAATAAGATAATCATATTTATTGTAGTCGGCAGGAGTTATCTGGCGGGCGGCATGGCGGCTGAAGGGAATTCCCATTTCGCGAAGTTTTGTGCGGGTTCCGTAATGAATATCGTTACCAATTTCTTCGCGGCTGGTAGCGGCAGATTCAATTAAAAAATCTGCCTGGCGGCCAGCACGGCGGACAAGTTCTTTCATTACAAATTCTGCCATTGGGGAACGGCAAATGTTCCCATGGCAGACAAAAAGTATTTTAGTCATTGTTATAATGTAGCAATTGCTCTTTCAATTCTTGCCAGAGATTTTTCTTCGCCAAGAACTAAAATAGAACCAATAAGTGGAGGAGAAACACGGCTACCAGTTACTGCCATACGAATTGGCATCATAAAGTCGCCAAGTTTAATTCCAAGAGCCTCTGCCTTAGACTTAGCAAGAGCTTCTGCACCTTCGTGGTCCAGACTGAAGCACTGGTGAACAAAGTCTTTAGCAGCTTCAAGAACTTCCTTAGTTTTTGCAGCATCAATCTTTTTTGGAACCAGCTGCTCTACAGGAGGAACTGCAGGTTCTGTAAACATAAAGTGAACCATTTCTGCAGCTTCTGTTAAGAACTTAAGGCGTTCCTGAATAAGAGGCATAAGGCCCATCAAAGTTTTCTTTACATCTGCGCTCGACATATTCATAGATTTGTCTACGCAGTATGGTTCGCCGTCTTCGCCAAGGGCAACGCCAGAGAATTCAGGACCAACATTTGGTTTTGGCTGTGGGTTCTCAGGATTAATTTCAAGTGTTGCATCTCCTGTTCCTGTAATAAATGGAAGTGTCCACTTATACAATTCTTCAGTGCTAAGCTGGCGGATATAGTTAGCATTGAAATATTCAAGCTTCTTGTAGTCAAATACAGCTGGAGCCTTGTTCAAATGTTCAAGCTTAAAGGCTTTTGCAAGTTCTTCGAGTGTGTAGAATTCTTTTCCTTCTTCGTAAGAACAGCCGAGCATTGCAACATAATTTACGATAGCCTGAGGAAGATAACCACGGGCACGGAATTCATTCAAAGAAGTTGAACCGTGGCGCTTAGAAAGTTTTTTACCATCAGCACCATTTACCATTGGAAGGTGACAGAATTCAGGATGTTCCCAACCGAAAGCACGGTACATCTGAACATGAAGTGGAGTTGAAGGAATCCATTCCTGAGCGCGCATTACGTGGCTGATTTTCATAAAGTGGTCATCAACAATGTTTGCAAGGTGATAAGTTGGGAAACCATCACTCTTTAAAAGAACTGGATCTGGAGAAATATCTTCATTCTTCCATACGATATCGCCAAGAAGATGGTCAGAGAACTTTGTCTCGCCTTCCATTGGAACCTTAAGACGAATTACATAAGGCTTACCTGCATCAAGATTTGCCTTTACTTCTTCTGGAGTAAGATGGCGGCAGTTACGGTCGTAACCAGGAGCCATTTTATTTTCAGTCTGAATCTTTCTGATGCGATCAAGTCGTTCTGCATCACAGAAACAGTAATAAGCTTCACCTTTTTCTACGAGTTCATAAGCATATTTTTTGTAGAGCTCAAAGCGTTCGCTCTGAACATAAGGGCCGTATTCTCCGCCCTTGTCGCCACCTTCATCCCAGTCGATTCCGAGCCATGCCATTGTATCGTAAAGATTCTGAACATATTTTTCGTCATAACGGGTGCGGTCTGTATCTTCAAGACGCAGAATGAATTTTCCGTTTTGAGAGCGTGCAAAAAGATAATTAAAAAGTGCAGTGCGCACACCACCAATGTGCTGCATTCCTGTTGGAGAAGGTGCATAACGTACACGAACTTCCTTTGAATCTGCCATAAAAAACCTCGATTATAATTAATGTGAAATGTCATTATAATGAGAAATTACTTTTTAGGCAAACGCATTATTCTTTCAGATTTTATCAGTGGCCGATATTGTTAATTGATTCAATAACAGTTTCCGTATCCTGCCGCAGGTTATTTGCCGCATCTTCTACAGCCCGGGTTCCTTCCTTCATCTGTGAAAGGCTTGAAAGAAGCATTGCATTTCCCTGATTCTGTTCCTGCATAGAATCCTTTACAGAAAGTTCCTGCTCTTTTACTTTTCCGGTCAAAGATACAACGGAATCAAATTCCTGCTGAACATTTCCGGCCTTTGAGTAGGCGTTATCAATCATCTGCTTGATAGATTTAAGGACATTTTCAATCTGCTTTGCCTGATTTCCAGAATCTTCGGCAAGTTTTCTGATTTCGTCTGCAACAACACTAAATCCTGTTCCAAATTCACCGGCATGAGCAGCTTCTATGGCGGCATTCATGGCAAGCAGGTTTGTCTGCTCAGAAATCTGACCGATAACCTTACTCATTTCTATCAGCTGTTCAGATTCTTTTTCAATCTCACCAACAAGTTCCGTTACTTCTGAAAGATTTGTCCTGCCGGTATTAGTTGCTGCTTCCAGCTCATTTACAATCGTAAAATTCTTATCGATGATATTATTTATAGAAGAAATATTACTTACCATCTCTTCTATGGCAGAAGATGAAGAAGAAACATTCTGAGCCATTTTTTCGGTAACTTCAGTGAGGGAAGAAACATTGTGTTTTGTACCCTGCAAAAGACTTACACTTTCCTGTGTAATATTTTTTACAGCCCGCATAAGTTCTTCTGTATGATCTTCATTTGCCTTTTTTAGAACATAATGATGACAATTCTGAGGCTTGTTTTTTCCGTTATAAATTGCAAGCGCCATCTGCTCGCAGGAAACATAACCGCAGGCACCACAGTCATACATATCTGCTTGGGTGTGTTTGCCCATTTCATGCAGGATTTTATCCAGCTCAGCCTTATCAGGATATTTTATAAGGCTGTTATAAACTGAACTTCTGTCTACATAGCTTCTTTCATAAATCTTTGGCTGCCAGCAGCTGTCAATAGTTTTATTCAGTTTTTTAAGGGCTCTTTTTTTACCGCGAGGATTAAGAGTATTCCATTTTTCACAACGCTCCTGAGAACGTTTTTCTACATAACTTTCCAGCTCATCCAGAGGCATTTTGTGGTTTGTAGTTCCGCCTCCACGGTTACAGCCTTTTTCACAGTTAAGACAATCTACCAGACGATAAAAAGGCTTGCTTCCATTCTGCAAGGATTTATCCAGATTTTCAAGATATTCAAAAACAGCAGGATGACCTTCAATTTTTCTAGTCTGCCTTCCAATGCCCGGCACAAACCTTTCGGCAGTGCGCATAAGTCCGCCCGGAGTAGAATACAAAGTTCCGCGTTCAGCCATCGGATTATCATAATCAACCTTTGGGAATTTAGAAAGGTCTATATTGTTCTCCGTAAAATAGGCCTGAAGATTTTTCATCGTAACGTTGTAGTCTCCGCGGCCGTTTTCGTCAAATTCACGTCTTTTTGCAAAACATGGAGAAATAACAGCTATCTTGCAATTGTTATATTCCGGGTGATAGTGACGAATATATTCCACTGTATGAGCCATAGGACTGTCACCTTTTGCAAGATACTTAATTAAATGAGGGCGGTAAGTTTCTATAAATGAAACGAGAGCCGGACAAGGCTGAGAAATCATAAGGGAAGGATTTTCATTTTTAATCTGCTCTACATAAGATTTAGTAGTAAGTTCCGCACCAAAAGAAACGTCAAAAACAGCCTTTACACCAATAGATTTAAGCCAGCCGTTTAATTCAAGATCTTTTCCCTTAAAATTTACTGCAACAGCAGGTGCAACAATGGCAATAAATGGAGTTCCTTTTTTTATTTCAGACAAAAAGAGAGGAGTATCATCTACCCCGGTTCTTGCTCCGTGAATACAGGCTTCAATACAAGAGCCACAACCAATACATAAATCGTGATTCAGGGTTACGTAATCTTGAGAGCCGTCATTACATAGTTTTACAGGACAAACAGAAATACAACGGTGACAGTTGCAGCATTTTTCTTTATCAACATTAATGACAGGTCGAAGATGCAATTCATGAGATGAAAAGCCAGACTCCATAAAAAATACTCCTATAAACTAAATATTCATTCATTATAACACACAATTAAATAAAGAAAAGAAAATTATCCAGGACAAACGCATTATAAAGTTTGTACAGGAAGATTATCCGGCAGGAAAATAATCATCCACATTTATCCATTTTACTTCATGGCCGTCCGAATCCTTGTGGCGGGAATAAATATCCTTGTAGAGGGCAAGCACAGGCTCACGATTTTGTATGAAATTCTGTTCATGGTCAAGACAAAAGTATTTGCAGTCTGTTGATTCCATAAATTTTATCATTTCATAAAGAATCTGAGGATTGTATAAATGATGAATACCCTTGTACTTGCAGAAAGCACCGTCGCCTAAAAAAGCGTAACCGTCTGCAATCAGGGCAAGGCAGCCTTTTGCATGGCTGGAAGGCATGGGGATGATTTTTACATCTCCAAAATCCATAGGCTCGGCTACCACAGTGCCGGCACGGGTATATTTTTTTGTGTATTTTGAAACATAAAGCTCGTCGTATTTTACAAAAGGAAGATTAACAATATGGTCAGGGTGAAAGTGTGAAATCACTATTTTTTTGCGTCCCTGAACAGCATTTATGGCATCGGCGGCGGCAGATCCCACCCCAACATCAAAAATCCAGGTAAATTCGCCCTGTTCATCTTTTGATTTTATAAAAACTATATCGCAGCAAAAGGGCATAGAAGTAGCAGGCAGCCAGGAAATACGGTCATTTATTGGGGTGATTTCTGTATGGCTGGCCCGTCTCATTGTTTCGGTCACTTTTTTAACCTCAAGATTCGCTGATTTTCACTTCCGCGGAAATCAAGCATAAGATTTTTCTGAGCTTCAATAAAGGGGCCGTCTACCAGCACATCTATGCATTCAAGCATACGGTCTGTGTATTCTGTGTGTTTTGCGCCGCCTTCAAGCAGGTCTTTTTCATAAACATAGCCGGAATAGCACCAGATATTTTTTTTTGGATAAGTCTGACGAACTCGTTCCAAAAAAGGAGCAAGCACTGCCTGATTTTCCGGCTCAAAAGGCTCGCCGCCAAGCACAGTTAGCCCCGCAATATAAGGAGGCTTTAAGGCTTCAAGCAGCTCGATCTGAGTTTCTTCCGTAAATTCCTTGCCAAAGTTGAAGTCCCAGGTCTGGGGCTGAAAACAGCCCGGGCAGTGAATACGGCAACCAGAAACAAAGAGCGTTACGCGAACGCCCTCTCCATCGGCAATGTCTGTTTTTTTTATATTTCCGTAGTTCATAGGCAAAAAAGGGGTTTTAGGGGGAAGCAACTTGTTGCGTCCCCCTAGGCGAGGGGGAAGGCCGCAACCGTGTGCGGCCGAGGGGGAGACTTCCCCCTACCCTATAAATGAAGAACCCTCTCCTTAATTTCCTGGGTACGTCCCTGGTTCCAGTACTGTGTTCCAATGTAACCACAGGTACGGCGGGCAACGTTCATTGTAGCCTGATCGCGGTTACCACACTGAGGGCACTCCCAAATAAGTTTTTTATCATCTTCTACAATCTGGATTTCGCCAGTGTAGCCGCATTTCTGGCAGCAGTCGCTCTTTGTATTTAGCTCGGCATACATAATGTTGTCGTAAATATGGTGAAGAAGAGCAATTACAGCCGGAATATTGTTTTCCATATTTGGAACTTCTACATAACTTACAGCACCACCCGGAGAAAGCTCCTGGAACTGACTTTCGAATGTAAGCTTTTTGAAAGCGTCAATCTGTTCGGTAACGTGAACATGATAGCTGTTTGTAATGTAATTTTTATCTGTAACACCCGGAATTTCGCCAAAACGCATTTTAAGGCATTTTGCAAACTTGTAGGTTGTGCTTTCGAGCGGAGTTCCATAAAGGCTGAAGGCAATATTTGTTTCTTCTCGCCATTTTGCACAGGCTTCGTTCATGTGCTTCATAACTTCCAGGGCAAAAGGTGTTGCACTTGGGTCTGTATGAGGTTTACCTGTCATGTAGCGTACACATTCGCAAAGGCCTGCATAGCCCAGAGAAATTGTAGAATATCCGTTGAAAAGCAGCTTATCAATAGGCTCTCCTTTTTCAAGGCGGGCAAGGGCGCCGTTCTGCCAAAGAATTGGAGCAACATCACTTGGAGTTCCGAGCAGACGCTTGTGGCGGAGCATAAGAGCGCGGCGGCAGAGTTCAAGTCTTTCATCAAAAATCTGCCAGAACTTATCCATGTCTTTTCCAGAAGAACAGGCAACATCTACCAGGTTGATTGTTACAACTCCCTGATTAAAGCGGCCGTAGAATTTTGGGCGGCCTGTTTCGTCGCGGTAAACTGTAAGGAAGGAACGGCAGCCCATACAAGGATAGCAGTTCCCTTCTTTTAGTTCGAACATCTTCTTTTCAGAAATATAATCCGGAACAAGACGGCGGCTGGTACATTTTGCGGCCAGTTCTGTAAGATAATAATACTTTCCGTCTGGTTCAATGTTATCTGGTTCCAGAACATAAATCAGTTTTGGGAAGGCAGGAGCAACCCAGTAACCTTTTTCGTTGCGAACTCCCTTGTATCTCTGCTTCAAAACTTCTTCTATAATAAGAGCCAGGTCTGCCTTTTCCTGTTCATTTTTGGCTTCGTTCAGGTACATAAATACAGTTACAAATGGACTCTGGCCGTTTGTAGTCATCAAAGTTACTACCTGATACTGAATTGTCTGAACACCGCGGGTAATTTCGTCTGCAAGGCGGCGTTCTACAATGTGGTCAAACTGCTCTTTTGTAAAGGTTACGCCGGTTTCTTCTACTGTCTGATTCAGTTCTGCTACCAGCTTGCGGCGGCTTACTTCTACAAATGGAGCCAGATGGGCAAGAGAAATACTCTGTCCGCCGTACTGGCTTGAAGCAACCTGAGCAATAATCTGAGTTGCAATATTACATGCAGTAGAGAATGAATGAGGAGTATCAATTTTTGTTCCGCTGATAACTGTACCGTTCTGCAGCATGTCTTCCAGGTTTACAAGGTCGCAGTTGTGCATATGCTGGGCAAAATAGTCTGCATCGTGGAAGTGAATAATACCTTCGCGGTGAGCCTGAGCAATATCTTCGTCCAAAAGGAAACGCTTTGTAATATCTTTAGAAACTTCACCAGCCATGTAATCGCGCTGAACGCTTACAACAGTAGAGTTTTTATTTGAGTTTTCCTGTTTAACTTCTTCATTACAGCATTCCAAAAGACTCAAAATCTGCTGGTCTGTTGAATTCTGCTTGCGCATGAGGGCATGGCGGTAGCGGTATGTAATGTAGATTTTTGCAAGGTCAAAGGCACCGATTCTCATCAGCTCGGTTTCTACTAAATCCTGAATTGCCTCTACGTTCATCTGAACCTTGCTTGCCTGACAGGTAGCGGCAACTTTTGTTGCAACCGCATTTATATATTCGTCTGTAAGACGTTCTGTTTCTGGAATTACGGCATTTGCTTTAGAAATAGCAGTTATAATTTTCCTGATGTCAAAAATAGTTTCTTCGCCATTGCGTTTGATGATTTTCATATTTCCCACCACTTACTAAGATTATATATACTTATGAGATAATAAAACCGCAGACACTAGATATAGTGGATGCGGTTAATTAAATATACTATTACTAGCGGAAAATAGCAATATCAAAGAAGCGTAAATTCCAAAGAATTTACCGGAATCCTCATAAAAAAAAAGACTATGATTTTTTTACAATAAAAATGTACTTTTTTTATACTTTTTTTGACATTAGGGTGTATGATGAAAAACATGAAATATTATGTAAATGTAAACGCCGCATCAGGCGGAGACGGTTCTGAAAAGAAACCTTTTAATAAAATTCAGCTTGCTGCTGATATTGCAAAAGCAGGAGATGAAGTTTTAGTTGCTCCTGGAATTTACCGCGAGGCTGTTAATCCTAAAAATGCCGGCCAGGAAGGAAAACCAGTTATTTATCGCTCTGTAGAAAGACGGGGAGCCCACATTACTGGTGCCGAAGAACTTAAAGGCTGGACAAAAATTGAAGATGCAGACTGCACAAATGGCTCTGTCTGGACAGCCAGAGTTTCTAACAAGATTTTTGGTGATTTTAATCCATACACAACTTTGGTAAGCGGAGACTGGTTCATTGCATATATGACTGCCCACCTGGGAGACGTTTTCCTAAACGGAAAATCTCTTTATGAAGTTCAGACTCTGGACGAAGTAAAAAAGGCAGAAGCTTCAGAAGCAGCATGGGACAGAGAATTTTCTACCTACAAATGGTTTGCCCAGCAGGATGAAAAAACAAACGAAACTGTTTTCTATGCAAACTTTCACGACTACGACCCAAACAAAGAAAATGTTGAAATTACAGCCCGCCGCAACTGTTTTTATCCATCGGCAGAAGGCGTAAACTACATTACACTAAGCGGCTTTGTTGTTTCTCAGGCAGCAAGCCAGTGGGCTCCTCCAACCGCCTACCAGGAAGGTATGATTGGTCCACACTGGTCTAAGGGCTGGATTATTGAAGACTGCGAAGTTTACGAAGCAAAATGTTCCGGAATCTCTCTTGGAAAATATCTGCAGCCAGAAAATGATAACAAGTGGCTCAAGACAAAATACAAAGACGGTACACAAACTGAACGCGACTGTATCTGCCAGGCCCAGGTAGAAGGCTGGACAAAAGAAAGAATCGGTTCTCATATTATCCGTAACTGCGAAATTCACGACTGCGGACAGACAGGTATCGTAGGACATCTTGGCGGAGTTTTCTCTATTATCGAAAACAACCATATTCATCACATTAATAACAAGCAGAATCTAGCAGGTGCAGAAATCGGTGGAATTAAAATGCACGCCGCAATTGACGTTATATATAGAAGAAACCACATTCATCACTGCACAAGAGGAATCTGGCTGGACTGGCAGGCACAGGGAACCCGCGTTACACAGAACCTCTTCCACGATAACGTTCCTCCTCAGAGACCTGGAGAAGAAACTAAAGGCGAAGTTGCAGAAGACCTCTTTATTGAAGTTTCACATGGCCCTACCCTGCTTGATAACAACATCTTCCTTTCTCCAAGAGCAGTAAAGCTTGCAACCCAGGGAGTTGCTCTGGTTCACAATATTATTGCAGGAAGCTTTACAGCTGTAGGACGGGGAACAAATAACGGAGCCCTAACTTTATCATCACCTAGATATACTCCTTACCACATGAAGCACCGCACAGAAATTGCAGGCTTTATGACATTCCTTCACGGGGACTGTAAATTCTTCAATAATATCTTTATTCAAAAGCCAATCAGCGAAGAATTTAAGGCCCGCACAAAGGCAAATGAAAAAAATGATTGGGATGATTCAAACTTTGTAGTTGGAACCTGCCCATACGAAGACTATCCTACTTTTGAAGAATGGGATGCCATGTTCGAAGGCTACTGCGGAATGGGCTCTCCTGCTTCTGACCGCTACTATTCTAAGCTTCCTGTTTGGGCTGGCGGAAACCTTTATTTTAACGGTGCAAAACCAATGTCAAAAGAAAAAGATGCCTATGTTGATGATAAAAACAAGGTTTCTATCGAATGCGAAGAAAAAGACGGCAAAGTCTACCTTAAAACAAATGTGTATGACTTTATGCCAGAATCAAAATGCAAGCTGATGGCAACAGACGACATTGCACCAGCCTTTGAACCGGAAGAAAAGTATGAAAATCCAGATGGTTCTCCAATTACCTTTGATACAGACTTCTTCGGAAAAAGACATGAAAGTAATCCAATTTCTGGAGCTTTTGCAGATGGAAAAGAAATAGAAAATCCGCTATTCTAGTGGAACTATGAAATTTTCATTTAAGCAATTTATTGTTCCAAACTTTGGAAAAAGATTAGCATTTATGCTCCCCGCCGTTATTTTAATGGGCGTGGGAGTTACAATTCTTGCAGAAATTGGCTGGGGAACAGACCCAGCCTCTTTCATGAATCTGAACATTGCCTACGCACTTAACTGGGGACTAGGAAATACAGAAGTTCTAGTTTACGGACTCATGTTAGTTTTCACCTTTATTTTTGGAGCCCAGATGATAGGCTTTGGAACTCTGGCAAACATGCTGCTCATTGGCTATGTAGTAGATTTCTGCCGCTGGATGTGGAAAGACACACTCTTCTTCCAGACCCTCACAGAAGGCAGCTTTGCAGTTCGCTTAATCATCTTTATAATCACCCTGCTTTTCTTTGTAATAGTTGCTTCAATTTACATAAATGCTCAGATGGGAGTTGCCCCTTACGATGCCATTCCTAACATTCTTAGCGGCTGGATGCCAAAAGTGCCATTTTTCATCGTCAGAATCATCTTTGACCTTTCTGCTGTTGTAGTCGGCGTAATTGCAGGTAAGCTTGCAGGTGGAATACAAGGTTCAATTGTTGGTTCTATTGCGATGTCTCTTCTTTTGGGACCGGTTATTACACTAGTAGGCAAGCCACTTAAAAAGATACTATAAAAAAACCTATTTTTTTTGACTTTTTGCTCCGATATGCTAAAATATAACATTATTTTATGGAGAGAGTTTCTTTAAAATAAAAGGAGCAACAAGTTTATGACTAAAAAGAATCCTATCCCATGGTATGGCTACATGATGATTGCCTTAGTTTTCATAGCGCCACCAGTTATGATTACTCCATTTGCACTCATTACAAGATTAATGACACCTGGAGAGTATTTCAATGTATTAACATCTGTTCATACACTTTTAGTAGCAATGATTATTTTTGCCTCTGGAATTGCATTTGCATTCATTCAGAAAAAAAATGTCTGCTCTTATGACGGAAGTCCAGAATCTGCAGCAAAAATAAACAAGAATCTGAAACTGATTGGCATGCTTATGATTGTCACCTCAGTTATCTATTCGTTTATTCTTGCAGGAGCTATTACAGCATCAATAGCAACAAAGGGAATTGAATTACAGTCTATGAATGGAGAGTCTCCGGCTCTTATCATCTACCTCTTTACCTTTGGTGTTTATCTGGATATTGCTCTTTTGTGCTATGTAATTCAGGTAAGAACAACAGAACCAAATCTTTATCATATTCCTTTTACAAAAGAACAGATTTCTATGGATATTACACAAAGAAACCTGCTTACACTTATTTTTGCCGTTATTGCAACACTTTGTCTTATTTTAAGTATTGTTCTTCAGCCGGCAACTATTGCAGCAGGACAAAAGGCAATTATTCGTGAAGTTCTACCTATCATTATTTTTGCTGCTGCACTTTTCTTTGTAATTGAATCACTTCTGGTTGGTGATATTAAATCTTGTCTTACAGCAATCACAAACCTTACACACGCCATGACAGACAAGAACTTTTCTATCCCAGATGAAGGAGCTAAAAACCGTTCTGAACTTGGTGTAATTGTTCAGGAAGCAAATATGCTTAAGAACCTGACACGCGAAGTTATGCACAACATGAATCAGTCTGCTAGAACAACTGTAAAACAGTCTGATGATATGGTAAAAAATATGGACTACACAAAAGAAAATGTAGGAAGTATTACAGAAGCCATTGGAAGTATTAAAGCAGAAATTGAAAATCAGGTAGCTGGTGTTGAAGAATCTAACAGTGCTGTTGAACAGATTATGGGCAATATTCGTTCTCTTAACAACGCTATTGAATCTCAGTCTGCAGGTGTAACTCAGTCTTCTTCTGCAGTAGAAGAAATGGTTGCAAACGTTGCAAGTGTTACTCAGATTCTTGAAAAAAATACACAATCTGTTATAGAGCTTTCTGAAGCATCTGAACTTGGTCAGAAATCTGTTAAAACTGCAGTTGCAGCTGCCGATGCAGTTCTTGAACAGTCAGCTGGCATTCTTCAGGCCTCTGGTATTATTCAGACAATTGCAAAACGCACAAACCTTCTTGCTATGAATGCTGCTATTGAATCTGCACACGCAGGAGAAGCAGGAAAGGGCTTTGCCGTTGTAGCAGAAGAAATCAGAAAACTTGCAGAACAGTCTGATGAACAGAGCAAGATGATTGATGAAAACCTGCGTAATCTTTCTGACGGTATTTCTAAGATTGCAGAAGACATTAAGGTGGTTGAAGAATCATTCTCGACTATCTATGAACTTTCTGGCGCTGTAAAGAGTCAGGAATCTGTTATTTCTAATGCAATGGCTGAACAGAACTCTGGTAACCAGCAGATTCTTTTGGCAATGAGAGCTATCAGTGATTCTACTCTGGAAGTAAAGAATGGCTCTGCCGAAATGCTGGTTGGCGGCGAGCAGATTATGAAGGAAATGCACAATCTGCAGGAAGTTACAACAAGTATCTCTGATAGTATGCAGCAGATTACAAACTTCTCTAATCAGATTTCTAATGCTGTTCAGATTACAACGGCTTCAACAAATAATACTCAGCAGAGTCTTACAAAAATTATGAAAGACCTGGATGAGTTTAAACTCTAAAACATAATCAACTGATAAAATGAAAAAGGGGCATACACTATGCGCCCTTGAAAATCATAGCGCAAACCACAGGGCTGAACGCCCAGGTTTGCAAATGATTTTCAAGGCCGCGTCGTTTCTGCCCCTTTTTCAATTAACAGCCTTTATGATATAATAATCTCATGGCTGATTATCACGTTTTTGATCCCGCCCCGGAAGGCACCCCACTTGCAAACTTTGTTCATCTTCATGTTCACTCAGACTATTCTCTTCTAGACTCCTGCGCAACGCTGGACAAGCTTGTTGCAAAGGCAAAATCACTGAACATGCCGGCTCTGGCTCTTACAGACCACGGTAACATGTTCGGAGCCTTGAACTTTGAAAAGCTTTGCCATGTAAATGGTATTAATCCAATTGTTGGAGAAGAATTTTACGTTGCCTACGGAAGTCATCTTGAAAAAAATGATGTTCCATACAGCCACAAAGGCGAAGAAGGAGACCGTCATGCCCACTACTTTCACCTTATTCTGCTTTGCGAAAATCAGAAAGGCTATGAAAATATGTGCTGGCTTTCTTCCATCGCATTTACAGAAGGCCTTTATTACGGAAAACCCAGAATTGACTGGGAACTTTTGGAAAAATATCACGAAGGTTTAATCTGCTGTTCAGCCTGTATTCAGGGAGAACTTCCTCAGATGCTGCTGGCAGGCATGGATGCAGAAGCCCGCGAACTTGCCTTAAAATATAAAGAACTTTTTGGACCTGACCATTATTACATTGAAATTCAGGACCACGGAATTCCAGACCAGAAAATTGTAGCAGAAAAGCTGATTAACCTTGCCCACGAGCTTGATATTCCTCTTGTTGCGACAAACGACATTCACTATGTAGAAAAAGAAGATGCAATCGCTCAGGATGCCCTGCGCTGTATCGGATTTAAAAATCTTCTTCACGAAAAACATGCAAAAATGGGTGGAGATGAAGATCTGGATAACTGGTATTTTAAGACAGAAGAAGAAATGCGTTCTCTCTTCCCACAGTGTCCTGAAGCTTTTGACAACACTATTAAGATTGCCAATATGTGTAATCTTACAATCAAGCAGTATTCCACACCAGAACTTAAAGAGTGTCTTCCCCGCTTTGAACTTCCTGCAGAATTCCGTACCCACGGAGACGACTATCAGAGCGACCAGAACGACTATGTAAAATATCTTGTAGAAGAAGGACTTAAAAAACGCTACAAGGAAATTACCCCGGAAATCCGCGAACGTGCCGACTACGAAATGAACACAATCTTTAGTATGGGATTCTCGGGCTACTTCCTTATTGTTTGGGAATTTATCAACTGGTCAAAATCGCTTTATGACCCGGTTCACAAATGCCCAAAGCACTACATTCCAATTGGACCTGGACGAGGTTCGGGTGCAGGTTCTCTTGTAGCTTATGCCATGACCATCACCGATATTGACCCATTCAGATATGGTTTGATTTTTGAACGATTCTTAAACCCAGAACGTGTATCCATGCCGGATTTCGACGTTGATATGGACTTCGACTATCGCCAGGAGATTATCCAGCACACCCGTGATTTGTACGGCGACGCCAACGTTGGTCATATAGTAACCTTTGGTACCCTTAAACCAAAGAACTGTATTGCCGATGTAGGCCGTATTCTTGGCATTCCTCTTGCCGAAGTAAACATGCTTAAAAAATGCATTCCGGAAAGTCCAAAGGCAAAGCTAAAAGATGCCTTCAGCGAACCTACAGAAAAAATGCCTGACGGCGGCCAGCTTATTCCTTACAAGGATGACCCCCGCTACCAGGAGCTTTTTGACCTGGCATTCCGTCTTGAAGGTGTAAAAAGAAACACAGGTCTTCATGCCTCTGGTATGGTAATTGGTTTAACTCCTCTTCCAAACTGGGCTCCAGTATTTAAGGACCCAAAAACAGGCGAAGTTGGCGTTCAGTACACCATGGATATTATTGAACCTTGCGGCCTTGTAAAGTTTGACTATCTTGGATTAAAAACACTTTCGCTTATCCGCTATGCAGAAGCAATTATAAATAAGCACCGGGCGCCGGGCACTCCGGAATTCGTTACGGCAAATGTAAGCGAAACAGATAAAGAAACTTTTGACCTTTTCTGCCGGGGAGACTCGGTTGCAGTATTCCAGTTTGAATCACCTGGTATGCAAAAGATTCTGCGCCAGTTCCAGCCGGAAAAAATTGAAGACCTGGTTGCCTTGAACGCTCTTTACCGTCCGGGTCCAATGGATTGTATTCCTCAGTACATCGAAGGAAAATGGCACCCGGAAACAGTTCACTATCCTGACCCAGCTCTGGAAGACCTGCTAAAAGAAACCTACGGTGTAATGGTTTACCAGGAACAGATTATGAAGGTTGCCCAGATTATTGCGGGCTTCTCTCTTGGTGGTGCCGATATGCTGCGCCGTGCCATGGGTAAAAAGAAACCGGAAGTTTTGATGGGCAAGAAAAAGGACTTCGTTGAAGGAGCCCTCAAAAATGGCCATACAGAAAAACACGCCGAAGAGATTTTTGATATCATGGTTCCATTTGCGGGTTATGGTTTCAACAAGTCTCACGCGGCTGCTTATTCAGTTCTTGCCTACCGCACAGGCTGGCTCAAGGCCCACTACCCTGCCGAATTCATGGCAGCAAACCTTACCAACGAAATTACCTCTACCGATGGTCTTCCTTTCTATATTGAAGAAGCACGCAAAATGGGCGTTGCCGTTGACCCGCCGGATGTAAACCGTTCCGATGTTATATTCGACGTTGTAGACGGAAGAATTGTCTTTGGTCTTAAGGGAATTAAGGGAATGGGAGAAAGTGCCGCCCAGGCAATTGTTGCAGAGCGTGAAGCAAACGGTAAATTCACATCCTTTATGGACTTTGTAAAAAGAGTGGGCGCCCTTGTTGAACGAGATGAAGACGGCCGCGAAAAAACACTTGTAAACAAAAAGGCCATAGAAGTTCTGATTAAAACAGGAGCCTTTGACCATGTTGGCGAAGCCGAAGGAAATGCTTTAAATCGTCCGACCCTTCTTGCAAATATGGAAGCTGCAATTGATTATGTTTCTGATATTCTTGAAGACAAAAAGAAAGGTCAGGGAGATTTATTCGGCGATTTAAGCGAAGAAGAACAGAGCTACACAGAATATAAATTTAAGATGATTCCAGACCTGCCTCGCATGGAACTTTTAACCATGGAAAAAGAGTGCATCGGTTGTTATGTAAGCGGTCACCCTCTGGATGATTACAAAAAAGCAATTGAACGCGCAGTAACAGTCCGCGCCTCAAACATAGACAGGGTTGCAGCAGAAAGCAAGGCAGAAAAAGAAGCCCTGCAGGCAAGCGGAGCAAAATTCTGGCAGATTAAAGATGCTGGAAAGAGCTACACAGCACTTGGAATGATTATGGGCATTCATGAAATCACCACAAAAAAAGGTGACCGAATGGCCTTTGCAAAACTCAACGACTATGACGGCCAGTTAGACCTCACCTTCTTCCCAAAAACCTGGGAACAGATGAAGGGCCAGCTGGAAGAAGGCGGAGTATATGCTTTCCGGGGAAAAGTTGACGGCTCCCGCGATACACCATCCTTTATTGTAGACAGTATTGAAGATGCATCAAAGCTGGAAACTCATGCAGCTAATTCAGTTCATATTCAGTTGACTCCTACATACACAGAACCTGCACTTTTAACCGATTTACGTGATTTTTTATTTGATAAATCGGGTAATTGTTCAGTATATTTTCATATAGACATGGGAAATAATCCTTATGTCGTAAAGGCAAGCCAGCAGATTACAATTAATGCCACAGATGATAATCTGAAAGCACTAAGAGATTTTTCTGCGGTAAAAAATGTCTGGACAGAGTAAGATTAGGATCGAAAATCCGTTAAAAAACAAGCCGCAAGGGTTGTTTTAGGATTATCGAAAGAATGCCTCGAAAATCAGCTGTGCTGATTTTTTGGATTTTTAGGAGGAAAAATTGATTCAAACAATATTATCTTTAATTTCAGCACTTCTTTCTATTTATACTTTGTGCTGTTTTCTTTATATAATAATGAGCTGGATTCCAGGCTTAAAGTTTACAAAATTTGGAAGAATTATTTCTTCTATCTGTGAACCATATCTGAATCTTTTTTCACGAAGCGGTTTTCTGAGATTAGGAAACATTGATTTTTCACCAATAATTTCAATCGGACTTCTTTCTCTTGCTTCTACAATTCTGGGTGGCATTCAAGCCACAGGACGAATCTATTTTGGAGGAATCCTGTATACAATCATCTCCTCTCTATGGGGAATTGTACAGTCGCTTGGTGGAATGCTTTTCCTTCTTGTTTTAATCCGCTGGATTATCCTTGCAATTAACCATGGCTACACACCTTACGAATCTCCATGGGCGCAGGTAGACCAGATGCTCACAAGATTTTCTTATAAAATTGCCGGTACATTTCTGAAAGGAAACATGAACTACCAGAAATCACTTTTAGTTACCTGGATTGTTCTGCTTGTTTTCTGGATTGCCGGAACAATACTGATAGGCATCTTAAAAATGCTATGCGCAAGGATTCCTTTCTAGGCCGATTTTGAAACTAAGTGACATTAAAACGCCGGTTTCTTCTATTTCGGGAATCGGCCCGCAGCTTACAAAACTTCTCGCAAAACAAAATGTCTTTACCGTAGGCGATCTTCTTCAGTATTACCCGCGTGATTATGAAGACAGAACCCGCAAAATCACTTTATCTGAATTTGAAAGAGGCAAAGTTCATACAGTTGCTCTGGTAACCGGTCAGGAATGGTTTGGTTACGGAGCGATGAAAACTCTCAAAGTGATTATAAACGATGGTACTGGAAGCGGAGAGCTGATTTGTTTTAACCGCGCCTTTTTGGAAAGAGTTCTTGTGCCGGGCAGTCTTGTTACTGTAACAGGCAAATTTGAAGTAAAATACGGTCATCTACAGTCATCTTCTTTTGATGCCGTAAAAATGGACATAGAAAAAGATGTTCCAGAAGAATTTAGAGAAGGCATCAAAGAATTTCGTCTCGAAGCAATAAAACCTCTGGACTGCGGAGTAATTCCAATCTACCCGCTTACAGAAGGATTAACACAAAAAGCCCTTTCTAAAGCAATTTCAAAGGCTTTGCAGCAATATGCTCATGGAATTGAAGATGAAGTGCCTGCAGAGCTGCGTCAAAGCAGAAAGCTGATGCAAAAGCAGGATGCCGTAAGGCTGGTTCATCAGCCGGAAAGCCTTGAACAAGCCAGGGAAGCCCACAAAAGCCTTGCCTACGAAGAACTATATCTCTTCCAGAAAGTAATTTTGGAAAGAGCCGCAAAGCGAAAGGGTTCGCTAAAAGAGACTCCCGGCATTGATTTTTTAAATATTTACGCTTTTAAGGCAGATCTTTCTCCCCTGCAAAAGCAGCTTTTAGAAGCCCTGCCCTTTGAGCTTACCGCAGACCAGCAGAAGGCAATTTATTGCATGAACGCCGAAATTGACCGGAGTTACCGGGAACGCGAACGCATACTAAACCAGCTGGAACGAGGCATGCCGGCTCCGGTTCGGCCTTCGTTTACAATGTCACGTCTTTTGCAGGGCGATGTCGGTTCGGGAAAAACCTTAGTCTCTTTCTTTGCCTGCCTTCGAATTATAAATTGGAAAGGCCAGTGCGCCCTGCTCGCACCTACCGAACTGCTCGCCCGCCAGCACGCCGAAAACGCCGCCCGCCTTCTGGAGCCGCTTGGAATCCGCACCGCCTTTTTAACGGGAAACTTAAAGGCGGGCGGCCGGACTCAGCTTTTGCGGGCCCTCAAAGACGGCGAAATTGATATTGTAGTTGGCACTCACGCTCTTTTTTCCAGCAATGTTGCCTACAAGGATCTGCAGTTAGTAGTAATAGATGAGCAGCACAGGTTCGGTGTGCAACAGCGGCAGGCTATTATAGAGAAAGGCCGGCGAACCATTATGGGCTTCACCTTTGAAACGAACCTGCTTATGATGAGCGCAACTCCAATTCCTCAGAGTCTTGCCCTCACCCTTTTTGGCGATCTGGACATTTCTACTATCCACACAAAGCCTGCCGGCCGTAAGGAAATCACCACTTATCTTGTAAAAGAAGGAAACGAAATAAATGCCTACGAAGCCGTACGCCGCGAACTTGCCCAGGGGCGACAGGCTTATTTTGTTTACCCCGCTATAGACAGCGATGAAAACATAAAATCTGCAGAAAGAGCCTTTGCTCACCTGAGGGACCACATTTACCCTCAGTACAAATGTGCCCTTCTCCACAGTAAGATTGACGAAGAAGAAGGGGTTCGCATACTCCAAGCCTTCCGTGACGGCGAGATTCAGGTTCTGGCTGCAACTACCGTAATAGAAGTTGGCGTGGATGTGCCGAATGCAAGCTGTATGGTAATTGAGGGGGCAGACCGCTTTGGAATGGCTCAGCTTCACCAGCTGCGGGGACGGGTTGGACGAGGCACAGAGCAATCCTTCTGTTTTTTAATTTACAGCAAGGATATTACAGAAACAGGAATTGAGCGAATGAAGGCTTTGCGACAAAGTACAGACGGCTTTTATATTGCAGAAGAGGATTTAAAAACAAGAGGTCCCGGAGAACTTTCCGGAACCTTGCAGGCTGGCGCCCTGGAATTTAGAATTGCAGATCTTTCAAAAGATTCAGAACTGCTGGATTTTGCACGCGCCGATATTATTAAGCAACATACGCTTCCAGACGGCGGGCACGAACAGGGTGCTGCAATCTTACAATAGCATGCTTTTCAATCTGGCGGATACGCTCTTTTGTAAGGGAACATTCTTCGCCAACTTCCTTCAAAGACATTGGCTTGTAGCCGCTTAAACCATAGCGCATTCTGATAACTTTTGCTTCATTAGGACGAAGTCCGTCAATTACATTATTAATATCAGAAATCATTGCCTGATTAATTGCCTTTTCTTCTGGACGATCATAAGCTTCATCTTCAAAGAAGTCTCCAACCTTAGAATGGCTGTTATCAGAATCATTAATTTCTGCATCAAGACTAATCATTTCACGGTTTATGTTAATCATATCACGAACATGCTCAGAAGTCATACCAACCATCTTTGCAATTTCTTCGTATTCCTGCTGTTCGCTCTTCTTGCTGCCAACAACCTTGCGGGCATGTTCAATTTTAACAAGCTCGTTTGCACGGTTCAAAGGCAGGCGGATAGCACGGCTCTTTTCGCAGATAGCTTTAAGAATGCTCTGGCGAATCCACCATACAGCATAAGAAATAAAATGATAGCCTTTAGAGGCATCAAATTTATCTATTGCAGTCAGAAGACCAATGTTTCCTTCACTGATTAAATCTGTAAGATCAAGACCATGGTTCTGATACTTTTTTGCAACATTTACTACAAAGCGAAGGTTTGCCTTTGCAATCTTTTCTTTTGCAGCCTTATCACCTTTCTGGGCTTTTTCAGCAAGCTCTACTTCTTCTTCATGTGAAAGCAAAGGAATTTTGTTGATTTCTTTAAGATACATTGCCAAAATATTTTCATCTCTATTCATCTTTGTACTCCAGAAAATTGATTTTACACCTTATATATAGCAAGTATCGTGCCAAGTTGCCATTCACTCACAAATTTTTTAATTTTTTTTAAATTTTTCTCTGTCAGGACAAAAGTTGACCGGCAATATAATAAAAAACTGTTATAAAGGCAAGAAAAATCAATAAAAAAAAACGGAAAATTGTGTCCTTTTTACACCATTTCCCGTTTTTCATAAATTATAGCGTCATTTTGACACAGCATTTTTTTCTAATTCAAATTCTGTGCCTTTTTGACGCATTAAGAAACAACGCCTTTATTTTTCCAAATACCGCTTTTATAACGCAGTACACATACCAGAGCGGTAATAGTCCAGGTAATACCAGTTGTTACCCAAATTCCCCAGAAGCCTAGAGCCGGGATGCGGGTTAAAAGAGGTGCAAAACCAATTCGTCCTGCAATTTCGGTAATTCCGTTTATCATTGCAAAGCCGGAATCACCACATCCGTTCAAAACTGCACGAGGTACATAAATCATACCAAGCATAAAATAACAGAGGGAAGTAATGCGCAAAGCTTTTGAACCGATTGCAATTACATCAGCCTCGTTGTCTACAAAGAAGCCGATTATATTGTTTCCGAAAATCCAGAAGAGAGGAATCATTAGAAGGCTGAAAATTAGAACCATTACTGTACCCCGATGGAAGCCCTTTTTTACGCGATCCATCTGGCCAGCTCCAAGGTTCTGTCCGGAAAAATTAGTGATTGCAGCGGCAACAGAAGAATAAGGCTGCTGAACCAGCTGCTCAACACGCATAACAATTGTATAGGCAGCCATTACAGTTTCGCCAAATGTGTTTACAATCCCCTGTAATACCATCATAGAAATTGAAATAAGACAATTCTGAAGAGCAACAGGAAGGCCAATTTTTAAGGAAGATTTTATGATTTTACCGTTAGGCCGGAATTCTTCTTTTGTAAGTCGGAAATATTCAACCTTCTTCCAGGCATAAATCATACTTGTAATTGCAGAAGCAGCCTGAGAAATACAGGTTGCAAGTGCTACTCCAAAAACACCCCAGCCGCAGACAAGCACAAAAACTAAGTCCAGAACCAGGTTGATTATGCTCGAAAGGATGAGGAAGTAGAGAGGACTTCTTGAATCACCCAAAGCTCTAAGAATTGAGGCAACTCCATTGTAATATGCAACAAAAATCAGACCAAACATTGTTGTACGCATATAAACAACAGAATCCGGCATAATTGAAGGAGGACAATTCAAGAGCTTGAGGGCGTAAGGAGCAAGAACATAGCCCAGAATACTTATGATTAATGATGCGGCAGTCAAAATAAAAATAGAACTTCCGATTGTAAGGCGTACCATTTTTTCATTTTTTGCACCAAAAAACTGAGAAACAACAATTCCAATACCTATTGAAAGCCCCGCGCTCAAAGAAAAGCAGAAAAAGCCCATTGAACCACAGGTTCCTACTGCCGCCAGAGCATTTGCACCAACGTAGTTTCCAACAATAATGGAATCTACCATATTATAAAGCTGCTGGAAGACATTACCTATCAAAAGCGGAAGCGCAAAAAACAAAATATGCTTCGTTGGCGAACCTACAGTCATATCAGTGATATTATTGCTATTGTTATTCTTCATGGCTGAGACTATATCGATTTTCAATTTCTTTTGCTATGTATTTTAATCTTATTTAGTAGAATAAATCTCTAAGAATAAGAAAGACAGGGGCTTCCCCATTATATAAAGAGTATCCTAAAAAATGGCGAAAAGGAGTAAAACGGCTTTCGAAAAGGCTCTGATTGTGCTGCCGCTTGAGCGGCAAACGTATATAATTACAAGCACAATCAGCGCCTAGCGGACGTGTCCGCGGTTTCGACAAGACATTTTACGACTGTAAGCCATTTTTTCGGAAAGGCTAAATTTAAATGCGGAGCCCTGAGCTCTAAAGTTGTAACTGTCGGGAAAAAGTGATATTATATCTCCCATACATTTCATTATTAGTTGCCTGTGTCTGTTACAGGTAAAAAAAAGGTAAAGCTAAAAAATTGCTTATGCAATTTTTTTTTACGCTTTGCTATTTATCACCGGCCGCCTACCGGGCGGCCTTCCTCAGGAGGGTACTATGGTACCAGTATTAATTAAAGATTTACTGACTTCTAAGCCGGAGGGGCAGAAGGTTACAGTATGTGGTTGGGTGCGCACAGTTCGCGACTCAAAGGGTCTTGTTTTTATTCAGGTGAACGACGGAAGCTGTTTTGCAAATATCCAGCTCACCTTTGACCGCAATAATCCTTCTAATAATGCAAATGTAAATGAAATTGAAGCAGAACTCAAAAAGCTCAACACTGGAGCATCTCTCCGTGCAGAAGGTCTTCTTATTGAATCTCCTGCAAGCGGACAGGCAGTAGAAGTTACTCTTGAAAGCCTTAAGTGCCTTGGTGAGGCAAATCCAGATGAATATCCATTGCAGAAAAACAAGATGTCTATGGAATATCTTCGCGATGTTGCTCATCTTCGTGCACGAACAAATACTTTTGGTGCTGTTTACCGTATGCGTAACCAGATGGCTTTTGCCGTTCATTCTTTCTTCCAGGAAAGAGGTTTCCAGTATATCAACGCACCGGAAATTACCTGTTCAGACTGCGAAGGTGCCGGAGAAATGTTCCAGGTAACAACTTTGAGCCTTGAAAAAATTGCAGAGATGGGTGTAAAAGCCGGAAACGGCGGAATGAAGCCTGAGGATGCAGCAAAAATTGTAGACTATAAAAAAGACTTCTTTGGAAAGAAAGCTTCCCTTACTGTATCAGGACAGCTTGAAGCAGAAACTCTTGCAACTGCATTGAGCCGTGTTTATACATTTGGACCTACTTTCCGTGCTGAAAACTCTAACACTCCACGTCACCTGGCAGAGTTCTGGATGATTGAACCTGAAATGGCTTTCTATGACCTGAACGATGATATGGACATTCAGGAAGACTTTGTAAAATATCTTTTGAACTGGGCTTTAACAAAATGCCGCGAAGACCTTGCTTTCTTTGACAAGAGAATCCAGCCGGGCCTTATCGAAAGTCTCGAAAAGGTTGCTAAGGCTAAGTTCACAAGAATCAGCTATACACAGGCAATTGAAGATTTGGAAAAGGCAGCCGCTAATGGTGCTAAGTTCGAATTCAAACCTTACTGGGGTTGTGATATTGCAACAGAACACGAACGCTACCTTACAGAAAAGATTTACAACGGCCCTGTAATGGTATTCAACTATCCAAAAGAGATTAAGTCTTTCTATATGAAGCAGAATGATGACGGAAAAACAGTAAAGGCTGTTGACGTTCTGGTTCCAGGAATTGGTGAGTTGATTGGCGGTTCTGAACGTGAAGAAGATTACGGCAAGCTTAAGGCAGAAATTGAACGCCGCGGCATGGACGAATCTATCTACGACTGGTATCTTGACCTTCGCAAGTTTGGTACAGTTCCACACTCAGGCTTCGGTCTTGGCTTCGAACGCCTTCTGCGCTATGTAACAGGTATGGAAAATATAAGGGATGTTATTCCTTATCCTAGAGCTCCTAAGTTGGCGGATTTTTAATATGCAAGTTTCCGATAGGAAACTTGGTAAGCACGCTTGCGTGCGACTTATTCCTTATCCAAGAGCTCCTAAACTGGCGGATTTCTAAAGAAAGAGCATAGGGGGTCTTAGGGGGATAAACAACATCGTTGTTTTTCCCCCTAGGAGAAGAGGTAGCGAAAGACCGCTTGCGGGCTGGAGCGAGGGGAAGGCCTTCCCCTCCTTTATTAACAGCCACTCACCCTACATATTCATCAACAATAGACAAAACTGGTCCAAGATAAGTCGGGCCAAAAAGATTCAGATGATTCAATAGCTGATAAAGATTATACAAGTCGCGGCGGTTCTCGTAACCTTGCTGGAGGGGATTTGCTTCGCGGTAGGCCTCGTAAAATTCCTGGGGGAAGCCACCGAATAACTCTGTCATTGCAAGGTCGGCTTCGGCATGACCAAGATAGCAGGCTGGATCTATGAGCATGGCTTTTCCATCCGGGCCACACATTACATTCCCACTCCAAAGATCGCCATGTAAAAGGCTTGGCTTTTCCGGCTCAATTAAAAAGTCTGTAAGATGCTCCAGCAATTTAGTGATTTTTGTACGGTCTTGGGCTTCAAAATAGGAATCGGCCGCCTTAAACTGAGGAACAAGACGATTATCGCGGAAGAAAGAAATCCAACTGTCTGAGGGAGTATTAGACTGTGGGCGGGCACCAATAAAGTTGTCCTGAAAAAAGCCAAAAGCCCTACCCTTCTCCAGAAAAGCACCTGTGTCTGCTTTATGCATAGAGGCAAGCTTTTGTGCAAAATCTTCCCAATAATTTTTGACCGGCTTTGCACTCTTTATATATTTTAATAGAAGAAAGCTGTAGCCTACATCCTCACCATCATCTGTTCCTGTACACAATATATCTGGAGTTTTGATTGCTTTTGTATTTGCAATGGCTGTAAGTCCCGCTGCCTCGGCTGTAAAAAAGGCCGCATTAGCCTTTGCATTGGCCTTCATAAAAACATGCTGACCGTTATTCAGACTAAGCCCATAAGCCTTGTTAATGTCTCCGCCAGAAAGACGTTCTGTATCTGCAATAGCTATTGAAGTTCCAAATAAATCTACTAGAGCACCTGCAAGTGAATTGTAATTTTTAGGAAGTGTAAAATTCATAAGTCTATGATAGAGATAAAATGGGTGGGTGTCGAGCCCTGCCTTAAATATGACATGCATATGTCATATTTACATGTTATAATAGTTCTGTGCAAATTGATCAGCTTTTTGAATTACTTTATATTCTCATTGATAAAAAACAGGTTACCGCCAGCGACATGGCAAAACGTTTCGGAGTTTCCACCAGAACAATTTACCGCTGGCTGGATGCTCTGTCTCTTTCCGGCATTCCTGTTTACGCGCTTAAAGGTCGTGGTGGCGGGATTGCCATTTCCGAAAAATTTACAATGGATAATACAATACTTTCGGAAGATGAAAGACTAGCCATTGTTTCCAGTGTAAGAGCCCTGGAAAACTTGAGCGGTAAGGGAGGTCTTGTAAATACACCAGAAAGAAAAGCTGCCGATAAACTTTCTCGTCTTGTTACAAGTGATACAGACTGGCTGGAGGTTGATTTTGCTCCCTGGAGTCCGGAAGGTTCTGAAGTTAGGAATCTCTTTGGACTTTTGCGTGATTCAATTTTGAAAAAGCGGCAGATTACTTTTGATTATTTTACGGGGGACGGCCGCAGTGAAAAACGACTTGTGCATCCCTGGAAGCTGGTATTTCGCGGACAGTCCTGGTATCTTCTAGGCTGGTGTACAAAGCGAAAAGCAGAAAGATTTTTCAAACTCACAAGGATGAGAAATCTTGTGTTGACTTCTAAGAGTGCAAACATTACTAGAAGCGTGGCTGTCGCAGAGCCTGCTCAGCTACCAGAGTATTCTGCCCCTCTCATTCAGATTAAAGCAAAAATTACAGAGGAAAAGCTTTCTTATCTTATGGATTCTTTTATCTGTTCTGAAATTAAAGTTCTGAAAAATGGCTGGGTTAATGTCACCTTTACGGCGCCAGATACTCCATGGCTTTGTGAAATCCTTTTGAGTTTTGGCCCTCAGCTTAAGATTACAAGTCCTTCCCGGTTAAAAAATAAAATTGCAGAAATGGCAGCAAAGATTTCAGAATTATATAAGTAAATATGACATTCTGTTGTCATATTTTGAGTGGTATTCTTTAGCTAATAAAGTTTGTCGGGTCAAGCCCGACAATGACACTCGACTACAAATGTGATGTTCGGGCTTGACCCGGACATCTCAAAGGAAAGAACCAATGCCACGTCCAGACTTTTATGAAATAAAGACATTCGAAAAATTCTCAAAATATTACTGGTACCGCGAAGAACTGCAAAAAATCTGTCGTACGCTGGGACTAAAATCTGACGGTGGAAAAATTGAATTGAACAAGATTATTGAAGCTTATTTTAAAGCATCTCGTCACCCTGAACTTGTTTCAGGGACCGCACAAAACAAGATCCAGAAAAAGATCCCGAAACGAGTTCGGACTGACCAGGCCATGATGCTTTCCCTGGACAACAGTCTGATTGAATGTGGCTTTACCTTTGGCCCGCGCTTCCGTGAATTCTTTGAAAAAGAAACAGGCATCAACCCCTTTAAGTTCAATGTGGACATGGTAGCGACTGTTAAAAAAGTCAAAGAAACAAATGATACAAACTTCTCTCTTGGAGACCTTTTAGAAATTTTCTACGGTCGCAAAACTTATGCAAAATACGACAAATCAGCATTGCAGTGGAACAAGTTCGTTCAGGATTTTTGCGCAGATCCTGCGACCGAATGCATCCCGAACAAACTCAAAGCCGCCGCAAAACTCTGGAAAATAGTCCGCGAATCTACCAGAGAAAAAGTCTATACTCACGACTTACTTAATGAACTGAATATTTTATAAATCATAAAAGATTCTACCTTCATTTTCGATTCGCTCTACATGCAGTTTTTCATTAGTAATTTTTTCCAGAAAGGCCCTGTCATGACTTACAACAATAAGTGCACAGGAAAGAGATGCCAGTGCACTTTCCAGAGCAAGCACACTTGTTATATCCATATGATTCGTGGGTTCATCCAGAATCAAAAGAGAAAGAGGTTTTTCTACCGCCAGAGAAATCATCAGTTTTCTAAGTTCACCGGGACTAACAGAGCCCTGCTGCAGATTTTCCGGTTCACTTCCGAGGCGGTATAAAGTCGAAAGAACCGCTCCTCTTTCCGCATCTTCAAGCTCATTGAAGTCAGAAAGAATTTGATTCTTTAAGACTTCTGGAATCTCCTGGGGTAGATACATAACTTCTTTCGTCCTGCCGGATTTTTCAAGTTCACTAATCAGGTGCTTTATAAAAAGACTTTTTCCACTTCCGTTCTGCCCGGTCAAGGCAATTTTTGAATCAGGATTAATTATAATCCGCGAAATGTGAAGCTTATAAGAAGTGTTTTCTTCAGATGCAAAAATATCACTTTCTTCTATAACTATAGCTTTTGAAAAGCCTGCGCCTTCAACCGAAAAACCTTCTTTTCTCATAAGTGATTTTTTTACTGAATCGCGGGCAGCCTCTGTTCTTTGAATCTGACTATCAAGATGTGCTTTTGCATCTCCGGTGATTCTGTCTTTTCCACCGAGTCTTGCGACATCAATTTTTCTTTTTGCATCATGATCACGCGGGTCAATATTTTTTTTAGCAAGGCGGCTTTTAGATCGCTCGTTTTCTTCTGCAAGCCTGCGGCTCCTCTGCTTTTCGCCTGCCGCTTTTGAATCAAACTTATCCCATTCTCCGCGATTATGAGAAGCCTTCTGCTCGCGAAGCTCCAGAGCCTTGCTAAGTCCTCCGGAATAACTTTCACAAACCACGCACTCACGCCCGCCGGAAAAAGCACGAGCTTCATTGTAAAGATAAACTGTGTGTTTACAAATAGAGTCCGCAAAAGAGCGGTCATGGCTTACAATAATTCCGATTCCACTAAAAAGAGCAAGCGTGTCAGAAATCATGCGGACAGTCTCTTCATCAAGATGATTTGTCGGTTCATCCAGAAGCAGCACAGCCGGACGGTCTGCCAATGCGCAGGCAATCTGGATTCGCTTCTTCTCCCCACCAGAAAGAGAATCATAGCGACCAATCATTTCTTCTGTAATATGAAGCATTGAAAAGAAGCGCCGCACTTCGTTATCATCACTCCAGAAAACCGAATAAAGATTTTCCGGCACCTCGGCAGTTTCCTGAGGGCAGTAAATAACACAGCCGGTGGTGCTTTGCCCGCCACTTACGATTCGTCCTTCATCAGGCTTAAGTAGTCCTGCAATCAGTTTTAGAAGTGTGCTCTTACCGCAACCGTTACTACCTGCAATACAAGTCCAGCCATCATTAAAATGTAGAGAAAAATCCTCGAACAAAGTTACGTGCGAAGATGGATATGAAAAATAAAGCTTTTGAATTTCTAATGACATAATGACCTCCAGAGGAAGCCGGCAATAATAATAAAATTATGCAGGGAAATAATATAACGAACAGATTCGCAAAACCCCGATAAAATTAAATACTGTAACTGACTTCCTGAAAATGAAATCTCAAATGAGAAAAAAATGTAGGAAAATCAGATTTACAGTCTCATCGGCAATGCGTCTCCTTAAGATAAGATAATTAATTTTATTATGAAAAATGATTTTGTGTCAATGTAAAAACACTAAAACAAAGATGTTAGTTATTTTAAATATGACACTTAGTTGTCATATTTTATATGTTATTCTATAAACATCCGGCTGGATAAAAATCTGCCGGGTTATACAGGAAGCCTTCAATGCCATTTGATTATAAGAAAGAGTTTAAAGAGTTTTATCTCCCGCCGGCAAAACCGAAGATTGTTCACATTCCCAAAATGCAGTTTGTCGCAGTACGCGGAAAGGGAAATCCTAACGTGGAAGACGGCGAATACAAAAGCACCCTTGCCCTGCAATATGCAATCGAATACACAATCAAAATGAGTAAGAAGGGAGAATATCGAATTGCGGGCTATCAGGATTTTGTAGTTCCACCGCTCGAAGGCTTCTGGTGGCAGGAGAAAAACGGGAAAATCATTCCGGGTTTTGACTACACTGACAAATCTTCCTTCAACTGGATTTCCGTAATTCGCCTTCCGGATTTTGTGACACAGAAGGATTTTGAATGGGCGAAGAAAAGTGTGACAGAAAAGAAGGGGCTGGACTGTTCGCGAGCCGAACTCTTTACATTTGAAGAAGGGGATTGTGTCCAGATTATGCATATAGGCTCCTACGACGACGAATCGGCAACAAGCAAGCTGATGGATGAGTTTGCAGCCAACAGTGGTTATGAACTCGATTTTTCAGATACGAGACTTCATCATGAGATTTATCTGAGTGACCCGCGCAAAACATCAGCCGAAAAACTGAAGACTGTTATAAGACATCCTGTTAAACAAATATAGAAGGAGAAATTACTATGAATTGTAAAATTGATTCTTTGTATATAATTGTTGATGATTTGGAAAGAGCAATTGCTTTTTATGAAGATTTCTTTGAGCAGAAAATTCTTAATAAAAGTGAACTTGGTGGTTATTTTGATATTGATGGATTCAGATTTCATCTGTTTGCTTATAAAAAAGTAAGTGAGTCACACTCTTATGGAAGTAACTGCTTACCAAGCATTTGTTTTGAATCTTTAGAAGAATTGAATAGGAAAATTGCAGACAAAGAAATTTGTTTCCCGCTTACAAAAATCGGTAAGAATTGGGTAGCAGAGTTCGTTGATTCTGAAGGAAATCACATCGAAGTATACACACCCGATGAGGAATAAATGATGAAAAACGAACTTTTAGAAAACATCGAAAAACTTCACACAACACCGATGGGCGTAGACCGTATTCGCCGTAACCTCCGGCTTGGCGATGATGTCAAAGATGTTGTTGAATGATGCAGGCAGAAAATTCTGGCCACTGACGCGATAATCATCCGTCAGGGAAAGAACTGGTATGTCAAAATTGACGGATGTGAGTTCACTGTGAATGCTTACAGTTTTACAATAATTACAGCGCATATTGTGGTATAATATTTTATGCACTTCGTAACCGCCAAATCAATTCTCACTCCCCGCAGCATGAACATTTACCGCGGCTGTTCGCATGGTTGTATTTATTGCGATTCGCGCAGTAAGTGCTATCAGTTTACTCATGATTTTGAAGATATCGAAGTAAAGCAGAATGCGGCTGAGCTCCTGGAAGAAGCTCTCCGTAAAAAAAGAAAACGCTGCATGATTGGAACAGGCTCCATGTGCGACCCTTACATTCCTCTGGAAAAAGAACTGAATCTTATGCGCCGTTGTCTTGAAATAATTGACCGCTACAATTTTGGCGCAACTCTTATAACAAAATCTGACCTTGTCCTGCGGGACCTGGACATTCTTACAAGCATAAATAAAAAGACAAAAGCCGTAGTACAAATGACACTCACCACCGCAGACGACGAGCTCTGCCGTAAAATTGAACCCGGGGTCTGCCCGACCAGCCGCCGCTTTGAAGTTTTACAGGCCTGCCGCGATGCTGGGATTCCGACAGTTGTCTGGTTCAGTCCGTTGCTGCCTTTTATAAATGACACCCGCGAAAATATCGAAGGTATTGTTGATTACTGCGCCCGCTCAGGAGTGCGGGCAATTATCTGTTTTGGAATTGGCCTCACTCTGCGCGAAGGAAACCGCGAATATTTTTACGCGGCTTTAGACAGGCATTTCCCAACTCCAGTTGTTTTGACAAGCTCAACCACCGATGGCTCAACCACCGCGAGCGCACCCACCGCGGGAGCCGGCACCGCCAGCCTCAAGGAACTCTACCAGAAAACCTTCGGCTACTCCTACATGTGCTCAAGCCCACACGAAGCTGAGCTTATGACATACCTTGCAAAGCTTTGCCGCCAGCATAATATCCAGCTTGGAACAGATTCTGTCTTTAAGTGGATAGAAGAGTTCCCGGACACAGATCCCCTTCAGCCGACTCTATTCTAACTCCCTACCCTTCGTGCTATAATAAACTCAATAAAAAAGGAGACACAAATGGATGATAATAACAATTTCCACAAAAATCCAATAATCAAAAATATTTATACCGCAGACCCGGCCCCAATGGTCTACAAAGATACACTTTATCTTTACACCACTCATGATGAAGACCAACTTGTAAACAATTTTTATACAATGTATGACTGGCGCTGTTTTTCCACAAAGGATATGGTCAACTGGACCGACCACGGAAAGATTTTTTCTCTTGATGATATTTCCTGGGCAGATGACCGCGCCTGGGCGCCGCAGGCAATTGAACGAAATGGCAAATTTTATCTTTACTGCCCGGTTCATAAAACAAACGGCGGCATGGCAATTGCAGTCGGAATTTCTGACAATCCCGCCGGACCTTTTAAAGATCTTGGCCAGCCACTTATAGACGAAGGCGACTGGAACGATATTGACCCTACTGTTTTTATAGATGATGATGGACAGGCCTATCTTTATTTTGGAAACCCGGAACTGCGCTATGTTCTTTTGAATGAAGACATGATTTCTTATGACAAAAGCGTCGGCATAGTAAAAGTGCCTATGACAGAAAAATCTTTTGCAAAAGGAAGTCATGATACAGGTACAACTTACGGCGAAGGACCATGGTTCTACAAACGCAATGGACTTTACTACATGGTTTACGCCGCCTTTGCAGAAGGAGAAAAACGAAACGAACATCTGGCCTATTCAACAGCTCCTACAGCCACAGGCCCATGGACCTATGGCGGAGTGCTAATGGAAGAAGGCCCTTGTTTTACAAATCATCCAGGAATCGCAGATTTCAAAGGCCACTCATATCTCTTCTATCATACAGACGAACTTCCTGGCGGCAGCCTATTCCACCGAAGCGTTTGTGTTGCCGAATTCAAATATAATGAAGACGGCACTATCAGCACAATCAATAAGTGTGATGGTGTAGAAGGCATCTAGTTTTTACACGTTTCCATATTCCCAAAATCTTTTTTTGGGAATATGATATAAATATGGCAAATTTTACAGCATACTGCAAAAAAGTTTTCTCACGTTTTGCTCAGATTTTATATCTTACAATCTCAAACTTTACTAAAAATGCCCTGTGGGAAAGTGCAGCAGCCTGTGCATTCGGATTCATTTTTTCATTTATTCCAATCACACTCATTATTTTTGCCGTACTCATTGCCGCCATTCAAATCTACCCTAACATTTACAACTTCATTCTAAATTTTGCAAATCAGATTGAATCAATAGTAGACATCAAACCACTCTTAAACAGACTGATGGAAACCGGTTCTACAAAATCATTCAACATCTTCCTTATTGTCTGGGTAATCTGGATGGCCCGCAAACTTTTTAATTCCATTATAAGTTCCATAAACAAGGTTTTCCGCTCAGTTTCCAAAAGAAAATCATGGTTTAATCAGCTTTTAACCTTCATTATTGAATTCACAATGACATTGATTATTGCAGTCATCATACTTTTTGCCTTTACCTTTACACAAATTATTGAACTGCCAGTAATCAAAACAATTTTTGAAAACTTCCAGTTTATATTCAAACAAAGCTCTCAAAATTTGGGAACCTTTGTTCTTTACTTCATACTTTTCGTAAGTACAACAATTGCCTACCGAGTTATACCGGGGACAAAGCCGCTTATACGCCGCTGCATTTTTTATGCCGCCCTCAGTACAGTCTCTTTTTTCATTGTGTCATTCTTCATCAACCTTTTTATGAATGTTACGAATTACAACACAATTTACGGCACCATCAGTTCTCTTGTACTTTTAATGATGAAGGTTTACATTTTCTTCAATATTTTTCTTTTCTGCGCCCAAATGATTTATGTTTCTCAGTTTTTTGAAACACTACTCCGCTCTGAAATTTACCTGCTACCAAATTACAAATCTCACGGAATGGGAAACTACCTCAGACGTATGCTTTTTATCAGCCCGGCAGAAATCCAGACTTTACAGAATACAATTCATCTTGCAATCGGCGATAAGCTTTTTTCAAAAGAAGATAAAGTTGATTACGTTTACTACATCATGAATGGAGCAATTACTGCAGATACCTCAAGCGGTCTGGAACTTCGCACCCAGGGAAGTTTTTTGGGCGATACCCAGTGCCTTCTCAACGAACCCTACAATTTTAATGCAACAGCACTTTCTGAATGTGAACTTATCCGCTTTTCAAAAGAAGAGTTTATGCAGATTATTCAACGCAGCTCTCACGCCACCAGAAAAGCCCTTTCAAAAATTGCAGAATACACTGCGGAAGCATAAAAAAAATAAGAATTCTCCAAGAAAAAGGTTGACAATCCCACGGGGGGGGGTACACTTATATAGTGTTTTTACCGACCAATGTTTAAGCACAAGGAGGATTTATGAAAAAATTATTTATCACACTTTCTATTCTTCTTGCATTCTCACTCGTACTTACATCATGCGCAGATACAGAAGACAGTACAAAATCTCAAGACACTGGAAACGAACAGCAAAGTAATACAGAAACAGATAAAGACAAGGAAGGTACTTCAGAATCTACACCTACACAAGAGACACAGACAGATTCAGCGTCATCAAACCTTTCTTCGTCGGCCTCAAACATTTCGCTTAAAGCAGTAGAAGGCGGAATTGAAATTACTGTGACCAAGGATGATGATTGGCATTTTAATATAACAAAGGAAATTGCCTGCAAGGAAAACGGTCTTGAAGCAGAATATGATGAATCATCTTTTACAGATAACAAACTGACTTTTCTGTTTCCATTCACAACATCAGGAGAAACTTATACCTTTACTCTCAAACAAGACCGAACCGGAAAAGACCGTCTGGAACAATCAGTTTCTCTAAAAGCAACAGGCGGCATCGGAAATCCTATAAAAGACGATTATTATCATATACGATATGAAGCATACTATAATGAAACCGCCAATAACTTCATATATACATTTAGTTCTCATGGCAATAGTATTTCTGACTTTACAAATCTTGATAAAAGCCTAATAGAGCTTAATGAATCAAAATTCAAATTAGATATCTGGAAAGGAAATACTTGGGATTGGTTAAATGAATTAATAATCCCTGTTGTACAGAATAATTACAATTCTAAAGACGAATCCGTATATAATTTTGAATATCAGAACTTTTCTTATTCTGCAAACAAGGATTATATCGCAAATTATGATTATAAATACCATGGTGATTATCATCTGCTGCTAAAACTGAAGGCTATAGACAAAGTTTTATTTGCCTTTCCAAGAAACTATGACTGTGTAAAATCAATTCCAACTACAGATACTTCAGATATGCTCTCAGTTCCTGATACTGCAGCTGAGGCAACTACTACGACAAATTCAATCACACTTTCCACAGGTGACTGGACATTCTGGGGTGAGTATCCTGTTGATACAGACAAAAGTGATACAAACACGTTTGGACTAGATAACGTACATTGGGAATCTGTATTCTTTGGAGATTTTTCATACTCTAGCGGCACTCCAACAATAACTAACTGGAAGCTTACTACAAATTATACAATTCCGAGCGGAGAATTGAGCTCTAAACAACGAGAGGACATACAGGAACAGGTGGGATACATTCCATCTGCAGACAATGTTATAATCCAGCGGGAACCAATGTATATTAATGAACCTCAGAATTCACACATGACAGAACAACTTGTTTATTACATTAACAGAGGTACACAGAATAATCAGATTTCTGATATAAAAACAAATTCAACCAACACTGTATATTCCTTCACTCTTAATGAAATAGAACATGAAGATGACGCATTTACTGCATATTTCATTAAAAAGTAAACTGTAGGCAATTTGTTTTCACAGCATCTTGTAAATTTTCTGCTTCATTCGGGCAAATTGCTCGGTGTAGCAGAATCGCTTCTTCTATGACGTAGGTGATTAATAGAGTGGTAAGCCCCAGCTTGCGCACCATGCCCAGTTGTTGCCAGATTTGAACCAACAGCTTCTATGTCTAAAGTTGAGGATTGTATAAAATCATTGTTGTCATTATAATCTTTACATGTGTCGCAACTCTGCCTACGGCATAGTTGCTTACCGAGTTTTGTCCGCTACGCTGCCAAAACTCGCACAATCAACTTCCGCAGGAAACATGTATGTCAAGAGATAAAATTGTCGTTCTCGACTTTGGTTCGCAGTATGCGCATTTGATTGCCAAGCGTTTCCGTATGCTTGGTTATTATTCAGAAATTGCCCTTCCATCCGCAGGCCTTGACGCCTTTGAGAATGCCAAGGGCATTGTTTTTTCTGGAGGTCCTTCTTCGGTTTATGATGATGACACACCGGAATTCAATTCCGAAATCCTAAATCTTGATATTCCAATTTTAGGATTATGCTATGGCCATTACATAGTTCAGCTGGGCTATAATGGTAAAGTAGACAAAGCCGATGTAGGTGAATTTGGCTTTGCGAGCCTTAACTTTGCTCCAGGAGTTGGCGGAACAGACAGTAAGTGTCCTCTTTTCAAAGGCGTAGAAGGAGTTCAGCAGGTTTGGATGAGCCACCAGGACGGTGTTCTACAGATGGGAGAAGGCTTTGAAGTAGTGGGTTCTACAAAAGACTGTCCTTTTGCCGCAACACAAAACCTTGCAAAACGCCGCTTTAGTCTTCAATTCCACTGCGAAGTAAAAGATACTCCTTGCGGAAAACAGATTTTCCAGAACTTTGCAGATTACTGTGGCATGGAAAAAAACTGGGACCAGGACACAGTATTAAACATCATTCTTGAAAATATAAAAAAAGAAGCTGATGGAAGAAACGTTCTTCTATTCCTTAGCGGCGGTGTTGATTCAACAATCACATTTGCACTTTTAAACAAGGCACTTGGACAGGATCGTGTTCTTGGTCTCCATATCGATAACGGCTTTATGCGCAAAAACGAGTCGGCACAGGTAGCAGAAGCTTACCGCAAGTTCGGCTTTTCAAACTTTATTGTAGAAGATGCTTCGGAAAGCTTTTTGAAGGCAATTTCAGGTCTTACCGACCCTCAGAAAAAACGTATGTCTGTCGGCGAAAACTTTATTACAGTTCGTAACGAAGTAACTGCCCGCCAGAATCTTGATGACAGCTGGTTGCTTGCCCAGGGAACTCTCTATCCTGATATTATTGAATCGGGTGGAACAAAGAACTCTCACACAATTAAAACTCACCATAACCGTGTTGCAGGAATTCAAGAGCTGATTGCCAAAGGCCTTATTATTGAACCTATCCGTGACCTTTATAAAGACGAGGTTCGTGCAATCGGAAAAAAACTTGGACTTCCAGATGAACTTGTTATGCGTCATCCTTTCCCAGGACCAGGTCTTTCTATCAACGTGCTTTGTAATGACGGAAAAACTGATGCAAAGAATGCAGAAGAATTACCTCTTGCACAGAAAGAACTTGATGAAATAAAACTTGATATGTTCTGCCAAAAATGCAGCGAAAACCTTAAACGCAGCATTCTTCCAGTACGCTCGGTTGGTGTTCAGGGTGATTTCCGCACTTACCGCTTCCCTGCCCTTCTTACCTTCCGCGAAGAAGTGGTTTCGACAGGCTCAACCACCGAACACACAGGTTTCTACCACTTCCCTGAAAAAAGAGAAAAGCTTGAAGCATGTTCTTCTACAATCACAAATAAAGCAAAATACATTAACCGTACCTGTATAAAACTCTTCCAGCGACCAGGCATTTCAGACAGCGACCTTAAAATTCAGGAAGGCTACTGCGACCGCCGCCGCCTGGACCAGCTTCGTGAAGTAGACAACATTGTATTAACCGAACTTCACAAAAGCGGCTGGTACGACAAAATTTTCCAGCACCTTACAATTGACCTGCCATACGCAAGCAGCGCAGACCACGCAACCTTTGTTTTACGTCCAGTAATCTCGGAAGATGTTATGACAGCCCGCTTTGCAATGTGGCCACAAGATTTGCTGAATACTATCGTTCATAAAATTGCAGAACTTCCATTTGTAGACGCCCTTTACTTTGACGCTACAAACAAGCCGCCTGCAACTTTTGGGTGGGAATAATTTGGAATTGCCATCCATGGCAATTCCAAATTGTCGAGTTTTGCCATAGCAAAACTCGCGGTGCCACGTACATTTATAGAGCGCCCTCCATGGCGCTACCGGCGAGTGCCCCGAAAAAAAAGGCGGCATACCTTCGGTGCTGCAAGCAGTCCCTGCCGCCCCTCCCTGTCATTCCCCGGACTTTTTAACTTTTCTGTCATTCCCCGGCTTGACCGGGGAATCTTTTTACGCACTATAATTCAACACCTGCTCCGTCACAAGCGGAATCAGCTGCTTTTTGCGGGAAACAACATCCTGCAAGTAGTAGACTCCCTCTTCCATTTTCGGGAAGGTAATAAACTGCACAAATTTCGGATCACAGTCAATTAAAAGCACGCTGGAAAGCTTTGTAATGTCGGTAACAAGCAGGCACGAAAAAAGCGCCTTGTGAGCCCTTCTTTCAACCGCCAGCTCTTCCATAAACTCAGCCTTTCTGTCCAAAATCTCCTGAGGATTACCCACTTCAATCTGGCTGGCCGTATAAGAAACTTTACCTTCAGTATATTCCTTCATATCCTGATGAATCAGCTCATCAGCAGGTCTTCCGCCCACCTTGCTTCCTGCCATCAAAATCTCGTTTCCAAGCTCACGAATATCCAAATCAGTAATGCTTGAAAGATATTCAGCCATGTCGCGGTCAGTATCAGTTACAGTTGCAGACTGCAAAATCAAAGTATCAGAAAGAATACCACACAGCAGAAGCGAAGCAACATCCTTTGGAATTGGAATCTTGTATTCTTTATACAAGCCCGCAATCTGAGTTGCCGTAGAACCAACCGGCCTGTTTATAAATGTAATCGGATTTTTTGTCGGAATAGAACCGATTCTGTGATGATCAATAACTTCCTGAATCTTGTAATGCTCAATTCCTTCCACAGCCTGTGTAATTTCATTATGATCAACCAGAATTACTTCAATATTTGGTTCCTTCATTAAATCATGCTCAGAAATTATACCAATCACCTTGTCTTCATCATCTACAACAGGAAGATACTTGCAGTGAGCATTTTTCAGTAAATCCTTTATCTTCGAAATTGTATCATTCTGATGAACAGTACAAATTTCCTTATCTCCCATGCTCGAAACCGGCATAGAATAAGCAATAAGCATAGAAGTTGGAGAAGTTGAATAAGGACTGACAATTACAGAAACGCCATTTTCTTCGGCAAGTTCGCGTAGTTTTTTATCAATCACACAGTTAGAAGTAGTGATGAGTAACTTAACCTTGTGCTCAATACAGATTTTCTGAATATCTTCGCGGTCGCTGGCAATAACCACAATATCTTCACTGGCATGAGCCATAAGTCTCTTTTCAAAACTTTCCAGAGAAGAAGAACCAACGTGAATAGAAGCATTAAAAGTTTTATCAGCATCACCCGCAATATAAATCGGCTGGGCATTCAAAGTCTTTTGAATAAGACCAATGCTGGTAGAAAATCTGTGTTTTTTTTCAGGATTAAGGATTGTCAAAACACCACGAGCAAATCCAGAATAATGAAGTAAAGACTGATACTTTCCTTCAGAATTAACAACAGGAAGTACACGAATCTCTGTCTTTTCCATTTTATCAATAGCTTCCCAAACAGAAACATCAGATGTAACAGTTTCTACACTATCCTGCATAAAATATTTTACCTTAGGAACTAAATCTGGCAGATATTCTGGACGAGGGATACCAAACTTTTCAAAAATGTAGGCAGTCTGCGGATTCAAATGACCGGCACGTGCAGCCTTATATTCTTCGTGCCCCAAAAGATTTTTTAATGTCGCATAGCCGACAGCAGAAACTACCGCATCCGTATCCGGATTTCTATGACCAATGATATAAACAGTTTTATTCATACATTTTGATAATACCTTTTACTGTGGAAAATTGCAACGAATTACTATATAATGAAGAAAATGAGCAGTTTTAAGTATGAAACGCACCTTCACACTTGTGAAGCTAGTGCTTGTGCATCTTCTCAGGGGTGCGAATATATTTCAGCATATAAAAAACTTGGTTACGACGGCATTTTTGTTACCGACCACTTTTTTGGCGGAAATACCTGTATTTCGCGCGAGCTTACCTGGCAAGAACGAATAGAACTTTACTGTTCCGGCTACGAAGGCGCCCTTGCCGAAGCAGAAAAGCAAAACAAAGAAGACGGCAGAAATTTTAAAGTCTTTTTTGGAATTGAACAGACTTTCCAGGGTGATGATTACCTGCTTTACGGTCTTGATAAAAACTGGCTGCTTGATCATCCTGATATAGAAAACATGAACCACCAGCAGCTTTTTGATGCAGTAAACCACGAAGGCGGCCTTATGATTCAGGCTCACCCTTTCCGTTTGCGCGGCTACATCAATGCAATTCACCTGCACCCTCGCGAAGTGCACGGAGTTGAAGTTTACAACGGAGGCAACAGTCCCGACCAGAACGAACTTGCCCTTCACTATGCTCAGTTGTATAATTTTCCAATGACAAGTGGCTCTGATATTCACAACACAGGCTTTGCCCTGGAAGAAAAAACTGAAGGAAAAATGAATGTAGGTGGTATGGAATTTGAAAGTCCACTAACCAGCGTACAGGATTTTATAGAGAGAATTAAAAACAAAGAAGGAAGAATAATAAGATGAAAGAAAAATTTGACGTGACACCAGAACTCTTAAAAGAAAATTTTATTGAAGTATACGGAGACGGCGGCCAGATTCGCATGTTTGCATCCCCTGCCCGCATTAATATTATTGGTGAACATATCGACTACAACGGCGGTAAGGTTTTCCCAGCCGCAATTGATAAATATCTCTACTGTGCAATCCGTAAGAGAGAAGACAGTAAGATTATTTACAATGACCTCTTTTTCCCAGGAACTTACACCTTTGATATTAAAGATGATTTTAAATTCGACAAAGCAAATGATTACGCTAACTTTTTAAACGGTATTTTGTCCTGCATGAAAAAGAACGGTTACACTTTCCCTTGCGGCTTTGAAGTTCTTATTGCCAGCAATGTTCCAAGTGCAGGCGGAATTTCTTCATCATCTGCTTTGGAATGTGGTTTTGCATGGGCTGTAAGCGAAACTTTTGGCTTTAATATCAGCCGAAAAGACATTGCTCTTATGGGCCAGCAGAGCGAACACGAATTTATGAACGTAAACTGCGGAATTATGGACCAGTACATTATTGCAACCGGTAAAAAAGACACTGCAGAAGTTTTGGATTGTGCAAAAATTGAACATGAATATGTGCCTCTTAATCTTGGAGACTACCGCTTTGTTGTAATGAACACAAAAAAACAGCGCAAGCTTGCAGATTCAAAATATAACGAACGCCGTGCCCAGTGCGAAGAAGGACTTGCAACTTTGCAGGCCGCAGGACTTAATGTTCCAGATTTGTGCAGCATCACACCAGAAGTTTTTGCAGAAAAAGGTTCTGCAATCAAAGATGATGTTATCTACCGCCGTGTTCGCCACTGCGTAACAGAAATGGACAGAGTGTTAAAAGCAGTTGAAGCCCTCAAGGCAAACAACCTTAAAGAATTAGGACAGCTTTTATACGCTTCACATAATTCTCTTCGTGATGATTATGAAGTAACAGGAATTGAGCTTGATACTCTCGTAGATGTTGCAAGCAAACAGCCAGGTTGTATTGGAGCCCGCATGACAGGAGCCGGCTTTGGCGGTTGTGCAATTGCACTTGTTCACAAAGATAATACAGATGACTTTATCAAGAATGTTCAGGCCGGATATTCAAAAGTTGTTGGATATGAAGGCGGATTTTTTGCCTGCTCAAGCGGCGACGGCGTAAAGGAAATTTTCTGCTAAACAGCCGGGGCGTTGCGGGGGCGGCACTTGAGCCCCCGCAGAGGGGGTAGCGGAAAACGCGGTGGTTGAGCTTGTCGAAACCACCGTGTTTGAAGCGAGGGGGAGACTTCCCCCTCCTCCCCTAAAAGCTAGCACCTAAAGTGTTGGATATTTATCAAAATAAGCCTTAGTTTCCTTCGCAACTACACTACTCAAAGCAATCAGAGCAATACAGTTAGGAATAGCCATAAGCCCGTTGAAAATATCAGCAATTGTAAATACGGCATTTACAGTAAAGTACGGGCCAATTGCAACAGCGGCTATATAAAGCCAGCGGTAAACCTTTACAGGTCCCATCTTTCCTTTTGTAAGATATTCAAGACATTTTTCTGAATAATAATCCCAACCAAGAATAGTTGTAAAAGCAAAGAAGGCAAGACAAAGCATCAAAAGAATCTGAACACTGTGTCCGTCACCACCAAGGACCTTAGAAAAAGCTGTAGCTGTAAGAACGGCCCCCTGGGCACCTGCGTTCCATTCTGCAACGCCACCAATAATATCACCGTAGAAAGCAATTACAATTGCAAGACCAGTCATAGTACAGATAATCAAAGTATCAATTACAGTACCAGTCATGTTTACAAGGCCCTGCTCTACCGGCTCATTTGTCTGAACGGCAGAAGCAGCTATAGGAGCCGAACCAAGGCCTGCCTCATTAGAGAAAATACCACGGGCAATACCCTTCTGCATAGAATCTGTAATCTGCTTGAAAACAAATCCCATTGCACCAGCACCCACAGCTTTCCATCCAAAGGCAGACTTAAAGATAAGAACAAAAGCTCCAGGAATCTTCATTGCATTCATAATAAGAATTGAAAGCCCCAGGAAGACATAAATAACAGCCATAGCAGGCACAACCTTTTCTGCTACTTTAGAAATACGCTTGATTCCTCCAATAACAACCAGAGCAGTACAGATTGTTACTACCGCTCCGGAAATTACGGTTGACCATGTATAATTTCCAAATGCAATATGAGAAGAAGTTGGGTCAAAGGCGTTATTTACAGCAGAAGTAATACCGTTTATCTGAGTCATAGTACCAATGCCCATAATTCCGGCAAGAGCACCAAATACAGCAAATAAAACAGCAAGCCACTTCCACTTTGGTCCCATACCTTTTTCTATTGTATAGAATGGACCACCTAAAACATGACCATCAGCAGAAACTTCTCTGTACTTAATAGCAAGCATACATTCTGCATACTTTGTAGCAGTTCCCAGAATAGCAGCTATCCACATCCAGAAAAGAGCACCAGGACCACCTGCTACAATTGCAGTAGAAACACCTACAATGTTTCCCGTTCCAATTGTTGCAGAAAGCGCAGTACAAAGTGCCGCAAAGCCAGAAAGTTCTCCTTTTCCTTCATTTTCCTTAAAAATAGAAAGAAAAGCTCTTTTTAGTTTTGTGAACTGAATACCGCGGGCACTAAAAGTCATAACCAGGCCAGTCACAAGAATTAAAAGTATTGTCGGGACACCCCAAACGATGCCATCAATTTTATCAAGAATTGCAGTGAATTCCATTACAACCTCATAAATTATTTAAGTGTAGGATACTTTTCAAAATAACCTTTTGTTTCCTTAGCAACAAGACCGCTCAAAACAAGCAGAGAAATACAGTTTGGAATAGCCATAAGTCCATTTGTAATATCAGCGATTGTCCATACAGCAGAAATTGTCATATAAGGACCAATTGCAACAGCAGCGATATAAAGCCAGCGGTAGATTTTTACAACAACCATATTTCCGCCAGTCAAATATTCAAGACATTTTTCTGAGTAATAGTCCCATCCAAGAATTGTTGTAAATGCGAAGAATACAAGACAAAGCATAAGAAGGAACTGAACAGAAATCTGATCTCCACCAAGAATTGCAGAGAAAGCCTGAGAAGTAAGAGCAGCACCAGTTGCACCACTGTTCCATACATCACCACCAGCAAGCACGATAGAAAGACCTGTCATTGTACAGATAATAAGAGTATCAATTACAGTACCTGTCATGTTTACAAGTCCCTGTTCTACAGGTTCATCAGTCTGAACTGCAGCAGCAGCGATTGGAGCAGAACCAAGACCAGCTTCATTAGAGAAGATACCACGAGCAATACCCTTCTGCATTGCCATACGGATAATTGTTCCGGCAGCAGCACCAGCAATTGCTTTTACACCAGTATCAAGACCAAAAGCACCCTTAAAGATAAGAGCAAATGCAGCAGGAACTTTTGTTGCATTCATGATGATTACAGAAACACCAAGGAATACATAAATTATAGCCATTACAGGAACAACTTTTTCTGCAACCTTAGAAATACGTTTAAGACCACCGATAACAACCAGAGCAGTTGCGATTGTAATAATTGCACCACCAATTACAGTAGCCCATGTATAAGAGTTTTCACCAATAGAAAATGCAATGTGAGCTTTGTTAGCATCAAATGCATTCTGAATAGCACCACAAATACCGTTTACCTGAGTAAATGTTCCAATTCCAAAGAGTCCAACAAGAGTTCCGAAGATTGCAAAAAGAACAGCGAGCCACTTCCATTTTTTACCCATTCCCTTTTCAATTACGTAGAAAGGTCCACCAAGAACATGACCGTCTTCTTTTACTTCACGGAATTTAATAGAAAGCATACATTCTGCATACTTTGTAGCAGTACCAAGAAGTGCTGCAACCCACATCCAGAAAAGAGCACCAGGACCACCTGCAAGAATAGCAGTAGCAACACCAACAATGTTACCTGTACCAATTGTTGCAGAAAGAGCTGTACAAAGAGCAGAGAAACCGGAAAGTTCTCCCTTTCCTTCATTTTCCTTGAAAATGCTCTTAAAAGCACGTACAAGTTTTGTGAACTGAATACCGCGAGTTGCAATTGTCATTACAATACCGGTTACAAGAATTAGAGCGATTGTTGGAATTCCCCAAACAACGTCATCAATAGTGTTAAGGATTTGTTCAAACATCATGTTTGTCCTTTAAAATGAAATAAGAGCGGGTAACAAAGCTAATCGCCGTCGACCGCTCTCCAAAGAGTGAAAACAGAACATTCTTTAAATAAAGCTCCGTCCCTTATGCCTGAGATATCAAAAACCTATTACACGTAGTGTACATCAGTTTTCTAACCCTTCGGCGTCCCGCTGGAATGCGAGAACTCTCCAGAGAATCACAAAAACAAAACTTGTTTATATGACCTTTTTATTTTACTTTAAAATAGATATTCTTTCAATATTTAAATACTCCACAACCCGAATACAACAAAGAACATTCCTTTCAGAATATAGATTTGTACAATTTATTTATTATGCCTCCTTATCCCATTCCATATAAATCAAAAAAATCCACTTAATAAAAAACGTAAAACATATTTTCATTTTTTAATAAAAAAAACTAAAAAACTTCATATACAAATAAATCTTATTTTATGCCCTTCTTTCAATAAAAACTGTCCGATTTAAACCGAGGATTTTTTCGTATGAAAAAAATCGTAATGGGATTGGCAGCTGCAGCATGTGCAGCTTCAATGTTCGCAGTTGACATTAGTTCAACTGTAAAAATGGATACAACAATCGTTGGTGGAGACAAAGACAAAGTTGAATTCTTGAAAGTTAATCATAAAGACCAGAAAGATTCAGATGCATTGATTTTCTCTGCAAATATTGATGACAAAGCCGGTGGAAACTTCCAGTTCTGGTACACATTCGATGGTACAGACAGTACTTCTGGTGGTGCCCCTGTTTCTGCTTCTGATAACAATCCAGTTCGCATTCGCAGCGTAAATGTTTGGTTCAAGCCTATCAGCCAGATAAAAGTTACTGTAGGTAACATCGCTATGGATTCTTATAAGGAACAGATTTTCTGGTGGCATGGTGTATACGGTGCAAAACCAGGCAGCTGGGGTGCATTCGGTGGTAACTATATTGAAGGCGTTGGTGCCAAAGCTGAAATTACACCAATCGACGGTCTTTTGATTGAAGCTGGAATTTTCCCAGGAATCGACACAGCATTCCTTTCTACTGCAGAAAACTATGGATATAAAGGATACGGTGCAAAAGTTAAATATAACTTTGGCGTAGGTTCTGCTACTGTAATTTTTGCTGACAAAGGCAAAGATGCACAGAAACTTCTTGGTGTTGGTGCAGATTTCACAGGAGTTGACGGACTTTATGCATTCGCTAACTTCAACTTGAACCTCAGCAAAGACGGAATTGCAGGTCTTTCTCTTGATGACTACATCAAATATTCTGTAGATGCATTCACAGTACAGGCTCACCTTCCATTCGTTATGTACAAGGACGGAGACAAATTCGTTCCTGGAATTCTGGCTACTGTAAAGGTTTCTTATGCTCTTGATGCATGTACTCCATACTTCATGGCTACAACAGAACCTGATGGAGACGCTGGTTGGGTATTGAATGATTCATTCTCATTCAGCATGACATTCCAGCCAGGTGTTACATTCAATGTTGGTGCAGCTGCATTTGATTTGGCTGCACGCATTGACGTAGCTGCTCCAAAGGGTGCAGATGCAACTGTAACATGGAAAGTTCCATGTGCAATCACTGTAGGACTCTAATTCTAACCTAGTTTGAATTAGTATTCAAAAAACGCTCCTCGCAGGGGGAGCGTTTTTTTTTTATTTTTTTTCATAAATTTTTGTTAAAAATGAAAAATCACGAACTATTATATATATAGGGATTTGTTAATAAAAAACAAATCCCTTTTTTATTTCTTTTAATAGGTGGTGATTTATGAGTCAATTTTCTAAACCATGGAATGAACTTACTTTTTCGGATAATTATATTTTCTGTAAGGTAATGTTAAATGAAGATTTATGTAAAAGATTTATTGAGATTCTTTTGAACATAAAGGTTGATAAAATTGAATATTTGAACACAGAAAATCAGATTGAAAATTTTTATGAAGGACGCGGAATTCGCATGGATGTTTTTGTTAAAGATAGTAACAGAACATTTAATCTTGAAATGCAAACCGGAGATTATGATTCAATTCTTCTTAGAGCCAGATATTATCAGAGTGCATCTGATGTCGCCACAACAAAAAGACGAACAAAGTTTTATAGTCTAAAAGAAAGCTTTATTGTCTTTATATGTGTTGATGATCCCTTTGGTCAAAATCTTCCTGTTTATACGAAGAAAACAACATTTCTTGAAACTGAAAAGATTCCTTATAATGACAAAAGTCATATAGTCTTTTATAATGCAAGTGCTTACAGTAAAATAAATGAAAATGAGGAGCTGAAAGCAGTTCTAGGTTTTATTTATGATAATAAACCTTACTCAGATTTTACAGATAAGCTTGAAGTTTCTTCAAATGATGCAAAAGCTCGTTCTGAATGGGAGGATGATTACATGTTCTTTCAAGATATTTTAGAAGATGAAAAAGAGAAAGCTCGCGATGAAGGCCTTGCTGAAGGCCGTGCTGAAGGAATCTTACAAACACAGATAAATTCTGTGATTCTTTGCATAAAATGGTGTTTCTGATGAGATAATCGCTAAATCTCTAAAAATGGATTTGGACGAAGTAAATAAAATAATAGCAGAACATCACGAATAGATATTCGTACAATTATATGTTAATCAAACAATGTCGTAAATGCCATTGTTTGATTAACGCATTTTTGCTACGCAAAAAGTGCTCAAATAAACAAAGGCCATTCCACTTGCGAGGAATGGCCTTTTTATTAGTTTGTTTTATTCTAACTTAGATTAGAATGCAACTGAAGCTGTGAATGGAACTGACCATCCGATTGTCTTTTCTGATCCAGAAGAGATATCAATCTTAGCAGCAACATCAAGAGCACAAGCACCTACATTGCATGTAACACCTGGCTGGATTGTAAGAGTGAAGTCATCACCAAAATTGTTGAATGCGATTTCACCAGCATTGTTGATATCAGATCCAAAGAGCAAGTATGGTGTGAAACCATCAAGAGCATAAGATACCTTTCCAGAGAATTCGAGGTAAGATGGGTCATCATCAGTTCCAGCAAGGCGGATGATAACTGGAGCTCTCAACTGAGCTTCGAAAGCACCTGAAGCAAAGCGGAAGTGGTTGTCAATTGCGATACCTTTCAATCCGTCATTGAAGTTAAGACGAGCGTTCAAGTAAGCATAGAAACCTTCAGCATAGCGTGCACCATAAGTACCACCAATTGCGAGAACTTTTACAGCGTCCTTACCAGCATCGCGCCAAGAAGCTGCAATTACGATTGGAAGATCTGTAGCACCAGCGAGGTCATATTTTACACCAACACCATATGCATTGTATGTAGCATCACCTTCACTTGGGATTGTAAGGAATGCAGCACCAGCTCCAGGAGCAACACCAGCACCAATCCAAAGTCCGTCGATTGGAGTAATGTCAAGAGTGATAGCTCCACTTCCTTCTACAGTTGCGAAGCTTGAATATTTTCCATCCCATGATCTAGAAGCAGAAATGCTGTTTCCGATTGGGTCTTTCCAATAGTGCAATGTTTCATTGATTGTAGCAACAGATACGTCACCAACAGTTACTTTCAACTGATCAACTGGTTTGAACCAGAGGTTAGCATTACGAATCTTTGGAGCTTTTTCTTCTCCAGAAGCGTACTGATACCAGAACTGGAAGTTAGCACCAGCTTTGTCATCAAGGTTTGCAGATACTACAAGAGCATCAGCATCTTTCTGATTTTCTTCATTTACTTTAAGTAATTCTACACTTGATCCATCAGCTGAAGAGCCACTGATAAGACTACCTGTCATATATGTGCGAGCTGCGAAATCAGCTGCAAAGATAGAAGCAGCCATTGTTACAGCTGCAATTCCCATTACGATTTTTTTCATACGAAAAAATCCTCCTTTTTTTTTATAGACTTCACAGAGCAACGCCCCTTATGTGAAATCCTCTTTTTTTTAAATCTTACACCGTAAGATTTCAGAAGTCAAGAAATATTTTTTAATTTTCTTGCTTTTTTTTGTAACGTTATATTTATCGGAATGTTTAGTAAATTATTTTACTTCTTACTTAAAAATTAAAATGCAAGAATAGTTTTATACAATTTTTATAACATACAGGCACTTTTTTATAACTTATTCAATTGGTGTAATTTTGAAAAAATAAAAAGTTATCCAGTCATGTAAATCGTTTTTTTAGCATTTTTACTTCAACTTATGTTTCAACATTTAAAATCTTCACTAATTTTTCAAAGAGATTTTTACAAAAAACTTCTTGCTATAAATTTTAGGTCTTTTAATAAAAATAAGACCTGTTTTAAAGTCTTATTATCTTATTCTTACTTAAAATATCTCCACCCGTTTTTTTAAAGTAAAAACTCTTATTAACGAACAATCGTTAGCCAGAAAAGCCCCCTCTTACTCTCTTTTTTTAATCGAGGATTTTTTCACATGAAAAAAATCGTAGGAATTGTAAGTGCAGCTGCTGTATTGGCATCTAGCATTTTCGCAGCAGATGTATCTGCAGCAACAAAAATTAATGGTAAATTGTTTAGCTTTGATGCTGATAAAAAGTTAGACTTGTTTGCACAGGGTAATGATAGCCATGACTATGCTAACCCTAACCTTACATTCAGCATTAGTGATGAAAAAGCTGGTGCTACAATCAAACTCACAACAGATGGTAGTACTCTTAACGTTGCGCAGACAACACAGACAATCTGGTTCAAGCCAATTGACGCTTTGAAGATTTCTCTTGGTTCTTATGACCTTGCTTTGAACAAAGAACAGATTGACTGGACAGAATCTATTACTGGTCTTGGCGGAAACGGATACCTTGTATCTGTAAATGCAGCAGGATTTGGTCTGGATGTATTCTTGAACGAAGGAAATAACAATGCATTCTGGCTTTCTAAGGCAGATGGTGCTGATAATCCAACTATTGCTGAATTCGGTGCAAAAGCTGGATACAGTGCAGATTTTGGAACAATTGGTGCTTTTGTTGACATCAATAGAACTACAAACCGCTGGACATATCATGACGCCCTCGCTCAGATTGACCAGAAAGCAGACGGTGCAATTAAGAACGTAATGTTCGGTGCTGGATATAGAAACAACTTCAGCGGTGTAGATGCATTCTGTAACGTTGTTGGATACATGGGAGACAAATTCGACTGGATCCGCCCAGAAGCATACGCTTCTGGAAACTTTGACGGCTTCTACTTTGGTTTGTTCGCTGCACCAGTTATCTGGACAAATGCTGATCTTAACAAAGACTTCGAAATGGAAGTTGTTGCAAAAGTATCTTACGCTCTTGACGGTGTAACACCTTACCTCTACTTCAAGGACAACAACGTTGCTGCAAAAACATTTGCTTCAACAATTAAAGCTGGTGCTACTGGTAATGTTGGACTTATGGGATGGAACATCTGGTTCCAGGTTGACACAGGTGCTAATGATGCTGGAGACAGCACAGTTGCATTCTCAGTTCCATTCGAATTGACAGTAAGCTTCTAATTTTAGCCTAAGCTAAAGAACAAGATAACGCTCCTCGCAAAGGGGAGCGTTTTTTATTGCAAAAACGTACTTTATAGCAGATAATTATTATAGAAGATTTATACA
>JAGAZB010000026.1 GCA_017940255.1 Treponema sp.
AATGATTGAACTTCTTGAAAAGTTCTGCTGGTGGGATAAGTCAATTGAGGAAATCAATAAGCTGATTCCAATTCTGACAAGTAGTGATTTGGAAATGGTTAGACGAGAGCTGAAGGAAAGGAAGTAGGATATTAAAATGGCCAGATACATCGCCTTACTCCGCGGAATAAATATAAGCGGGAAAAATAAAATCTCCATGCCGGAACTGAAAACTGCCCTTGGCGAAAAAGGTTTTGCAGATGTAAAAACATATCTGAACAGCGGGAATGTGATTTTTTCTGATGATGAGACAGATGCTGTAAAACTTGCAGAAAAGATTCGTGCAATCATCTTTGAAATTTTCAAGCTTGAGATTCCAGTTTTTGTGATTTCTCAGGATGAATTGAAATGTCTTCTTTCAAAAGCACCGTCCTGGTGGGGAAGTGACAGCAAAGATATTTATGACAATCTAATTTTTACGATTGCTCCACACAGTATTGAAAGTGTGGCCGAAAAAATCGGGGAACCGTCTGAGAAAATAGAAAAAGTCCAAATCTACGGAAATGCGGCCTTCTGGTCATTTGATCGCAAACTATATGCAAAAGCCAACTGGTGGAAAAAGACTGCGACTCCTGGCATCGGGGAAATGGTTACAATTAGGACTGCAAATACGCTCAGAAAAATTGCGGAGATGTAAAATCCGGCTTTTTCTTCTATTCTTCCCAGCCCTTACAGACATCACACCAGCCGGTGGCGCCTGATACTTCTTCCAGTTCGGATGGAGTGAGTTTTACCGAAGTAAATGAGTTTCCGCCTGCTGGATGAACGTATTCAAAGCGCTTCATTGAAACATCGAGCCATACGGGGATTTCTTTTGGAACATTGAAAGGACAGACTCCGCCGGGAGCAAAGCCGGTAATTGCTTCAACCTGGTCTCGCTGAATCATGCTTGGTTTTGTATGAAAGAGAGCTTTGAACTTTGACGAGGTTTACCTATTACTCAGATAGGTTTATAATACAAATAAGGGGGCTGGCAGTCAATGAAAAGTATTTTGATAAAAGACACAACAAAGGAAGAACGAGAAAAAATCGTTGCCGATGCTCTTGGTTGCGGAAGCGATTGCTCCATGTGCTGTGCCTGTGGCGGCATGGAAATTGACTATCAGCAGTACATAGACGGTAAAAAAGAAATTGCCCAGCTGAATGCAGAATACCGGGCAAATACGATGATAGGACACTAGATTATAGCTTTCCCATCAAATCCTTAATTGTTGTTTTTTTCAATTCTTCTTCCAAAGCCTTTTGGGCATTATCTAAAGGCTTGTCCAGAACTGCATGGATTTTGCTGCCAACGGGACATTTTGGATTAGGATTTACATGAAAATTAAAGACGGACCGTTCGCTTTCCTTTTCTTCGCTTACGGCTTTGTAAACATCCAAAAGGGAAATTTCTTCGGCTTTCTTTGAAAGGGTAGAGCCTCCGACCCCGGCTTTTGTTTCTACAATTCCAGCTGCCTGGAGTTTTCCCAAAATCTTTCTGATAATTACAGGGTTCATTCCGGTACTTCCTGCAATAAAATCGGAAGTGACCTTGTTATCCTTTTCAAAATAAGCAATGCAGAGAATAGTGTGAATGGCAACGGTAAGGTTTGTGTTTAGTTTCATAATCCTGTCCTTGCTTCAGTATATCAGATTTGTTGTAAAAAATAAATAACATCACTTGACATTTATAAATTACAACGCTATATTATTCATAGTTGTAAACGATAAATTACAACTAGATAAAAAATCTTTTAATCAGCCTGATTTTGACAAGCCATTATGTTGTGGAAAATCTGGATGATGTTAAAAGGAGCCACGAATGACAGTTACAGAAATTGCAGAATATCTTGATAAAGTAGGCTTACAGTATCTGGCAACAATCGGTTTGGATGGGAAGCGTCGTTCGCCGTTGGCGAACTTAACGAGTTTGCTACGCAAACTCGCATTTTAATCCTGCGAGTTTTTGCTTGCAAAAACTCGGTAAGCAAGCGAAAGCTTGCGACGTTCTGCACAAACAGCCAGAAGGATATGTTCAAGGAACTTTCTGCGAATCCTTATATTGACCTTTGTGGCTCCCGTCTTATGGAGAATGAAATAGAAACAGCCTGGATTCGCATGAGTGCAAGGGTTGTCTTTGAAGAAAATCTTACGGTTAAGAAAATGATTATGGAAAAATCTTCCATAGTTCGCCAGCTGTACAAAAATGATGCAAATCATCCTCTGTTCAAGGTTTTCTATCTTTCTGAGATTTCCGGCAGTCTGAACAATCTTGGTCATGTTAAGGGACTTGAAGAGAATAAAACTTTTTCTAAGCCTGTTGTTTTTAAGTTTTAAAGGAAAATGAATTCGGGCGTTCCCGCCTGCCTGTGGCAGTCGGTCGGCTGTTCCGCGCTTCGCTACCGCTCATCCTCCTCGCTTCGCGAGCCTTCGCAGCAAAGCTGCTCGGAGACTCGCTCAAAATGCTCCACTGGAGCATTTTGCCGGCTTTCAGCCGTCGCTCCCTAGGTGGACTGCTTCGCAGGCGCTCCATAGCCTAACGCGAGCAAAGCGAGCGTAACGTCAATAATTTCCAATTAGCTAAACGGAGGGCTTGCCCCGACGTATAGCCTAACGCATGGTCAAAATCAAGGAGGTTCTTATGAAGGACATCAAATCAATCTTACAAAATGCAGACTCAATTCTCATCGGTGCTGGAGCGGGCCTTTCTACTTCTGCAGGCTTTACCTACAGCGGGCATCGCTTCCAAAAATATTTTGTTGATTTTGAAAAGAAGTACGGCTTTCACGATATGTATTCCGGTGGTTTTTATCCTTACAAAACTCTTGAAGAAAACTGGGCTTACTGGAGCCGTTACATAATAATCAACCGCTACATGAACGCTCCGATTCCTGTCTATGAAAAACTTTTTGAGCTTGTGAAGGATAAAAATTATTTTGTCCTTACGACCAATGTTGACCATTGTTTCCAGAAGGCGGGCTTTGAAAAATCGCGGCTTTTCTACACTCAGGGTGATTACGGGCTTTGGCAGTGCTCACAGCCTTGTCACAAGAAAACCTACGACAACCAGCTTTTTGTTGAAAAAATGGTCAGGGAACAGGGCTTTGTAATTCAGAGTGACGGCGGCCTTGAACTCCCGGAAAATGGTTTTAAAGGAATAAAAATGTCTGTTCCGTCAGAACTGGTACCCCGCTGTAAGGTTTGCGGAAAGCCTATGACAATGAACCTGCGATGTGACGATACTTTTGTGGAAGATGACGGCTGGCAAGCTGCGGCATCACGCTATGAGGATTTTCTGAATAAGAACAAAGACGGACACATTGTTTTTCTGGAGCTTGGTGTTGGCGGTAACACTCCGGGAATCATTAAGTATCCTTTCTGGAAGATGACTTATGCAAACCCGAAAGCAAAATACATCTGCATTAACAAAGAAGAAGCAGTAGTTCCCGGCGAGATTGAAAAACAGGGTATTTGCGTGAATAATGATATTTATGAGGTTTTAACAAGCTTATGACACAGAAAGAACGCAGACTATATTTAATAACGGAACTCCTCAAAGAAGATAAGGGGAGTGCAGGCTTTAAGCTGGGCCTTGTGCCCGGAAATGAAGACGGCTTTGTGATTCCTGATGATGAAAAGAGCCAACGAGATATACTGAGGGCTTTGATGAATATTCGTGGTCCATATTCCATTAGCGAAGACTTTTTGAGAATACAGGATGAGTACCTGCAGCAGGTTAATAAAGAGCGGGGGATTACGGATATTGCAGATTTAAGCCCGACAGAAAGGAACCCAAAACTATACCTCTGGCAGGGCGATATCACTACGCTAAAAGTTGATGCAATTGTTAATGCTGCAAACTCTGCTTTGCTTGGCTGCTTTGTGCCGCTTCATATCTGCATCGACAACTGTATCCACACCTATGCAGGTATTCAGCTACGGCTTGCCTGTAACGAGCTGATGCAAAGGCAGGGGCACGAAGAAGGAACCGGACTTTGCAAAATCACTTCGGCCTTTAATCTTCCAAGTCGTTATGTGCTTCATACTGTTGGCCCCATTATTTACACAAGCGTGGGATCCCGCGAAAAGATTCTGCTTGCAAACTGCTACAAAAACTGCCTTGAAACTGCGGTACAAAATCAGCTTGAATCGGTCGCTTTCTGCTGCATTTCAACCGGAGTCTTCAGATTCCCTCAGGACCTTGCCGCTCAGATTGCGGTGGAGACTGTGGAAAAATGGCTATCAGAAAATCCATCTTCCAGTGTAAAGAAAGTTGTCTTCAATGTTTTTGGAAATAAGGATCTGGAAATTTATAAGAAGGTGCTTGGTCAAAAATGATAATCCAGACAGGTCAGCGAACTGATATTCCGGCATTTTATTCTCAATGGCTTTTGAACCGGCTAAAAGAAGGGTATGTGATGGTAAGGAATCCCTTTTATCCTTCATCAGTTTCGCGTTATGAACTGGATCCTCAGATTGTTGATTTGATTACTTTCTGTACTAAAAATCCCCTGCCGGTTTTGAAAAATCAGGAACTCTGGAATGAACTTTCAAAATATAATCAGTGGTGGTATGTTTCGCTCACGCCCTATGGAAAAGAAATTGAACCGAACGTGCCGGAAAAGGCTGCTGTTGCAGAAGGCATTATTGAACTTGGAAAACGGCTTGGTTCTGAGAAAGTCGGCTGGCGGTATGATCCGATTTTTATCTCTGAAAAGTATACGATTCCATATCATCTAAAGGCATTTGAAAACATTGCCCGCAGACTTTGTGGCTCTACGAAGACTGTTGTAATCAGCTTTATAGATTTGTATCCAAAAGTGAAGCGTAATTTTCCAGAAGCCCGCGATGTGACGCAAGCGGAACGTCTGACTCTTGGAAAAGCATTTGTTGAAATTGCCACTAAATATGGAATGACGCTGCGCCCATGCGCAGAAGGAAAAGACCTTGCGCAGTTTGGTGCGGATTGCTCCGGCTGTCAGAATATTGCAGTCCTCGAAAATGCCGTTGGTAAAAAACTTAAAGTACCCAAAAAAAATTCTGCAAGAAAAGAATGTGCCTGTTTCTTAAACGGAGATATCGGCGCCTACAATTCCTGTGGTCATCTGTGCCGCTACTGCTATGCAAATGCGAATGAGGAACTTGTTCGCCAGAACATGAAGGCACATAATCCGGCTTCTCCACTGTTAATAGGTGGGCTGAATCCTAATGATAAGCTTTTTAGAACCGCACAGAAAAGCTGGATTGTGGAATAAATAGTTACTAATTTTTGATTCCTGGCCCGTGCAGACGGCTAAGGCCAACATGAGCAGGAGGATTGATGCAATCAGTTTTTTCATATCAGACCTTCTCAAAATCTGGCTTCCATGCAGCAAATTGAATTAACTGCTCTTCTGTTCGGTGGTAATAGCGTTCGCCTTTGTCGAGTTTTGCGATTTTTGCCATTTCGTCGGCGGTCAGTTCAAAGTCCATGATATTCAGATTGTCTTTGAGGTGGTCAACATTTTTGCTTCCGGGAATCACCACAAATCCCATCTGAAGGTGCCAGCGTAAAAACACCTGGGCTGGTGTTTTGCCGTATTTTTTTCCCAGTTCAGCAAAGACTGGCTCCTGAATCAAAGACTTGTCACCATGTCCAAGCGGGTACCAGCTCATCAATTTGATACCGTACTTGTCCAGAGTTACGCGTAATTCCTTTTGCGTAAAATATGGATGGGCTTCCACCTGAATGAACTGAGGGACAGTTTCCCATTTAGTTTCAAGTTCCTGAATATATTTACCTTCAAAATTAGAAATGCCGATTGAGCGGGCTTTTCCATCGCGGAGAGCCTTTTCAAGCTGACGGTAGCCTGCAAGCCAGTTTCCGGCAGGTTGATGGATGTAGAGCAGGTCAACGTAATCTACCCCAAGACGCTCAAGAGTTTCGTCAACAGCGTCCGGGTTTTCATATTCCGACGGCCAGAGTTTTGTAGAAAGAAAAACTTCGTTTCTTGCCACGCCACTTTCTTTGATTCCCCGACCAACAGCGCGCTCGTTTACATAAGCATTTGCTGTGTCGATAAGACGGTATCCCATCTTCAAAGCCTCGCGGGTGCTCTTCTGTGCATCTGCTGGTGAGAGCATAAAAGTTCCAAGTCCGATAACCGGACAAGTTATTTCATTGTTTAATTTGATTGTCTGCATGTTGTACCTCCTGTCATTCCAAAACTGATTCGGAATCTTAATCTTGCATCAAAAGTATCATGGAAGCCCGCCTTTTCAATGGGCAGATTTTTATGATGTGTGGGATAAGCGACAGATTTTGTGAATATGCCTAGAAATGGGGCTAAGAAGAAGATGAAAGAATTGGGCGTTACCGCCACAAGTGGCGGTCGGGCTACTCCAGGTTTCGCTATCGCTCCATTGCTACGCAACGGCTACGCCGCCTTGCGTAGCCATAACGCAGAGATGCGTAAGAAATTAAAAAATCCCCTGTCAGAGCAGGCTTTGCAGTCGAAGGGGATTTGCTTCATGTTTAGGCTTGCATCTGTTGCAACAAAGATTAGCAGCAGGCAAGTGTTTTTTGCGAAAATTTTAGGGAATCTGTCGAAAAATTATCAGTTAGAATTTTTCGTTTTTTTTCTAGAAGAATTTTTATAGTGTCATTTTATGGCACTTATATACGATAAGATGCTACTATAAATTTATCAAAAAGTATGATATATTAATGAATATTCAAGGTAGGTAAAATGGATTTAGGACAGGTTTTTACTAATAAACTCGTTGCCGAATACATGACATCTTTATTTTCTCTTGAAAAATCAGCCTGTATGCTTGATCCATGCTTCGGAAATGGATCGTTCTTATCAGCATTGCAGTTTTATGGATATTTAGATATAACTGGTTGTGAAATCGATTATTCCTTGTTTATGCAGACTAAAGATTCTTTTTCGTCTGCTAAACTGCTAAACAAAGACTTCCTTTCGTCTTTTACAAATAAAAAATTTGATGGAATAATAATGAATCCGCCCTATGTACGCCAAGAGAAAATAGATAATCTCAGCACTCTAGGTGTATCAAAAACTTTATTACGACAAAATCCATTATTTTCGGAACTTCCATCCACTGCAAATCTCTATATGTATTTTATAGTTAAAGCTATATCGCTTTTAGCAGAAAATGGAGAGTTGATTGTTATTTTTCCTGGAAGTTGGTTGACAGCTCGCAGTGGAAAGCAGTTTGAAAAAGTTATTTATGCAAAATGCTCTCTTGTTGAACAAATTTTTATGAGTGGAGATGTCTTTGAAAAAGATGTTCTTACAGATGTCATTATATGGAAATTAAAAAAATCTAAAATCAGCTCAACCCCAATTATTAAATATATAAAATTCGAAAACAGTAACTTTACTGAATATAGTCCGAAATTGAATGATTTAGGGCTGGATTTTTCAAAGAAATTTGAATCCTATGGAGTTATTCGGAGGGGTATGACAACAGGCTATAATTCAATGTATATAAATCCGCCTTTGAAAAATGATGTGTCACGAAAATATTTAAAAAAAATACTATCCTCTCCCAAAGAAATTATCGGTTATTCAACAAAGAATTCAAAGCCTGATAATGTCTTAGTTCTAAATTCAACTGACTCATTGACAGATGAACTAAAAGATTACATACAAAAATACCAGAATGAGATTCAAACTCAATGTACTCCAAAAACTTTGTATTATAAAATGCAATCAGATGAAAATTGGTTTGCAATAAGCACAGTAAACAGCTCTGGCATATTGTTCAGCTATTTTGTTCGTAATGATATGAAATTTGTTTATAATGAAAGTGATTATCTTGCACGAGACAATTTTTATATAATACGGCAGAAAGACAGTAAAGATTCACTTTTGCTTTTTGCACTGCTTAATAACTATTATACATTTTATCAACTTGAAAAAATAGGTAAAAAATATGGAGCCGGTTTGCTAAAATTGCAACGGTACGATTTGGAAAACTTGCGTTTTCCTGATATTTCAGAGTTTTCTCAAAAAGATGTAGAGAGTTTAAAATCTCTTTCATTAAATCTAATATCGAATAATGATTCAAAAGCTGTATCGGATATTACAAAAGTTATTTCCCAATACTCGAATGTGAAATATGATATTCTCTTAAAAGAATATCATTCTATCAAGTCTCATCGTCTGGGAAGTGCATATGTCGGTTAAAGTTGTAAGTCTTTTTTCTGGTGGTGGTGGTTTAGATATTGGATTTAAAAATGCTGGGTACGATATATTATGGGCAATTGATAATAACCAAGACGCTGTAAATACGTACAAGGCAAATATTGGCGAGCACATTATTTGTGAAGATATAAACAAAGTTGATGAAAATAAAATTCCTCATGCAGAAGTAATAATCGGGGGACCACCTTGCCAATCTTTTTCTTTGGCAGGAAATCGTCATGTTGAAGATGCTCGTGGTCAGCTTGTCTGGCGTTATATAAAAATTATTTCAACAATTCATCCTAAGGCGTTTGTATTTGAAAATGTAACGGGACTTCTTTCTGCAAAAAATAGTAAAGGAGAAAAAATAATATATCTGTTGCAATCCGCCTTTAAGAATGTTGGATATACAATTTCTACAAAAGTTGTAAATGCCGCCGATTATGGTATTCCTCAAAAAAGAAAGAGAGTTCTTATAGTCGGTTTAAAAGATAATAAAGAGTTTGTATTCCCGGCTCCAACACATAATGAAAACGGAGAAAATGGTTTAAAGAAGTACGTTAGTGTTCAGGAAGCCTTGGGAGATTTACCAGAAGCAATTCAAGATGAAAATGGTGTTTCTAACTATAAATCTTCTCCGATGTCCGATTATCAGAAAAGGATTCGGGGAAAATGCAAATCTGTTTCGGAACAGTTTATGCCTCGTTTAAGCGAATTGGATAAATATATCATTACTCATGTAAAGCCTGGTGGAAATTATATGGATATTCCGCCAGATGTAAACTCTGTAAGGATTCGACGTTTACAAAAAGAAGGTGGTCATACAACTTGCTATGGACGGCTTTCCCCTGATAAGCCATCATACACCATAAATACTTATTTTAATCGACCAAATGTTGGATGCAATATACATTATTCAGAGGATAGACTGATTACAGTCCGAGAAGCATTACGTTTACAGTCATTTCCAGATTCTTATAAGATTGTATCTTCAAGCAAACAAGGCAGAAATTTAATTGTCGGTAATGCTGTTCCACCGTTGCTTGCAGAAGTCATCGCAAATGAGTTAAAAAAATATCTTGAATAGGGAGTATATTATGTGGATTTCATATTCAGATTCAGAAGTAAAGGTATTTCACCCTCTCTGTGAAGAAGCTTTGAGCAAGGCATTGAAGGAATTAAGACTTGATAAAGAATATAAAGTGATACATCATCAGTACACAGGCTCTCTTGAAATGGATTTTGTAATCCAGCATATAACTACAGGAAAGTATGTCTGTGTAGTTGAAGTAAAACGAACTCCCTCTGATGTTCATAGCACTCGCTATCAGTTTCAGGCTATGTCGTATGTTCAACAGAACGCAGGACAAACAGAAAAGCCATATTATATCCTTACTAATTTGGAATGTGCATATTCTTTCAGATACGATGTAAGAAAGTCTAAGACTTTTCAGCAAGTGTTAAAACCGGGTTTTGAAACTATTGGAAGATTTGAAAATGACACAAAAGAATGTTTTTCAGAAAAATTATCTGCATACTTTAAGGAAAAAATAAAATCATTTTTGGCGGATGATTTTGAATATCTTGTAACACTCGAACAGTTTGTTTCCTATGTGGAAAGTATAAAGAACGACAAGAAGAAGTGGAAGTCATCTCTTGCAATACTGCTTTATGAATATATACGTGGTTCTTTTACTTTTATAAACCGCAAAGGTTTGAATGACATTCGTTTATTCAAGAATGATATTTCCAAAATCTGTAGCGAAGGAGCAAGAGTAAATTTTAAGGATATTTTCTCATACTCAGATGATGTTTTTGACAACTCTCTTAGCGTAGATGCAGATTTGCTTTTAAATCTTTTTGATTTTGGGGAGCAAAATGTTTCTGGTGATTCCATTGCAAACATTCTTCATCAAATAGCTTCTAGCGGGCATGAACATGATGGAGAAGTTCCAACAGATATGGAACTTGCTCGTATTGTTTCACAACTTGCCTTTTTTGTGAATGGAAGTTTAAATGAGAATGATTTAATATGTGACCCTGCTGCTGGTAGCGGAAGTTTGTTAAGTGCTGCCATTGATGATTTCGATATACAGCCAAGACAGATACTTGCAAACGATTGGAACGAACATCTTGTTGAATTGTTATCTTTGCGATTAGGCTTAAAATTTGCAAACATTGTTTCAAAAGAGAATTCTCCAACGATAGAAACAAAAAATATTGCAGATTTAGACAAGTCTTTTTTTGATAAAGTCAAAATTATTGTAATGAATCCTCCTTTTGTTGCTGGTATAAACTGCGTTGAAAGAAAAGGAAAGTTGTTTAGGGCAATAAATTCCATTACGAACGAAACTGCAAAAAGCAATGTAGGACAGATGTCGTTGGAAGCCCCTTTTGTAGAACTTATAACACATCTTGTAAAAAAAGAAACGACAGTTGCCTGTATCTTCCCTAAAACTCATTTAACTGCAAGAGGGGATGAGGCAAAAGCAATTAGAAAATTTTTACTCGAAGATTTTGGTTTGCAGTTGATATTTTCATATCCGGGAACAGAGATTTTTGATGAGGTTGTAAAAGATACTTGTGTTCTCGTTGGAAAAGTAAATAAGCCTTCAGAGAAGATTACAGTTTTATCAAGTTATGAAAACATTCCTGACTTGGATATTCTTAGATTTTCAAAGTCATTAAAAGAAAACTTGTCAAACGAATTTGTACCAATGATGCCTGGACTTGTTGGAAAAAGCATAACAAGAAAGGAATTCTTTGATTCAATTGAAGATGGTTGGAGAACGCTTAACAGTGAAATGACAGAAGCTGTTGACTTCGTAAATAAAACATTTAGAGATTCATATAGTTTTGACACAATGGAAAACTTTGGTTTTACCATGAAACGTGGAAATGCTGGCAATAACGGAGGAAGTGATTTAGTTTTCTTTGACTCCAAAGAAGAAATGTACAAAAAGTTTGAAAAAAGAAATTTAGTTTTAAAGGCTGGCATGAGAAATGCAAAGCTTAATAGTTTTAAAATAAATTCTGGTGACTCAAAATTCTTAGACTGTAACGCAAATGATTCAAAACTTATTGATGAAATTCTTGATTCCTATATGTCACTTCCTCAAAGAGAAAGTAAACAACAACGAAAACAAAAGACAAAAGCAGAATGGAAAAAGATTCTGGAGCGTGAAAGCAAAGCCGAATTTCCAAGAAATTCTGTTTTAATTCCTCGTGCTATTCGTTCAACTGGGCGAATATATTTCTCTGAAAAACCTGTTTTTGTTTCTACGAATCTATTTGTATGTACTCCAGAAGATAAAGAAACCGCTGTTTTACTTGCATCTTGGATGTCAACAATCTTTTATCAACTTATCTGTGAAGTTTCTTCAAAAGATAATGAAGGAATGAGAAAAATGGAAGGTGCAGACATCGGGAAAACATTTGCACCTGATTTTTCAAAACTAGGTGATGATATTTATAAGAAAGTAGAGGACGAACTTAAGAACATAACATTCCTTGATTTACGAAATGTTCAGATAAGACAAATTGACAGGCTATGGGCAGAAACTTTATTTGGAAACAAGGCTGATACCGTTTTGGAAGAAGCAACAAGACTGCTTTCTTTTGTCGTGGCTAGAAGAAATCCTTAATTTGGAGAAAAAACATGGAAATTGATAATACTTTTCAGGAAATAAAACTAAGAATAAAAAAATATCTTGAATTAGAAAATGTTAGTGTGCTTGCAGGGGCAGGAACAAGTTTTCACTTAGGTGCACCAATTATTCGAGAAATACCTGAAGAATTAAAGCTACAGCTTTCAATAGAGATTAATGAATATTTTCCTTCCGAGTCTAAACCTTCATATGAAGATTTGTTTAACTGCTTGCAAGCGGATAAATTTATAAAAGAGAAAAAAAATGAAGATACATCCGCATTGAATGAAAAAATAAACCTCATGCAAAAATGGCTGTTTGAAAATTGTAATACAGAAAAAACAGTTTTGCCAGAACCATATAAAGATGAGAAAAATTTACAACAAAACAGATACTTCTATCATGAAATGTTTATAAAGAAATTATTACAAAGACCTAATAATCTTCGTCGTGCCAATCTTTTTACAACAAATTATGATATGGCTTTTGATTATGCATTGGATAATTTAGGAGTTCAGTATATCAATGGCTTTTGTGGAGTACATAATCGATGTTTTAGACCAGAGGTATATGATTATGATATTTACTATCCAGGTCAAAGTGTTTCAGGAAAAGTACATAGAGCAGAAAAAGTCATAAGATATTATAAAATACATGGTTCTTTGTCATGGGTGGCAGTACCTGCCAGTTTAAATAATACTTATGGTATAAAAGAAATTGCTTTGCATGATACTTTTGAACCAAGTATAAAAGAACAACTTATGATTTATCCATGTGTAAGCAAAAAAACTTTTACACTTGATTTACCTTATTCTGAACTTTTTAGACAATTTTCACAGGCTATTAATCAACCTCAATCGGTATTGTTCTGTTTAGGATATTCTTTTTATGATGAACATGTTAATGATATTATATATCAAGCACTTTCGATTCCTTCTTTTACATTAGTTATTGCAAATTATAAAAGCAATACTGAAATAGAAAAACTAAAATCTTTAAATGATAAAAGAATCATTATTCTTGACTGTGAAGATGAAAAACAAAGTACATTTACAGGATTTGTGCAAAATATAATGCCTGATTTATATGAGGAAGAAGAACAAGAAATTATATTAAATACAATGAAAAAACTTTATTCTGGAGACGAAAAAGGCGGTGCAGAAGATGTCACAGAATAAAATAATCGGAAGAGTATTGTCAGTTGATAATTTTCGCGTTTTTATAAAAATTGAGGAAGATTTAAAAGGTTCATATAAAAGTGGAATAAATGATATTTATGAAGTTGCAAGAATTAATTCTTATTTAATAATCCCAGTCGGTTCAGATAGGATTGTTGCACTAATAACCCGTGTAACAATGAAAGAAGAAATGGAATTGGACACTAATATGACTTCCATTTCGTTGCCAACATCATCTCGTTATATTTCTGCAACTATGCTCGGTACCATAACTCAAAAAAAGGGGGATGAGCATTTTATTCAGGGAGTCTACAGTTTCCCCGCACTTGATAATCCTGTTTGGTATGTAACTGAAAAAGACTTAAACCATATTTTTGATAATAAAAAGAATAGTGATATTGTATTTGAAACTGATTTCTATCTGCCTATTGGCACATCTCCAGCTTTCCAAAATTATAAAGTAAAAATTTGTCCTGATCAATTTTTTGTAAAACATGCTGCCATTCTTGGAAATACAGGTTCAGGAAAAACTTGTACGCTTACTTCTATTTTACGAAATTTATTTAGATATGATTATAAAAATGAAAAACTTAAAAATGCACATTTTGTAATTTTTGATACGAATGGAGAATATAAATCTGCATTTTTGCCTGATAATTTTACAGATGAAAAAGAAGAACAAGAACTAGGGCAAATAAATGCATATTATTATGGAGGTGAGGATAAAGTCAAAGTTCCTTATTGGTTAATGAATTGGCAAGATTTTAAAGCTTTATTAAAACCTAGCGATGGAACACAAGCACCAATATTAAATAGAGCAATTGGATTAGCAAAAAATGAACAAGTCGCAGTTTATCAATCTGTATTGCCGAATTATCTAAAAACAGATGTAGAAGAGATGTTAAACTATTCTACAGATGAATTGAAGAAGCATACAGGAGAATCAAAATATGGCAATTGGCAATGGAAATCAGATAATGAGATTCAAAAGATTGGAGAAGCATTAAAGAAAATAAATGATAAATTAGGAAATAAAGTAATCGAATTATCAAATCAAGATAATTTTAATAATGCTGATTTACAGCGACCTATTCGCGAAGAAATAAGAATAATCTACGAAGAATTGAATTCAGACAATCTTGATAAACAAATAACAAATGAACAGAATATAGATTTACCATTGTGGTTCAGTTATCAAGAACTTTGTACAAAATTTATTGATTCTGCAATTTCGCAAGAAAATAGTAGTAATGGAAAAATAACAGAATTTGTTTCTACTCTTCGATTGCGAATGAATAGTTTCCTTAATGATAAACGAATGTCTATTCCTTTAATGTTAAAAGATGTTAATGCATTTAATAAAGATATCTTACCACAATTTTTATCTTTGCTTTTAGGTGATTATGATAAGATTTTTTGTGAGACAGATAAAGATACTTTTATAAAAGAGTATAATACTACTACAAATACAAAGACAAAAAATACACACCAAATTTCCATAATTGATGTTTCACAATTGCCGTATGAAGTATTAGAAATAATTACAGGTTTACTGGGAAGAATAATACTCGAATTTGTTTCTAATTTTTCACCCAAAGAAAGAGGAAGATATCCCATTGTTATTGTTCTTGAAGAAGCTCAAAATTACATCGCAGAAGAAAAAGAATCTGTCGCAAAGACTGTTTTTGAACGAATAGCTCGCGAAGGTCGAAAGTATGGTATTTCTTTGATAGTCTCTAGCCAAAGACCTTCTGAACTTTCCAAGACAGTACTTTCACAATGTAATTCGTTCATTATTCATAGATTGCAAAATCCAGATGATCAAAAATATGTAAGGGGATTAATATCAAGTGCAAATGCTGATTTACTTGAGCAATTGCCAATTATTCCGCAACAACACGCTATCGTTACAGGAGATTGTGTTAGAACTCCCGTTCAAGTAAGAATTGATGATGTATTTCCTACACCGAATAGTCATAATCCTCAATATATAGCAAATTGGTTAAAAGACAGTTCAATACCATATGAAGATACTTGTAACCGATGGCTTGGTCAAAAATAAAATAAAAAAAGAGGTTGTTTTTATGAATCCAATATTAAGTGCTTTTTTAGGTTCGGCAATAACTGCGGTGACAAGTGTAATCACAATTATTCTTACAAATAGTCATAACACAAGAATTGTAGAGAAACAAATAAAATCAACAGAAAATCAAGTAAAATTACAATATCTTTATGAAAATGACAAAATACTAAGAAATCGGAATTATCAAAATAAAGTTGAACTCATAGATAATCTTTTGTTAATCCAAAGTCAATATAATTTGACAGAAAATTATATTATGGAAATATCAAATGCAAATCAATTCGTTGCAAATAAAAAATATGAGGATATGTTAAAAATAACAAATAAAGTAATTACAAGGCTTTATCTATCTTTTCCTAACTATGTTGAATACGGATATAAAATTCGAGGGAAATGTAATGAGATTTGGGGAAATGAACAAAACTATTTTGGATATCAATCAGATAAACCAAAAGCACAAGCCGATACAAAACAAAAACTTATAGAATTATATAAGGAATTAAATGAATTATGCTTTTCGTGTTTAAATTTTTTGAAAGAATCAAAGGACTATGATTAACATGCCCACAGAAAACAAAAGCGAAATCATAATTTTCAAGACCTCAGACAAAAAAGTTTCCATTGATGTTCGTTTCGAAGGCGAGACAGTATGGTTTACAATAGATGCCATGGTTTCCTTGTTTGAAAAATCCCGCTCAACAATAAATGAGCATATCTTGAATATTTTTGAGGAAGGAGAGCTTGAAAAGAAAAGTTCCGTGAGAAAAATCGGAAATACCGATTTTTCTACAAAGCCGACTAATTACTATAATCTTGATGTCATTATTTCCGTAGGCTATAGGGTAAAATCGTTAAGAGGTACACAATTCCGGCAGTGAAAAGGAGTTTATGGGGCTTACTTCATTCAAGGGGGCAGATGTAACTCTTGAAGATGTCCGCATTGCGAAGAATTATCTTTCGGAAAAAGAGTTGAAAAAACTGAATGCCCTTGTTTCTGCATTTTTTGACGTAGCAGAGTATCAGGCTGAAAATCATAACGAAATGCACATGAGCGATTATGTGGAACAGCTTGACCGCACGATTCAGTCTGTTGGCGAAGATGTTCTGGAAGGTGCAGGAAAAGTCAGCCACAAGCGTGCAATGGAAAAAGCAGAGGGTGAGTACAGGAAGTATCAGGTAAAGACGCTTTCTTCTGTAGAAAAGGCATATATTGAAACGCTGAAAGAATTAAAGCAGATTGAGAGTAAAAGCAAAGGCAAAAAATAGTTGTCTAAAAAATTTCTCGTAGAGTAGACCCAAAAAAATCGCCCCCGCGTGAGCAGGGACGCCAGGATATATTCCCTTATTTTCCCAATTTAGCAAGCCAGTCTTGAACAGCTTTTTTAGCAGCGCTTCTGTTTGTCTGGGCAACCTTTCCCTGAACGGCAAGGCCTTTTTCTACTGTAGCTCCCTTGCAGGTTGAACGGATGCGGCTTTCTGTTCCGGCCAGTCCGCTTCCTTCGTGGGTGCAGAAGGTGATGATTGTTTTTCCCTTCCAGTCGTGGGCTTCTAAAAATGTGTAAACCGGCATTGGCATGTCTCCCCACCAGTTTGGATAGCCGATGTAGATTGTGTCATAGGCGGTGATGTCGATATCAGCTTTGAGGGCTGGGCGGGCTTTTTTGTTTTGCTCGTTTTTTGCAATTTTGATGAGGTTGTTGTAGCTGTCGGTTGGATAAGGCTTTTGAGTTTCAAGTTCAAAAAACTCTGAGCCTGTTTCTTCTGCAATGAATTTTGCGATGATTGAAGTGTTTCCTTCTTTTATGTTTCCAACGTTATATTGTTCGCCTGCGAGCGAAAAATAAACTACCAGTGATTGTTTAGCTTCCATTTTAGTCTCCTTTGAGTTTGAAGTTTTGTTTTGTACGGAAAGCGAAGCTGCAAGGCATGTCGCTGCCACCAAGCCAATAAGTGTTTTTTTCAAATTCATTTTTTCCTCCTGTAGATTGCGTTAGGGATTGTAGGGGCGAGCCGTCAGGCTCGTTGCGTAGCAATGGAGCGCGGTTAGCGCGGAACCCCGGAAAGCCCGACCGCCACTTGTGGCGGTAACGCCCTTCTATTCCTTCTGTTCTGAAGGATCGAGCATTTTAATAACTTTTGCAGGCACTCCACCGACTACCGCAAAATCCGGAACATCTTTAGTAACTACAGCTCCTGCCGCAACCACTGCATATTCACCGATTGTAACGCCGGGACAAACTGTAACGTTCATTCCAAGCCAGGCATTCTTTTTGATTGTGACCTTGCCGTAGGTGTATTTTGTGTGACGCTCATTAAAGTCGTGATTGATTGTAGCAATGCGAAGACCAGGCGCAATGCAAACTCCGTCGCCAAACTCAATCCCGCCGGAAGCCGACAAAATTGCCGAATGATTGATGAAGACATTTTTCCCGAACTTTACGCGGTTTCCAAAGTCGCAGATAAAAGGAGTGAGAATGCGAACATCATCCAGCTTCCGGCCAAAAAGTTCTTCCAGGTCAGAAACATAACTTTGGTCATCGGGCATTTTTGCATTTGCAATTGCGCAGAGTTTTCTCGCGCGCATCATCTC
>JAGAZB010000027.1 GCA_017940255.1 Treponema sp.
ACACCTGCCGAAGTAAGCCGTATTCTTGCCAAAGTAATTGACATATCAAATTGTACAGATAAAAACGCAACAATCTATGACCCGGCCTGTGGTTCAGGTTCACTTTTAATTCGCGCCGCAAATGAAGCTCCATTTCCGCTTGCAATTTACGGCCAGGAAAAAGATATTTCCACTGCTGGTCTTGCAAAAATGAATGTAGTCCTTCATAACATTCCTTCCGGTGAGATTCATTCAGACAACACTTTTTCTGACCCATGGTATAAAGATGATAATGATGACACCAAACTCCGAAAGTTCGATTACATCGTTGCAAATCCGCCGTTCAGCATGAAAAACTGGATGGACGGCTTAAAGCCTTATGGTCGCTTTGATGATTATGACGAACTTCCTCCAGAGAAAAACGGAGACTACGCATGGCTTTTGCACATCATCAAATCTATGAAAAACAACACTGGTAAAGCAGCCGTAATTCTTCCGCACGGAGTTTTATTCCGCGGAAATGCAGAAGAAACAATCCGCAAGAACATAATCGACCGACATCTTATTAAAGGAATAATCGGCCTTCCTGCAAACCTTTTTTATGGAACTGGAATCCCTGCCTGTATCATCGTGCTCGACAAAGAAAACACAGCAAATCGCACCGGCATTTTTATGATTGATGCCAGCCACGGTTTTATAAAAGATGGAGATAAAAACCGTCTTCGCGAGCAGGACATTTACAAAATCGTCACGACCTTTAATTCAATGACCGAGCTTCCTGGCTTCAGCCGTTTTGTTCCCTTTACAGAAATCATTGAAAAGAACGCCTACAACCTGAACATTCCCCGCTACATCGATTCAAGCGAAAAAGAAGATTTGCAGAGCATCGAGGCTCATCTTTATGGCGGAATCCCGCAGGAAGATATAAACAATATCCCGCACTTCTGGAACGTGTTCCCCAATCTCAAAAAAGAAATCTTTGGCGAATACGCAGGACGCAAAGGCTTTTACAAACTTCTTATTCAAAAAGATGATGTTCACAAAACAATCACAGAAAACGCAGAATTTCTCGAATACAACAAAAAAGTAAACAAAGCCTTTGAAGAATGGAAGGCTTTTGCAAATCCAATTCTTACAAACCTAAAGCCAGCAGATTCAAACAAAGAAATCATCTTAAAGCTTTCAGAAGAAATTCTTTCCAAGTTCACAAAGCTCGAACTGCTCGATAAATACGATGTTTATCAGGTGCTGCTTGCCTACTGGAACGAAACGATGAATGATGATGTCCTTCTTGTCATTCAGGACGAAAGCGGCTACGAATTGGCAAAAATAACCGATGACATAAAGGAAGAACCAAAAGAAAGCAAAAAAGCAAAGAAAGATTCCGCAAAAGAAAAAAAGCCAAAGGAAGCAAAAGTAATCGGTTGGGAAGGTCGCCTTATTCCAAAGCAGATTGTTCTTGATGCCTTCTTTGAAGCTGAGCAGAAAGCAATCGAAGAAGCCGAAGAAAAGCTAAGCCAGACAGAAAGCGAGTTTGAAGAGTTTGTAGAAGAAAACACAGAGGATGATGAACTTTCGCAGGAAGTTGAAATTCTTAAAAAGTGCAAGGCTTATGAAGCTTCTATAAAATCACGAAAGAAAACAATTGCCGAACTAAAAAAGAAGCTGGACGAAAATTGCCGCAAACGCTACGATACTTTTACCGACTCAGAAATAACTGACCTTCTTGTAAACCGTAAATGGTACAAAACAATTGACCAGGGAATCCAGAATCTTTATGTAACAGTTGCAAATCATCTTACAAAACGCATTGTTGAACTCTACGAGCGATACGAAAACACATTGCCAGAACTCACCGCAAAACTCGCAGAAGAAGAAAAAGAAGTTGCCGCCCATCTTGCCCAGATGGGATTTAAGTTGTAGGAGAAAAAATGCCAAAACAGAATCTTGTTGAAACGCTGAACGAATATCTTTCTCTTGGAATAAATCAGCAGCTTGATTATGACAAATTCTATCTGTATTCAATCATCACCCATTCAACAGCCATCGAGGGTTCTACTGTTACCGAAATAGAAAACCAGCTTTTGTTCGACGAAGGAATCAGCGCAAATAAGCCGATGGCAGAACAGCTGATGAACCTTGACCTCAAAGCCGCTTATGAGCAGAGTTTTGTTTATGCGAAAACTCACACAGATTTTTCCATTGAACTTTTATGCAAGCTTGCTTCTCTTGTGATGAAAAACACAGGTTCAACTTACAAAAATATTGCGGGAGAATTTTCTTCTGCAAAAGGTGACTTGCGGCTTTTGAATGTAAGTGCGGGCAGAGGCGGAAAATCTTATCTTGCGTGGCAAAAAGTTCCAGACAGCTTGCAGGCTTTTTGCGATTGGCTTAACAAGGAACGAAAGAGTATTAACAAAAAAGACATACAAAAAATCTACGAACTTAGTTTTGAAGCTCATTACCGCATTGTTTCAATTCATCCGTGGGCGGATGGTAACGGACGGATGAGCCGTTTGATTATGAATATGATTCAGTATGAAGCCGGAGTTATCCCTTCAATCGTAAAAAAAGAAAACCGTGCCGAATACATACAGAGTCTTGCGCTGAGCCAGGAGAACGACGATTCAAGCACATTCGTGGAGTTTATGCTGAATCATCATATAGAGAATTTGCAAAAGCAGATTGCTGAATACAAGGCTTCGATGAAAACTGATGATGTAAAAGGTGGTCAGAAAATTGTTGCAGGTGGTCAGAAAAAGTGGTCAGAAAATGCCCTTAGGATTCTTGCTTTGCTGAAACAAAATCCAAAAATCTCAAGAAAGGAACTCTGTGAAGAACTGAAGATAAATCCAAGTGCCGTTCAAAAGCACATAGAAAAGCTAAAAGAAGCAAATAAGATTGAGCGAATTGGCGGAGCAAAAGGCGGCGAATGGAGAGTGAACGAATGAAGCAGACGGAAATTGGATTGATTCCTGATGATTGGGAAGTGAAGAAACTTGGAGATATATATAATTTTCAATATGGAGATGGTAATACAAATCCAAGTAATAATGGGGCATATCCTGTTTATGGTGCGAATGGAATAATAGGAGGGTATACAAAATTTAATGCGGTTGATTCAATTGTAATTGGTCATATGGGTGAATATGCAGGTTCTGTTATTTGGGCAAGTGGAAAACATTTCGTTACATATAATGGCACAATTACAAAACCAAAAGATGAAAAAAATCTAAATCCAAAATATGGCTATTATTCTCTCTTATTTAAAAATATCAATAAGATTTGTGCAGGAAGCGGATATCCGTTTTTAGCTTATGATAAGTTAAATTTAATCTCTATACCACTTCCTCCCCTTGCTGAACAACAACGAATCGCAAAAGCCCTTTCCGATGTAGATGCACTTATTTCCAAAACAGAAAAACTCATCCAAAAGAAAAAGAACATCAAACAGGGCGCAATGCAAAATCTCCTCACCGGCAAAAAACGCCTCCCGGGCTTTGCAAAATCCACCAGAACAAAAATGACCGAACTGGGCGAAATCCCTGAGGATTGGGAAGTGAAGAATTTGGGGGAAATGTTAAAAATCGGGCATGGAAAAGATTATAAAAATCTGAAATCTGGTAATGTGCCTGTTTATGGTACTGGCGGATATATGACTTCTGTAAATGATTTTCTCTATGAAGGAGAAACCGTTTGCATAGGTAGAAAAGGAACGATAGATAAACCTCAGTATCATTCTGGAAAGATCTGGACTGTAGACACTTTATTTTACACCTATGATTTCAAATCTTTAAATCCAAAATACTTATTCTATAAATTTTGTCTTATTGATTGGCTATCTATGAACGAGGCAAGTGGCGTTCCAAGTTTGACTGCAAAAAATATTGAAGACATACAAATTGCAATCCCGACAGTAGAAGAACAAACCGCCATCGCCAATGTCCTTTCCAGCATGGACAAAGAAATAGAAACCTTAAACACAAAACTAGAAAAATACCGCAACCTCAAAACCGCCATGATGCAGCAACTCTTGACGGGGAAGATTAGGTTGATGTAAGAGGAGAGAGACATGGGGAATTTTAAAATTGAATTTGATACTCGTAAATTAGAGCAAGCAATAAAAAAGCAGCAACAAGAAGTAAAGCGATTGGCAGAAAAGCAAGCACGAGAATCAAAGATTCAAGCTGAAAAGAATGCAAGAATAGCTGTTGCAAAATCTATTGTTGAGAAACAACCTGTCGTAGGGGGAATTAAAATGTTGGATAAAAATTCGGAAGAAGTCTTGAAAATTCTTCTTAAAATGTATACTGAATGTAAATCTTATGATATTCAAGCCAGTTATGATGAAATACCAGAAGGATATCAAAATGGATTAACACAGATCCTTGATAATCTCAAGCAATACGGAATGATTTTTAGACATATAGAATTTATTGGGGGTGAATTTGAATTCTCACTTTCTCCACAAGCATTAACATACTTTGATGATAAAGAAAAAGCATTAAAAGCAGAACAGGAGAAAACTGTGGCACAGAATATCAATATTCAGAACTTAAATGCAACAGGAAGTAATATAAATTTTGGCAGTATAATTGATTCAACTCTAACCGCACAGAATATTGTTTCAAATCTTGAAAAACAGATTGAAGAACAAGGAGGAGAAGATAGAATTAAAGGATTTGCTTGAAGAAGTAAAAGAACTGTGTGAAAACATAAAAGTTAATAATCCTTTACCTAAACGTTCAAATTTAATGACAAAGATTTCAAATCACCTTGAAAAACATGGTTGGTTTTATGGTGCTGTAGTACAATTATTAGGAACTGCAGCTATGACTGCAATGATGGGGTAATTGAATTGAATTTTGTAGGGAAACAAATAGATACATCATTTATTCAAAGGGCTGTAGATATTTTAGCAGAAACTAATTCTCCTCTTTCTGGCAATAAAATTGTTTCTCTTTGTACGGCTTATGCCTATGATTTTAACCGTGTTATTCCATATTCAAAATATCCTAATGATGCTCCGAATAAAAGAACAATGCTAAGAGATAATCTTTGTGGATTTGAAGCAAAAGAGCAATTTAAGATTTTAAAAGATTTTTGTGAACTTCCAGATTTTTCAAACAATGAAGCGATACATGAGTTAAAAATTAAGTTGTTCCAAAATTATGGTCAATATGCAGAAATTAAGCTATCTGATTCAGAACTAATTATAAAAACCAAGCATTGGCTAGAAAAACATCCAGTTTCATTGAAGCAATATCAGAATTCATTGACAAAATTTGAAGGCGGTATATTTGAGCGCAACACTTTGGATGATATGAGGCTCGCCTTAGAACTTTTACTAAAAGATATTCTTCATAATGATAAAAGTTTAGAAAATCAGCATCAATTGTTAGGCCAACTTCTACAGGCAAATTCTATATCTCCTGAAATTAGGAATTTGCTAATTTCAGTTCTAAAATATTATGAAGACTTTCAAAATCATAATGTAAAACACAATGAACAAATTAATAAGAATGAAATAGAATATGTAATAGAGCAAACTTCTGTAATTATGAAGTTTTTGATATCGGTATTAGAAGCGTAGCATAAATGCGTTAGGGATTGAAGCACCGCCGAAGGCGTTCTCGCATGGCGAGAATGGAGCGATAGCGGAAGTGCGAAAATGACCGACCTGCCGTATGGCAGGTAACGCCCAAAATAGGAGAAGAATATATGTCCGAATCCCAGTTAATCGAATACAAAGAATCTTGGCGTGATGAATATCTCAAATGGATTTGCGGGTTTGCAAATGCTCAGGGTGGTGTGCTTTATATTGGTAAGCGTGATGACGGTTCTGTTTGTGGCGTTGCTGATTCAAAGAAGCTTATGGAAGATATTCCCAATAAAGTTCGTGATGCGCTTGGATTGATTGTTGATGTAGATTTGATTACTGAGAACGGACTTGATGTTATAAAAATCACTGTTGAAGAAAATCCTTATCCTGTGAATTACAAGGGGGAGTATCATTATAGAACTGGAAGCACAAAACAACTTTTGCAAGGTTCGGCGCTGACTAATTTTCTTTTGCGTAAGACTGGTAAAAACTGGGATTCTGTTCCGCTTGAAAATGTAAGTGTTGATGACCTTGATAAAGAAAGCTTTGATATTTTCCACCGTGAAGCAATTCGCAGCGGAAGAATGAGTAAAGATGACTTGAAGCTTTCGAATCAGGATTTGCTTGAGAAACTGAATCTTCTTGATGGAACTATGCTTAAGCGGGCAGCGGTTTTGCTCTTCCATCGTAATCCCGAAAAATGGATAACTGGTTCATTCGTAAAAATCGGCTTTTTTGAAACTGACGCAGATTTGCGCTATCAGGATGAAGTTCATGGTTCTCTTATGATTCAGGCAGACCGCGTTATAGATTTGCTTTACACAAAATATCTGACCGCAGAAATTTCTTATGACAATATTACTCGAATTGAACATTATCCTTTCCCTAAAGATGCCGTGCGAGAAGCGGTGTTCAATGCTCTTATTCATCAGGATTTTTCTGTTGGAGTGCCTGTGCAAATCAGCGTTTACAAGGATAAACTTTATATCAGCAATGATTGTGTTTTTCCTGCCAACTGGACAGCCGACACTTTAATGCAAAAACATCGCTCACTTCCACATAACCCGGATATTGCAAATACATTCTTTAGAGCGGGCTTTATAGAAAGCTGGGGCCGTGGTATAGAAAAGATTTGCAATCTTTGTAAGGAATACGGAATTGCCGAGCCTGAATATACAGTTCATCCCAATGACATTATGATGATGTTCAAGGCAAATGACACTGTAAAAGGCACTGTAAATGACCCGATAAATGACCCGATAAATGACCCGATAAATCTTTTTGACCTTATAAAAGAAAATCCAAATTGTAGTTATGATGAATATGCTCAAAAATTAGGAGTTTCTTCTGCGACCATAAAAAGACATATTGGAGAATTGAAAAATAGTGGTAAAATAATCCGTAAAGGAAGTAATAAAACAGGCTACTGGGAAATCGTAAAATGAGAAAAATGTGAGAAATCAACAGAAAATACCTGGAAAAATGTGATTTTTTATCAAAAAATAGTTGGAAAAATGTGATTGTGCATCCAAAAGTCTACATGAAAAGGGTAATAAATAGGAGTTTATAAAATGTCAAAATCAGCACATCCAGAAAGAGAAACTCAAAACAGAATCATTAAGTTTTTTCAGAAGGAACTTGGATATAACTATCTTGGGAATCTGGAAGATTCAGAAAACTACAACATTCGCTGGGGTGACTGGAAGAAATTTTTGTATGATTCGGGATTCTCGGTTGATTTTGTTGATGCAATACAAACAAAGTTCGCCCAGATTCTTTCGGACTTTTCCCAGTCTCCATACCACACAAACAAAGAAGTTTACCGCATTTTAAAATACGGCCTTAAACTTGCAGAGCATCCCGGGCAATCTCCAAAGACGGTTTATTTTATAAATTGGGAAGAGCCGGAGAAAAATAATTTTTACATTGCGGAAGAAGTAACCATAAACGGCAATGTCGAAAAACGCCCTGATATCGTTCTTTATATAAACGGCATTGC
>JAGAZB010000028.1 GCA_017940255.1 Treponema sp.
GATGATATTTATGATGTTTACTCAAACTCTATTAAAAGAAACTTCTATACAGTTTCAAAAAATGGAAATGAGATTCGTGTAGATTATACAATCGGTCAGATGGATCGTGAGTATATTTTCCCACTCGCTATTTATGAAGAAGAACTTAACGAATATAAAGAAAAGCTTTCTAGCAGCGAAAAGCGTGCAATGGATCGTGCATATCATGAGTATGACATTAATAAAATGAAGCCTACTGATGATGTTGAAGGTCTTCTTGCAAAATATCCAAAACTTAAAGATGAAAAACTTTATCTGGTTTTCGAAAATATTCAGACATATTTAAAGGAACAGATGGAAACAATCTTTGAAGGCCTTGGCTATACTTATGATGATTATCTTCGTCATAAGGAAATGTATAAGGAAAACAATGCAAAGGAAGTTCCTGCTTTCAACCTTTCTGTTATTTACAAAATCGATGGAAAGAATTTTACAGTAGATGTTCCTTTCTCTGAGATTTCTTATAAGTCAAAGTATCCAATCGTTCAGATTTCTGTTCTTCCTTATTTTGCAGCTGCTGGCACAGACGATCAGGGATTTATGTTTGTTCCAGAGGGTAGTGGAGCAATCATTAACTTTAATAATGGTAAGACTAAGCAGAATGGTTATTATGCTGATGTTTATGGTTGGGACTATGCATCTGACCGTAAGGCATTGATTACAGAAACTCGTAATGCATTCCCTGTATTCGGTGTTTCGTATGGAGACAGCAGCTTTATTTCTATTCTGGAAGATGGCGCTGAGTATGCGGGTATTGCTGCAGAAATAAGCGGTAAACTTGCAAGTTACAATTATGTTCGTGCTGATTATAAAATGCTTCATCGTGAACAGTTTGAAGTAACAACACGTAATACAAGTGCCCAGTATTCTTATGAAAAAGGTTTGCCTGCAGAAGAAAAGATACATCAGGTATATACATTTATTGATTCTGGTTCTTATGTAGATATGGCAAAAGAATATCGTTCTTACCTGTTTGCAAGTGAAAAGAAGCTGAATGATAGTGAAATTCCATTTGCTGCAGAAATTGTTGGAGCTATTGATAAGGTTCAGCAGGTAGCTGGTATTCCAAAGACATTGCCTTATTCTCTGACAACTTATTCAGAAGCTGCTTCTATTATTCATCAGATTGATGACATGGGCATTAAGAATGCAAATATTAAATTGTCTGGTGCTATAAATCAGGGAATTAAACAGAAGATTCTTAAAAAGGTAAAATTTATTAGAACTCTTGGTGGAAAAGCCGGATTTACAAGAATGTTAAAATCAGCATCAGAGACATCTGCAAAATTGTACCTTGATGCTGCAGTTCAGACAGAATACCGCTCTGGTATGTTTGATGGATTTATCAGCTACAGAGATGCTGCAAAGTTTGCTAGTGATGAAGTTGCTGAATTAAATGAATATTCTTCTATCTGGTATGGTAAACTTGAAGAACAGGATAGTTATCATCTTTTGAATCCGAAGTTGATTGGTCAAAATACAGATGTTTTTGAAAAGGCAGCAAAAAAATATAACGTAAATCTTTCTTTTAGAGATAATGGTTACTATTTGTCTGGTGATTATAATGACGACAGACGAGTTTCTCGTGCTGAAGCAAAAAATCAGCAGGTTGCTAAAATGACAGACATTAAAAATAATGGTTCTTCTATTATGATTAATGGCGGAAATGCTTATGCAGTTAAAAACTCTGATTTTATAACTAACATGGTTTTGCATGGAAATAGTTATGCTATTCTGGATAGTTTGGTTCCATTCTATCAGATTGCATTGCATGGTTATAAACGTTATGCAGGTCTTCCAGTGAACTTAAGTTATGAAGCAGAACAGCTCATTCTTGAGTCTGCAGAAAGTGGTGCAGGTTTGTACTTTGTATTTATGAAAGCTCCAGAAATGAAGCTTCAGGAATCTACTTACACTGAATATTATTCTGCAAACTTTGATGGCTGGAAAGATAATCTCGAAACTTTGTATAAGCAGTACAATAAAGAAATAGGAAAGGTAACTAACAGTCTTATTTCTAATCATAAGTATTTATCTGAAAATGTTACTCAGACTGAATATGAGAATGGATATAAAGTTTATGTAAACTTTGGCTATGCTAGCTTCACAACAGAAGATGGCCTTGTAATTCCTGCAAGAAGTTACAGAGTTATACGCTAGGAGGATTATAAATGAAAAAACGAACTGTTGGTCTTACAAGCCGAAGAGCTATGTATGGCTATATATTTATCCTGCCTTTTATACTTGGATTCATCTTTTTTATGATTAAGCCATTGGCTCAGTCATTGAAAATGAGTTTTTGTGATGTAGTTATTTCAAACCAGGGATTCACAATGAGTTTGAATCATCTGGCAAATTATAAAAGAGCTTTACTTATAGACCCAGAGTTTAACAGACTTCTTACAGAATCTGTTACAACGATGATTTATCGTTCTCTGGCAACAATAGTATTTAGTTTCTTTGTTGCACTTATCTTGAATCAAAAGTTTAAGGGAAGAACTTTAGCTCGTTCTATTTTCTTCCTTGCCGTTATTCTTTCTTCTGGTGTTCTGGTTGGATTGGAATATAACAATACTTTGATGCAGCAGCTTAAGGCAACAATCGAAGAGGCTGGTAATACAAACTCAATTACCGAAGTTTTGGAACAGATTCTTGTTTCAAATACTGGAGGAATTAATGCTACAAGTACAAAATTGTTTAATATTTTGTTTGAAATTATTGACTCAATTTATGATGTAGCAATGGCTTCTGGTATTCAGATTATCATCTTCCTTTCAGGTCTTCAGAATATTTCACCAAGTATGTATGAAGCTGCTCAGATGGAAGGTTGTACATCATGGGAAAGCCTTTGGAAAATTACAGTTCCAATGGTGAGTCCTCTTATGTTGGTATGCTGGGTTTACACAATCGTAGACTTCTTTATGAAGACTGATAACCAGGTTATGTCAAAAATTAATGATCAGATGGTAATTCAGTTAAATTACGGTTTCAGTTCTGCAATGGCATGGATTTACTTCCTTGTTTGTATGGCTTTAATCGGTATCAGCTCATTGATTATTTCAAAGGTGGTGTATAACTATGACTAATTCTGTTGATAAGCGCTCTTTCTGGGAAAGAAATGAAGCTTCTGGTGGAATGCTGCTTAATGAAACAATAAAAAAATATGCAATTTCTATTTTCCGTGCAATTCTTTTGTTCGGAATGTGTTTTATGATTATTCAGCCAATTCTGAATAAAATTTCTTTCAGTTTTATGGCTGAACAGGATTTGTATGATACAACTATTATTGTTGTTCCTAAGCATTTCTCTGTTAATAACTGGCGTATTGCAATGAATCTTCTTGATTATAAGACTTCATTGATAAATACAATCTGGGTTTCAGTTCTTGTTTCTGTAATTGAAGTATTCATGTGTTGTCTGGTTGGATATGGTTTTTCACGCTTCCAGTTCCCTCTTAAGAGATTCTGGTTCTTCTGTGTAATTCTCATTATTGTAATTCCTCCTCAGACAATTTCTACATCTTTGTTCCTTCATTTCCGCTACTTTAATTTCTTTGGCAAGCAGTTGAACCTTCGTGGATCTATGATTCCATATTTGCTGATGTGTTTTGGATGTATGGGGCTTAAAAACGGATTGTATATTTTTATGATTCGTCAGTTCTATTTAGGCTTCCCATTTGAATTGGAAGAGGCTGCTTATGTAGATGGTTGTGGACCATTCATGACATTCTTTAGAATCATGATTCCTGGTGCTAAACCAATTATTACATCATGCTTCCTTTTCTCTTTTGTATGGCAGTGGACAGATTCTTTCTATTCAAGTTTGTTCCTTGGAAAGATACAGTTGCTTTCAATTCGTGTTTCAAGTATTGTTGACCGATTTGGAGCCTACCTTACAATTATTAATGGTGCTTCGACTGTTCCTCCTCAGGGATATGCACAGGCAATTCTTTCTACAGGTGTGCTTCTTGTAATTCTTCCTCTTATTCTGCTTTATATTTTTGCACAGAGACTCTTTGTTGAAAGTTTGGCAAGCACTGGTGTTAAGATGTAATATTTTACTTAAATATTAAGTTTTATAACCTAAAAAAAAGGAATACCTTAAGTAAGGTATTCCTTTTTTTTTGGAAAAATTGAAAAAAAAATTTGTAATCATGAAATATGGTGGTATAATATATAATGCAGTTTGCTAGGAATAGCGTTATAAAAAAAATAAAAAAGGAGTAATTTTTATGAAAAAAATTGCAGGTAGTGTACTTACATTGGCTGCTGTACTTTCTCTTACAGCTGTTGGATGTAGTAAAAAAAGTGGCTCTTCTAGTGCTTCAGCTGGAAAAGGTGATGGTGCTTATGCAGAAGTTCAGAAGGAAAAAGATCCAGCTACAAAGAAACTTTATGACTTTGGTGGAATGGAAGTTATCGTAGGTGACTGGTGGTCAAATCCAGATAGAGAACCAGGTTCAAAGCAGGAAGAAGATACAATGGCATTCCGCAACTGGCTTGGTGAAACATATAACTTCAAAGCAATTCAGTCTGACTGTGCAGGTTGGGGTGAACATCCAAAATTCGTTTCTAACTTCTGTGTAACAGGTGGAGATGAAAACTACGTATTCATTATTGATGGTCGTTCTGCTAACTCAGGTGTAAAAGCTAACCTTTTCTATGATTTGTCAAAGATTAAGAACATCGACTGGACAAAACCAAAGTGGGATCAGGGTGCTATTGCTAAACTTAAGAAAGGTAATTCATTCTACTGCTTCTCTTATGGTAAGCCAGAACCAAAGAACGGTATGTTCTTCAACAAGAGAATCCTTCAGGAAAACGGATTTGACCCAGATCTTCCTTATGATCTTCAGAAAGAAGGAAAATGGACTTGGGAAACATTCGAGGATATGTGTAAGAAACTTACAAAAGATACTGATAACGATGGTGTAGTTGATCAGTATGCTATGTCTTCTTTCAATACAGAATTCTCTTATGCAGCTCTTGACTCAAATGGTGGTTCAATCATTGGTCGTGATGCTAACGGAAACTACTTCAACAACGCTGGTTCAGAAAAATCTATGGAAGCATGGAACTGGATTCAGCACATGTTTGCTACATATCAGCTTCCACAGGGTGAAGGTGCTTCTTGGGATTACTTCTATACAGCATTCATTAACGGTGAAACAGCATTCCTTGCTGACCAGGAATACAACGCTCAGCCAAACGGACGTCTTTCTGCAATGAAAGATGACTGGGGATTTGTATGCTTCCCACTTGGACCTTCTGGAGATGGAAAGTATCACACACTTCATGACACAAACATGTGGGTACTCCCAAGTGTTTATGATGAAGCAAGAGCTAACAAGATTATGAAGATTGTAGACTTCTATACTGATGATGTTCCTGGATATGATGGTCCAGATGCATGGAAGGATGGATACTATGCTGGATTCCGTGATTCACGTGCTGTAGATGAAACTCTTCAGTTGATGATGGATACACCAAACCCACGTTTCGATTCTCTTATTTCTGGTCTTAACCAGGGAGATATGATTTGGGGTGTTTGTGGTGGATACCAGACACCACAGGAAGCATATGAATCTTGCAAGAACTCTTGGCAGTCACTTATCGATGACTGCAACAAGTAAGTCTTAGATTTTAAGCTAACTTATTAAGTAAAAGTTAAGTAAAAGGCTGTCGGATATTTACCGACGGCCTTTTTTTTTATATAATATTTGCATGCAAAATCACGGAACAATAACTTCTGATAATCACGCTGCTTTGTGGCATGGACGTTTTAAGGAAGGTCCAGATGCAGCAGCTGTAGCTTTTGAAACTTCTATTTTTGATGATATGCGTATGGCAATGGTTGATATTGAAGGCAGCATTGCGCATGCGAAAATGCTTTCAAAAACAGGCCTTATTTCTGCAATGGAAGAAAATTCGATTGTAGAAGGCCTTCTTTCTATAAAAAAAGATTTACTTAATGGAAAAGATGCTGCTGGTAATCCATTTAAAGTTGATACGTCAGCTGAAGATATTCATTCTTTTATAGAAGCAACTCTGACTGATCGTGTAGGGGAACCTGGAAAAAAGGTTCATACTGGAAGAAGTCGTAATGATCAGATTGCTCTTGATGAAAGAATGTATCTTAAACATCAGATTAAGATGTTAAAAAAAGAACTTCTTTTGCTTATTAAGGTACTTTCTGGTTTAGCGGCAGAATATAAAGATTCTTTGATTCCGGGTTTTACTCATATGCAGCACGCTCAGCCTGTTACATTGGGACATCATATGTGTGCCTGGGCATGGATGTTTTATCGTGATTTTGAACGTCTTTCGGATGCGTATAAGCGAATAGATGTTTCTCCTATTGGTTCTTGTGCCCTTGCTGGCAGTGGACTTCCTTTGGATAGAAAATATGAAGCAGATTTGCTTGATTTTGCCTGTGTAAGTGCTAATTCACTGGATTCTGTTTCTGATCGTGATTATTATCTGGAAACTTCTTCTGATTTATCGCTTGTACAGATGCACCTTTCCAGAGCTTGTGAAGAAATCGTTTTGTGGTCAACAACAGAGTTTGGATTTATAGAGCTAAGTGAAAAATGGTCAACTGGTAGTTCTATTATGCCGCAGAAAAAGAATCCCGATTTTGCAGAAATTATTCGTGGAAAAACTGGCCGTGTATATGGTGATATGGTTGCTTTATTCACAATGATGAAGGGTATTCCTCTTTCTTATGACCGTGATATGCAGGAAGATAAGTACAGTTTCTTTGATGCGTATGATACAGTTATTTCAAGTGTTCGTATTTTTACACAGATGGTAAAAACCGCAAAATGGAATACAAAGCGTATGAATGAACTTTGCTATGGTGGTTTCCTGAATGCAACCGATATAGCAGACTATCTTGTTCGTAAGGGAATGCCTTTCCGCACTGCGCATGGAGTTTCAGCTCGTCTTGTGCGAGCTGCAATTGAAGCCGACTGCAAGCTGGAAGATTTGCCTTTTGAAGAATACAAAAAAGAATCGGAACTTTTTGAAGAAGATATTTTTGATGCTATTCTTCCACAGAAATGTGTTGAAATACGAAAAACTATTGGCGGACCTGCTCCAGAATGGGTTCAGAAACAGGTTGATATTCTTAATGATTTTATTCAGAAAAATACAGATGAAGATATTGATTCTGAAGAAAATGACTGGGATTTAATTTTTGAAAATTATTATAGAAAATAAATATAAAGGATGGATGGTATGAAAAAGATTCTTTCTGCAGCTTTGCTGGCTGCAAGTTTATTAGTTATGTTTGGCTGCAAAAAACAGAAAAGTGATGCTGCTGATCCTGTTGCAGACTTGAAAAGCCGCGGTGTTTTTGTAATCGGTCTGGATGATTCATTCCCACCACTCGGTTATCGTGATGATAATAACGAGATTGTTGGATATGATATTGACCTTGCAAAAGAAGTTGCTTCTCGTCTTGGAGTTGCTTTTAAGGCTCAGCCAATTGACTGGGATGCAAAAGAAATGGAACTTGAAACTGGTAAGATTGACTGTATCTGGAATGGTTTTACAATCACAGAAGAAAGAAAACTTGCTCTTTCATTTACAGAACCATATTTGAATAATGCTCAGGTTCTTGTTGTTAGAAAAGATTCTGGTATTTCTTCTCTGGCAGAATTGGCTGGAAGAAAAATTGGTTTGCAGAGAGGTTCTAGTGCACAGGAAGCTGTTGATGGAAATCCAACATTTGCTTCAAGTCTTTCAGAAGTTGTAATGTTCCGTGATAATATTACTGCTTTGAATGATTTGGACATTGGCGGTGTTGATGGTGTAGTAATGGATAGTGTTGTTGCAAACTATTCAATCGCACAGACCAAAAAGCCTTTCCTTGTTTTGAATGAAGCTTTGTCAAATGAAGCCTACGGTATTGGTTTTAGAAAGACTGAACCAAAACTTCGTGATGAAGTTTACAATATTCTTAAAGAAATGAAGGCTGATGGAACAGTTACTGCAATTTCTACTAAATGGTTCGGAAAAGACATTTCTGTAATTCAGTAGTTTAAATATGATTTCAGAACGTTATCTGAAAATGCTTCTTGCGATGCTGCAGGGAACTGTTACATCGTTAGAAGTATTTTTCCTTACATTGTTATTTTCTCTTCCTCTTGCTATGCCTATAGCTATGGGAAGAATGTCAAAAAATAAGATTCTTGCGGGCCTTACTAATGTTTTTCTTCTTATTATTCGTGGAACCCCGCTTATGTTACAGCTGCTTGTTGTTTATTTTGGACCGGGCTTGATTATCCGTCAGTTAGTATTGCACGGATATACCGTTTCTTTCAGATGGAATAGATTTCTGGCTGCTATTGTTGCGCTTGTAATCAATTATGCCGCTTATTTTGCAGAAATATACCGCGGTGGAATTGAGTCAATTCCAAAAGGTCAGTATGAGGCAGCAAAAGTTCTTGGTTATACTTCTTCTCAAACATTTTTTAGAATTGTACTTCCTCAGGTAATAAAACGAATTGTACCGGCTATGGGTAACGAAGTTATCACTCTGGTAAAAGATACAGCTCTTGTTTCTGTTATTGGGGTTTCGGAACTTCTTATGGTTGCAAAGGAGCGTCAGGGGGCTATGTTCTCTTTTGCTCCGCTTTTTATTGCCGGCATTTTTTATTTTATAATGAACTGGGGTGTTTCTTTCGCTTTTAGAAAACTGGAAAAGAAACTTTCTTACTATATGTAATTATTTGTAAGAGTTTTGGTGTAATTTGTGGGGAATCATGGAAGAGATTATTAAAGTTGAAAATCTGAAAAAAAGTTTTAGAGAAAATTTAGAGGTATTGAAGGGAATCTCTTTTTCTGTGAAGAAGGGGGAAGTTTTAGGTATTATCGGGCCTAGTGGTTCTGGTAAATCTACTATTCTCAGATGTATTTCTCAGCTTGAGCAGGTTTCCAACGGTTCTATCTATATCTGTGGTGAAAGACTGGTTGAAAATGGACAGTATACTAATAAAGAAAAGAGACACGAAATTGCCTTAAAAAGTGGGCTCGTTTTTCAGAATTTTAATTTGTTTCCTCATTATTCAGTTTTGCAAAATGTTACCGAGCCTCAGATTAGAGTGCTTAAAAAATCTCGTGATGAAGCTGAAAGTCTTGCAAGAGAGCTTTTGGCTAGAATGGGGCTTTCTGGTAAAGAAAATAATTATCCATGTGAATTGAGTGGCGGGCAGCAGCAGAGAGTTTCTATTGCAAGAGCTTTAGCCCTTAAGCCACAGGTTCTTCTTTTTGATGAGCCAACTTCAGCTCTGGATCCGGAACTTACCGGTGAAATACTTGCGGTAATAAAAGAACTGGCTCAAGAAAAAATGACAATGGTTGTTGTTACTCATGAAATGGCTTTTGCCCGTGATATTTCTTCACATATACTTTTTATGGATGGCGGGTACATTGTTGAAGAAGGCGAGCCGGAAGAAATAATTAATCATCCTAAAACAGAAAGGATGAAAGCTTTTCTTGCACGCTTTTCTTCCTATTGATTAAAACTTTTATTTCTTATAAAATAGTGGTTCAATATGCAAATTTGGTGCCTACGGGTGCTATGGAGGATATAAATGGTCAAAATCAGACTTAAGAGATTTGGTGCTGCTAAACGTCCGTACTACCGTGTAGTTGTTCAAGACTCACAGAAGCCACGTGATGGTGCATGTATCGAAGAAATCGGAACTTATCAGCCTATCGAAAAGGAAGAAGCTCAGGTTTCAATCGATATGGACAGAGCTAAGTACTGGATTGGTGTCGGAGCTCAGCCAACAGACATCGTAAAGAAGTTGATGAACATTCAGTCTGCAAAGCAGGCAAAGTAGTTTACAGGGGCAGAAAATGGAAAAAGACCTGATTGAATACATCGCAAAATCATTGGTCGATGATCCGTCAGCTGTTACTGTAAATGAAACTGAAGGCGAGAAAGGCATGGTTCTGCAGCTCAAAGTTGCTGATGGTGATATTGGTAAGGTTATCGGAAAATACGGTAGAATTGCCAAGGCTATGAGAACTGTTTTGAGCGCATCGGCAGTAAAAGACGGTAAACGCTACAGTCTTGATATTCTTGATAACTAATCGGAATTGCTGATGGAAAAAAGCCGTTTGGTGGTTGGATTCATTCGCGGAACACATGGATTTGCGGGTGGATGTAAAGTTGAGAGTTCTTCTGGTGAGTATGAGCACTTGCTTAAACTGAAGGAAGTGACTTTAAAACATGGCGATGAGCAGAGAGAAACAAAGGTTGAATCGGTTTCTCTTGGAAATGCAATTGCTTATGTAAAGTTTGAAGGAATTGATTCTGACGAAGCTGCTAAAAAGTATATTCGTTGGGAGATTGAAGTTCCTAGAAAATACTGCAAGCCTTTGAAAAAAGACGAGTGGTACATTGAGGATTTACGAAACTGTTCTCTTATTTATGAAGAGAAAAACGTGCCGGCAACGTCGGTTGCGCCTAAAGTTGTAGGAACAATCACAGACGTTTTGGAAGGCGGCGGGGGTAACTTACTTGAAGTGTCTCTTGCCGAAAGTTGTGACAGGAAGGTTCTTGTGCCTTTTAATAATGAATTTATAGGAAAGGTTGATGTGAAGAACGGAACTGTGCAATTGATGCACCTCTGGATTCTGGAGTAATTCCATGAAATTTACTGTGCTGACCTTATTTCCTAAGATTGTTGAGGCTTTTTTTGAAAACTCAATCATGGCCAAGGCTGTTGAAAAGGGAATTATTGCTTACGATTTGGTGAACATCAGAGATTTTGCACATGATAAACACCATTGCTGTGATGACGGGACGTATGGAGGTGGAGCAGGACAGTTAATGATGCCTGGTCCCCTTGGAGAAGCGCTGGATAGTGTAAATGCCCGTAAGAAGTATGTCATTTATGTGACACCGAGCGGAAAACAGCTTACACAGAAGGTTGCTGAAGAATTGAGTCACAAGAATGAACTTGTTTTTATCTGCGGAAGGTACGAAGGTATTGACCAAAGGATAATTGATTCATATGTAGATGCTGAAATTTCTATTGGAGATTATGTAATGTCTTCTGGAGAGGTTGCGGCAACTGTAGTGATTGATACTGTTTATAGATTAATAGATGGTGTTATTTCACATGAATCACTGGAAGAAGAGTCTTATTGTGACGGGCTTTTGGAGTATCCCCAGTATACTCGCCCGGAAGTTTACAAAGGAATGGAAGTTCCTGCTGTACTTTTGAGTGGTAATCATGAGGAGATTCGAAAGTGGAGGCTTAAAAAGAGGTTGATGAAAACCTTGGCAAATCGGCCGGATTTAATTGCGACGGCAAGAGCTAAAGGACAGCTTTCTGATGAAGCCGAAAAGATGATTGAGGAAATTACCGAAACTGCTTTTTTGAAGAGACAGAAGAATAAGAAAAGGTCTAAGAAAAGCAACAGTTAGGAGAAATTGTCATGGATATTATTAAGACTATTGAAGAAACACAGAAGCGTGCTGGTGCACAGGGCTTCAATGTTGGTGATACAGTAAAAGTTTACTTCAAGATTATTGAAGGTAAAACAGAACGTATCCAGGTATATGAAGGAATCGTTCTTTGTAAGAAGAACGCTGGTGCACGCCAGACATTCACTGTTCGTAAGATTTCTTACGGTGTAGGTGTAGAACGTGTATTCCCTTATAACAGCCCACGTATCGTAAAGGTTGACGTAGTTCGCCCTGGTAAAGTACGCCGTGCTAAGCTTTACTACCTCCGCGATAAGGTTGGTAAGGACGCAAAAGTTAAGACTTTGGTTGGTGGAAAGATTGCTGCTGAAATCGCTGCCCGCAATGCACGCGCAGAAGCTGCTGCTGCCGCTACTGAAGCTCAGCTTAAGGAAGAAAGAATTGAAGCTGCTGCTGAAAAGGCTGCTGCTGCAAAATAAGTAAGGTTTTTATAATCTTAGAAAAGGACTTGTAATCTTTTACAAGTCCTTTTTTTTATGTAAAATATTTTTGTGAATGCAAATCTAACTTCTGAAATAGCAAAAACTTCTCAGATTTCTACTGTAAAAGCTATACCAAAGTTTCTGAAAAATGGAGATTCTGCATTGGTGAGGGTGATTGCAGATAAGGGAAACGGCCGTTATGAAGGCTTTGTTTCTGGTGTAAAGGTTAGTTTTTCTTCAGCTCATCCTCTTAGACCGGGCAGCAGTTTTTTAGCAAAAGTTCAGTTGAATCAAAATACTATTGTTTTAATTCCTAAAAATAATACAGAGATTCAGCAAAAAGAAGGAGTAACTACTTTAAAGCTTTCACAAGTTGCTGGTCTTTTGCAAGAACTTGGGCTGGTCCCGGATAATATTTCTTTGGCTCTTGTGCAATCTGCAAAGCAAATGGAAATGAAAATTGACTCATCCTTGCTTTCAAAAATCAGAAATATGCTTGTTCGCATGGGAAATAAATCCAGATTTGCCGGAGAACTTGCGCTTTTACTGGCAGAAAAAGGTATTAATGCCAATGAAAGTGAGCTTCTGGAACTGATTGATTTATTAAATAGCAGAGAAGAAAGTGATGATAACACGAATGAGGGGGGAATTGAACTTTTAAATAAGGCAAATTCAGTAAAAGGTAGCTGGTATTTATTTCCCTTTGAAATGACACTTCAAGAAAAACTTGTTGGAAATGGTACTTTCAGATTATTGATAGGAAAGGATGATAGATTAAAGCTGCTAAATGTTTTTTGTTTTTATGGGGGAGTAGACTATTATTTTAGTCTGGAACATTCTGATGGAAAGTGTAAAAAAATCAGATTTAATATTCAAAAAGATGGTTTTGAATTAAAAGAATTTGAAAATCAGTTTAAAAATCATCTGGATAAAAGTAAGTTGGGCTTTGAAATTGAATGGGCCGAAAAAGAGAGTGTAGAAGGTTCTGCCAGTGCAAGTGAAGAGTTGTATTCTTTTGGAGGGCAGGTGTGAAAAATCAGATAAAAAAAGCAGTTGCCTTAAAATACCCCAAGGGGGTGGAAGCTCCAATTATTGTTGCAAAGGGAAGTGGAAAATCAGCCGAAAAAATAATTTCTGTAGCTAAGGAACATGACATTCTTATAAAGGAAGATGAAGTTTTAGTTGATATGCTTGGCTTGCAGAATCTTGGTGACATAGTACCTGAAGAAACCTGGGCTGCTCTGGCTGGAATTTTTTCTTTTATTCTTACTAATAGTAAAAAAGAGGATTTGTAGATATGAATACTCATGTTCGTGGTTTTGAAGGAGAAGAAAGAGCGTGTAAGTATCTTTTAAGCAAAGGATATGAGATTTTAGACCGGAACTGGCGGACACAAAGAGGAGAAATTGATATAATAGCATACAAGAATCATACGATTGTATTTGTGGAAGTAAAAACGCTTCCTAATGGTACTTTAGATATGATTCAAAAGGAGTTAAATCGTCAGAAACAGCAAAGAATTTTAAAAACTTCTAAATGTTATCTGTTAAATCATCGACAATATAATGACAGTTATGTGAGATTTGATGTGATTGTTATTGATATGCCGGGTCTGGAAGCGGTGTATCATATTGAAAATGCATTTTCAGAATAATAAAGGGAGATTCTATGCTTTCTGGTGGAAAAACAAGCGGGGCGCAAACTTTGGTCTTGGAGCGACAAGATGAAATTAATTTGTCGCCTCGAATTCTAGAGTTAAGGAAGAAGATTCAAAGTCAGGAATATCTGGATAATGCCATTCAGCGCATTGCTCAGGTAATTAGCAATCATTTGATTGATGATCCTGATGAGTTGAAATTCAGGGATTAATATGGATAAACGCAGGAATAGAAAGTACAACGGAAACTGGAACGGTCAAAAAAAGAATGCTCAGGGAAAAGATGTTGAACAGAAAAAGAATAATTTTCAGTTCAATCATACTCTTTACGAAGACCCCGCAGCTGAAAAAGAAAGAATTAAGGCTATCCAGGAAGTAAAAAATCGCGAAGTTCGTTGTGCAAAGTGTGGTGAAATAATTACTGATATTGCAAGCTCGATTGCTGATAAAACCACTGGAAAACCTGTGCATTTTGACTGTGTATTAAATCAGATTAAAGAAAGTGAACCAACTGGCGAAAATGAAAAAATTGCCTACATTGGTCAGGGGCGTTTTGCTGTTCTTTTCTATGAAAATATGAGGGATCAGCGGCATTTTACTATTAAGAAGATAATTGAATGGGAAGACCGTGAACAGACTTCTGAATGGAGAGATGAATTAAGCGGTCTTTACAGTCAGATAAAATAATGAATATTACAATTCTTTGTAAAGTTGTTGATAATTTTGGCGATATAGGTGTTTGTTATAGACTTGCCAAACGTCTTAAACAGCTTGAACCTTCTAATACAATAAGCCTCGTTGTTGCGGGGCTTGATTCTTTTCATGATATAAATAATCAGATAAATAATGATTTGGCTTTTCAGACTGTAGAAGGCCTGGATATTTATGACTGGAACAATTTTCAGTTTTGTTTTGAAGTTTTTTCTGCTGATGATGGGGCAAAACTTTCTTTGATACTGGAATGCTTTCAGTGCGGGCGTCCGGACTGGATGGAAAAAATCCTTTTTTCGGATAAAGATGGAAACGGTGGGCTTTCTCGTACTGTGCAGATTATAATGATTGATTATCTTACGGCAGAAAAATATGCAGAGGATTTTCATTGTTTGCAGTCTTTAACTCGCAGCAGCAAGGTAAAAAAAGTGAATTTTATGCCTGGCTTTACCTGTGGAACGGGTGGGCTGATTATAGATGATGGGTGGGAGACGCTTTCGGAGCGTAATGCTCATGGTCCGGTTCTCTTTTTTATGTATGATAATGAATGGCTGCCTTTAGCCGAGGCTATGCGGGATAGTGGTAAGTCTGTGCTTGTTGGGCAGGGGAAGGGGCGTGATAGCTTTGTGGAGGCCTGTTCCAGAGCTGAAATGCGGGAGGTAGAGATTTTACCATTTATGAATCAGAGTGAATGGGATGATATGATGAAATCCTGCAGTGCACTTTTTGTAAGGGGTGAGGAGTCTCTTTCCAGGGCATGTCTTTCTGGAATTCCTTTTGTATGGCAGGCTTATCCGCAGACAGAAGAGTATCAGCTTGTAAAAATGGAATCTCTTTTGGAAGTTATGAAGCCGTTTTTTGATGAAGATGACTGGGCTTTTATTCATAAATTGTGGCTAGATTTTAATTTACCTTCTGCAGAAAGAAACGAATATAATTTTGGTAAGGAATGTCTGGAATTTCTGCAGGGACTTGAACAATATGAGTATGGCTTCCGTGAATTTGCCTTATCATTAAGAAAAAATGGTGACCTGTGCACTAACTTAATGACATTTATTAAAAAAATCTGTATAATATAGAAAGTATTTTTGTAAATTCTTTTTTAGAGGTTTTATATTATGTTAATGACATCACAGTTAAAAGTTGGAACTGCCTTCATGTATGAAGGAAATGCTCTTATCGTTCAGAAGATGCTTGGTCAGCGTTCAGGTCGTGCTGGTATGGTAACAAGCTTCCGCGTTAAGAACCTTGTTACAAACTCAACTATGGATCTTGGTATTGATGCCGGCGAGAAGTTTGATGAAGTTGATTTGGAATCACACGTAACAAAGTTGTCTTATATCGATGGAGACACATTCGTATTCATGGATCAGGATACATACGAGCAGTTTGAACTCGCTAAGGAAGACCTTGGTGACTATGCTGGATATATCACTCCAGAAGATGATTTGGAAGTAAACCTTACTTTCTATGAAGGAAAGCCAGTAGGTATTGATCTTCCTGTTCGTGTAACACGTGTTGTTACATACTGTGAACCTGGTGTAAAGGGTGATACATCTGGAAAATCTTTGAAGCCAGCTACTTTGGATACAGGAATTGAAGTTCGTGTTCCATTGTTCATCAACACAGATGACAAAATCGTAATTGATACACGCGATGGTTCATTCCTTGAACGTGCAAAAGACTAATCTTTTATAGAAATTAGTTGTATAAGAAGCCTGCTCTGTAAGGGAGTGGGCTTTTTTTTTATCTTTTGATACTCTTGAGGACTGCAGGTGGGGCGGACGGGGTGGGAGAGCTTTTGGGCATAAAAAAAACTCTTCCATGTGGAAGAGTTTTATAAAATCAGGAATTAGTAATCCTTCTTTTCTGTCTTGCGTCTCTTGTTCAGAAGTTTGCGTTCAAGAGTTGTTTTCTTCTGATGGAGGGTAGCAGACGGTTTTTCGAAGTATTCGCGCTTTTTGTATTCACGAATGATACCTTCTTTTTCAACCATGCGCTTAAAGCGTTTGATTGCTTTTTCAAGGTTTTCTGAATCGTCAACCATGATTGTTGCCATACTGTTTTCACCTCCTTTTTTCGGTGGTTCCGTCGTAAAAATAAAATGTGAAATTAAATATAATACAAAAAGAAAGAATAATCAATATCGTTGGATAAGTATTTTCACTTCTTTTATGATTTTTCAGATATAATGCGAGTTCGTTTTCCTTTGCTTTATATGATTGAATTACAGAACAGTCTGCAGCAGCAGGTAGAAGAACGTAAAAAAAAACGCCCCTAAAAAAAACGGAGCCCTGTAAATATATCGGGCAAACTGGATTCGAACCAGCGACCTCAACGTCCCGAACGTCGCGCGCTACCAACTGCGCTATTGCCCGTAAAAAAATTATATTTGATAAGTCGCTGGAAGCGACCTCAACATCCCGAACCTATAGTATAGAAGAACCGTTAATAAAAATTGCGAAAACATGGAGCAATTTTTTAGGTTCTTCCAACGGATATGCGCTACCAACTGCGCTATTGCCCGTAAAAAAAATATATTTGATAAGTCGCTGGAAGCGACCTCAACGTCCCGAACCTATAGTATAGAAGAACCGTTAAAAAAATTGCGAAAACATGGAGCAATTTTTTAGGTTCTTCCAACGGATACGCGCTACCAACTGCGCTATTGCCCGTAAAAAAAATTATATTTGATAAGTCGCTGGAAGCGACCTCAACATCCCGAACCTATAGTATAGAAGAACCGTTAAGAAAAATTGCGAAAACATGGAGCAATTTTTTAGGTTCTTCGATAAAAAAGCGCGAGTTTTCGGAGGAAACTCGGTAGGGACAGTTTTCTGTCCGACCTATTGCCCGTAAAATAAAAAAACCTTCCGAAGGTCGGAAGGTTTTTAGCGCGAGCGGCGGGGCTCGAACCCGCGATCTCCGGCGTGACAGGCCAGCGCGATAACCAGCTTCGCTAC
>JAGAZB010000029.1 GCA_017940255.1 Treponema sp.
AAAATCAGCAGGAAAGAATTTTTGAACGATTTTACAGAGTAGATAAAAGCCGTACAAAAGACCTTCAGAGCAACAGAACGACAGGCACAGGGCTGGGGCTTTCAATCGTAAAGCACGGTGCAAAATATCACAATGCAAAAATCAGCGTAAAAAGCAAAATCGGGGAAGGAAGTGAGTTTTCCCTAATGTTTCCGATATAATGTAATAATCACATAACAGAATTATAATCAAATAGAAGTAGATGCCTCATTCCCAGCAAAAAGCATCTATCTAAAACGTGGCTATAAGGAAGTTGATTTCATAAAAGTAGAAACCGAAAATGGTGACTACCTTTGTTATGATGTAATGCATCTCAGCTTGTAATCAGCTTCCCTCTCTCTCCGATGTCCATGCTCTCACGCCTCTCGCTATCGGGGTAATCTTTTTGCAAAATCCACAATGCACTACACAATCTTTAGATTCACCTGGCAATAAGGATATATCTTTATTTCTCATTATTGTATTCCTCTCCATTCAAGTTTTACCGCGAGCCCACACCAAAGCCTCTGCCCGTTAGTAATTACTCTCTTAAATCCTTTCTCACTCATTCTCATACCAAGCCACTTCTGACTCATTACCCGCTCATTGTTTTTGTTGCACCATTTAATATAAGTCTGATAAAGCAGCGCAGTCGGCAGCCTCCATTTCAGAGTCGGGTCCGTTTCAAGACAATCAGTAACAAACATTCCTACACTATCCATATCCATTCGGTATTCCTCATTAGCTTCTCGCACAGCTTTCGGTTCCTCTCCTAGTCCTTCTTTTTTCCACATTGCATAACCTTGAATCAGCCAGTTCAAAATTCCGGCATTTTCTGCAATCAACTTTTCAGTAAGTTTTTTATCCCTCTGCTCCGGTGGAATAGTCACATTAAATGGAATCATCTTTATACGTCGCCAGATTCCGTTATCAGCTCCCCGAATTTTCGGCTTATGATTCGTCGCCATAAAAATCTTAAATGTTGGCTTGAATGAAAAATACTCACCGTACAAAAATCTTGCAGTCAGCTCGTCTTCACCGGTAATAGATTTTATAAGGCTTTCACTCATCTGCTTTCCCTGCTCAATTTCGCTTGTCGTAACAAGTCGGGCGCCTTTTAATCTTGCCAGATCGTTACTCTGTTCAGAAGTCTTTTTCATAAAAGTTTCTGTTGAGGCAGAACAGGCATAATCACCAAAAAGCTGCTGCAGTACATTTAAGAAAGTTGATTTACCATTGGCTCCAGTTCCCCACAAAATAAAAAGACACTGTTCGCTAACATCACCGCTTAAAGTGTACCCCATTGCTTTTTGAATAAATCTTATAAGCTGATTATCATTCCTGAATATCTGCATCAAAAACATTTTCCATACAGGACAGTCAGCAGTTTTGTCATAAACAAAATTACTTTTCTTTGTAATAAGATGTTTTGTATTCGGCTCTCGTGCTTTTCCGTTTTTCAGATTCAAAGTCAGTCCTTCCACATTAAAAAGATAAATATCGGTATCCAGCTCTTTTTCAATCACTTTGATAGAAGGCTGCATTTTCAAAAGTCCTACGATTGCCTGAATGCGGCGGAAGCTTTCACTCTTAATAAGATGCTTTTCAAAATCAGCTTTAATAATGCGATCATTTATAAAACGCATAATTCTGTACATCTGATGAATAAAAATCGGAATGCGCTCCTGCACAAAACCACGGGCATCAATCTCCCAGTTAGTTCCGTTCCAAACAAGAAACTTATCCCACGTAATGCAGTAGCGGATTTTATCCTGATAAGCCTTCAAAAAATAAAGTGTGTTGGTCAAATCCGTAAACTGCATTTCACCGCTTACGTATTTGTTAGCCTTTATTTCAAGACCAATCTCTTCGAGAACTGCTTTTTCATTCTTAGAAAAATCTATTTCACTCATCTATCATTCCGTTTTCTTTCAAAAGTCTGTACATTTGAATCAGCTTAAACTGCAGCTGCCCATATCCATCCATCACTCTATAGTTGCCAGTCTTATTATTGATTTCATTAAGATGCTTATAAATCAAAAACAAAGAATGAGGATAATCAGCAAAGCGTTCCATAGAAAACCAGGCAACAAACTTATCGGCTTCTTCATTGGACTTTACATCGGGAAGGTACTTAAATTTTTTATAAATCTCAACATCATCGCGAAGTGTCAAATAAAAGCTTTTTGCCTCTTTCCAGCAGTCCATTGGAATATAATCATTTGGCGTCTTAATATTTCTTTTCATAGGCTGCCTATCTCGTGAACAAAAACTTTAACAGCTCTTCCAGCCAAAGTTCTGTCATCATCAAAAATTACCTCTGGCCAGAAGATCCACCAGCCGGAAAGGTCTATATCATTTTCAGATTGAACATCGTAAAAGATGATTCCTTTCTCAATGTCTTTTACTACAGCCGGAAAACTCACAGTTGTATCATCCGGCTTAATCGCAGAAATCGTTACTCTCTGATAACCCGATAAATCACACTTAGTATCAATTAAAATTCTGAGCTTAGTTTTATTCTTATAAATATGTTTCATATCCTGCACTCCAAAGTTATTTCATCTGCAATCGGACAGAACAAAGTCACAACATTATTAGCTTCCCGAATCTTTCCGCGCAGCCAGTCCCAAACGCTTATTACAGTCTGTGCAGTTCTGAAAAATAACCGTGATGCAAACGGCAAAGCTTCAAAATCAACTTCATCAATAAAGCTACGAAAATTATCTCCAGAGCGAATAATCAATTCTTTATCATCAACAACAGATTCAGGCAGTCTCTTGTAGTCCGTAACATGACTTGAAAAATCCAAAGCGTCGCCATTAGAAAACACAGAACGAATAATCAAAAGAAGCTGCTGTAGAGAATCAGAAAATGAACAACCATCAGAATATTCCTTCTTCATTCTATTAGAACGAAAGCTCCTGGCAGTAATTCCTTCCTGGTCCTCATGCCTTCTGAAAAAGAAAATTCTTTTATCAGAATCATCAGAAAAACTCTTGCTGTCGCTTGCTGTTCTGAAAATGTGATTAGATCTGAATCCGGCAGCTGTTATAAATCCACTTGAAACAGTATTTCTTTTCCAGTTTGATTTTCTGGTATACAAAGCCGTAAGCTTCCCCGAAGTAAGCACTGTCCTTTTCCAAACAAGTTTCCTGCAGTTATCAGTCGCAGCTCTAACATTTCCAATCACAGTTCTTGTATATGCAACAGACTCAATTTCATTTTCATATTGCATATAGATGCACATTTCCCAATCAGAAAAAATATTTCTCTGCTGGCTGATAAAATCTGGTGAACTTATATAAGCAATCTGCGAAGCATAATTAGAACGTCGTGCTCGGCTCCAGTAGAAATAAGACATTGTAGTTTGTGCATCTTCAATTTCTCCAGTTGCAGTATAACCAAGTAAATCTGAATAAAGTCCAAATACAATCCTTTCCCCTGCAATTAGTTTACGAGTCAAAGCTACGTTAAAACCTTTCCAGCCATTACTTTGACCTCTAAGTGATATTTCATTAAAAGATACATTAAGACATTGAGTCAGTTCCCAATTTTCATTTGCTGCAAATACAACAGGAATAACCGGCTGATAATCTATTCCATAGTTATAGTCCCAATACCATTCAGAAGTTGGAGCATAGTAATAATAGAAAATAGTTACGGAAGTTGAATTAGAGTTCTTTGGGCAAACAGCTCTGTAACCAAAAATATCCTCTTCATCAACAATTTCACCTTCAATATCCTCATATTCATCATCATCAATTTCAACTTCATGCCAGGTAAGAAAGTCAGTAGGATTTCTGTCGTTTCCAACAATAGAGTAACTCATATCAAGAACCGCTCACAGTAATCTGCCAGTCTATCTGAAGACTATCTGCAGAAGTCACATTTACAGCAGGCGTAATCTGAGCATAAGCCAGACACTTTGCAGCAGCAGTGTTTCCATTCATAAGTGCAACTTCATTAATCCCGTTAGCGTTCAAATCTCCTGCAGCAAAAGAAGTTCTGTACAAAACAACGTTCTGTCCGGAAGAACCAAAAGCCGCCTGAGTTTTTGGAAATGTTGAATCCAGCTTTTTGAAAGAACCTGTTGCGGTGTTTACGCCGGTATTGTTCTTTGGAGTAGAGCCGGTCCAGCCAGTACCAACTCTCATATAGCCATTTGTAGAATCAACCTTATTCTGAGTCGGATTACTAACCAGCAAATCTGCAATTAAACCATCACCCTGATTTGTGATAGTGTTATGATGTTTAAAAATCATGGGACGCTCTTTCATACGAAGAAGAGAACGCCAGAAACCATTCTTAAAATATTTCACATTACCATTACAGTCACGAACAGTAACCGTAACCAGACCACGAACTTTTCCTTTTGAACTAATCATTTACAAAATCCTCCAATCAATCCAAACACAAGCGACGTAATAACAACACCGCCAGTACCACCAATCAAAGCTCCATAAAAGAATTGATTCTTTTTCTTTTCTGCAGCTTCCTTCAACTTTTTGTTTTCCATTTCCAAAGCAAGCTTCTGTTTTTCCAACTGGTCAGCTCTCTCTTTTTCAAAAGCAAGCTCGCCACCAGTTTCCAGTAAAGCAGCCTTAACTGCCTCTTGAGCAGTACGTTCAATTTCTTCCTCTGCAATTTTCATAACTTCCTCAATTGTCAGTTCTCTTGCATCGTCTTCTGAATCTTTCTTTTCCTTCTGTGATTGTGTCGCAGACTGAGCCGTAAGATTCGCAGATAGAACGAGCATCAGCATTAGAAATACGCTCAATCGCTTCTTCACGTTTTGCCGCAGCTTTTGCATTTATCTCCTCATTGTCATCAGAGGTGGTTGAGCAAGTCGAAACCACCTTGTCTCTCTGTTCCTTTACAAAGAACACAGTAAAAATTGCAACGAATATCGTTCCAATCCAAATTAAGATTTTCTTAATCACTTCCCAAACTTTCTTCATCCGTTTCCTTCTTTGTAAACTTGAAGTCCCTAAACTTCTGAACTTCACGTCCTGCAATTACAGCCATAGTCACCGTAAGCCACTCAGCTTCACCGATTACACCAAAACATTTAAGTACTGTTGCTATCACAAAGATGACAAACTTCACACTAAGAAGCTTTTCAATCAGTCTCTGAAATCTAAAACCAATCATCCGCGAGCTCCATCAATTGCATTCCGAATCTGTTCAAACTGGTAATCAGCTCCAAACAAATCAACGTTGTCATCACTAGCTTTCTGCAAAGCTTCTCTATCCAAGCCACGAACAATCACCCGGTAATCATTTGCCTGATAATAAGGCTTCATATCAGAAATAGAACGAAGCTCCGAATAAGGTTCAACACAATTAAGAACAACATCACGACCACAGACTCCAGCCACATGACAAACTTCATTTTCCTTGTACAATCTGGAGCCAAGTTTTCTGTCATACAAAGTCACAAAGAAAGCTGCCTGAATATCATCCTTTTCAGGGTTCTTCTTTGTGTAATACTTTTTGAATAATGCATCCGCAGTAACACGAATAGCACACCCAGTAGCCAGCAAGAGGGCAAGACAAACCGAGCCTGAACAATCAGAACTCAAAAGGTTTTCTTTACCACTTTCATATTTCAGAAACTGCATCCTTCCAAGAAAGTAGCGGTAGCGTTCAGCTTCACTAAGTCCTTCAACAATTTCCTTTTCAGCTTCCAGCATAAGACGCATTCGTAAATTCGAATTATCCATATCACATTCCTTTCACAATTAAAGTGATAACCGTAACCGCCACATTAAAGCAGGAAATAACACAGGCAATCACAGCCATGTTTCTTCCTGCTTTTCCATTGTCTGCTTTGATATGTTCTTCAAGTCTTCTAGCAGTTGCACAAACATTCGGATTAAACTGGCAGGCTGTAGACCTGTTATCCAGACAATCCATTCTTTTCTCAACTGCAGTCTTAAACTCTTTCATTTCTGCCCTGAATCCAGAAAGCTCCACCTGTAAGCCGTTCATAGACTTAACTAATAATTCAATGTTTTCTATAATTTCCTCCTGTGTAAGGCCGCTGGCGGCCGGTGTTCTATAGCAAAGCGTTAAAAAAATTGCGAAAGCAATTTTTAGCTTTACCTCCTCATACACGAGTCACCCAAATCTCCGAAGAGAACGCCTCTTCCTTTTTATAACGAAACGTGAGCTCATCAATTCTCACTTTCTTAAATCCACTTTGAGCATTAAGCCGAATATCCATAAAAGCTCCCACACGGGCATGAATCAGAGGAAGATAAGTTGTCAGGTAATAACCACCTTTACAGTTGATACAATCATGAAGGAGATCCTTCGCACGACGCAGGCAGAAAGGTTCATCTTCAAATAAATCATCAGACAGATATTTTGAAGTAATATTTTTTACAATCTGACCTTTAGCCGCAATCTCGTTATCGTCTTTTACAAAAATGCTGTAGTTAGTTTCAGAAATAATTGCCCGACCATAAATAGCAGCCTTATAAAGTCCAATCAGATTTCCATTTCTCGAAAGCTGAACAATAGCGCGGTCTTTGTAAGTCGTAGTATCGTACTGCACAACTTCAAACGATGGTGTCATCGTCGGGCTTGACCCGGCGATCTGCATATCACGGACAAATTCTTCTTCACTGGTAATCTCATCCGCATACACAACATTCCTCGTTTTTCCCTCATCATTCTTAGCTGTGTAGATTGCCTGGTAATCATTGTCAGAAATAATCTTCCTGCTATCATCCGTAAACGGATAATAAGGCCTCATATCTTCGTCATACCAAACCGGCGCATCGCTATAACTCCAGAGCTCCTGACGTTCCGTCTGCACATAGCGTGTATACTTCAAACGAACATTATTTGCATATTTATCATTGTTATAAAAAAATCTGTAATGAGTAATTTGAGTTTCATCCAAAGTAAAATCAGAATCTTCGCTGTAATCATTTTCTGTATCATAAGGACTTTCAATAAAACTCAGAGTCAAATCCTTACCGCATTCCACAACAGCGTCATAAGCCTTAGCAAGAGCACAAAGTTCTTTCCAGGCAGAACCAGCCACAACAACATAAGGAATATCAAAAGGTAAAGAGCCGCAGTTGATTTCATTTGCACGAATGCCACCACGAGCCGCAATAATATGAACAAGAGATTTCTCCGGCTGTAGTCTGTCACAAACAACAGAATGAACAACAGTTTGAGCATCAGTCCAGTTACGCTGCAGCTTAGTGTCATCAAGTTTTGTGCTCAAATCAATTAGACGTACTTTTGTAGTCTTATCAAGAAAGCCAGTCTCCTGACTCTGAAATCCGCTGTCATCCACAAACATATGAAAGCGGAAAAAAGTATTAATCCGGTCACCAAAGCAATACCAGATCTGAACTCCCAGCCCTGGAACATATTCCGGATTCTTTTCTATGTCGTAGATACCTTTCAAAAGAAGCTCGCCGCAGTTCACAATTCCACCAGCTTCTGTGTTGTAAGAAGTTGCAACGCATTCTAGAATATCAGAGTCTGGAATATAAACATCGCCACCACTAAGTTCCAGCACAATACGAACAAAAGGACGAGCCTCAGTATCACAAATCTTATTTTCAACTTCAGGCGGTAACTCGTAAAATCTCATAATACCACCTGTGTGTTTTGTTCACTGTTACGGATATTAAAAACAACAATTCCTGTTACTTCAAACTTCTGATAACAAAGCACTGTATCAGCGCAGTTGATATCTGCCATATCATCCAGAGGCTTCAAATCGTAAAGGTCCAGCCAGATTCCTAATCGCTGGTCCAGTGTAATAGAAAGCTTTTCAATTTTATTCTGTGTCGGGTAATGTTCTGTGTTTAAGGGAAAGTAAAGAGTAAGCTGATACTTTGCTTTTTCAGTAAACCTGCCTGTAAGTTCAAAGCGGTAAACAAGAGGCAGCTTTTTTAAGTCGGCAATTACACTGTGGCCGTCATAATAAAAAGTTCGGCACTCACTCCAAGGCAAAGAGGGTGTAGTAATATCCCAGCTAGTGGTATATGAATCATCATTATCTTTTACATCAAGCCTGAAAAAAAGCGGTTCATTATTTTCTGCACGAAGTTCAAAATCTTTTACAGATACATTTTTATAAATCAGCTTTTCACAAACACGGTCTATAAGGATATCAAACTTTTCATTTGAATAAAAAAGCAAAAGGAACAGAGCAAGAATATTATTATATTCAAGTCTCGTAACCATGCAACCGATGATTGCCTTGCCGGTTTCAACAAGCTTCTCTCTGCTCCTTAAGCCAATCACTCCAGGCAGAGCGTAGCCTTTGGACGCAGTGCGTACAGTTTCCTCGCTGTAGGGTAATGGATAATATTCGCCGTCTTTTGCTATCGTCAGTGTGCAGGCTCTACCTTGAACTTTCATAGCTCAAGTGTAAGCCCAAAGCCGTGTGCAAAAAGGTTCAGGTTTCTTAACCTTTTAGGTCAAATCGGTCGATGCTCAGATTTTTTAATGTCCTTACTTTTTATTTAGGGAATTCTTTATTTACTGTAACATTGACATTAATAGGAATAGGATCTTGCTTTTCTAATTCAATAGGTTCATCTATTTTTATAGGCAATGCTTTCTTTTGTTCAATGTTTTTAACTTCAATTTCAATAGGCTCTTTTTTTATATCTGATATGTTTATATCAACGTTTCCTTTTTTTATAGAAATTGGAACAAATAAAGTTAGCAGGGATATAATAAATGAAGCTACTGCAATAATAGTTGTAGTCCAATATTGGACTTTTTGTCTTTTTTCACTTTTATTTTGTCTAATTTCTAATTTATATTGTTTAATTTTATCCTCTTCTTCTTTCTTTTGTTGTTTTATTTCTTCTTTCCTAATTTTTTGAGCTTCTAAATCTAAATAATCATTCTCAACCATATTATATAGTTTACTTGTAGGATAGTAATATGAAGAAAAATATGGCTTTAACTTCTTTGAAAGTGAAGGTTTTATAAAATCTGTTGTTGTATCACATATATCGTCTTGTTTTACACATAAATCAGCTTCTGCTAAAAAAATATATTCATTTTCTTCCAGGTATTTCATTAAGAGATAATATTCATATAATTTTGCAATTTTATCATAAAATAAATTCTTAAAATCTTCTTGCGTATTGAATCTTTGAGAGTTGTAGACTAATTCCAATTCATCATTTCTATTAATAACATGAAAGCCACAGGTTATACTAAGACCAAATATACCTTCTAAATCAAACAAAATATTTTCAGCACAAACTGTTTGATTATTGTTAAAAAGTTTGATTATTAAATCTAATACTTTTTTTTCAAAATCACTAAATTTTCTCATTTTATTTATTCCTTTTTTTAATTCTATTATTCTTTGAATGTTAAAGCCCTTTAATTTTTTATCAACTATCTAACAGACTATTTATACAAATCGCATTCTCAGACTTCAGAAAAGCTGTATGGTAATTCTTTTCTTTCCTGAATATGAAAGCAATAATATCATCATTAAATGATTTCCAATACGGTCTATAAGATTCCCACGTCATTAATGAATTATCTGAATATGCTTTAATTATTTTATTTGCGGTTTCAGCTTTTATAATGAATCCATAATAATTTTCTAAAAATTCTTTTTTTGCATTCTCGTTGAGTGTATACTTTGTAATATCAAAGTAATAAGATTCATTTCTATTTTCAAGCTCATTCATTTTACACATCAATGCAAATCTATGGCTTTTATTACTTGTATTTGCATAAATCTTGTTAGACCAGGTAAGTATTATTGCACCTTTTAATGGATTGCTATCAACAGGGCTTACTGTATTAAAAACTTCATATTTTACGGTTTCATAATCTGAATATTTTTTTTCATCTTTATTTCGTTCATATTGTTCTTGCATAAAACTTTCAAAAGAACAGAATTCATTTTCACTTGTACAGTGTACACCATTAAAGTCAGAGAAGTATATTTCTTTTTTTTCTGCTAACGTTTCTTTTATAAATAAATTATTAAGACAATTAACAAGGTTTTTATCTGTTCTGTAATTCTCATCTAAGAAACAGACGCATTGTTTATCTAAAGTACGAAAAACAGAATATAAAGGTTCATAATCAACTGTTAGATATTCCTTAGGAAACTTATTGGAAATGTCAGAAAACTCAATACCATTCAGTTTTTCCTTAAACTTTTTTTCATTTAACATTTCTATTATTCTTTTAATCAATTACTTCGTATTCCATTGTGCAATTTGAAATTGCATAAATTGTGCCAACAGAATCGGCACAATTAATTTATGATTTTCCAATAACCGTTTCTGTCGCTTCCAACTCGTTCTATTATATTAAGATCCTTTAGAATCTTTATATGCTTTCGTATAGCTCTATCTGTAATTCCAAGAGTTTTTTCTAAATCGTTTGTAGTAGCATTAGGATTATTTCTAATTGCTTCAAATACAGCAACGGAACTTCTAGGAACTTTCTCGGAACTTTCTAGGAACTTACTAGGAACTTTCTCGGAACTTCCAGGCATTTTCTGTGCACTTTCAGCGAATCCGTCAATGCCATATTCTGCTGCAAGTTTTTTATAAGTTTCAGAAGCATTACAAATAGCAGAAAAACCGCCACTTACAACCTTTGGTTCTGGAAGAGTTGCATTTTGTTCTTCACAAATTGTTTTGATTTTGAAATATCCGCGACCCCAAGATTCAATAAATCCACACTTAAAGAAAATATCTGCAATCTTAGGATTTCTTGGAGCAGAATGATGTAATTTATAAAGGTCTTCAATCTTTACGGTTTCCGGCATTTCTCCAATATTCCAGATATCAATCTTGTCCTTGTAAATCAGAATTTGAATAGGATATGGTTTTGTGTAATCCTTATGAATAAGAGCATTCAGCAAAAGTTCTCGAAATGCTCCGCGAGGGAAAAAGTAAGTTTCTGCTCTGTGAATTTCATCTGGATATGAAATTAATGCTTTCATATATTTTGTGTAGATAATATCAAGAGCATCTTCAACCTGTGTCATAAGAGAGCCGTGTATTTCATCCTGGAAAAGAATGTCTGCATCATTTGCAAAATAACCAATTTTGGTATATGCACCTATTACCCATTTCTCTGGATCCGGATGAAAAGCCATAACTGCAGCACGTGTAAGCCGTTCTTTATCAAAGGCTCTAAGATTCTGCAAAAGAGCTTCATTTGATATTTCGAGTTCTTCTTCCTTAAATCGGTTTGTTCTTATAGCCCATGTCTTAAATACCTTAAATGCTCGTTCATCTAAGTCTTTTACAGAAACATCTGGTATTGAAACAGCATCCCATGAAAGACCATATGCATTAAGAATCAAGTCATTCAGCTCAAAACCGGTAACTTCCTGAGTAGTAGAACCAACTCTTTTGTAGTATTTTCCATGATAACTTACTGGATTTTCATACTTATTAACTTTGATAATCAGATATTTCAAATTATTGTCAGAATCTTCAGCAACAGATACATCACATAAAAGGCCCATGCTCTGTGTAATCTTAAGAGGAATTGTTTCGCTTAATTTATGAAAATCTTGCACACCTGTTACAGTACCTTTGTCGTTTACACCAATATAAAGGATTCCGCCTTTTGTATTAGCAAAAGCACAAATCCATTTAAGGTATTCATCCTGCCAGCTTTGCTTAAATTCTATGTCTTGATTTTCAGCTTTCTGTATTATCATATTACAAGATTATTATATCATAATTATTGCTGTTTCTTCTATGTTTCAAAATATTATCACACCGTAATTCTCATAACTATTTTGTTTTCCTTAGAGTTTGTTATTTTACAGTCAATCCACATATCATCCTTCTGAATAATTAATGCTATGGCTTCGGAATATCGTGAGAATATAATTGGTCTTAGTTCTATGTTTGGTTGTAGTTTTAATTCAATGCTAACTGTATAAATTGTATTTTCTACAATCCTGTCTTTCTCAGAATACTCAGTTTCTTCCATATTAAAAATGAATGAAGGTGTCTTAATACAGTTCTCTGAGAGACTTGTATTTTCAAACGGTTTTAAAATAATTCCGTCATTATACTCCTTATTGATTTTCTCAATATATTCAGGAAGTTTTTGAATTAAGAGATATTCCAGTTCTTTATAAACAGGCTCAAAACTTTTCATAAACATTTTCTACTATATAAATTGATTACAGACTGAATATCCTGTGGTAATTCAAATCCTGTTTCATCATCAAGATTTGTCTGCTTAATAAAGTCTTTCTTTTTTAGAAGGAAAAGTTTTACTATAACTTCTTTTAAGTCTGCCGGTAATGTTTCTTCTGTAAAACCAGCATTATAATTCAGAAAGACAACATGACCTTCTAGTTTTGGATCTATGAATAAAATACGCTGTCCATCAATTACACAATTAGGAACACGGAGCTTTGTTGTCATATCAATGATATTTATCATTTCTGAAATGTTTTCATGGTCTGTAAAAACCATACAATCCTTTACTGTGTGTAATTCATTGTAATTCTTATCATCAAGAGTGTAGCCTAAAAGCTTTTCAATATAAGAAATTGTTGCTGCAAAGATTAAAGAATCAGTTTCTATTTCCTCGGCATTAAGCTCTAATATTTTCTGTAGTTCTTCAAATGTAAAAGGTTTCAAATCTTCCTCCACGGAAAAGCGGGGCAATGGCTAGTATAACCTCCGTTCAGTCAAATACAAGGCCAAGCCCTTCGGGTGCTACGCAGCCTTGCATTTGCCTTCACTTCGGTTTTGGAAATTTCGCCCCCGCTTTCCAAAGGCAAATATTTGTATTTGTCTTTGGGTTTTATTCTGTTGCTGTTTTGAGCAAGACCATATTCTTTTTAGGACGAGTCACAAGGAATCCATCACGCTTGCGGAATCGCATAAAGAGCTCTCCATATTCGAGACCTTCTGTTGTTTCGTCGAAACGTTTGATTTCAATTCCTTTGCGGTTGCCGTGAATGATTCTTTTTGGATTCATAAAGATGGCAATCACGCTGTCAGCTTCAATGTCTGCAAGCTGCGGCATCAGACGACTTTCAACAACATCATATCCATCGATTCTTCCTGGCATTCCGTCACCTGGTTTTCTCCAGATTGGATTGTGGTTGTCGTCTTGAATGTTTGCGATATGATTGAGGAATGTTTCGTGCAGAAACCATTTGCAATATTTTCTTTCTTCCGGCTCAACCTGCAGCTCTGCCTTGCGGAAGTCGAGGTATGTGAGCTTTGATTCGTCTGTGCTCTGGATGCGGCATACTTCGGCATGAGACATATTCATTGCGCCTGTGAACGGGTCATCGTCTGCAATAAGGCACTGACGGTCAAACTCCTGTCCGTAAGCTTCTGTAAAATCTTCAAGGAACATTTTTCCAAGATCCACAAAAACATCTTCTCCGAACTCGTCAAAGAATGGAACGTATCCGGCCAAGGTGTAAGCCTTGAGCTCTGTACGTGTAGGCATGTTTGATTTTGTAGCGTCGATTTTCTGACCATAACTTGTGAGCCATTTCAATTCGATTCCGCCACGGTCTCTTTCCGGAATGAAGATGGATGGTCCACTCATAGGTCGGTGGGTAACAAGGTTCATCATCTGAGACTGCTTTGCAGCTTCCTGCATGATAGTCTCTTCGTAAATCGGATTGATAAGATACTGGTCATTGTTTGCAAGATTTCCGATTGGTTCCCCGAGAACAGCTTTTGATGGCACAAATCCTTTTCCGGTTTCCCAGGAGAAGTCTTTCGGATTGTTCCATTTTTCAGCTCTGATGTTTGGACAGAACTTAAGCTGGCCAAGAGTTTCTGCATCCTTGTTCCAGGCTGCGCACAAAGCTTTACCAAGATTGTAGCAAACGTCTCTATAAGAGAGAGGTTTCATTTCGGTATCAGCTTTACGCATAAGATTACGAAGCTCTTTTACAGCTTCTTTGATTCCTTCAAGTTCACTTGTTGTTGCAGTTGTCTGACTGTCGGCAGCCTTCAAAATGCCAGCAATGATTTCTTCATTTTCATTGAAATATTTTGAAATCTGTTCTGGTGTTGCAGCTTCTGTAGGAACAAGAGTTTTCATATTTTCCAATTTCTGCTGCAGTGATACAATTACTTCGTTCAAGTTTTCCTCCTTAGGTAACTTGGATAACAGAGCTGTCAGCAGGTTCCAATTGTCAGCAGCTCTGTTTTTTATTTGCACTTCTAAGCCCGTGCCAGGCCTTTAGTCAACTTATCCCAATACGAAAGCTCCTCAGGTTCCTGAATTACTTCCGTAATCTCCAGTTTTTTCTCTCCGTTTCGGGCAAATGGATTTGCCGGAACACAGCAGATAGAGAATTCCAAAAGCTCCTGCTTTCGGAAAATCAGATCGCATTCGCGATCCTTGGCTTCAAGAAACTCAACTTCCTCCGCAATAAATCCAACAGAGCCACAGCGTAAAGCGCCGGCCTTAACTCTCTCCCCAATACTCCATCCAAACTCGTCAAACTCTTTTGAGTTGAATACAATATCTCCCTCGAGCACTGTATCAGCCTTAACATTCTCCGCATATCCTATCGCTGGAATAGAGTAATCATGACTCCAGAGGATTACAGGATTCGCAAGATAGTTCTTTAAGTTCCATCCGGCAGGATCGACTTTTTCAAAATCACGGTCTACATCAAAAGTACTCATCACCCAATGAAATGAATCTTTCTGTACATCGATGCTTTTGAAAACTTCAACCTGAGGCGAAAGTTTTCCAGAATGTGTATTGTCCTTTAAGAAAGACAAAAACAGATTCTTGTTTCTGGAAAACTCCTTGTTTTCCACTCCGTCAATTTTTACTAACAACTCCAGCTCCTTAAGTTTATTTTTTCCAGCTGTTTATTCAGAACACTAAAATCTTTCATGCTCTCAAAACCGATTTTCTTTTTAAGCCTGCTGATATGAATGCCAACAGCACCTTCGGATGCACTAACCAACCCACTGATTTGTTTAATGGATTTTCCTTCCCCAAGATACATACCAATCTCAAGCTCCATTTCGGTAATCTCAGAACAATACTTGCGGAAACGCAAATGTTCGTTTGAATCCAGACTGTCTAATACTTCTTCCGGAAAAATCTTCTCGCCGGAAAAGATATTACGCAGCTTATTCACAAATTCTTTTTTGTTTCGAATATTACAAATAAAGCCATCAGCTTTAAGGTCGTAAACTCGAAGACCAAAGAATCTTGAACAGTCTCCCTGCTCAACAAAAATAATCCGAAGCTTGCTGTTATAAACACGCAAAGCTGTCATTTTGAATCGAAGAACATAACTCAGAAAATACTTATCAAAAATGACAATATCATCTTCAGCACTCTTCAAATGATAAATGATGTCAGTATCATTTGAACCATCTACAATCTGCAGTGAAGGCATTGCTGCCTTCGCACAATGAGTAATAATTTCTTTTGTAAAATCATCACATACTGCAATTATGATTTTTTTCATTTTTGTACCTCTTTTTTGTTATTGAGATTGTTCAACAGGAACCAATGAAGAAGCTCTGAACCAGGTATCACCCCATGGTTTTGTATTCTCGCCACGTTTACGCAGAACATCATTAATGGTTTTCAAGCCGGCATTGATTTCTGCAATATCCCTGTTACTCTGGGCATCTTCTGATTCCTGTAACTCAGGTATAGAATCAAGATTAAATACACCAGTTTCAGGCAGATTAAATCTTCTGAACAACTGCACCTCAAGAACCTCTTCAAAATTCTTAAGGAGGGGAATTAATGTATAGTTCCAAAAGGCTCTGTGCTGACTGTCTGTATCAGTACCACTTAAAGAACTCTTGGAATCCTGTATATTCGCCACTCGTGGAGGTATTCCATATTTCGCGAGCAGTGTATACAAGTTCCACTTTTTCATATCATAAAGTTTCAGAACATCAGGGCTAAAAGTAAGCGGCTGATACTCTGTACCTTTACCCAGCACAGCAACACGATTCTTCATGCCGCGGCCATATTTCCTGTCCCAGGTCCTCGCCAATAGCTCTGCTTCAGCTTCTGTTAATACCTGGTCCGTCTTCAGTAAACCTTTCGGAACTCCTCCTTCTTTAAGCAAGCCTGTGTTTTGCTTTGCCGCAAGTAAATCCTGTTCAACCTCAAGCCCCAAACTTACCAGCGGACTTACACCCCTGTAGACATTCCATGGGTTCCAGTCCTTAAAATGAATTACCTCATCAGGAAGAATCATCAGCGGCCGTCCGCTGCCTTCTTCCGTGTAAACCCATTTGGTAATTTTTCCGCCGTCAACGACATGCTGCATGTATCGCGGATTAAGAATGAAAATCTCAGTTGGAATCCCACAGACATAGTTTTCTCCGAACCACCAGAATGCTTCACCATCCAGACTCCACCAGGCACAAGTCTGCTTCCATAAATCAAAGCGGCTCAGATTTTTATTTGGAAAACGAAAAAGATTAGCAAGAGCAGTGTCACGTTCTACAGTTCCATTTTTACGTACTTCAAATTCTGCTCTTGCAACGTTACGAGTCAAAATATCGATACACACAGAAACCCAGGCATGTTGAAGATAAGGATCAGTGCATGTCTTTTTCTCACGCACAGAAAAGTCCTCAGCAACTGTCTCTCCATTGAGTTGTTCAAAACTTTGTAATTGTTTCTGCTGCTTTCTTCTGAATAAACTCACTTACTGTTTCCTAAATTATCGGTAAACCAAAAAACTTACGCCATTACCACGCCGCTGGTCACTGCGCTGAAGATTGCGTAACGCATAGCGTCCATGTAATGGTCATTTACTTTTACAATCTGATTATTCTCATCACGAGAGTAATCCCAAATCTCTCCAAGAACACCGGTACAGTCTTTGCATACAAAAAACTTTCCACGTTCAATCAATGCAATAATGTAATCAATTCCTGCATCCACAGAGTTATTAGCCTTAACACCTCCAGGTACTTCCTGAATTCTTTCGCCACCTGCCGGGTCACAGTAGGTAACAAAGCTCTCGTTATACCAGCCCTTAGCAGTCTGGTTTTCTACGCTGGTTTTAGTTGTAATGTTGAATCCGCCATAGTCACCAATGACGTAAACACAGTCTCCAACCCAGCCAATTTTTACAGCCGCAATATGTAAACCAAAGTCCTGACCGCCAGTGTATTTATCAAACACAGAAGGAAGCTTGTCACGAGGTAGAATCATAGATTCTTCAAACTTCTCGTAAACGCTGCCTTCCGGTTTTACCCAAAGACCATCACGGAATCGTGTCCTCTGTTTTTCCGGCATGTTGTCCAGAATGTCACTGATATAATCTTCATCAAGATTTTCAGCGTTATCCATCGGGTTCAAAACAGCAGAAGCATAAAGCTCTGGCTTGTTTAGTTTTTCATCCGTTCGAGGTTCAATCTTTCGAATGAAAACTTTGTAAGCCCAATGCATCGGCGAACACGGGTTACAATCATAAAAGAACTTGTTCTTACAGCCTTCAACTTTCATCGCCAATCGGCTGTAAGCTGTTGTTATCGCAGAGTATGAAATCTGGCTTACTTCGTTAAAGTAAATCGTCACATACTCGTGGCCAAGGATGCGGTCAACCTGTTCCTTATCACCAAGTCCGCCAATCCAAATCTCGCTACCGTTCCACAAGGTAATCAAACCATCGTGTACGTTAGCTTTGTAATTGTTCGCACCAATCGTTTTGTTCAGCCATGGCAAAAGCGTTTCGTGCAGTACAGAGCTTCTCGCATCCTTTGCACGAAAGCGGCATATCAGATGTCTGCTTCCTGGGTAACGGCAGGCACGAAAGATAATCGCCATTACAAGAACCGTAGTCTTTCCAGAACGTGAACCACCAAAAAGCAGAACATGTTTCGCAGAAGAACTAAGCAGCTCTAAAGCTTTTTTCTGTACAGCCGTTGGCTTAAAGAGCTCTCTCATAAGTCCTTAAAGCTGTCAGCAAAAGTTATCGCCAGCTCGCCTTGTACCGGCTTATTGTTTTCTTTGTCTGCACCCGTAATAAACGAATCCAGCTTTGCAGAACGCTCAAGCAAATCCATTGCTCCATCTGCATTCAAGTCATCAGGCTTCAGCGTTTTAATCCGCTGAGCTACAAGCTCATCAAAGCCGTTCAACATTTCCATCTGGCGTTTACGGCGTTCAACTCGTTCAGCTAAAATCTCCCTTTCAGTTTCTTTTGCAATATACGCATCGTATTCAGCAGCACGTTCATTCCAACGAAACATCCGTGCATAACGCGCCCAGGAGCCGTACTTATTCGGCTCAATTCCGTTCAGCTCAAGACAGGCTTTAATGCTGCGCTTGTAGCCCATAGAACGGAAAAGGCAGAAGGCCTTGAAAGCCTTGGGAGATTCGCCTTCCAATTTTTTCTCCCAGGATTTCAAAGCTTCTTCTGTCTGAACAAGTTCACTGCTGCTAGTACAAACAGTGTCCTTTTCTCCCACGCCTAAAACCTCCTTTGCCCGATTATTTTTGAACCACAAGTCGTGTGGTCTTGCGCTTAGTAAGATGTTCCGAAAAAGCCTTTTCAAGCTTTACAGGAAATCCATCGTTCAATGTTATCTTCACAATAATGTCGCCATACTTCTGTTCGCCAGCAATCCTGCGTACAAACTCATTCGATTCTTCAAGGACTTTTGAAAGCGGAATATTCATGCTCACACCTCCATAGCAGGGCAGACCATTGAGCCAAGCCAGTTATATAAATCAGACTTACGAAAAATAATATGTCTGCCATAATTCACATGCGGAATCTTTTTCTCTCTTGCAAGCCGGTACAAGAAAGTTGTACTGAATTTCAGGTACGCCGCAGCTTCTTCAACCGAAAGCAACTCCATGTTTTCTTTTTCAGTCTCGTCCATAAAAATCTCCATGGGCTTTTTACGCAGAGCAAAAGAGTATAAAAAAAGCCACAACAGTTTTCTGTTATGGCTTAATGATAAATCCAAAGTGTTAAGCAAAAAGGTTTAGGATTTTTAACCCTGAGGTTAATATTTCTAAACCTTTTCGCACATCAGGCAGAAATAATACATTCCTTCCAGGCATCCCGCATAATGCTTCGCATATTATTCAATTGCGTCATAGTTTCATGGTCAGCATAATGCAAACTCATAGAAGCACTCTTATGACCAAGAATAGCCTGTACATTTTTAATATCAGTTCTCTGTGCAAGAAGAGTAGCGCAGAAGTGACGCAGGCTGTGAAATACAATGTTTCTCTCTTTGCGTTGTTCTTCGCTAATTCCAATTTCACTAAGAGCCTCATAAAAGCTGTCCTGGTAATAAGCAGGTCTGCAAGGAATCTCCGGTTTCACGTTACTGAAAAATACATAACTCAAATCAGAGTAATTAGGATTAAGTCTTGCTCTGTTCATAAGCTGCAAAAGAAGCTCACGAGTAACAGGAACATCACGCTCTTCAGTATTCTTCGTAGACTTCAAACCGTCCTTCTCATTCCAGCTGTGACGGATATGCAAAAGATCTGCCTGCATATCAAGGTCACAAACTCTAAGACCACTAATCTCTCCGGCACGCAAACCACAGTAAGCCGCAAGCTCAAAAGCAAGCTTTCCAAGATGGTTTCTCCAGTTCAGATTCAACAAAGAGCGAACTTCACTTTCAGTCGGAATATCACGCTTTTCGTTGCTAATACCATAACGCTCAGCACCAGCCATAGGATTAAACGAAATCTTACGCTTATCAAAAAGATATCCAATCGCCTTACTTCCACAAGTAATAGCATGGTTTACAGTAGAGCCCGAAAGACCTTTAACCGTGTAGAGGTAAAAGAAAAAGTCATCAAGTTCATCCTGTTCCAAATCCTCAACAAGCTTGTCCGGCCCAAAGTACGGAAGCCAGTGATTCTTAGCAAGTCCCTTCATAGCATCAGTGTGCATACGCGAAAGTTTTTTACCCTTTGCAAAAGAACGCTGCAGAGCTTCAGACTTATCGTAATCCCAGAAGTTAATTAAGAACTCAGCAAGTTTTATGTCAGATTTTTTCGGAACAGGTTTCTCAACAGGAACAGAAACAGAAGCAACTGTTTGAACAGGAGTTGAGAGAGGAGTGGCAACAGATACGCCCATTTTTTGAGAAAGCATAGAAAACATAAGCTGCGCGTCAGAAGCAGAAAGACTGTTAATAATGCTTTGAACTTTTTGAGGAGAAACAGAATCAGGATTCAGAAAAGCCCGTGAATGACTCTTAGCTTCCGGCAAACCATTCTTTACCCAATCCGCCGCAATCACAGTAGCTTCAACTTTGTCTTTAGTATGAGTGCTTTTGGAAGCACCCTTCAAACCAGTAAGTGGATCAATCATTATGGCCATGTAATAGCCCCAATGATTCTTTACAAGATAGAACTGACGCATAAAAACCTCCTGTTCTGACATATCAGGACAGCAGTGGAAAAACTTCAAACGAACAAGCTTTGTGTAGGTTCTTATGTAGGTCTTTATGTAGCTCGTTGTGTAGGTCTCAGTTTTTCCACAAGTCTTTAAGCGACCTTTCCATCAGGAGGGTACACTTAAATATATTGAATTGTCTGTAAATCCTTATAACATAAGGAAATAGATAAAAAAAAGACCTTCTCATCTGAGAAGGTCTTAAGCGGCTGCTGCAGGTTTTGAACCTGCGACACATGGATTAACAGTCCATTGCTCTACCAGCTGAGCTAAGCAACCAACGTGAATATAAATATATAGAAAAGTTTAATTTATGTCAACAGTGAAAATGAAAAAGTGTGAATAAAAACGAAGAAAAATTATTTCTGGCCGTCTTTGGAATAAACCGAAAGATTTGGTTTGTCAGAAAAATATGAAAGTGCTTCCAGAAAATCGCGGGAATCTGCACTTTGAATAACTTCGTATTCTTTAAGGTATAAACTTGGTTCTGGAACTTCTGGTGAAAGTTCAAAGCCTTTCTGAATGAGCGCCGCGGTTCCTGCATCGCTCCCGCTCCTTTCCATCTGCTTCAGCGTCCATTGCGTCTTGATTTCTGCAATGAGCCCCTGCGCGGATGCAGGTGCGGCCAGTGCTTTTTTAACGTCCGCCACCACGCCGCGCAGCATGGCGTCTGCTTCCTTTGTGTGCCGTACATTCTGCATTACCACTACGCCAAAAGGCATGGAAGCGCGCGGCAGTATAACCGAAGCTTCTGCTTCACTCAGCCGGGAAGAAGCCGCAAGCCTTCCTTCAAATGCCCCCTCCAGATAGTTCAGCATTGCGCAGAAAAGGGCTCTTTCACGAATATCCGCCCCGGCCCACACGGCGCCCCCGGCTTCACCCACCTTTTCGGCTTCACCCGCGCTCCCGGTCAGCCCGGCGGCGCCCGCAGCCACGCCAGCACCCCCGGCACCACCAGCCACTCCAGCGCCCCCGGCCGCTCCCGCACCCACTTTCCATTCCGGCGCCTTAAAAATATAGATTACCGGGTCCAGAAATTCTGTTGTTGGGATAAGTTCTGCCGGCATTGGGCCTGCTTCTTCTGCGGGAATATCTGTAAGAAAAGTGTGTACCACAGAAATTGTTTTTGTCTTTCCTTTTTGCAGGTTTGCTTTTGCCTTTATAGGTTCATGTGCTTTTCCTCGTCTTCCTAGTTGGCCAAAAGATGCTTCAATTATTTCAAAAATATTTTCTTCCAGCTTTCCAGTTAAAATCAGACTGTAACGTCTTGCATCCAGAAATTCTGGATAGGCGCTTAGTATTGAAGTGTAGTTTGTAGTTTGTAAAACATCATTTTCTGTTTCAAAAACTTTTGTAATAGGGCTGCCCTTGTATAATTCCTGGATTGCTCCGTAAAAAATTTGATTTACTGCACTTCCGTTTTCCAGACGTTTTTTGTACTGTCTGCCAGAAACTGCCCTGTCTGCCATGGCTGGCGGAATTTCGCCGTAAATTATTGCGTTTACAATTGAAGAAAAGACTGCCTGTGAATCTGCCGGGTCAAATTCAATAGTAATGGAACTTGTTGCATAATCAGTTTTTGCAGAAATCTGCGGCATAAAGGTAATCAGCCCCTGGGAAGCCTTTGCAGAAAGTTCCCGCCCAATCATTCCAGAAAGCAGTTGAATCATCACTTCTTCAAAACCATGATTTTCTGCGCTGTTAAATTTTCCTCCGCTCACGCTTATTAAAAGGCAGCTGCGGGTAGAAAGTTTATTTTCTTTAGTAACAACCTTAATTCCATTAGAAAGCTCTTTCTGCACTATCTGAGAAAGGTTTGTGTTTGCGTAATTGTTGTCCCTCAAGTCTGAAACTGAAGTTGCATACACAGGAAGTTCTTCGCTGGTTACCTGTCCCTTTACTTCTTTAAATAATGACTGCAGATACCAGGAAGAGTTCTTTTCATTAATTTCCTGAAAGTTTGCTGCGGCATATTGCTTTTTTGTTGCTTTATAATCTTCAGAGTTGATTATAACAAATGTAAAAGGATTTTCGGCATTAAGAGTGTTTAGACATTCTTTCAGGCTTATTTTATTTAAGTTTTTTGTGTAAGTCATTAAAGTGCTTACTAAAGGTGAAAGTGGAAAATCATCATTTTCTTCAACCTGCTGGTATTCTTCACTAATCCAAAAATCTGCAAGGCGGTTGAGAAAGCTTCGGGAATTTGCAGTGCTGTTTTCTATTTCTTGAGTTAATACATTTTTTGCGTATAAAAATTCACTTTCATTTGTGTAGTCGCTGATGTTTAAAACTTCGGCTATAAATTCCTGGGCCTGTTCCGCAGAAGTGATTTTGATTGTTTTGTCTTCCGGTTTTTGCAGCAGGGTTTGAATAATTAAGCGGGCTGTTCCTTTTTCGTAAACTGCGGCGGCGTTGATGTATTCATCACCTGGAATATTGAGCCGTGGATTATCAACAAGTTTTTGTTTGAAGGTAGAAGAATTGTTGTTGAGCATGGCTGCCAGAAGTTCGCTTTCTGCTTTGGAAAGCATTGTGTACTGAACGACAACCTGTGTTAAATCAGCAGAAATTTCCTGCGAATGAAAGACAAAATTTTTCTGAGAGTTTAGTGCCTGGTTTGGCTTATGCTGGGGAACATTTGTTGCTGAATAAAAACGGCCAAAAGAATTTTTAAGGATGATTTCTAACTGCTCGGAATTGATATTTCCGCTTATAAAAAGAGCTGAATTCTGAGGGATATACCAGCGTTTTGAAATTTGCGAGAGTGTGGTACGGGCCTGTTTTTGCGAAGTTTTATTAAAAAGGGGAGGATAAATACCAGAATCGTGCTTCCAGGGTGATTCAGAAAAAACTCTGGAATCTATTGCGGCATTTATATAGTAAGACATGGTTTGTGCGTTTTCCATTACTTCTGCTTTGAGGGCTGCCAGCTGGCTTGAAAGAACTTCATCAGAAAAAATGGGATTAAAAAAGGCTTCTGCCATGTTTTGCAGTGTTTTTTCCAGAAGAAGAGGACTTGTGCTTACTTCATATGTAGAAGAATCAGAATTGCAGTAAACAGATGTAAAATTGATTTGAGGATTTGCGGCTGCAATCATTCTGGTGAATAATTTAAAAAATCCGTTTGTTTCCTGGCTTTGTGATGAAAAACCTGCCCGGCATTCAAATCTTATGTTTACCAGGGCGTCTGCCGGGTTTTCCAGAAGAAAAACCGAAAGTCCGTTTTCCAGTCTTAATTCCTGAACATTCTGGGCTGGTCCTGCAAAAGCAGAAGTTACAATAAACAAACCAAAAACAAAAAGAAGTGCAAATCTTTTAATCATTTTTTTCATTATAGAGATTATACAATCATTTCTTTCATCTTACTAGTTTTTACATTTCTGATGTGCTATACTTTTTCTTATGGTAAAAATTGAATATCCCGATTTATCGAGTCCCGTTGAGATTCCTGTTGAACTTCTTGAAGGAAAACGCCCCCTTACATATAACGAAATCCAGATTCTAGAAAAAAATCTTAATCATAATTCAGATCCTTCCTGGAAAAATTTTTTTGTAGACGAAGAAGGTTTTGATCCGTCTCTTATTCATCTTTCCTTTTTTTCTGGCTTTATTATTCTGGGAAAACTGGAGCAGTGTACCCTTCACTATAACGACCTTGTTTTGGAATGTGGTATCCGTCGTTCCCGCCTTAGTAATATTGTTACTGGCGATAATTGTGTAATTCGTAATGTTTATTATCTTGATAACTACAGACTTGGTGATAGAGTTATACTTTTTAATATTCAGGAAATGTGCTGTACAAAGCACTCTAAATTTGGAGTGGGTATTTTAAAAGAGGGTGAGCCAGAAGAGCACCGTATTTGGATTGGCGTTGCAAATGAAAATGACGGCCGTCGTGTTCTTCCTTTTGAAAATCTTATTCCGGCAGATGCATATATCTGGTCGCATTATCGTGAAGATAAGGCACTTTTAAAGCGCTTTGTTGAGCTCACTGAATATGGGCAGTCTAAAAAACTGGATACTTATGGTTTTATTGATGATGACTGTGTAATTAAGAATTCAAATATTATAAAGGATACAAAAGTTGGAAAGGCTGCCTACATAAAGGGTGTCTTCAAACTTAAGAATGTTACTATTCAGTCTTCTGAAGAAGAACCTTCGCAGATTGGTGAAGGTGTAGAAATGGTAAATGGTATTTTGGGATATGGAAGCCGTGTTTTTTATCAGGCAATTGCGGTCCGCTTTGTGATTGGTCGAAACTGTCAGGTAAAATATGGTGCCCGTCTTTTGAACTCAGTTCTGGGTGATAATTCTACAGTTTCCTGCTGTGAAATTTTAAATAACCTGATTTATCCTTTCCATGAGCAGCACCATAACTCTTCATTCCTGATTGCAACTACAGTAATGGGGCAGTCTAATATTGCAGCTGGCGCAAATATCGGAAGTAATCACAATAGCCGTAGTCCAGATGGTGAAATTTTTGCAAAGAGAGGTTTCTGGCCTGGCCTTTGTAGTGATTTTAAACATAATTCTCGTTTTGCATCATTCGTACTGGTTTCAAAGGGTAGTTATCAGAATGAACTTGATATAAGTTATCCTTTCTCTTTGGTTTCGCCTGGTATGAATGGTAATCAGTCTATCAGTATTTTCCCGGCATGGCTCTTCCTTTATGATATGTTTGCCATCACCAGAAACAGGACTAAGTTTACTAAGCGTGATAAACGCATTACAAAGATTCAGCACATAGAAACCGACCCTATGGCACCTGATACTATGCAGGAAATTATGACTGCAATGAACCGTTTGATTGTGCTTACAGAAGATTATCTGCTTATGCAAAAAAATGAATACATGGAAAATGCAGATACCGCAGATAAGAAATTTCAGGCTGCAAAAGATTTCCTTCATCAGAATCCGGAAGCGGACTTTACTGTTCAGGATATGCTTTGTCAGAAAAAGTATGGGGCAACTATTTTTAAGCCAGTCCGCGCATACAGAATGTACCGTAAGATTGTAAAATATTATGCAACCCGCACTTTAATGGAATTCTGTAAGGCTCTGGGCTATATTTCGCTTACAAAAGATTTGATAGATAAAATCCGTGAACTTCCGCTTTATACTGAATGGGAAAATGTAGGTGGTCAGATTATTCCGTCTGAAAAAATACAGGAACTTTTTGCTGCTATTAAAGATGGCTCAATAGAGAACTGGGATGGTGTTCATCATTTCTATGATAATTGTCAGTTTTCTTATGAGCAGTATAAGGTTCGTCATGCGCTTTATCTTTTGGAACAGTTGTATTCGCGCCCGGTTGAAGAATTTTCGGTTGATTTGTACCGCAATATCATTGATGATGTTTCAATCGTTGCTTATGATATTTACAATGCTTCATTTAAATCTCGTGAAAAAGACTATCAGGATTTCTACCGAATGATGACTTATCATTCTAAAGAAGAGCTTGATAATGTTGTGGGACCTCTTGTTGAAAATGAATTCCTGAGACAGTTGAGGTCAGATACAGAAGTTTTTGTAACAGAATTAAAAGCAATCTTCGACGGACTTATTCTGGAAAAAAATTAGAATTCTGGTATTTCCCGAATCTTATTGTATTTAGCATCATAACTGTGGCTGTTAGGGCGGATTCCAAGAATCCGCTCATTTTCTGCCTGCAGCTGGAATTTAATCATCTGTTTAAATGCATCCATCATTGGTTCGGGATTTACGTCTGCCGGGCACAAGCCTGCACTCTGCATTTCTTTTATCAGATAATAACAACTTTCTATAGTAGAAATGTATTCCGGGCGGGGTTCGTGCTTAAAGGTAAAAATTGAACGGTAATCGCCGCTAAAGGAAAGGCGGGGAAGTTCAAGCAAAAAGGGGTTGTGTTCAATCAGTTTGCGGGCGCAGAACCAGGTGGAATCCAGAATCAAAACCAGAAGTTTCTTGCCTTTTAGAGCTTCGCAAAAGCCCGGGCGGTTTGCAGTCCAGGCATCTTCCCCCGGATACATCATTACAGGAAAATACTGTGGGTCATGCAGCAGTTCCTGCAGGCGCTTGTTGTGTTCAAATTCAAAGCCCACAAGAATTTCTGAATCTTTGAGCGAAATTTTTGCAATATGACCGGTTCCTGTTCTCTGTCTTTTTGCTTCCTTCTGGTGCATAAGAAGCACAAATTTTATGCCCGGGTCAATTTCTTTTGTATACTTACAAAGACAGGCCGACTTAGGCTTAAAACAATTGTAACACATCTCGCTCATGAATTTTATAATAGCAGATAAAAGACTTATAAACAATATAACTTTATATATACTAAAGTTCTTAAATATTATTAAAATGTCTAGTTGACAAAATCAATAATTGTGTCATAATATGGAGCAAATTAAATTAGAAACGAGGTGGCACAATGAATCTTGCCCATGAATTTATTAAGGATTATAGAGAGTATACATCGTACGAAGATTTAAAGGCAAACTGCCATCTTACAGCTCCTGAAGATTTTAATTTTGCTTATGATATTGTAGACCGCTATGCCCGCGAAGAACCTAATAAGCGTGCTCTTGTCTGGATAGATGATAATTCAACAGAGGCAAAAGTTTTTACCTTTGCAGATATTTCGCGTGAATCAAAGCGTGCTGCCTACTGGCTTGCCCAGAAAGGAATTAAAAAGGGCGACATGGTAATGCTCATGCTGCGCCGCCGCTACGAATGGTGGTTCCTGCTGCCAGCCCTTCACAGAATTGGTGCCGTTGCAATTGCCGCTTCTGATCAGCTTTTGAAATCTGATATTGAATACCGCACAAATGCCGCAGATGTTAAGATGATTATCTCTTATGATAATCCTCATGTACAGGAAGAAATTGAAAAGGCAATGGTAAAGTCACCTACTGTAAAATATCTTGTAACGGTAGGCCCGGACCGTACCGGCTGGATAAACTTCCATGCTGAATACGAAAAGGTAGACCCTGAATTCCCTCGTCCTGTAGGAGAAGCTGCAACTCATAATTCAGACCCAATGCTTATGTACTTTACTTCTGGAACCTCTGGCTATCCAAAAATGGTTCTTCATGATTTTACTTATCCGATTGGACACATTATTACTGCAAAATACTGGCACTGTGTTGTAGATGATGGACTTCACCTTACAATTGCAGAAACTGGTTGGGCAAAAGCCAGCTGGGGTAAGATTTATGGACAGTGGATTTGTGGAACTGCTCAGTTTGTTTACGATATGAACATGCTCAAGCCGGATAAGATGCTCACTCTTATTTCTAAGTTCGGCCTTACAACCTTCTGTGCGCCACCAACAGTATACCGCTTCCTGGTTCGTCAGGACCTTTCTAAGTACGACCTTAGCAAGTGCCAGCGCTTTTCTACAGCCGGTGAAGCTCTGAACGACGAAGTTTATGACAAGTGGCTTGAACAGACAGGAAAACGCATTTACGAAGGTTATGGTCAGTCTGAATCAGCTGTAATCTGCGGAAACTTTATGGACTATGCAGATTCTCCTGTAAAACCTGGTTCAATGGGCCGCCCATCACCTGCTTATGATGTAGAAATTCTTAATCCAAATGATAAACCTGTACCAAACGGCGAAGTTGGAGAACTTTGTATCCGCGTAGACCATGGTCATCCTTTTGGTTTGCTTACAGGTTACCACAAAGATATTTCCCTTACTGCAGAAGCCTTTGACGGCGGTTTCTATCATACTGGAGATAACGTTTACCGCGACGATGACGGTTACATCTGGTTTGTTGGCCGCAAAGATGATATTATTAAATCATCTGGTTACAGAATCAGTCCGTTTGAAGTTGAATCTATTTTGCAGAAGCATCCTGCTGTAATGGAATGTGCTGTTACAGGTGTGGAAGATCCAAAACGCGGACAGATTGTAAAGGCAACAATTGTACTTGTTCCTGCTTACAAAGAAAAAGATCCAAAAGAAATGGAAGTAGAAATTTCTACATTTGCAAAAGAAAATACTGCAATGTACAAGATTCCTCGAATCTATGAATTTGTAGATGAACTGCCTAAGACAATCAGCGGAAAAATCAGACGTGTTGAAATCCGCGAAAAAGATAAGGGCAAGGATCTGGAAAAAATCAAGCAGGATTTCTAAGGTCTAAGATTATTGGAGATGATGAAAAAGGTGTCTAAAAAGACATTTTCTCTAAAGAGGGCAGGTCTTGTAATGGGAGCTGTCCTTTTGTCATTTTCCTGCTCTTTGAAATATGATGAAACTGTGAGCGTGGAAGAGCGCATTCCTGAATTTGTTTTTCAGGACACTTCTATGGTTCGCTGTGATGAAAATAAAGTGACTTTTGAAATGTCGGCCGGGGTTCTGGAGCAGTATAAAAAATCTTCTGAAACCTTTGCAAAAGATGTTTCTTTTATTTCTTATGATGATGAAGGCCAGATTTCTACGGAAGGCCAGTGTGGTTTTCTCTTTTCTGATACAGACAAAAAACTTTATGAGTTGTATGATGATATAAAACTTTACAACCGTTCTGAAAACACCAAGTTTTTTGCGAATATTCTTCGTTGGAATGAAAAAAATGAACAGTTGACCAGCGGACGCGGCGAAATGGTTAAAGTGGAAAAAGAAGACACCGTAATGAGGGGAACAGGTTTCTCTGCCAGTGGTGTGAGTAAAACTTTTTCTTTTAGAGGAACAGTTTCTGGTGAAATTGAAACAAAATCGCAAGAGGAAAATCAGGAAGAAATAGAGGAAGAGAGTGAAGAATGAAGCGTAAATTAAACCTTTTAATCATCTTTTTGTCTTTATCCTCGCTTTTAACTGCCGAAACAATTGTTTTTTCTGCAAATTCAATGACAGGTCAGGCTGGAAATTCCAATACAACTACAACTCTTTCTGGAAATGCTTATGTAAAAACTGAATCAATGGAAATTCAGGCAGATAGTCTGGAATTGTCAGGTGAAGATTACCGTTTTATAAAAGCAGAAGGCCGGATAAATGGTAAAAATCTTGAAACAAACATGGAATTCACCTGTGATTCTCTTTCTTATGATAGAATTACAAAGGTTGCAGAGTTAAAAGGAAATGTAGATTTCCACGATGTTGAAAATGATGTAAGGGCTCAATCCCAGATTATTGTTTATAATCAGATTGAAGAAACTGCAATCATGCAGATAAAAATAAACCTTACACAAAAAGATAACGTTTGTACTGGTTCTTATGCCGTTTATTACAAGCTGGAGCAGCTGCTTGAACTTTCTGGAAATGCTCAGATAAAGCAGAAAGATGACGTTTTCCGCGCTCAGCATATTTCGCTGGATATGGAAACTCAGGAAATTACACTTGGTGGTAATGTAAAAGGTTCTGTTTCTGATTCTAAACCTTCTAAAAAGAAGAGTAATGAAGAAAACGATGCGCTAAAGGGTGAGGAGAACTTGCCGGAGGGCGAGCGACCAGAAGGTGAAGCTGCTGATGAAGAAGTTCCCGCAGATGAAGTGCCAGAAGAAAAGGAAAATTAGTATGGAAGAAACTGTAGAAAAAAACGAGCAGAGTGAAAATCACATTCTTAGAGTTTCCAGCCTGTATAAACAGTTTGGCCATAAAAAAGTTGTTCGTGGTGTTGAATTTTCCATGCAGGTAGGAGAAGTACTTGGACTTTTGGGGCCAAACGGTGCCGGTAAAACAACAACCTTCTATATGGTAGTAGGTTTCTACAAACCAACTGCCGGTGATGTTTTCCTTGATGACCAGTGTATTACTCCTCTTCCAATGTATAAACGAGCCAGACTGGGAGTTGCTTACCTTCCACAGGAGCCTTCGGTATTCCGCAAGTTTACGGTAGAAGAAAATATCTGGTCAATTTTGGAAACCAGAAATGACCTTACCATGGCCGAAAAAAAGGAGCGTCTTGAATCTTTGATTGAAGAATTCTCTATTGGAAGAATCCGTAAGCAGAAAGCCTTCACTCTTTCTGGTGGAGAGCGCCGCCGAACAGAAATTGCCCGTTCCCTTGCCATGGAGCCTAAGTTTTTGCTTTTGGATGAACCTTTTGCCGGAATTGACCCTATTGCCGTAGCCGATATTAAGAGCATGATTCGTCTTCTTGCCAAGCGCGGCATTGGCATTTTGATTACAGACCACAATGTTCGCGATACCCTTGAAATTACCGACCGTGCAATTATTATAAATCAGGGTACCATCATGACCCAGGGTACCAAAGAAGAAATCCTTGCCAGCGAAGTCGCCCGCGAGATTTATCTGGGTAAGGATTTCAACATGTAGGGCAAACTGAAAGTTGAAACGCTGAATTCTAATAATATGCTTATTATGAAAAATATGGGCGTGAGTGTAGGTGTGGCAAAAACTGCTTCTGAGCGTTCGCGAACGTAGCGAAGCGGAGTGAAGTCGGATACCTATTACGCTCAGCCGCAGTTTTTGAAACACCGAAACGGAAGCCCATATTTTTCATGACCGGTAGCCAATTTTATTCATGTGCATTATGTATTGCACATTCAACTTTCAGTTTGACATCAAATCATTCTTGTTGTATTATTAAATCTGAACTATTCTAAAAATTTTATAACCCCGTGTTTCTACGTGGGGTAACAAAGGAGAAAGGTATGCCAGCTATAGTTTGGTATATTGTTCTTCCTCTTGTAGGAATCGTTCTTGGATGGATTATTCGCTGGATTTATGCCAGATTTCAATTAACTGCTTCTGAACAGAAAGCAGAACGTGTTAAGCAGGACGCAATAAGAGAAGCTGAAGCACAGAAAAAAGAAATTTTGTTAAATGCAAAAGATGAGCTCATTCGTGAACGAAACCAGCAGGAGCGCGAGAACAGAGAACGTCGTGCAGAAGTGCAGCGTTTTGAAGCTAGAGTAAACAAGAAAGAAGAACTGTTGGAGCAGCGTGCAGCTGAGTTTGAAAAGAATGAAAAAGACCTTGCAGATAAAAAAGCTGCAATGGTTCGTCGTGAAGAAGAACTTTCTAAACAGGAAGAATTGTATCGCCAGGAATTGGAAAAGATTTCCGGACTTTCTGCTCAGGAAGCTAAAGACCTCATAATCAAAAATCTTGAAAATGAAGCCCGCCACGATGCACAGGCACTTATCAACAAGATTGAACAGGAAGCACAGCTTTCTGCTGAAAAGAAAGCAAAAGACATTCTTGTAACAACTATCCAGAGAATTGCTCCAGAAACAACTGGTGATATTACCGTTGCCACAGTTTCTTTACCTAGTGATGAAATGAAGGGACGAATTATTGGACGCGAAGGTCGCAATATTCGTACTTTGGAAACTCTTACTGGTGTTGATATTATTATTGATGATACACCTGAAGCTGTTGTAATTTCTTGTTTTGACCCGGTTCGCAAGGAAATTGCAAAGGAATCTTTGGAACGCCTTATTTCTGATGGCCGCATTCATCCAGCGCGCATTGAAGAAATTGTTCAGAAGGTTACACACGAAATTCAGAATAAGATTTACGAAGAAGGTGAACGAGCACTCTTTGACCTTGGTATTCACAACATGAATACAGATGGAATCAGAGCTCTTGGTCGCCTTTACTTCCGTACAAGTTATGGTCAGAACGTTCTTATTCACTCTAAGGAAGTTGCAACTGCGGCTTCTTTGCTTGCAGCTGAAATTGGTGCAGACCGTGAACTTGCTAAACGCGCTGCTATCCTTCATGATATTGGTAAGGGAGCAGAAAACGATAGTGATCAGAACCATGCAGAAGTTGGTGCAGAGATGGCACGCAAAATGGGCGAAAGTCCTGCTGTTATTAATGCAATTGCCGCACATCATAACGATGTTGAACCAACAAGCATTGAAGCTGTAATTGTACAGATTGCAGATGCTATTTCTGCTGCACGTCCTGGTGCACGCCGCGAAACAATTGATAACTATGTAAAACGCCTTGAAAACCTTGAAGCTATTGCAGAAGGATTCCCTGGTGTTGAAAAGGCTTATGCTATTCAGGCTGGTCGTGAATTACGTATTCTTGTTAATAACGAAAAGATTGCTGATGGTGATGTAAAGGAGCTTGCCCGCAACATTGCTAAGCAGATAGAAACTGATCTTCGTTATCCAGGAAGAATCAGACTTACAATGATTCGTGAAACACGAATTGTCGAATATGCTCGTTAGAGCATATTCGAATAGCGAAGCGCATTGAGTTTATGCACGATAGTGTAAAAAGATTGTCCGGTCCAGCCGGACAATGACATGTGTTAGCCGAATAATGACAAGTGAAAAGGGATGTCCAATAAGATCTGGAACTGCGGTCATTGAGCTTGTCGAAATCTGAAAATATTGCGACAGCAATAACCTTGAGTGTGGTGGTTTCGACAAGCTCAACCACCGAATTATTTACTTATTGGATATCCCCTTTTTTATAGATTCAGGCCCATGTATAAATTCAGCAGATTGTCGTATTCGTTATTGCCACGGGGCATTATAGTCCACGAAAGACCTATTGTGGGAAGGAATTTATAGCCGTGGTAAGAGAAGTCATATTCAGCAAAAAGCTTGAATCCGTTTCCCCACGGAGTTGCAGAAGAAGACTTATCGTTTTTAGTCAGACTGTAAAAATCACCACGAAAACCTAAGAGATAAGCTGTTCCAAAAGAAAAACCTGCCAGGTTCGGAGAAAGTCTTAGACCCAGGGGAATATCAAAATGCAAATGGTTTGCGTAATTTGAATCTTCCCAATTAAAATCTGTAAGTAAATCGGCCCCTGTAAAAACAGAAGCGGTTTCTATTATATTCAGATTTAACAGGACATAAGTGCCGATTACAAATCTGTTTGGATTTTCAAGTTTTTCTTCAGCCTTTTTGGATTCTTCTGTGCCGTAAACTGGAATGCCAGAATTTATTCCGAAAGAAAAGGAAATAAGATTTTTCTGGGCATTCAGACTGCATGCAAGGGCGAAAATTACAAATAAAAACGAAAGTGTTTTCTTCATCACTTTTTCCTGTTTAATCTTTTACTTTAATAATGGCGCCTAAAACCAGAAGGTGCATTGAAAATTGCTTTAGAAATCCGCAGAATTCATTTACGCTGTCTAATTTATTGAAAAGACCATTTTTTCCTGCGAAATCTACAAGGACAATCATTACAATCCATGAAATTAAAATGATTATCATTAAGATTAAATCAAGACCAGTGTTTAAATTCACAAAGAGTCTGAGAAGCAGGAAAAAGCCTGCAATAATTTCTATTACGCCAAAAACAACGCAGAGAATGCCGGCTAAATCTGAATTAAAAAGCGATTTAATGGCATAGGCTACATCGTCGCCATTTGCTCCCTGAACTGTCCAAATTCCGCTTACAACAAAAAGCAGGCCGAGTGCTATCTGCAAAAAAATGTTTCCAATCGTTCTGTTTGAATCTTTCATAATTTCCTCTCTTATTTTTTATAAACGACTTTAAAAGTCTGATAAACAAGTTTGATATCTGGAGTAAATTCAAAACCAAGAATTGCTCCTTCGTCTTCAAGGTATTCCTGTTTTTTTTCTTTCCAGGCTCCAAGATTTTCGTCTTCACCTTCTTTAGAAGCCATTTCCCAGGTAACTTCGTTAAAAGGCACTACCTGTACTTCTTCGGTTTCTATTACACAGGTTGGATTATTGTTGTGGTCCAGGACAACATAAAGTTCTCCGGAAATTGGGAGTGGTTCCTGGTCTATTGCGTATGTGGCCCAGCTTGTAAAGAAGGCAGTTTTTTTGCCCGCAAGTACAAGAGTAATCATTTCGTTTCCAACGAAACCTTTTGCTTCAAAGTTCAGGTCTCCGGCGCAGCGGTCTTCAGGGCTGCGGCCTGTTTCCTGAATAAACTCATTCCAGAATTCATCAATTTCTGTCATAAATCGTCCTTTTAATTATGTTTTGCAATTAGCATTATAAATGCAATGATGTAGCAAATTGATGGTAGTAAAACGCAGATAAGGCGGGAAAGGGGAATTTCAAAAAATGAAATTTCTGAAAAAGAAATTATTCCCAGTTCTGTGAGCAGTTCGAAAATCATGGCTGCATAGGAAAGAAGGAAACCGCAGGTCATGATGCTCCAGGCAAGTTCTCGTATTTTTGACATAAGGAGAATTGCAAGGAAAGAAACGATTCCGCTGCTTACCAGTTTGATTATAAACAATAAGATTTTTGGATCCATACTTATTATATTTTCGTCTTATCCGGGCTTAAGTTTAATACTCTAATATTCAAAAGCTTCCTTTTTTAGCCTGGTGAATACACCGCGGTCGGCACCAAAAGGAACCAGAGATGTGGCGTTGTGGTCTGGGTTTATGGCTAGTCCTAGTTTTAAGCAGTGCAGTACGAAGGCATCATATTTTTCTGCTGGAACTTTTGGATAAAGGTAAGGGCCTCTGCGTTCCCAGTATTTTGTGAGAACCGGGTCGTAAATGAAAAAGTCTTTTTCCTGGCGTTCTTTAAGGGCTGCAATAAGATTGTAAATTGCTCTTGTGATGGCACTTTCTATGGCAAATGGAAGATCTATACTGCCAGGAATGTGTGGATTTTCTGGCTGTGTGCTTGAATCTTGAGCATGACTTTTGGCCGTAAGTTTTTCTGTTTTTACTGCAAGCAGATAGATTGTATCGGTCCAGGGAAGGGGAGGAATGATAATGGCGCAATCTGCCTGGGAAATAGTCTGTTCTTCTGCCCAAGGCTTGTAGAATGAAGTGCTTTCTGAAGAAATAAGAAGCCCTGCTTTTAAGGCTGACATTTTATCTGAAAAAGCAAAGACCTTTCGTTCTGATTCTGTTAATTCTGAAATGGCGCGTTCTAAGCGTGATGGATGATTTTTGTCTTCTGTAATAAAGCTTCCTGTCTGACCGCGTGAAAGTACATTCTTAAAATATGTAAATGCACTGCCGCCTTCCCAGCCTAAAATTGCCCTTCCATTTTCCTGAAAAAGGTCTGTAACTCTTACACCTTTTTTTGTGTAAAGAAAGCAGCCGCGGGCACGTGTTACTGGTCCATAGTTTTTGTATAATTCATTGTAAAAATCAGACTTTGTCATACTTATATTATAACAAAAAACAGGGGGCTATCCAATAAGTTTTCTTATCAGATAGTCCCCTGTAAAGTTCACAGTTTGGTAGGAAGAAAAATGAACTTTATAGCGTTATTTATCTTGCAGCCTTCTTTTTCTTTGATACAACATCGAAAATTACGGCTAAAAGGAGTACGAGACCTTTTACGGCGCGCTGCCAGTTCATGTCTACACCAAGAATTGACATACCGTTATTCAAAACACCCATAAAGATTGCACCAACTACTGCACCTGAAACTTTTCCGGTTCCACCATAAGCTGAGGCACCACCGATGAAGCAGGAAGCGATAGCATCCATTTCATAGTTCTGTCCGGCTGTAGGCTGAGCTGAATTCAGGCGGGCAATTGTAACAAGGGCTGCAACTGCAGAGATAAAGCCCATGTTTGTGTAGGCAAAGAACATTACGCTGTCTGTGTTTACACCAGAAAGTTTTGCAGCCTTTGCGTTACCTCCGATTGCATAGAGGTAGCGGCCAGGTACTGTATTCTGTGTAAAGTATGAGTATGCGGCTATGATTATACCAAGGAGGATAAGTACAACCGGAAGACCGCGGTCACGGGCAAGGAACTGTCCTAAAATCACAATTACAAGAGAAAGAACTACAAGTTTTGTAATAAAAGAAGCTTTTGAAGAAACTGTGTAGTTGTTTTTAATCTTCTTGTTTCTACTTACAATTTCAAGAATTACATAAGCAAGAACACAGATTAAAGTGATTATGAAAGTAGTAATCAATGTATATTTGTCTACAAGTTCACCAAACATGCTGATTTCACCAAACTTTTCTACAGTTGCTTCGCTTGTATTTGGAATAAAGCTTTCAAAAAGATTCAGATATTTCTGTGGGAATGGAGCAATAGGTTTTCCATCAAGAACGATTGTTGCAACACCGCGCCATAAAAGCATACCAGCCAGGGTTGTAATAAATGGCGGAATGTGAATATAAGCAATAAAGAAACCATGGAAAGCTCCAATTAAGGTACCAAGCAAAAGACAGAGACAGATTGCAAGACCGATTGGCATTCCAAGATTAACGATGAAGACACCTGCCAAAGCGCCGACAAGGGCTACTACAGAGCCAACAGACAAATCGATGTTACCACCGGTAAGGATACAAAGCAGCATACCTGTTGCAAGAATGGCAACGTATGCATTCTGTCTGATAATGTTTGTAATGTTCGCAGGTGCAAAAAGAGAACCGTGTCCTCCGATTCTAATGAGCACTTCAAACAAGAGCATTACTCCAACAAGAACAAAAATCATTGTATTGTTCTTAAAAACAGACTTAAAGTTGTCACTAAGTTTATTTTTATTTTCCATTTTAGTCTCCTGTGTATAACTTCCTATTTCCTATAGATTTGCAGTTTTGCCGCTATTAATAATCTCAGTCATAATTTTTTCCTGAGTTGCATCTTTTCCATTCATTTCTGCAATCATTTTACCTTCGTTCATAACGTAAATGCGGTCGCACATACCAAGGATTTCAGGCATTTCCGAAGAAATCATGATTACAGACTTTCCTTCTGCAACCATTTTATTAATGATGCAGTAGATTTCGTATTTTGCACCAACGTCAATTCCGCGGGTAGGTTCGTCCAGAATAAGAATATCTGGTTCTGCAAAAAGCCATTTTCCAAGAAGAACTTTCTGCATGTTTCCACCCGAAAGGTTACCTACATCTTCCATAACAGTGGCGCATTTTGTATGCATGTCTTTTGCCATCTGCTCTGAAAACTGACGCTCTTTATCAAAGTCCAGAACATAGTGTTTTGAAATCTTTTCTGGTTTTGCGGCTGTTGTGTTCTTACAGATTGATTCTGTAAGGATGAGTCCGTTACCTTTGCGGTCTTCTGTAACGTATGCAAGCCCAGCTTTAATGGCAGATTTTACATTTGGGAAAGAAACTTCCTTGCCGTTCATGAAAATCTGGCCGTGAATATTTGCGCCATAAGAATGACCAAAAATACTCATTGCAAGTTCTGTTCGGCCGGCACCCATGAGACCCGAAATGCCCAGAACTTCACCACGGCGCAGGTTGAAGTTAATATGATCGCACACTTTAATTCCGTCAAAAACAGGGTGATCTACACACCAGTCTCTAACTTCAAAGCAAACTTCACCAATGTGAGGTTCGCGCTTAGGGAATCGGTCTGTCAAGCTGCGTCCAACCATAGCCGAAATAATTGTATCTTCAGAAAAATCGTCTTTTGCTTTATCAAGGGAAGTAATAGATGTACCGTCACGAATAACAGTAATCTTATCTGCTACATAAGAAACTTCATTCAATTTATGTGAAATGATGATTGAAGTCATTCCCTTCTTTTTGAATTCAAGGAGCAAATCAAGAAGATGCTTTGCTTCTGTATCGTTTAATGATGCCGTAGGTTCGTCTAGAATCAGAAGTCTTACGTTCTTTCCAAGTGCTTTTGCAATTTCTACGAGCTGTTGTTTTCCAACACCAATGTCTTTAATCAGTGTTTTGGATGAATCTTTTAATCCAACCATTCTTAAAAGTTGATCTGCTTTATCAAAAGTTTCAGACCAGTTAATTTTTGCTTTACTTCCTCTTTCATTTCCGAGGAACATATTTTCACCAATGGTGAGAAGTGGAACTAATGCAAGTTCCTGGTGAATAATTACAATACCTTTGGCTTCGCTGTCCTTGATATTCTGGAATTTGCAAACTTCGCCGTCGTAAACAATGTCGCCCGAGTATGTTCCGTAAGGGTATATACCGCTGAGAACATTCATCAAAGTTGATTTTCCTGCTCCGTTTTCACCACAGATTGCATGAATCTCTCCTTCCTGGACTGTAAGATTCACGTTATCAAGTGCTTTTACTCCTGGAAACAACTTGGTTATATTTTTCATTTCCAATAATGTTTTAGCCATTGGAACCCCTCTTTTTATGCTTAAATTATTATAAAAAAAGGGCTGTTGGGATGTGCTTTCGAAAAACTCAAGCACCGGAACAGCCCCTTATTTAGTTCAAATTAACTATTTGAGCTGTGATTCTGTGTAATATCCAGAGTCAATCAGCAATTCTTTGTAGTTATCTTTTGAACCATATACTGGTTCACAAAGGAATGAAGGAATAATTCCTGTTCCGTTGTCATAAGTTTTTGTATCATTTACAGGTGGGTTAGAACCTTTCATGATTGCATCAACCATCTCAACTACCTTTGTTGCAAGAGTACGTGTATCCTTGAAGATAGACATAGCCTGAGTTCCCTTAAGCATGTTCTTTACAGATACGATATCGCAGTCCTGACCAGTGATGATTGGGAAGTTTTCTGCTGTGTATCCTGCAGAAAGAAGAGCGTTTGTTACACCGTTTGCAGTAGAGTCGTTAGAACAGTAAACTGCATCGAGTTTTGAACCCTTTGGACCATATTTGTTAGAAGTTATAAGGTTTTCCATTCTCTTCTGAGCTTCTTCTGTAGACCAGTTCAAAGTAGCAGCCTGAGCTTTTGTTGTCTGTCCAGAAGGACATACAATTACACCCTTGTCGAGGTAAGGCTTAAGAACGTCCATAGCACCACCAAAGAAGAAGTTGATGTTGTTATCACCTGGGTCACCTGTGAAGAATTCCATGTAAACTGGATCATCTGCAGAGCGGCTCTTAAGACCAAGCTGATCAACAAGGTAATCACCCTGGATTGTACCAACTTTGTAGTTATCAAATGTTGCGTAGTAAGAAACTGCCTTTGAGTTCATGATAAGGCGGTCGTAAGCAATAACTTTAATCTGCTTCTTTCTTGCTGTTTCGAGAACGTTAGAAAGTGCAGTTCCGTCGATAGAAGCGATTACAAGAACTTTACATCCGCTTGTAATCATGTTTTCAATCTGTGATACCTGAGTTGGGATATCATTTGCGGCGAACTGAAGGTCTACTGTGTAACCAGCCTTTTCAAGCTGAGCCTTCATGTTAGAACCATCCTGGTTCCAGCGCTGTAAGTCTTTTGTAGGCATTGAAACACCAACTTTTGTAGCTGAGCTTCCTCCTTTACAGCCTACCAATGCAATTGTTGCAACTGCCAAAAGAATAGCGATAATTTTTTTCATAAGAAAAATTACTCCTTTAGTTTTTTGAGTTAAGAGCCAACGACTCTTTATATTTAGGAGTATACTTTATAAAAGAGGATGAAAAATTTTGATTTTCTTGAGAATTTTGCTATTTTCTGATTTTCAAGCTTAGTAGAGCTTGGTGAGAACTTGTTAAAATCTGGATTTTTTTGTTCTTTAAATTGTGCTAATTTCCGTATATGCTGGCCGCACTATGAAAGCCTGATTCTATAATCATTTTATCAAGATTATTTTTGTCTACATAGGTTGGTTCAAGCCAGACAGTTTTAATATTGCCATAACCGTTATGAATTGGACGCACTTTTAAATTTTCAGTTTCAATTTCTTCGTTGCGGGCCAGATGAATGGCACACTCTGCGGCGTATTCTGCCAGGCGGATAATAGGTTTATAGATAGTAAAATCCTGCTTGCCCTGTACAATATACTGACAGGCCGCAATATCTGCATCCTGCCCGCAGATTGGAATGTGAATATCTGGGTAGTAGCGGTTTATAGCCTGAATTGCGCTGGCGGCCACTGCATCGTTACCGCAGATAATTGCATCCGGCAGAGTGTTTGTTTTTAAGATGCGAACCATTTCCTGATAAGAAAGGTCGTAGTTCCAGCCTTCTGTATAAAAAGTATGACTTATATGAGTATTTGTAGTTCTCAGAATGCGGTTTATGCCGTCCTGAATAAGGGTCATGTTGTAATCTTCTTTTGGTCCTAGAATACAATACCAGTTTTGGCCCGAAGTAATACGCAGCATTTCGGAAGCCATGTATTCACCTACTTTTTCGCTGTCTATAGTGAGGTAAAGGTCTATGTCTGAATTCAGTGTAAGTCTGTCATAGGAAATAACAGGAATACCCTTGGCCTTTACTTTTTGAATGCTTTCTGTAATAGATTCAGCGTCTTTTGGTAATACAACAAGTGTGTTTACTCCGCGATCAAGAAGGTATAAAAGCTGGCGATTCTGTTCTTCAATACTATTGCAGGCATTCTGAACAATAACTTCGCCGCCAAGTTCATTCACCTTGTTTATAAAAATATCAATATCGCGCTGCCAGCGTTCAATAGCCAGAGTATCAATGGAAAAGCCGATTGTAATATGTTCGGGAGCGGCTGGCGGGGAGTTTTTTTCTGTAAGGGAAGTTACTCTTTTTGAGCAGGATGCGGTAAGAAGAGTAATTACAGAACAAGAGATAAGGATGATTTTTGACGAATAAAACTTTTTCATTGATACACCTTTTTCTTTTAATTAACTTTTCTGTATTCTTTAGGCGAAAGCCCATACTTGTTTTTAAAGATTCTGCTGAAGTAGTTCTGGTCATTGTAGCCGACTTCTGCAGTTATTTCTTTTATAGAAAGATCTGTACTTTCCAAAAGTTGACGGGCTTTTTCGAGCCTTTTGTCTGAAACAAAGTTTATAAAGGTTTC
>JAGAZB010000030.1 GCA_017940255.1 Treponema sp.
CATGATAAAAGCCTTTTTAGATTCGCCGTCAAAGCCAAGCTTTTTGTAAAACTGATGTGCTTCTTTTCTAAAGCTGGCGCTTTGCAGAATCACTTTGTAACAATTATTTTCGCGGGCAAATTCAATTGCCATTTCCATAACTTTGCGGCCGAGTCCCTGTCCGCGATATTCCTTGTCGGTGACAACATTTTCAACAAAGGCAATGGAAGACCCCAGACGGGTAAGGTTTGGAATTATCAGACAATAGCAGGTTGAGATAACTTTTCCGTTTTCAACGACGCCGAAATATTTTATCTTTTTGTTCCCTTCAATTTCCTGTTGCCAGATTTTGCGGGCGTCTTCTACAGAATATTCGCCGTTAGCGCCGTCTAACTGTTCGTATAATTTAATGAGGGATTCAAGGTCGTTTTAATTTAATTATCTGAGCTCCATTTTTTGCCTCGGTTTTGAGATTTGAGGATTCCTTTTGAAAGAAGGCCTTGTGTTTAAACATTACATTATTTTGAAAAATATAACTAGGTTATTATAGTAGAAAATGTTTATAAGGGGGGGCGTTGCGGGGGTGTCCCCCGCAGAGGGGGTAGCGGACAAGCAACAAAGCGGAGAGAAGCGGCCCTGCTTGCAGGGGCGCTTCGTGGAGCGACTTGCTTGGGAGCGAGGGGGAGACTTCCCCCACTTCTCCCTCCTTTATGATATAATTTCGACCGCTAAAACTTTACTCAAAAAATCAAATGCATGTTACACTATTGTTGTATTCTCATAATTGTAAGAAAGTATGGCGCGCGTGCTTTTCTACGACAGAGTCCGTGGGACTCACAGGAGTTGCTTTGGCTAATCTTGATTTATTAATGCGGTCACTGGAGTTCATCGAGGAACATCTTGAAGATACTGTCGCTGTTCAGACGGAAGATATTGCTGCGGCATGTTTTGCTTCTAAGTCTGCGCTTGAAAAGGTCTTTAAGTACACGATTCATTTTTCGGTTCACGATTATATTATCCGACGAAAGATGACCAGGGCTGCAAGATTGATGATAGAAAAGCCAGCTCTAAGTATTCTGGATATTGCCGTTCAATTCGGCTATTCAAGTCATGAAGCCTTTACGAGGACTTTTTCGCAGGTGTGGAATTGTAATCCGTCGGATTTCAAAAAACGCTACACCGAAAAGGGGCGTGAACATTCCGCGGAACTGTTTCCTAAAATTACAGGCTTCATTCAATTAGAAGGAGAAGCTATTATGAGAAGAACTGTTGACATTTCTGAGTTGTATGATTTTTTTAAGTCGCGCAAGGACTGCTGGTTTGTATGTGGCGACATTGTTCACCTTATTCCAATTAATGAGATTTCGCACAAGGCAGGTGATGCCGCAATTGCAGAAGTCCTGCGTCGAATGGAAAGCGTGTGTGGTCCTGAAGATGTTGTGTTCAGAATTGGCGGTGATGAGTTCGCTCTGCTTACAAACTCAAGGGACCAGGCATATGCCGAAACACTCAAAGAAAAAATTCTTGCCATGAACGGACAGCCCATTCAGTTTGAGGGGAAGGATATCCCACTAAGCCTTTACGCAAAAACTGTAAAGATTGAAGATAAGACGGTCCGCTATGCTGAAATGTTTCCTAAGCTGATGATTCCTGACACGGAAAAAACGAATTAAAAAGTGAAAAAAAATCTTTTGGATGATTAAGAATGCCAAAAGCAGAATTGATAACCAGGCTTTATTAGTATAAAATTATTCTCATGTATAAAGAAATATCATTTCCGGAACATGAATACGAATCAATTCAGAATTTCTTAAAAAACTTGGGATATTGTTATACTACAAGGGTATATAAAGAAGTCGGAAAGTATAAAACCGGAGAATTATATCTTGCCCCCTGGGGTGATGTATTGAAAATCGATGAGGTTAAGACTTACTGGAAAGTATCAGAACGTCCTTTCTATGACGAAATGAGTGATGATGAAAAGGCTGAAATCTTTAAATATTCAGAAGCTATCGGATTGCCATACGAATTTATCAAATTTTCTAAAGGCTCAGTCTGATTGCGGAAAAAACAAAGTATGACAAACATTATCAAGAATCAAAAACACCTCCAAGTTATAATCATCTCATAAAGTTTTGGAGGAGATGACTTTATGGATGATTTTAAACCGATGTTTGAATATGTTAAAAAGAACATTGAAAACAAAATGGGGCTAAAGGAACTCGCTGATTTTATGGGCTACAGTCCTTTTTATATCAGCAGAAAATTTATGGATCTTTACGGCATTCCGTTTACTGCTTATGTGCGAATAAGGAAGCTGCAATATTCTATAAAAGATTTGCTTGCTGACATGAAAGTGATTGATGTTGCCATGAAATATTCCTTTGAATCTCACGAAGGTTTTTCAAGATCGTTCAAAAGTCTTTTCGGCTCTTCTCCAAAAGATATCAAAAAACATTTGCAGAAGTACGACATTCCTGAGGTTGAACTTTTTGCAAACTGTAAAGCAAAATATATGGAGGAAGAAAAAATGAGTTTGAGCGATGACATGCACAAAATGATTTACACGATTCTTTGTAATTCGTTTGAAGAAATGACGGCGGGCTTTTGTTCAAAAATTGAACTTAGCCTGCTGCCGAACAATTGCCTTAAGATTTTTGATGATGGCCGTGGTATCAAACTGGATGACGATGGAGAGGTTCACGAGGAAGTCCTGCAAAATCTTTTTTCCGGCAAGCCCATTACAAAGCTTGAGTATGCCCAGATGGGTGACCTACCCTTTGATGACCTTAGGCTTGTGAACTCTCTTTGCGAAAAGCTTACAATAACTGTCTGGCAGAATGGAAAAATCTATGAACAGGATTACATCCGAGGAGTTCCTCAGCATTCCGTTACAAGCAAAAGTAATGATTCTAAAATCCCGCATGGAACTCAGATTGTCCTTAAGCCGGATACTTCGATTTTTGGGGATAGTGAGTTTTGTAAGGAAAAGCTTGAAAACTGGATTAGAGAAAATTATTCGGGGTTGATGTGGAAGGTGAGGATAGATTAAAAATATTGCCTGAAGTTTGCTCAAAGTAGTAAACTAGTAGGGTTTTATAATTTTACCAAATCATGAATATTCTTTTCATTCCAATATTCATTCTCCCAGAAAAAGAGTTCGGTCTTGCGCTTTTTAAAAATTCTAAAAGGTACATCAGAATTATCATAAATGTGCATAACATCACAAACATTTATCAGTTCTGGAATTAAATCAAGGGCTTTTTTGTATCGCGAAATTATTTTGTCTTCAGGAACGCCATGACCTCCCTGGGATTCTCGAGATTTTACACGGGCAACATTAATGTTTGGATCACAAGTTAAAACATAAATGCATCGAATAAAATATCCTTCAGTTTTTGCTTTTTTTAATAATTTAAGGTTTCTATCTGTAGAAAGAACTGTTTCAAAAGTAAAACTTTTGTGTTCCGTGATACATTTTTCACGCATTGCCTCTGCCATTTGAGCCGCTTCTAAATCTGTGCAATGATTTGTACGTTTTATATCATCAGCATTAATATAAGGCTCAATGATTTTAGCAAGCCTTGTTATTGTAGACTTTCCGCTTCCATTTGGCCCTGCAAAAACAATTATTTCTGGAAGCTTTTTAGCGGGCATTTACAACCTCTTTTCTTCCATCAGGATATTCGAGATAAGCTGTTTTAGTTTTTAAATCATAGCGAGCAATTGGTGTTCCTTTTATTCGTTTGATTTCATTATCTATGCGGATAGACTCTTTAAATCTTTCTGTTAATTCAGAATCTGAAAGACCACAAGTTGAATCAAGTTCATTTTCTTCCATGGACACCATTCCTCCTATAAATTGATTATAACACAACTATAGTATTAATTAAATGCTTTAATTATAATTTATTATTCACTTTATCCATGTAGCGTTCCTGCTACTCAACAATTTTTACACGAAATAATTTCCAGTCTGATTCTTTACAATTTGTCATATTTTCATAGTAGCAGTGGAAGAATTTAATTGCTATAGTTTGATTATGGAAATGAAAGATTATCTGAACTCTCTTTCGAAAGATGAATTGATTTCTCTGATTATACAACTTTCAGAGGAAGAAATTGTTGTAAAAGAGTCTCTCGAAAGTAAGTTACCACTAACACCTTCCTTTGATAATAATAATTCAGGAAAATCCGATTTTAATCTTTCTTCAGATAATGAAAAACTTGTGTCGCGGGTTAGTTCTCCTCAAGAAAAAATCAATCTTTTTAAATCTCTTTTTGTTGGCCGTCAAGATGTATTTGCTTTACGGTGGCAAAACTCCAAAAGTGGAAAAAGCGGATATTCTCCAGTTTGTGCGAACAAGTGGTTGACTGGAAAATGTGATATGAAAAAATATTCCTGCAGCTCATGTCTATTTAAGCTTCCTGTTCGTTTAGATGATAAATATTTTTATAATCATCTTGCTGGAAAAGACGAGCTGGCACGTGATGTTATAGGCCTTTATCCCTTGTTACCAGAAAATCTCTGCCGCTTTCTTGTAATTGATTTTGATAATCATAAAGAAAATGCCGCTCTCTGGAAATCAGATATTCTTGCTGTTCATAATACTTCTTCTGAATTGAATATATCAAGTTATATAGAAATCTCTCGGTCTGGAAATGGCGGGCATTTGTGGTTTTTCTTTGAAGAAAATATTTCAGCTCGATTAGCAAGAAAGTTTGGAAGTGCAATATTAAAACTTGCAATGCAAAAAAGACATTCAATTTCTTTTGAAAGCTTTGACAGGATGTTCCCTAATCAGGATGAAATTCCAAAGGGAGGTTATGGGAATCTTATTGCTCTACCTTTGCAGGGAAAGGCAGTTAAAGAAGGTCATTCTGTTTTTGTTGATGAAGATTTCAAGCCTTTTGATGATCAGTGGCGATTTTTGAGTTCTATAAAGAAAATTGATGAAAAATCTATAAGGAGCGCAATTAGAGAAATAGAAAATCAGTTGCCAGATTTTGTTGAAAAAGATGAAAGTGAATTTGAGATATCAGGTGGAATAAATCTTAAAGGTGATTTCGACAAGCCCAATCTTCCGAATGCTTTTCTAACTAAAAGCGATTTCCCTTCAAAAGTCATAATCACACTTTCTAATTATATTGAAATTGAAAAATCAGGAATCTCAGAACGTGCCCTAGGTATTCTTAGACGTACTGCAGTTTTTTTGAATCCAGAATATTTTAAAAATCTTAGAATGCATCTTCCCCTGTATAATATTCCGCGGTTTATAGACTGCTCAAAAGAAAATGAAAAATATCTTCTTCTACCGCGAGGCAATCAGCAAACGGTTGTTGATAAAATTAAAGAGGCTGGAGCATTATATGAAATCTTCGATGCGCGTGAAACTGGAGCAGCAATCGAAATAGAAAACAAAGTTTCTCTTTATGATGAACAGAAAATAGCACTTGCAGAAATGCTAAAATCAGACACAGGAATTCTTTGTGCGGGAACAGGTTTTGGAAAGACTGTAGTTGCTTCGGCTCTTATCGCTGAAAGAAAAATCAACACTCTTATTCTTGTACAATCGCATGCGCTTCTTGAACAATGGAAAAAATCCATTAAACAATTTTTGAATTTCACACCAGGTACGATTGCTGCTGGCAAAGATAAATCAACGGGAATCATAGATATTGCGATTGTTAATTCTCTTGTAGAAAAACAATCTGATGAAGTTAAACCTCGCTCATATAAATACGGAATGCTGATTGTAGATGAGTGTCATCATGTCTCGGCATTTACAACTGAAAATCTTGTGGCCAGTTTTAAATCAAAATATGTTTATGGGCTTACAGCTACCCCAATCCGCCGCGATGGACATCAGAAAATTATTTTTTATCAGTGTGGAAAAATCTTATATTCAACAACAACAAAGCAGATGAATGCGGCTCAGTCTTTTTATCATTATTTTATTCCCCGTTTTACAAGCTTTCATTTTCTTGCAGAAAAAACTGATAATAAAAATCCGTCTATAAATCAGTACTATGAAAAAATAATTGAAAACTCTGCACGTAATGAATTAATTATTTCTGATGTAAAGTACACAATCGAAAATCAGCGTACACCACTTATTCTTTCAGAAAGACTTGAGCATCTGGAACTTCTGCAAGAGCAATTAAAAGATTGTGCTCAAAATGTGGTTCTAATTACTGGCAAAGGAACCCAAAAACAAAAAAGAGAGCAGCTGAAAAATCTAAATAATATTCCAACTGAAGAAAGTTTGATAATTCTTGCAACCGGAAAATATGCAGGGGAAGGATTTGATTATCCAAGAATTGATACCCTCATGTTAGCCATGCCTTTTAGCTGGAAGGGAACTCTTTCTCAATATTGTGGTCGTCTCCACAGAAATTTTGCAGGTAAGGAAGAGGTAATTATTATGGACTACGTTGATTTCCGAATCCCTGTTTTTGACAGAATGTATCAAAACAGATTGAAAGGATATAAGCAGCTTGGTTATACAATCAAACCGAAAGAAAAAGATTTTGAAAAAAGTACTTCAACCGAGACAACTTCCAGACTTTTTTCGAAAGAAGAATATCTCCATGATTTTGAAAAAGATATAGTGAACGCAAAATCAAAAATCATAATAACTGCGCCATATCTTTCAAAAACAGAAACACAAACTTTCGCCCTGCTTACTGCAAAAAAGATAGCAGAAGGAGTGACGATAATTGTCTATGTCAAAAAAGCAAGTGACGAAACAAAGAACAATAAACTGCAGACTTGTATTCAACTTTTAGAAAACATAGGAATCAGGGTAGAAGAAAAAGATGATTTGTCGCAAAAGATTGCAATAATAGATGAAAAAGTTTTGTGGTATGGAAATATAAACTATCTGGGGTATACAGAAATGGAAGAATGCTGTATGAGAATCGAAAATGCTAAAATTGCTTCGGAGATTGAAGGGGAAGTGATTGAATAAAAATCATTAAGCAAATTATAATTTATAAAGAATAAATTATCAGGAGTCCCCATGTTCACCCAATTACCCGAAGAAAAACGAGATTTGATAAAGCCGCTCTTTCAGAAAAGGCAGCCCAACAATTCTGCGCTCTGGTGTTATTTTGATGGGAAGATGACGGGCAAGACTTTTGTAGATAACATCACTTCTCCCACAAAAGCAATTTGCAGGCTGGATATGAGCTGGACTTATGTTAGTGATGATGCGGATTTACCTTGGATTGAAGAGGTTTTGAGCGAAGTTATAAAAAAGGATTGGCTTCAGGTAATCTGGGTTCCAGAACGGCGGGGTACATATCCTCTAAAAGAGTTTTCGAAAATTATTCCGCGCTTTGAGTTTATAGAAAGAAAAGAAGCTTTAGAAAACCCCTGCAATGTGGAAATTACACCTTTTACAAGTGAATTGTTCGACAAGTTACCGGAAAATTATAAAAACTGGCATTTACAAAATTATGGAACAAAAGAAGCATTTCTTGAAAAAGCCTTTGGATTTTATGCTGTAGAAAATGGTGAGGTCTGTTGCGAAAGTGAGGCTGCCTTTACTGCCCACGGATTTACGGAAATTGGAATTTACACTTTTGAGCCATATCGTAGACGTGGTTTTGCTTTTGCGACTTGTCTTAGGACTCTGGAAGAACTTGAAAAGATGGGCTTGAAAGCAATCTGGGCTTGTGATGAAGAGAACGCAGAATCTGTTAGACTTGCCAAACATCTAGGGTTTGTGAATCCTGTGGAGTATGATTTTTTGTATTTTTCGACGAGAAATTAATTAGAGAAGGATGTGCAAGGGTATGGAAGGGCGGCGAAGCCGGCCACCGCAGGAAACGGTGGTTGAGCTTGTCGAAACTACCGTTTTCGAGGAGGCTGAGCGTTAGCGAACCCTGAAACACCCGACAGGCTCGGAGCGTAGCGGAGAGCCTGGTGCGCCTAAAATAAAAAAAGGAAATTTAAAATGAATCTTAAGGATTGTTACATCGAAGAAGATCTCTTTCCAAAACTCTTTACGAACTTTGAAGAGCGGGATTATGGGATTCTCTTTTATAATACGGAAAATAAAGATTCTTTTGACTCTAATCATGCGGTGATTTACAGGGAGCGGATTCAAAATCTGCAGGCGGTGCTTTCTGATATTGCTGAGTTTTACAAAGCGAAAGGAAGCCGGCCGATAATTTATCAGTCGATGCTGGATAATAATTGGTTTGATGAAATTAAAGATGAGCTTGCGGCGGGCGGTTACAAAAGCTGGACTGAAAATCAGGAGTTTATGTTCCTTAAAGAAAAGAATGCGATTGTTCCCAACCCCCAGATAGAAATCCGCAAGGTTGAAAAGTGGTCTGAAGAAATTGAAAATGTTTTAGTCGAAGCGGAAGAGCCCTGGGAAATCAAGGTTGCAAAAAAGACTCTGGAATATCCGGGGGCCTGGATGTTTGCGGCGATTTTGAAGGGGAAACCTGTTGGGCTTTTGTATGGTCATATTTCTGAGAGAGCCTGCCGTGTTGATTATCTGATTGTTTCAAAGAAGTACAGAAAGCTGGGAGTCGGGCGGGCACTTTTTTACAAGTATGTGGAATGGTGCAAGGAGCGGAGAATAGAAAACTGTTATATCTGGCCGGACGGAGAAACTCCAAAAAGGATTTATGAAGAAGGCGGCTACAGGCTTGTAGAAATCTGCAGGGCCGGACGCGCGGTGATGGAGTGATGAAGCGGCAAAGTTATGATTTACGGTTTGAAGTTGGGACGCAGCGAACAACGGAATGACGGAGTGATTGCAAGCATTGTGAAAACGAGATGCAGCGGAGTACCGAGGCGGAGGTGAGATTTATGAAAATTGAATTCAGGGAAGCGGTTGCTGCAGATGCCGGGGTGCTTATTGAGATTTACAATTCCGCTTTTTACAAGGATTTTATCAGATACGGCGAGTGTCCGGCTTATGGAAGAAGTCTTGAAGAGATGCAGCGGTCTATCCTTGAGTTTCCCAAGTTTATGATTTTGTGTGATGGGGTGGCGGTTGGCTGCATTTCATGTAAGGCTTTGGAAAGGGGCGTGTATGAAATTGGCTGCTTGTGTGTCAGGCCGGACTATCAGGGGAAAGGAATTGGAACTGCGGCTGTGGCTTTTGCAAAAACGCATTATGTGGATTGGAAAAAGTTTACGCTTATAACGCCTGTGGATAAAGAAGAAAATGTCCTCTTTTATACAAAAAAGTGCGGCTTTAAGATTGCTGCAACTGAGATGGATGGGAATGTGAAAGTTGCAAGGTTTGTTTTGGAGAGGTAAAAACTGGAAATATCATATAAATTAACAGTTTTCCTTAAAATATATGACAATTTTGCAGCATATGAATCGGGATTTTACAGAAATGTCATATAATTTAAGGATTTCGTCAAAAATATATGACAAATTAATCAGAAAAATATTTTTTATCAGGTATAAATCCAGATTTTTTAAGTTTTAGAAGGTAAAATGTCATATAAAATAGTAAAAACAGAGAAATTATATGACAGTTCACTGGAAGCAGTTCTTATTTTTATTCTTCGTGTCATATAATTTGTAAATTTGTAGCAAAATATATGACTTTTACGCCCGCGTTAGGGATTGTAGGGGCGGCCCTGAAAGGGCCGTTCCGAAGTGGAGGTGGTTGAGCTTGTCGAAACCACCGGAACGTAGGAATGGAGCGATAGCGGAACCCCGAAAAGCCCGACCCGAGGAGTGGCACCGCAGAGCGGGGCAAAAACAGTCCGGTGGACTGTTTTTAGCGAGTCTCCGAGCAGCTATGCTGCGAAGGCCGAGGAGCGGCGGCTGAAAGCCGTCGCTCCTCGGGGAACGCCCATCAAAAAATCCTACCCCTTCTTCTTCACTGGAAGACAAATCTCGCAGACGTAATCGGCTGCAGACGAATCGCCGGGAAGATAATTTTCAATATCGTAGTCCAGGATGCGCTCGTAGTCGGCGGAAGGAAGCCACTCCTTGTAAATCTTATCCCAGCCTTCGCTGATAGCCTCGCCCGCAGGACCAACGCATTTGAAAACCGCCCAGGTATAGGCAGGAATGTGAATAATCTCAAAGCCCTCGGGAAGCGCACCGGCCCCACCAGCCACGGAACCATCCGGCCCAACGACGCCCTCACCAAGCACATCACTCGCCCTGCAGCCAATTCCATACTTAAAAACATCGCTCTTATCCGCAAGCCCGCCGGGCCCGCTACCCTGAGCACAAACTCCCAGATAACCCGGAATCTTCTTCGTTGCCTCATTAGAAAAATACTCGTCCCAGAAAGAGGGAATCTCGTTGTCGCTTGTCTCGGCGTGAAAATCCTTAGCGTGGACTAACAAATCCAGCTCATCCCATTTTTCGATTTTGTACTCCATAATCGTTCCTCCATCAATCGTGATTCGGACAGTGTAACGGTTCATAGATTTGAGCGGGCTACCCTTACGCACCTGCATGGGAGAAAATCCGTGGAAGCGGGAAAAAGCCTTGGTAAAACTCTCGGGCGTTTCGTATCCATATTTCAATGCAATGTCGATTATTTTACTGCTGCCATCCACAAGCTCAAGCCCGGCCAGAGTAAGGCGCCTGTTTCGAATATACTCCGCCGGCGTAATTCCAGTCATAATCGTAAAAGCATGATGAAAATGAAAAGCCGAAATATTAACGCTCCGAGCCACCTCCATCAAGCCAATCTCCTCCGTCAGATTTTTTTCCATAAATTCAATCGCGTCGTTGATAACCTTAATCCACTCCATTTTTCCGTCCTTATGCTTAGGAGTATAAATCCGCCCGCCAAATATTTCCTGTCATTTCTTGCGAAGTTTTGTCTGATTTAAGGAGGAGGGGGAAGTCTCCCCCTGGCTCGCACTTCGTTGCTCGCCACCCCTTCTAGCGGGGATAACCAGCAAAGCTGGTTGACCCCCGCAACGTCCCCGTTGTTTTCCCCGTGAGTTTTCGAAGGAAACTCAATAGTGAGCGAAGCGAACGTACAAGGCCCCGCGAATAAGTAAACCTAAAAATTGCTTTCGCAATTTTCTTAACGGTTTGCTATTCAACACCGCCCGCCAGCGGGCTTACACATTTTATAAGTTTCCATTTGTCCACATAACAAATTATAAAAACCGAAACGTGAATAAAAGTCTTTTAAAGCTTCATCATAAAGAACAGAAATCATATAAATACCTTCTTTTTTCAAATAGTCAATCATCTTATTCATAAGTTCACTACCAAGCCCTTTTCCCTGAAAATCCGGATGAACCATTAAATCCTGAATATAGGCATCAGTAACTCCATTTGAAACGCTGTCAACAAATCCAATAAGCTTCTGATTCTCTTCTTCATAAACAGCAATGTGATAATAAGACTTCAGTCTGGGGTCCGCCATTTCCTTTTCCATTCTGTTCCAGCCAACTGACTGCCGTAAATCGCAAATTTCTTTTACATCAACTTTTTCATTGTATTTGTAAATCATTTATAAACCTCTGAATACTTATCTGACATAGGCTTTATATTCCTTTAATGCAAAATACTCGCGTCTATACAAGCCAAAATCTGCAATGTTCGTCTGGTGATAATCTTCGTAGCGACCAAAAATATCCAGAGCCTCTTCCATAGTAAGCCACTTAAAAGTACAGCCAGCCTCTTTTTCTGCTTTGGTAAGATTTATGCTGCCGGTGTCTTTTATCAGCTCGCATACAAAATAATGATTGATATGGTTCCAGTCTAAAAAGAGTTCTCCAATTTCCAAATACTCTTCTTTTGCCTGAACCTGCATTCCGGTTTCTTCCAGAAGTTCCCGCTCACAACACTGCTCATAAGTTTCGCCATCTTCAAGGCCGCCACCGGGAATAATATACTTGTTATTGTTTTTCTCATAGCCCAAAAGAACCTTGCCTTCATGCACAACAATTCCACGGCAGGCGTGTCGCAGGTGTTTTACACCCCCAAGAAAATCATCATTTTTTAATTCAAGCTTTTTCATTTTTTTTAATCCTTATTTTTTATATTATCTGATTCATTAAGCCTTTCTGCAGCAAAACATTCCGTATTCTTTTGGAACATTCAAAACCCCATTCACTACAAAGTTCCCAAGCACCTCGCGGATTTCTTCTTTTGGCACATCACTCAAATTTGTCATGCTGGAAAGCGAATAAATATATTCAACCAAATCATCAATATTTGTTACGGCAAGAGAATCTTCATAGTTCAATCTCTGAACATCAGAAAAAAATAGCTCAAGAATTTCTTTTCCATTCTGCAGGGTGAAATTTTTATTGGCGTTATCTTCCACACCATAAGCATTCAAAGCCTTGCAAAGAAATTCCATAATTCCGTGCTCGCCAAAAGTTGCACAGTAAAAAGCACCGCCCTTTTTCAAAACACGATGAACCTCAGACAACCCGCGATTCATATCCGGCACATGATAGAGCATCATATTTGCAATTACGACATCAAAGCTTTCATCTTCAAAAGGAATATTCTGAATATCAATCACGCGGTATTCAAGGCTGGCTCTTTCGCCAAGATTCACTTTTGCATTTTCAAGCATGCCCTCAGAAAAATCAGATAGAACAAGCCTTTCACAAGCCTTGATTAAATCCTCGTGCCCCTTCCACATATCGCCTGTACCACAGCCAAGTTCTAGGACCTTCATTCCCTGCGAGATTTTATAATTCGAAAAAATCCAGTTGCCGAAGCCCATTTTATTTGTGGAATATTTTTGATGAATCGAAATGCGGGTATTCAGATTTCCAGCGTTTGCATATTGTTCTTTTACATCTTTCTGATTATTAATTGTACTCATTTTTTTATCCCAATAAACTTTGTGTGTCCGCAGATTTCGTTTATTTCAATATCATACTAACAGATTTTTTCCCGTATTTTCAACTTTCCGTTGTCTTCTTCCCAAAAATAAATTGTTAGGATTTTCCCCTGACTTCTGCTAATATACAATTACCGCGCGGAATTAATTACCGGCAGCTTTCAGTTCTGTCACTCTGAACTTGTTTCAGGGTCTCATAAATAAAGTTTGCCGGCACACAAGGAGACAAAACAAAATGAAAAACTCAATTGGAAGCAACATCAAATATTACAGAAAACAGCTGGGGCTCACACAGGAAGAACTTGCGGGCCAGCTCTTTGTAACATCACAGGCGGTGAGCAAATGGGAAAGCGACGCAGGTCTGCCGGATACTGCGCAGATTGTTCCGCTTGCAAAGGTGCTCAATATTTCAACTGATGCGCTTTTTGGTCTTGAACAGGGAAATTATGATGCAGTGACGGCCGCAAAGGTTCATGTAAAATTCCGCGAGCTGCGCAGTCAGATTGATAAGAAAAAGGGAGCACTGGAAGCTTGCGAATATCTTCTTTCTGAATGCGAGGCCAATCCGCTGAACTTTGAAATCTACATGTACTTTGTTCAGAGTGTCGCTAACTTAAGCCGAAATGTCGAACCATTCGGCGAATACAAAAAGGGCATGAATGATACTTACGACAAATATTTTGACGAGGCGTTGAAAAAATCAGTTCAGGTTATCCGCTACTGCAAGGAAGAAGATTTTGTTGAAAAGACTCACTTCGCTCTTTCCTGGATTTACATTCACTGCAAAGAATATGAAAAAGCCCGTGATCATATTGCAAAGCTTCCAAGCATAAAATCTAACATGCTCAAGGAAAGTATTCTTGCCAAACTGGAAGGTTATGAAAATGGTGTTGAGGCACAGCTTAAAGCTCAGCACAATAATTCTCAGCTCATGTGCTTGAGCTTCAACAAGGAGTTTGTATATTCAGCAGAAACATATTTCTGGAACAAGCCAACTGAAGCCCCAGCTTATTGCGAGTGGGCTTTGAACATAATTTTTGCAATCTGCAAGGATCCGACTATGAAGCCATTCTGTCAGGGCTTTGTGAAGGATTTGTATGCCTTTAAGATTTGCGGTGAATTAAAGTCCGGACGTGCAGAAGATATCAAAGCCGCCCACGAAGATTTTGCCGCACTCAAAAAACTGATTTATGATTATGTTGATTTCTGTGCAACCGAGCTTGAGCGTAACGACCTTCTGAATGCCTATGACGAAAAGGGCATTTTGAATATGAAGCTTTACACAAAAGAAGATGGTGACCGCCGCGTAAAAGAACTTGAAGAAAAAATCAAAAACTGGTGCGGCGAAGAAGCGTTGAAGAAAGTGATGTAAGAGACAATAAAACAGGGGATGAGTCTATGGGCGTTCCCCTTCGGGTCGCTATGTTACAGGCTCCGCTTTCGCTCCGGCCTCCTCAGAAATGGTGCTTTCGCCAGACCCGTCGACAGGCTCAGGGCCCGCTCAAGCACCATTTCCTGCGGTGGCTGCTTACAGCACCCTTCACAGCGCTAACGCATTTTTACTTAGGGTGGGGAGTGGAGGGTAGGTGACGCTTATACTTCCGTCATTTTTACTTCAATATCAGTTCTTGTATTAATCACCGCAATTTGAAAATCATCTTCGTAAATAACTTGCCCTGGTACTTTGCTACATTCAGATTTATAAAGCTTGAGCCCGTACTTGGCCGCCATTGCCCGATAAAAAGTCATCTGAGCATAAATATCATTTCCCTGGGGAGTATCCTTAAACCATGTTGTTGCACCCTGAGTATTTCCATCCTTATAAAATGGCGGCACCGGCAGAACCTTTTCAAAATATTCGCGGTTTTTCCAATATTCTGCGGTTTCTGCTTCTGTAAGCATTTTTGCATCAACCAGTTTCCCGATTGCTGTAAAAATCCCTCGAGGCTGCTTTGTGATATATGCAGTGTCTGCGGTATGAACTCTGTAATATTTCATGTTATGCTATCCTTATAAAGATAGCATAACATAAAAATAAAATAATTACACTTTTACTTCAACCACGCGTATTGCAAAGGTGTCATCTGCAATGCAGATTTCTCCAAGTGCTACAAGTTTTCCTGCTCTCAGAATCTGAGTCATTTCGCCGGCCCTCTGTTTTAAGATGATGTAAGAGCCCTGATGCAAGGATGCAATTTCCTGTTTGTTCAGGTAGCTGCTTCCCAATTGTACCGAAAGATAATCTTCCTCATCATAAACAATTTCGCCAAGTTGTGTAGTTTCTGCAATTTCAATACCAAAGTTTTCATCGATGGCAACAGTCTTTCCTGTGTGGATTACCCGGTTTTCAAAAACTACGTTGAGCCCCTCAGTCTCTTTTTTATCAAGAATCAAAATAGTACCTGGTTCAAGTAAAACATTTTCCGCGCGGAAGCGTCCAAACTCAATAAAGACATTGTCTGGCTCCTCGCGTTTTTTGATGTTAGAAAGATTCTGAAACTTTATGCGGGAGCCTTTTGTGCCAGCAGAATCTCCGCCTCCGTTTTCTTCATTTCCAAAAAAGCCTGCAAGCATTAAATCTTCTATTAATTTGTCGCTGAACTGAATGTTTATCCTGCCCTCTGTTCCGCCAGCCTTGCCCTTTATTCCAAGTAAAAGCATCATGCGGTTTTCTTCCTGACGTGAAGAATTTGTGTTGCCTGCCGCACTTACTTTATTAAGAGCAAATCTTTCCAAATCAATTTTTCCGCCAGTCTGTTTTGAAATCTTTGCAAGAAGAACTTCAGAAATTATTTTTAGAAAATAATCACGAAAAACCGACAAATCAAAGGATGTAATAAGCTTGGCATTCTCACTCTTCTGTTTCATCAAAGCCTTTGCAAGCTGCGGGTCAACTTCAACCGTAAAGCCACCGTCTTCAAATGCAAAATCATAAAAAAAGCAGGTTGCCGGAAGCGAGCGTAAAAACTCAATATTAACCATCTGATCTACAAGAGCAGGTGTAAATTCACAGCGGTCATTCAAAATTGCCGTGAACTCATGGTTCATAGTCTGGCAGATATCTTCTCCAAGCATCCAAAGTTCCCTCTGCATATATTTAGGATAGCGGTCCGGCTGGCGAAAATCATAATCCTTAATTGTCTTTCCACTCACATCCTGACTAAAAGGAATCTCTCCCTTCATTAGAGAATCCACTTCAATTCCAAAAACCTCGGCCAGTTTAGGCAGCACCGTAACATCAGGACAGCCTTCGCCCCGTTCCCATTTAGAAACGGCCTTGTCGCTCACATTGCATTTTTCGGCCAGCTCCTTTTGGGTAAGCCCTTTTCGAGTTCGCATGTCATAAATCAAAATTCCAGTTTTTTCTGCGTTCATAGTTTTCTCCTCTTGGAGGGGAATGCCTTCCCCTCGCTTCAGCCCGCTTTGCGGTCTTTCGCTACCCCTTCGCCTAGGGGGGACGCAACAAGTTGCTTACCCCCCTAAAACCCCGGGCTATAACACTGGCCAGTGCTTTGTGATTTTATCTTAGCACAGAGGAGTGGCTTTGTAACCCGACGGCTGGTTTATTGAAGTAGAATTTTGAGTAGAGTTTTATTTGCCATGATTTATCGGCTCGCATAAGTTTCCAGTTTTTTTTCTTTTTCAATCTCTTTATAAATCTTTTCAATTACCGGCGACTTGTAATTTATATATCCGTCAATATCGTGGGGAAAAAGTCTTGCAGCTTCAAGTTTAATGTGGCTGTATTCTTCTACCGCCAGAGGATGAGTCCGCAAATAATCTCTGAATGCAAGATGTCGCTTGAGTTCTGGTGAATCCTCCGGACACAGATACAAATGGTGCTGGCGCAAATGCTCCTTGCCTGAATAACCAAAAGCTTCTCGCCCAGTGATTCCAAGATTTCCTTCGTGATTGTAGCCTATACCCGCCAAAGCCTGGATCGCAGCCTCAACATCACAGGCCTTAACAACTATATCAATATCAATAATTGGTTTTGCAAAAAGGCCCGGAACCGAAGTGCTTCCGACATGTTCGATTGCCAGAGCGAGCGCCCCATGTTCCGGTGATATTTCAAGTGCCGCCACCAGTTCATTTTTAATATCCAAAAAATTCTGCTGCCACTTTTGGTCATAGGGCAGAACCACAATGTTTCTAGTTGTCATATTCCTTAATTTTACATGCTGATGTGGAAAGATTCAAACTATAAACTAAATGCTTTAAAAGCTTGTGAACATTGCTAATTGGCATAAAATGAGTTTGCCTTGAATCTTCAAAAATCTTCCATTGATTATTATCCATTTATGGATTAAAATTAAATATCTTTAACTTTGCATATTAGTTTTACTAATAAATAGAAAAAAACACGCGTCGGATGTAGTGACGTGTGTAGGAGAAAAATGATGTCTGTAGAAAGAGTAACCTACAAACTTGGAGATGCCGATCTCATCCTCGAAACTGGAAAAATCGGTAAACAGGCTAATGGATGTGTTTACGCTCAGTGGGGCGGAGCCGCTATTATTGCAACTATTTGTGCTTCGTCTGCTGTTACAGAAGGTCAGGATTTTGTTCCTGTAACTGTTGAGTACAACGAAAAATTCTATGCTGCCGGAAAAATTCCTGGTGGCTTTGTAAAACGTGAAGGACGTCCTAAGGATAAGGAAATTTTGGTTAGCCGTCTTATTGACCGCCCAATGCGTCCTCTTTTTGAACCAAGCTTTGGACATGAACTTCAGATTGTTCCAACTTGTGTTTCTTGCGATGGTGTTCACACTCAGGATATTCTTGCCGTAATCGCTGCATCAGCTGCAACTTGTATTTCTGATATTCCATTCCATGGACCTGTTGCTGCCTGCCGTGTTGGATACTTAAATGGTGAATACATTATCAACCCTACATTCGAACAGATTGAAAAGGGCGACCTTGAAATCGTTGTTGCCGGAACTAAAGACGGCTTTACAATGGTAGAAGGTGGTGCTAACGAAGTTTCAGAGGAATTGATGCTCGGAGCTTTGGAGCGCGCTCAGAAGTTCATTACTGATATGTGTCTCTTGCAGGAAGAACTTGTTAAGAAGGCTGGTAAGGAAAAGCTTCCTTTGAACCCTCTTGATGTAACATTGGACAACGCTGAGGCTATTGAAGCTGAAGCAACTCCACTTCTTAAGGAAGCATGCTTCAAGGGTAGCAAGATTGAACGCGGTAAGGCAATTTCTCAGGTTCAGAGAGACCTCGCTGCAAAATATGCTGAACAGCTTTCTGACCCTATTCAGGCAAAGCTTTTCTGTACTTTGATGGACGACATTCAGTACAAGCTTCTCCGCAAGTCTATTCTTGACGATGGAGTTCGTGTTGACGGCCGTAAGGTTGATGAAATCCGTCCAATCACTTGTGAAATAAACGTATTGCCAACTCCACACGGAAGTGCACTTTTCACTCGTGGTGAAACACAGTCTCTTGCTGTATGTACACTTGGTACTGCAATGGACGAACAGTCTTATGACGATATCGATGGAGACAGAAGCGAGCACTTCATTCTCCACTATAACTTCCCACCATACTCAGTTGGTGAAACTGGTAAGCTCACAACAGGTCGTCGTGAAATTGGTCACGGAAACCTGGCTCGCCGCTCACTCGCTGCAATGGTTCCAAGCCGCGAAGAATTCCCATACACAATCCGCGTAGTTTCTGAAATCATGGAATCTAACGGTTCATCATCTCAGGCTTCTACTTGTGGTGGTACTCTTTGTATGCTCGCTGCCGGTGTTCCAATGAAGAAGATGGTTGCCGGTATTGCTATGGGTCTTATCACAGAACCAGAGGGAGACAATCCTTATGGCCGCTATAAGATTTTGAGCGATATCCTTGGTGAAGAAGACCACCTTGGTGATATGGACTTTAAGGTAGCCGGAACTAAAGATGGTATTACCGGTTTCCAGATGGATATTAAGATTGCCGGTGTAACAACTGAAATCATGAAGAAGGCTATGGAACAGGCTCGTCAGGGTCGTCTCCACATTCTTTCTATTATGGAGAAGTGCATCGACAAGCCGGCTCCACTTGCTAAGAACGCTCCACAGATTCTCACTATGAAGATTCCTGTAGACAAGATTGGCGCTCTCATTGGACCTGGCGGAAAGAATGTTAAGGCTCTCTGTGCTCAGTATGATGTAACAATCAACACTGATGATGACGGAACTGTAACAATCTACTCTAAGAATGGAGAAAAAGCAGAAGCTGCTAAGAAGGCTGTAAAGGGTATTACAGAAGATCCAGAAGTAGGAACAATCTACCAGGGAACTGTAAAACGCATTATGGACTTTGGTGCATTCGTAGAAATCTTACCTGGAAAAGAAGGCCTCTGCCACATTTCTAAACTTTCAAAACAGCGTGTAAACAAGGTAACTGATGTTCTTAAAGAAGGTCAGGTAATTCCTGTTAAGCTGCTTGAAGTAGACAAGCAGGGCCGTTTGAACCTTTCTTATATCGATGCGCTCGATGAGCAGAAATAAATGAAATACGCTCGCGAATGCGAGCGACATGCTCTTGATGAGCAGAAATAAGCCGAAATAAGATTTTCATGAGAAAAGCGCAGTCTGTTGTAGGCTGCGCTTTTTTTTGTTATAATCTTCTTATGAATAAAATCAACGTAAAATATATTGCCGCAGCTGGCGCGGTTATTCCTGAATACAAAACACCCGGCAGTGCAGGCTGCGATGTTTGTGCAAATATAGAAAATGACCTTGTAATTCCAGTAGGAAAGCGTGCAATAATTCCAACCGGACTTTTTTTTGAAATCCCGGAAGGATATGAAATCCAGGTGCGCCCTCGTTCTGGACTTGCCGCAAAAAACGGCATAACAGTTTTGAATACACCCGGCACAATCGACAGTGATTACCGCGGCGAGCTTAAAATCATTCTTATTAATCTTGGTGAAGAAGATTTTACAGTTCACAATAAAGATAGAATTGCCCAGATAATTATTGCTCCTGTTACTCAGGCTCTTTTTGTTGCCGCAGAAAAACTTTCTGAAACAGAACGCGGTAGTGGGGGATTCGGCTCCACTGGAGTATAAATCTAAATGACTTTTCACAATCTGATTAAAAAATTTAAGGCCTCTGTAAAAAATCGTTTGATAGCTTTTTCAAAACTTCCTTTTGTAAGACATGTTATAAAGGCACATAATTTTATTCAGATTAAGGTTTTTAAAAAAGGCGAGCTTAAAAATCATATCCTTATTAAGTATATATTCAAAGATTTGTTTCTTTACTTTCTGGTAAGCTTCCTTTTTTTCTTTATGATTTTCTTTGTAAATCAGATTCTCCTTACCGTAGAAGACCTGCTTGCTAAATCTGCTCCTTTTACAGATGTAATGCGGATTATGTTTTACAGTCTTCCTTTTATTATTGCTCAGTCTTCACCATTTGCCACTCTGGTCGGTTTTCTTATGAGCCTTGGCGGTATGATGAGTAATAACGAAATCCTGATTTTCAGGGCCGCAGGTTTTTCTTTTATCAGGATTCTGGTTCCTACGGCAATTCTTGGACTTGCTATTTCAATTGCTTCTTTTTTTGTAAACGACTATCTTTTGCCTCTTGGAACTATAAAATACAACCGACTTATGCGCGAAATTATGAATTCTACACCGACTATTGAACTGGAATCTAATAGTGTTAAATCACTTGATTCTTCAAATGTAGTAATTGGTGAAGTTTCTGGAAATACCGTTTCTGATTTAATCATTTTTGACTCAAAAGATGATAGCGACCGTCTTATTATTGCGGGCCAATCAAGCCTGCAGGGGGCAAAAAGTGAAGGTGTCTTGATGCAGTTTGATATGAATGATTCAACTGTACTTTCTATAGAAAAAAATAACAGAAGAAAATATGATGTAATGAATTCCAAAAAATCGATTCTAAACATCTTTGATACAACTCTTCTTGGAAATAATAATCGTTCTGCCCGAGAAATGACAACTTACGACCTTACAAAAACAATAAAGAAAATGCGAGCCGATGCTCAGAAAGATAAGTCTTTAAGGCGCCGCCTGAATCTTTGGGTAATGGAATATCACAAAAAATTCTCACTGCCTTTTGGTTCTATCTTTTTTGCTTTTTTCGCATTTTCAATTGCCTTTCTTTTTGGTAAGCACAACGGACAGACAATAGGACTCTTTCTGGGACTCGTTGTCTGCGTTTTATACTGGGCTATGCAAATTATGGGCCAGCTCTTTGTTCAGAGGGTCGGTTTGAATGCTTTCTGGTGTATCTGGGTTCCAAACTTTGTAATTGGATTCTTTGCACTTTTATTTCTGGTAATTCTGATTAAAAAGTAGGTTTTATGAAGCTTGTAATTTATTTATACAAAAAAATAATTCCTCTTTTTCTGGGTGCAATGATTTTCTTTGCCCTTGTTTTGAATCTGGTTGATCTTTTTATGCATATTGCAACTTACCTTCAAAATAACGTATCTGTACACGATATTGTGATGGTTATGCTCTATTACATACCTAAAACCATCTGGTACGCGGTTCCTGTTGCAATCCTCTTTTCTACTTCTTACAGCCTTAGTGATATGTATGCCAATAATGAGCTGGAAGCGCTTTTTGCCTCGGGAGTTTCGCTTTTCCGCTTTACGCTGCCTGTTCTTATTCTTTCTGTGGTGCTTTCTTTCGGGCTTTTCTTTTTTGAAAATCACTTTGTTGTTCAGACTTATGAGAAAAAAACAAGTTTGCAGGATAAGCTGCTGAATAAAAAAACAAATGAAAATAATACTGATGTAATTGTTCTTTCTGCAAACGGCCGCATAATTTACAAGGCAAGACGTTATATTGAATCTTCAAAAAAACTTTCTGATGCATATTTTGTATTCCGGGATGAAGAAAAAAATCTGCAGGCCATTGTTTTTGCTTCAACTTCCTTCTGGGACGAAACGAATGAAAGGTGGAACCTGCAGGGGGCGGTGCAATACACTCCGGTTGGAGAAAAGTTTGAAGTAGGAAATCCTGAAAAAAAATACACAGATTTACTTACTGAATCATACACAATTTTCCGTAAGACGAATGTTGATATTCAGTCAGTTTCTGCAAAAGATGCAAAAGTGTATATTTCTCACCTTAAAAAGGCGGGACTTCCTTACCATGAGCAGCTTTCTGAATATTACAAAAAGTTTGCCTTCCCATTTATTGTATTTATCGTCGTATTTCTTTCTATCGGGCTTACTGGTAAAACAAAGAAAAATGTTCTTTTAATCAGTCTTGCATCCTGCATAAGTGCATCGGTACTTTTTTATGTTACAATGATGGTTACAATGGTTTTTGCAAAACATGGATATATTACGCCATTTATGGGGGCTTGGTTCCCTGTAATATTCTATACAATCGCAAGTATTATTTTATTGCGGTATTCACGGACATAGTGAGGTAGAAAATGAGTGAAGTTTTAAAATATTTTGATATTAAACACAAATCTAGTGATGGAAAGGCTCGTACAGGAACACTTCATTTGCCTCATGGAGATGTTCGTACTCCGGTTTTTATGCCAGTTGGAACAAATGCAACTGTAAAAGCAATGCCAAAAGATTTTCTGGAAGAAATTGATTTTGACATAATCCTTGCTAATACCTACCATCTGTTTTTGCGTCCTGGCGCTGACCTTATTGCAGAAGCAGGCGGCTTGCACGGTTTTTCTCAGTGGAAAAAGAATTTTCTTACAGATTCGGGCGGCTTCCAGGTATTTTCACTTTCTAAACTGCGTAAAATTACAGACCAGGGTGTGCGTTTTCAGAGTCATATAGACGGAAGTTACCACATGTTTACTCCTGAAAACGTTGTCCAGACTCAGACAAAGTTTAATTCAGATATTCAGATGCAGCTGGATGTTTGTTCCGGCTGGGGAGTAGAACGCAAGGAAGCTGAAAAGGCTCTGCGCATTACAAGTGACTGGCTGCTTCGTGCCCGCAAAGAATGGGAAATCCAGCGCGAAAACGGCTATAAAGGCCTGCTTTTCCCGATTGTTCAGGGAAACTTTTTTGAAGATTTGCGCCAGAAAAGTGCAGAGTTTGTTTCTTCAATGGAATGGGCTGGTATTGCTATCGGCGGGCTTAGTGTAGGGGAGCCTCCTGCAGAATTTAAGCGCTTTTTGAATTATACCGTGACATTTCTGCCGGAAGACAAGCCTAAATATGTTATGGGAATTGGAACTCCGGAATACATTCTTGATGCGGTTGAAGCCGGCATTGATATGTTTGACTGTGTTTTGCCAACTCGTAATGCCCGTAACGGTTCATATTTTACCCGCCGAGGCATGCTTAGTATAAAGCAGGAACGCTGGATTCACGATTTCGGACCAGTTGATCCAGAGTGTGACTGTAAGGTTTGCCGAACATATTCGCGTTCTTATCTGCGCCATTTGTTTAAGGAACAGGAAATCCTCAGTTCAATTTTAGCAAGCTATCATAACCTTTATTTTTTAAATACAATGCTCAAAGAAATACGCACTGCTATAGATGAAGACCGCTTCCAGCAGTACAAAACAGAATTTCTTGACAAATTTCATGAGGGTGTGTGATGATTAAACTCAAGATGAAAAAAGTTTTTGCTTTTCTTACAGTTGCTTTTTCTCTTTTTGCAAATATCTGTGCTCAAGATGCTGTGGGCCTGGATGGTGAAAGCGACCTTACTGTAGACCCCTTGTTCAGTCTTGATATGCCTGATGACGGAGTTTCTGAATTAGAAAAAACTGAAGTGCCGGAAGAGGACCCATTTGCTGATGAAGACACAAAAACTGATTCAGAAAGTGTCACAGAAGCTGCTGCGGAAACTGCTGATTTTTCGGAAAGTGAAAGTCTTGATGATGAAGATGAAGAAAAGCCTGCCAGAAAATCATCTGTAGAAGCAACAAAGGGCGGAATTGCAGAAGTGCCTGCCCCAAAGAGGCCAAAAATGGCTGATGCAAAAAAAGCAGAAGAAGCTGCAGAAAAAGATGAAAACGACAAAACTGCTGAAGAATACCGGAACACTATTAAATATGGAATTCCTTCTGAAATTTCAGAGCTTGTAGAAAATCTTATAAAAGATGAAGACCCTCGTTTTTCAGAAGAACTTTACGATGTTTTTCAACTTTCAAAAAATAACACAATTAAAGTAAAAATTTTAAATTATTTTACCAAGCAGGAAGATCCTTGTCTTGAAGATTTTGCTGTAAATCTTTTAAACGATCCTTATGATGAAACAAACGAACTTGTTAAAGCCTGTTTTCAGTATATTTCTGCGGTAAAAACTAAGGCTGCTATTCCGGCTGTTATTTCTCTTATTGAAGGAGAAAATGAAAACTATTTTAACGATGCAATTTCTACTTTGGGCGAAATTGGTGGACCGGGTGAAGCGGTTTTCCTCATGGAATATCTGGATAGAGATGATTTAAGTGATGCTCAGCGTCAGATTCTTATGAGAACTAGCGGTAAAATGCATGCTGTAGAAACTTACGATTATCTTGTAGATGTTCTGGAAGATGAGGATGAAAACACATTCGTGCGTATGTACGCGGCTGAATCTCTTGGTCTTATGGGAAAAAAAGAAGCTGTTCCTGTTTTAATTCAGGCCTTTAATGCTACAGACCCTAACCTCAGACAATATGTAATAAAAGGTCTTATGAATTTTACAGATGTTGTTGAGGCAAAAGAAACTGTTGTTCAGGGAATCCGTGATGAGCACTGGCGTGTACGTCAGGAAGCAATTAAAGCTGTAAAAGAAATGAAGCTCACTGATGCGATTCCATATTTAATTTACCGTGCCAAAAATGACAGCGAAAAGGTGATAAAAGAAGAAAGTATAAAATCAATTGGTGCTTTAGACACAAAAGAGGGTAATGAATTCCTTGTTTCTCAGGTAACAGAAAAGAAGGTGGGAGATTCTACCAAGAAAAAGGTTATAGAGGTTCTGTTGCTTGATGGAAAGGTGGGCGAAAAGGAAATTCTGGAACTGGCAAATACCTGCCTGGATGACGACCGAAGAAAAGATTTGCGTCATGCAATTGGAAAAGAACTTGCAAAATATAAAAGACCTCAGTATGAAGAAGTCTGCTTAAAATATCTTTCGTCTAAAGATGCGACAACAATCGGGCTTGGTCTGGATATGTATAAAACAAACAAGTTCTCTTCTGCCGAAAGCAAAATGCGCGAGCTTTATGCTGATAAAAAAACAAATTCCGGCATAAGAACTCGCATCAAAAAAATGCTCGATATTGCTGACTAGCCGTAAAGCTTATTTACCAGGGCAAGTGACTTGTTAATTCTCTCTTTTTCTTCTTCTGTAAATTCAACGTTTTCTTCAATCAGTTTTTCAAGGCTGGCATGAGTTTCCATCAGGGCAGTAGAAAATCCTCTTGAAACCTTGAACCAGTAAGAGCCGTTTCCGTTATTATAAAGGGTGATAAAGCCGTATTCTTTACCTTTCTGCTTTGCAATTGCTGTGTGTAAACACCATTCCAGAGAATCAATCAGCTGTTCTTTTTGAACAGGTTCGTTTACATCAACATTCATCTTGCGGTTCCACTTCTTTTCTGGCAGTGGGCGCAGGTCAAGTTCTTTTGCAAGTTCAATAATAAGCGAAAGTTTTTCTCCGCTTAAGAGTGAACCGCCATCGCGAGTTAAAATAGATGCCCTCATCGGGCCACAGGCTGCGAGCTTTCCCTTATCATTTTCAGCCTCAAGTGCTTCAATAAACTGTTCAAGCGGAAGAAGGGCTGTTTTCTTTCCCTTAATTTTCTTTGTATCAAAATAGGTTCCGCCAAGTGAAAGTGCATCTGCTGCCGGCGGATTTGCTTCCGCTGCTTTCTGTGATTTTTTGCCTTTGCTTTCTTTTGGCTGGCGGATAATTTCTTTTTCTATATCCCGACCTTTCTTACAAGCCATAAGTCTTTCATACAGACTTGGAGAAATTGAATCGAGCATTGGTCTTGTAAGTGGAGAAACGCTCATTGCAAATATGCGGCTGGTTCTTACAATTTCTCCTGCCACAATAAATACCGGATTCTGGCGGAACATTACGCTGCCCGGGTGAATACAGATATGGTCTGCAGTAAGGCTCCTGTAACTTTCTCGGCCTGTTCTAACGCAGACAAACTGAATCATACCGGCTGCAATACAGCACAAATAATCGCTCATATCACCATATTTAGAAGTGATTGGAATACCCATCTTGTCGCCGACAATTTCTGTAAGCTGCAGCTTTATGTTTTCAATTTCCGCCATTACCCGTTCATCAAGGTAATTCTTCTTGCAGAAGTTTTCGCGGTTATCTGTCTGGGTAAAGGCTCTAAAGAGGTTCAGATAAGTACAGAAATCTCCCTGGATATCCTGAAAGCGGTGATGTGCCTTTCTTGCTTCCATTTCTTCATTTGGAGGAAGAATAAAAGGAGAATTCGCAGAAAGAAATGATGAAGCAATCAGAACATTTTCCATACAATCAGGATAACGCATAATTGCTTCAACAATAATTCGGCTTATTCTTGGTTCCAGCGGGAAGTAAACCATCATCTTTCCTATTGCAGAAAGAGTATTGTCGTTGTCCAGGGCGCCAAGCATATTAAGAGTATCAACTGCACCAATAATGCCTTCGCGGCCTGGGCTTGCAATAAAATCAAAGCCATAAAAGTCTGTTATGCCCAGTTCACTCATGCGAAGAACTACTTCACTAAGGTCTGTGCGGTAAATTTCTTCGGTTGTATATTCAGGACGGGTTTCAAAGTCTCGGCGGCTGTAAAGGCGGTAACAGGTTCCTTCGTGAGTACGGCCTGCACGACCTTTTCTCTGGTTACAGCTTGCCTTTGAAACTGGAGTTTCAATCAGGCTTGAAGTAAAGGTTCGCGGACTGTAAAAGTTTAATTTGCACAAGCCCGAATCAATTACCGTGGTAATATCGCTGATTGTAACGGAAGTTTCTGCAATATTTGTTGAAATAACTACCTTGCGCTTTCCTTCCGGGGCGGGCTCAAAAACGCGTTCCTGTTCTTCTTTCGAAAGTCTTCCGTACAGGGGCAGAATATGCAGGCGGCGGCCAAAAGGAGCCCGTGAAAGATTGTCTACACAGTCTTTTATTATCTTTTCACCCGGCAGGAATATTAAAATGCCGCCGTCTTCATCATTGTCAAGAACGCGGTCAACCGTATTTCGAATCTTATTCAAAATATTGTCGCATCCTGCCTGAGTTGCCGTTGTAATTCCCCCTTCAATAGGGTCGTAAATAACAGTAACCGGGTAGGTGATTGTGTCAATCGAAACTATTGGGGCACCGTCAAAATAATCAGAAAAAGCCTGAGTATTCATTGTGGCAGAGCTTACAATTACGTGGAAATCTTTTCTTTCCTTCAAAACACGCTTTACAAGTCCAAGCACAAAGTCAATGTTCAGACTGCGTTCATGTGCTTCATCAATCATAAGCACAGAGTATTTTGAAAGCCATGGATCAAGCTTCATTTCCTGCAGCAAGATGCCGTCTGTCATGATTTTTATGCGGGTATCGGCATTTGTGTAGTCTTCAAAACGCATCTTATAGCCGACAAGCCCCGGATATGAAGTGCCAAGCTGCTTTGAAATGAATTCTGAAACGCTAAGGGCTGCAATGCGGCGGGGTTGAGTTACACCAATCATGCCGTTTGTTGCATATCCTGCTTCATATAAAATTACTGGAATCTGAGTTGTTTTTCCCGAACCTGTAGGACTTTCAACAATCACTACCTGATTGCTTTCCATACATTCCAAAATCTTTTGTTTTTGTGCGTAAACCGGGAGCGATTTATAATCTACTGCCATGTTGTAATATCCTTTGTGTATTCATTATTTATTTTTATCCGCCGCTCAATGTACTGTTTCCAGTCGCTTCTTCCAGCCTCCTGCAGATAATCAACAAATTCCTGATTAAGAGGCTTTATAACGAATTCCCAGGCGGTGTTTATATACGTTGTTATAAAAATTGGTTTAGCAGAAGTGATTTTTACGGCATCTTCTCGTTCACCATTTTCATTATAGCACTTTTTTTCATTCTTTGAAAATGTTACCTGATATAAAAGACCGTCTCCAGTGTTGTCCCTCTCTCCAATCGGATTTTTTGAATCCAGTTCCGGGCGGGTTCTTTGGGCGCTTATTGTGTTTCCGTTTGCGTACATTATAAGTTTCTGGCGGCCAGTTTTTTCATCATTTACTATTTCTCTGTCTTTTATGATGTGAGCATGATTTGCCCACACAACATCGCATACTTCTAAAAGCGCGTGATAATATTCTCTCTGATGTTTTGTTATGTTTCTTGTATATTCAGGTTCGTTTGCATGCATTGAAATGATGAATAAATCACAGGGGTGTTCTTTTCTAAGTTTTCTGCAATATTCAATAAATTCTTTGCGTTCTTTTTCTGTATGATAAACAAAATTTATACACTGATTTTTATAGGGGTAGTTCAAAATTTCTGTGACCGGAAGAAAAAGAATTGTCCAGCCGTTTTTTTCTATAAGATTATATGTGTAAGAGTCTTCCTTAGATTTTCTTAAGCCTGAAAAATAAACGTTTTTTCCTTTTGCCTTGTTTTCCTTTTCTAATTTTTCGCAGGTTATAATTGTTTCTGCTATTCCGCTTGCTCCCTGGTCATTAGAATGGTTGTTTGCAAGAGAAAAGGCGTCAAAGCCTGCATCAATGGCTGCCTGAACATAACTTGGCGGCAGATTAAAGTTTGGATAAGAAGAAACTTCTTTTGAGGCATCTACCGGAGATTCAATATTGCCAAAAGCTAAATCTGAACTTTCAATATATTGTTTTACATCCTTCCAGATTTTATCATAGCTTGAAATTTCGTGATTTGGCGTGTGGGCCATTATGTCGCCGGCAAAGGTTATTGTCAGACTTGATGTTTTTTCTTCGGATTTTATTTGTGGGGGTGCGGGAAGCGTTTCTGCCTGGCTTTCTTCAGAAAGCTTGTTACTTGTGCAGGAAAAAAAAATGGCAGTGAAAAGAATGAAGCTGAGAGTATGGAGAATAAACTTTCTGTTCACTGCAACTCCTGATTTTTAAGGCTTCAAACCTGCCCATTGTAGCGGGCAGGTAGCCTTCGGCCAGTCCTTAGACTAATCGGTTAGCGCCAGATCTTTTCACGAACAAAAGTCTGATTGCGGTCTGCACCTACAGAAACAATACCAACCTTTGTACCGGTAAAGTCTTCAATAAATTCAACGTAGTCGCGGGCAGCCTTTGGAAGCTTCTTGTAAGAAGTGCATTCCTTAATAGACTGTTTCCAGCCTGCAAACTTCTGCAAAACTGGTTTTGCACGGTTGAGTTCTGGAATAGAAGCAGGGAAGTCTGTTACGATCTTTCCGTCAATGTTGTAAGCAACACAAGCTTCAATTTCGTTCATGTCATCGTAAATATCAAGGTGAGTAAGTACAAGGTTATCAATTGAGTTTACATGGCAGGCATAGCGCAAAGCTACCAGGTCAAGGTAACCGCAGCGGCGTGGACGTCCTGTTGTAACACCAAATTCGTTTCCAGTGTTGCGTACATAGTCGCAGAGTTCGCCTTCTGTATCTGCATCAAACTCAGATGGCATTGGACCGTTTCCTACACGAGTTTCGTAAGCCTTGAATACACCGTAAATCTTGTCCAAGGCTTTTGGTCCAATTCCAGAACCTGTAGCGGCACCTGCAGAACAGCTTGCACCAGATGATACATATGGGTATGTACCAGAATCAAGGTCAAGCATAGCTCCCTGAGCACCTTCAAAAAGAATATTATCGTTGCGGAATTCGTACATTTTTGCAGCGATGTTTACGCGCATAGAAAGAAGCTGATCTTTGTACTGTTCCAGGAATTTCTTGTCTTCGTCTTCAAGGTCGTTCCACTTTTCATCCCAGTCCAAATCTGCAAGACGGATACCATCACGTTCAGATTTCATAGAATAAGTTGTTCCGATTCCGCGTCCTGTTGTACCGATTGGGCGTTTGCGGGCTGCATCGCGAGCCTTGTCCATTTCACGGTAGCCAGGAAGTGTAAGGTGTGCACGGTCAGAAATAAATACACGACCTTCCCAGTTAATTCCGTTGTCTTTGAGCATCTGAAGTTCCTTAAAAAGAGCTTCTGGATCGATTACCATACCGCTTCCAAGGAAAACTGACTTTTCTGGATAAAGAATTCCAGACGGAACCTGATGGAGAGCATATTTCTTTCCATCAACAACAATTGTGTGACCTGCATTTGCGCCGCCGGCAAAACGTACGACGTATTTAGCATCCTGTGCAAGGTAATCTACAATTTTACCTTTTCCTTCGTCACCCCACTGGGCACCCATTACAACAATATTCATTGTTTTCTCCTATTCGCTGAATCATCGCGAAAGTAAGATAAGTTAATCGGCGGTTGAAAAACCGGAGGTAAAAGCACGAAGAATCATCTCGTTTTTTTACTTCCGAAGTATAGCACAAAATAAAAAAAATGAAAATATAACTTAATCTACAAGCTTTAGCAGCTCTGAAAAAACTTCTATTTTACCTGCAAGTTTATCTTCATCCAGATTTTTACCAAAACCATAAGCTGCCCAGATAAAAGGCACTCCGGCTTTCTGGCAGGCCTCCATATCACCCTCTGTATCTCCTACATATACCGGGAATTTCAGATTATTTCTTTTTACCAGAAGCGAAATGTTTTCTGCCTTTGCCTTTCCGTTGTGGCCATAACATTCAAAATCGCTGATATGGTCCGTAATTTTGTTTTTTCGGGCAGTAAGTTCAATGTAGCCGTCATGACAGTTACTTACAATATATATTTTATATTTCCTGGAAAGTTCTTTTATCGTATTTACAACATAAGGGTAGGTGATATCACTTTCATTTTCAGCAATTGCTTTTTGTTCCCTTATACAGCATTCTTCCAGAAGTTGTTTTCGTTCAGAATCTGTAATTCCCTTAAAAAGATTAGCAGCAATTACATTCATGGGTTTTCCAAACTGAGTCTGCAGAATTTCAGCAGTTACTCTTGGAAGTGCAGGACAGATTTCTTCAATCGCAGAATTCCATGCTTTTGCAACTATTGGTGTTGTATTCCAGATTGTCCCGTCTATATCAAGTATAATTCCGTCAGTTTTCATATTGCTTGATTATAATAGGATAGCGTCATATAATCTAGAACATGAAGAATTTATTAAAACTCTTATTTAGCCTAATCTTTTTATCAGTAATTCTTTCTTGTGCTACTACGCTTTCTGTAAATGTTACCCGTCCTGCCAAATTAGATTTAAATGGAGCAAAAACAATTTCTGTTCTTCCTTTTAAGCCAAGTGATTATTATGGTGTATACGAGCCTTCAAATGGAGTGGTTATTGTTATTTCAGATTTTTTCAGAATGTTCGACCGTTCCGCACCTGAAGAAAGACGCTGTGTAAATTTTCTTCATGATGAAATTGAAAATGGACTTATGACATCTCCTTATGTTGATGTAGTAAGTGCAAAAGCAGTTCTGTCTGCAATAAATAATTCTTCATCTATTCCTGCCGATGTTTACCTTACCGGTGAGGTTGTTTATTTTGATATTGATGATGATAAGGAAATTGTTAGAAAAAAGGTTGAAGAAGACGACGATGATGATGATTCTCCAATTACATCTGTTTCAAAAATTTCTTCTACCAAAACAAAGTATATAGTTGAAGAATACTATGTGCGCCATGTAAAAATGGAATTCCGCTATCAGGTAGTAGACAGCAAGACAAATAAAATTATTTCTTACGACCGGGCTTCCATTCGTGAAAGTTCTTCTCGTTATGACCACAGATCTTCACTTCCGTCTGCTTACAGTATGATTGATCACGATTTAAGCCGAATTGCACGTAATATTCTGCGAGATTTGCAGCCTTATGTTATCAGAAAGTCTATTACATTGATGGAAGACAAGACAAAAGATCCTGAATTAAAAGCCGCTGATAATCTTGCACGCGACGGATATTTTAAGGAAAGCTACGAAAAATTCTACGAAATCTACCGTACTTCAAACGCCCTTGTAGCAGGTTACAATGCCGCTCTTCTTTTGGAAGCCATGGGAAAATATGAGGATGCAGAAAGCCTTATGAAAGACGTTTATGTTCTTTATCCTCAGGGAGTCGTTTTGGATGGTCTTTATGATATTCAGAGTGAATTAAAACAATCAAAGAGACTCCAAAATCAGATTAATTAAATATATTTTTCCCAGTTTTTACGCAGGTCGCTGGCGGAAGTAAACTGAATGGCATTTATGCCAAGTGAAGCTGATGCCTGACAGTTTTCTATTTTATCATCAGTAAAAAATGCTTCTTCAGCCTTGTAGCCTTCAGCCTCCAGAATAACCTTAAAAAATTCTGTATCCGGTTTTGCTGCTCCAATTTTGTTAGAAGCATAAGTCTGGTCAAAATAAGTATAATCACCTCGTTCAAGATGATTTTCCCAATGACTTTGAATTGTGTTTGTTCCGCAGACTACCCGGTGCTTTTTGCGTAATTCATTTATGAGTTCAACAGTTTCTTTATTCAGAACCGGGTGAAAAAACATTCTGAATAGATCATGAGTAACCAGCGGAATTTCCTGAATATCAGAATTAGTATCCAGTTTAATTAAATCTCCAATCTGAATAATACCATCGTAAAAGGTTCGTTGTAGTTTTCCTACCCGTGTATTAAATTCCTTCCAGAAATCAGCTGCAGTAATATTTCCCACTTCAAGTTTATTCCATATATCATCATCTTTTAGCCTGCAAATCGCAAAAAAATCATCTTTAGTGATATTCAATTGTTCGTAAATTTTGTTCATCTGGAAGGTGGTTGTAACAACTCCACCCATATCAAAAATAAAAAGCATGCTAGAATTATATATCAAAATTCTAATTGAGGAAACTTATATTTTTCCATATAATTGGGGTTATGATTTATCCTAGAGTATTTTTGAATAAAAACGAAGAGAAAGAAATTCAGCAGGGTTTTCCATGGGTTTTTAATAACGAAATTTCCTATATCAAGCATAGAAAAACGGAAAAAGAAGAATGGAAACACGAGTCTCTTTCTGAATGTACAGTTGAAGACGGAAGTCCGGTTGAAGTTTATTCTAAGGCCGGGGGATTTTTAGGCACTGGAATCTTAAATAAGAAATCTAAAATTACAGTCCGCATTTTTGCTCAGGAAAATGCAGCTAATGTTTATGAAGATATTGACGCATTTTGGGAACACAGAGTGGGTGAGGCTGCAGGTTTGCGCCATGCTTATTTTGAAGAAGGGGATTCTTACCGCCTTATTTTTGCGGAAGCTGATTTAATACCAGGCTTTATTTGTGAACGTTTCTGTACAGAAAACAAAAAGGTTATTCTTGTTGTTCAGTTCCTTTCACTTTCTTGCGAAGTTTTCCGTGAGCCTTTACTTGCAGCCCTGAAAAAAATCTGCAAGCCTGATGGAATTTACGAGCGCAGTGATGCTCCGGTTCGTGAGAAGGAAGGCCTTCCAATGGTTTCCGGCTGGCTTGGTTCAAAGCACGAAAGTAAAATCACAATTGTTGAAAACGGCATAAAGCTTTCTGTAGATATTGCTGATGGCCAGAAAACAGGTTACTTCCTTGACCAGAAATTTAACCGTGTAGCTGCGGCTTCTTTCTGTAAAGGCCGCCGGGTTCTTGATACCTTTACTCACACAGGTGCTTTTGGTCTTAATGCTGTAAAGGGTGGCGCAAAAGAAGTTATTTCTGCTGATATTTCAGAAGAAGCTGTTGCAATGGTAAACAGAAATATTGAACTGAACAAGGCCGGCAAGGTAATGTCTGCTGTTTGCGCTGATGTTTTTGATTTGCTTAAAAAATATGAAGCCGAAAACCAGAAGTTTGATGTAATTATTCTTGACCCTCCTGCCTTTACAAAATCTGCAAAGATGATTGAAAAGGCTTACGGCGGATACAAAGAAATAAACCTGCGTGCAATGCGTCTTTTGAATAAGGGGGGCATTCTTGTTACCTGTTCCTGTTCACATTTTATGGAAAGCCAGATGTTCTGCGATATGATTATGCACGCTGCAATGGACAGTCACCGTCGTGTTCAGATACTGGAAAAACGTGGGGCTGGTCCTGACCATCCTGTTTTGCTCGGTTATCCAAAGAGCGAATATCTTAAGTGTGTAATCTGTAAGGTTTTGTAGAAAGATTATCGGGGCAATCCCGATAATAACATTCCAGTCATTGCCGTGTTCAAGACGGCAAACTATGAGAGGAATCAATAAATTGTCAAAATCAAATTACAACTGCGTAATAGTTTTAGGCCCCACCGCGGTAGGGAAAACTTCTATTGGAGTTGCCCTTGCAGACCATTTTAATGGTGAAATTATTTCTGCCGACTCCCGACAAACTTACCGCCACCTTGATATAGGTTCGGGAAAAGACCTGGATGAGTACAATGTGGACGGCCGGCCTGTACCATATCATCTTATAGATATTACAGAGCTTCCTGCAGAATACAATGTTTATAACTATCAGCAGGATTTTTACAGAGTTTTTAAGGAAATCAGCTCTCGTGGAAAGCTTCCGGTTGTTGTCGGCGGTACGGGCATGTATTTAGACGCAATTGTGCGTGACTATCAGCTTGTAATTCTTCCAGAAAATAAAAAACTGCATGAAGAGCTTGAAGCAACTCCTTTGGAAGAGCTTGCGGCCCGCCTTTTACGAGAGCAGCCAGATTTACACACCTTGTGCGATCTTCAGGAAAAAGACCGGGTTATAAAAGCTCTTGAAATTATCGAAGCAAAAAAACAGGGGATTGAATCTACCTCGGTTCAGCGGCCCGAAATAAAACCATTTATTATTGGCACAAGTCTTCCTCGTCCCCAGCTTTGGGAAAATATTTCTATCAGATTAAAAGAACGCCTTGAAAACGGCATGATAGAAGAGGTGAAGGGAATACATGATTCTGGAATAACTTGGGAACGCCTTGAAAAACTAGGACTTGAATACCGCTTCTGTTCTCTTTATCTGCAGGGTAAAATTGAATCAAAAGAAGAATTATACGAAAAGCTTTTTATTGCTATCCGCCAGTTTGCCAAACGCCAGGAAACCTGGTTCCGCATGATGGAAAAGAAGGGTGTAGAAATAAACTGGCTAGACTCTGGAACAAAACCTCAAAGAATCACCCAGGCAATTGATATAGTTGAAAAGATTTTTGAATAAAAGTAATTAAAAAAAATCGTGCGAACGTAAGTGGATTAAAAATTGCAACTGAAAATCAGAATGACGTGAGCGGAGCAAGATTGAAAAGTCATTCCAAAGCCGGGCCGAAGGCCAAAATAAAATAACATTCTTATACGGCTTTGGCCCATGACTTTTCAAGATTGCGCAGCGGAAGTCTTTCTGATTTTCAGCTTCAGTGAATTTTTAGAAAGACTTCCCCGCAGCGGAAGCGTATTATATTTCTAAGCGTTAGCTGCCATTTTTACGGTTTCAGTGATTTCAGTAAGATATCCAGTGCGGATGCAGCTGTCAAAAAGTTCACGAGAAATGTAATCTGTTTTTACATCCTCATAGCCGTCCATATCACGTACGATTTTTACAACAAAACCGTCTTCCATTTCACGCAGGATTGTCATGTAGTCTGTGTTCTTTCCAATGCTTTTAAGAGTGTAACTTTTCATTTTTTCATTTCCTCCCTTGTGTAAGGCCGCCTGGGCGGCCGGTGTTCTATAGCAAACCGTTAAAAAAATTGCGAAAGCAATTTTTAGGTTTACCACCTTAAAAAATGATTGTTTTTATGAGTTTTACTTAAAATACCCACATTACTATCATTTTCGGTTATAATAAAAATAACATTAGGAGTTTTTATGATTTTTGATGCACATTTTCACCTTCCTGTGTGTTTAGAGCGCAATCTTCCTCTTTATAATGATGAAGAATATGCCGCCTTGTCTTGTGCGCATTCAAAAGAATAATGGGAAATCCAGAGTGACTTTATCAGTCAGTATTTTTTGTCATACGGCCTGCATCCTCAGTCTGCAATAGATTCAACAGAAGAAAGCATAAAAAAATCTGCAGATTTCCTTGAAAAACTTATTCAGGAAAGAAAAGTAAAGGCAATCGGGGAAGCTGGCTTTGATTATTTTACCCCCGAATACAAAGCAAGCTCTGTAATGCAGGAAAAAATGTGGCAGATTCAGCTGGAGTTTGCTCTTTTTTATAAATTGCCCCTTGTAGTTCATTGCTGAAAGGCCAATCACAAGCTTTTTGAATATTCAAAAGAACTTAAAAAATGTCCTGCTGTCCTTTTTCATTCCTTTATGGGCCCAGCCAGGGAAGCCCTGAGTCTTTGTAATCATCAGATTAATGCCTTCTTTTCTTTTGGCAAGCAGCTGATGAATAACAACAAAAAAGCCATAGATTGTGTAAAAAGTCTTCCAATAAAAAATCTTCTTTTAGAAACAGATGCTCCTTTTCAAACCTTAAAAGGTGAGGTAAATACCTTGCCCCAAGAAATTCTTGATGTTTATAAAGAAGCTGCAAAAATAAGAGAAGAAAAATCCTTTGATGCCTTTTGTGTAACTTTGGAAGAAAATATGTGTTCTTTATTATATGAATGACATTATGGCTAAAAAAAGCTATACTATGAATATGAACACAACAAAAGAATATAAAAGTTTACTGTATAAAAGCTATATAAACCTTGGAGCTGCACTTCTTTTTTCGCTCCTTCTTTTTCCAATACATTTTGATATTTCAGCTCTGGCCTTTCCTGTTGCAGCCTGCTACACAGCTTTAGTAATTTATCTTTCTCTTTTTAAGACTTTACTAAAAACTGATGGTTCAAGAATTTTTGCTGTTATAAAGCTTACGGAATATCTTCCTTATGTTCTTTTTATCACATTTATTCTGCGCCGGGCAGGAAATTTCGGAACTCCATTCTGGTATGATGTAATTACTGTTATTTTATGGTTTGTGATTTTTGTTCTGTCTTATTTAACAAGCCGTGTTTTATATCCAAAGAAAAACACAAAAATAGTACAGGGCTGGGCAATTCCTCCAAAGGAAAGAAAGTTTAAGGGCGGCCTTTTTATACTTACAGAAGCTGCCAGCTGGGTAGATGCCCTTGTCTGGTCTATCTTTACAATCCTCATTTTCCAGATTTTCTTTTTACAGCTTTATGAAATTCCTTCAGAATCTATGGTTCCAACTTTTTTGATTAAAGACCGTGCTTTTGTTTCAAAAATAGACTGTGGACCAAAATTTCCTCTTACAGATGTAGGTCTTCCTAATTTTAGAAAATACAAGAGGGGAGATACAATCGTTTTGCGCAATCCCCACTATACAATAGACCGAAAATCTGAAGTAAAAACTGTTACAAGTCAGCTGATTTACATGCTTTCTATTATGACAGTAAACTTAAATAAAGATGATAATGGCGAACTCAAAGCTGATCCTCTGGTAAAAAGAATTACAGGTTTGCCTGGTGAACAGCTTGTAATGCAGGACGGCGTTCTTTATACCCGCACTTCTTCCAGTGATGAATTCGAAGCTTCTAAAATTGATGAAAAATATGCAATGTGGAATCTTTCTGCACTTCCTGCAAAAATCCGTCAGAATGTGCAGACTTTCCCGCTTTCTTCTTCTGATTATGACCGTATGCTTGATTTTGAAGAAAAGCGCCGCTCTTACGACTTAGATGCCGCTGCAGTTCAGGCAAAGGCTCTTTGTCTTCGTCTTGAAAATCTTGCCTTTAAGGATAATCTGAATGGCAAATTTACTGCTCCAGACTTGTTTGAATATTATCTTTTCCGCGATGTTCAGGATATTTCCCGCCGTGTGATTACTCAGGATGGTGGAACAAAGTGGTTTAGTGATTTTCTAACCTCCTGGATTCCTGCAAAAGACCAGGTGCGCGATATGTATGCAGAATCAAACTACCGTCTTAATGTGATGACAAAAATTACTTTTGGACAGCTTGTAGTCCGCTATGCAGAACTCTTTATGAACAGTGCGAGTGCTGCTACTTATTCATCAGATTCAGAACTTAACGAGTATTATGAAATGGCTGAAAATCTAAACTGGTACATTCAGAGTCTTCTGGATGAAAGAAACATGCCTCTCTTCCCGGCAAATGATGCCCAGGGTAATCCTCAGTACATTCCAAAAAACTGCTATTTTATGATGGGAGACAACCGCTTTAATTCTCTTGATTTGCGCCATGCAAACAACCAGACCTTAAAGGCTCTCACAAGTGATGATAAATCTTCTGTTCAGTATTATTCTATGATGGCCCCACAGTACATTAACAAAAAGTACATCATAGGAAAGCCAGTCTTCCGCTTCTGGCCGCTTAACCGTTTTGGGAAGGTGTAATTTCAAAGTATTCGTTAATAAAAAAAATGGAGGTGCTCCCGCAAAAACCTGTCTGTTGAACTGCAGAAAAAAGCAGTTCCCAGCCAGAACTTTGCTCCGCACCTCCATTTTTTTAGTGCAAAACTAAATTAAAGTACTTCCCAAATTGTTTTATCTTCCGTGGCACTGCTTATATTTCTTTCCGCTTCCACATGGACAAGGATCATTACGGCCAACCTTTGGCATTGTACGGCGAACTGTTACGTTATCGCCCTGTGAACGCTGATTCATTGCGCTTCCGGCAGCCTGTCTTCTAGCCTGGTCTCCATTAAAAGAAGACTGAGCACTACGCTGAGCCTGAGCCGCAGCCTGCTGATGTGAATTAGAACCTGCCATCTGTGCGGCTGTGTTGCCAGCTTCGTTATGCTGGGCATTCATGCCACGCTGCTGAGCTTCTGCCATACGTCGGCGTGCTTCTGCGGCCTCTGGCGAAAGCTGGATTCTTACCTTAAATACACGGCTCATTACAGTTTTACGGATAGTTTCAAGCATCTGGTCAAAGATATTGAAACCATCAATCTTGTATTCTGTAAGAGGGTTCTTTGAACCATAAGAACGCAGGGCTACAGCTTCGCGCAAACCTTCCAGTGTTTCCAACTGGTCAAGCCACTTGCGGTCTATAATCTGAACATACTGGTAGCGGATAAACATATTAAAGTTTTCCTTTCCAGCAAGTGTTTCTTTTTCTGTAATATCATTCTGAAGATGAGCGAGCAGGGCCTCTTTTGTAAGGCTTTCTGCAGGCAGCTGTACTCCAAATGTATCGCGAATGCGTTCGTTCAATTCTGCAAGTGGAACTGAAGAATTCTTGTTATGCTTTGCAGCATCTTCATATTCTTCAAACATTTCTTCAACTTCATCAATAGCGTTGTTCATAATACGCTTTGAAAGTTCATTATCAGCAAGAATTTCGTCACGATTCTGATAGATTACAGTTCTCTGTTCGTTCAGAACATCGTCGTAATCAAGCAAATGTTTTCGGATTTCAAAGTTGCGGTCTTCTACCTTCTGCTGAGCCTTTTCAATTCCCTTGTTCAACCATGGGTGGTCAATAGGTTCTCCTGGCTGCATACCAATACGGCTCATCATAACCTTCATGCGTTCTCCACCAAAGAGGCGCATAAGGTCATCATCCATAGAAATATAGAACTTAGAACGTCCCGGGTCTCCCTGACGTCCAGAACGACCACGCAGCTGGTTATCAATACGGCGGCTTTCATGGCGTTCAGAACCAATTACATACAAACCGCCGGCGGCACGAACTTCTTCGTAATCCTTTTTCCAGTTTTCTCTTTCAATTTCAAGAGCTGCCTTGTACTGTTCTTCTGTGGCATTTGTTCCGGCACGCTTACGGGCACGGAATTCAGGGTTACCACCAAGCTTAATATCGGTACCACGACCAGCCATGTTTGTTGCAATTGTAACGGCACCCTTTGCACCGGCTTCGGCAATAATCATAGCTTCGCGGGCATGGTTCTTTGCGTTCAAAACTTCATGGCGGATTCCCTTACGGGTAAGAAGGGCACTCAAAAGTTCTGATTTTTCTACAGAAACTGTACCAACCAGAACCGGCTGTCCCTTTTCATGAGCGGCTTTAATTTCTGCGGCAATTGCTTCCCACTTGTCCTGTTCGTTCAGGTAAACCTCGTCGTTTTCGTCCTTGCGGGCTACAGGCAGGTTTGTAGGAATAGCTACGACGTCCAGACCATAAATCTTGTTGAATTCAACTGCTTCGGTTGCGGCTGTACCGGTCATACCAGAAAGCTTGTCGTACATACGGAAGAAGTTCTGGAAGGTGATTGTAGCCATGGTACGGTTGCGCTGGGCAATCTTAATGTGCTCCTTTGCTTCAATAGCCTGGTGTAATCCATCAGAATAACGGCGGCCTTCAAGAACACGACCTGTAAATTCATCAATAATTTCTACTTTTCCATCTCTAACAAGATAGTCTACATCATTGTGAAAGAGCAGGTGAGCGCGCAGGGCCTGAGTAAAGTAGTGGGTGTATTCAAAGTTTTCTTCATCTTCAAGGGAACCTGTAATAAGGTTGTGCTTGTGCAGAATTTCATTGATATGCAGCATACCCTTGTCTGTAAAAGATACACGCTTTGATTTTTCATCAATTGTGTAGTCACCTTCAATTGCGGCACGCTCTTCTGGAGTCATAAAGGTTTCATCTGGATATTCACCAGTTTTTTCATCCTTTGCAACTTCCTTAAGCTCGTCTACATATTTATCTACTTCGTGGTACTTGTAAGTATCATCTTCACCAGCACCAGAAATAATAAGTGGTGTACGGGCTTCATCAATCAAAATAGAGTCAATTTCGTCGACAATACAGTAGTTAAAGCCACGCTGAACCTTATCTTTAAGGTCAATCTTCATGTTATCGCGAAGATAGTCAAAACCAAATTCGTTGTTTGTACCGTATGTTACATCGCAGGCATAGGCAGCCTTGCGGGCTTCGTTATCCATTGAAGAAAGAATTGCCCCAACGGTAAGTCCTAGATATGAGAAAATTGGACGGCGGCTGTTAGCATCGCGTTCAGCAAGGTAATCGTTTACAGTTACAACGTGAACACCTTTGCCTGTAAGTGCGTTAAGGTAGGCTGGTGCAACGGCAACCAGAGTTTTACCTTCACCAGTCTTCATTTCTGTAATTTTACCCTGGTGCAGGTTAATAGAACCCATAATCTGAACATCAAATGGACGTTCTCCAATTACACGCCATGAGGCTTCACGACAAAGTGCAAAAGCTTCTGGAAGAATATCATCCAAAGTTTCGCCATTAGCCAGGCGCTCCTTAAATTTTTTAGTCTGTTCCGGGAATTCTTCCGGTTTAAGTGATTTTGCCCATTCTTCTTTTGCATTTACTTTTTCAAGGATAGGGCGGAGAGCCTTTACGTCTCGGTCATTCTGCGAACCGAAAATTGCAGTTAAAACTTTATCGATAAACATTGTTTTTTTCCTTATTTAATATTCTATTATTATAACATTTATTCTTTAAATTTACTATAATAATTGTGTTTAGGGCAAGAAAAATATATAATGTAAATATGAAAAAAAATTCTTTGGGGATTATTTTTTTAGCAGGACTTGTTTTTTCTTCCTGCCAGCGTACTGAAACTATTCAGTCTATTAGCGAAATAGAACTCTTTACTCTTCCTTACGGAAAATTTGAAGAACAGCTAAGTACAGCCGATTTAAATTCCATTGGAAACATTCAGTTTGGAATAGAAATGCGGGATGGTTTTTTCTATCTTGTAGATGGTGATGCAAAAAAAATTATGGAGATTAATTCTTACGGAGATCTCCTTACACTTTTTTATAATGAAGATGCAGAAATTGCCGATTTTTTTGCTGAATCAAAACGCATGGACAAAAGTATTCACCATGAAATTTCATATCCTTTTGATTATCCTGGAAAAATTGCTGTAGATTCTAAAAAATACATCTATGCAGTTTGTTCAATTCCCCGTGATCGTCAGGAAAAAAGTGATGATGACACAATGCTTTACAGCAATACTGTCCTTCGATTTGCCAGAGACGGTTCTTTTGTTGAATACCTGGGACAACAGGGGCCGGGAGGAACACCTTTCCCATATATAAAAAATATTTACACCACATCAAAAGATGAACTGGTTGTTGTCTGTACATCTACAGAAGGTGCCGTTGTTTACTGGTTTTCATCAGAAGGCTTCCTAAAGTATATGATTCCAGTTTCAAAAAAAGATATTCCTCTTGTAAAAGGTATAAATGAAAATTCAGATGTTTATCTTTCAATTGAAGGTGTAATTCCAGATCCTGCTTCTTATCATCTTTATGTTCAGGTTGATTATTTTTCTTCTTATGTTGATGAAGACTCAAAAGTTCAGTCTGGTGTAAATTATATTCAGACTTTACTTTATTCTTTGAATGTTGAAGAAGGAATTTTTGAAGAACCTGTTTCAATTCCACCTTATGAAGAATCTGTTGTTGCTGATTATTCACGTCTTACTTACAGAATTCCCTATGAATTTTTGGGCGTAACAAAAAACGGCTGGAAGTTCTTTATTTTGAAAAATGATGATGGTTTTAATATTGAAATGATACAAAATGAAAATCAGAGAATTTTGCGTCGTCATTTCAAGGCAAATCACAATAATATCCTCTACAACACAATGTCTCTTTCTCAGGATGGAATAATAACAGCACTTTATATTGAAAAAGAAAAGGCAAGGGTAGTCTGGTATCGAACAGATTCTTTAATTGATGCAATTTTAAAGAATTAAAAAGAACTTGAGGGCAGAATAATGTTTGAAGATGTTGAAGAAATAAAAACTGCTGAAGGAAAAAGCGACCTTCATTTTTATTATAATCGTGAAGAGCGCATTGCCCGTGCGCCAAGAAATGTTCAGCAGTATTATGAAAATCCTTCTTCTATGCAGCCTGTCCGTGGAATAAAAATCTTTTTTACAAAACAAAATCGCTTTATTCTGATTGCTCTTATATTTTTTGTTGCTTTTGCCTGGATATATTCTACAATTAATAGAAGCCGCGACCAGATTGTAATTAATGATGTGGTTTATGATTTATCAGCTTTTTCTTACGAAGAAGAAGTGTATATTACAATAAAAAGTCACTTTAAAAATCCTAAAAAAGCAGACTCTGCACTTCCTTTTACGGCAAATATTTTTGCTGTCAATTCAGATAATCAGGTGCAGGAAAAAATAATTCTTGAAGGCACATCCGATCCTGCTTCAGAATCTGCAGTAAGAACAAAAGTCAGAGATTTTGATATAAAAAGAATTGATGTTATTTTAGATTCGCAGAATGATTCAAAGGAACTTTCTGCTTTTGTAAAGAGGTAGATAGCTTATGAGTAGTTCCATTGCCTGTATTTCATATAAAGATGGAAAAGTTTTTATCGCAAAGCGACAGATGAAAGGAGACATGGGCGGTCGATGGGAATTCCCCGGTGGAAAAATTGAAAAGGGAGAATCCTTTGAACTGGCAATTGTCCGCGAAATGCAGGAAGAATTTGGTGTAGAAGTGAAGGTCGGAGAAAAAATTACATCTGGAACTTTTGAACATTCAGGTAAAAAATGTTTTTTGGATGTTTTTGAAGTGTTTTTCCCTCATGACGGTATAAAAAAGGCCTTTACTCTTACAGAACATGATGATTACCGCTGGGCTTCTTTAGAAGAAATTCCAGAGCTTGATTTTGTTGATTCAGATCTTTCTGTTTATCCTGATGTTGCCGCCTGGCTTAGAAAAAAATATTGCTGATTGGAGTAGTTTTTATGAATTTTTTACATAGAAAAGATATTTTATTTATTCTTTTTGTTTTATTGACACTTTGTTTTTCATCTTGTCATAAAAATGAAGATCTTATAATTGAATTTGATAATACTTACCCTTTGGCTCTTGCTCCTGATGTTGAATGGTGCGTTGTTACAGAACCATATGTTGCTTATAAAAAGGAATCAAACTGGACTTCTTCGGTTACGGGGCATTGCCGTAAGGGGGAAATTCTGCAGGTTATTGGAAAAAGACAAGATGAAAATGGCGAAAAATGGTATTGCACAGAAAAAGGCTGGCTTTCAGAAATAAGTATAAATGTTTACAGCAACAGATATAAGGCACAAAAAGTTGCAGAAGAAATCTTGAGTAAATAGAATATGAAAGAAAGTAAAATTAATATTATTGCAGAAATTGGTACTTCTCATGAAGGCTCTTATGAAAAAGCCTGCGCTCTTGTTGATGCCGCGGCTGAATCTGGAGCTGATACAATAAAGTTTCAATGGGTTTATGCTGATGAAATACTTCATCCTTTAACAGGTTTAGTTCATCTTCCTACAGGCGATATCCCTCTTTATGAACGTTTTCGTCAGCTTGAATGTCCTGTAAGCTTTTATAAGGATATTATGGATTATGTACATTCAAAAGGCTGTAAGTTCTGCTGTTCGCCTTTTGGTTTGCGTAGCTTAAAAGAATTATTAGACTTAAATCCTGATTATGTAAAAATTGCCTCTCCAGAGGTAAATCATTATAAAATGCTGGAAGCTCTCCGCGATTACCGCAATACTCAATCAGGAAACAAGGTTCCTGTTATTATTTCTTCAGGTGTTTCAACTCTTTCAGATTTAGACCGTGCCATCCGCATTTTGGGAAAAGAAAATCTTTCTCTTTTACATTGCATCACATCTTATCCTGCTCCCGAAGACCAGTATAACGTTAAGGTAATTTCGACCCTATCATCTATATTTGGTATAGAAACAGGCTTGAGTGATCACAGTCTGGATCCTGTTCTTGTTCCAGTTTTGAGCCTGGTCTGCGGGGGAACCGTAATAGAAAAGCATTTTACCCTTAGCCGCCAGACAGATGGGCTAGATGACCCTGTTGCGCTGGAACCAGAGCAGTTTGCACTTATGGTTCATTCCCTTCATCAGACAGAAGCTGCAATCAGACATTATGGAAAAGAAATTGCCATGCAGAAGGCTATTTCCCAGCTGGGTGAAGCCTTTGGTGAAGAGCGTGTAAAAACTGTTCTTGGAAACGGTGTAAAAGAACTTGCTCCTGCAGAAGAAGCCAATTATGGGCGCACAAACCGAAGCTTACACTTTATGCGCAAAATGAATAAAGGTGAAATTATTGGTGAAGATGACATAAAAATTCTTCGCACAGAGAAGATTCTTTCCCCGGGAATTTCTCCTGAATTTTATGATTCTCTGATTGGAGCTGAACTTGCCCGCGACGTAGAAAACGGTGCTGGTGTCCAGCTGGAAGATTTTATTAAACGCTCTTAATCTGCAAGTGTGTCTGCAATTCTTTTCATTCCGCAGAGTGTTAAATCTTTGTCTGTGTAGTCAAATGCATCTGTGATTGGAGAAAGCATACTGTTTAAGCCTCCTGTGGCAATCACTTTTATATCTGATTCATTACACTTACATTCTTTTACCATGTCTTTTTTCATCTGAGATAGCAGGCCTTCTACAAGTCCTTTATATCCCAGTACAATTCCGCTTTGTACGGCAATTACCGTATTTTTACCAAGACTTGTTGGTGGAATATCCAGCGGAATTGCAGGAATTTGGGCGGCGTTATTAAATAATGAATTAAAAGCTGTTCTTATTCCAGGTGCAATGGCAACTCCGGCAATACTTCCGTTCTGGTCAACGGCTGTAAAAGAAAGTGCTGTTCCAAAATCTGCAATGATACATGGTGAATGATAACGGCTCCATGCTTCCAGAGCATCACAATATAAATCTGTTCCAATTTCGTGAATGGCAGTTTCTGGTACTTTTAGCGGAAGCTTTTTATATATATCTGCGTCAATTAAAATTGGTTTTTTATGATTTATATGCTGAGCAACAATTACAAAAGGTCCTATTAAAGCCGGAACAACTGAACTTAATACAACTGTGCTAATCTGACCAAAATCAATTTCAGCATCGCGGAAAAGAGGGCGGAGCAGTGAAAAGTATTCATCTCCTGTTCTCTTTAGATCTGTAGAGATTCTCCAGGTGTATAAAAGTTCTTTCCCGTCAAAAAGTGCTGATTTAATGTTTGTGTTTCCAATATCAAAAATAAGTGTCATAATTGCAGAATATCCATCTTATGTCGTTATCCGGCATATCGGCCGGTACAGTTTATCTGTCATTGCCCGAGTCGAGCGCCAGGTATATTTACCTGTCATTGCCCGGCTTGTCCGGGCAATCATTATTTAATATTTAATTCCCCGTCCTTAAAACTTGCAAATTTTGTATAGCCCTGCTTTTCCAGCATATCAAACATAGGTCCCATCTTTTTTGCTTTGTGAAGGATTGAAACAGAATAATCAGAACGAAGCTTTTCTGCAGCGGCAATAACTTCTGGGAATTCTGTTGATTCATCATACAAAAGTGCACATTTTTCTTTTTCATCTGGAATCTTGAATCCAATATCAAGAAGAATAGAACAAATTCTTTCAAATCCGATTGAAAATCCTACCGCAGGAACCTGCTGGCCTAAGAATTTTCCAATCATATTGTCATAGCGTCCACCGCCACCAACTGCTCCTGAAAAGGCAGGACTAGCGATTTCAAAAACAACTCCTGTGTAATATCCCTGACCGCGAACAAGGTTAGGTGTATAAGAGATTTTATATTTGTTGTTAGAAATCTTATTTACAGTAGAAATAATGTATTTTAAATCATCAGCAATTGAAGCATCTGCACATTTTGAAGCAACGTCATCAAGGGTAATTTCAGAATCTTTTGATATAAAGTCTACCAGGGCTTTTATAGCATTTTCAGGAAAAGCCTTTTCTTTAAGTTCTGCCTCTACACCTTCTGCACCAATTTTATCAAGTTTATCAAAAGTTATACAAACTGAATCAAGACTTTCTGCTGCAAATCCCATTGTTTCAAGCATGTTGCGTAAAATTCTTCGGTCATTGATATTGATTGTGAAGTTCTTAAATCTTTCATCTGTACATCCAATATTTAAAAGCGCTCTTGCAGTTACGTCGATTAATTCAACTTCTGCATTAGCTGATGTATCACCTAAAATATCAATATCACACTGTACGAATTCACGGCTTCTGCCTTTCTGAGGACGTTCTGCGCGGAATACACGGTCTGTCTGAATTACTTTAAATGGGAACTGAAGTTCATTTTTATTTGCGGCAAAAAAGCGGGAAAGGGGCAGGGTAAGGTCGTAACGTAAGCCCATATCAGAAAGTGATTTTTCTTCTACAGTCTGTGCATTTAATGCGGCTTCCAGCTTTTCACCACGTTTGAGTACCTTGAAAATAAGGTTCAGGTTATCGCCGCCATCAGATTTATCAAGATTTTCTGCATCTTCAAGCATTGGTGTAGAAATACGTTCAAATCCTGATGCTCTGTATGTTTCGAGTATTTTAGATTGCACATAATCACGAAGTTTCTGTTCTGCTGGTAAAATATCTTTCATGCCTTTTAGAGCGTTTACTTTCATCAAAGTCCTCCGAAGCTTTTGCTTCCTGTATTTTTCTGTATGAATTGAATAAAAGTATAATAGTGAAAAACTTTGTATTTTACAATCGGGTTACAAGGAGGTACGAAACTGGCAAGAATCTACGACAGAATATCTGGAGTTCTTGATTTTACTTTAAAATAAAAAAAAGCACTTCGAAAAGAAGTGCTTTTGAGTGGGCAGTGAGAGGATCGAACTCCCGACATTCTGGGTGTAAACCAGACGCTCGTACCAGCTGAGCTAACTGCCCGTCAGTTGATGTTTAATTTATATCATTTTTATAAACTTATGTCAACATTTTAGCCAAAAAAAATTAAAAATTTTTAAAATATTTAATTTCAAATGATGACGACATAATAAAATTGTGCTAAACTTTAAACCCAATATGAGAAAAAGTTGCATCCTTTTATCATTAGTTTTTCTTTCCGCTCTTGTTGCCTGTTCTAATGCAGAAGATACAAAACTTTCTTATAGTGATGTTGATACAATAAAAGCTTTGGTAAAAGATAAAGAAAATCAGATTTCCTGGACACGTGAACTGGAAGGGGACTTGCTTTCAGAAAGTTATAATTTAAATCAGGATCAATTTGATAAAACAATAACAGCAAGCAGATTTTTATCAAAGGTAAATAATGAAAAAAACAGACCTGTTTATCCTGAATTTCCAGATTTTGGCTTATTAGATACAAGTTTGCTAAATTTTTCTGCAAAGGAAACAATAATAAACTTTTGCGATGCCCTTTCTAATGATTTTTATACAAAACCTCAGTCTTATTTTGATAACTCTTATATTTTTAATTTTGTTTTTTTTAGGAATGATTTTATTGAAGACTGGACAAATAATTTTTCTGCAAAGTTTCCTGTTAAAAATCAGAATGAGAAAAAAGAAAATTCGCCTTTATTTACAAAATGGATTCTTGGAGAACCCTTTATTACCAGTGAAATAACACAGATTCCTGTTCGTTTTTATTGCAAACACGGCACAGTTGATGTAACATTATATTTGAACAAAAAGAATTTGATATATCAGATTTCTATAGACAGGTGGGATAGAATATGATGGAACAAAAATCACTTTCAGGAATCGAGCGTACACTTGTAGTACAGTATCTTACAGATGGAAATGTACCAGTTACATTAACCCCGGTTGAAGAAACTCTAAATAGTGATGAAGTTATCCATTCGCTTACATCCCAGATTTTTCCTGTTGCAATAAAAGGCGAGCAGGTACAGGTTTCGCATAAAGGTGAAATTGTCCTTGAAAATCCGCCTCAGGCAATCAGACGTTTTGCTAATAAAAATGTAAGGGTTGAGTTTTATTTTAATCGGGTAGGGCTCTATTTTATTTCAAAAGTTTTCGAAAATGATGAAAACGAAAATCTTTCCCTTTCAATTCCGCCTGTAATTGAACGAATAATCGACACAACAGAAGAAAAAAATTACGATTTTACAGCCTTAATATATTTTGACTGTAAAACAAAAAAAGAACTGAATATTCATTGTGTACCTCATGAAGAAATTGAGTTGTTTGAAAGGCCTGCATGGAAGATTATTCCTCTTGAAAATCAGAAAGCTGCTAAAAATCTGCTTGAAACTTTTGTTGAAGAAGCTAAGGTTGAAAAAAACGCTGGAAATGGTATTCAGCTTATTCCAGTGTGTAAATATCTTACAGAACCTAAAGCCGAACATTTAGAGGCAATGCAGGATCGGCCTGAAGAACCTTCAATTTTATATGTAGATCATGAACGCCTTCTTTTGGGTATGACCAGTAAGGCATGTACTTTCTTCAAAAGTGAAGAATATGGTATAAAACTGATATTTTCAATAAAAAAAGGACCTATCCTTACTCGCGATATTTTTGTAACTGGAATTGTTAATAAAATTTACCGCAGTAGTGATGGAAAACTTTCTTGTGTTGATTTTAAATACACAACTATGCAGGAAGAAGATCTCCGCTTCTTATATGAAAAAACAACCAGTACTTTATTTATATGACACCTGATGGAATTGTACTGCTTTGTAAAAAGCCCGGCCCTACATCATTTTCTGCTCTTAACAGTGTAAAAAAAGCCCTTGGAACATCTAAAGTTGGTCATACAGGAACGCTGGATTCTTTTGCGCAGGGGCTGTTAGTGGTATGTACAGGACGACTTACTCGCCTTGCTGGAAATATCACTGAATTTGATAAGTCTTATGAAGCAGTAATTCATTTTGGTCAGGAAACTGATACTCTTGAATTTACTGGAAATGTTATAAAAACAGCTCCCCGTCCTTCAAAAGAGGCTCTTTTAGAAGCATTAACGAGATTTACAGGAATGCTTATGCAAAAGCCTCCGGCATTTAGTGCTATTCATGTAGACGGAAAGAGAGCCAGTGACCTGGCACGAAATGGTAAGGAAATTGAACTGCCTGCAAGACCCATTACTGTTTATGAAGCAAAACTCTTTGATGTAAAGTTTGATGAAAATGACAGGGTTGAATATGCACAGATTCATTTTTCAGTTTCAAAAGGAACTTATATAAGAAGTTTAGCCCGAGACATTGCTTATTCCTGTGGAAGTGCAGCTCATCTTACAGGGCTTTTTAGAACAAAAGTAGGGCACTTTAAGGTTTGTGATGCAGCCGGTTTTAATCAGCTTGAAGACTTTACAATAGAATCGGCCATAAAAAATTCTCTTGAAAAAGAAGATTTTCATCCTCAAAAAGACTGGTCTCAGGATAAATCTGAAATCGAATTAAAAGAAGAGATTAAAAACAAGAAACTTGATTTAGATGAAGAAACTTCCCGGCTTTGTGGTTTTGATATTATTCATACAAAGAATGAAAATGCCTGTGCAGATTTTAAGAACGGAAAACCTCTGCGAAGTGCAAATTTCGATAAAGATTTGCATAGTCTGTTAAATGAAAGCTCCGCCGCAGTTTTTACACCGGACGGAGCCTTTCTGGGGTTAATTTATAAAAATGAAGCAGGAAAAGTTTCCTACAGATTCGTTATAAATTAGTCTTCTGTATTTTCTGAAGAGCTTTCGCGTTCTTTTTCTTCCCGTTCCAGTTCATTCAGTTTTTGTACCATGGCAAAACCCTCTTTCATTCCTGAATCAACAACAAATTGTAATTTTGGAAACTGTCTGATTCTCAGTTTTTTTGCAATTTCCCGCTGAATAAATCCTGCAGCTGCGTTAAGACCGTTTACACCCTTTCGCAACTGATTATCAGGAAGGAAAGAAGAAACAAATACCTTTGCATAGGAAAGGTCGGATGTAACTTCCACGCGGTTTATACTCAAAAAAGTAGAAACACGCGGGTCTTTTACATCACCATGGAGAATTAATTTTGAGATTTCATCACGCAGCTGATCATTTAATCGCTGCAATCTGTACTGTCCCATTAAAATTACTCCTTATCTGCAGAAGCTTCGCCAGTAACGTTACGCTTTTCAATTTCTGCCTGTTCTTCGGCAAGTGTTTTTCCAAGTTTCTTTGCAACTTCAATAATCTCGAATACTTCAAGACGGTCGCCAACCTGAATATCCTGCCAGTTTTCAAGTCCGATACCACATTCGTATCCAACAGAAACTTCTTTTACGTCATCCTTGAAGCGTTTGAGAGAAGAAATCTTTCCTGTGAAAATTACAATTCCATCGCGAACAAGGTTTACGCTTGCTGTACGTCTTACGATACCTTCTGAAACAGAACATCCTGCGATAACTCCAACTTTTGGTACCTTGAATGTATCGCGAACTTCCACCATACCGATAACTTCTTCTTTTGTATCTGGCTGGAGCATACCTTCCATAGCGGCCTGAATTTCCTCGACACACTTATAGATGATATTATACTTTCTGATTTCAACTCGTTCCTGATCAGCAAGAATTTTTGCCTTTGGAGTAGGGCGTACATTGAAACCAATAATAATCGCATTTGAGTCTGCGGCTGCAAGTGTAACATCAGATTCGTTGATAGCACCTGCACTTGAGTGAATAACAGAAAGTCTGATTTCGCGTGTAGAAAGTTTTTCCAAAGAAGACTTAAGGGCTTCTGCAGAACCCTGCAAATCGGCTTTAATAATAACCTTAAGTTCCTTCATTTCGCTGTCTTTAATAGACTCGTTGAAGTTTTCAAGTGTAACTTTCTTAACGGCACGAGCTTCTTCAAAACGTTTAAGTTCCTGACGTTTTGCAGAAATTGCGCGGGCATCTTTTTCGCTTTCTGTTACCTGGAAAGGATCTCCTGCGTTAGGCATTTCTTCAATACCAAGAACTTCTACTGGAATAGAAGGTCCTGCTTCCTGAATACGCTTTCCGCGGTCATCAAACATAGCACGAACACGTCCAGAGTAGATACCAGCAACAAATGGATCACCCTGATGTAAAGTACCACGCTGAATAATTACTGTTGAAACAACACCACGTCCCTGATCTACACGAGATTCAAGAATCTTACCTTCGGCACGACACTGGTTGTTTGCTTTTAATTCAAGCATTTCTGCCTGAAGAAGAATTGCATCAAGAAGATCATCAATACCTTCTTTTTTAAGAGCAGAAATATGTACGTACTGAGTGTCTCCACCCCATTCTTCAGGTGTAAGTCCTCTTTCAGAAAGCTGAGTCTTTACACGGTCTGGGTTAGCTTCTGGTTTATCAACTTTGTTTACAGCAACAATGATAGGAACCTTTGCATCCTTTGCATGGCTGATAGCTTCAAGAGTCTGAGGCATTACACCATCATCTGCAGCTACAACCAAAACTACGATATCTGTAACCTGAGCACCACGGGCACGCATCATTGTAAATGCTTCATGACCAGGTGTATCAAGGAATGTGATAGTTCCTTTTTCTGTTTTTACTGAATAAGCACCGATAGACTGAGTAATACCACCAGCTTCGCCTTCTGCAACATGTGAATGGCGGATAGCATCCAAAGTTTTTGTTTTACCATGGTCTACGTGTCCCATTACAGTTACGATTGGTGGGCGAGGGAGAAGTTCTACTCCATCATCTTTTTCACTTTCAATAACTGTTTCATCATAAAGACTAACAAGATGTACTTCACAACCATATTCTGCGGCAAGTAAAGTTGCTGTATCAGCATCAATAGACTGGGTGATTGTTACCATCATACCCATACCCATTAATTTACCGATAACTTCGCTAGCCTTAAGATTCATCTTGCGAGCCAGGTCTGAAACAGAAATTGTTTCCATAATATCAATAGACTTTGGAACAACAGTTGCTGGTGTATCGCTCTTTTTCTTCTGTTCAAAGAACTTGTCATCATACTGTTCTTCGTCTTTACGGTTATATATCTGTTTTTTGCCTTTGAAAGCTTTCTTTGCAGGCTGTCTAGACTGATCAACAGGAGGAACTACACCAGCTCCGCCACCCATTCCAGGTCTTGGGCCTCTAAAGCCTCCCTGTCCGCCCATTCCAGGTCCACGATTGAAGCCGCCCTGTCCGCCGCGGTTAAAGCCACCCTGGCTGCCACCGTTACGATTAAAGCCGCCCTGACCACCACGGTTAAAACCACCCTGACCATCGCGTTCGCGATTCTGGTAGCTCTGGCGTGCCTGAGCTCCACTAAATCCACTGCCACCTTCCCGGTTGTAAGGACGATTGCCGCTCTGTCCGCCGTTTGCATTGCGGTCCCGGTTGTAACCGTTTCCACCCTGTCCGCCACGATTGTAACCACCCTGGCGAGGTCTGTCAGATAGATTTCCGGCCTTAACATTAGGTCGTGCTGAATTCAGCTCAAAAGTGCGCGGACGTGGATCCTGTCTCTGCTGTGGTTTCTGTGCAGCAGGTTTAGCTTCCTGTTTTGCTGGAGCCTGAGTTGGAGAATCAACTTTTTTTACAACAACGCGAGCTTTCTGAGCGCCATTTCCATTAGCAGAAGCCTGATTTTGTGCCGGCTGTTTTGCCTGTGGCTGAGGAGCTGGTGCCTTCTTTTTTACAACAAGAACACGCTTCTTTTCAGGAGCCGATGCAGGAGTTGCTTCCTGCTGTTTTTTGTGAACTACAAATCCAGGCTTTTTTTCAATTTCTTCTGCCATATATAACCTTATACCTTCCTATTACTCGTCTGCAAATTCAAATTCACAACCACACTTTGGACATTTTGTCATATCAAGTGTGATTTTAGCACCACATTCTGGACAGAAGTACTCTTCTTCTTCAGCTGTTTCTTCTACAGCTTCTTCCTGAGTTGCTTCTTCCTCAACATTTTCTTCTGCAGGTGCGTTTTCTTCTTCTACGAACTCAACATTTTCGTTGATAAGTTCGTTGATCTTATCAAGGGCTTCTTTAGAAACACCTTCAATATTAATTGTGCCGGCATCGTATGCTTCAACGAAATCCTGAATCTCTTCGATTCCATTTTCTTTGAGCAATGCGGCAACTTCAGCATCAACTCCTGGAAGTTCGGCAACAGTTGTAATCTCATCGTATTCTTCCTGCTGTTCATCACTAAAGAGGTTGCGTGCTGTCTGAACTGTATTAACAGTAGAGAAGTCAATTTCTTCAGCCTGTTCAACAGTCTTAACATCAATATTCCAGTCACACAAGCGGTTTGCAAGGCGAACATTCTGTCCCTGTCTACCAATTGCCAGTGAGAACTGAGAATCTTCTACAATTGCAAGGGCCTGACGCTTGTCTGCATCCATAATTACAACACGTTCAACCTGTGCTGGTGAAAGTGCGTTTTTAATAAATACAGCTGGATCTGGATCCCATTTAAGTACATCAATTTTTTCATTAAGAAGCTCGCGGATAACGTTCTGGATACGAACACCCTTCAAACCTACACAAGCTCCAACCGGGTCAACTTCTTCGCGTTTAGAGTATACTGCAATCTTTGTGCGGTAACCTGCATCGCGAACAATCTTCTGAATTTCAACAGTACCATCTGCAATTTCTGGAACTTCTTTTTCAAGAATTGAACTAACCAGTTTTGGATCTGAACGTGAAAGAACCAGCTGGATTCCAGAGTTTGTTGGTTTTACATCTACGATAAGAGCCTTAATGCGGTCTCCCTTTTCGTAGAATTCAAGTTTAGACTGATACTTAACAGGAAGAACACCTTCAAGACGACCAGCGTTTCCGAGGTCTACATAGATGTTTCCGTTGCGTTCACGCTGATGATAACCAATAATGATTTCACCAACCTTGTCTTTATATTCACTCATCAAGGAATTTTTGTAAGTTTCATTTAATCCCTGGTGAGCAGTCTGTTTACCAGTTGCAACATCGGAACGATCGTATGATTTCGGATCTTCAAGGATATCTATCTCATCACCTTCTTCTACTTCATCTCCGGCAAGAGTTTTTGCTTCTTCAAGTTCAATTTCCTTTACAGGATCATAAACTCCATCAATTACAACCTTGCGAGAATAAAGAGCTACATCCGACATATCATCGTTAAATTTTACGATGGCGTTTTCATCAGTTCCATATCGTCTTTTATAAGCGGCCTTAAGTGCACGCTCAATTGTCTGTCTTACTGAATCTTCTGAATAACCTTTTTCAGAAATCAGCTGACGGATTGCATCTGCCATTTCAGACATTTTATCATACCTCCCTATTTGGTATAAATAAATTTTGCTTTTGCTATATTTTCATAGGAAACAGTCAACTTCTCTCCGCCTTCCGTTTCCATTGTTACCGATTTATCATCTGCAGAAATAATTTTTCCACCGACCCAGTCTGTTACTGTCTTATCCCATACACGAACTTCGCGGCCTGTAAAAACAGTAAATTCTGCTGCGTTCTTTATATTATGTTCAATTCCAGGGCTTGTAAGTTCCATCATTGTGTCTTCAGTACCAAGCAGGGCTTCAAGACGAGGAAGCAATACGCGGTGTACCTTTGCACAATCATTAACTCCAATATTTGCAGAAGAATCTTTTGAAGCAATTACTGCAGAAATCTTTGTTGTCTGTTTTGAAGGAACAACTTTTAAATCAACAAGAACAAAGCCCATGCCTTCTACCAGAGGAGCGCAATCTTTGTAATATTTCATTTCTGAATATGCTGTGTATTCCATTCAAGCCTTCCGTTTTGTTAGTGTTTGTTACAGATTAGAACTACAATAAAAAAGACCCGTGGGTTTCACGAGTCTTTTTAATATTCTTATTAAACTGACACTATAAATATAGATGAATTATGAGGATTTGTCAACCTTTATGATTTTGATGCAGAGTGATTATCACCATTGCCCAGTATTGTTGCTATCCAGCGCAGGTCATCAATGTTTTCGCAGACAATTTTGATAATAACTGTGAGTGGAACTGCAAGAATCATGCCTAAAAATCCCCAGATATATCCCCAGAGAGAAAGGCTTACAAGAATTGCAAATGGAGAAAGTCCCAGATTTTTTCCTTCAATGCGAGGTTCAATGATATTTCCAAGTGTTAGATTGATTGCTGTGAGGAAAAACAAAATGAAAATTGGTTTTGCAAATGAAGGTGAAAATTGCAGAAGAGCAAAAATTGTTGTTATTCCAACAGAAATAATAGAGCCAAACACCGGTATGAAGTTCATTATAAATGCAATGAAGGCCCATACGATAGGGAAGTCCATGCCTGTAAGCCAGGTTGCCAGGAAAACTAAAAGTCCAGTTGCAAGTGAGATGTAAAACTTGATTGAAACATAGCGTACTGTATCATTTACAATCTGGTGACTGATTCTGGAAAATTTTTCTTTGTCTGAGGTAAAGGCACTGTGAAGTTTTTCTTTTGTTAAATTCATTTCAATCTCTATGAAAATCACCATAATTGTGATTAAAAAGAGACTTTTTCCAAAACTTACGATACCGGAAGATAAAAATACTGCTGTTTTCTGAGCGTATTTCTGAACTTCAAGGTTTTTAAATAAATTGGTGATAAAACTTTCACCAGCATCGAATTCAAGATTTAAATTTTCTGCAATCAATTTATAAACATTAAGGAATTTAGATTCATATTTTGGATATTCGTAGACAATTGAACTTAAACCAGAAACTAAAAGTGAAGAAATACCAAAGAATGAGAATAAAAAGAGCAGAATTACAAGAATTGAAGAAATTGTCCAGGGGAGTTTCAGCTTTGCATTCATTTTTTTTATGATTGGAAGAAAAACAAATGAAAGCATTAACGAAACTACCACTGGTAAAATAAAAGAGGACATAGTCTTGCATAATGCTCCAGCCAGAACACATGCAAAAAAAAGAAGCACAAAGAAAGACGCTCTTGTGTAATTTTTTTCAGACATTTTATCCTCCTTAATTTATAGATATGGAAACTTTGTATTATTTCTTTGGCAAAATACGGTCGAATCCACAGTAAGGAACAAGAACCTCTGGAATTGTTACAGAGCCGTCTGCATTCTGATAGTTTTCAAGAATTGCAAGCATTGCGCGACCTACAGCAATTGCAGTTCCGTTCAAAGTGTGAACGTACTTGTTCTTTCCGTCATCATCCTTGTATTTAATGTTAAGGCGGCGAGCCTGGTAGTCTGTACAGTTAGAAGTTGATGTAACTTCACCGTATTCACCACCATTTCGTCCTGGCATCCATGCTTCAAGGTCCCATTTGCGGTAAGCTGGAGCACCAAGGTCTCCTGTACATGTATCAACAACGTGGAATGGAAGACCAAGACCAGTGAAGATTTCTTCTTCTATCTGACGAAGCTTTTCGTGAATTTCATCAGACTGTTCCGGGGTAGAGTAGGCAAACATTTCTACCTTATCAAACTGGTGTACACGGTAGAGTCCCTTTGAGAACTGTCCTGCGGCACCTGCTTCGCGGCGGAAACAGTGTGAAAGTCCGCCGTAGAAACGAGGAAGGCTTGCCTTATCCAAAATTTCATCCTGATGGTAACCACCCAAAGTAATTTCTGCAGTTGCAACAAGACAAGTTCCTTCGTCTTCAATTGAGTAAACGTTAGATTCGTTTCCACGTGGGTTGAATCCGATTCCCTTAAGAACTTCTTCTTTAGCAACATCTGGTGTAATGAACATTTCAAAATTGTGTTTGCGAAGAGTGTTGAGGGCATACATTATAAGAGCCTGCTCAAGGAATACGGCTTCATTTTTCAGATAGTAGAACTTTGGACCAGAAACCTTGGTTCCCCGGTCAAAATCGATAATATCAAGTGATTCACCAAGCTGAACATGGTCTTTTGGTTCAAAATCAAACTTGCGAGGTGTTCCAACCTTTTTAACTTCAAGGTTTTCTGTATCAAGCTTGCCGACAGGAGCATCTGGATGAACCATGTTTGGAATCTGACGAGCAGCTTCTTCCAAAGCGGCTTCTGTTTCTTTTGTTTCAGCTTCAACGGCTGTGATTTCTTCTTTAATTGCTTTTCCGGCAGCAATCAGTTCCTGTCTTTTATCATTATCAAGCTTTTGCTTCATTGCCTGTGCATTTTCGTTGCGCTTCTGCTGAAGTCCCTGAAGTTTTGTTACCAAGGCTGTTCTTTTATCAAAAAGCTCAACAACTTTGTCTGCATCGGCAGTCATATTACGGTTGATAATATTCTGTTTTACAGCTTCAAGATTGTCCTTAATGAATTTGTAATCCAACATTTATTTTACCTCTTATATTATTTAGTTTGTTAGCTCGTATTTGATTGTTACATTTGAAGAAATTGTGATGTTTCCTTCAACAATTGGAGTAGATGGAGCAGCTTCTTCCATTGACATTCCAACTGCCTTAAAAAGCATATCGTTTTCTCTTCCCACGCTTGTGTAATCTTCTCTAATATCCATTACGCCGTTAATTTTACATCCGCTTGCGCCAGCCAAAAGAGAAGCTGCATCCTGAGCATTTTTTACGGCCAGAGTGCGGGCTTCGCGGAGGGCTGTTGTTTTATCAGAAACAAGATATTCAAAAGAAGTGATTCCATTTGCGCCGATATTATTTTTTACTGCCGCATCAATTACTTTTCCTGTGATTTCAAGATTTCTTACAATAACAGAAATTGTATTTGTTGCTGTATATTCACCTGCATATGTGTGGGTGTTATCCTGTGTAATAGAGTAATCATATGTAGAAATGTCTGATTCTGGAATGCCGGCTTCTTTTAAAGCAGCAAGAGTGTTAGCTGTGTTGATTGCGTTTCTTTCAGAAACCTGAACTATGTTCCATCCTGTATTACGAACTAAAAACTTCATTGAAACCATATCAGGTTTTACGCTTACACTTCCTGTTCCAGAAACTGTAATTGTTCTTTTTTCTTCTGCCTTTTCTGCTGGACGACTCAAAACACACGATGAAAAAATACCAAGTCCAAAAGTTGTTAAAGCAAGAATTTTGATTACACTTTTCATTCTATTTCTCCTGTTACTATCTGATTTCCAGATAGAATCTATTTAAATATATAATTTGTTTAGAAGCCTTTTCCCAATATGGGCTGGCTGGATAATTCTTTGTAAGGGTTTTATATGCCTCTATAGCAGATTTTATGTCCTGAATTTCAGATTTTGCTTCAAGAATCTGTCCCTGTAAAAAAAGCCCGGCATCGCGGTCGGTTACAGCATATTCCAGAAATAATTTTATTTTTTTATCTGCTGAAGAATATTCTTTGTTATTATAAAGAACTTCAGCTTCCTTTAGAAGACTTTTTATATCTTTTTCTGATTTTTCTGTTGTCTCAGACTTTTCTGGACTTTCTATTGCTGATTCTTCAGAGGTTTTTGAATCTTCTGGGGCAGCTGAAGGGGACGGGGCGTTAGAGGTATTCTGAATTTCGCTCTTTTCTGATTCGGAACTTGCCGGAGCAGGTGTAGAAACAGGAGCAGGAGATGCATTCGAAGCTGCTTCTGGAGAAGGAGCCTTTATCTCTTCTGCTGTTTTTTCACTTTTATAAAGCTCTTTTGCCTTTTTAGGCAATGGAGTTTTATATTCTGGTGCCTGAATATGAGTTTTGTTAGAACCCTTTTCGTCTGAAACTTCAATTTCTATGTAATCATCAATATATTCATTTGTAAGAGGATCAATCCTATAGAAATGAACATACTTTGTTCCTGCTGCTTTAGCCTGTAATGTGAATTTTGTGTCTTTAGTTCCTAGTTTGCGGCCAAAATAGCTCATATCTTTAGAGCCGTCTGTGAGTCCCATGTAAACCCAGCCGTTTCCTGGATAGGTGATATCAACATATTCCTGGATTTTCATTGAAACTTTTCTGGAAACTTCAATTGTATTTTGAACTTCTTCGCTTTCAGACTGAATTTCTGCCTGGTCCTGATTTTCATTTTCTTCTGATGGTGTTACTTCTGCTTCAATTTCAATATCCTGGCTTGAAGTGCGAATTTCATCATCTTCGTCATCATCTATAACATCTATATAATCAAGATCCAGTTCTTCTGTTTTTATTTCTTCAGCTTCTTCTTCAATTTTTTCAGGTTCCTGATATTCAATTGTAATTACTTCTGGTTCTTCTAAGTCTTCAAGTTCATTCTCTGATGCCTGACTGTTTTCTAAAGCATCTTCTGTGTCTTCTTTGCCGGATAAGTCTTCGCCAGTAAGCTCACCTTCTGTCTCATCTTCCAGTGCACTGCCTCCGTCCTTCTCGCCAGCTTCCAGCTCTGTGTCCTCATCAGCTTCCTGTTCAGAGTCTTCTTCTGATGTATCTCCATCTATAGTGTCGCCTAAGTCTGCTTCATCGCCTTCGTATTCACCTTCAGCCTTGTCACCAGCTTCCGCATCACTTTCTGTATCTAAAAGCGGTGCCTCTAATTCAGCTTTTGTATCCTGACTATTTTCCGGTTTAGATGCACAGGATACAAAGAAAAGAGGAATACAAATAAAACAAAATGTAAATCTAGAAAGCTTTTTCATGGAGCCGCCTTTATAATTTCATTTATCATATTTTCATTTGACTGAGAAAGTGCATTTATTTCCTTTTCTGAAGGAATTGTAAACCAGGGCTCTACCTCTTCATCGCTCCATTTTTCTTTTGTCTGGCGCGAAAGAGTGTAGTCTCTTGGCAGTTCCGGTCCGTTAGGAATTAAAAGCTGCTCGTTTATAATCAATTCATTTGTATTTGCGTTCTCAGTCTTTTTTTTCTTTGATGAAGATGTTGTTGCCGCAAGCAGTAATAAGCAGATAAGAATCAGCAGAATCAATGCTGCAATTATAATTGCAAGTTTTCTGTTTTCATCAATCCAGTCTAATACTGCATCTTTTATTTCAGAGAATTTATCTTTTATATTTTCAAATATTTCAAAGAAATCCATTCTTTATTACTTTTCCCGTTTTGGTGGACGAGGAGGAAGAACTACACCTTCTTCATCTGGAACATCTTCATCCTTAAAATCATCCTGAGAATGATCAATTTCTGCCCCGCGCTTAATATCCTGATCAAGACGAAGTGCAATTATCTTACTTACACCAGACTCTTCCATTGTAATTCCAAGCATTGTAGAAGCTCCCATTACGGTCTTCTTATTATGAGTAATTACAATGTACTGACTGACATTTGCAAAACTTTCGAGTGTTGTTACGAAAGAAGAAACGTTCTTGTCGTCAAGGGCAGCATCAATTTCGTCCAAAAGACAGAATGGACTAGGGCGAACCTGATAAGTTGCAAAGAGAAGGGCACCAGCTGTCATTGTTTTTTCACCACCGGAAAGGAGGGCAATATTTTCCAGTTTCTTTCCTGGCGGCTGAGCGTAAATATCAATACCTGAAGTAAGAATATTTGTCGGGTCTGCAAGTTTAAGCTCTGCGCGTCCTCCGTTGAAGAGTCTGCGGAACATATTATGGAAATTCTTTTTAATCTGATTGTATGTTTCAAGGAACATCTCTGCAGACTTGGATTTAATTTCTTCACTTACGCGAACAAGGTTTTCCAGAGATTTTGCTGTATCTTCATAGTTTGTTCTCTGTCGTTCGTAGCGTTCCTTAACTTCATTAAACTCTTCCGGAGCCATAAGGTTTACGCTTCCAAGAGAAGTAAACTGCTTTTTTGCTTCTGTAAGCTTTTCACGAATATCAGCAGCAGGAGTAGTGATTTTATACATTCTCTCTTCAAATTCCATAAGATCTCGTGAATACTGATCCTGGAAGTTCTGCTTAATGTTTCGAATGTCATTGTCTGCAGAGTTGAGTGTGAGAGTAAGGCGCTCGTACTGTTCCTGATACTTGTTCTGTTCTTCGTGCTTCTTTTCCAGTGTATCACTTTTACCAGAAACGCTTTTGTTTGCCTTTGCAATCTCTTCGTCAAGCTTGTTCATTTCTTCTGCAAGCTTTTTACCGCGATATTCAATTTCTGCAAGCTCATCCTGATATGTGTTTATCTGTTCCCGGATTTCGTCTGCATGTTTTGTTTCTGTATAGAGTTCATCTTCTGCTTCATGTAAAGATGTCTGTTCAGATGCAAGCTGTCTTCCCAGCATAGAAATCTGATTTTTACTTGCGTTTATCTGTTCCTGCATCTGAATTTCGTTTAAGCGCAATTTTCCAAGAGTTTCTTTGTATTCATCAATCTTCTTGGAAAGTTCAGAATTCTGTGAGTGCAGCGAATCGATTGTGTCAGAAAGGCCTTCTGCCTGTTTTATATTTTCTGTAATTTTTGAATCGATTGTGCGTTTTTTTGTCATGATTCCTTCTGGAGAAAGGAATTCAGTAATAAATGCAGGTGATGCGTTCAGATATTTATCTAAAGCTGATTTTAAACTGTCAACCTGTGATAATGCATCTTCAAAAGCCTGCTGAGCTTCTTTTACAGCCTTTGCATTTTCTTCTGCAGAAGAATTCTGACTTGCAATATCAGAGAAAATATTTTTTCGGCCTTCTATAAATATGCGAAGCTTTCCGAGTGTGGTATCCAGTTCTTCCTTCGCCAGACGCATCGCGCTTTCAGAGAATCCCGCATCCTTAAGCTTTTCGTCGAGCATAGAAACAATGTCTTCGGTAATTGCTGCAAGTTCTTCCTGAAGTTTTGCACGGAGACTTTCTAATTGAGTAATCTGCTCTTTTAAAGCCGCTGCCTGTCTGTCATTTTCTGTAATCTGCGAGCCGCTTGTTTCAATATTTTTTTGGAATGAAGAAATATTTGTTCTGATATCATCCAACTGCTTTGTTTTTCCGTGTAAAGCAGCATTGTTTTCATCAATTTCTTCCTGAACTGTATCAATTCTTTCCTGAATTGTATTTTTTCGGCTTTCCAAAATCATGATTTTTTCATTGATTTTAGATGCTTCCTGGTTCTGATGCTTTAAAAGTTCAAGTTTACCGTTTTTTTCCTGTCCAATTGCAAGAAGATTAGCCTGCTTTGAGTAGAGTTCATCCTGCATGGCCTTAACTTTATCCATGTTTTCGGAAATTGTATTGTTAATCTCTTCAATTTCCTGACGAACTTTATCACGTTTTTCCTGAACCTTTTGAAGTTCCTGTTCGTGTCGAGTTTTATCCTGAACAAAGTTTTTAAGGCGGAGAAGGGTAAGATCCAATTCGAAATTGTAAATCTCTTCCTTGAACTTACGGTATTTGATTGTTTTTTCTGCCTGATCTTTAAGACTGTCATACTGACGTTTAATTTCGTTCAGGGCAATTTCAATCTGAACCATATTCTGGCGGGTTCTTTCAAGTTCTCGTTCTGCTTCTGCACATTCTGCTTTAGAACGGCTGATACCTGCTGCTTCTTCAAAAAGATAACGGCGGTCTTCTGGTTTGCTTGAAAGAATCTGGTCAATTTTACCCTGTTCCATTACAGAATAGGCTGCCTTACCAACACCTGTATCCATAAAAAGTCTGCGGATTTCTGTAGGACCAGCAGGACGCCTGTTAATAAAATATTCCTGATCGCCGGAACGATAGAGTCTTCGGGTAATGGCTATTTCTTCTTCATCAAGAGGTAATAACCCCTTATCATTGCAAAGAGTTAATGTTACTTCTGCTGTATTAAGAGCCGCTCTTCTTTCTGTTCCGTTAAAAATAACATCTTCCATTTTTTCTGCGCGAAGATTTTTTGAGCGGTTTTCTGCAAGAACCCATTTGATTGCATCAACAACGTTACTTTTTCCACATCCGTTTGGGCCTAACAGGGCTGTAATTCCATCTGCAAAATCTATATGAGTTTTATCTGCAAATGATTTAAATCCTTGTATATCGAGACTTTTTAAAAACACGTTTTCCTCGTAATAATACTGTTTATAGACATATTATTCTAACGAATTTAGCACTATTTAGCAATTAGAAGGTATAAACACCTTGTGTGATTTTTTTCAGGAGTTCTTCTTTTGGCATTGGTTTTCCAAAAAGATATCCCTGAATTCTATCACAACCGATTGATGTTAAAAATTCAAAAATATCTTCTGTTTCTACGCCTTCTGTAAGTGTCTGCATACCTATTTCTTTTGCCATTGAAACAATATTTTTTAGTACAGATTTAGTCTTTGTGTTAGAGTAGAAGTTCTTTAAAAAGCCCATGTCTATTTTCATCATTTTAAAATCATACTGGGTAAGACTGTTTAAGCCTGAATAGCCTGAACCAAAATCATCCAGCCAGAGTGAATAACCACAGGAATTCAGCTGCTGAAGACTCTTCTGCAGCATTTGATTAGATTCTGCAAGGGCACTTTCTGTAACTTCTATATGAATCATGTTGCTGTTAAGCTTATTTTTCTTGAGGTTCTGGTCTATTATTGCCTGAACGTCCATTAATTCAAAATCAATTCTAGAAAAATTTACAGAAACCGGGAAAGTAACAGAATAGTCATTACGGAATTCAGCCAGATCCTGACAAACTTGTTCAATTACAAAAGTGTCCAGCTTCTGGATTTCACGGTATTCTTCCAGAATCGGGATGAAGTTTGAAGGTGAAATCATGCCGTAAGTAGGGTCATCCCAGCGGGCAAGTGCTTCAAAACCGCAGAGATTTCTGTCTTTTGCAAGGGCAACCGGCTGGTAGTAAATTTTAATGTATTTATTCTTAATGGCATAATCAATGTTGTTGATTATATACTTTCTGCGCTCAAAATCTTTATCCATTTCGCTGGTATATTCGCAGTATTTTTTATCGAATTTTCTTTTTATTGAGTTGCAGGCGTAACGTGCGTAATCGCAGGCTGAGTTGATGTTTATATCTGAACTTTTTGGTGTATAGGCGCCAACCTTTAAGCCAAGTTTTATTTCATCATCACTATATTGAATCTTTTTGCGCAGAGATTCAATTTTCTCTTCTGCTTTATCTTTTTTGGTGAATACAACAAAGTGGTCGTCAGAAAAACGTGCAACTGGTGAATGTTCAAAAGCATACATCATCAGATGGCCGATTGCATTGAGGAAATTATTTCCTTTTTCAAAACCATTTTTTTCGTTGTAATTTTTGAAATTTTCAATATCCAGAAAAAGGAAAACATATTCATCCGGGTTTTTAAGGCCTTCTTTTAAAATTTCTTCTGTCATAGTACGGAATGAATGCATGTTTGGAATGTCTGTTAATTCATCTGTAATTGCCAGATTACTTAAATAGGTATTCATTCCTTCTATATCTTCAGCTTTTTTTGCCTCTACATATTTTTGATGATACATATTAAAGGCTGTAAGAAGAATTACAATCCACAATACAAAAAGATTTACTTTTGTTGCGTAGGTTGCAGGAATTGCATTTGAATAAATAATATAAACTGCTAAAAATGAGGCTGTGTCTATAAAAAAAGTAACAATAGGCCTCCAGATGATTAAATCAATTATAAATACTTCCATGGTTATAAAAGTGATAATCTGTTCACCTTTTAAGTAATCCATGTAAGATATGTAAATTCCAAAAATAATACACATTACAGAAAAAATGGCTGTAAGGATTCTTCCAAAGATTCTGTTATGTTTTTTTTCTTTCAGAACTTTAATAGAGTAGAGTAAAAGAATTATTGCTCCTGTAAGAAGAAGAATATAGGCACTTAAATGAGTTGCCAGCCATTCCTGGCTCCTAACAGTTCTGCCTGTGTAATGATTAAAAAGGGTGAAGATAATCATCCATATTTCTAGAATTGTTATGATTACAGAAACAATGATGCTTGACTGTGCGTTTGATTTATCAAAATAATTTTTCATGTATGGACTAAAATGTTCTAGTCCAAGAATCTTCTTGAATTTATTTTTCATCGGTAGTTAATTATAAACTCAATTTGAAAAAACTCAAAATTATTTTAAAGAATCCATTATATTTTTAAGAGTTGCAGAAACTGTTTTTTCCCAGTTAAATTCACCAGCCCAAAGTATTCCGTCAAAAACAATTTTATCACGCAATTCTTTGTCTTCTACAATTTTTTGCATGGCTTGTGCAGTCAGTTTTATGTTATCTGTGTCTGTGTATAAAGCTGATGTGCCACCAATTTCTTTGAGGGCACCTTTTTCCGAAGCAATAACCGGAATTCCGCAGGCCATTGCTTCCAGAATCGGCAGACCAACCCCTTCATTTACCGAAGGAAATATGCAGGCTTCTGCTCCACAGTAAAGTTTAGAAATGCTTTCTGCCGGAAAATAGCCGGTAAGGAAAATATCAGTTGCGTATTTTGATTCAAATGCGGCCTTGTGTATTTCTTCAGCGTAATCTCCGTCATTGCCTGCCAGAACAAGACGATGAGGAAGACCTGTGTTTTCCTTAAAGAGTTCAAATGCTTTTATAAGTTCTATGTGCTTCTTCAAAGGATTTGTAAGGCTTGAGGCATAGATAAAATAAGGCCTTTTAATTGCAAAAGGTGAGATTTCAACAAGTTCGTTTGTAAAATCAAGTTCCGGGAAAAATAGTTTGTGGTCTATTCCGCTGTGAATTACTGTTATTTTTTTAGAATCAATTCCAATTTTAATTAAATCATCTTTTATATACTGCGATGCCGAAATAATTTTCTGAACATTTTTTAGTCCCTTGATGATTTTTTTTCTGTTTCCTGCAGACTCGTTTTCTAAATCTGCAGAAACAATACTGTGGGCAATTGCAATTCCAATATGATTTTTAAACTTGTTTGGTAATACTTTTGTAATTGCCGGATAAATAACAGCATCAAAATGATTTTTTTTGACAAATTTATTGATTTTATGTTTGTGCCAGGCTCTTTGTGCTTTTAAACTATCTTTTACGGGAATGGAAGTGTAAGCGATTTCTTTGCCAGATGTGTATGTATATCTGTCTACTTCTGTTCCAAAAAGTTCAATTTCGATATTGTTTTCAGAAAGATTTTCTGGCAGGTTTGATATAAAGTAAAGTACATACGCACCAAAGCCTGAACGTGCGTGTTCACAGCCCAAGGTGTCTATAGCAAGTTTCATTTATCTTCCTCTTCTTCTACACTACAAGAAACTACTTTTCCGTTATGAATTTCTTTTGGATAAACAATTATCCCAAGTTTCTTTTCAAGTGCAGCGTAATGTCTCATTTCAAAGGCGTCACCTATAACTACGTTGATTCCACTTTTTCCAGCGCGGGCTGTACGTCCGCTTCTGTGAATAAAGAAATCTTCGTCAGAAGGTAAATCCATTTGTATTATATGGCTTATGTCCGGAATATCAAGTCCACGGGCCGCTAAATCACTTGTAATAAGAATTTTCTCTTTTCCAGAGCGGAAGCGGTCAATTGCAGACTTTCTCTTCTGCTTGTCTGTTTTTGCGTGAAGGGCAGTGCACTGAATCTTTTTGTAGGTCAGTTTATTGAAAATGTTTTCTACCTGGTCTGCTCGCGAAGTAAAAATTAAAGCTTTAGTCGGATTTTCTGCATGTAAAAATTTTCTGAGAGTTTCTATTTTATCGCGGCTTTCTGCATAAATTGCCCAGTGGGTTATGCGTTTTCTTAAAACATCTTCCGGCGGCATTACAACATTTTTAGCGTCTGCAAAAAAGATTTTTGTCTGCTTATTAAGTGTTGCCGTACAGGCTATAATCTGTGTGCCCGAAGGAAGACATTCGCGGAATTCTGAGGTGTCTGCGATTGCTTCTTTTTTTATGAGCCTGTCTGTCTCGTCAAAAACGGCGGCAAAAAGACCATCTGTTTTGAGTTTTTTAAGGCGTATAAGTTCAACGATTCTGGCTGCGGTACCAATGACAATTTCGGGCTTTTCTTTTAGGGTCTCAAGCTGTCTTTTAATAGGGGCTCCGCCAATAAAAAGGGCTGTTTTGCTGTCTGTAACGCTTTTGCAGGCTGTATTTATTTGAGAGGCCAGTTCGAAGGTAGGTGCAATTACAATTATGCGCACCCTCTGATGGTCACTTTCTTTTTCCAGCCGGTTAAGAAGAGGAAGCAGGTATGCAAATGTTTTTCCAGTTCCAGTTTCCGACTGAAAAAGAAGGTTTTCTCCCGCAAGAATTTTCGGAATAACTTCATTCTGAACAGGAGTGGCTACTGAAATGGCAAGTGCATCCAGTTTTTTTCTTAAATTTTCTGATAATTCTGCAAATACATCTGCCATTTCTTATTCCTGTTTTATGCGCTTTCTATAGATTTTGTGTCAGTTTTAATAAGTTTTTCTATATCTTTTTCCTTTCCCTGTACAATCTTTTTTGTAACAGTAAAGGTTTTCTTTCCCTTAATATCAGGAATCTTAAACATAACATCCAGAAGCATCTTTTCTACGATAGAACGAAGTCCTCGTGCACCAGTTTTCTGGCGGATTGCTTCATCTGCAATTTCTTCAATTGCTTCCTTTTCAAAAGAAAGTTCAACATCATCAATATTGAAAGAAGCCTGGAACTGCTTTGTAATTGCGTTCTTTGGTTCTGTAAGTACAGAAACTAAGTCGTCTCGTGTAAGTTCCTTAAGGGCACAGGTGATTGGCATACGACCAATAAGTTCTGGAATAAGTCCAAATTTTACAAGGTCGTCTGGGGTAACCTGATTCAAAAGGTTCATTTTGTCTTCTTCAGACATCTGTCCAATAGAAGAACCAAAGCCCATTGCATGAGAAGAAACTCTCTGTTCAATAATTTTATCAAGACCAACAAAGGCTCCACCAAGAATAAAGAGGATATTTGTTGTATCAATCTGAAGCATTTCCTGATTAGGATGCTTTCTTCCCCCCTGAGGAGGAACACTTGCAACAGTACCTTCAATAATCTTCAAAAGTGCCTGCTGAACTCCTTCACCACTTACATCGCGTGTAATAGATGTGTTTTCACTCTTACGGGCAATCTTATCAATTTCATCAATGAAGATGATTCCACGTTCTGCGGCTTCAATGTTTCCGTCTGCTGCGTTAATAAGTTTGAGAAGTACGTTTTCTACATCTTCACCAACATAACCGGCTTCTGTAAGGGTAGTGGCATCTGCAATTGCAAATGGAACCTTAAGACGCTGAGCCAATGTTCTGGCAAGCAGAGTTTTTCCACTTCCTGTAGGTCCAATCAAAAGAATATTTGATTTTTCGATTTTAACTGCATTTTCATCTGCCTGCTGAACTGCAGAAACAGACATTCTTTTATAATGATTGTAAACAGCAACCGAAAGTGTTTTTTTTGCGGCATCCTGACCAACAACATAATTATCAAGATACGCTTTAAATTCACTTGGAGTAGGTACATCTTTAAGTTCAATAGGTTCTACTTCTGCTTCCTGCTGTTCAAGAATTCCCTGGCATACAGCAATACACTTATCACAAATAAAAGTATTACCTGTTGGTCCTGTAATTAATTTTCTGTCTTTTCCAGCTGTGTTTCCACAAAAAAAGCAGAATTGTTCACTGTTTGATGAATTAAAAAACTTCATTATTTATACCTCTGTTTTCTGCAATTATTTGCGTGATGGCATTACGTGATCTACTATGCCATATTCTGATGCTTCTTTTGCAGACATATAAAAGTCTCGTTCAATGTCTTCTGCAACTTTTTCTAATTTTTTACCGGTATCATTTGCAAGATATTCGATGGAAAGTTTCTTTAATCTGATAATTTCTTTTGCAAGAATACTGATGTCGCTTTCCTGACCTTCAACTCCACCGCGAGGCTGGTGAATCATTACTCGGCTAGAAGGAAGGGCATAACGCTTGCCTTTTGTTCCACCTGCCAGAAGAATTGCAGCCATAGATGCAGCCTGTCCCATACAGATAGTCTGAATGTCACATTTTACATACTTCATAGTATCGTAAATTGCAAGACCTGCTGTTACGCTTCCACCTGGTGAGTTTATATAAATACTGATATCTTTATCTGGATTCTCTGATTCCAGGAAAAGTATCTGAGCTACAACCAAATCTGCCATAGCATCATTTATTTCGCCGTCAATAAATACAATTCTGTCTTTTAGAAGTCTTGAAAAAATGTCGTATGTTCTTTCTCCGTTTCCAGTTTTTTCTACTACATATGGAACAAGTGTGTTCATCTGTTCGTTCATAAAAGTTTCCCCTATATAAAAATGCTTATTATATAATATAGCGAATTTATACAAAAAAGAATATATAAATCATAAAAAAAACGGTGGTTGAACTAGGTCTAAACCACCGTTTTTAGATATTCGGGTCAAGCCCGAATATGACAAAGAATACTGTCAAAGTGCCGCCACGACACCTGTCATTGTCCGGCTAGACCGGACAATCTTTTATGCATTCATTGAATTGAAAAGGTCTTTGAATGAAACTTTGTCACCCTTTGTAACCTTTACTTCTTTGTAGATTTCGTCATAAAGTTTGTTTTCTTTTGTATCATCAATAAGATATTCTTTAGAACGAGGATCTTCGTAGTGCTTCTTAACTTCTTCTACAGTCATACCACCGTCTTCAGCAATCTTAGCATACTGAGCTTCGATTTCTTCTGGAGTTACGCTGATGTTGCGGGCACGGATAAGGCTGTCTACGATAATGCGGCTCTTAAGCATTTTTTCGCTGTCCCCAGTCCACTGTTCAAGCATAGCTTCTTTTGTCTGTCCGCTTGCAGCAATCATTTTGTCCAACTGTTCTGGAGTTGTCTGGAACTGCTGAGCCATCATTCTCCAGCGGCCATCAAGTTCTGCCTGGAGCATAGAAGCTGGAATGTCGAACTTGTTCTTTTCTACGAGCTGTTCGAGGAGGGAATTGTTCTTCATTTCGCGAACACGGCGGTCTTTTGCAGTTTCCATGTTCTTCTTCAAGTCTGCTTTCATATCTGCAAGAGTCTTGTATTTTTCGTTGCAGTCCTGAGCAAAGTCATCATCCAAAGCAGGAAGATCACGAATCTTAACAGCCTTAACTGTTACGCTGATTTTCTTTGTTTTTCCAGCGAGTTCTTCGTTTTCATCATCTTTCTTGTATTTCTTTGTAATTTCTTTTGTTTCGTCTTTCTTCATACCGATGATTTCGTCATCGATTTTGTAGATGTTTTCACCAGAACCTACTGTGAATACGAAGTCTGAGCGTTCTGAACCTGCAATTACTTTTCCTTCATCATCAAGTTCTGAGTAATTGATTGTAACGATGTTGTCTTTTTCAACTGTACCATCTTTCTTATCAATTACCATAGCATTGCGTTCCTGCATTGCTTTGAGTTCATCGTTCAAATCATCTTCTGTAATTGTAACCTGTGGTTCTTTTACTGTAATTCCAGAGAAGTCTTTTACTTCTACTTTAGGGAATACATCATATTTTACTGTGTAAGTAAGATCTTTTGTAAGGTCGATTTCTGGCATTTTTTCCATAACAGGCTGAGAGTATGGAAGAGGTCGCTTATCTGTTTCTTCCTTGAAGATTTCTTCAAAAGAGTTGTCAATCAGCTCACCAATAGCATCAGCTTTGATTGAATCGCCATACTTTCTTTCTAATACGTTAGCTGGAACGTGTCCTTTTCTGAAGCCTGGAATCTGTGCGTTTTTGATGTACTTGCTGAGTGTTGATTTGTAAGCTTCTGCTACATCATTCTTTGCGATTGTTACTGTGAGTTCAACAGCTGATTTCTCAAGTTCCTTGAATTCCTTTGTGAGTTTCATTAGGGTCTCCTGTGTAATGCGCTCGCTTCGCTCGCTATCAAGTTTGTCTGGCAAACTTGGAGCCGCTGACGGCCTTGTTATTAGATAAAAAAATAGAGACACATTATTGCGTCTCTACATAAGATTTAAGCGGAAAACGGGAGTCGGACCCGCGACATCCACCTTGGCAAGGTGGCGCTCTACCACTGAGCTATTTCCGCATAAATCTTTGTAGTCTGAAAATTGCGGGGGGAGAGACTTGAACTCTCACGCCGAAGCACCAGATCCTAAGTCTGGCGTGTCTGCCAATTCCACCACTCCCGCAGGTGACGAATCACATTCAAGTCTTGCGACTACGGTGTTTAAGATTATAGAAATAATTGTTTTGTGTCAAGAGGTTTAATGGCTCCTGACACAAAATTATGCTAAAACTAGAAGTTATGAGTCCAGCTTAATGCAATTCTCTTAAAATACCATTCTCTGCTGATTGTAGACAGGAAGGTTTCTGAATAAGATCCTTCGTATTCTGCAGAGTATCCGCGTCTGCTTGAAAAATTAAACAGAAGAGAAAGTTCGTCATTCTGTCCAAGCTGGAATTGTGCAAGTGGGCTGATGTCTACAGTCATAAAGTTACCGTCATAAGCACTTCCGAATTCGTATGCATCATCGCTGTAATAACCAGAGAATTCTGCTAAAACTCCAGCGCGTTTAATAAGGAGAGGCATCTGATAAGCAAGTATTGCGTTTGAGTAGTATTTCCATCCGTTTACCTGGTTAGAAGCTCCCTGCCAGCACCAAAGTTCCTGATTTGCACATCCTGTAATTCCAATGTGTTCTACTTTATAAGAAGCAAGCATTACAACATGGCTCCAGTCTCCTGGAATAAGGGCTCCTGTATCAAACTGGAAAGTTCCCTGGAACCAGAAGTGATGATACCATGAGGCAAAAGGTGTGAGGCTTGCGTAGTGTGATTCTGTACTTGCATTCCAGCTGCCCATTCCTTCTATTCCAAGCAGGTTCCAGCCGGTTCCAATTTCTGCTCCGGCATTGAATACTAAGAATGCAATTGGAGTGAATGAAACTGACAGGCCTGGTTTTATAGAAACAGGAGAAAGTTCAAAGTAACCTTCAAGAGTAATATTGTCTCCTGCAGTTAATGGGTTGTTTCCAATTTGGGTAGGAATTGTGTAATATGCGTGAGCTGTAGTACGGCCTTCGAGTCCGCTGTATGGTCCAGTAAAAGTTGAAAAATGAGTGTTTTCTGAAACTATCGGTGCAGAAAGCGGGTAGTAGGCAAAATCTGTTGAAACAGAAAAACTCCATGGTGAAGTTTTTGTGTTTTCCTCTTCCTGTGCTGCTAATGGAAGTGCTAAAAACAATGTAGTAATGAGAATTGAAAGTTTTGTTAGTCTTTTCATTTAAATCTCCTTAGTTTGGTTTTTTGCTGTATTTGTGTGATAGTAAAAGTGTGTGATTGATAGTAAAACTATCACACTTTTCTTTCGGTTTCCTAGTATAGCATATAAAGTGATAAAATCAATAAAAATTTTAATAAAATATCAAA
>JAGAZB010000031.1 GCA_017940255.1 Treponema sp.
ATCTGGACAGAAAATCCCGGGAGGTAATCAATATGCTTTGTGCAAAATATGACTACAAAATGGATATCGCTGTAAAGCAGGAAGAAGCTTTTGAAGACGGAGTTCAACACAAAGCCATTGAAGATGCAAAGAGTTTTTACGCAAACGGAGCTTCAATAGAACTTATTTCAAAATCGTTAGGTATGTCTATTGAACAGGTCCAGGAAATTGTTAGGGATGTTTCTGCGAAATAATCCTGGTGAGAATTCATTTGCTGACAAAAAAAGGCACCCTGCGTAATGCAAGGTGCCTTTGCTTTTTTAGAGCGATTTACAAATTAGTAAAGTGCTGTGATACAAGAGAACTTAGTTCCAGAACTGATTTCTGTATAGTTAGAACTTGCAGCATCAATTGTACCATTTGTGATTGTCAAACCTTTTGCTCCAGAGAAGAATACTGTACTTCCATCATTTGAAGCAGACCAAGAGAAGATGTTTGTTTTAGCTGGATTAGGTGTATTTACAAAGATGTTTGTCCATTCTCCGCCATCAGAAGAAACCTTAAAGAGTGTCTGATATCCAGACTTCTGTTTGCCTTTCATAATATCTGCTAAGGCAAAAAGATTAGAACTTGTAGAACGGAAAGAAATTGCAGAATAACCTTCTGGTAAATCTACTATTGTGCCATCATATTCACGGTTGTCATCCAAGATTTTAATTACAGAATATTCAGTGCTAGAACCGTTATATGCGTATGTTGTACCCCAGATTCCGCCTTTTGTTGCTGTAAGGTCTCTGTAATCGTAATATGTAGCATCTACCCATTGTGGATATGACCAGTCATAGTCGTTTTCATCAGATGGATCGGCATCATAGCCCTGGTATTCGTCTTTTTCTTCTGTATGGCCATCGGCATAAGTGTAAAGATAATATCCTGGTCTACTCTTTTTTACCCATTCCTTTTCTAAGAAGTCATCTTTTTCAGCAAATCTTGAAATACCACCTTCTTCATCATTGTAGCAATAGGTGTTTTCACAAAGATAGAGGTAGTTTGTGTAATTGTCGTAAACCCAAGAAAAGTTCCAGGAACCGTATACAATGTTTTCAACATCATCTGGATCGTCTACAGGAATAACTCTAAGGAATCTGTCGCTACTTGAACCTTCTACAAACAGATATTTTCCATCTTTACTTACATCAAATCGTTCATAATAAATGTTTGGCTGTGCAACTGTAAGCTGTCTGTTTGTTTTTGTTTTTGAATCATATCGATAGAAAACATTGCTGCTGCTGTTTCCACTCTGTTCAGAGCACAGATAGTACAAGTTTCCGTTATCGTCAAATTTTATACAGTTAGAATAGTCTGAATTATAGCACCAAATCCATTTTGAAGCATTGCCATTGATATTATCCCATCCAAGAACATCATCATAAGATCCGTCTGAATGAACACAGATTAATTGGCTTAAGCCCTCACTAATCCACTTATCACTAGCTTCGTCCCAGTATCCTGAACCCCAAGATGTTCCATCAAAAATGATGAAAATATCTGAACTTGAAGGTGCCTGTAGTACTGCTGTTACATTTGCAAGATGTAAATCTTCTGGAACAGAAATTGCAGATTCAATGTTACCATCTTCAAGAATCTTCAAAAGTTTAGAACTGTCTGTAGCTTCGCGAGCACTTTTTGCACTTCCGTCATCCTGAGCTCCTGCCAATGCCTTTGCATTACTAATATTAAAAGTAATACCAATGTTGCCAGATCCAATAGGTTCTCCATCGTTTTCTGTTTCGTCAGAGCTTCCGTGTGAACAACCGAGTGCACAGATAGAAATAAATGCACTGAGGGTTAGACCAAATAATACTGATTTTTTCATAAAACCTCCTTCCGTTGCGTAAATAAACTGCAACTTTGGTTTTATGGTACCCTATACAAAAAAAAAGTGAATATTCAGTCTACCCAAATTTAAGAAATTTCTTAGAATTTGAAAAAAAATGTTAAAGGGTAAGCCTAAAAAACGCTTTCGCGTTTTTCTTTACGGCTTGCTATAAATTATACATTATTCCAAAAACAAATAATCCGTAAAATAAATGTCGCTCACTTTGCCAAGGGAAAGTTTTTCGTTTACTTGGGCAAGCAGAGTGGAACTTATGCTTTCTTCGGATTGTGAAAGAATCTGGTCTTTTGTCTGGTCGGAAAAATAATGCTGGAAAACTGCTTTTAGAACGCCTTTTTTGCGCATGAGTTCTTCGTAAAAAACGGAATCGCCGGCGGGGTAGGCAAGCCAGGGCGAAAGAACCATGCCAATTCCCAGCATGTTGTCTTCGTCCTTATTCAAAGTGGTGATTCTTAGCGTGCCCAGCTCAAAATAGGCAATATCGGAAGTGTCTGCCGGAGCCGCAAGATTTACCGCCTTGCCCTGGGCAATCAGTTCCCCGGGGGCGGCTGGGGCTTTTGGCGGAGAAAGTTTTACAATCAGAGTTCCTGTAACAATCACAATTAATAGAAAAATGATGATTGCAACAAGAACTTTATTGAGTAATTCGGTTTTAGAAAGTGCCATTGTTTTTCTTCAAAAGTTATTTTTTTACCAGGAATGGACTGATTAAAGCCAGCAGACGGCCAGTTGCACGGGCAGAAATATGTACACCGTCATCAAGCCATTCTTCGCTTTGAATGCATCCGGCTCGCTTTAATTCATTGATAAGCACAGTCTGGCTCATCGGAATTATATAATCAGAAATTTCGCCAAAGAGCAAGCTGTAAATTGTGTCCTTCAGTTCAACAAGTCCAATTCCTTCTTTTGCACTTACGCAAATTGCATCCGGGAACTTAAGCCTTAAAGTTTGCAGCGTATGTTTTTCATCATCAGCCTTATCAATCTTATTCAAAAGCAAAAGTTTTGGATTATCAGAAGCGCCAATGTCATCTAGAACATCGCAAACTGTCTGATACTGCATTTCTGCGTTCGGGTCGGAAGCATCAAGAACCAGCAGCAGTAAATCTGCATAAACTGCTTCTTCCAGAGTAGACTTAAATGCATCAATAAGGTGATGAGGAAGATTACTGATAAATCCTACAGTATCGGTGAGTAAAACACCGGCTCCGTTTTCGTTGAGCGGCATTTTGCGGGTAAGAGGGTCCAGTGTGGCAAAAAGCTTGTTCTCTACCAGAGCCTCCGAACCTGTAAGCGCATTCAGTAAAGAAGATTTTCCGGCGTTTGTATAGCCAACCAGCGCGCAGGAAGGCATACGGTCTCGCTGCTTGCGCTGGGTCTGACGGTTAAGTTCAATTTCTGCAAGTTCTTTTTTTAGCGCACTGATTCTGTCGTGAATCATTCGCTGGCTTAATTCAAGCTGAGTTTCACCAGAACCTTTTGCACCAAAAGCACCACCACGCTGACGTGAAAAATCCTTATTCATGTGGGCAAGGCGTGGAAGCGAATATGAAAGACGGGCAAGTTCTACCTGCAAAGCGGCTTCTTTTGTCTGGGCACGCTGTCCAAAAATGCGGATAATAACTTCCTGGCGGTCAAAGCAGGAAATTCCGGCAAGTTCTTCCCAGTTGCGCTGCTTTCTAGGTTCAAGATTGAAGTCAAAGATAATGCAGTCTGCCTGAATCTGCTTAGCGAGTTCTGCAATTTCCTGTGCTTTTCCTGTGCCCATTCCATAGGCTGGCTGTATTTCCATTCGGCTTAAAGTAAGCCTCTGAATTACATCCATTCCAAGTGTGAGAACTAATCCTTTTAATTCCTGCAAATCATTTCCTGGCTCCCCAACAAGAAGGGCGCGAGGTACAGCATTCTGTTCTTTCTCTACATCAATCATGACATTAACTATACCCCAAGTCTTAAGAAACCGCAAACAAAACCGCAAACAAATTAACTTGAGATTTATTCTTTGAATGCCGATAATAAAAAGACGACTATGACTTCTGGCCAGAAGATTGCTTTTAGTCTGCTTGTTACGCTGCTCCTTTTTGCGGGCTTTATTCTTACTGTGAAAACCTCTGTTTTCGAAGAATTGGAAACACGTTTCTATGCGCAGTCTAAGATTCAGGAAAATGTGGAGCGGTTAGACACGCTTTCGGAAAGCACTAACACTTACATTAATAATGTTCTCTATTTAATAGATTCCTACATGAAATCTGAATCTGTGCGCTCTTTTTATTTGCAAAATCCGTCTGAAAAGGATGTAAATGAGCGCCGCCGACTTACAGAAGAGCTTTTTAAATCTATTCCTTCACTTTCGGGATTGAGGATTGTTGATAAAAACGGGCGAAATGTGCATTTTTCAACTTTTGACGAAAGTGATGTGCTGAAACAGAGTGGAATCACCAAATTTTACAAGTATTATAATGATATTCAACGGGATACTGATGAATTACAATTTGAGGTGATTGCAAAGCTTTCTTCTGAATCTGAAAATCGGGTTCTTTTTGATGAAAAAAACAATCGCCTTATTCTTTCGGTGCCTTTTTTCTGGCTGGATGATCTGTATTCGGGATTAGGACTTTTTTATCTTGATGTTCGCAATATTGAGCGGGCACTTGGAGTGCAGGGCGCTCTGGAAATTGGTGAAACAATCACTTTATTTTCTGATGAACAAATGACAGGAAAATTTGTTATGAATGTTCCTGTTAAAATCCGTTCTGAACTTGGTTCTGAGTTAAAAAAACTTTGGGCTGCAAAAAAGACTAGTGATTCGCCTTTGAATGTAAAATATCCAGAAAAACTTTTGGAAATGGAAGACGGTCGTTTTTGGGTTTGTCTTTCTGATTCTGGACATGGACTTGTTACATTTGCCGGCCTTTATACAAGCGATATGTTTGAAATCACAAAAGAAATGGAATTTGTGATTTACACAGCTCTGTTTGTAACTATATTCTTGTTGTTCTTCCTCTTTTTCAGTCTTTTTGCTGAGCCTCTTTCTAAAATGAAAAAGCGCATTAAAAAGCTGCAGTATTCTCTTATTTCAGATTTTATTGAAAGCAAAGACAAAATTGAATGGAACAATGCGGTTTCTCAGTTGCGTAATTCTCGTGCCGATATGTCTGCCCAGATAATGAAGGGCTTCCGGGTTCGTTCAAAGAAAAAACGCCGTGAACTTTCGGAATATCTGGATGCTTCGTGGAATGAAATTATTTCTGTAATGGAAGACAGGGGGAAGAACGCTGCTGATGTTGTGCAGGCCGCTTCGGGGGCTCAGAATGCAGCGCCAGCTGCGGCTCCTGCCACTGCACAAGGAACTGTTGACCAGGCGATGATTGTAGAAATGCGCCGCATGATGGAAAAGGTGTTGTTTGAAGTAAGGGCCGCAAAAGCATCTTCTGCAGTCCTTCCTGTAGCAGCCGCACCCGCTCCGGCCCCGGCCGACGACATCGAAGAACTTGAAGACGCAGAAGAAGTAGAAGAGATTGAGGAAGCAGAGGAAGTAGAAGAATTAGACGACGCTGAGGAAGTAGAAGAGATTGAGGAAATTGAGGAAGTAGAAGAACTGGACGAGGCAGAGGAAGTTGAAGAAATAGAAGAATTAGATGACGCAGAAGAAATTGAGGAAATTGAGGAAGCCGAAGAAGTAGAAGAACTAGGTGACGCCGAAGAAATAGCAGAGCCTGAATCTCTTGTCTCTGTTGCAGAATTTGTTCCTCACTCTAATATAGAAATTGTTAATGAAAATCCTGCACTTGCCGAATCTTTAGGTCTGGGGTTATTTAATAAAGAAATTGAGCATGAACATACTGTAGATTATTCGTTGCCAGATTTCAGAGTTTATAACCTTGATTCTGAAGATGATACAGAAGAAGATTCACAGGAACTTTCTCAGGAAACATCGCAAGATGAGTTACAAGAAACTGTGATGGAATCTTTGCCGGAAGAGCCTCAGGAGCTTCCACCAGAAACTGAAACTGAAACTGTGGCCGAACCTTCATCTGAATCATCTGACGACTACATAGAAGATATTATAGAAGATGAACCTCTTTATCCCGAAATTCTTTCTCAACCTGCAGAACAGGAAGAAGTAATTGAAGAGCTTACAGAAGAAGTTCCTCTCGCAAAAGAACAGGATTATTTTTCAATGACATCATTCTCACAGGAAAGCAAATTTTACGGTACAGATTTACCAGCAGCAGAAGCATCAGAAACAATCGTAGAACACAATGGTGTATATTCAATTACAGATGATATTGAATACAGCGATGTTGTACAGGATCCTGCATTTAAAGCCCTTGTAGATTCTGTGCTCCACTAAACTTTTTTTATGTAATTCTATATAATCATTCCCTATGGAAATTGAACTTCGAAACTTAAAAAAGTCCTACATTTCTGCAGATAAAAAATCAACAGTTACTGCAGTAAATGACATTTCACTAAAAATTCCTTCAAATCAGATATTTGGAATTATTGGACGCAGTGGTGCCGGAAAATCTTCTCTGGTACGCCTTGTAAGTATGATGGAACATCCTGACCAGGGACAGGTTCTTTACGATGGTGAACGTGTTGATAATCTTTCTGAAAAAGAACTTATTTTACGCCGCCGCAGAATCGGTATGATTTTCCAGAATTTCAACCTGTTTAGTTCTCGTTCAGCAGCAGAAAATATTGCCTATCCTATGGAAATTTGTGGAGTTCCAAAAGAAAAGATTGCAGCTCGTGTAGATGAACTTCTTGCCCTTGTTGAACTTTCAGACCGAAAAGATGCAAGAATCAGTACCTTATCTGGCGGACAAAAACAGCGTATTGCTATTGCCCGTGCCCTTGCAAATGAGCCGGATGTTCTTTTTTGTGATGAAGCAACATCTGCACTGGACCCTCAGACTACAAAGTCTATTCTGGACCTTATCAGAAAAATCCAGACTAGAATGAATCTTACAGTTGTGATGATTACACACCAGATGGAGGTAGTGCGTGATGCCTGCAGTCAGGTTGCAGTTATTCATAACGGTAGTGTGATTGAAACTGGTAATGTAAAAGAAATCTTCCTTTCGCCAAAGTCTCCTGTAACAAAAGAGTTTATTTCGCATATTAATTCAGATGCACCAACTTCGGAAAACGGCATTGTCCGCTGGTCTCAGGATGGTGGTGAATATGAACTCAGTTTCCCTCAAGACCAGCAGGGAGCTCCTGTATTAAGTCATCTTGCCAAAAAGTTTGATGTAGAATTCAATATTCGTGCCGCAGGCGTTCAGAAACTTACAGATTCAACTGTTGGAAAAATGATTGTAGATATTTACGGCGGCCAGCTGGAAGAAGCTGTAAATTATTTACGCTCTCAGGGCATTATTGTAGAAAAGGTAGGTGAATAATATGAATGCTGAAGTATTAAAATATCTTTCTGTAATTGGTGAAGCCACATGGCAGACCCTTATAATGGTTTTCTTTTCAACTATGTTCAGCATGATTTTGGGAATCCCTCTTGGAATCCTTTTGTGCACAACAGATTCTGCTTCTGGCCTTACTCCAAATAAAACTGTAAATCAGATTCTTTCTGTGGTAATCAATATTTTGCGTGCCATTCCTTTTGTAATTCTTGTAATTCTTCTCTTCCCTTTTACAAGACTCGTGGTTCATACTGCAATTGGAACAAAAGCGTCTATCGTGCCTCTTACAATTGCGGCCGCACCTTTTGTTGCCCGCGTAATTGAATCAAGCTTAAAAGAAGTAGATGCCGGGGTAATTCAGGCTGCCAGAGCAATGGGTTCAAATAACAAGCAGATTATTTTTAAAGTTTTGCTTCCAGAAGCTCTCCCTTCCATCGTAAACGGAATTACCCTTACTATAATCAACCTTATTGGTTATTCTGCAATGGCCGGAACTGTAGGTGGTGGCGGACTTGGTGATGTGGCTATTCGTTATGGTTATCAGCGCTATCGGGTAGAATACATGCTGGGTTCTGTTGCAATCATCCTTATTCTTGTTGAAATTATACAGGTGATTGGAACACATATTTCGAATAAGATGCAGGCTAACAGATAAAAAAATAGATTTGCTTCCGCTCCTAAGGTACCAGCATCAAATATCGCAAAGAAACTGATTTCCGGTCACGGCCTTGTGGTTCAAAATCGCGCAATATTGCGCTACACGCTTTTTGTGGCAAAGGAACTATTTAATGCCACTTCGTGGCGCCACAAAAAGAGTGTTTTTGTCCCACAATCCGTTCCCTCGCATCAGTTTCTTAATTTAACATATATAATGCGGCTACACTGTTCGCGCAAATCTATTTTTTTTGCGTTAATTATTAATATAAGTCTGCATCAACTGAGCAAAGAGATAAATCTTCTTATAAATATCAACTGAAAATTCTTTCATTGGTGTATCAACATACTTTTCCAATTCTTTCCAGTTTTGAACGATAATTGGCTTTGGAAGGGAATAGTCTTCAATCAGCTGTTTAATTGTCTTTCCGATTGTAATAAGAGCCTGAGTTCCCTGAATAATATATCCGCGTGCCATATCATTTGCATCTGAAACTACACGGTTAATAATGTTTTCCGCACCTGCATCATGAGCAGTTTTTGGAAGCAGAGTTTTTATCTTAGACCCCATTGTTCCGTCTTCTGCAAATGAATCGTCGAACTGCGAAATATCATCAGACATTTTAAGCAATTCCTGATAAGCATTTGACATTGGAGCCGAAAGTGTTGAATCCCACTGACCTCGAATAACAACAACTTCATAGTATTCGCGAATAGTTTTCTTAACAAACTCAATAAGAAAAGTCTTAAGGAAATTTAACGGCTCGGCGTATTCAAGCAGAGATAAATCCTTTTTTTCAAGTACGGCGTTGAAAGCTGGAACATAATTCTTCATGCTCTGTGGGTCTGCAGTTCCAAAAATCTGAACGCAAATAGAACTTGCCTTAGATTCCTTCTGCTGAGCCTGAATCTTGTGTAAAAGAGCGCGTGTGTCTGCTTCAGTTTTGTCCATAAATGGTTCAATAACAGAAGGCACATTAGGATTGAGTTCTGTGCGGTAAGAAGGATCTTCAGAGGCGTGCTGAATAATCATATCAAGTGTCTGAGAAGCCTGAATTGCACGGATTTTTGCGATAATCTTTTTCCAGTTTCCGATTGAAACAAGTTCCCGGTTTTGTGTCTGTTTGAACATTTCAAACAAGTCGTTCCATGCAATAGATTCGTCTGTAATCTGGTATGCAACGGTAAGGAAATCTTTAAGATTATCCATAATATACTCTGCATTTACTTTGTCCAGACGTGGTGTTGAATCAAAACCATATTCTCTAAAGCTTGGATCGTATTTTCTGATGATTACATAATAATCGAAGGTACAGAAATCTTTGAAATATGAAAAAGCCTTTGAAAGATTTTCGGCCTTTGTAACACGGGCTCCGTCAAATTCATTTAAGAATGTCTGAAGCTTTGCTTCCATGTCTTTCTGCAGCTGATTAATAGGTACTGTTTTTGCTTTTTCAAGAATGTTGTTTTCGTCAAATTCTTCAAGCAGGGCAAGCTGATTATCTGACAAAACATAATTGATGAGCATTCTGTTAAAAATAGCAGGATTAGGTGTGTTTGCAAACATTGTTTGTGCTGGCGAAACAACCTTGTATAAATCGAACATGAGTTTTCCGAATGCACCAGTCATTTCTGCATTGGCTGGTCGGTAAAAGGCGTGGAACTTCGATTTTGAGATTGATTTTGCAATCGCCTTTAACTTCTTTTTCTTGTCGGCTTCTGGACTTGAGCGGTTAAAAAGTGAAGAAAGAAGACTCTGAAAGAAACTTTCCTTCTGTGCAGAAGAGGAAGCTGACGATTTTGAATTTGTTTTTTTCTCTGCCATATCATTAAAATATACGGCAATTCACTTAATAATTCAAGGCCACGCGCTTAGCCTCAAAAATCTGCATATTATAATGCGGAAGCCTTAAATTGACTGTAGGAGAAGAATTACTGTATAATTAACACAATTTTATAATTCTTTTTTAAGGAGATTATATGAAAAAATTTGCAGCAGCAATGGTAGTTTCAGCAATTGTTTTAACTGCCGTTCATGCGTACAACCCACCGGTTGGAAATGAAAGTCTTTTTGAATATTCTAGTCCAGCCGCTCTCTCTGGAAAGCTTTCTGTAGCAGGAGGCGCACTCTTTTCTGCAGGCCCTGATTCCCTTATCGTGAATCCAGCATTAACTGCAGGTGAACAAAGAACTGTTTTGAATGTTGGATACACTTTCCTTTATTCTGGAAATGATGAAAATGAATATCAAGTTGGTTCTTCATTCCAAACAGGTATTCTTATTCCTTTTAAGCTCTACATTTTCAGCGGATTTGTAGACGGAAACTTTTCTAATTTCGATGAATTCTACATTGGAAATAACATCAATATTAAAGCTGGTCTTGCAAAAGAGATTACAGACAAACTTGATGTTGGCGCAAGTGTAAGCGGAGGAATTAACTGGGGCTATGGTTTTGACTGGGCTCTGGCTGGTAACCTTGGCTTTAATTATGCTTATGGCGACCTGGCTATTTTTAAGAACTTCCGCTACGGTGCTTCTCTCTTAAACCTTGGTAAAGGTTATAGTGATTTGAACAGAACTGCTTACGGCACAACATACGATGGCACAGCAGATGCAGACAGCATTTCAATGTTCCCAACTTATGTAACCTTAAAGATTGGTGCTGCCGGTTCTGTATTCAAGAATGAACTTATGGATATTGGACTTGCACTTGATTTAACAACTCCATGTTTCCAGAATCTTATTATTGATATGAACCTTCAGTTTGCCCTCAAAAACATGCTTGTTTTGAGCATTGGCGAAAAAATCAACCTTGTAGAAACTATTAATCACAGAAATAATTTTGTTCCTGGAATTAGCCTTAGCTTTAAGTTTGATTTTAATGTTAAGAACAATGAATATCTTGCCCGCAATGACTGGAGCCAGAGTGAAATGAATGTTTCTGCAGGTTATAAGAATCTGTATGGTTCTGTTCATGCTATTTCTGCCGCTGCAGATTTATATCTGGGTATGGAGGATACATCTGCACCAGTTATCCTCATTGATTTTGAAGAATAGGAGGAATGATGATGAATAAAAAGATTTTTGCAGCTGGCGCTCTTGTTGTTTTTGCATCAGCTCTTTTTGCTGCACCAAAATACATTTCCCCAAATAACGATGGTATTCAGGATGAACTTGTTATTCCTCTGAATATTTCTGATAAGCGTTATATTCAGGGATGGAGCCTGGTGATTATGGATTCTAATCACCAGGTTGTTCGTACAATTGAAAATAAAGTTGCATTACCAGAAAAAGTTGGTTTTAAATCATTCTTTAAGCAGCTTGTTACTCCAAAACAGGGCGTTGTTGTGCCGGAATCTGTTTCCTGGAACGGTGCTATGAATAATGGAGAAACTGCTCCAGACGGTACTTACTTCTATTATCTTACTGCAACAGATGATAATGGCAACAAAGGCCAGACAAAGGAATATGAAGTTGTAGTAGATACTCTTGCTCCTGATGTAGAACTTGCACAGCCAGGCGACAAGATTTTTGGTGAAGGTGCTAAATCTGCATTTAAGGTTCGCCAGACTGGTTCTAAAGAAGATGAATGGCTTGGAACTTTCAAGTCTGCTGATGGTAAAGTTGTTAAGTCTATGAAGTGGACTAACGCTGAACCTGCTGAATTTAACTGGTACGGAACTGATGATGACGGAGCACAGGTTCCTGATGGTGTATATTCTTATGAAATTACAGCAACAGACCGTGCTGGAAATATTGCTCCAAAGTCTACAATCACAAATATTATTTATTCTGCTGATAAACCTGCAACAAATATTTTTGTAGAAGGTTCACGTTACTTCTCTCCTCGTACAGAAAGTAATCTTCAGACTGTTTCATTCAACCTTACAATTCCTACTCCAGATGAAAAAACTGGTAACAAACTGGTTGAATGGTCTGTAAATATTAAAGATCAGAAGGGTAGCGTAGTTCGTTCTTTCAATAATGAAAAAACAGGTGCTCTTCCTCCTTCTTCTATTACTTTTGATGGTACAGGTGATGATGGAAAACTGCTTCCAGACGGCCAGTATCAGGCTGTGGTTGCTGCAAAATATCTGAACGGATATGTTCCTGCAGAAATTTCTTCTGCCGCAGTTCTTCTTGATACAGAAAAGCCTTCTGCTTCAATTACAGCTTCAGAAAAAACATTCGGTGCCGGTACAAAAGATTCTGTAACATTCTCAATTGCAATTGCACCTTCTTCTGGCGCTCCTGTTTATGCATGGCGCGGAGAAATCCGTAATTCAGAAACAGGTTCTGTTGTTCGCGAATATTCTTTCAATGAATATCCACCTCAGACAATTGTTTGGAACGGTATTGCTGATAACGGCGGAATTGCTGATAAAGGCTCTTACATTTTTGTTCTTTCGGGTACTGATCTTGCCGGTAACGTTGGCGGCGGAACAAGTGCTCAGGCTGTTGCATTCAGCACAGACGAAACAAAGCTCCTGCTTGCTATGTCTGATTCAGCCTTCTCTCCAAATGGTGACAAAGTAAAAGATACAATTTCATTTAATCCTGTTACTGCCACAAAAGACATCGTAAAATATGAATTCTCTGTAGCAGATGCAAAGGGAAACCTTGTTTACAGTCAGAAAAATGATTCATCATTGCCTGCAAACTTTACTTGGGATGGTAAAGATAAAGATAAGATTCTTTGTTCAGATGGTCTTTATTCAGCTCAGCTTTCTGTAGAAGCTGCAAACGGTTCAACTGCAAGTGCTTCAACTCAGAATTTTGAACTTGATACTGTAGCTCCAAGTTTGAGCGCAGAAACTGCTTGGGCTGCATTTGCTCCAAACGGAAATGGTAATCAGAAGAACCTGCCTGTTTCAATCAAAGATTGTTCTGCAGAAAAACTCTGGGCTGCCGAAGTTCGCGACACAAAGGGCAAGTCAATTTATAAGTTCTCTTGGAATGGTAAAAAAGATGCTATTACATGGAACGGTACAGATGATTCTGGAAACATGGCTGCAGATGGAACTTATAATTTAGTTATCTTCTCTACAGATGATGCTGGAAACAGCTTCTCTACAGAAATTAAGGGAATTACACTTGATAACCGCGAAACAAAGGGTTATGTAACTGCTGATTTGGAAGGAATCTCTCCTAATGGTGACGGCGTTCTTGATACTCAGAAGTTTGAAATCCGCACTTCTGTAACAGATAATATTGTTGCATGGAACTTTGATGTTCGCAAAGAAGACGGAACTTCGGTTTATGCTCTTTCTGAAAAAGACAGTGCAAATCTTCCTGCTGTAATCAACTGGAATGGTGCTGGTGCCGATGGAAAAGCTTGCGAAGGAACCTTTACTGGTACTCTTGAAGTAAAATATAAGAATGGAAATACTGTAAGTGCAGTTTCTGCTCCATTTGTTTGTACTGCAACACCTCCTCAGCTTAAGGTTCAGACAGCACCTCAGTACTTTAGTCCAGATAATGATGGTACAGATGATGACCTCTTCATTAAGCTTGGTGGAACAACAAAGGCTAGAATTAAGAACTGGGCATTTACTATTAAAGATCCACGTGGCCGCGACTTCTGGCGTACAAGCGGAAAAGCTCAGATTACAGAACGCATTGTTTGGGACGGTTTGAGTAACGTTCAGAAGGATGCTAACGGAAATGCAGAACGTGTTCAGTCTGCTATGGATTATCCATATACATTCACTGTAACAGATTCTTTGGGAATGACAAACACTGTAGAAGGTGTAATTCCTGTAGATGTTCTTGTTATTCGTGACGGTAATGTTCTTAAGATGGCAGTTCCTTCTATCATCTTTGAATCAGATGCTGCTAACTTCCAGACTGCAAATGCTAAGCTTGATAAAGCAAAGGTTGATAACAACATTAAGATTTTGAATCGTATTGCTGATATTCTTAAGAAATTCAAGGATTACAAGGTTACTATTGTTGGACATGCTAACAAGGTTACAAATAATCCTGATGAAGAGACTGTTGATAATCCACGCGAATGGGGACGTGCTTCTATGCCTCTTTCTAAGGAACGTGCGGACGCAATTAAAGTTTACCTCACAAAACGTGGTGTAAATGCAAATGCACTTTCTACTGATGGTATGGGTGGTACACGCCCTGTTGTAGATCCAAAAGATAAGGATAACAACTGGAAGAATAGACGAGTTGAGTTTATTCTTGAAAAATAAAATCCATGCGGATGTCATGTTCATCCGCTGGTAAATCTCCTACAAGCTGGAATTGAAGGCAAACGCCCGCGATTCCAGCTTGTTTGTTTAACCGGGCCAGGTATTTATCGTAATATCCTTTTCCGCGGCCCAGGCGTTTGCCATCTTTTGTAAAGGCGCGGCCTGGTACAAGAACCAGAGTTGGTTCCATTTCGGCTTCCGGGCAGAAAAGATTTCTTTTATCTGTGGATACAGGTTCCTGAATATTGAAGGTTCCTGTCTGTGTTTCACCATTGTATTGATAAAAATCCATTGTAGAAGTTTCTGGATTTACTTTTGGAATATAAACTCTTTTTCTTTGTGCAAGAGCACTGTGTATTACTTCGGTAAGGTCTGCTTCATCTGGCAGGGCCATATAGGCAAGTATAATGCTTGCAGATTGAAACTGTGCCGAATTAATGATTTTGTCACAAATTGCAGCAGAAGATTCAGCAAAAAATGAGTATGTTGACGCTTTTTTCTTAATAGATGTTCGAAGTTCTACTTTTGTCATACCATAATTATTTCACAAAAAGCACTTAGGGGCAAGTTTTTTTTAATAGTCACACACTACCGCGGCTCCGCACTGCTCGCTTTTTTAGAGGCCGCTCACTTCGTTTCAAAACCTGCAGCAGCAGATTTCTTGAGTTCTATAAATTTTAAAATAAAAAAAGAGTTTTCCGATTTCTCAGAAAACTCTTTTTTAGCAGCTGCTGCAGGTTTTGCCGTTACGGTCGCAGACCTCCTGTCTGCTCCCTCCACGGCGCCTTCGTTCGCTAAGTTGCCATCCATGGCAACTTTCCTCTAAAAAAGCTCCGCACTGCTCGCTTTTTTAGAGGCCGCTCACTTCGTTTCAAAACCTGCAGCAGCAGATTTTTTGAGTTCTGTGAATTTTAAAATAAAAAAAAGAGTTTTCCGATTTCTCAGAAAACTCTTTTTAGCGGCTGCTGCAGGTTTTGAACCTGCGACACATGGATTAACAGTCAGCCTCAATTTATCTCAGAGTAACTCAATACTTCCTGTTGTCAGAACTTATATTTACATTTTACAGTAGTATAACAATTTATGCAATTGATTTATTTTGAGTTACTTTGAGTAGTTTTTATTTTATGTAGGTCTTTGTGTAGGTCTCATGTTATATTGTTATTACAGACATAACATGCATTTTTGATTTATTCAGTAATCTCAATAAAGTTTTCTTCAAGTCCAACAATACAGCTCTCGTAATATCCGTCTCCAGTTGTTCGCGCTCCACTAGAAACGGAATATCCAGCTTCATCAAGTTTTGCAGTAAGTTCATCAACTGCAGCTTTACTTCCAACACTAAATGCTATATGGGCATAACCAGTGCGGAATGGATGTTTCGTTTGTTCAACAAGTTCTGGGCGCGTCATAAGCTCAAGACGTGAACCGTCATCAAAAGAAATGAAGTAAGATCTAAAATCAGTCTTTGGATTGTGGTAGCCGTCATTGGCTTTTCCTTTCAGGTAAGTCACGAAAAAGTCTCTAGCTTTTTCCGAGTTTTTCACATAAAGTGCAACGTGCTCAATTTTCATAATAAAAATATTATATCATAGTTCCTGGAAAAAGGGGTCGTTAAATGCCGTTCGTTCCAGCCGTACTTCGTACCGCTTCCACTCACTGCACGCATCGAAGTCTAAACGTTCCGACTTCCAGAAAGGTAGCAAACAGAGTGTTCCTCATTCGCATAACTCCGCTGCACTTCGTTCCGCTCCATTCTGCTCATTCGTTCACACACTGTTTGCATTTACTAGCGGGCTCGCAAGGTGGCCTTTGTGAAAGCGGCGCAAGGAGCAATGCAAGCACAGTCAGCTGCAGTCGCTCCAGGAGTGGCAGAAGAAAAGCAAGGGAGCAAAGCAACTGCCACACCTTACGCTTTGTGCATCTGCCTGTTTCCGCAGGCGGGCCCATCGTTGCAGTAAGCACTCTTTTTGCAGAAGCCGCCAAAGTTCTGCCTCGCGCTGTAAACTGGTCGTTAAAAAATAATGTGTCGTCCGCGGGAGTCGCAACTTAAAACGGCGGGCACGCAAAAGGTTTTCCCCCTTCCCCCCTGCCGCGGGGCACCCCCCCAACACCCCCTTTCCAAAAATTAAGGAATGCTATTGAACCGCTCTCGGGGGGAATTAGGGGGCAAACCTTTTGCTCAACATTGCAGTTGTCCCGCCGTTTTAAGATGCTCAGTTGGTCTTACAAGGGCGGCTTTTTTGGGAACTATTTTCGTATGGGACAAATTGTTGCTTCAGTCGCACAGGCACCGCTAGTGCCTGCGCTCCATCAGCAAGGGGCAACGTCCTTGTTGCCCCCATCTTACACATAAACATTTTTGAAATCAGTAAAAGTTCCATCGTTCACAGCTTCGCTACAGGCGCTCTGGTCGCACCTCCTTGTGCTCCCGACGCGCCTTACGCTCAGCAAAAATCTTCCAGCTCCAGAAGCAGACTTGCCAAAAGTTATGGCCGCTTCGCGCCCTTGTGTTTGAAGCAAGACTGCTTCTTCCGTATTCATCTTCCAAAATAAAATTCTTTCTTACCAGTCCGCCTTCGGCGGACAATTTAATTTCCTTCCGTCTGAAAGTTTCACCTACCAAACTCCGCTCAGACAGCTTTCTAAAATTACGGATGCTTCGCAACCGCTTTAGTTTGTAAAGCAGTCTTCGCTCCGGTATACTTCTTCTCCTGTCGCCGCTTTCGCGGCGACGTTCTGATTTTAAAACTCGCGGGGGGAGCGCGCGCAGCGGTCTTGTTTTTTCTTACAAAAAATTTAATTCAGTGACTTTAAAATCAAACAACGCTTAGTTGTTTATATCCGTATTTTTTTATTTTATGTATATATTCTTTTAAATATTTATATTTTTTCTTTAGTAATGCGTTGCTAAAGAAAAATTTAAAATAAAAGTAATTCAAACACATTCAATATTATTTCAAACATAATCAAAGATACCCAAACACAGCAACGCTTTTGCAACTTTATGCTTTTTTTTACGTTGCAAGCAACGCATCTTTTACTATTCTACAAAAGCTTCTTTTTTCTGTCTTATTTTTCTGCAACGCATAAAAGGCGAAGCCAATCAGGGGGCACGGGGGAAAAACAAATATAATTAAAAATTACAAACAAAAATCCAAACAATCTGTTATAATGTAGCGCAAAAGGAGGCCATTATGGTAACAAAAAAGAGGAAATGAATATTTCGAATTTGCAATTGTTTTATACAATGATGATCAAAAACCTGGTTATCTTGCAGCACACCTTTCAGGTAATGAAGAAGAAGTCATTAAAAAAGCCAAAAAGTTATGGAACGATTTTATTCCATATCCTCTTATATCCAGCACTCCGAAAGAAGATAAATATCCTGTAAACCTTTCTCCTAATCATGCAGCAACTTTATTCGATTGTTTTTATTCACCTGACTTTAAACGCTGGTTTATAAACACTGGATATAAATTGTATTCCTGTAGTTGATTAGCAGTTTATGCTTATCCGTATAAAATCCTATCTTTTAACTATATTCTATGATAAAATAAGTAAATACGTATTCAATTAAAATTTTTATACCGACACTTTTTACAGTATAAGACTATTATCAAGGATACGTATAATAATTGTGGACGCCCGCACTGGGGCACTTTTTTAATACAAATTTTTACCTAAATTTAACATTTTTTTCATTATAATCTAACATTCATAAACTACACTCGGATGCAAACGTGGTGTTTATGAATACAAATGTGAAAATTATTTTCGGACTTTTAGGTGGGCTTGCTCTTTTTTTGTTCGGAACGAACATGATGAGCGAGAGCCTGAAAAAAGCTGAGGGTGCGAGAATCAAAGCGATTATGTCCATACTCGGGAAAACCCCTTTGCTGGGGCTTCTTGTTGGTGCTTTTTCAACTGCAATATTACAAAGCTCTAGCGCGACAACTGTAATGGTAATCGGATTTGTATCAGCAGATGTAATGAGCTTACCTGTTGCAATCGCAATTATTTTCGGTGCAAACATCGGAACAACCATAACAGCTCAAATAATTGCCTTTAAGCTTTCAAATTATATATACGTTTTTATTTTCATCGGATTTTTACTGTCATTCATAGTAAAAAATCAAGAGTGGAAAAATATAGGAATAAGCATTTTTGCTTTTGGCCTTTTGTTTTTGGGAATTGAAACAATCCGCGGGATTGGGTACAGGATAAAATGAAATCCGCGAAATTTTACAGAAACTTAACAATTCTTTAATTGCAATTTTACTCAAATCATTTATAAATAAGATATGATTTATATTCTTGAAGACGATGACAACATCCGTAAGCTCATCAATTATTCATTAAAAAGTCAGGGATTTGAAGTTCAGGATTTTGCGCTGCCTTCTGCATTTTGGACGGCTCTTCAAACTACAAATCCTGATTTGCTTTTGCTGGATATAATGCTTCCTGAAGAAGACGGTATTTCCATTCTAAAAAAACTTCGTTCAAATCCGAAAACTTCTACAATTCCCGTAATCATGCTTACCGCAAAAGATTCAGAATACGATGTTGTTACAGGCCTTGATTCTGGTGCTGACGATTATGTTACAAAACCTTTTGGAATGATGGCCCTTGTTTCCCGCATAAAAGCTGTTCTTCGCCGCTACGAAAAAACAGACAGTCACAAGGAATTGATTCAAGCCGGGGAGCTTAAAATTGACGAAAACCAGCACACAGTTTTTATACATAACCGGCAGCTTTTTCTTACGGTCAAGGAGTTCGATCTCCTGGTTCTACTTATAAAAAATCGTGGTAACGTTCTCACTCGTGAGATGCTACTGGAACACATCTGGGACATTTCTGCTGATATTGAAAGTCGCACTGTTGATGTTCATATCCGCACCCTTCGCCAAAAACTTGGGGATGCTGGAAATGCAATCGAAACTATTCGTGGAGTGGGATATAAGTTTATATGAAAAATAAATCTTTAACCTTTAGAATCTTTATCAACACATTTTTAGTCGGTACACTCATTTATTTTATCTGCGCTTTTATGTTTTTTGGGAACCTTTATACATACTTTGAAGAACAGCTCTTTAATGAACTGGAAAGCGAAAGTATTTTTCTTGAAGATTATGTTTTAAATGGTGACCTTCTAAAATTACAAAACCTTGAAACAAAAAACAGAATTACTCTGATCCACAGTAACGGTTCAGTTTATTTTGATAACACAGTTTCCTTTGAAGAAATGGAAAATCATGCGCTTCGTTCAGAGTTTCTTGGAGCTAAAGATAAGGGAGTAAGTAAAGTCTCCCGCTATTCTTCTACAATGACAGAAAAAACTCTCTATTTTGCAAAGCTTCTTTCCAATGGAGATGTGCTTCGAATCAGCTGTAATCAGCATTCTGTGTGGGTTCTTGTTTTAGGAATGAGTCAGACTCTTCTATTGTTATTAGTAATTGCAGTTATCATTTCTGGAATCTCTGCCTCATGGATTTCCCAAAAAATCGTTCATCCTCTTAATTCTATCAACCTTGATGAGCCTGAATCTTCTGATGTTTATGAAGAATTAAAACCTTTCACAAAACGAATTGCCGAAGAAAACTTTGAAAAAGCCCAGAGGGAAGAAATCCGTGCCCAATATACTGCAAATGTAAGCCACGAATTAAAGACACCGCTTACAAGCATAAGTGGTTTTGCAGAAATCCTGATGCAAGGGGGAACAGACCCTAAAATTACAGTGGACTTTTCAAAGTCAATTTACGACGAAGCCCAGCGCATGACTACTCTTGTAAACGACATCATCAAGCTTTCTAAACTGGACGAAAAATCCATCGCAATGGAGAAAGAAGCCTTAAGTTTGCGTTCAATTTGCCGCGAGGTTATGGAGGTTCTTTCTGCCAGTGCAAAAACTAAAAATCTTTCTCTTAATCTGGAAGGAGATTCCGGACTCATCAACGGCGTTGAACCAGTAATCTACGAAATGATTTACAACCTTGTGGACAACGCCATCAAATACAACAAAATCGACGGCAGCGTAAACATAAAAATCCAGGAAATGCAGAATTCTTCTGGAGCCAGGGACAAAGTGATTCTAACAGTTAGCGACACAGGAATTGGCATTCCCTATTCCGAAAGAGAACGAATTTTTGAACGCTTCTACCGCATAGACAAAAGCCGCTCGAGAGCGCTTGGTGGAACAGGATTGGGCTTGAGTATCGTAAAGCACGCTGCAAAATATCACAATGCCAGTGTGCTGGTGACAAGCGAAGAAGAAAAAGGCAGCACATTTACGGTGGTGTTTGAAGTATAAATTTTACATAAATTTTACATAAACTTAATTCTCAAATCTTCATTTATCAGTCATCATAAACCCATGATTTTGAATGTAATTTCACAGATTGTGGGTTTTATTGGTTCTCTTTGTCTTTTGCTTTTTGGCATGAACATGCTGAGTAACGGTATTCAAAAAGGGGCCGGCAGCGGACTTCAAAAACTTTTGGGGAAAATCACCGGCAACAGATTTTATGCTGTTCTTACGGGAATTGGTGTTACGGCCATAATTCAGTCGTCAGGTGCCACAACCGTTATGGTAGTTTCCTTTGTAAACGCAGAGATTCTGACATTGGAGCAGGCAATCGGCGTAATTTTTGGAGCTAACATTGGTACTACGGTTACTGCATGGATTGTTTCGCTTTTTGGATTCAGTTTTTCTATTGCGGCATTGGCTATCCCACTCTTTGGCTTTGGTTACATTCTAAAACATTTTAAGAAACTTAAGATTCACAATTTTGCAGAAAGTTTTATGGGCTTTGCACTTTTGTTCATGGGACTTGGACTGCTTAAGGAAAGTCTTACTCTTGGACCTGGTGCCAGCCGAGTTTTTGCTGTCATAAACGGCTGGGGAATTGGCGGAATCCTTCTTGGAGTACTTTTGGGGGCTCTGATTACTGCCCTCATTCATTCAAGTTCTGCTATGACCGCCATTGTTTTAACTATGGCAAGTAACGGAACTTTAAGCTGGGAACTGAGTGCGGCTATCGTTTTAGGAAGTAACATTGGTTCTACAATTGATGCGGTTATGTCTAGTTTTGGCGCCAGCGTCAATGCCCGCCGTACTGCCTTTGTTCACGTTGCCTTTAATGTTACAGGAACGCTGGTTGCACTTTTGATTTTCAAACCTTTCCTTTCGCTTATAGATTTAATTGTTCCACTTGAACCGGCTCTGAACATTACAACTCACATTGCAATGCTTCATACAATTTTCAACATTTGTGCCACAGTAATTTTTGTTCCGTTTGTAAATCAGATTGCAGCAATTTCCAGAAAAGTGATTCCAGAAACAGAAAAAGAAAAAGACGAGCACTATCATCTTCCTGCAATTTTACCACATTCAAGAATCAGTGCAGATTTGTATTCTTATCAGATCCAAAGTGAAATCAGCAAAATGAGTGCAAAGGTTATGGAAATGTTTGATTCAGTCTGCAATAGCTTTATGAATCCAAAAAATGCAGAAGAAGAAAACGAGCACGTAAAATATCTTGAAAATTATATAGATGAAATGAACGGAGCCATTACAGATTTCTTGCAAAAATGTGCTCGCCTGCCAAATGCAAATCACGATGATCGTGCTCATTTTTCTAATTTACTACACATTACCGACACGCTGGAAAATCTTAGCGATGAAACCTGTTCTTTAATGCACACAGTTAAAAAATATGTTTCAAACGAAAAGTTTAATTCTTCATCTCAGAGGGCAAAGGAAATAGAAGATTACGTAGAAAGCGTTCGTATTTTCTATGAACAGGTCTGCGTTTATTTTACAATCGGCTTTACTGAAGACGAAAAACTTGCCGGCGAAGCTATCGAACAGCAAATTGACGTAACTAAAAAAGAACTTAAAAAAGCCAGCCGAAAACGTCTTGAATCTGGTGCCGATGTAAAAGAAGAACTCCAGTACATCGACATTGTTCGAAAAGTTGAACGTGCCGGCGACTGCGTTTATACAATGCTGCAAAGTGTGTAAAAGCTACAGATACTTTTTCAATTCCTTTCCTTCACCCCCCGCGAAAAGTTCAACAAAGCATTTTGCGGGCGATGAATTGATTTTTGGAATGAGCACTTCTTCAATCTGGAAAAAGCCTACGTCGCTGCTCATAAAGACTTCAATCTGAAGTGGTTTTTCAGTGCCCTGATGAATCTTTACGCTTTCGATGGAATTGGCAGAATATTTGTGGATGTCGCCCACGCTTGGTTTTGTGTTCATCTCCATTGGAATACGGGCGCGCCCTTTTGTCATATCACAACCGTCAGCAATAAGGATAAGTCCTGCTTCAATGGAATGAATGCGGCGGGTCCCCATGTGCCCGATAATTCCTTCCATAGCCATGGAGCGAATTATTACGCGACGGTTTAAATCAGATTTTTCAGGAAGGAACTTTGTAAGCACTCGGTCAATAATCGGCTGGGCTAGAATGCCTGAATAAAGTTCATGGTCCTGCCGTCCGATTGTCATTCCAAAGTCGTGAAAAAATCCTGCTAAAATTACTGCCGTAACACTGTCAGAAAAACTTCCAGCCTGCTCAGTTTCCAGAGAAGTTTTAATTCCAGCCTGATGCAAAATCTTCAGCATCTTAAGTGCATTGCGGCAAACCGTTCTCATATGAACAGGCCCGTGGTCATTATAGCCAAGACGAACAATTGAAACATTGTTTGCATAATTCTGGACTGCTTCAATTTCCTCGTCCGCTATCAGTTCCTTTACCACAAGAAGCGGAAGCTGGTCTTTTTCTTCTGTCAGCTCAATTATTTCGCTTGTAAGAGTGATTAATTTTTGGTCAACGCTGATTTCTTTTGGACTTTTCATAAATAATATTATATCACAATTTGGTGTTCCCGGCTTCTTTCGAAGCCGGTTGGGCTGTTCAGGGTTTCGGCTTTCGCCTTCATTCAAAAGCAGCGGTGTAAACACCACTGCTTTTGAACGCCTTCGGCGCCCTTACTATCCCTAACGCATTTTAATCTTTCACAACCTTTGTAAGCTTTGCCATTTTTTTGTAGATTTCTGTGTTGTCATAGAAGCCTTTGAATTCTTCCTGACCTGCACCAAGGGCAAATACTGGAACTGGTAAACCTGTATGGCTGTTTGAAGTCCAGCCAAGACCAGACTTTGCATTGAGCACATGAGTGATTGTGATTGTCAAAGGCTCGTAAGTTCCGTAAAGGTCATATTCCTGCTGGTTACGAGATTTATCGTTTTTGATTGTTTTTTCGTAAGCAGTTTTAATGCGGCCAAGTTCGTAATCTGTAAGGACAAGACCACCGTTTTTGTTGCTACCATTGCTTCCTGGAAGTTTGAGACCGAACAAAGCTTCAACATCCTTCATTACATCTTCAAAGCTTGTACCATTCTTTTTGTATGCAGAAACATAATTTGAATCATATTTTGCATAAGAGATTTTCTGACCGTCCAATGTACGGAAGAACAAATTGTAGTCTGTTCCGGCATAACCAATTGTAAGTCCACCAGTTTCGTGGTCAGCAGTTACCAGAATAAGTGTTTCTTTTGGGTGCTTATTGTAAAAGTCGATTGCTTCTTCTACAGCTTCGCTTAAAGCAAGTGTGTCAGCAATTGAAGAACGTGCATCGTTTGCGTGGCAGGCCCAGTCAACTTTTCCGCCTTCTACCATCATGAAGAAACCTGTTTTGTTATCAAGAACTTCAATTCCTTTACGAACATAATCGCGAAGAGCCCATTCACCATTTTTGCGGTCATTGTCGTAACTCATGGAATCTGAATCTGCCAAAGTCTCTGCAATAACAATAGCCTTGTCACCATTTTCAAGATTAGATGCTGACTTCTGATTAAAACAAACTTTATAACCTGCATTTGTAGCAAGCTCGTAGATAGAAGTTTTGTCTTTGTTTTTGTCCTGTGGTTCCATCAAGGCACCGCCGGCAAAATAATCAAAGTTTGATTCAACAAGTTCAAGTCCAATCGGGTAATTTGATTTGCGGCTTGCCTGGTGAGCATAAGTTGCAGCAGGTGTCGCATGATTCAAGTTTACAGTTGAAATTACACCGATCTTCCATTTTTTCTGATCACGGAGCTGTTCTGCAATTGTGCGGTATTTGATTTTCTTCGTAATATCCACATTTATGGAAGAAGAGTGTGTTTTGTAACCAGTAAAAATTGATGTGGCAGTTGAAGCTGAATCTGGAGCAAAGGATGTTGCATCATAAGTGCTTGCTGAACCTGCAACTGGGAACTGGTAAAAGCTCAAGGCTTTCATTTCCGGTGAATCAGATGGATTTGAAGACTTTTTTACATCAGCAACAATACCAGCTGCATCTTTACCAGCATAATATGCTGCGCTCTGAATTTGTGGATAGCTCATTCCGTCTCCAACAAATACGAATACGTATTTTGGAGTCCCTTTTCCAGTTGGGGTAGCAGCAATTTTAGCTTCTGCATGAACAACTGAAAGTCCAAGGAATGCCATTAAAACTACACTTGTAAGTTTTGATTTTTTCATTTTAATTCTCCTATAATTTGTAAAGTGCCTTAGTTTTTAATTTCAGCTAATGTACATTTCCAGTTGAATGGAATTGCAAACTTTGAAAGGCCGTTATTATTAAGATTCATGCGAACCCCTGTAGTAAGGCTTCCCATCTTGTTTGGCAATTTGTAAGTAACATTTGGATAGAGTTCAGTTTTCACAGAATCGGAATCTCCAAGCATCATTGCAATTTTTGCTTTTGTTCCAACTGTAATGTTGTCTGTAGCCTTATATGTTACGTTGAGTTTTGTAAGGAATGGGGTGAGAGCTGCGCCAGCTTTTTCGTAAGTTTTTGTTTCGCCTTTTTCAAGGTATTCGTTTCCCAGAGCAGAAATTACATCAGCTCCGATAAAAAGACCTGCATCTTTAAAGTTATAACCAGCTGTCAAACTCACAACATTTTTTGCAGTCTTTGTGATGTAATCTGTATCTGTGTCGTTATAAATGTAAGCCACATTCAAAGTAAGATTTTCAACTGCATTAAGCCCTGCAAAGGCAGCAATAGAAGGACTGTTGCTTGTTGTATTCTGGAATGTAGCACCTATAGAAAAAACATCTTTCATGCCGAAACTTAAGCCGGCATCCAAACCAAGAGAATCTTTATCCAGGAAGGAATTGTCTGTTCCTCGCAAACCACCAGCAAGTTTTAAACTCATGTTTCCTTCGTTGCCAAATTTCCAGTTACTGATTGCGCCAAAACCACTCTGCAAGATGCGGGCATATTTTGGATTATCATCACTGGCAGCAAGATACCCTGCATCTACTGCAACTTTTGTGGAAAAATCGTTTCCTGCAATAAGTTGAAACTGTTCTATAGGCTTAAAGCGTCCGTATCCGCGAAGACGAATTGTACTTTCCTTGCCGTTAAGTTTTGTTGTAGCAAACTCCATACGAACGCGGGCATCAAAAAACTTGTCACTTGCATCCATCTGAATTCTGTCGCTGACACGAGTTTCATTTCCAAATTCATTTTTGTACGAACCATCATCATTTTTCTGATTCTGGAAGGTAAATAAATCTGAACCGCCTGTACTGTCAGCGTCACCACCAAAAGTGTTTGCGATTTTAATTGACTGTGCACTTACTGCACAGCAAACCATCATGCCTGCCACCATAGCAGAAATTATTTTCTTCATAAAAAAATCCTTGTCATCTGAAATTGATTTTTGCAATTTTTCTTGAACTGCCTGTTTCAAATGACAAGGTTAAACTAATACGCTCAAATTAAATCTTAATTAAGAATGGGTTAAAGATTTGTAAAATGTGATTTCTTTTCAGTCAGCACTGTCCCTGCGATTACTGCTGTAAGTGGAGCTGTCATGGCAAGACCAAAGCTTCCTGCAATTGTGTTGATTATTTCAGAAGCTACCACGTTATTGTTTAAAATGTTGTAAATTGGTGTTCCCTGAGCCATAAAAGTCATGAGCATGGCAATGCAGGTTCCTGAATATGCAAGCAGCAGAGTTGTAGTCATTGTTCCCATGGCGGCACTGGCAACTGTAAGTCCAGATTTTATTGCTTCCTTTTTTGAAATTGCAGGACAATTGCGAACAACTTCAGAAACCGCAGATGTAATATCAACGCTTAAATCCATTACTGAACCGCTGGCACCAATACAGACTGAAGCCATAAAAATCTGTGTCAGGTTTAAATCTGCAAAGCCGGAATACAAAAGTGCTTCTGAATTATGCATAACCGCCCCGTGAATATGAAAGGCATGACTGCAAATTATGGAAAGAATTATGGCAAATAAAATGCCGGACATTGCACCGCAAAAAGAAGAGAGCAATTTTTTGTCAAAGCCGTATACCAGAAGAAGAATTATAAAAGTCATAATTGCAACTGCAATAAGCCCTGTGAAAATGGGATTAAAACCTTTAAGAAAAAGCGGTACAAGAATTTTCCACAAAACAAGAATTGAAATCACAAAAGACAAAACGGAGCGAAGCCCAATTCCCCGGGCAAAGATTACAAGAAAAAGTGCAAAGGCAAGTGCGAGAATCAGTTCCCCATCCAGGCGGTAATAATCTATAAGATTTACAGAAATAATTTCTTCCCCGTCATGATGAACAATTGCCTGCGCTTTATCCCCAGAACGAAAAAGCTTGTCCTGAGAAAGTGCACCGCTCAGCATGTTCCATCCCTCAGCTGTTTGTCCCTTAAAACTGCCATTTAAAAATCGAACTTTACAAACCTGCTGTCCTATGCGAATCAGTCCTGTATCTATGAGGCTTGAATTGTCAGCTTCTAGAATTTCCACTTTGCATTTAACTGCATCTTTGAACTGGTAGGCCCCTTCAAAACCTGTGGGAAGTGCAAGAAGAACGACAATGAACAAAATGGACAGAAGAGAAAGTAAAACGGGGGCGTTGCGGGGAACTCCCCGCAGAGGGGATAGGACGCAACGCAGTGCGGACGCAAGGGGAGACTTTCCCTTCCTAAAATATTTCATTTTCTATCCCCAGTCAGTGCAAAAATAACCCACTGTGCAATATTTGTTGCATGATCTCCAATTCGCTCAATGTATTTTGCAATAAGAAGGTAATCCAGAATTGTTTCGCCCTCGCTGGTTTCCCGAATTTTTCGAACCAGGTCTGCCTTTATGACGTGATACAGATTGTCGATTACATCATCGTGGGCAATTACAGACTTGGCTTTGTTGTAATCTTTTTCGATGTAAGACTGAACCGCGTTGTGAAGCATTTTTATAATCTCCGTAGAAAGCTCGATAAGTTCATTCATTTTTCCATATTTGCAGTCAGGAACATTCAGCACCAGGTCCGCCACATCAACAGCATGGTCTCCAATGCGTTCCATATCGGTAATCATTTTTAGCGCCGCAGTAATCAGTCGCAGGTCGGTTGCCATTGGTTGCTGCTGGAGAAGAAGCTTCATACATTGCGCCTCAATATCACGCTCCATATCGTTAATGGCCTCATCATTTTTTGCAACCTGCTTTGCTGCATCCACATCACGTCCCATTAAGGCCAGCATGGAACTTTCAATGGCAATCTCAATCATTTTTCCCATGTTGATGATGGAAACATTGAGCTTTCGTAATTCTTCTTCATATCTTTCACGCATATCAACCAAACCTTCCTGTTATATAGTCTTCCGTTTTCTTCATTTTTGGTTTACTAAAAATCTGTTCTGTGTCACCGGCTTCAATAATTTCACCCAGCAGAAAGAAAACTGTCTTGTCACTGATTCGAACTGCCTGCTGCATGTTATGAGTTACAATTATAATTGTGTACTTTTCTTTAAGCTGCAAAACACAGTCTTCGATTTTTGAAGTTGAAATAGGATCCAGAGCAGAAGTGGGTTCATCCATCAAAAGAACATCAGGCTGAACCGCTAAGGCACGGGCAATACAAAGCCTCTGCTGCTGACCGCCACTCAATTCCAGCGCTGACTTTTTCAGATTGTCCTTGAACTCATTCCAAATGGCAGCATTACGCAAAGAAGTTTCTACAATCTCGTCCAGTTCACTTCGCTTTTTAATTCCGTGAGTACGAGGGCCATAAGCAATATTGTCATAAATGCTCATTGGAAATGGATTAGGCTTCTGGAAAACCATTCCCACATTTTTACGCAGAAGATTCACGTCGGTTGATTTGGAAAGAATGTTCAAAGAATTTAATTCATTCAGGCCTTCTGAATCTCCATTCTTTGTTTTTATTAACTCTTCTTTCCTAAGAAGGATCTTTCCTTCAATCCGACAGCCTTCTACCATATCATTCATGCGGTTAATTGATTTTAGCAATGTAGATTTACCACATCCGGACGGGCCAATAAATGCTGTAATCTGATTTTCAGGAATCTCAAGATTTATATTTTTAAGTGCATGAAAATCGCCGTAATATAAATCCAGATTTTTTATTTCAATTTTATTCATTTTTAGCCTACCTTTTAATTTTCTTCGCTACTAAACTTGCAAGAGCATTTATTCCAAAAACCATGATCAGCAAGACTACTGCCGTAGCAAAGGCCTGCCCTGTATGCAAACCTTCAGAACTCAAAACATACATATGAATTGCAAGAGTTCGTCCTGAACCAAAAACGTTCTGTGGAATTTGTGCAACAGTTCCAGCTGTATAAATTAAAGCTGCAGTTTCCCCGACGACTCGTCCTGTTGCAAGAATAATTCCGCTTAAAATACCAGGCACAGCATTTGGCAAAATAATTCTGAACACCGTCCGCAGTTTCCCAGCCCCAAGGCCAAAACTTCCTTCACGGAATGAATCTGGAATGGAAAGCAGAGCTTCTTCCGTAGTTCGCATAATCGTAGGCAAAATCATAATTGCAACAGTTGCTGCTCCTGCTAAAAGTGAATAGCCCCAGTGTAAAAATCCCACAAACAAAAGCATTCCAAAAAGGCCGTAAATAATAGAAGGAATCCCCGTTAAAGTTTCCGTAGTCATCCTGACGACCTTTACAAAGTGGTTGCCTTTTCTGGCATACTCCACAAGATAAATTGCACTTCCAATTCCAAGAGGCACCGCCAGAAGGAGAGCCATCACCGTCATCAGCAAAGTGTTCACCAGCGCCGGCATTACAGAGCAGTTTTCCGATGTATATTGCCAGCTGAATAAATCTCTTTGCAAGAATGGCAGGCCTTTTACAAGAATGTAGGCAATCATAAAGACTAAAACTGTCAAAGTGAGACCCGCACAAAAATAAACTGCGGCTCGAACAAATCCTGATTTCATTTTTCTGGAAGTTGCGTCCGCAAGCGGCCGCCGGGCTTTTCGCACTTCGCTACCGCTCATCGTCCTCGCCTCCGCGACTTGAAGCTTCGCTGTCAATTCGCTCCGTCTGCGGTCGACTAAAGGTGCTACAATCCCTAACTCATTTATACTCATTTCGTACCTCTATTCTTCACCAGATTAAAACTCAGATTAATCAGCAATATAAACACAAACAAAACCACACCTGTGGCAATCAGTGCTTCGCGATGAAGGTCCGTAGCATAGCCCATTTCGATAACGATGTTTGCCGTAAGAGTTCGAACGCCTTTCAAAATTGAATCTGGAATTCTGGCCTGATTTCCGGCAACCATAATAACCGCCATTGTTTCACCAATTGCACGACCAATTCCTAGAATTATTCCAGCCATAATTCCAGATTTTGCTGCAGGCAATATAGTCTTAAAAACACTTCGTTCATGGGTTGCACCAAGAGCACGGCTTCCCTCGTAAAAGCTTTGAGGAACAGCATTCAAGGCACTTTCAGAAACAGAAATAATTGTCGGTAAAATCATCATTCCAAGAAGGAGACTTGCAGTAAGAATTGATGAACCATTTCCTCCAAAAACATTTCTTACAAAAGGTACAATTACCATAAGACCGAAAAATCCGTAAACAACACTTGGAATCCCGGCAAGCAAATCAATTGCAGGCTTTATGATTTTATGCAGCCAGACAGGACAAAACTTAGATAAAAAAACTGCAGTCATAAGGCCAATAGGAACTCCAACAATAATGGCTCCTGCAGTTACATATAGACTTCCTACAATCATGGGGAAAATACCATAAAGATCATTCCCTGGTTTCCACTTAGTCCCGAACAAAAAATCTGTAAGTCCGATTTTGTGCATGGCAGGAATTCCATTTGCAAACAAGAACAGACAGATAAACAAAACAGCAAGAATACTGAATCCCGCTGCCAGAAGAAAAATAATTTCCCAGAATTTCTCTTTAATTTTCATGACTCTAATTTAAATGAAGATTGTTAAAATATAAGGAAGGATTTGTTAAGATTATGTTAAAAAAGAAAACCTCCATTTTTTAGCTGGAGGTTTTCAATTATTTGAGGGATAATTCAACGTAGTGTGCCTTGACTCGTCGTATTGCCTGGTGATTATTATTTTACTTCATTCCACTTCAAAGTTTTTCCAGTAAAAATCTGTTCTACCTGGGCTTTTGAAAGGTTTTCTGTTGGATTTGATTTGTTTACAATTACGGCAATTCCATCAATTGCAATTGTAACTTCCTGAACGCCCTTTGATTTTTCTGAATCTTTTAGACTGCGACTTGCCATTCCAATATCGCAGGTTCCGTTGATTGCGTTTGTTACCCCAGTTGTACTATCGGAAGTCTGAAGTTCGATCTTTGCATTTGTGTTTTCGCTTTTGTATGCTTCAATCAATTTTTCCATAACTGGTGAAACTGAAGATGAACCTGAAACTACAATTTTTCCGCTGGCTTTTGAAGAAATGTAAGACTTAGCTGCAACTTGAATATACTTGTTAGCAGCAATAACTTTTTGTCCTTTATCACTTAAAATAAAATTAACGAAATCCTGAGCAACAGGGGTAAGCCCCTGTTTTACTGCAATATTGAACGGACGACTAATTTTATACGAACCATTATTGATGTTTGAAACAGTTGCAACTGCACCGTCAATTTTTACGGCTTTTACAGAATCATTTAGTGAACCAAGTGAAACATAACCAATAGCGTAATTATCACCGGCAACACTTGTAAGCATTACAGCTGTAGAATTTGTAATGGCTGCTTCATCAGTTGTGTAGTCAACTTTTTTACCGTTTGCATCTTTTTTTTCAATACCAAAAAGTTCAATAAAAGCACCCCGCGTTCCAGATCCGTCTTCCCGACTCAAAACTGTAATTGGTTTCTTGCTTTTAAATTTTGGAGCAGCATAAACCGACATAGTTGAGGTAATAAGAATTGCCCCGATAATCATTTTCTGTAGATTGATTTTCATAATAACTCCTTGAGATTTTAATCTCTTTATTAAGATGTCCTAAATCTACAGGAGTTGTGTTAAGTTCCAATGTAAAAATTGTTAAGAACATGTAAAAAAATAATAAAGAGTCCAGAGAACATTGGTCTTTAGCAAATAATCCAAAAAGACAGAGTCTTGTTGGCGGAGGTTTAGAAAGGGCAACGTTGCCCTTCTCAAGTTTCCTGCCAGCAATATACAGCGGAACTTTTGATGTTCGGTTTAAGCCAGGAACTTTTGTGCCTTTTAGTGATTGCCCTTATTATTTCAGGTCTTGCGGAAATTATGAAAAGCGGTTCAGCTGATGATAAAACGATGCTGAGTTTTTCCGAAGACATCTACAACGAAGCGCAGAGATTGATTCTTCTTGTGAATGATATCCTGAAGCTTTCAAAACTGGATGAAGAATCCATCACGATGGAAAAAGAGGAAATCTGCATTGAAGAAACTTGTGCCGAAACAATCAAGTCTCTTGAATCATATGCAAAGAAAAAAAATGTTTCTCTTGAACTTGAGAACAAAACGAAAGAAGCGGCTTACATATACGGAGTTCCGACC
>JAGAZB010000032.1 GCA_017940255.1 Treponema sp.
CGCAGAATCTGCGCCATTTTTTCCCTTCCTTCTTCCCTGCCTTTTTCCAGGAACCGTTTCTCCATAATTCGCAAATCCATCTCCCAGGTCACAATGCGCTCCCTCCATTTCGTATCGTTTTATCCTTACAATCCGAGCTAACTTTCTAAAGGCATCCCTCTAACTCCGGCGCAGTTTGTTTCGCGCTTGCCAGGAACCTTACCAGCCCATCTCATGAAACAGATATTTTCTGTTTTTTTTGCATTTCCAAGCTTTGAACTACGCAAGTACTGCTCTTTTCATTTAATTCCTCCGCAGCTATAATAGCATTTTTCGACCGAATAATGAAGTTGCTCTTGCGTTTTTCGACCGAATATTGTTATTACAGCACTTTTTCCAACCGAATCATTCACTTCCGAGCTTTTGATGACATAAAGCATGAAAAAACAGCCGTAGCGTAATAAACTTCTCTTTTTTTAACACAACTTTTCTGTCCCTGGTCGTAAATACGACCAAGTGCGAAATGCAAAGCCGCGCAGACTGTGAGTTTCAGCTCCCCCTACTCTTAAGTATTTAAGGATTCTTTTGTGATAATATCTGGCTATCAGTCATTGCCAGACTGAAACTATAAACTGTTTGAGAGTGCTGACTGGGGTCTGCCCGCGAAACTCAGTGGCGGGGGTCAAGAATCGCCAGCACTGCATCCAGCTTTGCAACGATCCGTTTTTGCTCGGCAAGCGGGGGAAGAGGAATAACAAATTGCTTCAATCTATCCGCTTTTATCCCTTTTACAGTTGTCCCAGAACTTTTATCTGACAGCTGCTTTTTGAAAAAAAGCGTTAAACAACAATACATGAAATACTTGTTCTCAATTTCGCATTTTACCGTATATTGCTGTAATGTAATAAGTCTTTGTCCTGCACTATATTTTTCTAAATCTGCAATTGCCGCATTTCCCATAGGCGCTTCAGTTGTAAAAAGAATATCTCCCTTTTTCGAAACGCCACGTGTTTTTCTTCGGGAATAATCTTCTTCTGAAATATATTCCTTAATAGAATAATCCAAATATCCTTGCCTTACATTTTTTGCAGTAATAAAAGGTATCCCTTGATTAATCTTATTAGGCGTCGCGCCTCTATAATCAATAAAGTTAAAGAGAAATATAATCCTTACCCACTTCCAATTTTCCGGCACTGCAAATGGTATTTCATCTTCCGTAATCGGCGGCAACGGTTTTTCTTTTTTTATCTTTCCTTCTTTGATTAACGCTTGCTTCTCCTGCTGAATTTTTTTAAACAGTTCTTCTGCTGTTCCATCTTCCGGCAACTGTTCTGTCAGTTTTCCCTGAATCCCTGCTTCAATGATTTTGGTTTTTAGCGCAGAGAGGTTATTAACATATTTTGATTGAAGCAAATCAATTTTATCCAAAACAGAAAAGATGGATTCTATCTTTTCTACAATACGTTTTTGTTCTGCAAGCGGAGGAAGAGGAATTAAAGATACTTTTAATGTGTTCTGGGTAACTTGATTAATTTGCTTACTATCATCACCGGCAAAATTCTTCCTGAATTGAAGTGAATTAAAATAGTAGTAAGCATATTTATGGATCAATGTCCGAAAAACAGCCATAAATGCACCAAAAGCAATGGACATTGACTTTCCTTCAAAAATCGCGCATTTTCCGACAAGCGCTTTACTCCCGTTTCTTGCACAAATCACTATATCGTTATTATATAAATACTGGTTTTCTCGAATATGGCAATTTACTTTAACTAAATCAGTGTAATCCATTTTCCCATTTATGATATTGCTCGATCTTACTACAATTGTTCCATCATCTACAATATCATGCGGTCCATAGGTTAATCCTATATTTGTTGAGCCAACATCAACAAGCCGACACCACTTCCAATTTGCAGGAATCTCAAATGGACTTTCATCTTCCGCAATGGGCAGCAACGGTTTTTCTTTCTTTATCTTACCTTCTTTAATCAATGTTTGTTTTTCTTCCTGTATCTTCGCATACAGCTCTTCTGCCGTCCCGTCTTCCGGCAACTGTTCCGTCAGCTTGCCGCGTATTGCCAGTTCAAGCACTTTTTGCCTTAATGCCTGTGTATCAATCAAAGCTCGATCCCTCCCAGAAGCGACTTCAACTGCTTCACTGCTTCTGTCATCC
>JAGAZB010000033.1 GCA_017940255.1 Treponema sp.
ACTCATTCACCAGCTTTCCTGTTATATGTTCTATTTCAAGCTCAAGGCATTGAACTCGCGGCAAGGCGTTTTTAAGTTCCTTTTCAAGATATTCCTGATCATCTGTGAATTTTTGAACTAGCTTTGTACAGATTTTGCGGGCCAGCTCCTCGTCGGTCACCAGGCGGATTTTTCCAAAGACTATTACACTGTTGATGTTTAGAGCCCATTCACCTTCTTTGCGGTAGCCTGAATCGTAAACGCAGAAGCTTGCCTTGTCGTAGTTTTTGATGGCATCAATTTTATGGCCTTCTTTTGCGCCGTGAAAATAAATCTTGTTGTCTTCTTCGCAGTAAAAATGAGAAAGAGGAAGTCCGTATGGATATCCGTCGTCACCCAAAAGTGAAAGAACTCCGCGTTTTTCATTTTTCAAAATCTCTTTGCATTCAGCGTCTGTAATCTGCTGCTTGAATCTTCTCATTTGTCTGAACATAAAATCACCTCTATTTCTTATTTATAAAATACAGCCCTACAAGGCAGATTGCAACACCCAGGACTTTGCTCCATGTGATTGATTCATGATAGCCGATGAGTCCTACAATAATCAAAATGACTGCCAGTGCCGCGTTTGAAACTGTTGCCAGTGTGCTGACTTTCCAGCCCGCCTTGTATGCAAAAATAAAGCCCACTTCAAGTCCTGTAATCACAATCCCAAGAACGATTGTGGCCCAGTTTGTGTGGGAAAATTCTTTGAGGATATTCCCGCCCTTTGTAGTAACAAAAAAGGCCAGAGCCGAAAAAAGCGTTGCCACGGCATAAGTGATTGTCATGCTGGCATAAGTGTTCATCTGCTCAGGGATTCCCTTTGCGCAAATCTGATAAAGTGTGTTTGAAAAAACAATGATTAAAAGCGGCCAGATGTAATTGAACATGGGCGACTCCTTAGAGAAAGATTGCCCATCTTCATGCCAATTTATTGGCGGACCTAACGATGTGGCTGAATGTTATAGGGATGAAAGTTCCCGGCACATTCCTACCCGGTGGCAGATAAGGGTATTATAGCGGAAATAAAAGAGATTGTCAGTTACCCTGACTCAGTAATTCCTTTGCTCTCGTAAGAACTGGCACCTCTCTGTTTGCGATAAGCCTTCCAAGACTAGTGCATCTGCACTTTTCATATTCAGCTAAAGCTTCTTCATATTTTAATTTCAGAGTAGAAAGGTGAAAGTCTTTAATTTCATCTTTTGTTAAATGCTTTTCTCCAAAAGATACAATTTTGCAAAGGAAATAGTTATTGATGTTATGTCTGTGAATCAGATTGTAGTAATCGCTGACAAGACCAATCTTGCAAAGCACTTCTACTTCAACTCCAAGCTCTTCCTTAAGCTCACGTTGAATGGCAGTGTCCAGATCTTCTCCTGATTCAACGCCACCGCCCGATGTTTCAATGAGTGTAGCCTTACCAAAATCATCATCTCTGTTTGCCCTGACAAAATAGAAATTCTCTTCATCATCTATAACAATAGCCCGGGCAATTAACCTGTCATGATCAATTGTCGTAAGCGGCCATTCCTTATCTTCCAGATTAAGCAAAAGTTCTTCTTGATTCATCAGTGTCATATTTTCTTTATTATCCTTTTATTAATCTAATTTTCCCAGCTGCGCATTAATCGTTTCCCAGCCAGTGCATCTTTTGTAGTTCGGGTTTGGAAAGGTGCAGTCTTGGTTCCAGGGGCGGTCGAAGACCATCACTTTCAGGTCTGGCAGGTGGTCAAAGAACTTGAAGGCGGAAGGGGAGTCTTCGACTGCTAAATCAAAATGCATTTTGTAATAATCTTCCAGCTCCAGATTGAAGCTACTGCCTTTTATAAAGTTGTCGCGGCCGTATTTGTTCAGGCAGTATAAATCAATTTTTTCAAGGCCATGCTGATTCAGCCATTCGCGGGATGCGTCATATGCACTTGAAGGGCGGCCTGTTATGATTTTTACGTCGTGGCCTTTTTCGAGCCAGTTGTTGATAGTTTCGCTTGCTCCCGGTGTTTCGTCGTAAGATAAAAGTACTTCCGGCTGGTGGGCTTTTATCATCATTTGGTCATATTGTTGGTCTGTCAGGTCAAAGGATTTCTGCAGATTAAAATAGTGAATCTCTTCGTAGGGAATATTAAGATTAAACATTTCTTTTACGAGCCCTGAAAAGTGGCGGGCTGTTTCGCAGAGGCAATCATCAAAATCAACGTATATATTCATCTTCGAAATTATAACAGAAAACTATATTCTAAGCGATGAATTAAGCGACATTTCGTGATAAAATGTTTTCATGGTTAAGCATATAATTTTATGGACATTAAAAGAGATGAGCGATTCTGAAAAAGAATCTGTAAAAAAAGGAATCAAAGATGGACTCGAAGGGCTTAAAGGAAAAATCCCTGGCCTTATCGACATCAAAGTAAATACAGAAGGCCGCCTGGCTTCTTCTACTGCAGACCTGATGCTGGATTCTACTTTTGAATCTGCAGAGGCTCTCAAAGGATATTCAAAACATCCGGAGCATGTGGCTGTGGCAGACAGTAAAGTTCGCCCTTACACAGTAAGCCGTTCCTGCCTTGATTACGAGGTATAAAAATGAGCGGGACTAAAGCCATCAAAACTTACACTGCAGAACTTTTCTTGAAAGAAAAACACAATCTCGGTGAGTCTCCTTTTTATGATGAGCGCACAAAAACTCTTTCCTGGGTTGATATTACGGAAGGAAAATTTTTTACGCTTGGACTGGATGGGACCCGGCGCGTTTACAGTTACGGGCAGAAAATCGGTTCTGCGGTTCCGGCTGAAAAACCTGGCACTTACCTGATTGCAGGGACAGATGGGCTTTATCTTGAAAATGCTGATGGCTCAAAGCCTCTTCTTATCAAAAATCTTTCTGAATACTACAAAGCCTGGCAGCGTTCAAATGATGTGAAGGCAGACCCTAAAGGCCGTATCTGGTTTGGCTCTTCTGTGGATGATGATATTCACGAAGCGAGCGGAAATCTCTTTTGCCTGGAAAATGGCCAGGTGACTGTAAAGCAGGCCAACACTAAAATTTCCAATGGACTTGCCTGGAGTTCTGACCATAAGAAGTTTTATTTTTCAGATAGCCTGCAGTACGCAGTTTTTGAATATGATTATGATCTGGAAAATGGCGAGATTTCTAACCGTAAAGTTTTGTTCAAGCCGGAAGAAGGCCGCGGCATTACAGACGGAATGTGCATCGATTCAGAGGATAATCTCTGGGTAGCCTTCTGGGGTGGCAGCCGCATAGAAGAGCGAAGCACAAAAGACGGCTCTCTTCTTGCAGTTGTAAATGTGCCTGCCAAAAACGTAACTTCCTGCTGCTTCATGGGCGACAAGCTGGACACCCTTTTTATCACCACCGCAGCTACCGGCCAGACCGGCGAACTCGACGGCTGCCTTTTTACCTGCAAAGTAGACGTAAAAGGCCTGGAGTGCGATTACTGTAAGGTGTGAGAAAAAAGGGCACTAAACCACCTCCCGTTTTCGGAAGCTGATCCCCCTTTAGCGCAAAGTCTTTTTTTGCATTTTTTGAAATCTTGTGGTATTTTCTTTTTCATGAGAAGTAGTATTAAAGCTTTTGTTTTTATCACATTTTTTGTTTCTGGGCTTGGCTGTAAGCTAAATGCCAATAGTATGGAAAAAACTGAGCTTCCAGAGACAGTTGTAATTACTGGAGAAAAAACTGGACCGTATGGTGATTCAAGTTTTCTTTCTATATTAAATCAAATTATTTTGTCTCATACAATTTCTTCTGGCCATGAATATTATATTTCTGCAAATGCATCTACCGAAGGAAATGGTTCTTCATCATCACCTTTTAAAACTTTTTCTAACGCTTTGAGTAAACTTTCTGCGGGTGATACTCTTTATGTTATGAGTGGTACATATTATGAGCAGATTATTCTTGATTCAAGTCTCAGAGGAAATCAAAATGCTTATATAACAATCGCAGCGGCTCAAAACAATGCAAATGATTCTGTAATAAACGGCCATAATGCAGAGGATGATTTTATGTTAATGAAAATTGAAGGTGCTGCTTATGTTAGAATTTCAGGCCTGTGTTTTAAGGATTCCCATGGTATGTATGCAGGTGGAATTCAAATAGGGCCTGGTTCAAATCATATAATTGTTGATAATTGCAATTTTTCTGATATAAAAGTTCCGGATCCAAAAATAAAAGACCATGTTGCGAACGGAATTCTTTGTTATGGCGAAGAAGATGATGCCTCAATTAATAATATTTTAATCTATAATAATAATTTTTTTGATATGGCAACAGGTTGGGGTGAATGCATTTCAGTTGTAGCAAATTGTGAATTTGTAAATATCATACATAATACTGTTGATGGAACTGGAAATATTGGAATTGATGTTGGCGGAAATTACGGCTATTGCAAAAATCCTGCTTTAGATTTTGTAAGATATGTTTATATTGCCGAAAATACTGTAAAAAATTGTGAAAGTGCTTATGGGGACACTTCATATGGTATTTATTCTGATGGCGGTCAGCATATTCATATTTATAATAATACTGTTGAAAACTGTTCAGGTGGAATTGAAGTTGGAGCAGAAGAGCCTCAGAAATCTAAATCATATGCAACTCATGATGTTTTAATTGAAAACAATACGGTTTCGTACAGTGAAGAATGTGCTCTTGCAATAGGCGGCTATAAAAAAGACCTTGGTCTTGTTAGTTCTGTAAAGGCTGAGAAAAATACTTTTATAAATAATGCAAATAAAGAGGATGGTTCACTTATTTCTATTAGTAAATGTGATGGAGTCTTAATTACGGAAAATTCTTTTATCCATAATGATGGAGTTTTTAAGGGTTCTGTTTTATACAAGGCATTACCCAAGGCCTATAGTAAAAATGTTAGTATTAAAAATAATTTTTATACAGGCCTTGATAGTGCTGACGAGTAATAGCAAAAATCAGGTAACTTCATGCAGCCACTTTCCGCTCAAAACTCTTATTGCTCCAACAATCGCTTTTACAATTGATTCGCTTGAGAGGAATAAGAAAATCATAGGGGCTGGAAGATGGAGCACAAAAGCTGCAACATATCCAAGAGGAATTGCAACTCCCCACAGAACAATCAGTTCACCTGCTGCAGAAAATACAGTATCTCCGCCGGCTCTGCACACACCGACAATCCAGTCCATACAGAAGGAATTAAAGGGATAAAGCAGAATCAAAATCATAAGAATCTGAGTTGCCATTTTGATGATTTCCGGCTCAACGTTAAAGAGGAAGGGCAGCAGTTTAGAAAGTGGTAACAGCAGAACTCCAACAACAGCTCCAACTAAAGGCATAAACCACATAGAACGCAGGGCATAAGCTCGCGCTTCATCAAGCTTCTTTTCGCCGATACGTTTTCCAATCAAAACTCCAATTCCGTTTCCAAAGCCCATACAGAATACCCAGGTAAGCTGGCTGATTGTTCCGGTGATGCTGTAGGCGGTAAAAGAATCTGTTCCCGCATGAGCATAGATGCCGTTATAAACAGAAGTTCCAAGTCCCCAGAAGGTTTCGTTGACAATAACCGGGAAGGCAATCTTCAAATATTTGAAAACAAAAGACCAGTCAAAGCCCAGCAGTTCGCGAAGCTTTCCGCAGATTTCATAACCGTGAGAATAAGTCCAGCTCAAAAGAATTACAAGTTCAACAAGGCGAGAAAAGACAGTTGCAATTGCGGCCCCCTTCACTCCAAGGCCTGCAAGGAAAATCAAAAGATAATTTGCGCCGGCATTTGTCAAAAGCGAAACCGATGTACAGACAAGCGGCAGCTTTACCCGTTCCGTACTTCGCAGGGCAAGAGTGATAGAAAAACTGATTGCCGTAGGAATATAACTTAAACAGACCAGGCGAAGATATTCTCCGCCAACGCGCACAACCTCAGGATCCGGAGAATAAATTCTAATCAGCTGATTAGGAATAAAAAGTCCAAGTACAGTGAAAACCACAGCCACAAAAGCCGCAATCATAGTCATCAAACCTAAAGACTTTCTGATTCCGCCTAAATCTTTTTTACCCCAGAACTGAGCAATAAAAACACCGCCGCCAGAAGTGATTCCAAAAAGAATCATATTGAGGATAAAGAAAATCTGATTTCCAAGACCAACGGCAGCAATCTCCACACTACCAAGCCGCCCAATCATAACAGTGTCGAGCATATTTACAAAGTTCTGCAAAAGCGCCTGAAGCGAAATTGGAATTGCAATCGTAAACAAGGAAGAGTAAAAGCCTTTAAGTTTCATATCGCACTATTATGAAGATATGGTGGAAAAAATCAATGGGATAGAATCCAAGTTTGATAACAGAAAATTAATTCCGCTTCACTTCCCAATGGGGATTATTTCCTTTACACTTTTTTCAGGTAAAAAGATTATGAACACACATTGTTTGAAGGTGGCGCTCAAGACTACGATTCCGGTTTTTCTGGGGTATATTTCGTGCGGGATTGCGTTTGGGCTTGTTACGGTGAATGCGGGCTATCCCTGGTGGCTTGCGCCTGCAATGGGGATTTTGATGTTTGCTGGAGCGGGACAGTTTCTTGCGATCCCGCTTTTTGCCACGGGAGCTCCGGTTTTTGCCATTCTTGCAACTGAGCTGCTGTTGAATATCCGCCACATTGTTTACGGGCTGCCGCTGATTAATCAGTTCAAGAGCTGCAGGCGAACGAAGCCTTATCTGATTTATGCTCTTACCGACGAAACTTTTTCTCTTCTGACTACTACGGAAGTGCCTGCAGGGGTGGGGGCCGAAGATTATTATTTTATGGTGTCGTTCTTAGACCAGTTTTACTGGGTTGGAGGAAGTCTGATTGGCGGCCTTGCCGGTGCGATGATTCCTTTTGATATGACTGGTGTTGATTTTGCACTCACGGCTTTGTTTGCAGTTTTGACTATTGATCAGATTCAGAAGTTTGTACGCGAAAAAAAGGGTAGTGTTAATAACACTGTGCCAGCTGATGATAAAAAGGTTGCAGCCGGGGAGGGTGAAGATGCCGGTATCTAAAGCTCTACTTGTTTCTCTGTTGATTGGGCTGATTATCTTCTGTGAGCGCCTTTTTCCTTTTGCAGTTTTCTCAAAGCGAAAGCCCGGAAAACTGATTCACATTTTTGAACGCTACATTCCTCCGCTTGTGATGATTGGACTGTTGATTTACAGCTTACGCGATGTAAGATTTTCTAGCCTCGCACAGTGGGTACCGCAAATCTCTGCAATTGCCTTTACAATTGTGACATATATATGGAAGAAAAATTCACTTTTGAGCATTTTCGGCGGGACTATTATTTATATGATTTTGATTAGGGTGATTTAGGCAGCCGAGGCGTTGTAATCGAGTTTGCTTCGCAAACATCGCAGGGGGCGTTGCGGGGGCAAAACAGCGAAGCTGTTTATCCCCGCAGAGAGGGTAGCGGAAGCCACCGCAGGCGAAGCCGAGGAGGGTGGAGCGCAGGGGGAGACTTCCCCCTCCTTATGTCTTTTTTCCTTTACCAACCCCGGCAATACGTTGTAAAATTATCTCACTATGTTTTATATGATTTTGTTGCTTGTCGCTATTTTTGCGATTATTGTTTTTAAGAGATTCAGGAAGCAGGATGAGGTCAAAAAGATTGAGTCGGATGCTGATAAAGAATTGAATGAGATGGATTTTGAGAAGCAGTTTTTTGAGCGGACTAAGGCGGGGGAGAAGTCGCAGCTTTTGATGTCGATTGCTTCTCAGCAGGATTGTCTGATGCTGCGCAGTCTTCTTTTTTCTGAGGGGATTCCCTCTTACATTGAAGGCGAGCATATGAACAATATTTACGGCGGAATTTCCGGCACGATGACTACTGTTGTGGCGATTAAGCTTTATATTCTTTGTGATGATTACGATAAGGCTCTTGAAATTATAAATGATGCCCAGCTTGCCGATCTTTCTGGTATTACGATTCATCCGAAGGTTGAGGCTTAGTACAGATTATGCCAACTAGCAGGACGGTTGTTCTGCAGATACTCCAGCTAAATAGAATGAATAAAAGTATTTTACAAAATGGTGACCTGCTTTTTATGAGCGACCAATCTGACTTATCAAAAGCGATTATCGAAACAACCGAAAAATACAGTCACGTGGGAATCTTCTTTGACGGAATGCTTTATCACGCTTCACGAAAAAGGGGAGTGGCCAGACAGAAGCTTGAAGATTATCTGGCCGAAGAAAAGGTCGAGGTTTTTGTTTACCGTTACCCGGAAATTGAGGTGGAAAGTGTAAAGGCGAGGGCAGAGCGATATTTAGGTTGCCAATACAATCACAGCTTTTACCCTGATAATGGAAAGTTTTACTGTTCGCAGTACATTGCAGAAATCCTTCCGATTTTTGATGTTGTTCCAATGAAATTTGGTGACGGTGAAAAAGAGATTTCTGATTACTGGAAGAAGTATTATGAGGATTTAGGAATGCCGGTTCCGCTTGGTCAACCTGGCACAAACCCGGGCCAGCTTGCAAAGTCTGAAAAACTGCACTACATTGGGAAACTCGATTATTAAAGGAAAGAACATGAACGAACTTACGCCGATTCAAAAAGAAATAGTAACTGCCCTTGAGCAGATGAAAGAAAAATCCCTTATTACAGAAGCCGTTCTTGCAAAAAAAGTCCGCGAAAATGCCAAAATCTCCGGCAAAAATAAGGCCGGAATCTGCATGAAAGATCTGGAAATCTGCATTGAATATCTTGGCGAAAACAAAGACCTGCCTTACGCACTTCATCTGAACAGCGCGAATGATATTTTGATTAAGAAGGTAGAGAGCGACGGCGAAGCCAGCGAATCACCGAGCAGCCGTGTTGCGAGCTGGAAATTGCTTGAAGCGGATGCGAAAAAGCGCCGCCAGTCTAGCGAGAAGTCTATTTCAGTTTTGACTAACGGCGATTTACGGCAGAAGGCTTCCGGCGGCAAGGTGGTGAAGAAGCGGAATGATAGGAAGAAGATGAGTTTTCGGGATGTGGAGGAGTTCGAGTAATTATTTATAGATGATTACTTAAACTCGGTAGACAGAATTTTGTTTTTTTCTAAAAAGTTTTGATAGAAATGTTATAAACATGTCTACGTATACAGTGCTGATAATAGTCAATACATCGTGTATACACTATATATGGGGTATATAAATAACTAGTTATAATCTATCTTCTGTCTACCTGAGTAAGCCCGCCGGCTGTTAGGCGGTGTTCTATGTTAGCCGTTTCCTAGTAGGAAACATAGACCGCATTTCCCGGAATCCAAGTTAATTTTTAATAAATTATAGCATAAATTCGCAATTTTTCTGATAATTTTTTTTCAATGCCATTCTATGACACTATGATAGTTTATAATAAAGCCATAACATCAAAAAAAAAGAGGTTTTATTATGGAAAACACAATTAATGCATTAATCTTCATAGCAGGAATCCTTGCTGCAGTATATTTCGCAAACTACACAAGAACAAAAGCTTCAAGCAAACGCGAGCAGAAAAGTAATGATATTTTTACATTTTGTATGCCTTGTATTACAGCCCTGGCTCTGGGCATTCTTTTAATTGATTTTTATTATCTTCCAATCGTAATTACAGCTGCTTTATTAGCCGGAACTCTGGCCCTTCTTGTCGGCTGGACTTCAGAACAGAAGGCCCGTCAGAAGGAAGAAAAAGCCAGAAAAGCCGCATTAGAAAAGGCCGTAAAAGGTATTATTCTGATTGTAGATGCCCGCATCGCTTAAAATAGGCACCACCGTTCTGTTTAAGCCATTTGTCGCAGCGTTTGTAATCCGGGAAAATCTGCAGCACTTCATCATAAAACTCTTTTGAGTGATTCATGTGTCGCCGGTGGCAGAGTTCGTGAACGACAACGCTGTCCAGAATTTCCGGCGGCATCAGCACCAGCAGGCAATTGAAATTGAGATTCCCGTCTACAGAACAGCTGCCCCAGCGCGACTTTTGCAGGCGGATAAAGATGCGGTTGTAGGAAACATCGGCGAGTTTTGCGTAGTGCTCTACCCTTTGCGGAATCACTGCCCTCGCCTTTTTCTTGATTTGTCTGATGTCTTCTTCTGTGAGCGGCCCCATGGAATCAGCAAGTTTTGTCTGTTTTTCTACTTTTTCAAGCTGTTTTGTAATCCAGTCTTTCTTTTCGCGGATAAAGTTTTCTGCCACAAAAGTCGGCGTTCCAAGTGGCACTTTTACGATGATTTTCTTGTCATCTGCCACCTGTATACTCATTGAGCGTCGGCGGGATTTCTGGATAACGTAGGTTATTTCCATTTTACGAATTTCTTACTTCCTCAGATTCAAAATCACAACCGCCGCAAGAATCAAAAGAATACCGGCACCAGACATAAGAGTCAATTTTTCAGAAAATACAATTACACCGATTAAGGTCGCAACCATAGGTTCAATAGTTGCAATAATTCCCGCTTTGCTTGCTTCCACACTTTCAAGGCCAATGGTGTATGATAAAAAAGGAATTACTGCAGTTATTAGGGCGGTCAGAAAACATAAGACAATCAAAAATCCCGGATTTGGAGCAGAAGAAGACTTCCCTATCATATCTAAGGGCTGGCTGATAATCCAGGAACCGGCAGCGGCGAAAACAAAGGTGTAAGTTGTAACGGTATAGGAAGAATATTTTCGCAGGGCAATTTTTCCAAGAATGCTGTATAAGCCGTAGCCAATTCCGGACCCAAGTCCGACCAGTAAACCGGTCACAGTCATCCCCTCACCCGAGATTCCCGAAACCAGCACGCAGCCTGCAAAGGCAAGAGCCAGGGCAATCAGTTTTCTTTTATCCAGTTTTTCATGAAAAAAGAAAATGGACATGAGCATAATCCACACCGGAGATGTATAAAGCAGAATTGCCGCAGTTGAAAGAGGCATCATTGTAATGGCGGTAAAATAGCAGACCGTAAAAAACAAAATGCTTCCAAAACCAAGGCCTAGAAAAAGCGGAATATCCTTAATCGAAATCCTGAATCCCTTACGGTCTTTTACCAGCAGCACCAGAGAAAAAATCAGAGCCGCCAGAGAGATGCGGATTGAAACAATCTGAATTGCGTTGAAACCGAAGGTCCCCAGCTTCCGCACAAAAATACCCATGCTTCCCCAGAAACACCCTGCAAGAATGATAAGCACAATTCCCAGTTTAGAACTTTTTGATCTTTCCATTTTTGTTTCCTTATATATCAATAATGTGGAGGCTTTCTGTTGGGAATGTCGCCTTCCACTGCATTCGACATTTCGCGGATTTTTTCGGACATCATTTTAATTTCTTTCTGCAATTTATCAATGGTTTTAGCCTGCTCAACAGCAACGCCCTGAATTTGGTTTACAAAATCTTCCATGTAGGCAAGCTTCATTTCGACTGCAGTCAAACGTTCTTCAGTTTCTTTTTCCATAACATTTAAACCTCTTAGCTCTTTATCCCTGCACCTTATGCATAACGTAACGCACCTTCCCTATTACACGGAAATCCTGACTTTCGTTGCTTTCAGTCATCTCTTTGTATTTAGGATTGTCAGAAATGATGTGAACAAAGTCTTTATCTCGCTGAAGTCGTTTTACAAAGGCAGCGCCCCTATAGTTGATGGCATAGATTCCGTCTGTGCCGTCGTAGCCGAAGTTATCGTAAAGGATGATGTCGTTGTCAAAAAGAGTCGGCTCCATGGAGTCACCGCGGACATAGGATGCACACATGTTTTCCCGGTATTTTTTTAAGTGTGATGGAAGTGCAACGTAATCAATTATATCAGCAGAATCCGGAAGTTCCTGACCCCTACCCGCAGAAAAAGCCTGCTCATAAACGGGGATATTGATTACATCCTCCGTCAGACGGTCAGGATAAACCTTGAACTGCTCCATCGTCATTCCAAAAGACTCGATTATTCTGGTTCCGTCATCAATATTGGGAAGCCGCTTATAATAAATCCAGTTTCGCAGCGTACCGATAACAATGCCTGTCTGCTCGCAAAGCCATTCTTGATTTTTGCCCTGCTCTGAAAGAATTGCCTTTACTTTATTCCAAAAGATTTCTGCATCCATGGTTAAGAGTATACAATGATTTTAAAAATAAATAAATCACTATTTAATGATATATATCGCTTATGCAATAGCCGCCCTTGCTCTTGCAGTGGCTTCCTGAGTCAAATCCTTTATGATTTCGCTGGCGATAATCAGGCCGGCGACAGAAGGTACAAATGCATTGCTTCCAGGAATATCCCGGCGCTCCGTACACTTGTGCTTTGTTCCCGGCGGACAGATACAATGCAGACGGCAACTGATTGCCATATCCTCAATCGGGCGGAGAACTTTTTCGGTAGAAAATACTACTTTTACATTCTTTATTTTCCGCTTTTTACATTCCTGACGCATTACCCTTGCAAGAGGACAAACTGAAGTCTGGGAAATATCGGCTACCTTAAACTGTGTCGGATCCATTTTGTTTCCGGCTCCCATACTGGAGATGATTTTAGTTCCGGCTTCCTTTGCCTGCAAAATCAGATTGATTTTTGCGGTAACTGTATCAACTGCATCTACTACATAATCATATTTTGTAAAATCAAAGAGATTACGGGTTTCAGGAAGATAAAAACACTTATGTACGTTCACTTCTGCCTGAGGATTGATATCAAGAATTCGCTCCTTCATGACATCAACCTTGTATTTTCCAACGCTAGACCTTGTTGCAATAATCTGACGGTTCAGATTTGTAAGGCAGACTTTATCATCATCAATAAGATCTATATGCTGAATTCCAGAGCGGATCAAAGCCTCAACTGTGTATCCGCCGACTCCACCAATTCCAAATACGGCAATGTGAGCATTATTCAAAATTTCCATTGCCTCTTTACCAACTATTAATTCTGTTCTTGAAAACTGATTTAACATCCGATTTCCCTATTCAAAAGATAGGTTATTATATCAAAAAGATGATTTCTGCTCCACTACTACTCTACTACTTTGATTTTGCCGCTAATCATCCCCATCCAGCAGGTATATTGAAAAGTACCTGTTTTCTCAGGTGTGAATTCGATTACATTTGTGCCGTAGCCCATTTCAACTCCAAGCTTAAAATCCCGAAGGATCATTCTATAATTACAGCCGGTAAGAGAGCCCTGATCTGCCTGTATTTCCCAGCGCACGGGAATTCCTTTTTTTACCGTAATATCAGGATACTTATTGATTTCAAGCCTGCTTTTTATAAGCTGCTTACCATCTTGAAGTTCTATTGTTTTTTTATCAAATGATTTAATTTCTTCTCCCTTGATTCCGCCCAGAGCATAGCCTTGAGAAACCATAGAGAGACCCATCACAACAACTAAAATTGCACCAGCTTTCATAACAATACCTGCCTTTTTTTTACCAATGATAGAAATAATAGAAGAAAATCCCAGCATAAGGGGAAGTGTCCCTAAACTGAAAAAGAACATAGAAAGAGTACCGGAAATGGGGCTGCCGCTTACAAGGGCAACAATCCACATGGCCTGAAGGGGGCCGCAGGGCATAAAACCGTTTAAAAAGCCGATTAAAAAGGCCCCGTGCTGTTTTTTATGCACCGAATATATTTTTTTTGTAAGAGCAGACGGAAGATGAGGTGTAATTCTTCGTAAAAAAGGAAAAAGCCCCAGAAGCGAAATCCCCATCAAAACCATAAAGGCTCCGGCAATCAGCTTTAAAACTGACTGCAGAGAAAAAGGAATTATAATACTGCTTCCATCAATGCTTTTGCCGGCCGTTCCAAGAAAAAATCCCAGACTCCCCAGCACAAGTCCAATCAAAGTATAAGACAAAATTCTTGCCGAATTATATTTTATTACAGCCCTTTTACCACCAAGACTTTGCGACAGATTTATTCCGCCACACATAGCAATACAGTGTACAGAAGTAAAAAGGCCCGTAAGGAAAAGAAGCCCGTAACTCATTTTAGAGTCAGCAGTTTGAGCAGGAGCAAGATAATTTAATAGACCAGTTTTCTGAAGGATAAGAAAAAGAAGAGCTATAATAATCAGGTAACTAATATTAATCAGCACCTGCTTCAGCGGTTTTTTCTTTTCTCCATTTCTAATATTTTCAACTTTGTAATCCAGTGATTCTATGATTTCTTGTATTTCATTCAGGCTGATTTTTTCTTCATCATATTCAATATCAGCCCGCCCCTTTTTCCAGCTGACATCAACTTTTCTGATACCTTCTAAATCCATAAGTGCATTTTCAATTCTGGTCTTACAGTTTATACAGGTCATCCCGCTGATTTTTAAATTAATTAAAGACATATCCAGAACCTTCTTTATTACCTATATAATAAATAGGTTGATGAAAAAGTTACAAGAAAAAAAAGGAATAATGGAAATTTATTATTATTTAAAACTAACGGGTATATTGTTTATTTATCCTTTCGCAAAGCCATTCCTGATTTTTGTCCTGCTCTGAGAGAATCGCCTTTACTTTATTCCAAAATATTTCTGCATCCATGGTTAAGAGTATACAATGATATTTAAAATAAATAAATCACTAAACAGTGATATAAAATATTGACAATTCACCAAACAAGAATTATCATAAAATTATGATTACAGGACTCCCAAGTCCCGCTCAGGGCTATGAAAGTAAAGACATAAACTTAAACAGCATTCTCATCAGGCATCCGTCTGCCACCTTTTTTATGCAGATTGAAAGTTCCAGCTATATGAATATGGGGATTTATAATGGCGACATTCTGATTATTGACCGGGCCAAGAAGATTACCCCAAACAGCCTTGTTGTTTATGAATCTGAGGGGCACTTTGTTCTGGGCAGAGTTTTTAATATAAAGAAAACCTTTGAAGATACTATTATTACAGGGACTATTACCCATGTTATTCATACGGTAAAGGAAACGTAATTTTATGATCCTAACCGTTGGCGAAAATTTTTTTTACGTTACTCGTTTTTTATAGATGGAAGTGAGCAAGCCGAAGACAAAAAGCGCTCCATAACCCTTTTATTTTCCGCCATGCTTCACTTCCTTTTTGCATGCAGAATGATTATGCAATCACTCCGGCGTACTCGTAGCCTGCTTTTTCTACAGCGGCCTTAATTACGCTTTCATCAACTTCTTTTGAAGTTTCGATTGCAACCTCAGCCTTTTCGTGTGAGGCTGTTGCACTTGTAACTCCCTCGATAGCTTCGAGCGCGTCTTTTACATGCTTTTCGCAGTGTTCGCACATCATTCCTTTTACAGAAATTTTCATAATATTCTCCTTGCCAGCCTTTTCCTGACCGACATTTGATATAAGATTCCTCATAACGGGATTTTTCACTTTTTTATCGCGCCTTGAATCGTGAGTTTTCAGGAAGTTCAGGCGCAGGGCATTTGATACTACACAGAAACTTGAAAGTCCCATTGCAGCAGCTCCAAACATAGGGTTCAAACTCCAGCCGAAAGCCGCAACATAGCAGCCGGCTGCCAGTGGAATCCCAATTATATTATAGAAGAAAGCCCAGAAGAGATTTTCGTGGATATTTTTGATGACAGCGCGCGAAAGTCTGATTGCTCCGCTCACATCAAGAAGGCTTCCCTTCATCAAAACCACATCGGCGGCATCAATAGCGATGTCCGTTCCTGCCCCGATTGCGATTCCCAGGTCCGCACGAGTCAATGAGGGCGCATCGTTTATTCCATCGCCCACCATGGCAACCTTTCCGCTTTCCATAAGCTTTCTGATTACAGCTTCTTTTCCGTCTGGCAAAACTCCCGCCACAACCTCGTCAACTCCAGCCTGAGCGGCAATCGCCCGGGCGGTAATTTCGTTGTCTCCAGTCAAAAGCACGGTGTGGATTCCCATGTTTTTCAGCTCGCTGATTGCCTGGGCTGAATCCTCTTTGATTGTGTCCGCAGCGGCAATGATTCCGAGCAAAGTTTTATCGCGCGCAAAAAGCACGGGCGTTTTTCCCTGTGAAGCAAGTTTTTCAAGCTCTGTCTGATAATTGTCATTCCGAACTTGATTCGGAATCTTGTTTACGACAGATTCGATGTATTTTGCGTTTCCGCCGATGATTCTTTTTCCGTCGAGTCTGGCAGAAAGTCCGTTTCCAGCCTTGATTTCAAATTCGCTTGTGTCCAAAAGTTTAATCTGCTTTTTCTCGGCATATTCGACAATCGCCTTTGATATAGGGTGCTCACTCTTTGCTTCCAGTGCGTAAGCAGCTTCAAGCAAATCATTTTCCGCCACGCCGTCCGCAGAAATTACATCTGTAACCTGCATGATTCCCGTTGTAACAGTGCCGGTTTTATCCAGGGCGACAATCTTCGTTTTTCCCGCCATTTCCTGAGCGGCTGCAGTCTTGAACAAAATGCCGGACTTGGCGCCCATTCCGTTTCCAACCATGATTGCAACAGGTGTAGCCAGGCCAAGCGCACAGGGACAGCTGATGACCAGAACTGAAACCGCGCGGGCAACTGCGTAGCCGACGCTCTGGCCCACAAGAAGCCAGACGGCAAAAGTCACGATGGCAGTCAAAATAACAGCCGGAACAAAAATGCCCGAAACTCTGTCAGCGATTTTTGCAATCGGAGCTTTTGTGGCTGCGGCATCGCTTACCATGCGGATAATACCCGAAAGGGTCGTGTCCTCGCCTACTCTGGTTGCCTGACAAATCAAAAATCCCGAAGTATTTATCGTCGCAGCGGAAACACTGCTTCCCGCCGTTTTTTCAACAGGAAGACTTTCTCCAGTGAGCGCGGCTTCGTTAACGGCACTCTCGCCCTCGATTACAATTCCGTCAACCGGAATGCTGTCTCCGGGACGCACCGCAAAAAGATCGCCTTTTTTTACCTGCTCAACCGGCACAGTTCTTTCTGTTCTAGCCTCCCCTTCTCCTTCCACAAGCACGGCAGTTTTTGGAGCCATCTTCATCAAAGACTTTAAGGCGTCAGTCGTCTTTCCCTTTGATTTTGCCTCAAGCATCTTTCCCACAGTAATCAGAGTGAGAATCGTGGCAGCTGACTCAAAATAAAACTGATTCATCAGATATTTGATTTTTTCTTCGTCGCCCGCTAAAACTGCACCGCTCATTGCAAAAAGAGCAATCACGCTGTAAACAAAAGCAGCACCTGCTCCAAGAGCAACAAGGCTGTCCATATTCGGCGATTTGTGAAGAAGCCCCTTAAAGCCGCTTACAAAAAACTTCTGATTTATCACCATGATAAAGGCCGAAAGCAAAAGTTCATACAAGCCCATGGCCACATGATTTCCGTCGAGAAAAGGCGGAAGCGGCCAGGACCAGAGCATGTGCCCCATTGAAACATACATGAGCGGAATCAAAAGAAGAACAGAGGCGATAAGACGCTTTTTCATTTTTGGAGTTTCTCTGTCCAAAAGTTCATCTTCATAAGCTGATTTTCCGCCAGCCCCACTCTTTCCCGCACCAGTGTTTTTCAAACTTGCTCCATAGCCCGCATTTTCCACAGCCTTGATAATTTCACTTGCTGAAACATCGCCTTCCACCCCCATGGAATTGGTCAAAAGGCTCACTGCGCAGGATTTTACACCGGGAATAGCATTTACGGCTTTTTCAACCCGCACCTGACAGGCGGCACAGCTCATTCCAGTAACGTTATATTGTTCCATAATCGCCTCCTCTACTTCATCAGTTTTTGAAGGGTAAGGACAAATTCATCTATTACGCTGTCGTCACCCTTTCGGATTCCTTCTGCTACACAAGTTTTCATGTGATTTGCAAGCAGAACCTTGTTAAAGCTGTTGAGGGCACTGGTTACGGCACAAACCTGCATCAAAATATCCGTGCAATAAGCCTTGTTTTCAAGCATCCCCTCAAGACCTCGAACCTGCCCTTCAATCCTTTTCAGGCGGTTCATCAGATTTTTGTATTCCTCTTCGTCACGCTCCTTGTGCTTCCCAGAGCAATAAGGACAAGATTCTATATTTTGATTTTCAGACATAAAAAGACTCCTTAATACATACCCTAAGGGGGTATGCTCAATTTTCGGAGCTATAATATACCCGCGAGGGGTATATTGTCAAGTGAGATGGGTAAATTTTCTGTTTTTTTTCGTAATAGGAGGGGGAAGTCTCCCCCTGTCTCCAGCCCGCTTCGCGGTCTTCCGCCACCCCCTCTCCTAAGGGGGACACCCCCTTAAAATCCCCCGCGATGTTTGCGAAGGAAACTCGATTACAACGCCCCCCGGAATGTTCCGGAAGTTTGATTCAATCCTGCTGGCATATAAAAGAACGCATTTAGAATAAAAAATTGCTTTATTTATTTGTTTTTAGTACAGACCGATAACATTATTACAGAATCTCTTCAATCTTATCCAAAATCAACTGATCTGCAGGAAGCCAGTCAACAGAACGCAATGTTTCCTTTGAAAGCCAGCGGGCCGCCTCGTGCTCAAGAAGTTTAAGCTCACCAGAAACCAGTGTGCATAAAATACAATGCATGGTCAGATGAAAGTTCGGATAATCATAATCCACCACCCCAAGGACTTTTTCCGCCTTTACCTCAGTGGCAAGCTCTTCCCGAATTTCGCGTTCAATACACTGCTCTGGACTCTCACCTGGTTCAAGTTTTCCACCAGGAATTTCCCAGCCATCCTTGTAATCACCATAACCACGCTGAGTGGCAAATATTTCTTTTTGAACTACGGAGGTTGAACCTGTCGAAACCTCTTTTGTGCGGAGAATGATTGCTCCACTGACTGTTATTTGTTTCATTTTCCTTTATCTTCCTAATTTGGTGAATCTAATCCAGATGTAAAAGTCTAAAATGATTTTTCCAGTAATCAATCAGGCCGTCAGCTTTCATTTTGCTGAGTTCGGCACTTAAAGCAGAACGGTCTACCTGTAAATAATCTGCAAGTTGCTGCCTGTCATAAGGAATATCAAATTCTG
>JAGAZB010000003.1 GCA_017940255.1 Treponema sp.
CAAATTGAACAAATCTCCATAAACTTCTACACGACTATTTTTGACTAAAAAAACAGTCAAGCTCCTTCCAATCTTTTTTAATTTAACATTATCTATAAAAAATATATATCAAATCTCAATAGCAATAAACTTCTTTAGATGCATCGATTTTCTTTTTAGCAATACAAGCAAACATATTTAGAATATTTTCGTAATATCAAAGTGCCACACAAATTAATATTTTAACCTATTTCTACATTGTTTTCAAACAGTCTAATTAAATTTATCATAAAATATGATAGAACGAATATTAATTTTATAAAATCAGTGCTCCTTGTCATACAACGTATATATATTTATGATGCCTTTCACAAAATTTCATACTTTTACGAAAAGTTAGCCTGAACTTTTATTCAATTTTCAAGATGCTGTTTTTTCAAAAAGAGAAGTTCAAACGTCCCATGAGGTTCTTTTTCTCTTCAAATGAAGAATGAACATAGCGGTTTAGCGTAATCTCCACGGAACTATGACCAAGAAGTTCACTTAACGCTTTGATATCAAACCCAAGTCTGACACATCTGGATGCAAACATATGCCGCAGAGCATGGAAATGAACTGACGGTAAATTTACGTTCTTCAGAATTCTTGCAAATCTGTACTGCATGGTACGGGGTTCTGTTGGCTGTTTATTGCCGGACAAGAGATATTCATCGGAATTTCCCTTGAATTTTTTCAGGAATTCTATCATACACTCCGGAATCGGAATACTTCTCTTTGATGATTCACTCTTAGGTTCGGTTATTATGAGCTTTGTCCGTGCTACTTCTGTCTGGCATTGTATCCTTTGCAATGTTTTTCTGACGGTTAAAATACGTTTTTCAAGGTCAACATCTTTCCACTGCAAGGCACAGAGTTCACCAATTCTGATGCCGGTTGACATGGAAAGTGCAACTCCAAGGGTGCTTTTATTCTGATTTTCGGCAATATACTGCTGTAATCTTTGTTGTTCCTGCTCATCAAGAAGCTGAATCTCAGGGGATTTTTTCTTCGGCAGAGTGATGCTGTCCATGGGATTGAATATGTGATAAATGCGAACAGCATATTTGAACAGTGTTTTCATCAGGATTACAATGTCCGCAATATACCGTGCAGAAAGTCTGGCATTCTGCTTCTCCTGAATGAAGCGGTACACTCCCTCTTCTGTAACAGAATCAATCCGTTTGCTGCCAAAAACAGGAATGATGTGATTCTTTGCCTTCATCATATAATTAGCCGCTGTAGACTCTTTCACACGATACTGGATACTGTTGTGATACTCCATATACACTTCTGCCACCGTTTTTTCGCAGTTTTCTATTTTGTAACCACTGCAGATTTCAGCCATTTTCTCAATTACCTGTTCTCTTGAACGTGCCAGAACATAGCGAAATTTCCGCTTGCCGTCTTCCTTTTTGCCGTCTGGAATACGTGCCTCAAACCGACCGTCACGTCTTTGATAAACACTGAATGTTTTTTTCATATACTTACCTCCATAAACTAACTATTTATATTATAATCCTTCCATCAAGAGGAAAAATAAAGTAATTTATGCTATATGTATAATTTTATATGTCATTTCCTGATTGAAAACGTCAAATTAACTATAAAAGCCACTGATTATTTGTAAAAATAAACGAAAAAATCTTTTTATACACGGAAATCAATTTTCAAAATAACAAGTAGCAAAAGTAACATTTTTGATACAAAGTGAACAAATAGCTGGACAAAGCGAACGTTCCATGCGATAATATAGACATGAATAATGGAATAACAGAGTATTTTGAAGATGTAGAACTTTATGAGGAATATGACGGCTATTTTTGCAGTGTACCCGATATCATCACGATAGCGATCTTGGGAAGTATCTGTGGACTAAGAAATGTGCATCAGATACACCGGTGGGCGACAAATGACAGAGTAAGCAAATACTTAAAGGAGGAATTTGGAATCGGTCATGTCCCCTGCTATTACTGGATATTGAGTCTGCTGAAATATATCAAGCCCGAATCGCTCAACCGTTGCTTTGCGGATTGGGTGTACTCGTTTATGCCCGAAAAATCGAGAGATATGACGATCTCTCTCGATGGAAAAACCATTTGTTCAACTCTGAAAATGGACAAGATCGAAAGTCCTTTGCACATCATCAGCGCTCAAATCTGTGAGCTTGGACTGACGCTTGCCCAACGTTGTACAGATGACAAAAGCAACGAAATACCTGCTGTGCAGGAATTATTGAAAGAATTAAAAATCAAAGGACAATTGTCGTTGCAGATGCACTGAATTGTCAAAAAGAAACCGCAGAGATCATTATAAAACAGAAAGCGAATTATTTTCTTTGTGTAAAGGATAATCACCCGAATTTAAAAAAGGATATCGAGGATTATGTACAGGATAGCAGCTTGCGCAGCGTTATGCATACATTCACAAAAGCCGAGAAAAATCGTGGCAGAATAGAGACTCGAACAGCGTTTGTGACAACCGATATTGACTGGCTGGAGCAGAAGAAAGAGTGGAAAAGCCTGAAGTGCATAGGGGCAATACACAGCGAGATCACGACGAAAAAAGGCACATCAAGTGAGTGGCACTATTATCTTTCAAGCTGTGAATTGTCGGCTCAACAGCTTCTTCATCATGCAAGAATGGAATGGTCGGTTGAGTCCATGCACTGGCTTCTCGATGTGCATTTTGAAGAGGATTGGTGCAGAATCGAGAGTAAAGATGTTCAGCAAAGCCTAAATATGTTTAGAAAAGCTGCGATCAATCTCATCAAAAACTTCAAAAATCGCAACAACTCTAAAACTGCTATCTCAAATATCATGTTTGAGTGCCTTATGGATCCACAGATGATTATGAGGGTGATTCGGGAAAATTGATTTCCGTGCTTTTTATAAAAAAACACTTGACAAAGTGTAAATTTTGTGCTATACTGGAATCAAGATAAGAGTTAAATAGAATTTGAATCAAGTATTTCGTAAAAGTATGAAATTCTATGAATTGATGGGCTTGCAGTGATAAATTGTAAGTCGTTTTTGTTTTTTCAAAAATTTTAGAAATTGTTTTTATA
>JAGAZB010000034.1 GCA_017940255.1 Treponema sp.
AGCTATTCTTTCCAGTGCTTCACCCGACTGAATCAAAAGACCATGCTTAGAAGCATTTCCAATTCCCGCAGAAATTGCAGTAGGAGTAGCAAGTACAAAGGCGCAGGGGCAGAAAACAACAAGGACAGTTACAGCGCGGGTAAAGCCCAGCCAGAAATCATTATGCGTATTTCCGATTATAGTGCCAGCCACAATTGCCGTAGTAAGAGAAATTACAACAAGCCATGCTGCCCAGACATTTGCCTTGCGAACAATTTTTGCCTTCTGTGCATCAGCGGATTCTGCAAGCTTAATCATTCGCTGAAGAGAAGAGTCGCCGGCAGTTTTTACGGCTTCAATCAAAATGCTTCCGTTTTGATTTATAGTTCCGCTCATCACAAGCTCACCCGGATTTTTTTCCACAGGAATCGACTCACCCGTCATTGCACTCTGATCAATGCTTGTGCTGCCTTCGATTATTTTTCCATCAACTGGAATAGACTCCCCTGCCCTCACCTGCAGAATATCCCCAAGTTTTACCTGGTCAGCTTCAATGATTTTTACCTGCCCATCCACAAAGAGATTTGCCTTTTTAGGGCTGAGCTTAATAAGCTTTGAGATGCCCTTTTTTGCCCGGTCCGAAGTAAAATCTTCCAGAATTGAACCAATCTGCATGATAAAGGCAACCTCGCCGGCAGCAAAAAATTCCTTAAGAATCAGAGAGCCAATTAAAGCCAGAGCAACAAGCACGTCCGCGGTAATATCGTGGTCTTTTACGACTCCCACAATTGCCCCAAAAACAATCGGCACACCGCATAAAACAATTGCAATCCAGGCCGGATCAAAGCCTGCAATTTTATCTGCATTACCGGTCCAGCTGAAAGTCAAAGAAGTAGCAAGTGCCACTCCCGAAATTATTACAAAAATAAGCCTGAGCCTGTTGCTCTGTTTTTCGTACCATTCTACAATATTTGACATTGTTCAATCTCCTGCAAAATATAACACAAGGTGTCTGATATCGAACACATTGTTCGTTATCACTATATTGCGGGAAATCAGGATTTTTAAGAACAAAAAATCTACTTTGTAAGAAAATGAACAAAAATTAAAATTTGTTCAGTAAGTCATTAATTTTATAATTTCCGATGAGGCTAGATTGAAATTATCGCTGCTACCGTTATAGAATAGTAAATATGTTCGATTCTTCCCTGATTACCTATGCCGTATCTCTTCACTTTTCGCAAAAGGTGAATGAAATTGTTATCTCAACCTTACACGCCATTGCAGATAAAACCGGAAACAGCTTTATGATTGAAAATAAAATTCCGCCGCATATTACAATCGGGGCTTTTCACGCTGCCAGAGCAGAAGAAGCAAAACTTTTGCAGCTTGTAGAAGACTTTGCGCGAGACCAGAAGGCTGGCTCTGTACAATTCAGTGAAGTCGGCGACTTCAACGGCAAAGTCCTTTTTTTGAAGCCAGAAAAAAATCTATTTCTTTCCACGATAAACAAGGAGCTCCATACCCTGCTGCTTCCAGAATTTGAAAAGGCAGAAAATGGTTACTATCTGCCGGATATCTGGTTTCCACACACAACCCTTGCAACAAGATTGAATCAAAACCAGTTTTCCGCAGCAAAAGAAATCGCAAAGCAAATCACTCTTCCACTGGAAGCTGTTATAGAAGAGCTTGCAGTTTATCAGTGCTCGCCATTTTTGGAATTGAAGAAATATAAATTAAGCAGATAATCAGCGTAGTGCCTTATATTGTTGCTCTGCCAGATTTCTACTTCAACTCCGCAAGAATCGGCTCGATGTATTTTTTGTCGGAAATATCGTAGGAATGAGAAATCATCTGGGCCATGTCTTTATCTTTCTCTGTAGCATCTTTTTTTGAAGTAAGGGATTTTGCCAGCATTTTCATTGCAAAACGGGAAAAGAAATTCATTTTGTCATAATTCAGGCCGCCTGGACAGTAAAAGGTCTTAACGCCTTTCCATTCTGTACCCGAAAAATTTCTTTCCATTGCAAGAGGAATATCAGGACTTTCTGCAGGACTTGCACCAACCATATAAACGATAATCTTTTTACTCTCAGAAGAAAGTTCTGCAATCTGATTTTTAAACCAGCCAAGTTTTGTAACTCCACCAGCCATGCACCAGCCGCCAAAAATAATCGCATCATAATCAGAAAGTTTGATTTTTTTAGCTTGTTTGAATTCTACGCACTCTGCCCCACTCGCCTCGCTGATCCATTCTGCATACCTTTTTGTAAAACCTGTCTGACTTGTGTAAATTACGATTGTTTTCATTTGATTCCTCCTGAACCGGACGACCTTCAGCACCGGCAGCACCTCTGGCCACTCCGCTTGCCGTCCCTGTTAAATTTTTTTCCATTCTGGAAATTATTTGAAACACATTTCTGATTTCATCATCCGAAATGCCATCATATAAAAGCTTCAAAAAATCCATCTCTTTATTCTGATATTTTTTTGCAAGTCTTTTTTGCTTAGATGTCAGATAAATCCTCTGCTTGCGTTTATCATTCTCATCCTGCTTCAGAACTAGGATTTCTTTTTTTACAAGTGCGTTGAGAATCTCTTTTACGTTCTGCCTTGAGCAGCCCATAGTTTCGGCAAGGTCATTGGCAGTCGGTGCCTCTTTTGAATAGAGATTCATACAAGCGAGAAGAAACCACTGCTTGCAGGTAATCTCTTCATAAACAGAATCCCCCGCGGCCTGCAGTCTGTTCATAAAGGCAAAAAGAAGCCCGAACAATCCAAACTGTGGCGGCATCATACCAAGAATCTGATCGTTTGTTATCTGCATATATGCAATATATTGCATATTTTTGTAATTGTCAAATTTTATTTTCGCCAATCCTCTTACATGTTTATTTTTCCTTTTCTATCAACTGCCTGCGCGATTCAATCCCCAACTTTTCAAAGATTGTAGACATATGGCGTTTTACCGTTTCTGTAGAAATATAAAGTTCCTCTGCAATCTGGGCATTTGTGTAGCCTTTTGCTGCCAGGCGGGCAACTTCTTTTTCACGCCGGGAAAGAGGCGCAAATTTATCTTCTATATTAAATGGCTCCTCCGAATCATTTTTATTTTTTGGGGAAAATGGATAAAGAATCAGCTTAGCCAAAATACCAAGCAGTGCTGGTCGGAACTTTACAAAAATCATCATAAAGAATTCTGTAGATGAAATTGAAGCACTCCTCTGCCCGCCTACTCCAAGCAAATTTTCCAAATCAGCAATCAAAACTACAAGCTTTACTATTGAAACAAAAAGTCCGCTTAAAACCGCCATTTTTGAAAGTTGACCTGGAAAATCATTTTTCAGTTGAGAAGGTTTTCTTTTTTGGAGGATTGCAGGAATCATAAAAACCATAATTCCCGCAATCACAAGAATACAATCTTTTAGCATAAACTATTCCGAATCGCAAAGCAGAGAGATTTTACTTTCCATAGGAAGCAAAATGAGATTTACAAGCAGGGCATAAATCATAGGAACACAGGCAAGTGTAAAATTAATTCCAAGCATTGAGCGGTCTTCAAGATTAAAAAGTATTCCAATAAAACCACACACTGTTGTCATAATTCCTTCAAGAAAAATAATTATTCGCAAAGTTGAAATTGCATTCACAGATATAGCTTTTTGTGTAACTGATAGCTTCTGATTTTTAATAATGTAACCAATCGCTCTGAAAAAACTTTTAAAATTACCTGAAGCTAACAGCAATAAAAAGGTTGGAATAAAAGTATAAATAATTCCGGGAAGATCTCGAAGATAGTAAAAACTCAAGGGTTCTTCATTTGAAAGATTGGTGGTGCTGAAATATATTATCAACAAATAAAGTCCAATTATGAATACAAAAGACACAAGGATTTTAATAATACTTAGAGCAAGCTTTTTCCCCGAAGTTGCAGGCTTATCATTTTCTATTACATTTTCTTCTGCCATAAAATTTATGATAATTCTTCTGAGCTTTCCTTTCAGAGTCATAAACATCATACCAAAAAAAGAGAAATAAAAGAATGACAACAGTATGGCTGCTAAATTAATACCTAATGTATTGGTTTTGTCAAAATTAAGGTAAAAATAAATGCCGCTAATTAGCATGAGGAAAATACAGATAAAACCTAAGGCCTTAAAGGCATAATCAAGTGAAGCTTCAGTTTTTTTAAGTTCTGCCAGGCTTGTGCTTTTAATTTTTTTTGCAGATTGAAAAATCGTGACAAAAGATTTGCCGTAGCCAGAAAGAACAATCATCATGACAAGAATTAAAAGAATACCTGGTAGTAATGCATAATCAACTAATTCCCAGATAAGTCCGCCACTTGTAAGACTGCACACAGATGCTGTAATACAAAGAAGCATAAAAGCTAAAATAAATTCAATAATCATAAAATCCTCCTAAGAAAGTATGCAGGCAGCCGGCTTGCCTTCGATCATCTTAATTATCTACCTGCAAACTTATAAAAACAAGGTGTCAAAAGTTGTAATTTTAGTTGTAATTTTTCCTTATAGCTTTGATTATCTGCGCTTCCTGCCCCTGATAGTTTCCAAGGCCCTTGTAGATTTGTCTGAATCCGCATTTTTCCAGGACGCGGATAGAGGCGAGGTTTTCTGCAAGGCAGATTCCGTAGACTTCTTTTAGGTTTTGATTTTGGGCTATAACAGGAAGAAAGGCCTTTACTGCTTCTGTGGCGAAGCCTTTGCCGGTAAAGTCTTTTGCAATGTGATAGCCGATTTCCCATTTTCCATCATCAAGCCGGCAAAGCTGAACATAACCGATATTTTTGCCACCGTTTGTGAGGACGGGATATACAAAAGGACCGTCTGCGCTGTCATAGCGTGACATTAAAAATTCAATTGCTTCGCGGGCTTCTTCGGCAGAATCATATACTTCATCAGGCACAAAGCGTCTGGTATCATCGTCCTGGGAATTTCCGTAGACGATCTGGGCCATGTCTAGGTTGAATCTTGTGATTGTAAGGCGTGGGGTTCTTATTTTCATTTATTAGTCTCTAAAAACACTATGAAGAAGAAAAGATGTGTTGTCAATGTATAAATTTGTCGCTTTGAAAGCGACCACTTTTAAATAATCGTATTATATCCTTATGTCAAATAAAGGAGAAAGAATCTATATAACCTTTTCTCCATAATGATTAAGAATCTGATTTACGGTAATAACGTCAAAAATATGATGACAAAAACAATACCGTAAAATTAAATCTGACCGTAAGCTTTTTGAAAGTGAATAACCGGCAGATTTTAAAAGGTTTTCTGTTTCATCTGTATCTAAGTTCATTGCAAGGCAAAGTTTGAGCAATGTATTTTTATTCGGATGATAATCTGGCTGTGTTCGGATTTTGGAGAAAAGTTTACGGTCTATGTCGGCTTTTTTGTAAACTTCAACTTCATCCAGCTGTCTGGAAAGAATTATTTTGCGGATATTATCCTGCAGAATATCATCCGACTGTTGTATGAAGTCATTAATTGAACCATAGTTTGGAGTTGGACTTTTGATTTCAAGAGAGAATTCGTAAGATTCGTAGTGCAATTCGTTTTTGATATAAGAGTCAATTTCTTCAAAGTTGATTTGAGAGATATTCTGCATGATTAAATTATGTAGGAAATCTGGATTTTATTAAAGGGTAAAGGTTGTATATGGAAGAACAAAATGAATTGATTTTAGGAGAGGCTCAATTAAAAGATAAGATTTATGTTATCCGGGGAGTTCAGGTTATGCTGGATGCTGATTTAGCGGAAATTTATGGGTATACGACAAAAGCCTTTAATCAGCAAGTAAAAAACAATATTGAGAAGTTTGATGAAGAAGATTTAATGTTTCAATTAACTAAAGAGGAAAAGGATGTAATTCTAAGGTCAAAATTTTTGACCTTAGAAAACGAGAATACCAACTTGAGGTCAAAATTTTTGACCTCAAGTTGGGGAGGAACCCGATATATCCCTTACGCCTTCACCGAACAAGGTGTATACATGCTTATGACAGTCTTGAAAGGAGAACTCGCAACAAAACAGAGCAAAGCTCTTGTCCGCCTGTTTAAGAAAATGAAGGACTACGTTATCGAAAATCAGGAAGTTTTGAACCACCGGGATTTTTTACGCCTTTCATTGCAAACAGCCGAAAACGCGCAAAACATTGTTGAATTCCGTCAAAAACTCACAGAAATTGATGACAAGGTTGAAAGTGTCGTAAGCAATCTTGGTGATATGGTTCGAAAATCTGAACTTTCTCCAATTATGTTAAATCTTGGGAAACCAGAAATTCCACCTGGATGGCTAATCTTAAACGGGCAGCCGGTAGAAAACGATTTGGCCTATCAACAAATTTATACTCTGGCAAACAAAACCATCACTATTATTGATAATTACATTTCTCTAAAAACACTTGTGCTATTCAAACATGCTAAACAAAACATTTCTGTCACAATATTCACTGATAATATAAATAATGGACTACACAAAGTTGAGTTCGATGATTTTTGTAAAGAATATTCGGGCTTGAAAATCAATATAAAAAAAGCAAACAATATCTTTCACGACCGTTATATCATTCTTGATTACAACACGCCTGATGAAAAAATATATCATTGCGGTTCATCTTCAAAAGACGGAGGCAGAAAAATCACGACAATTACAAAGATTGATGATACATCGCTGTATAAACCTTTATTGGCGAAAATACAAAATAATCAAAGTCTGCAATTAAAATGATTATAATGGCTACCCCTACTCTATCCTTGCAAATGCCTTCTGGCACCACGCGACAACAGCTTCATAAGTTTTATCAAAATCATAATCATCAGGCAGATCCGGAATGCAAAGCATTTCGCGGTCCTCTGCCGACACAGCTGCCTTCAAGTCGCTCTTCTTTAAAAGAAAATTCCCGCTTTCAAGATAATGCAGATTTTGAATTACAAAGTACAACTGTTTGCAGCTCGCGCGAAGTTTGTTACGACTTTTTTCTTGGCCACCATGAATGTAGCGGTGACAGATTTCGTGGTAAAAGTTTCCAAGACTGATTTTTACATAATTAACTTCGTCCTGTCTTGTTGCAGGAGGAAGAAGCGTTTCCAGTTTACCGAACAAATCTTTTGTCGTATATTTCAGCTGCACCGCTTCCAAAGGATTCCAGTTTGCTAAATCTTCCTTACCACAAATAAAACCGCATGATTTTTCGTACCAGCCGATTTCTTTGAGGATGCCACGGTAAGTTTTCATATCTTCAACAGAAAATCCATCCAGCACAATCATCACATCTATATCGCTGTTTTCAGTCGCCTCACCACGAAGCCAGCTTCCCTGCAGGCCCACATAAACAAGCCGCCCGCTAAAAGCTTCTTTGCATCGCAAAATCAATTTTTCCAGGTAGTTATCAATATTAAAGCTTTCCATTATTGTCCCCAAAGTCACTTTTTTTTCATAGTACAAAATCTTTAGATAGTTTGCTATACTTATATTCGTTGAAGAACAAACCTCCATGAAAGTAATTATCTTAAACGGGCCGATGGGAGTGGGAAAAACTGCCGTTGGAAAATACATTGCAGAAGCTACTCCGGAAACAGCCTTTATTGATGGCGACTGGTGTCTCGACCTTCATCCTTTTATCGGAAATCGCGAAACCAAAACCATGGCCATAGACAACATTCTTCATATGATTGGAAATTACAAAAAATGTTCCGAATGCAAGATGATTGTTCTAGTCTGGCTGATAGATCAGACCTGGGTATATGACTCAATTATTGAAGGAATCAAAAAGCTGGAACTGGAAATACAATCTGTTACCCTAACCTGTAGTAAGTCTACTCTAACCGACCGCTGGCAAAATGACAAAGTCTGCCCATGGCGAACAGATGAGTGGCTTAAAATCAGCACAGATTCACTCCCCTATTTTTCAAGGCTAAACAATACGCTCGATACAAGTAACCTTTCGATTAAAGAAGTTGCCGAGAAAATACTGGCAAAAGATTAGCAGAAAAGATGATTCAGCCTGCGGTTTTCTTTTTATCTCTCCATAAAAAACTCAACCTGTTCTCCAAGAGGGCCGTAGCAGAATTATTTCATTGACTGCCAGTCCCCTTATTTGTATTATATTCCTATCTAATTAATAGGTAAATATCAGGAGACCTTCTATGAAAACAATCGAAACAAAATCAGCACCGGCAGCAATCGGGCCTTACTCACAGGCAATTCTTGCAAACGGATTTTTATATACCTCAGGACAGATACCTTTGAATCCTGAAACAGGAGCAATTGAGGGCACTTCCATTGAGGCTCAGGCAGAACAAGCTGTAAAGAACCTGGACGAAATCCTTAAAGCCGCAGGCTCAGACTTTTCAAAAGTCGTAAAAACAACCTGCTTCCTCGCCCACATTTCAGACTTTGCAGCCTTCAATGCAATATACGAAAAGTACTTTATTTCAAAACCTGCCCGCAGCTGTTTTGAAGTTGCAGCTTTACCAAAAGGCGCACTTGTTGAAATTGAAGCCGTAGCTGTTGTAGAATAAAAATACATGAACTCAAATTTTACAATCCGCATGGAAGAACCTCGCGATTTTAGGACTGTTGAAAACTTGACCCGTGAGGCCTTCTGGAACGTTTACCATCCTGGCTGCACGGAGCATTATGTGCTTCGCTGCTTCAGAAGCAATCCCGATTTTATTCCCGAGCTTTCACTTGTTATGGAGAAAGACGGTCAGATTATCGGGCATGTGATGTTTTCAAAAGCAGAACTGGACATTGAAGTTGATGGAAAGCCGACTGGTCAAAAACTCCCAATCGGAACTTTTGGGCCAATCAGTATTCATCCTGATTTTAAGAGACAAGGCTACGGCCTTAAGCTCCTGAAGTATGCTCTGGAAAAAGCAAAGACAATGGGAATCGGTTTTATCTGCATTGAAGGCAATATCAATTTTTACCGTCATGCAGGTTTTGATCTGGCAAGTAAGCTGAACATTCATTACCACTGCGAGCCAAAGGATTCAGAAGTGCCATACTTTTTAGCACTGGAACTGATTAAGGGCTACCTCAATGGAATTGAAGCAACTTACACTCCCCCAAAAGGATACTTCGTTGCAGAAGAAAATCCCGAGGACTTTGCCAAATATGAAGCAGAATTTCCCTATAAGGAAAAACTGGTTCTGCCTGGTCAGTTAGGATAATTAAAAAATGCCTGCAGTCAGCCTTTACTAACTACAGGCACTTTTTTATCTTAAAATAAAATCAGTAATACAATCATACCAGTGAACATAGGTTTCTCCGTTTACAGAGAGCCGTTCATTTTCAGGAAGCTGTTCTGTCCATAGTTTTTTGTAACGGTCCAGGTGCCAGTCATTACTGTTGAATCTTCTCCATAAAATTGTGTTGCCGTTTTTATCCAGATAATGTTCAGATAAAACTTTCTGATTATAAGATCCAAGGTCCACCACGCAGACTGTATCATATTTTTTTCCGCCAATGGTAACCTCGTATCTTCCAACAATATCCATTACAGGATTTTTATTTTGACAGGTGACTTTATCATCCTCTTTTTTTATGAGACCTTTCGGTGATAGCTGAGTTTCATGACCACAATTATCTTCGCCATAACCCCAGTTTTCTACAAACTCTTCTCCATCCAAAAAAGTCACATAGTGTTTTACACCATCAGCCATATAGCTTGTTGCAAGATAACGGCAATGAGTGTCTGTAAGCTGGGCAACAAATCCCCGCACACTTTTTTCTTCCGGCTTTGAAAACTGATATTCTTCAGCAGTAATTTCAACTCCTTCAATTCCATGAACTGTGGCCCTGCCAATAACCTTCATGTCGTAAACATAATCACATTTTCTGGATGGCAAATCATAAATCCCCCAGCTGATTTTTTCATTAAGCTTTGGAATCAAATGCCAGCCCATCAATTCTTCCCATTTTAGAGAGAAAGGTTTTTCACCTGATTTTTCAATTTTATATTCTGGAAGATATTCCGGTAAATTATTATTTTTCATATTAATACTTCTCCTTAAACTTTTTCTTAGCAGTATGGAGCCTGCTTTTTACAGTTCCAAGTGGGATTCCAAGTTTTTCTGCAATCTCTTCTTGTGTCATTTCTTTCCAAAAATAAAGATACAGAATCTGCTTTTCTTTTCCGCCAAGTTTTTCTAAAGTTTCCTGCACCGACTGAATTTCTGTAAAGCCCTGCCTGCCTGGCATAAGTTTTGTTTCCAGTAATTCTTCTACAGGAAGCTCAAGAACTTTTGCTTTTTCACGAAAATAATCGTTGCATTTATTTCTTGCAATACTGATTATCCAGGCTTTGAACGATTCCTTATTTTTTAAGTGATTAAACTTTTGCATTGCAGTGATATAAACATTCTGCAGAATATCGTCCGCATCTTCTTTCACGCAAATTTTAAATCGAACAAAGCGTTCTATTGAAATCCGTTCCCGAGAAATCAGTTCTTCAAATTCACTCACATTTTTTTCCTCCGTCTTAGAAGTAACCGGTTCGTTAATATAGACGAAGTTCAAATCAAAAAGGTTCATTTTTAACTCTTGCTAAATTTATTATATCAGATAATTTGACTCAAAACACTGAATTAATCTTGGCTTTATGATAAAATAAAGTTTCATAAGGAAATGACAGAAAATGGTAAAACACATAATTTTATGGACATTAAAAGAGATGAGTGATTCAGAAAAAGAATCTGTAAAAAAGGGAATCAAAGAAGGACTTGAAGGCCTTAAAGGAAAAATCCCGGGCCTTGTAGACATCAAGGTAAACACAAGCGGCCAACTCCACTCCTCTACTGCCGACCTGATGCTGGATTCCACTTTTGAATCTGAAGAAGCCCTCAAAGGCTATTCAAAACACCCCGAACACGTAGCCGTGGCAGACAGCAAGGTTCGCCCATTTACCGCAAGCCGTGCCTGCCTGGATTTTGAAATATAATCTATTTTTGAACAAGAGCGAAGCTCTTTTTTGTAAGCTCGCAAAGTTTGTCGAAATCTGTTACGGCCGTAAGCAGGACTGTAATCCAGTATTTTTTGTTCATGTGATAGGCAGGAAAAATTGATTTTTTGTCTGTGATTGATTCGACATTTTCCGCCTTCAGATTCACTGCCCAAACCGGCTCGTCACTTTCAAATCCAAGATTCTTAAATTTGATTTGCATTATGAGAGCGAACCACTTGTTGTTAGGACAGCGGTAAACTGTACTGCTGTCATATGGTTCTGCTACCCAGGGATTATCCCCAGGTGAATTAAAATATGAGTGCAGAAAATCAACATACCTTTCTTTGATATCCTGGCTGATAAAACACTTATCCCGGATTTCTTCAATCAAATCCTGAACCTCGCTGCGAATCTGGCCGACAAACGCTCCCTGCGCAGAAGCTACATTAAAAAGCACATACTTTTCGTTGGTCGCTGTTTCAAAAACATCAGCCGTGAGAGTTTTGTCTGAAAGCTTGATTTCTGCATAAAACTGGCCGCCAGCGATTTCTTTCTTAAGCGCAAAATCGTTGCCTGCTTCTGAAAATCCAAAAGCAAGCAGTTTTTCTTTCTGAGGAAGTGATTTATTTAAGATATAGCTATAATCCATCTCACTAAAATATTAATATTCTTGTAGCTACTTTTCAACCTCTTAGTAATGCTATGCTCAACTGACACTCGGCTACATTTCCGCTATAATCAGCCCATGAATTACATCTGGCCAGTCAGTTCTTTAAATAGTTTCATTTATATGATTCCTTTCTTTCTCTTCCTTTCCAACATCAAAAAGGCAATCCCGCACAAGATAATCTGTACAAAAGTTGAAGACGGTGTTGCAAGACCGATTTTAAAAAGCGTTGGATTCACCGTGCGGCTCATCAGATATGAAACAGGAATTCGTACGCCAAAAGCACCCACGATTCCCTGAATCATAACAAAGGAAGTTTTTCCGCATCCATTAAAATATCCGATAAAACAAAAGAGAAACGAAACAAAAAGTGTGTCGATGGCGTAGGCCTTAAGATAAGAATGGGCAGCTGAAATTACTTCCTTGTCTTTAGAGAAAATGGCAGCCAAAAGATTTCCATGGAAGAAGGCAAAATAGCCCATAATCACACCACAAACCAGAGAGGCCCCAATAGAATACAGCAATGCTTTTTTTGCACGGTCATATCTTTCGGCTCCAATATTCTGGGCTACAAAGGCGCTCAAAGACTGAGAAAATGCAGAAGGAACAAGCATAATAAATCCGCAGACACGTTCTGCTACTCCTACACCCGCAGATGCAATCAAGCCAAGCCGGTTAATGATTGCCGCTATCACAAGAAAAGATACAGTAACAAGTCCGTCCTGTAAAGAAATTGGCGCACCAGTTTTGCAGACCAGAGTCACAAGATTTCCCCGCCAGCAGATATTCTTTTTTGAGAAAGTAAATGGAAGCCCTCGTTTTTTTGCAACAATCAGACAAAATAGAACACTCAAAGCCTGTGCAATAACAGTAGCCAGAGCAGCCCCGCTCGCCGCCATGTGAAAAACGGCAACAAAAAGCAAATCGCCAAAAATGTTAATTATGCAGGCAACAAAAACTGTAAGAAGCGGGGTTTTTGAATCTCCCATTCCACGGAAGACACCGCCCATCATATTGTAGGCAGTAATAAAAACAGTTCCTGCCGAACAGATATGAACATACATACAGGTTTTATCAAATGCTTCCTTTGGAGTCTGCATAAGAAGAGCAAAGGGGCGGGTGAGAAAAATCATCAATACAGTAACAATAAGGGCAAGAAAAGCAAAAAAGATTACGCTCGTTCCGACAATATCTGCAGCCAGTTCTTTTTTACCAGCCCCTAGAGCCTGTCCCATCTGAATGGTTGTACCCATAGCAAGACCAACGATTATAAAAGTAATGGTCTGCATCATCATCGTTCCGGTTGCAACCGCAGAAACATCAGCTGCATTTCCAAACTGACCTACAATCAGTAAATCAACAGCACCGTAAAAAGACTGTAAAAACAAAGCCCCAAGAACTGGAAGCGCAAAACGAAGAAGCCGGGGAGCAATTCTCCCGGAAGTAAACAAAGTTGTTTCAGACATAAGTTCTCCAAAAACAAAAAAGGCTGGATAAAATTCAGGTATTTCAACCTGCACCTTATCCAGCCTGTCATTTCCATTTGAATGACACGCCCTCCGCGTGAGCAACATCATATTATATAATCTGATAAAAAAAATCAACGACGGGTATCTTCATTATACCTGTATTAATCAGTTTTATATTTCTATTTATTCCTAAACCCCTTCATCCCATTTTCAAGCAGGGTCGTTGCAAGCTCAATCATTTCTTCCATGGAAATCTTACGGCCATCGGCAACCCACTGGCGGTAAAGCAGGACTACGCAGTTATTAAAAGTCAAAAGGATGTTGCGCACGCTCTGCTCTATCCCTTTCAGAGGACGAGATTCCGCCGCCTGCTTTGTAACACGGGTCTGCATTCTTTCACGGATATAGTCAAAACGGCTGTCGCAAGTCACACGCTTGAAAAAATCATCCTGAGCTTCCATGTATTCAAAAAAGGACCTCACCAGTTTGTCCGTATCCTTAAGCTGGTCAAATCCCGAAACTATGGCAGAATATTCGCTGGAATGCTTAGCCTGAATTTCTGCAAGCACATCATCCACACAATTATAATGAAGATAAAAAGTATTGCGATTGATTCTTGCAGCCTCGGTAATTGCCTTTACTGTAATTTTTTCATAAGGCAGTTCACAGACCATCTGCTTAAAAACCGTCTGAATCGCTTCCTTTGTGCGGATAATGCGCGGGTCTAGTTTTTCTTCTGACATTTTACCTTCAGAAAAGCCTGCTTAATAGGCATGTTTACAACATCTGTCGTTTAAACAACATTATAACGCAACTTGCCCATAGAAAACAGACAGATGTCGCTTATAATGCAGATGTACACAGGAGGAAACTATGGAATACACACCAAGCTATGTTTATGAACTTATGAAAAAAAGGCGGACCAACAGATATTCATGAGCCTTATTTTAAAGAAGCAGTCAGTGAGATGATGCGCAAGTCGCGTGAGCGACGATTTATATAATTTCCTCTCATGCAAACGAGCGAAGCGAGTATGAGGGCGCGAAAACTCTGCGCAATTGCAAATGCAAAGATGCCCGATGATGAAAGTTATGTTTCTGATCTGGAAGATCTTTTTGGCCGCAAGCTGGATGATGTTCGCATCCTCACCCCTTTTATCTGCGACTTTGGAAACCGTGTAAAGTTCGGGAAAAATGTCTTCATCAATCATTCGGCAATTTTGTCGGCTTCCGGTGGAATTGAGTTTGGCGACGGGGTTTGCATTGCGCCTGGTCTTCGCATTGCTACAATCAATCACGACTTTAATGAGCGACACACAAAATACACCTACGGAAAAGTCACAATCAAAAAGAATGCATGGCTTGGAATGAACGTTACAGTTTGTCCCGGCGTTACATTCGGCGAATATGCAGTGGTTGCGGCAGGTGCTGTAGTCACAAAAGACGTTCCGGATTTTGCGGTTGTGGGTGGGGTGCCTGCAAAAGTTATTAAAATGCTCGACCCTTCAGAACAGAAGGAATAGATGAAATAATAGGGCGTTACCGCCACAAGTGGCGGTCGGCTGTTCCGCGGCTTGCCTACGGCCGGTCTGCTGATGCAGACTGCTTCGCACCGCTCCATAGCCTAACGCATTTTACAGAAGATTCAGATGAAACAAAAATCATTTTTTACACTCGTAATGGCAGTGGCTTTGCTCGCAGGCGATCAGTATAAGTCGCATCGCTAAGCAACCGCAGGTTGCGACAAACACTTCAATCATCGCAAAATTCATTGCAAAAGACGAGCAGAAGTGCTGCTAAAAAGGCTGTTCAAGACTGGCTTGCAAAATTGGGAAATAAATGAAAGCTGGACTATGAATGGCGATAATACTTGCTTTTTATTTTCCCGATTTTTTGCTATACTCACAAAACTTAATGCAAACGACACATGTGTTGAAGCACCACTTCGAGTAAATCTGATCACGGCACATTAAGAAATTCGTCCGCACCGGCAATGCCGCACACGCGGATTTAAGGAGGATTTCTTAT